>NZ_JAFMVC010000004.1 GCF_025499605.1 Carboxylicivirga litoralis | reverse complement strand
CGAAACCGCTAAAAATATGCTATTCACCTACATGAACTATTTTTCCTAAATGATTGGTTCTGACTTTAATAATCTTCGAAAGTGGTTCTAAACTTTTTATTTGATGGTAAGTTATACCCTTCATTACTTTATTCTCGGTCGCTATTGTCTCTAAATGATGCTTAAATTTAAAGTCTCTTATTGTATTATTACCATACCTAACAACAGATAGTGTTTGCACCCTAAACAAATTAGGACTTATCAAACAATAGTTATCCGTATTTAACAAGTCCACCTCATTAGGATTAAAGTCATCCGATGGAAAAACAAACATCTCGTTTTGTTTCATGGTAAACAGAAACGACCAACCTTTTTCATGTTCCGTTTTTATAATGGGAACACCTGCATTAACCCGAGCGACAGCCTCGTAAAACGAAACTACTTCTTCCTGTAGATTCCCTTTTTCATCTTTGTAAATAGCGACATGATGGTTGTTACCGGTATTAACAAAGTCAACCGGCACATTTTGACCATTATCATCAGTAATTGGCTTTCCTAAATGGTCGCTTTTTACATGTAACGCTTCTGCATTATTAATACCTGAAATAGTTACCCTCTTTATAGCAATACCTTTTTCTTTGTTTAACCAGATTGGGTTCTTATCTAGATTTGAAAAGGCTTCTTTTGTATTTCCTCCAAATGCCTCAAGTCTTTTCTTCAATAAATTCTGAATTCCCTTGTCGATTACTTTATCAATTTTTAAATCAGGAGTAATATCTTTTCTGATTGTATATTGCTTATCAAGCCATACCAGCTTTACTTTTTCGGGCACCTTGGTATTGTTAGCACATACAACCGGATTCTTTTTAAGACTGTTCTTACCTCCAAAAGCTTTCTTGGGGTCATTGCCATTTCCCGCCAACCTTTTCAACAAAGCTTCACGATAGATTTTATTGGCAACCATTGCAATAGTATCAGCATCAAACTTAGTACCTACAGCCACTTCTTTTGTTTGGTATTTAAGTGATTTACCGTAAACAGTTTCCAGATGTAACTGCCCACGGGGAGTCAATGCAGTTTGTACAATATCACTACCTTTTATTTTATTTTTATTTCGGGTAACCACCTTGTTTTTGGCCTTATGCGAAATAAGAATATTGTTTAAATGCTCCCTGGCTTGGGTTCTGAAGTGAGGCATCGGCAAATTAAACTTCTTTTTCCCATTCTCATCACGGCAAAGCTCTTTTTTCTCAATGGCTATAATATTACCATGCTTTTTATGATGTTCGTTTTTTCGAGCATGTAAATTATTCAAATATTGAATATGATTGTGCTTAGTAAAGGCAACCGTTAAAGCATCCATAGCATGATGCCGATGGTCGTTACGCTTAGTCCAGTCTTTAATGCGCTCTATCTTTTTACCATCTCTGTTTTCATGAACCTCTGTTAATCCTAATGCTTTGTATTTATCGAGATTCAATTCTTTCATGGTATTTATCAATCCCCAATCTTCTCGTAAGGTATCGGTAATACTACCTGTTGTTGAAACTACCGTACGACACAGCTCCTGCAACATTTCTTTTGCTTTCTTTGCTATGTACTGGCTTTCCCGTAGATCACGTTCAATAAAGCCTTCACCTATTTCATCACTTGTTTTTAAAAGCTTTTGATATTTTGCCTTACTTATCTCGTTTAGCTTATATAAATTATCCACCCTGTTTTTATAGTTTTCCAAAGCCGCTTCTCCAAAATTATCCAATACAAAATCATAGGCTGTTTCATCACTCTTATCGATATTAGCTTGACGGAATTCAAGCGTTTTATTAGAAAAACTATCGTCGTACAATCGTGCTTTAGGGATTATATGCTCTATATCTATTTCTTTTGAAAAGAGCTTTTCGGGCGAAATATACTGATTGGTATAAAGCGTTTTAAAACCTTGGCTTTTTAGCTCCTGATATAGCCTGTACCTGATAATATCATTTCGGGTAGGATTGGCTATACTAAATTCATTCTGCAACTTCTTTCTTATAGACTCATGCTCAATTTTAGCTTTATTGATATTTTGAGTCATCTCGGCTCTTTCCTTGGCATTTTTCTTTAATTCCCTTGCCAGTTCAATTCTTATTTCATCTGGTTTGCCCAATTCTTCGTCATCAATAATGGCATTGATAACATTAACCATTTGATTCAATATCTTTTCCACAACAGGATTACGCAGCGAGTTTTTAGGTAGCAACTCCAATCTATCTTTCAGCTTACGCTGTTCGTTCTCGTCTTTGGTTAACGATTTAGAGTGATTATACCCCGACAAGGCACAAGCTTCGCTATAATTGTTTTCTTTTATATAAGGGAATATTTTGCGAATAGATTTGGTAGACAGGCTTCCATAGTCGTCTTGTAAATCTATATTAATCAGATATTGGGCATGTTCCTTTTTAAACCCGAATTTCTCTTCTAACTTTTTGTACAAAGAATCATTCCCAGTATTGGAATTATCTCCTTCGTAGGAATATAACAAATGCCAAAGTTGATAAAATGGTTGATTCACAAATACTTTCCCATCCAACTCAGCGTTAAAACTTAGTATTTCGGTTCTTATACCTAATGACGAAAAAATAGAAAACACTACATTTTTTATTTCTGACGCACTTAATTTATTAAAATCGAGAGTATCATTTCCTTCGTGACGTAAAATAGACTGGTACGTTTCGTAAAATGCCTGATTGGTTTTATTACCCTCAAGCATTCTATAATTTAAATCCCACTTTTTAGGGTTATCAGTTATTAAGTCAAGCGCTTGAGCCTTTGACAAACCACCCCTAATATTAAGCTCATCAAAAAGAAGTTGTTTTTGCTCTTGATTTAGGTTTAGTATCTCTTTGGTTTCTTTATTTTTTGCTTCAACATTGGCGAGAATCTGCCATATTTTAAACTCCTGAAACAAAGGAGATGATTTGGGTGCAACACGCATCCCTATCGTTTTAACTTTCTTCTTTCCTTCAATTTCAACCTCAATCTGTTTACTTTCAAACTCACAGAAACTAATCAAGCCTTTTTGGGACTTTAACCTACGCTGATAAAAAATAATCGTATCTCTAATATCAGATTTTAACGTTTCTGTTAATTCAGAATGAAATTGTTTCTGCGTTTCCCAAATTCTTTCAAATTCATCTAAATAATCCTGACGATAAAACACCTGACTTTTCAATCGTGTATGAGGATTTTGTTGTATCTGGTGAAATAAGTTCTGTCCAACCGTTTCTTTATTAAAATACAGTTCCTTACTACGATCGCTGATGGCTCCCAAATAACCACTCGATTTATTCAAATCGTTATTGATTTCTGTTAGTACATAAGCCACTTCACTTAATTCTAACCTGTTATTCACCGCCTGACTTCTCCAAGTATACGCAGTAAATTTCTTACCTTCTCGCGTTCCCTTATTATCTGCTGTATAAATATTTTTTATGGCCAAGAATCTCTTACGTGTATTTTGCATCCCTTGACCTTCTATAGCCTTATAAAGCTCATTGCTTAATACTTCAGGATAATGCTCTTTTTGAAAATTCCATATTTCATCAAACTCAGCCTTTAAATCGGAACGATAAAAATCAGGCATTACTTTTTTACCCTTTTGCAACAGTCCCAGGCAAAACTGTCCCGGCGTCTGCCTATTTTCATAAAGCTGCATAGCCACCTCCATACCATCAATCACAGCACCTTCATCCTCACTTTTGGCTTTACGACTACTCTTATATCCTCTTTTTTTATTGATTGCCAATAAAACCCTTGCTAACTCTTCTTTCTCGATTCTTTCAGTAGCCGCCTTTGCTCTTAACTCTAAAGTTTGATGAGTAGTAAACCTTCCATACTCTGTTAGAATGGTATCTTCATTTATCAGTCTCGCATCAGTCAATAACTTAATCAACTCATCCCTTCTTTGCTGGTATCTATCCAAATTCCTACGAGCCCCACGCTTTAAAGTTCTGTCTGCATTAACCGTAACACTCTTCCCTTTCTCAAAATCTTGCTGTTCATCTGTAGTAAGTGGGTTTACTCTGACGCCTAACCTAATTATTTTCGATTCCTCATTTTTGTTTTCTGCTTCGTTAACAAAGGCCCACCCAATAGATGTGGTACCCAGATCTAAACCTAATATTTTCTTCATTACTTATATACATTTAGAGTTAGTCGCAATAATTATTATGACTAATGTAATAAAACTTAAGCAATTATTTAGGCAAATATGGTATTGAATTATTGTAAGGCCATATTTGGATAAGAAAATTGTAACAACTACATTTGAGATACAATTTGAAGCAATTCACAATAAGGATTATTCCGTTGTGAAAACATTTAAAGCGGCCTTAACGGGTCGCTTTTGTTTGTTATGTAGACCACACCTTTCAACTTTTAAACTTCTCAACTTACAATTCACCAATCCAACAGTTTATCGATTTAACATTTTCTCTATCTTTACTCAAAACTCACAGCATGCACACTAAGTCACTTTCCAATTACCTTATACAAAAAGCTTCGGGCGAGCAGGTTTATTTCGAAGGGCATAAGCTGGTGGATTCATTGGTGCGTTCGGGTGCCAGCGAGCCTCTGGCCAAACAGATTTTACAAGCTATCAGCCTGGAATTGCACGATGGCATGTTGACAAGAGATATTTATACCAAAGCTTACCGCATGCTGCAAAAGCAGGAGCGAAAAACAGCCGTTAACTACCGTTTAAAACAAGCTGTATTGCAACTGGGGCCGTCGGGTTATCCTTTTGAGCAGTTTGTGGGCGAGTTGTTTAAAGCCCGCGGTTTCAAGGTTGAAGTGGGCAAACTGGTCAATGGCTATAGTGTAAGGCATGAAATTGATGTGGTGGCCACCACTGAGCACAAGCATATTTTTGTTGAGTGTAAATTTCATAATTACCAGGGAACCAAAACCAATGTTAAAGTGCCCATGTACATTCGCTCTCGCTTTGATGATTTAAACCGCGTCCGTCATTTTGACGAGCAATTGAAAAACACCAATACGCAAGGCTGGATCATTACCAACACTCGCTTTACAGAAGATGCCATTAAGTTTGGCCGCGATTATGGTTTAACACTTCTGGGCTGGGATTATCCTGAAAAAGGGAACCTTAAAGACTGGATTGAACTGGAAAACCTCCACCCTATTACCTGCCTGTCAACCATCACCCGTAAGGAGAAAACAGCATTGTTAACCAAAGGTATTGTCATGTGCCACGATTTATACAATAAACTCAACAATAGGGTGACTCTACCCATTAAACCACGCAACCAGCGAGCATGCAAAAGAGAGTTGAGAGATTTTATTGAATAAAATCAGAGTTGAGTTAGACATATCATATCAACTTATCAACGGTTCAAATTACAACTTCAGTTCAAACTGTCCTCCAACTTTTTCAAATCCTACTCTCTGCAAATATTTAATGTGCATTTCGTTGTTTGAATGTGCATTCAATTGAGTTAGGCCTTTATCTACCATCAGCTGTCTGAATTTCTTTAGAAGGTATTTACCGGTTTTATAATCGCGATACTGCGGGGTGACATAATCCAATAACACTTCTGCTGTTCCGTTTTTATTATCCGACAACAACATAACACCGGCTACATTCATATCGCGCACCGCCATAAGTATTTGCGACGATTCAGCCTGCTCTGTTTTAAAATCCGGAAAGAACCGTTGAATATCCTTTTTATGATAATTTAGAAACAAATGTAAGTATCCATCGGGCTTTTCGGACCAGATGCCTTCAAATACTTCTTTTTTAAACAGAAGCGAACGCAAATAGTAAATATTGAACAAACAAATAACAAAGTTCATAATACCAACGGGCAATGCTCCTATGTAAAAACCATAAAACGAGAATATGGCTGACCCAATCAGGTTAAATATTCGCAGCTTAACAATGGATGAGAGGCTTAATGAAATCAGTACAATGGTTGAAGCAATATAGCCTATCCATTCGATAAGCGGTAATTCAAAATAGATGGTATTCATAAATTAGGTTTTAGCGCGTGGTGCCAACTGCACTGTGCTCAGTTAAAAAATGGGCAACGAATTTAGTAAAATAATTGGGTTTAGAAAGCCTATTATTTACGTATTTGCTTAATTGTTGATTTGGAAGGTTACCGATTATTACTCCCTATCCCCGCACTTGTTCTCTTTATTCTCAAATACAAAATACTACAACTCATTTATTTTCCATTCTTCTCCAATGAGCGCAGAAATAAGAAGATGCTGGAACCTGTGAGCATCATAAAAATGATACCAATAATAATAAAAGCCTGGGCTAAGGTTAAACGGTCGGTCATATACCCAAACAAAGGCGCTAGTATAGAAAAGTTGGCACGAATGATAAGGCTTCGTAAAGACAGTACTGTCGCCCGAATATCGGATGATGTAATGCGGTTGATATAATCCTTCAACACAGGTGTGGCAATGCCTCTTGAGAAATAAAAGAACACCAGCACTGGCAATACATATAACGAATGGAGCAAGCCAGCTGCTATAAAAGCACCGGTTATGACCAATGTCGTTCCCCACACGGTTGATTTAGGCCGTAGCTTTTGTTCTATTTTATAGGCAAATAAAGTGGTCATGCCTACAACCAGATTCAAGACCGTACTGGCCGAACCAATATGAATCTCACGAAAACCAATTTCCTTTAAATAAAGCGGATAAACCCAGGCCATGGTGAGTGTGGCCGAACCAATGATGGACGAATAGATGATATTATACCGTAAGCTCTTATTCTCAATCATGGCATATTTCACCACATTCCAAATATCTTTCCAGGTGGCTTTTTGTGTGCGCGTATAGAGCTGTGGTTCTACCAGCATAAAAGCGGCCGGCACAGCAATAAAAGCGATTCCTGTTTGAAAAAAGAAAGGGGTGCGTAAACTGATTTCGGCTAATGCTCCTCCCATAAAACCGGCGATAGCTTCACTAAAGTTACCAACAGAGAAATTACGCCCTTCGTATTTCAGGTAATCGTTTTCGCGTCCATCGGCCTTTAAACTGTCGTATAACAAGGCTGAATCGGCTCCACTAATAAAACTTTGCCCAACGCCCAGAATCAGCTCAGCAGCTAAAAAAGCGTAGAAACCTGAAGTGAAAGAGTAAATAGCAAAACCCAAAGTGCCCAATATACTTCCGATGATTAAAGTACGTTTTCGCCCCAGCACATCAGCCGCATAACCCGACGGAATTTCAAATACAACAATGGCAATACTGTAAATGGCTTTTAGCTGAAACGACTCCTCAACGGTAAAACCTAAATCCTGGAAAAAAAGCAGCAGGATAGGCATGGTTAGCATAAACCATTTGGCTATTTTAATCAGGTAAAGCTTTGTAATATTGCCAGCGTACATATTTAATGGTTAATTGTAAATGATTAATGGTCAATTTATCTTGCGTCTTGAATCTTATATCTTCCGTCCCCTATCCTTTCGCATTTACTTTTATTTTCTTCTCCGAATAGATCATTAATAGTATAGCGAATATCAACAACACAATACCAACAGCATAGGTAACACTGAACCCGTACCATTCATAAAGTTTAATGCCGATGATTGGCGCAAACAAGGCTCTGAAACCTGTTAAAAACAAATGGACTGATTGGTAATCGGCCGCCTCGTGTGGCTTACAAAAATAGCTACTGCCAATACCCCACAAAATAGGCATACTTCCCATAAACACGCCGTTAAAGAATAGGGCCACCAAAAACAGGTAGTAAATCTTATAGTTCCACACCTCAAAGTAATAGGGAAAATACTCGGTTAAGGCCGTAAACACGATAAAAAGCATCAAGGAGCCAAACGTTAATATACCAAAACGGCGCGGGTCACGGCTACCTATCAGCTTGCCAAATAACGGCAATAACACAATCGCCACCAGGTTAAACAAAATGTTATAAAAGGCTACCGTTGGATAGTTAACATCCAGTGCTTCTTTATAGAAAATGGTTACCACCGCATGCGTACTCATCCAGGCAAAACCATAGAGGATAAAACCTATCTCTAAATGACGGAAGGGTTTGTTATTTCTCAGTATCTCCAAAATTCGCCTGAACGAATCGCCCACTGCATGCCAGATAGGTTTGGTGATCGTCTCAGCTTTTTGAATAAATTCAATCTTTGTGAGCTGGTAAACAGATATCACACCTAAGACCCCCACGACCGGGTAGAAAAGCTTGTATGAATTAGGATTAAGGTGCAGCAACTCACCCACTAAAAAGGTAGATAATAGCACGCACACTTTATTGAAGGTGGTGGCATAGCCAAAGAGTTTTCCAAACAACTCGTGCCGGTAATTGCCTTTCAAGTATTGATTGATTGAAGGCACCACGGCTATCTTAGAGGTGTGAAATAGTAAAAAGACGGTTAAAAAAATCAGGTGATAAATGGGCTCTAAGCCGTTCTCTCCGGTAACATTGGGGAAGAAGGCGAAACCAACCAGTGGAAGGCGCGTGATAATGCCGGTTATGCGTAAAAAGCGTTGACGATTCGAAAAACGACGCATCACTTCATTGGCCAGCATGGCAAACAAAAACACCACCATGCTAAACTGAAATAAAAAGGCCAACTGCACATTAGAACCTTTCAGCGATTTAATAAAGATAAACTCATTCAGAATCAATGCACCACTGGCAATCCCATCAATACTGCTGTAAAACAAATGCAAGCGTAAAGTGCGCGCTTCATTGCCAGTGAGTCCTTTAAATAGCTTCATAGCGCGCAAAGATACATTGATTTTGGGGATTTGAAGAATTTAAAAAATCCGATGCTCGGAGTCCGGTGAGGGTTTACTGTTTGGGGTTCTGGGTTTGGGGTTCAAGGTTCAAAACCCGAAACCAGAAACCGGTAACTCAAAACTGGAAACCGAAACTCTAAACTACTAGCATCTAATACTCCATCTCCAGCACCAGGTAGTCCAATCCCGGTATAATAAGCTCGACACCAGTACTGATTATCTCTTCGCTCCCGGCCGTCACATTCCTGGCACTATTCAAGTCTTTAAAGTCAATTTTTACCGGACGAGGAATACCCAATGTTTCTAATGCATGGGCAGGAAATTGCACAGAAGCCTTTTGTTCTGCAGTGTCAAAATTAGCTACAATCAATAGTTTTTGCTGCTTGCTATAACGCAAAAATGCATACAGTTTATCCGAATTAAACGCATCATTATCTGAATTATGCCACATTACATCATAGAATAAGCCTTCTGTAATGGCCGATTCTGCACACAACATATTAATATTAATATATTCCTGTCGCAATAGGCGCTGGTTCGCCGATAATAAAGCCCCATCAAACAAACCATTATTCATCCATTTCTGATGCTCGGGCATATGCCAATAATCAAAAATGGTGGTTCTGCCATCGTCACCACTATACCCTGTTGGCCCCTCGCCTATCTCACCCACTTCCTGACCGTTATAAATCATCAATGGTCCCTGGTGCATAAAGGCAGATACGGCCATACCCGGTATTGCCCGCTGTGGATCGCCCGCAATAAACCGCGATGCCAGCCGCTGCTCATCATGGTTCTCCAAAAAGCGCAACATATTCCTGTCTAATCCGTCTAATTGCTGCCAGCATTCTGAAATATCTTTTGCAGAACGATGGCCTCTTATTACCCCTACCAATGTATCGTAGAGGCCAACCTTATCATATAAGTAATCAAACTTCCCTTGTCGAATGTAAGCGCTGTACAACTTCGGATTGTATACTTCACCAATAAAAATCAACCACGGAAAGGCGTGTTTAATTTGTGGTATGACCCAATTCCAGAATTCAACCGGCACCATCTCTACCATGTCACAGCGGAAACCATCAACACCTTTTCCTGCCCAATAGTGCAAAACATGTTTCATCTTCAACCAGGTATCAGGAATGGGCTCAAAATATTTTTTGCCTCCCGCTGAATAGTCTATACCGTAGTTAAGCTTTACGGTCTCGTACCAATCGTTGATACCGGGAGAAGAGGTAAACTGATCGTTACCGGTTGCTCTAGCCACTTTTTCCTCATACGTCACACCAGGGAAACGGCTTTTTATCTCATCGGACAATTGCAGGGATTTACCTGGCAGGTAATAGAAATTATTTTTCACATCAAACAATTTTGATGTATCATCATCAACACCAAAATCGTTCAGTTCTTCCGGTTTGGCGTCTGAAGCATACTCTCGCGCCAGGTGATTGGGCACAAAATCAATTATTACTTTTAAACCTGTTTTATGCGTGCGGTCAATTAAAGCCTCAAATTCATCCATACGGGTAGCGACATCTTCGGCCAAATCAGGATCAACATCGTAATAGTCTTTTATGGCATAGGGCGAACCCGCTTTCCCTTTTATTACCAGCGGATTACCAGACGGGATACTATTTTCCGGATAGCCTTCAACGACAGCATGTTCAATCACACCGGTATACCACAGGTGCGTAATGCCCATTTTTTTTAGTTCACGCAAGCCCGAGTTGTTAATATCGATAAACTTACCGCTTCCATTCTCACTTCTACTTCCATCAACCTTCATTTGGGTTGTTTTATTCCCAAATAATCGCGGAAAAAGCTGATACACTATTACTTTTTGACTTTGCATATTAAAATAAGCTTTTGGGTGGTGTATGTTTTAGAACAAGCGCTGTTCGGTTCGGCAAATACAAATGCACACGATGCCTGCTCGACATTTGTGCTTCGGGTCGTGTGTAATAATCAATACTTTCATCAACCCGATTGAAACCACCAAAAGCAGCATCATCAGAGTTGAGAATAATATTGTATTTACCAGCTGCAGCAGGTATTCCATAAAAAGTAAACGACTCTGTTGGGTTTAGGTTGAATACAAATAGTAGGTTCTTTCGACGTATGGCGAGTACCTGATCTCCATCATTTGCTTCCAAACAATCAATATGAGCTTCGTTAATAAACTGCTCATGGTGCTGCAAGGCAATCATGGCTTTATCAAATGCATCAAGCAATACAAATCGCAACTCCGGGTTATCGACCAAACTCCACTGGCGACGGGCATATTTGTAGGACCAGTTGTTGCCCTCACGCGGAAAGTCGATCCACTCGGGATGGCCAAATTCATTGCCCATGAAATTAAGGTAACCATTGCCGGCACAGCAAAATGTTAATAAACGAATGATTTTATGCAGTGCAATACCTCTATCGATGGACAAGCTTGTATCGTTTTTGCTCATGGCCCAATACATGTCTGCACCTACCAGTCGGAATATGATCGTTTGATCACCCACTAAAGCCTGGTCGTGCGACTCAGCATAACTAATGGTTTTCTCTTCAGTCCGTTTGTTCGATAATTCGTAGAAAATATGGCCTACTGACCATTCTTCATCTTTTTGCTCTTTAATCAGCTTAATCCAGAAGTCAGGAGTTCCCATGGCCAGGCGGTAATCAAAACCTATTCCTCCTTGTTCGATTGGAGTTGCCAGCCCCGGATAACCACTCATCTCTTCGGCTATGCTAATGCTGTTTTGATTACATTGCTTCATTAGCTTATTGGCCAGCAGTAAATAAGTCAAAGCATCTTCATCCTGACCACCATCAAAATATTGCTTATAATCGGTAAAACTGCGCTCCAGGCCGTGGTCGAGGTACAACATACTGGTGACTCCATCGAAACGATAGCCATCGAAATGAAATTCCTCCAGCCAATATTTGACATTGGACAACAACAGGTGTAAAACTTCATGTTTGGCATAGTTATAACACAACGAATCCCATGCCACATGCTCTCTACGTTCATTATCATGAAAAAACTGGTAGGGCGAACCATCGAACAAGCCGATGCCTTCCAACTCGTTTTTAACCGCGTGCGAATGCACAATATCCATTATCACAGCTATGCCCATACCATGAGCCGTATCAATCAATTCTTTTAATTCATCGGGCGTACCAAAGCGTGATGAGGGAGCAAACAAACTGGATACATGATAACCAAAAGAACCATAGTAAGGATGCTCCTGTATGGCCATCAACTGAATGGTATTATAACCTGCTTTTTTAACACGAGGTAAAGTCTCTGCAGTAAATTCGTTGTACGTTCCAACACCCTCTTTTTCGGTGGCCATACCAATATGTGCCTCATAAATAAGTGGTACTTCTACCTTTTTTCGCTGGTTATCGTTCTTCCATTCATAGGGCTTATCCGGATTCCATAGTTGTGCTGTAAACAATTTAGTTGTTTCGTCCTGCTTTAATCGCGTAGCCCAAACCGGAATACGTTCTCCACTGCCATTGGGCCAAACGACCTTTAACTTGTATAGCATTTGATGTGAGATAACACCTTTGCCAACATGTAATTCAAATACATCGTTTTCGATCCTATTAAACAGGAAAGATTCATCTTCTTCCCAATTGGAAAAATCTCCAATCAGATAAATAGCGGAAGCATGTGGAGCCCATTCGCGAATTACCCAACCATCAGCATCGAGATGCAAACCAAAATACTGATAACCATTGGCAAAGTCATACAAAGAAGTATCGATCAGTTTATCTTCTTTTTCTAAAGCAGCTTTAACTCGGTTATCTATTGTGGCTCTATACGGTTCAAGAAAGGCATCAATTTTAGCGATATGATTTGGCATAAGCATATTAATTCAAAGGATTTGAATTGCTGAAAGGGTATGATAAATATACGATTAATATTAATTGGTTTCAGAGCTTTTGTGTTAAAGAATTTTGAATAAAAAGAAAAGCCCTCATCAAACCAATGATGAGGGCCTTAACTTTAATATTATATCACCCTAAAAGTGGAAATACAACGAAAAAGATAAGTTTGTTGCATCTAATCCCAGAAACGAGGTACTAATATCTTCTAAAGCATCACTATCATAGTTTCTACTATAGAAAGATAATAACGGAGTAGCCGCTGCTAATGACCATTTTGGAGTAAACCAATACTGCACTCCAGGCCTCACTTGTATTTGAAACATGCTATAATCATCATTTCCACCAAATGCTACAGCTCCATCTGCAAAGAATTTAAAATTATCTGTTATACCCATGTAATAGCGGAAATAGGGTTCAACCATCCAATCATCATCTGTTAGGATTAAATTAGCTCCAAGTCCCATATTTTCATTAAACATCATTCCCCATTGCGGGCTTAGGTTCCAACCATCAGCATCACCACCATTTAAACCAAAACCACCACCAATCCACATTCCTTTGCTTTCTTTTTCTTGAGCTCCGGCAATCACTACAACCATTGCCATCATCATAATCATTAAAACTTTTCTCATAACTTATACTTTTCTTGGTCAATTAATAGGTTCGTTATTTGTCTTTTGTTCCGTTGAGCAAAATTCACTGCAATTTATGTGAAAAAAAACCTATTAGTCAACAGTAAAAATTAATTGTTCATTATCAAAGCATGAAATATTCACTTTGAATTATTGTCTAATCAAAAAAAAAGCGCCGTAATGCTATCATTACGGCGCTTGATTTATTTAACTTCAAATCTGATTATTCCACTAAATCGTACCCTAAATCTTTTCCTTTCTTAACAGCTGGCACACCATCGTGCATCCACACTGGCATTGGCTCTCCTTTAAGGTAGTGATTAAAGAACTGCATCATACGAATGCTTAAATCCTTAGAATTAGCTCTTCGCGTCAGGTTGTGTTCTTCATCGTTATACACCAACATCCAAACTGGTTTTTCCAAACGACGAAGGGCCATGTAATACTCAATACCCTGATACCAAGGCACCGCACCATCATTATCGTTATGCATCATTAGCAGAGGTGTTTCCACCTGAGGAGCAAAGAATACAGGTGAGTTTTCGATGTACTTACTGGTTTTATCCCATAAAGTACCTCCAATACGGCTTTGAGTTCTTTCGTACTGAAACTGTCGGCTCATACCTGTTCCCCAGCGAATACCGCCATAGGCACTGGTCATGTTACTAACCGGGGCTCCAGCCATTCCGGCTTTAAACAGGTTGGTACGCGTTACCAAATAAGCTACCTGGTAGCCACCCCAGCTTTGTCCCTGGATACCCATGTTTTCACGGTCTATAAATTCGTAACGATCGGCCATGGCCAAACAACCACTTACAATGGCTTCATAAGCGCACAAACCAGGATCACCATCGCGGTAGAAGATATCCGGCACAAAAATAACGTATCCATTAGAAGCATAGAAATTCCAGTTAACCGTTGAACGACTTGGAGCTGGTGAGCGATAGCCGTGCAGGTTATCAGAATAGCGCTCGTAGAAATACGATACCATCGGATATTTCTTATTAGGATCCATATTTTCAGGTGTGATCAATAAGCCCTGGTGTTTCAATCCATCTGAAGCAATCCAGTCAACCAATTCAATATTACCCCAAATGTAGTCCTTCTGCTGTGGATTGGTATTACTAATTACTTTCGAATCGTTTAAGTTCCCACTACAAATGAGCAACTCCGGATATTGAGTGTAGGTTGACTTGCGCCATGCCATCACATCGGCATTTTTAGCTTTAATTGGAGCATAAACACGGTAATCACCCATCATGATTTCTGTAATGGTATTACCTGACAAATAGGAGAAACCAGCTTGTTTGTTGACATCGTTAAAAGTCTCCAATAGTAATTTTGAACCTAAGTCGATGTACTTTTCTTCTTTATCCAACTTTACATAGCGATACTCGGTGGTATTTTTTCTGCCTTCACCGTTTGTCAGGCATACAGCGTTGGCCTTTCCTGTTAAATCTAACTTCCATAAATCGTAACGGTCGGCAACAATTACAAATTTACCATCAGCAGAAAATCCTTCAATACCATAGGCATTAGCTTCATTTGGCGTATCATGCAATTCATCGGCAAAAACTACATTGGTTCCTTTAGAAATCAAGCGCTTAGTAGCTGTTTTGATATCAACAGAGTAATACGCATCCTCGGTCGGATTGTAGTAAACAGCCCATTGACCATTTTCAGATATTTCTACTTCACCAGACTGATCTTTTAGTAGCAACTTGCGCTCTCCGGTTGTCACATTAACCGTATAATAGTCGGTTGTCCAACGTCCCGAAAAAGTACGTGCCCAGCGATAAGGCGTATTATCTGTACCAATAGCAATATTGCCATTACCCTTTTCTAATAAGCGGATAGATTTCAAACTTTCACCGCCCAATTGTACCACACGCTTTTTCTTGATGTGATACACGCAATCGTAAGTTGGATCTTTCTCTCGCTTCAGATTTTTTTTCTGCATTGGCTGAATATCCAAATCTTTCCAGTTCCAGATATCAACGTGTGTTTTTTCATCAGTTGTTAAAGTATCTTTGGGTTCTTCAGCCGGACGCTTACCTGCTTCAAAAAACAAGCGCTCACCATTTTTAGAAAAGCTCAAACTTCCTTTTGTACGAGCCGACCATTCGGCAGGCATAGCAGCATGCATGGTATCAATAATCATTTGGGGCGCTTTCATCTTCAAACCCAAATGATACAAACGATAGACTTTTGTTTCAGCAGTATCAGGCGAAAAGAAGAAAGCACATTGCTGGCCATCGTAGGCAGTGGCAATTTTCTCAATCTTACCAATTTCTTTAAAAAGCGTATCAACAGTAAAGGTTGTTGGGTTAAATTTCAGCACCTTCGACACTTCAGTTGTATCGCCAACACTTTGCACTACATAAGCAGCCGAACCATCTTCGGCCAATACATAATGATTCACTTTTTCGAGATACAGACTATCCTTGCTTGAAGGACGGTAAAATACAAGCGGCTTGCCTTTCGACTTGAATGACTTTTTCTTCTTGTCTTTACCCTCTTTTTCCTTTTTCTCTTCCTTCTTCTCTTCTTCGGCCTCCTCTTCTACCTTTGTGGTATCTTTAGGCTCTTCTTTCTTTTTGGCTTCTTTTTCGAGCATATAAGCCAACCAGTCGCCACCTTTTTTAGGGGCACTCCATTTATTTATTCCCGCTATGGTAGTGATTTCTCCAGTGGTCAAATGGCGAATAAACAAACTATCCTTCGGCATTTTGTCCTTCTTCGTTTTCTTTAATTTTAAAGCACGAACTGAATCAGCCTGAGCCTCAACACGAAAAGCTAAAAACTGATTACTCTCAGAGAAAACAGGCGATTTACCACGTGGAATTGAATCCAGCTCTCCTGTCTTTACATTGTATAAGTATAGATAGCTATCGCCTTTTTGCGGTTTGATAACGTAAGATACAAACGCACCATCATTGGATATCGAATATCCCCTGTCAATTGATTTCCACCCGTCATAAACGGAAGCATCCAGTTTCTTTTTTTCATCGGCTACCGATGGGCTGATTATCAACCAACTCATCATTGCCATTAAGGTTATTTTCACTAATGATTTATACATGATAACGAATTATTTAAGGCTTTGAAGATAAGAAAAAAACACAGAGAAGTAAGAGGAAATACACTCCTGAATAATTCAATAAAACATTCGATTAATCAATGAATATATTGTAATCACAATCTGAAAGGCTTCGTTAATCAAATGTCTCAAATTAATAGATAATATGTATTTATTTTTACGAATAAGATTTGACAAATCTTGTAATCAAAGCACCCTAAAATGACTATTTTGAATCAACTAATTTTGCCAAGTCGGTTTTGGTATATTTTTTTGCCAGGTATTTTCATATTGTTTTGTGGTAACTCTGCTCCTGCCCAAACAAAAAGCAAATCAGAGCTGATTTGTGACACCATCCGATTAACACTTAACGAGGCTAGTAATGATACAGCCAAGCTGCATGCCGCTTTAACTAAAATAAGACGGTGCAGGCGAAAAATTGGCAATAACTACGAACCTTTTTTAGAAGATTTTATACTTAAAGCCAGCCATGCAGACTATCAGTATGGCTTAATGAAAGCCTATGATTTCCTGGGACTTCAGAAGCGATACAACGAGTCGTATGATGAAGCGATTATGCTCCACCAGCGCTCCTTGGAAATCGCCAAATTACTGGGTGACACTCTACAAATGTGCTACAACTATAACAACCTGGGACAAGCCTATCGCAAGCAGGATTTAAACATCCTGGCGTTGCCCTATTTCCATAAAGCACTAGCGATGCAGGAGCTTCTGGGCAACGACAAATCAGCTTCTTTTACACACAATACTTTAGGCGCCACTTATCTCGCTCAAAACGAACTTGACAAAGCCAGTTATCATCTTGAAAAATCAAACCAGATAGCAGAACGTCGAAATGACAAACGAACCATGGCCTTTAACTATGGTATGTTAGGTGAAATACAACTGATGAGAAATGAACCTGATGAAGCCTTACCTCTGTTCGAAAAAGCATTAATCATAAAAGAAGAACTTAACTACGATAAAGGCATTGCTGTCACCTTGCACCTGATGGCGCAGGCTTATTATCAAAAAGGAGATTACAAAAAAGCTGAATCAATATTTAACCAGGCCATTGCTATTCATAGGCGTTATAAAAATAAACGTTACTTGTCGCTTTGTTATGCTTACATAGGTAAAATTCAAATAGCTCAACAAAAATACTCTCAGGCCGAAAAATCCTTGACTAAAGCGAAGGATATGGCAAATGATGTTCACTCAATTGAGCAATTGGTACTCATCCATGAGGCGTTTACTCAGTTGTACAAAACAAGTGATAACTGGCCCCTGGCCTACACCCATCTCAAGGCAAGTAATGCGTGGAAAGACAGTTTGAATGCAGCTAAATACCAAAAACAAATTCAGAACCTTGAAATAGACTATCAGACGCAGCAAAAAGAGCAGCAAATTGAAATACTTTCATCGGCCAATGAAATAAAGACACAACGCATCCGTCTGGGCATTGCTATCATCGCCTTACTGTTAATAAGTCTGGCTTTTGTGTTTTACATGCTATCGGTACGCAAAAAAAACGCCCAACAACAAGAAGAGAAACTTCGTCAGCAGTTATTGAAATCACAGATGAATCCGCACTTTATTTTTAATGCGCTAGGCAGCATCCAAAACTACATGTACAGGAACAAACCCGAAACAGCAGCTCGTTACATGGGCAACTTTGCCAAACTAACACGCTCTATTCTTAACAATTCGAGCAATGATAAAATTACTTTGGATGAAGAAATTGAAACCCTGACGCACTACCTGGAATTAGAGCAAATGCGCATGAAAGACACTTTTCAATATCAAATAAACTTCTCTGAAGACCTGGAAACAGAATTGATACATGTTCCGCCCATGCTCCTTCAGCCATTTATTGAGAACTCCATCAAACACGGTATTAAAAACATGCATGAAGGGGCGCTAATAACCCTGTCATTCTCGGAAACAGATGACTTTATTTGTGCCAACATTGAAGATAATGGCATTGGCATCAATCAATCCGCTAATAGCAATAATAAACTACATAAATCGCTGGCTACTGAGATATTTAAGCAACGGATGGCAATAATTAAAAACAACTATCCGGCATTACCACAACCGGTTATTAAAGATTTAAGCGACGAAAACAAAAGTGGAACGCTGGTAACAGTTTACCTGCCAATATTAAATTAAGTATGATTAAAGCAGTTATAATAGACGATGATGCCCAAATGCGAGAGCTAAACGCCCGCTTGTTAAAAGATAACTTCCCACACGTAAACATTGTAGGTGAAGCAGATGGTGTTGAAGCTGGCATTCAACTCATTACTAATGAACAACCCAATCTTGTTTTGCTTGATATCGAAATTAAGGGTGGTACAGGTTTTAATGTTTTACAACAAGTAAAGCCATACAACTTTAAAGTTATTTTCATCACTGGATTTAATGACTTTGCCATTAAAGCTTTTAAGTTTAGTGCCATCGACTACATTCTTAAACCTGTTAACGAATTTGAGTTTACCCAAGCTATCGAGAGGGCTTTATCGCAAATAAACGCAGACGAAGCAGAACAACAATACGATACCTTTCTGGACCATTACGAAAAGAAAACACAAAGCAAAAAGATAGTTTTAAGAACAGCTGAAGCCATGCACCTGGTAGATATTGCCAGCATTATGTATTGCAAAAGTGACAACAGCTACACCACTTTTGAGCTAGAAGATGGCAACAGTATCATTGTTTCCAAGCCAATGAAAGAATACGCGGCTTTATTGGAAGAATACCATTTTGTGCGACCTCATCAGTCTTTTCTGGTCAACCTGCATTTTATTAAAAAAATTGATAAAAGTGACGGTGGTTTTGTAATTCTGAACAACAAAAAAGAAATTCCCGTTTCAGCACGACGTAAGCAGACATTGCTTAATTCACTTGAAAACATCCACTAACCCATGCATATTCCTGAATAAAGCAGACACTTTCAAAGCCATAGGCTACGCATTCAAATGCCAGTCTTAACGCAGCTTTCAGAACTTTAATTTTGAGCCATAATTAAACGTAATCTTTAAAATGAGTTCAAAATGAAACAATTATTCTTATTAATTGGCTTAGTTACAATGGTGTCGATAGCTTCGGCACAGGAATCAAAAATTATGGCAGGTGGTGGCCTTACTTATGCTACGGACATCGACAACATTGGTATCAACATTAAAGGCCTCTACATGATTAACGAAACCTGGGAGGCCGATGGTGGTTTCACCTATTTTTTCGAAAAAAACAATATGAACTACTCGGCGCTCGATTTCAACGGACACTATGTATTTATGAACAATGAAGGAACTTGCCTTTATGGTTTAGCCGGTATTAATATTACTTTCTACAAGTTCGATTATGGCAACGCTGTTAGCAGTGCTTATAATGAGTATGTCGATGAATACAGTGAATACGCTGAATACATTGGTTATGAAGGTTATTCTCCATTAGGCTTAACTGGAGAATCGAAAGGAAGCGAATTTGGCTTTAACATTGGAGCTGGTGGTCGTATGCCAATAAGCGATGCTTTATTTTTAACCGGAGAAGTTAAATACACATTAGGCGATTTGGATTACTTCAGCATTAATGCAGGAATTATGTACCAGTTCTAAACTATTCAATTTATAGTTGCAAGCCACTCCGAAATATCAGAGTGGCTTTTTTATGCTCCACTGATTATCTGCGACACTCAGTGGACAAAACTTTGCTTGCAAAGCAAGCCTCTTAGTTAGTTGTTATTTAATGCCCAATCTTAAAAAATAAACGGAAAATCCATTTGCTAATACTATTCTTACAGGAATCTCTTTTGTTATAAAAGAATATTACCATAATTATTAATGTATCCCTTTTTTACCAATGAATGCCATCTTTAATTACAACGTTTTATATGTTGGTAGATACGTGTTAAATAGTTTCAGTTTATGATTATACTTTAAATAACAAAAGCCGGAGTCTCCTCCGGCTTGCCCATTCCCACAACATGAAGCAGTTATTTAAAACTGCATCTTCTTTTCTATTTCCAATAACTCGTTTTTCGATAGATCGGGCACACCTACAATGGTTATATACATGTCGTATTTAGGATATTCAACGACCAAAGCTGTTCCATCATCATCTGTTTCGCCATAAAAACATTTGTGTCCGCTTGAAGTGAAGGCTTCAAAGCTATCGTGTTCACCAGGTTCTGCATTCTGGCGCGAAGTAGCCACCACCATTAAAGCGCCCAGGCCTTTCATAAAGTTTGCAGCATGAATACCTTCCATCGAGTTGGTTCCTAAACATTTATAACCAGGATGAGAAAAACTGTTAATCACACTTTTAAACTTCTCAAACGAATAGTTGACCGGCACCATCGCTTCATCTTCCTCCTCATCGTCATCGCCCATATTCATTTCCATTGCACCAAACATCCCTTGTGACATGGCATTTAAGTTGTCGTACTTAACATCTTTAGGTGCAGAGAACTTACTTGCCGAAACACTTGTTCCCGGTTTAAAATCAATGTATTTCTCATTGGCTTCGATGCCCATTATTTTGGCTTCTGTTTTTAGAGCAATGCCTTTATAAATCCATGATTTGGCCCCCATCACCGTAAACACTTCGCAGTTGTAGTTACCCACCTTTTCCTGTCCCAGTCTTTGACCGCCCATACCTTCGAGCACACTATTCGCAAATTCTTCCTGCTCCTTTTCGCTCATTAAATTGGCAAACTCCTGCGCATCCTGATAGCCAGGCACGGTACCCGTTGTGCCGGTTCCTTCGATATAATCGCGCACCCAATAGCGATCGTTAACCAAAATGGTGAGCATATGCTTTTTTTCTTCGCTCTTCATACCAAATAGCTTGGTTACACTGGTTGATTTTTCAAGCTCAGAGGTTTTATTGCCGTAATTGTCCCACCAAATTTCTTTGGTGCCCGTTGTGTTTCCAGTTAACTCAAGCTTGATATAACCCGATTTAATCGCATAACGCTTAGCTTGCTGTCCATTGGCACCGATTCCGATTAAAATCAATGCAATAATTAATAAGTTTCTCATAATTATAAGTTGAAGTTGATTTTAAGATTTATAGTGGTAGCTTGTTGGCTTTTTCAATATTCATGATATGACTGTCAGCGTTTAACGACACGATATATCCTTTTTTATCGCCAAAAGACTCGTCGCGCACAAAGAGCCATTGCCCCTCTTGCTGTATGCATTGAATATGTTTTTGTGCAAAAGTTCCAGGAGGGTAAAGCGTATTTAAAGCATCCTGAAACAAAATGGCATCCTGTTCATTAGCGATGGTAAATTGGGGTGGTATTAATTCCAGCAACTGAGCCTCCGTTTTTAAAACATCATACTGACCATTGTGCGAAAAAGCAATAAAATGGTCTTCCATGCGGCTGTATTCATCCATATGAATCTGCTCGGTAATGGAGTAAAAACAGGCATCAAAAACCTCATTTAAAGCATTGGATTGCAGCTTCGTTTTGATATATGAAGTAAGATTGTTGTAATGCTCTTTAATGCCTGCCATCATTTCATCACTTACTGTTTGCGGCTTTTGCGTGCAAGGCTCTTTTACATTATAGAAAAAAACTTTCCCCTTACCCTTGGCTGCCAGATAAGTAGAATTCATTCCGAGCAAGGTTCTCAGCTCATCCCGATTAGCCAAACTGCTATAATAGTCAGCCAATCCTGGCCGTGTCGCTATTGAAAAGCCCGAATGAGGAAAACCTGTTTGGTCATAAGCCGCTTTAGCCCAATTATAATCTGCATTCGAAATCGTTAACCCGGGCATACGGTTCTCATCTTTCTTAGTTGACATCACCATACGTGAGTCATAGGTTCCTATTTGCTCACTGATTTGTCCTGCTTCATTTCGGCAATATACCGGGCAAGTATCATCATCACTCAACTCACTTTCGCGCATAACGATGCACGCCTTGTTGGCATCTGATGCAAATAACAGACGTAGGTTTGCATCTTCAGAAAAAGGCTCAAAACACTTTGTTTGCACATTAAAAACACGTGGCTGTTTGGTAAATGGGTTGCCCGACAGATACATTTTAATTCGCACCAAAGCTGCAGACGGCATCGTTATATCTTCCGTTTCTTCGTAAACCCTTACAATCCTATCCTTTTTGTACGAAAAGGCATAAATGGCATCAAACAATGGGCGTCGTTGCCCTTCTTTTTGTTTGGCAGTCAATATGTATATCATTCCATCGTCGCAAGGCAAGAGTTGGGTAATCTTCTTATCTGGCAAAGGGGCATTAAAAGTTTGAAGGCACTTCTTCTCTTCTATATGATAGAATGCCAACTGATTTCGTTCGCCATTATTGATGATAGCAATAGCCATTGGTTCGTCATTTATCAAACTCAGGTTCAAGCAATCATCAATACTAACTATCGGATAGTTTTTTTGTGCGCTCACCATGAATGACAGGTACAGCAGAAGCACAATTGTATATAAGTTTCTCATGGCATTAAAGTGTAAGATTATCGGAATAGGTTATTGTCTGAATTTTGCCATCTGCGTCAAGCGCAACAGTATAACCTCGCTTTTCGCCAAACCACTCGTTTTGAATCAAAATCCAGTGGTTCTCTTTTTGAAGCAGGCTTTGCTCCCGTCCGCTTCCTTCATCCAACAAAAGGGTCAAAGATGCTTGTAAACGCTTTGCATCCTGCTCATTTTTAATCACAAATGAAGTATTCAGGTAAGGCATAAGTTCTGAAGCCCCAACAACTTCAACCAGGTCATCTGTGGTTTTCACAAATAAAGCTTCGGTATATGCTCCATTACCTTTAAACTGAGGCATCCTTTTCACCTTGTAAAATTGGGCACTGAACACTTGCTTAATGGCTGAAGAACTTAACTCATCAGCTTCAAAAATAACTTGCTTATTAATCAATTGGTCGAGCGCTGCATTTTCTTCTTCTGACAATTGAGCCTGCGCCAGTGCCAAACAAGTCAGTGCCGTTATCAATAAAAATAGTCGTTTCATGTTGTAAATATTATACCTGATTAACTCTCAAGCAGTGCTCCTAATAAGTTACCACTCGATTCTTTTTTACTATTATTGCCACTGGTTGATAACTGACCAATTAGTTTACGTATTGGCATTGACTGAATCCAAACTTTTCCATGACCGCTAAGGGTTGCCAAAAACAAGCCTTCGCCACCAAAAAGCATAGATTTCATGTTACCGGCTTTTTCGATGCTAAAATTGATACCTTCCTGAAAACCTACAACACATCCGGTATCGATGCGCAAAGTTTCGCCATTAAGTTCGTGTTCAATTAATGTTCCTCCGGCATGAATAAAGGCTTTACCATCGCCACTAATCTTTTGCAGGATAAAACCTTCACCGCCAAAAAATCCGGCTCCCAGTTTCTGATTAATGTGCATACTGATTTTCGTTCCTAAGGCTGCACATAAAAAAGCATCGCGCTGCACAATAACAGAGCCTCCCAACTGATTTAAATCCAAAGGAACAATCGTTCCCGGATACGGTGCTGCAAAGGCCACCTGACTTTTACCACTTCCGCGATGTGTAAAATGTGTGATAAAAATAGATTCGCCGGTAATTTTACGTGCTGCGGCCGAAAACAATTTACCCATCAAGCCTTTATCCGGTTCAGAGCCATCTCCCAACTTCGCTTCAAAATGAATGCCCTCTTTCATATACAGCATTGCTCCTGCTTCGGCTATAACGGTTTCTTGTGGGTCCAATTCAATTTCAACAAACTGGATATCGTGTCCTTTAATTTGATAATCAATTTCGTGTGACTGCATTTTTCTCTATGTTTTAGGTTAATATTAATCGAAATACGCGCTTGATACTATTCAAAACCATTAGCCCTGCTATTACGCAGAAACTTAATGGCGCATACAGGAGGAGGTTGATCCAAAAACTTTTCCCAGGTTGCAAAACCGAACTGGCTGGCAGTTCTGGGTCGTAATACACTTCAACAGAAGCACCAACAGGATAGGCTTTTACTTTTTTCTTAACCGATGACTGCACACTTGTAGAACCATCCATCAGGCTAATCTGCTTGCCGGTATAGTCTTTTCCTGAAACGGTATATGTATAACGTATATCTGGTGAATACATGGTATTTCCTTCCGAGGATCGGGATGTCTTGATATTGGCGTAGGTTATTTCACCTGATACAACCGGCCATTGCTCGGATGCCTCTGCATCTTCAACAATAGGCTTTGTAACATGTTGATAAGCAAACCATCCAGCGACACCAAAAATAATGGCAAACATAAATGTGCTTAATATGGAGGATTGTCGTTTCATAATACACTGATTCGTTTAACAAGTTTGATAATTATCACTTCGTTTTGGGGTCCTTTAGTTGGTTATTCACCGCCATCGCGACTCCGCTCGATGATCAGGTACGATGGAGAAACATGGGGAACAGCTTGGCTCTGCTGCCTTTTCTCAAATTACTCACTACGTTCGTCATTCGTTCCTCGTTCGGCAAAGCCCAAGCAAGCTTGGCTCTGCGCTCACTTCCTCACGAATTCAACCCGGCGATTATTCGCTTTTCCTTCCGGGGTAGTATTGTTGTCTAATGGTTGACTTTCGCCAAATCCTTTGCTGGACAAACGATCGACTGAGATACCCATCGCCACCAACTGCTGCATTACAACTTTAGCGCGTTGCTCTGACAGACTTTGGTTTTTATTATCGTCACCATCGCTGTCGGTATGGCCTTCCACACTGAATTTTAAGTCTGGTTGCTTTTGCATTAATTGGCATATCTTGTTAATTGGGCCCATACTCTCAGGCTTTAAAGTGGCTTTGTTGCTGTCAAAACGAATACCATTACAAATAATCTTTCCATCTTGCATTACACGGTCGTAATACTTAACACCACCTTTGGCTATACGCACATTTTTGACAAAATAACCGAGCCCTTCGCCGTGGTTCGCAAAATAGGCATTTAGCGTAAACCCTGTCGGGTTTGCTTCGTAGCGTGGAATATTAATCAGACGAACATCGTCCATGTACATTTTCAGCTTGCCTTTGGTGAATGCTATTGATATGTGCATCCATCTGCTTTTGTCTTGCCAGGTATAATCCAAATCCGGATGTTTAGCCTCAAAATCGCCACAAGAGATGTAGTTATAACCTATTGTAATCTCTTTATTGTCATTAGCACGTTGGTTTTTAGTATCGTAAAGTTGACAGAAAAAACGGTTGGAGCCGGCTGCCCTGTACAAATCAAACTCGATGGTAAATACATCGGGCAAATAATCCTCTTTGGCATTTTTCAGGTAAGGCATAATTCTCGGATTGCCATCAATAAACAAAATCACATTTTCTCCGTTAACATCAGCTATTTCGGTTTGCCCACTATCGGTATCCCATCGGCTGGGAAATTCACCATTTTCTTCCATAATATCTGGCCCATCAGTGAAAATAACCTCGTCACCCGGCACAAAATCAAACTTACTCCAGCTCACATTTATAGTTGCAGGAGCCGTAGTTCCATCGCCGGTAGTAAACGTACCACCTCCGCCAGGCATATATTGGCCGCTTGAGCTTTGTCCCACATATTTCCAACTATAGGTTGTATTCGGGAGTAGATTTTTGCATGTAAATTCACCTTTACCCGGGCCTCCAATCATTTTCATCGGATTCGTTTCTCCTTCTTCCAGATAAAGTTCATAGCCCTTCGCTTTAAAATCACTGCTATTCATTGCCTGCCATTTTAAAGTTACAGGAAGAGGCACATCAGTTGCACCTTCAGGAGGGTAGATGCCATGTTGTGCAAACAACTGTTCAGCGTCTTTTCCTTGTACAGAATTGGCAGAACTACCTGTGCTATTTGCACTCGTGTTATTGCTTTCTGATGATGTACTTTTTTTCTTTTTCTTTTTGCCAAATAAGCTGCCAATGCCTTCTTCAATCTTGTCAAAACCTTTATCAACACCTTCCTCAATATGATTATTGGCCCGATTGGTCCCTTGACGTTTTGCTACTTGTTTGGGGTCGTTCACTTGCGCATTGACACTTGCTACCAATAAAAGAAAAGCAGCCAGTGCCGTTGAAGATATAATTTGCTTCATAGTTGTAGGTTTTAATTTATAAAACAAATGTATAGAAGTAACGTGCCTCCTATTATTACAACTTTGAAGTCGTGACTATGGAATTTGTATTCGTAGTGATTGGCCTAGAAAACGTATTAACCTTAGTTCGATATAAAATTAATTCATTATTAATCGATTTATGGTTCGATTTTATATGCTCCACATTGATAAGAAAGGACGGATGAGAGCGAACAAAGCGTTTGTCAGTCAATAAAGCTTCCACCTTTTTTATAGAGACCGAAACTGTTATAGATTGCCCATCATGCAAATAGAAGGTAGTAAGGAATTTTCACTTTTACAATAAATGAGTTCTTCCAGGTTGACGATGTAAAATAATCGTAGGTAGAAAGCAAAAGTTTATCATCGACTTGTTTTATTGAAATAGTTTGTGTTAAAAGTATATTCCAATTTAGCAATGAAAATGGCTTAGTGCTTCGATGAATTTGAATAGTAGCTACTTTGCTTTGAGTTCGTTGGGTACATAATATAAAAAAAGAGGTTACCCGAAGGTAACCTCTACAATATTATTCGAAAAACTATTAGGCACCTAAAGTAGCTACCATAACAGCTTTAATAGTATGCATACGGTTTTCAGCCTGATCAAATACGATTGAAGCAGGAGATTCGAACACATCCTCAGTCACTTCCATACCGTCTAAACCAAACTTCTGGAAAATTTCTTCTCCAACTTTTGTTTCACGGTTGTGGAATGCAGGTAGACAGTGTAAGAACTTACAAGCTGGGTTACCAGTTGCTTCCATCGTTTCTTTGTTGATTTGGTATGGCTTCAACAGCTCAATACGCTCTTTCCATACTTCATCAGCTTCTCCCATCGATACCCAAACGTCAGTATATAGGAAGTCACATCCTGCAACACCTTCTTTCACATCATCAGTGATAGTGATCGTTGCTCCTGATTGTTCAGCTATCTCCTGGCACTGCTTTACTAAGTCAGCATCTGGCTGTAATGAAGCCGGACCTACGATGCGAACATCCATTCCCATAATAGCACCACCCACTAATAATGAGTTAGCCATATTATTACGTGCATCGCCAAGGTAAGCATATGATACCTGGTTTAATGGTACACTACTATGCTCCATCATGGTTAAGAAGTCAGCCAAAATCTGTGTTGGGTGAAATTCGTCAGTTAAACCGTTCCAAACAGGCACTCCAGCGTACTCAGCCAACTCTTCAACAATAGCCTGACCGTAACCGCGGTACTCGATACCATCGTACATACGACCTAATACACGAGCCGTATCTTTCATTGACTCTTTGTGTCCAATCTGCGAACCTGAAGGTCCAAGGTAAGTAACGTGTGCTCCCTGATCGTGAGCTGCTACTTCAAAAGCACATCTTGTACGAGTAGATGACTTTTCAAAAATCAGAGCAATGTTTTTACCTGTCATACGAGGCTGCTCAATACCAGCATATTTAGCTGCTTTTAAGTCCTGCGACAATTTCAATAAAAACTTAATTTCTTCCTGTGAGAAATCTAACAACTTCAGGAAGTTCCGATTTTTAAGATTGAATGCCATAATTCTGTGTTTTATTTATTGTTACTAATTACTTATTGTATTTCTTTAAATCAGCTTCTTCATACTCAGCTGTAATCTTAGTACCGTAAGCCTTATCTTCTAATTTTGTGGCTTCGGTAATCACACTCATATCGCCGCCGCCTTCAACAAATTGCAGTGCAGCGTTAATTTTGGGTGCCATGCTACCTTCGCCAAAAGTACCGGCCTCCATATACTTTTTGGTATCCTCTACGTTTAAGAACTCCAACACCTTTTGATCAGGCTCGCCAAAGTTAGTATAAACAAATGGTACATCCGTTAAAATATAGAAACGATCTGCATTAATTTGACGTGCCAGTAATGAGTTAGCTAAATCTTTGTCGATAACAGCTTCTATCGGACGGATATCACCCTTCTCGTCGGTATAAACAGGTACTCCTCCTCCACCAACAGCAATAATGATGGTTCCCTGGCGAGCATTTTTTTCAATTACTTCCCAGTTACCAACTGTTTTTGGCTGTGGCGATGGTACCACACGACGGTATCCGCTGGTTGTTTTCTTTTCTTCTTTAAATGTCCACCCTTTTTCGGTCGATAGCTTATCCGCTTCCTCTTTACTGACAATCTTTCCTATTCGTTTGGTTGGATTTTTAAAGGCTTCATCTTCCGGATCTACCTCAACGGTAGTCATCAGGGTTAATACGTTGCGGTCAATACCATGCTTGCGCATCACATTTTTTAAGGAGCGTTCAATCATGTACCCGATTCCACCTTGTGAATCGGCGACACATACATCTAACGGCATCTGAGGAATATTATACATTTGCTCGCCTGCATCGTTACGCATCACAATGTTACCAACTTGTGGTCCGTTACCGTGTGAGATAACAATATTGTAGCCTTCCTTTAATAGAAATACGATGTTTTCTAAGGTATCTGTCGTATTTTGCTCTTGCTCTTCAATAGTACCAATCTGGTTGTCACGCAACAGAGCATTTCCTCCAAGTGCAATAACTGCTAATTTGCCCATGGTTTTCTAGATTTTAGTTACTTGGTTTATAAATAATAGGTCTTCGTTTTGCGATATAACAAACTTTAATTGATTTAATACATGATTATTATCATTCCTTTGGTATAACCTGTTATTAAGCATATTTCAGAGCTTTCAAATTAAAAGTACCTATCATTCAGTCACCCAAAATCCTGATTAATTATTGCCCTTAATTTTTTGCCACTATCTTTTTTTTGACCAACTACAGCTTTTATGCTATAAACAGTTATTGTGGCTCTTTGATTAATTATTACTTTTGGCTCATTGCTTTTTTAAGGCAAGAACAAACTAAATCACCATGCGATATTTAATTTTTGGTCTGCTTCTTACATCTCTGATGACAGCTTGCCGGATAGGCGAACCATCAAGAAAAGATGAAGGGGTGATTACATACAAAGTATTATATCCGGAGGAAGTTCAAAAAAGAGGATTTGCTGCTTTTTTGCCTACCAAAATGATTAGCACTTTTAAAGGCAAAGATTATAAGGTGTCAATAAAAGGTGATTTGAGTTTGTATCAACTCGACTATATTTCAAAATTTAATGGAGATAGCACTACCACTCTTTTCCGCATCTTTGACAAACGGATGTACCACGACCATGATAAAGGAGAGTACCTATTTTTATTTGAACGGGTTGACGAAACACGCCTGGAGTTTATTGAAGGACAAACTAAGACTATTGCCGGGATAGAATGTAAGAAAGCCATTGTGCATTTTAGCAACCCTGACCTACGCAATATTATTGTTTATTATACCGAATCTATCAACATCTGTCGCCCTAAGGAAAATAGCCCCTTCGATGATATCCCTGGAGCTTTAATGGAGTTTGAACTCAACTTCAGAGGCCTTGAACTTAGGTGCATAGCTGAAGATGTTCAGATTAAGAAAATCAATTCTAAATCGTTTATTGTTCCTGATAACTACACACAAAGCAACCATGGTGAAATAGACGAATTGGTTAGTTCACTTATTCAGTAACTGTTAGTTTCCATATTGGTTTCTAGTCAGGCAATAACGGATCTAATTTCTAAAAACTAAGCAAGTATTGACTTTATTGGTGGGGGTTTTATTATTTTTGTCTCTAAACACGACCTCTGACAATCAAACAATATATGGCTAAGAAGAAAACCAAGACCAAATCAAAAAAAACTACATTTAAAGAAAAATACGACAGTTGGCGTAATAATCTAAAGGATTTTAAGTTCCGCTTCATATCAGGAATAGCAACCATTGGTATTGCCTTTTATTTTCTGCTGGCATTCTTTTCTTTTTTATTTACCGGTTTTGCCGATAAAAGCAAGTTTGACATCAGTTTTTGGGAACTTTTCAAAAATTCTGATATAACTGTCGAAAACTGGACAGGTAAACATGGTGCTTACCTGGCCGACCTTTTCATTAATCAAGGCATTGGTATCGCTGCATTTGCCATTGTGTTATTATTGTTTGTGATTGGCTTCCGTTTATTAGGGGCGCGCATTTTGCCGCTTCGTAAAGCAATAGCACACTGTATTATTATTAGTTTATGGCTATCAATAACATTAGGATTTATATTCATCAGCTCTATCAACGATCAGTATCTGCTGTTGGGTGGTGCACACGGCTACTTTATGAGCAAATGGCTGACAGCTTCTATTGGAGGTGTAGGAACAGTTATTCTGCTAATAGTTAGTTTAGTCACCTACCTGTCTGTCACTTTTGAGTCTTTTTACCGAATGGTTAGTCGTCCATTAGATAAAAACAAAGAAGAAGAAGAAGCGTTTGTTGACAAACCAGAAGAAACAGCGACCGAAACTGAAGCTGCAATCAGTCAACCTGAGGCAACAGAAGAAGAAACACTGTCATTCGATAAAGAAATAGAAGTAGAAATAAATAGTCCTGAACCAATTGAAGAACCAATCGCTGCATCTGAAGCTGAGAAAGGTTCGACGTTAGAGTTTTCGCCAACTGTAGATGCTCCTGTTAATGATGAGCCCAACCTGGACTTGACCATAGAAAAAAGTGAGGAAGAAGAAATCCTTGAATCAATCGGTAATGAACCTCTTGGCGATTATGATCCAACCTTAGATTTATCATCTTACCAACTTCCTAACATTGAATTATTAGACGACCACAGTGCCGACAATGCCGAAGTTTCGATGGAAGAATTGGAATCGAACAAAAACCGCATTGTTAAGACCCTTGAGGATTATAAAATTCAGATTAAAAACATTAAAGCCACAGTTGGTCCCACTGTCACCCTATATGAAATTGTGCCTGCACCGGGTGTTCGCATTTCCAAAATCAAAAACCTGGAGGATGACATTGCGCTATCATTAGCTGCTCTAGGTATTCGCATCATTGCTCCTATTCCAGGCCGTGGGACCATCGGTATTGAGGTTCCCAACTCAGAACCAGAGGTGGTGGCCATGCGCTCGATTATCAATGCAAAAAAATTCCAGAATACGAAGTATGAACTACCAATTGCCTTAGGTAAAACTATTTCGAATGAAACCTTTGTGATCGACTTAGCCAAAGCACCACACATGCTGGTGGCCGGTGCTACAGGACAAGGTAAGTCGGTTGGTTTAAATGCTATCATTTCATCTTTGCTCTATAAAAAGCATCCATCGCAACTAAAATTTGTAATGGTTGACCCTAAAAAGGTAGAGCTGAATATTTATTCGAAAATTGAGAAACACTTCCTGGCTAAAATGCCGGATGAAGAAGATCCGATTATCACCGATGTACAAAAGGTAGTAAATACACTTAACTCCCTGGCTATTGAAATGGACAATCGTTACGAGTTACTTAAAACAGCACATGCTCGTAACATTAAAGAGTACAACCATAAGTTTGTTAAACGTCAGCTTAATCCGGAAAAAGGACACCGTTTCTTACCTTACATTGTTGTAATCATCGATGAGTTTGCCGATTTGATTATGACTGCCGGCAAAGAAGTAGAGCTGCCAATTGCACGTATTGCTCAGCTGGCTCGTGCTGTGGGTATCCATATGATTGTGGCCACCCAGCGTCCTTCAACAAATATTATTACAGGTGTTATCAAGGCTAACTTCCCAACTCGTGTAGCCTTTAAAGTAGCATCGATGATTGACTCACGTACTATTCTTGATTCTCCTGGTGCTAATCAATTAATAGGACGAGGGGATATGTTAATTTCACAAGGCAGTGACCTGGTGCGTGTTCAGTGCGCCTTCGTCGATACGCCTGAAGTGGAACGCATTAATGACTTCATTGGAGGTCAGCGCGGCTACACATCGGCCTTTTTACTTCCTGAGTATGTGGGTGAAAACAGCACTGATCAGGCGGCCGGTGAAGTGGATTTAAGTAAACGCGATGCCATGTTTGAAGAAGCCGCTCGAGTGGTGGTTGCCAATCAGTCAGGCTCCACCTCATTGATTCAGCGTCGTTTCTCCATTGGCTACAATCGTGCCGGCCGTATCATTGATCAGCTGGAAGCAGCGGGTATCGTTGGCCCATTCGAAGGTAGTAAAGCGCGCCAGGTTCTGATTCCTGATGAACTGGAACTGGAAAAACACTTAAGCCAATTTAACTAGGCATCTTTTTTTGGAACAGTTATTGAAGAAGACGTACATCTAACGAATTAGAAAATGAAAAAAACATATAAAATGAAATACACGTTAACATTAATTTTAGCAACATTCAGTCTGTTTAGTTTCGCCCAGTCTCAAGAAAAGGCAAAAGAAATACTAGACCAGGTGTCTGCTAAAACAAAAGCTTACCCATCGATTGTGGCCGATTTTTCTTTCTCACTGGAGAACATGCAGGAAGACATAAACGAAGTGTACGAAGGTCACATCATTCTTAAAGGCAACAAATACAAAGTAAACCTGATGGATGTGGATACATATTTCGATGGTGAAGTACTTTACACACATATGATTGATGCAGGTGAGGTAAATATTACAGTGCCCGATCCTGAAGACGAAGAAACATTAAACCCTGCAACGGTATTTACTATATACGAAAATGGTTATACATATAATTATGTGGCAGAAGGAACCATTAACGGTAAAGCTTGCCACGAAATTGATTTGTATCCGGTTAACCGCGATAAACCTTTTTCACGTATCAAACTTTTGGTCCTAAAAGATAATCTTCAGTTGTACTCTATTCGCCAGGTGGGTAAAGACGGCAACAACTATACTGTTGTTGTTAAAAACATGACAACGAACAAACAAATTGATGACAAAACCTTTGTATTTGACAAAGCTGCTAATTCTGATGTTGACGTGATTGACATGCGATAAACACTAAAAATATATGAATAGAAAGTCCGGCTATCACCGGACTTTTTTTGTTTATAACATTCTGCATTAAGTCTCAATACTATAAAACAATATCGTTTAAAATAAGCCTCCCATTGCTGAACATTTACCTCATCAAAAGGTTATTATTTGCAAGTAGCGAATAAAAGATGTTTAAGTATTATACCAGTATTGATAATAAATCAGAGGAATTTGTCCGTAACCAAAAGCTAAACAAAAGCTTGGCTGATAATTACTTTGAAAAACTGCGCGATGTATTCAAAGGAGGTGGTGAAAAAGCCATTTTAAAACACACCAAAAAAGGTAAACTAACGGCACGCCAGCGAATTGATTACCTGATTGATAAAAATTCCTTTTTTCTGGAGCTTTCAGCCCTGGCGGCTAATGGGCAATACGACGATGCTTTCCCAGCCGCTGGTATTATAACCGGAATTGGCCAGGTACATGGTCAAAAAGTGATGCTAATAGCCAATGATGCCACGGTTAAAGGTGGCACCTATGTATCCGAAACCATTAAAAAGCATTTAAGGGCACAGGAAATTGCACTGCAAAACCAATTGCCTTGTGTGTATCTGGTTGATAGTGGTGGCGTTTTCCTTCCCCAGCAGTCAGAAGTCTTTCCGGATAAAGATGATTTTGGGCGTATCTTTTTTAACCAATCGCGTATGTCGGCACAAGGAATCGCTCAAATAGCCATTGTAATGGGTTCTTGTACGGCCGGAGGGGCTTATGTACCAGCTATGAGTGACGAAACCATAATCGTTAAAAATCAGGGTACCATCTTTTTGGCCGGACCACCACTGGTTAAAGCAGCAACCGGAGAAGATGTCAGTGCTGAAGCCTTAGGAGGAGGAGCTGTTCATACTCAGATTTCTGGTGTGGCCGATCATCTGGCAGATAACGATGAGCACGCCATTCATATCTGTCGCAACATTATTGAAACATTGCCCCCAAAGAAGACAAAAGTTGTTGAAGCCAAGGAACCTGCTTACGATATACATGATATTACAGGTTTAATTCCTGAGAGTGGCAAACCCTTTCCGGATGTGCGGGAAATAATTGCCCGACTGGTTGACGAAAGTGCCTTTCATGAATTTAAAAGCGAATACGGTACGACCCTTGTTACAGTTTTTGCCAAGATTGAGGGACAGCAAGTAGGTATACTAGCCAACAATGGTATTCTGTTTTCAGAATCAGCCTTAAAAGGCACTCACTTCATACAGCTTTGCAACGAGCGCAATATCCCCATGTTGTTTTTGCAAAACATTACCGGCTTTATGGTGGGTAAGGACTACGAGCACAAAGGCATAGCCAAAGATGGTGCTAAAATGGTGAATGCATTGGCCAATTCAACAGTTCCATACTTCACGATACTAATGGGAGGTTCTTATGGTGCTGGCAATTACGCCATGGCAGGTCGCGCCTACGATCCTCGTTTTTTATTTATGTGGCCCAATGCGCGTATCTCGGTGATGGGTGCCAAACAAGCAGCACAAGTACTCACTACCATAAAACGCGATCAGGCGGCTGCTCAAGGTAAAAACGTGGATGAAGAACAATTGGAACAAATAGAAGCATCTATACTCGAAAAATACGAACGTGAAGGTTCGCCTTACTACAGCACCAGTCGACTGTGGGACGATGGTATTATTCTACCCGAATCGACGCGACAAATAGCTGGCCTGGTGCTTCGAATTATTGATAACAACGAAAAGAAGGATACGAAATATGGCATCTACAGAATGTAACAATAAAGACCTGGTGCAATTAAACCAATCCAATGGCATTAGTCGTATACTTCTTAACGATACGACCAGAAAGAATGCACTGTCTAAAATCATGTTGCAATGCCTGATAGCTACATTAGAAAAGATAAAAAATGACAGCAAGCAGAAGGTGCTTGTGCTGCGCGGAGCTGGTAATGTCTTTTGCTCCGGTGCCGACTTACAATGGATGAAACAAGGTCTTAATCAGACTGATGAAGAAAACCGAGCTGACGCAGCATTGTTTTATCAGCTTTTTGAGATACTTAACAACTTTCCCAAACCTGTTCTCGCTTGGGTTGAAAAGTACGCCATTGGTGGTGCATTAGGCTTGTTGGCTTGCGCCGATTATGTTGTTGCCGAATCGAATGCGAAACTATCTTTTTCGGAGGTTAAACTCGGATTAGTGCCAGCTACAATTGCACCGTTTGTGGTTAATAAAATAGGTGTTTCCCAAGCAAGAGCATTGATGTTAAGTGCCGAGCTTTTTAATGCTAAAAAAGGAAAAAAAATAGGATTGATACATGACGTATTACCAGCCAAAGCCATTCAGCAACACATCGATGAAATGTGTGAACAATTCAAAGCCAATAGCCTTTTAGCAATGAACTCAACAAAAGAATTACTTAGTCAGCTATCAATTCAAACAAACAACAAAGAAATAAAAGAGCTGTGCATCAACTCAATTGCAGAGTCAAGAAAATCAGATGAAGGTCAGGAAGGCGTAAAAGCCTTCTTTGAAAAACGTCGTCCCGAATGGTAAAAATGAGATGGAGATGAGGAAAGTTTTAATACCCAATAGAGGAGAAATTGCCGTTCGTATTATCAGGGCAGCCCATCAGCTGGGTTTGAAAACAATCGTGTTACTTTCGGAGCTGGAAAATGACACCTTACCAGCCAGCTTAAGTGACGAAGTACATTTTTTTGAGCATGGACCGTTCAAGGACAATTACCTGAACATTCCGTTTGTGATGGAGATGGCTAAACGCTACCAGGCCGATTGTATTCATCCTGGTTATGGCTTTATGTCCGAAAACAACGAGTTGGCTGAAGCATGCGTTCAAAACAACATCACATTTGTGGGCCCATCTGCCGATAATCTTATGCAGATGGGTGATAAACAAAAGGCACGTTCCATTGCCCAATCAGCTGGTGTGGCTTTAACCCAATCGTGGGAAGGCAACTTACAAAGCATCCTCTCCGAAGCCGAAACGATGCCCTACCCGGTATTGGTAAAAGCAGCCATGGGTGGAGGCGGTAAAGGCATGCAAATTTGCTACACTAAAGATGAATTACTGCAGCAATTACCCATTCTTAGCACACAAGCCAAGCGTTATTTTGGCGATGAGCGCATTTACGTAGAACAATACATCGGGCAAGCACGCCACATTGAAGTGCAGGTATTAGCCGACAATGACGGTAACACTGTTCATTTGTTTGAACGCGAATGTTCTGTCCAGCGACGCTTTCAAAAGATCGTTGAGGAAGCACCTGCTCATAACCTGGATAGCTCCATTAAAGAAAAACTATACAAGGATGCCTTAATGCTTTGTAAAGCCATCGGCTACAAAAGTGCAGGAACCATTGAGTTTTTGATTGATCACAATGGTCAGCATTACTTTTTGGAGATGAACACCCGAATCCAGGTGGAACATTGTGTAACGGAAGAGATAACTAACATTGATTTGGTGCAATGGCAATTCAGAATAGCGAATGGTGAACAGCTCACTTTTAAGCAAGATGACATCCTCCAGCAAGGCCATGCCATTGAATTGCGCATTTGTGCCGAAGATCCACTAGATAATTTCCAGCCTAGCCCGGGGCAAATAAAGTCTTTACTTCTACCTCAACAAGATGACGTGCGATTAGAGATTGGTTTTGACAGGGCGATTGAGATTCATTCGCAGTTTGATCCAATGATTGCCAAGCTGATTGCACATGCCAGCAACAGGGAGCAAGCTATTCAGAAAGCCATAGATGCCAATCGGCAATTGATCGTTCGTGGCATAAAAACCAATGCCAGCTTTCATGACACCATTCTTCAAAGTGATGCATTTGGCGATGCAACTATTCACACACGCTTTTGCGAAGAGAAACATGCCGAATTAACTCGGAACACAAAACTTGATACAATAATGGCGAGCCTGTCCTATACCGCTTACAGGTATCAGCACCTTCAAAATCAATTCTGGCGTCAATTACCACTTTTTGAATTTTCTATTGACGGACAAAGCTACTACGCCGAGTATCATACAATCCCAAATGGTTTAGGAATTAAACTGGACAAGGATGTATATTACATCACAGATATTCAACTTGATGATCATCACCTTCAGTTTGAATTGAATAGTGAACAACTTCACTTTTATTGTTTCGAAGAGAATGATAAACTGGAAGTGATTCATCAGCTAAAGAGCTGCATTGTAAAAGCTCATGACTGGTTGCCTGATTTTGAACCAGTGAAGAAACATGAAGAGGTATCAGATAGCAATTACTATTCTGCCCCTATCCCATCACAAGTAATGAAAGTACATGTGAAAGATGGCCAGAAAGTTAAGAAAGGAGACCCTTTACTGGTATTGGAAGCCATGAAAACAGAGAACCACATAAAGGCCTGGAAAGATGGTACAATTGAAAAAGTATATATCTCAACAGGAGAGCAAGTAAAACTAAATCAAGCCTTATTGGCCTATCAAACTAATATTAACAGATAGCTAACAACCTTTAGCTGATAGCTAGAAGCATAACAAAATGTCTATACTAAGTACAGAACAACACGAAGCTTTCCGCCAGAAAGTCAGAGCTTTTGCTGAAAAAGAAATCAAGCCATTGGCTGCTCAACTCGATGAAAATGAAACATTCTCAGTTGAACTAACTCAAAAAATGGGACAAGCCGGTCTTTTGGGAATTGATATCCCTAAAGAATATGGTGGACAAGGAATGGATACACTTTCCTACATCATTGCTGTAGAAGAGTTGGCCCGTGTGGATAGCTCTCAGGCAGCAACCATGTGTGCCCATAATAGTCTCGGGCTTGCACCGATATTTAACTTTGGAACAGAAGAACAACGCCAAAAATATATACCAATGTTGACTTCAGGTGAAGGCTTGTGGGCCTTTGGTTTAACCGAGGTAAATGCTGGCTCCGATGCACAAGGCGTAGAAACAATAGCCAAAGAAAATGGTGACTATTGGATAATTAACGGCTCCAAGCGATATATTACTAATGGCAGCAATGAACTAATGAAGGGTATTACAGTGCTGGCTGTTACCAATGAAGAAAATGGGAAAAAGCGATTCTCTACTATTTTGGTCGACAGAGATAGTAAGGGCTTTGAAACCAAACGCATGCTGGGTAAAATGATGTGGCGTGCTTCTGACACAGCCGAGCTGAAGTTTAGCAACATTAAAGCTCCTAAAGAAAACCTGCTCGGAAAAAAAGATAAAGGTCTGGGTCAGATGCTTAAAACATTGGATTCTGGACGATTATCTATTGCCGCCATGGGATTGGGCCTCGCCCAGGGAGCATTTGAAATGGCCTTGGAATATTCTAAAAAAAGAGTGCAATTCGGTAAAGCTATTTCTGAATACCAGTCAACATCATTTAAACTGGCCGACATGGCTTTAAAACTGGAATTGGCTCGAAACACCTTGTACAACGCATGCGAATTAAAGGATACCGGAAAACCATTTAGTAAAGAAGCTGCTATGGCAAAATTATATTGTAGCGATATCGCGAAAGAAATCTCTGATGAAGCTGTACAAATCTTCTCAGGGCAAGGCTTGTTGAAGTCATCACCCATTGAGCGTTTTTATCGTGACCAGCGTATTTTGCAAATTGGTGAAGGAACATCCGAAATTTTGCGCATTGTTATAGGTAAGCATTTGGGATTGGTATAAGTTCAGCTTATTTTTATCCTGATTAAACAGAATTCATCCAATGGAAGACAGGAAACGCGATCATATAGACCTGGCATTTAGCTCACGATTAGAAGGTAAGCACGTTGATAACCGCTTTGATTATGAACCGTTGTTTGGCACACATACCAAGCAGGTAAAGGAATACTATTTTGCCGGTAAAAAAATGGTCTTACCGCTATGGGTATCCAGCATGACAGGTGGCACCCAACGTGCCGGTACTATCAATAAAAACCTGGCGCAGGCTTGTGCTGAGTTTGGATTAGGAATGGGATTGGGTTCTTGTCGCATCCTGCTCGATTCACCAGAGCATTTCAATGACTTTAACGTTCGGCCAATTTTGGGTGATGCTGTTCCTTTGTTTGCCAACATTGGTATTTGCCAGCTGGAAACCATGCTTGAACAAGGTAGCACTGATAAGCTGGGTGAATTAGTCGATAAGTTGTCTGCGGACGGCTTAGTTATTCACATCAACCCATTACAAGAAGCTTTTCAGCCAGAAGGTGACCAGCAAAAAAGACCGGCCATCGAATTAATTCAGGATTTCTTAGAAAAGTCGAAACTAAAAATCATTGTAAAAGAGGTTGGCCAGGGTTTTGGTAAAGAAAGCCTTCGCCATCTGCTTCAATTACCCATTGAAGCCATTGAATTTGCGGCTATGGGTGGCACCAATTTTTCGCTAGTTGAGCTAAACCGTTCCAATGCTGTTGCTGCCGAGGTGTTTAATCCGTTCATACACGTGGGACACACTGCCGAAGACATGACACACATGGTGAATCAACTCGTGGCTGAACTACCTGCAAACGACATTAAAGTTAAACAGCTCATTATCTCAGGTGGTATTTCAAGCCTCTTAGACGGTTACTATTTAACTTCAATTGCAAAACTTCCTGCGTTATATGGTATGGGTTCTGCCTTTTTGCGTCACGCCATGGGCGATTACAGCAAACTCAAAGCCTATGTTGAACAAATAGAGCATGGCTGGAGTTTGGCCAACAATTTTCTTAAAGTAAAACAGGTATAATACCGATTATTTAATGAACTTAGCCTTAAGTTCGCATACTCCTTAAAGCTATTCATTAATATATCGGCATTTACCAAGTTCTAGAGTCATCGTAAAAATAGTTTAATATGCGTTCAATTTTAAAAGGATTCTCCAAGTTAGATCGTGAAGAAAAGGTGAAACTCTTACTTGAACAGCAAGAGCTAGCACCCCAACTGGCAGAATCTTTTCAGGAGTTTTTACATCCAGGCAAGCAAGATTTATTTAATGACATTTCGGAGAATATCATCTCAAATTATTATTTACCTTTTAGCATAGCGCCTAATTTTCTGATTAATGATCAGCTCTACATGGTACCCATGGTTATTGAGGAAAGTTCTGTTGTAGCAGCGGCCTCCAAAGCCGCCAGCTTTTGGGCCAAAAATGGCGGTTTCAAAACGAAGGTGATAAATACACTTAAGAATGGGCAAATCCATTTTACCTGGACGGGGAATTGTGCTACTCTCAATTCGTTTAAAGATGAAATGCTTGAGCTAATCAATACTGTAACTGAGAGTATAACTCAAAAAATGCGCGAGCGTGGTGGTGGCATTGTAGACATTGAGTTTAAATCCATCTCTAACATGGAAAACACTCATCAGGTCTTAATAAAGTTTAAAACAGCCGATTCGATGGGTGCTAACTTTATTAATACCTGCCTGGAAACCATTGCCCCTCACTTAATGGATTTTATCAATAAGCACGAAGAGCTCAAAAAAGATAATGAGGCAAAAACCATCATGTGTATTTTGAGTAATTACACACCTGATTGCCTGGTTGAATGCAGTGTCTCGTGTGATATTAAGCAATTAAAACCCTATGCTGGCGACTATTCTTCACCCGAGTTTGCGACCCGCTTTAAAACGGCTGTAGAAATTGCCATTAACGACCCTTACCGCGCAGTAACACATAACAAAGGTATTTTTAATGGTATAGATGCGGTGGTTTTGGCAACCGGCAACGACTTCAGAGCTATTGAGGCCGGAGCTCAAGCTTATGCAGCTCGTTCAGGAAAATATTCTTCCTTAACATCAATAGACATTAATAATAATCAATTCACCTATACATTGAAAGTACCCTTGGCACTAGGAACGGTTGGTGGTTTGACCAACACCCACCCTATGGCTAAAGCGGCTATGCAAATATTACAACATCCATCGGCTGAGCAACTGATGCAGATTGTTGCAGCTGCTGGTCTGGCCAATAACTTTGGAGCCGTAGCATCTTTAGTTACAAGTGGTATTCAAAAAGGTCATATGAAACTGCATTTGAGCAATGTTTTGAATGCCTTAGAAGCATCTGAAGCTGAAAAGTCATCTGCACTCAAACATTTTAAAGATACGGTGGTTAGTTACTCAATGGTTGAGCAGTTTTTAAACGAATCGAGAAAATAATGCACGGGGAAAGCACACTGTCATATTATGCGCATGGGAAATTATTACTAAGCGGTGAGTACCTAGTATTATCAGGTGCTAAAGCTTTGGCAATACCATTAAAGTTTGGACAATCGTTAAAAGTTTACTCACATCAAAAAAACTATTTTAAATGGGTAGCCACACACATCAATGGTCATTGGTTTGAGGTAGAGTTTGATGACAACCTGAACATTATCCTCACTGACAACCTGGAATTAGCTAAAAAACTCTCATTGATTCTTCAAAAATGCATCAACTACCGCGATGACATTAAAACCATAATTTCAAACTCTCTAGCTGTTACCAAGCTTGAGTTTAATCCGAACTGGGGTTGGGGAAGCAGTTCTACACTTATCTCTTTGTTATCACAATGGCTGGGAATTAATCCCTATTTGTTACTTGGTGAAACCTTTGGTGGTTCAGGTTATGACATTGCCTGTGCGACAGCCAACAGTGCCATCATATATCAGTTAGTAGACAATGTACCTAAAATATCACCAGTTGATTTTAATCCTCCATTTAAAGAAAATATCTGGTTAATTTATTCGGGCAATAAACAAAGTAGTAAACACGAAATTAAACGGTTCTCAAAGCTAAGAGTCAGAGATGCATCCATTGAACAGATCAATTATTTAACGGACGAAATGCTGAACAGCAAAAATATAAAGCACTTTGGAGAGATGATGGAGCAACATGAAAGGATTATTAGTCAAATTGTTCAACTAAACGCAGTTAAGGATGAACATTTTAAAGAATTCGAAGGTTACATTAAAACATTAGGTGCCTGGGGTGGTGACTTTATGATGGTTATATCAGAGGAACCTGAAAACTATATAAGAACCTATTTTAAAGATAAAGGATTAACAAGCATCTTTAAATTGAATGACATTAAAGCAAACCAATGACAACATCTGACACAAAAATAATCTATAAAGCCAAAGCTTTTGCACCCTCCAACATTGCCATCGTTAAGTACTGGGGCAAAAAAGGTCTTCAGGAACCTGTTAATCCAAGTATTAGCTTCACGCTTTCAAAATCAGTTACCAATACTCGTATTGCTTATTCGCCAAATAACAGTGATTTATCCATCGAATTTCTGTTTGAAGGCCAACCTAAAGACGCTTTTATTCCCAAACTCAATGCCTTAAGTCATCGACTAATAAACTATTTACCTTTTTTAAAAAAAGGCACACTCAAAATTGAAAGTTCAAATACCTTTCCTCACTCAAGTGGCATAGCCTCATCTGCGAGTTCTATGGCATCAATCGCTAAAGCCTTTTATGATATTCAGGTGCAGATTGAACCCGATACTATTAAAGAAACCGAACAGGAATTCATTTCTGAAATGGCGCGCTTAGGTTCAGGTAGTGCTTGTCGGTCTGCAATGCCTGGCTGGGTGTTATGGGGAGAAACTCCATTGATATCAAAAGCAAGTAACCATTACGGAGTTTCTATCAATGAATCAGTACATCCTGTTTTTAATGATTTGCAGGATACTATTCTGGTGATTCGCAAAGGTGTAAAATCGGTCAGTAGTAGCGTAGGGCACCAATTAATGGACAATCATCCCTATCGCGAAGGTAGAATTAAACAGGCCAACAACCATACAACGCAGCTATTAGAAGCCCTTAAAAACGGTGATTTTGTGACATTTGCTAAAGTTTGCGAGGAAGAAGCGCTCAGCCTTCATGGTTTGATGATGAGTTCTTCTCCGGCATATACGCTTATGGCACCGGAATCGCTCAGGGCTATTAAACGAATTATTAAATTCAGGGAACATCATCATATACCACTAACGTTTACCCTTGATGCCGGACCTAACATCCACCTTATTTACCCTGAATCACAAAGTAAAATTGTACTGCCATTTATTGAAGAACATTTGCGCGTATTATGTGATAATAAAGAGGTGATTTTTGATAAAATATCATTACAGTAATCAATTACAGAGCATTTTGATGCAAGACAAGAAAGATATATACTATTCAAAAGTGATGCTGTTTGGAGAATACAGCATTATAATGGGTTCGATGGGCTTAACTATCCCTTATTCACATTTTAATGGAGAATTGCGTTTTATTAATAATGATAGCTACACCAATTTAAACTTCGCTAAGCATTCGAATTTGCAATTAAAGGAATTAGCCGGTTACCTGTTTGAACTGAATGAGAAAAACCAGCTTAAAGCTCAATTGGATACCCAAAGTTTATGGAAGGATTTAGAAAAAGGTCTTTACTTTGAATCCTCTATACCTGAAGGCTATGGTCTGGGGAGTAGCGGAGCTTTAGTGGCTTCACTCTATAATCAATACGCCATTGATAAAATAGAAGCACATGCCACTATTAGTGATGAAGAATTATTTGAACTAAAAGCCATTTTTGCACAAATCGAATCCTTTTATCACGGCACAAGCTCGGGCATCGATCCATTGATTTGCTATCTGAAACATCCAATTGTTCTGGAGAATGCCCAACATATCTCATCAGTAGGCATTCCGCGCCGCGACATTCTTAACGAAGATGCTATTTTTCTACTTGATGCTGAAACAACTGGCAAAACGGCTCCTCTTGTGAAGCGATTTATGGATAAAACACAAGATAATTCTTTCAAAGAGAAGATTGATAACGAGTTAACACCAACAACCAACAAGTGCATACATCACTTGCTCAATGGCAATCTGGATTGCATGTTTCATCACTTAAATGTGCTTTCAAAATTCCAATTAGAACATTTTAGTGAAATGATTCCCACGAATATACAATCATATTGGCGCAAAGGGCTCGACAACCAACTATACACCCTTAAACTTTGCGGTTCAGGTGGTGGTGGTTTCTTTCTGGGATTTACGCGCAACTACTCACAAACCAAAGCATTCTTTTTAAACCAAGGGAAAGAGATTATCCCGGTGTATCAGGAAGTTTAGCTATCGCCTGATAATACGCTTGATGTATATGCGCCATAATGGTTCATTTTTATTGCCCTGATACCGGAAACGCATGTACGCCTTTTGTGGAAAAAACTCATACCACAGAAGCTTAACTTTTGTAGAAAAGCCAGGCACCTTTAATAGTTGCCTTAAATTTATCCACCTATACGATTTTGAATGATCATCATTTTGCACCAATTGAGCAATCCTATCAATCATGCAATCAACATTATGCCCTTGTGACATTACCTGGTTGGGTAGTAATAACAGAGCCATATCGATCACACTTTGCATTTCCTTCTTCTTTTCGGGTTTTATAGCGAAAATATCTTTTAAAAATGAATGCTCTTCTTGTTGTGAATGAATCAATAACGCAATGTCCAGCAGCCATCCCAATCGCAAACCGCCCATTTCAATACCTTTAACAGCATGTGCAATAAGATGATACCCCATCCAAATTGCATCTAACTGCTTTAGTTTGATACCTTGCTTCTCTATCTCCACTGTATGCGTGAAAAAATCAACATTACGCGTATAATAATCACTACCTAACGAAAAAAGTCGCTGGTGTATTTCAACCATAATACCATCAACCTTCACTCCTCGTACGTGGGCATCCGACTGCTCATGATAAGGTGAACGGGGCACAAAAAGTGGTTCAGCCTCAGTTTGCAGTATTACCTCAAGAGCTTTCATGCCCATACCTTCCGGCACTAGAATGTCGATATCACCCATTGGACGCAAACCATCATCTTTATACAAGTGACTGGCTAAAGCAATACCTTTTAAGGCAATCACCGGAATACCTGCTTCGCTTAGGTATTTGCTAATTTTATTAAATACGGCCAGATAACGTTGGTAATTAATGGTATTAAGAAAATAAACCGACTTCCAATTGCTTAATGCAGCCTCTCCAACTCCACTCAAAGCCTTTTGCTGACACTGCGCGAAGCACCAGGCTCCCAATCCGTTATCATTACAAAAACGCATAAGTTCATCCGAAACTGGTTCTTTAACATCAAGAGCCACATCTTGAATACGACTCAATTCAATTGCGCTCTTAACCAATCGCTTATAATCGATACAACTCATGCCACTTTCGCTTTTAATGCAACTCTTTTAATTCGAGTAACGAATAAAATCAATGATAAAAGGCCACATGCTATTCCAACCACAATGCCCAATTGTGCATCTATAGCTAATCCACCATTTTTATGGGGAGCAACCAATAAATAACTTGCACAAACAATGGTCATAAAAACAGCGGGTAAGGATAAATACCAATGCGCCTTATTCTGTTTTGCCAGGTACATGGCACCAGTCCAAAGTACTACAACTGCTAATATTTGATTGGAAAGTCCCAAGAATTTCCAAATCTTATCAAAATCCATTTGCGATAATATAAAACCAACTGCAAAAAGCGGAATGCTAATTATTAAACGCCTTTTGATATTGGATTGATCAAATTGAAACACATCGGCAATGGTCAAACGAGCACTTCTAAAAGCAGTATCTCCCGTTGTTATTGGGCAGGCAATAACGCCAACGATCGCAAAAATTGCACCAATACTACCTAGCCAGGCAACACTAATTTCATTCACTACCCACGCTGGATTATGCCCATCGTATTGCATGGTTGTATTTAAGCCTTCTGCTCCTCCGAAAAATGTCATGGCTGCTGTGGCCCAGATAATGGCCACAATACCTTCAGCTATCATCGCGCCATAAAACACATATCGCCCATAACTTTCTTTTTTAATAGTGCGAGCCATCATGGGAGCTTGAGTGCTGTGAAAACCACTTAAAGCACCACAGGAAATAACAATAAACATCATCGGAAACAAGATGTTTTCAGTTGGATGATGATGCCAATTGGCTAAACTGGCAGCAGATAACTCGGGCATTACTACCAAACCTGAAAAGCCTCCAACGAGCATGGCGCCAGCAATAGCCAAAGCCATAATTATTAACGCTGCACCAAACAAAGGATATATCTTACCTATAATTTTGTTGATTGGTAAAAGTGTTGCAATCAGGTAATAGGCAAAAATAACATACAACCAAATGGTTAATCCCCCACCCGTTAAATTAGCCAATAAACCTGCCGGACCAGAAACAAAAGCCACCCCAACAAATATCAACAACAACAAGGTGAAAACGCGTAAAAAATTCTGAAACCCTTTGCCAAGGTATTTACCAACAATCTCAGGAATACTGGCACCGCCATGACGAATAGATAGCATTCCGGAAAAATAATCATGAGTGGCTCCCATAAAAATACAGCCTAACACAATCCACAAATAGGCTATTGGCCCATACATAGCACCCAGTATAGCACCAAAAATAGGCCCCAATCCGGCAATATTTAAAAACTGAATGGTAAACACCTTCCAGGTAGGCATCGGTGAAAAATCAACTCCATCGTCCTGTTTAATGGCTGGCGTGGGATTGGAATCATCCGCACCAAAGAAACGCTCCATAAACCGACCATAAAACACAAAGCCAAGTATCAAGGCTAATATTGCACCTAGAAATGTCCACATAATTTGAAATTGATATTGTTTGTCGTAACAAAACTAGCGCTTTATGGTAGCCTGACAAGATTATTCAATCATAAATTAGAAATTATCCTGATTGAAACTTGAATAAAAACAGCGATTTATTAAATTCGATTGTCAATCGATAAAACCTTAAAATGAAACAGCTACTAGTTTGCCTTACGCTTGTTGTATGTCAATTGAGCATGGCTTCAGATATTCATGATTACCTGCTACCTGCCCCAAAATCAATTGAACTGACAGGCCAACGACTGCAAATATCAAAGGGTACCATCTATATTCAGTCAGATGCAATACAACTAAGTAAACCTCTGCTCGCCATTTTAAACAATTTTGAACAAACGAGCATTCAGTCAAATCTATCTCCTGTCATTACCAACCCATACAATACACTTTTATCCGCTACTATAAATAACAATCTAAGATCACAAGCCTATCAGTTAACTATTGACACTTCACAAATTCAGTTGATTGCAGGCAGCGAAACCGGACTCTTCTATGGTCTGTTAACCCTTCAACAAATAGGACGATTTGCAATTGAAAACAATTATTGGCCTACTGTTAACATCACCGATGAACCTGATTTTATTCGTCGTGGTGTGATGCTGGACATCAGTCGTGATAAAATACCTACCATGAAAACACTCTATGGTATCGTTGATAAACTGGCTATGTGGAAAATTAATGAACTGCAACTGTATACCGAACATACATTTGCCTATCAGAACCACGAAACTATCTGGAAAGACGCGAGTCCTATGACAGCTGAACAAATTAGAGAATTGGATGAATACTGCCGCCGCCATTTTATTGATTTAGTGCCCAACCAAAACTCCTTTGGCCATATGAAACGCTGGCTAAAACACACGGAATATGAACATTTGGCTGAACTACCACAACCAGGCAAAACCATTTGGGGCATGATGTCGCGCACCAGCCTGAGTCCTGTTGAACCCGGCTCTTTAGAATTAATGAAAGAATTATATGCCGAGTTATTGCCCAATTTCTCCAGTCAGTATTTTAATATAGGCTGCGACGAAACGGTTGAATTAGGCGTTGGAAAATCAAAGGATATCTGCCAGGAAAGAGGCAAAGGAAGGGTCTACCTTGATTTTGTGATGGAACTAAAAAAGGAAGTAGATAAATACGATAGAACGACTCAGTTTTGGGGCGATATCATATTACATCATCCGGAACTCATACCAGAGTTACCCAAAGATATGGTTGCACTAATATGGGGATACGAGGCTGATTATCCGTTCGATAAAAATTGTCCTCAGTTTCAAAAAGCTGGACTACCCTATTATGTTTGTCCGGGCACTTCAACCTGGAATTCAATAATTGGCCGAAACAAAAATGGCTTTGCTAACCTAAAAAATGCCGCTATCAATGGAAAAAAATACGGCGCTACCGGCTACCTTAACACCAACTGGGGCGATCAGGGCCACTGGCAACCACTAGCGGTTTGCTACCCTACCCTGTTATATGGAGCGGCACTCAGCTGGAGTGTTGAAAGCAATACCGATATCGACATTGCACAACACGTTTCGCTGCAAGTGTTTAATGACACCAGTAGACAAAGTGGAGCAGCACTCGTCAACCTGGGCGATGCCTACTTAAAAATGCAGGCTCCAACGAGTAACAGTAGTATTTTTCATCAGTTGCTGAAACGTAACAGCAGATCCATTAAAACCGACCGATGGCTTAAGCAGGTTAATAAACCCAATACTAAAGCAACCATTGCTTTTATTGAGCAACAACTCGCCGCATTTCAGGCTGCGCCTATCCAATGTGCCGATGCAGATATTGTCCAGCAGGAAGTGGAACAGGCTAGTATGCTTGCATTACACGCCTGCCACTTGGCTTTAGCCAAGATTGGAACGGCGGATGGCTATTTTGCAGGTATCCCAGCAGCTAAGAAGGCCGAACTAAAACAGGAACTGGAAGCGCTTATTTTACAGCACCAAACCATCTGGCGGATGAGAAACCGTGAAGGAGGCCTGGTTGATTCGTCCAATAAGATGAAAGCCGTACTGAAGACATACCGGTAAATTAATTTCCTTCTTTGGATGACATAATTACCAAATCACTTAATTTTTTAACGCTGATTAACACTAAAAGCACTTACTTTTGTGCCCAATCTTTGGCGACTTTAATACATTGATGATCGACATTTCAAAGCTTCTCACCTTGAAGCCCAAAACCTCGTTTTGCAAGCCTTGAATGTTGCAGGTGTATTAAAGGGCAAGGTCTCGCCCGCATTATTATTTGTTTATTTTATTTGATTATGAAGCGATACTGGCGTTTGTTTCGTCCGCACTATGCCGAAACACGAAGATTAGCGCTACCTGTTATTATTGCGCAGGTAGGACAAATAACAGTTGGGATGGTTGATAACATGATGATTGGCCATTTGGGTAAAACAGAATTGGCAGCCGCCGCCTTTGCCAACACCTTATTTTCATTACCACTTATTTTTGGAATGGGTTTTGCCATGGCCATCACCCCATTGGTAGGTAAGGCATTTGGTAAAAAGCAGTACGAGCATTTGCATTTTCTAAAGTATGGAGCTTATACCACCAACAGCCTGATGGGCATCATCCTGGCGCTCACCTGCCTGGCATTATACTATGCCATGCCCTTTATGCATCAGCCCGAGAGTATAATTCAGCAATCACAAACCTTCTTTAACATCATCAGCCTGTCCATTATCCCACTGATGCTGTTTTTAAGTGGCAAGCAACTGGCCGAAGGCCTTTCAAACACACGCCTGGCCATGGTCGTTACGCTAATAGCGAATGTGATGAATATACTGGGCAACTACATCCTCATATTCGGAAAGATGGGGGCGCCCGAACTGGGCCTGTACGGAGCCGGCTGGTCAACACTTATTGCGCGGGTGGCCATGGCTGTTATCATGACCGCGTTCATCCGAAACTATAAGCCGCTGAAGACAGCTGCTGTTAAGCTGTCTCTTTATAGGATACTGCAAACGGTTAAATCAATTGTCAAATTAGGTGTTCCTATGGGCTTACACCTCTTTTCTGAGGCTTCGGCATTTATTGTGGCGGGCATCATGATTGGCTGGTTGAGCGATACTGGCCTGGCTGCTCATCAGATTGTTATCAGCCTCTCTACTTTTGGTTTTATGCTTTACCAAGGCATTGGTGCAGGTACCACTATTCGCATCAGTCAGTTTTCGGCGCGTCAGGTGCCAGCACTAATTAAACAGGCCTCACAGGCCTCTTTTCAGATTGTTATTGCGATGGTAGTGGTTATATCTTCCGCATTTTTACTGTTGCGCAACTGGCTACCACAGCTTTTCACCAACGATGCTGAGGTAATTGCCCTAGCATCTAAAATGATTGTTGTACTGGTCATCTTTCAACTTTTTGATGCCATACAAATCATCTACTCAAGCATATTGCGAGGCATGGCCGATGCCACAATTCCCGGCATTTTAACCATTATCTCCTACTTTGGCATTGCCATCCCTTTTAGCTACTGGGCTGCCTTTAAAGCTGGATTTGGCGAAATTGGTATTTGGCTCGGTTTTCCCATCGGGTTAGGCGTTTGTGCCTTGCTTTTTCATTTTAGACTTCAGAGGCTGAATAAAAAAGCGGTTCAAATTTCAACTTAATAGTATTAAATATTAAAAAGTGTCAATTATAAACAAACCCCACATCAAACCACAAAATCCATAACTTAATTGACAATTTCTATAATACACCCCTAATTTTAAGACTGATATTGTCTAATTTTTACTTTTTCAGGTACATACCCCCTATTTTTGGATACTAAACCAAAGCAATTAGCAACTATTTCATCACCACACCCCTAATTTTAATGTTGATTTTACAATTTTTTAACACTTTTACTCTTGCAACCCCCAAAATAATCCCCATCTTTGTAATGGATTTTTTCATAAAACTTGGATTTAGTTAGCTGATTTAAGGGTAAGGACAGATAAACGTATCTGTCCTCTCTTTTTTTAAAGACCTTTATAAACTGAACCCATAAAAAAGACCAACACATTTCTGCATCGGTCTTTTAAAGCATTTTCTATTTATCTCTATTCATATTCGCCCATTAATATACCTGATATATTCCAGGCACTAAAACTATTACCTGCACGTTCACCTAAAGGAATAGCCACCTTCATCTGATGCTTACCCGGCTTTAAATTGGGCAACTCAACATACTCCGGATTTGTGGCTGTGCCAGGGCACCAACCACTTCGGCTCAGATCGGAAGATGAAATACCATTCCAGAAATTACCTGAGACAGGATTATGCTTGCGATAAGCAGCACAATCTGTACGCCACGGTGTAAATACAAAAACACGCTCGCCATCAATGAAAACCTCATTTTGCTTAGGGTTGAACTCATCGCCACCGCCCCAACCACCGTGGCCAGTTGTAATATAACGTAACTTCAAGTTCTTCACACCTTCCGGAACTGTAAAATCAATGGTCAAACTATCATTTTTAAACATAGTACCATAGCGCTGACCACCCATTTCCATCACGTTGCATGTATTAAACAGAGGTTGAGTAAAGACTTTTTCTTTGTCTTCTTCAGCCCAATCATAGCTTCCCGGATAGGCTTTTATATCCAATGTTAATTTATGCCCTCCCTTATCGTAGTTTCCAATAAAAGCACCAACTAATACTTCGCCTTCTAAATAAGACTTCAACTCGCTCACATCCTGCTTGTAAATCGTATGGTTTTCCCACTCAATGTCTTTTATCTTCACCCTGTCGTTAAAATGACGTACACCAAAAGTTGTGAAGAAGCGCACCAATTCCACTACCGGCTCATAATTATCCTCAAGCACAACACCCTGATAATCTACACTATCAGCATCGTAATAAATTGGTAAAGTATTCATTCCATTTTTCAGTCCATCCCAAAAACTCTGCTCACGATTGGTTGGAATAACAAAAACAGAACCCGTACGATCGTACGCATCACCATTGCTGTACTGCTTTATCTCGGCAAAAATCGAATAATGGTCAGGTGTAGCGGGCAACTTTACTTTTTTAACAATTAGAGTCCCTCCTGCAAAATGATACAAAGAATCCAGAAGAGGCTCATTCACTTCCATCTTGTCTTTACCCCAACATATTTGCTCATCATCAAACACACGGGTGCTGATAATCATTTTTTCGCGTTTAATATCGCCTAGCTCATAACGCGACACTTCTTTGCCTAAATCCGAAGGCATCAAAGAGCTTTTAGCTTTTTTTCTTTTGATGTTTATTTCCGAAGCCAAGGTTTCATAGTTACCATTTCGTACCACACTTAACACCAATCCGGGTACATAACCCACTTTTGGCTGTGGCGATCCTTGTATGCCAGCTTCGGTAGTGTACCAAACATCAATATGATTTGAATTAATAACTGTTTGGGCATGTTGGCAAGTATAGCCCTTTATTTCCCGGGTTTTATCTGTGAATTCCAACTTTGGTAAATCATCCATTGAAGCCACTGAATGATACACTTCACCATCATCAAATTGAGCCAATTGAAAAATCTGCTTACCAGAATAATCAACATAGCTGGCTTCGTGGGCATAACCTGGAATTAGCTGCTTTACTTCAGGAGCATCGCGCCAAACCTTTGAACTATTGTTGGCAAATTGCACATATAACAGTGGCATATCACCACGCTCATTGCCATTATACAATACTTTATAACTAACCGAGCCTTGCTTTTTAAACTCCTGGGCCAGGCTATTACTAGCAATCAATAATGCAAATAGTAAAAAATAAAATGTCTTCATGTGTATTGAGTTAATTTGAGATTGACTGCAAAGTTAACTCAGTGCCTTATGTGAGGCTACCCACACATGTTCAAGAAAGGGCGTAAATGATTAATCGAACCTGGCTTCTGTTTCACTCATAGTGGCCAATTGCTTACGGATAGCCCGCATCACTCCGTTATCATCATTACTTTGGGTGATGTTTCGGGCAATGGATTTAATATCCGGATGCGCATTTTCCATGGCATAACTATGATGCACAACCTGCAACATTTCATAGTCGTTAAGATAATCACCAAAAGCCATCGTTTCTTCAGGTGAGATGCCCATTTCTTTTTGCAACAACTGAACAGCATTTCCTTTGTTCACCCCTATCGACATCACATCGAGCCAAATAGGGCTAGAAGTACTGATTTGAAATCCTTGTTTGAATAGAGCCTTAACTTTAGGATAAACAACAGTTTCCAGTTGCTCAAAGTTATTAATGGCAATTTTCAGGATGTCATCTTCCACGTCCAGTAAATCGGACACCACACTGTGCCTGGCATAGTATTTTGCCAGCTCTTCCATGAACTTATCTGAAGGCTGCCCCTCAACATAAGCTCCCTTCTGCCCACACAGTACAATATTGGTCTCAGGAATCTGACGAAGCTGTTCAATCATGGCCTTGGCGTCGATTGCTTTCATGGGTTTATTAACTCGTGTTTCGTTATCCCAATTAATATAACCACCATTTTCTGCCACAAAAGCTATGTCATGATCAAAATGTGCAAACTCATCTACCAAAGTATAATACTGACGTCCGCTGGCAACTACAAAACGAATCCCTGCTGTTTTCATCAGCTGATACACTTCAACAAAATCACTTGGCAAATGCTTATTTGAGTTAAGCAAAGTTCCGTCCATATCGGACACAATCATTTTAATCATAATCACTTATTTAGAGCAGCAAATATAGCAGGTTTGATTATGAAAAAAGTAGACGAAATGTTAATAAACCGCAAACAAAAGCAAGTCAATCGCCAACCGACGAGTACCACAATAAATAAACAACAAGCATCTGCGCACTTGTCAGAAGACTGTTTTCATTCGTACCTTTACAGCTTATTTTATCACTAGCCACTAATTCAATGCTACAGCCATGGAACCTCATCAATCTATGGACGAACAGTTTATTTCGAAGGTGCATGAAATCATTGAACAAAACATTGATAATGAAGATTTCTCAGTTGAAAAACTCGCAACAAACGTTGGCTTAAGCCGTTCAATGTTACACCGAAAACTTATTAAAGTATCCGGTAAAAATGCGAGTGAAACCATAACCGAAATTCGTTTATTAAAAGCGAAGCAGCTGCTTGAAAGCAATTGCACCACTGTTTCAGAAACAGCCTATAAGGTTGGCTATAAAACCCCCAGTTATTTCAATCGGGTATTTAAACAACATTACCATGTTTCACCAGGCGATGTAAAACGCCATGCCCAAGAACATCCATTCATTAAGTCGAAATTTAAGCTCCAAAGTAACAATGCACCAAGACCAAAAAAACTTTTATACATCACCTTTCTAAGCTTGATTATATTGGGACTTTTTGTAATATCCTTTTATGTTTTTAACCCGACTATCAAGCCCAAGTCCATCGCTGTTTTACCACTAGAAAACCTAACTGGAGATACCAACAACGATTACATTATAAACGGCATTCATGATGCCCTCATTGGTGAGCTTGGCCGACTCTCTTCGCTAAGAGTGATATCACGCAAATCGACACTTCACTATCAAGAACGTAACATGCTATTGCAAGACATTGCCTCAGAACTGGATGTTGATAATATTATTGAAGGCTCTGTTGTTTCAAGTGGGGATAGCATTCATTTAATCATACAGGCCATTAAAGTCTTTCCTCATGAACGACACCTGATGGCAACCAAATATCAAGATAAACTTGGTAATATCCTGCATTTACAATCCAACGTTGCCAAGGATATTGCAAAAACAATAAAAGCTCGAATATCAGACAAAGAACTTCAACAAATGACACAGACACGTCAGGTCAACCCTGAAGTGTATCGTTCATATCTACGTGGCATATATGCACTTCACCAAGGCAATCACAAATGGCTTAAAGAAGGGATTCAACATATGCAAAATGCCATCAGAATAGATCCCGGCGACCCATTGGCTTATGCCGGTTTAGCACTTGGCTATGCCACCATGGGACATGGACAGCTTGACGCTGAAACATCATTTTCGAGAGCTGTTAGTGCTGCCAACAAAGCCATTAAACTCGACCCAACCATTGATGAATCCTATACTGCTCTGTCTTTGCTATACTTATATAGCGATTGGAATTGGCCTTTAACAAAAGTGTCATTTGAAAATGCTCTTGAGGCAAATCCCAATAACGCCATTGCCCATGCACATTATGCCTGGTACCACTTTTTATTTAACGACATGGAGCAATGTATTAAACACGCTAAACAAGCTACATTATTAGACCCATTATACCCAGCTTACCACGCCTGGCTTGGCTTGCTCTATTGCAACAACAACCAATACGATGAAGCTGTAAACGCTGCTAAAAAGGCATTAGCTTTAAATGAAAATACCAGTTATGCTCATTTGGTACTTGGTTGGAACTTCATTCATAATAATCAATTTCAGCAAGCAATAGAAGTATTTGAAGGCCTGCCTCAAACCATGCAATGGGATATGCACCGGGTTTATTGTTACACCCAATGCGGTCAAAAAGAAAAAGCTTTAGCCATATGGAACCACTACCTCGAAAAAGCAAAAACACAGAACATTAACGACTGTTACAATGGCATGATGGCAGCCTGTTTAGGATATAATGATGTAGCTTTTGAGTGTTTCAATAAAGCAATTGACAAAAAAACTTACCCAATTACTTACATCAACTATAATCCTGCGTCACAAAGCATTAGAAATGATGCGCGTTATACCCGTCTTTTGCAAAGAATGAACTTATTAAAAAAATAACGCGGGGCAAAAACTCTAATACTACCAACTGGAATATCACAATTAATAACTCCATTTTTCGGTAAAGCAACACCATTATCAAAACGAAACAATTCTATCATCATTCCAGCAAGTAAATGCAACTTAAGTGCTATGTTGCCGGACCACATTGCTCGTAAATTAGCTCATGTATTTTTAAAGTATAACGCTCTTCTATTGTACTTACTTATTAAATACCACAACTATTCATTTAATCTACAAGCCATGAAAAAGATGTTATTATCAATCGGAATTTGTTTTTTTGTTCTTGGCTTAGTTGCACAAGAACAAGGTTATGCTTGGATGGAAGGTTCAACTGTTGTTCCTCCACAATTTAAAGGAACTGAATCGGCACAAAAAGAAGATGTGAAAAAATCACCCATTTGCTGCTACCTTATGGAGAACCTGGAGATCGAAAGCTCAGTTAACACGCCAGCAGTTGAAGGTACAGTAGTAATCGAATTCACCGTTAATACCGATGGTTCTCTCTCTAATTTTAAAGTTATCAACCACGTATCTTACGATCTTGAATTTGCAGTAATCGACTGTATTAGACAAACAGAGGGCATGTGGAAACCTGGTAAAGTTGACAACAGGCCATCGTCAATGGAAAAACGTGTACAAGTTAGATTCGATGCTCCTGATAATCCTTCTTTTGAAGAAATTGCCCGCAATTACTACAGCAATGCATTACAACGATTTATGAAAGCTGAAGACATTCAGAAAAGTAAATTGTTAAGCCAAAAAAAGATAGAACGAAAAGCTAACCGCAGGTACAACCAGTCACTTAACCTCCTGGAGGCAGCGACCGTTTACATACCTAACGATCCTACCTTAGCGTTTTGGAAAGCCAGAAACTACGAACAACTTGGTATGTATAGTGAAATGCAGGATATGCTAGACTACAGAAAAGCACTTTTAAGCATGCAGATATCGGAACAAAAGTATAGTAAAAATTACGATATGGCTATTATCACTTTGAAATAGTCAATTAAGAAACTTACTGACAAAAAAAATCCCGCCAAGGCGGGATTTTATCTATATTTTCAATTAAACCTATTTAATCTGAAATTCAAACTCTACATCAGTTGGAGGCAAACAAGTCTCATTGTCGCAACACATAAAAGTTAAATAGCCTTTTACAGTTGCCGGACGCTTAGTGATACGCACATTTTGCGAAATTGTAGCTTCGTGCTTGAAAAATGGCACTTCCATATCGAATACCTCATCGTGCTTAACAGTTGGTTTAGTTACCTCTACAGGCTTTTTCAATTCTTTGGCATTCACCATGTCTTCAAAAGTAAACTCAGTAGCCACCGGTCCTCCTTCTGGCACATTTAAACCGTAAGTTTTCCAACCTTCTTCAATAGTAGCATGCGCCACCACCTGAACTTCAAATTGGTTAATTTCTTTGATTTCAAACTTCCACTTTACTGGCTCTTGCATCTGAGCACTGACACCTATTGCTCCAAAAATAAGAAGCATCATCAAGGCTAAAATGTTTTTCTTCATCATCTGCTTTAGTTTTTATTAATGAGACCACCTAAGTAATCCCAACACGTTTTTAGGAATTAAACAAATATACGACCAAAATTGCCTCTCGTTGCCTCAAAAGCAAAATTTGGTAAAATATCATGTTTATACTAAAGACACTCAAATCTACAATATGGGTGACACCCGGCAACGGTTTAATTCATCCAAACAAATACCAGGCTTGTTAACGGCTTGTTAAAGCCTCCTTTAAATGCTAAAATAATTAAGTAAACACAATTCTTCTTAAAGGCATTTATGTAGATTTGTTTCCAGATTTACAATAATAAATCAAGACTAATCAACAAATTAAATTATCTGCAATGAAGAAAATCTTAAGCCTGGCAATACTAGCTGCATCGCTTGTAGCCTGTAATTCAACCGCAAAAAAATCGAACACAGAAACGAAAGAAACAACTACTATCCAAACGGTATCGGTTGATAACCTGTTAGCTCAAGCCGAAGAGTTAGTAGAAAAAAACATTAAAGTAAAAGGTCACGTTACCCACACATGTAAGCACTCTGGCAAGCGCTGCTTTTTAGTTGGTGACAATGAACAATTTACCATTCGTATTGAAGCCGGAGGTAAAATAACAGGTTTCAACGCCGATTTGGTTGGAAATACCATTTTGGTTGATGGCATATTAAAAGAACGTCGTCTATCGCAAGAATACATCGATCAGATGGAACATGACGTGCAGGAAAAAGCCAAAGAAGATGGTACGGCCGAAACATGCGCTACTGAAATGAGCAACATTAACGATATGCGCGCCTGGATGAAATCGAACAACAAAGACCACTACTCTATATATTTTGTAGAAGGATTATCGTATGAAGTGGTCGAGTAAGGCAGTAAGAAAATGGCTACGCATTATCCATCGCGATTTGGGTTATGTAATGGTTGGTATAACAATTATTTACGGTATTTCTGGTTATCTATTAAACCATATGGATGGAACGGACCCTTCGTATGAAACCATTGAAGGCTCCATTCAATTAGCAAGTGGATTAGATAAAGCCGGTTTAACAAAAGCCTGGTCGTTACAAAATGACGTGCCTGAAATGAAGCGCATTTTACCCATTGATGAAGAACATTATCGACTAATGCTGGATGGTGGCATTGGGGTTTATCAAAGTACCAATGGAGAAGTAGTTTATGAAGAACACCGTAAAAATCCATTTATTTATTTTATCAACAAACTGCATTACAACAAAGTAGGTGGATGGACCATTATGGGTGATATTTTTGCTTTCTCGCTTATCTTTTTTGCCTTATCAGGCTTATTTATGGTCAAAGGTAAAAAAGGGCTGGCCGGAAGAGGCAAATGGTATCTCCTGCTGGGGTTAGCCATACCAATTATCTATTTGTTTTTGATGTAAATACTATATAGCCTCATCTTCGGATGGGGCTTTTTTTATAACTTTATTCACAAAACAACTCAAACTATGAAACGCGTACTTCTATTTCTATGTCAGGGCTTCGAAGAGCTGGAAGCTGCCGTATTTACCGATGTGTTGGGCTGGACCCGCATGGAAGGTGACTATCCGGTTGAAGTTATAACAGCTGGTTTTCGCCCTAAACTCAAATGCACCTGGAACATGATAGTTGAACCGGAAATGAAGTTTGAGGATATCAATGCAGATGATTACGATGCCTTGGCAATTCCTGGTGGTTTTGATGGTGCCGGCTTTTATGAAGATGCTTACGATGTGCGCTTTTTAGAGCTTATCCGTCAGTTTGACAAAAAAGGGAAGTACATAGCATCGGTATGTGTTGGTGCCATGCCAATTGGTAAAAGCGGTGTTCTGAAAAACCGCACTGCTACAACCTATGATTTATCCGGCGGGCATCGACGAGTTCAGCTTACCGGGATGGGTGTTAAGGTACTTGACCAACGCATTGTAATTGATAAGAATATCATAACTTCAACAGGTCCGGCCACCGGCCTGGATGTGGCTTTTACCTTACTTGAGAAACTCACTTCGCACGAACACGCGTTAGAGATGAAACGGCATATGCGTTTTATTGATTAAACAACTTTTCACTAAACAGCCTCCCTTGCCAGGTATCCCGTTCGGCTAATCGTTTTTCAACTTTGGCCACAAACTCAAAGTTTTTGAGACCCCAGCGTGGTGCCATCAATAAATCGTGTGGTGCCTGGCTGATAAAGCGTTCCATCACTATACGCGGGTTCATCAGCTCCAGAAAATCAACTACCAAGTCGATAAATTCATCTGCCGCTAACAGGTTAAAATAATCTGGATGTTCATTATAAATCTCACCAAACTGACTGCCTTTAACAATTTGCAACTGGTGCAGTTTTAAGAAGCTAATAGGTAACCTTGACACTTCAGTTGCATGTTCCAACAACCGTTTTCTATCCTCACCCGGCAAACCCAAAATCATATGCAAACCAACGGGGATACCCGCTTTTGATATTCGCTCAGCTGCATCAATCGTTTCCTCGTAGGTATGCCCCCGATTAATTTGCTCCAGCGTTTCATTGGATGTTGATTCGGCACCCAATTCAATGGCAATGTAATAATCCTTTGTCCACTCCTTCAATACCGCCAATAAATCATCTGAAATACAATCAGGTCTCGTTCCAAGTACAATACCGGTTACCTTGGGATGCGACAAAGCTTGTTTGTATTGAGCAATCAGGTGCTCTGTCTCACCATACGTATTACTGTAGGCCTGAAAATAGGCCAGGTACTGTTGTGTTTGGTATTTGGGGCGAAAAAAAGAAGTGCCTTTTTCTATTTGCTCCAAAATGCTCAGTTCCGGTCCGCAATAGGATGGATTAAAGGTGCTGTTATTACAGAATGCACATCCTCCCACACCTTTTGAACCATCACGATTAGGACAAGTAAAACCGGCATTGATGGAAACCTTCTGCACGCGCTCACCAAAAGTGCGCTTAATGTATGAACTGTAATCGTTGTATCTTTTATCGTGCCCCCAGGGAAATTGCATGTCTTTGTGTTTTGAGGCGCAAAGATAGGAAAAAGGTGATTAGGTCAATAGGTTATTAGGTCAGTAGGTCAGTAGATAAATAGCACGTAATACCCTATTGATCTACTTATCTATCGACCTAACAACCTATAAATACCCACGCTGTTTAGCAATTAGACTATTGAGCATTTTTACAATTTCCAGGCCTAGGCTTTCTAACTCATTCAACTTTTCGTTATTAATAATGCCTTTTCGCTCCAATAAGTTTAAAATCGTTATAGATTCATACAATGAACCACGTATATATACAAAAAAATGAATGTATTCTTTCGTGGAAACACGTCCATTGCCTTCTGCAATATTTTGAGTAACAGATGCAGAAGCAGCTTCTAATTGCTCACAAAGCCGATAATGGCCATTAATACCTTCTACAATATTTAAACAATGTTCAGCAAAATCCATGCTTTTCTGCCAAACCACTACTCCTTAAAAGAAAAACTCATGATAGATATTATAGAAACTAATTAGCTTATAAACAACTCTATTTTCTATCGGTCTATTGACCTAATTACCTATCAACCTAATAACCTACCAACCAATCTACCCATTAAAACACAAACCGGACTACTCGCTTCTATCTCACTTTTAAAACTTAACAAACCACTTGCTTCATCTCGCTTAAAAACAACCAAATTATTAGAGCGCTGGTTAGCCACCACTAAAAAATGCTCATCAGGTGTTAAAGCAAAGTTGCGAGGCCAGTCACCATTAACTGACTCGTGACCAATCAGCTTCAGATTTTTCCCTTCCTCTTCGATTTGATAAATAGCTATGGAGTTATGTCCACGGTTAGAAGCATATAAAAAACGTCCATCATTGGAAATATGAATATCTGCACAATAACTATCATTGGAATAATCGTCAGGTAGGGTTGAGATAGAAGATAATAGCTTCCAATCACCTTCGGCTTTTGCCACAACGGATACTGTGCTGTTTAATTCATTTATAACATAAAGCACTTCTTTATTTGGATGTATGGCCAAATGACGGGGTCCTGCACCAGCTTCCAACATCAGGCTATCTGTTTGTAACAACTGGTTATCATTTAATTGATAAAAAAGCAATTGGTCGATGCCCAAATCCACAGCCACAGCATGGCTCTTATCCATAAACCAGATAGAATGAGCATGAGGAGCTGCCTGGCGACTGGTAATACTACTTCCATGATGCTGGGCAGTGTAGAGCAAATCACTCAATACCCCTTGCTCATCAATTTTCACCCAGCCAACATTACCTCCCGAATAATTAGCCATCAGCACATCACCCGTTTCATTAACCGATAAATGACAAGGATGCGCGCCTCCACTAATGGATGAAGAGAGGCGTTTTAGTCCCTTATCCACAACCTGGTACGACTCTACAGTCCCTGTTCCTTCCACATCTACTTCACCAACAGCTAACAGATACTTTTGATGATGAGCGAAACTCAAAAACGAAGGATTTTCAGTTTCTGCCACCAAGTTCAAAGAATCCATGGTACCATCAGCATTCAAAAAACCCTGATAAATTCCTTTACTGTCTCCATCGGTGTAGGTGCCTAAATAGAAGGCATACCCTTGTTGTTCTTTTTCTAAACCGCAACCCCAAGTCATTGTCATCAAAGCAAATAGATATAATAATCTCTTCATTTTCATCGTTTAAAATGCTCAGCTAAGATACTGAATTACCGTTAATTTAAAGGTCAAACAGCTTAATATGACGATTGTTTGCTGTTGAGATAATGTGTTTTACTATTTTTACCTCAAATGATCAAGTTAAAAAAGTAAATTCTCATGAAGAAACATCTGTTATTGATTGCCTTTGCAATTGTTTCGATAACAACATTGCAGGCACAAAGCATATTTGAGCAAAAAAACGACCCGTATTTCGGCGAAAGCTGCACCAGTATTATGGTGGCTAAAGGCGCCACTACCGATGGCTCGGTAATTACTTCGCACACCTGCGATGGCCGCTATCGTACCTGGCTGACCATTGAAGAAGCCCAGACATTTGATAATGACACAACCACTCCTATCTATAAAGGCAAACTAAGAACCGAAACACCTTGGGACATGCGCAAGGTGAAGCAGGTGGGTACAATTCCGCAAGCTAAACAGACTTATAGCTTTTTAAATACAGCATATCCATGTTTGAACGAAAAGCAACTGGCAATCGGCGAAACGACTTTTGTGGGTCCTGAGGAGCTGGTGAATGAAAAAGGCATGTTTCTGATTGAAGAGTTAGAGCGCATTGCCTTAGAACGTTGTTCAACAGCTCGCGACGCCATTAAGCTTATTGGTGAGCTAATTGAAGAATATGGCTATGGCGACTGGGGCGAGTGCATCACTATTGCCGATAAAAAAGAAGTGTGGCAAATGGAGATTGTTGGTGAAGGTCCTGATAAGGTTGGTGGTATTTGGGCAGCGCAGCGCATTCCTGACGGCCATGTAGGTGTATCGGCCAATATATCACGCATTGGCGAAATCAACTTTAAAGACAAAGACCACTTTATGGCCTCGAAAAATGTGAAGTCGGCTGCTAAGAAACTAGGTCGATGGGATGGTAAAGAGCCCTTTAAATTCTGGAAAGCTTATGGCGATACGGATAAACCCTTTAAAATACGTGAATACTTTATCTTAAACGCATTAGCACCTTCATTAAGCCTTAATTTTGAAGCCGATGAAATTCCTTTCTCGGTTAAGCCCGACAAGAAAGTATCGGTTCAGGATGTGATGGCATTGTATCGCGAAACATACGAAAACACAGAGTATGACATGACACAGAACCTGTTGGTAACAAAAAAGAAATACAACGACCAAAGAGAAGAGATTGGCGTTGATACCATTAAGTCGTCTATTGCCAACCCATGGATGGGACGTGGCGAACGCAACCTATACAATCAACTAAAAGAAGGAACCGTTGAGTTCCAGCGCACAGTGGCTGTTTCGTGGTGTTCTTACTCAGAAATTATCCAGTTACGCGATTGGTTACCTGATGAAATTGGCGGTATCGCCTGGTTAAGCTTCGACAACCCAGGTCAATCGCCTCGCATACCTATTTATTCGGGCGCCACTGAATTACCAGAGAGCTTTAACTTCTGTGGTCAGAAACGCTATCGTGAAGATGCGGCTATTTGGCAATATCGCAAGGCCAACAAGCTGGCCACCCTAGCATGGCAATCAACCAAAGATGACTTTTTGAAAGAGATAACTTACTTTGAAGAAAAAGGTCAGACAGAAACCAAAGAATTAGAAGTGCGCATTGAGCAACTTATAAAAGATGGCAAGCGAAAAGAAGCCAAAGTGTTGTTAAATCGTTATACCAAAGACTTTGCAGGCGCCACCATGTTGCGCTGGAAAGAGTTGGAAGAAATGTATTGGGCGAAGTTTGGATTAGGTTTCTAAGCTCCATTTAAAACAAAAAATTTAAGAGGGTGTCCAAAAACAAAAGTCCGTTCATCGAGCGGAGTCGAGATGAAATTTAAATAAAGCTGATTTTCAATGCATAATCACTTCGACTCCGCTCAGTGACCGTATTCCTTTTTTGATTTTCGGACACCCTCTTATTTTTTCAGAAGGTCCGTTTAAAAATCATTCAGACTCACGTTTTTTTCATGCAAGTCCACTTAAAAATCATTCCAGACCATTTACAAATCACTGAAGACCGCCTTTTAATGGCTACGACCCCCAATCAAATCACTTGTGCCCTCTCAGGAATCATTCAAGACCACATTAATTTTATTCAAGCCCGGTACTTTGTCATTTTGAGGCAGGATTGTGTCATTTTTGAGTGGGATTGTGTCATTTCCGAGCGGGATTGAGTCATTTTCGAGAGAGCTCCCGACATTTCTTAGCGGGCAGCAATCAAATTGAGATAAGACCGGATTGTTTTTACATTGGCCACTGCCTTTTGCTTATGGGTATGTATCAAAACTGAGCCTATTCTTTAGACAACAACTTTGGCCCGAACGTTTTAATACCAATAGCACCTAAAGGCGCTGTAGTCACAATACTTAATACGGCCATGGCCAATATCACCTGGCCAGTTTCCATAGAAACATTGCCCAATTTACCAGCTTCAATCAGGGTCAAAGGAACAGCGCCAATAGCGGCCTGAACGGTTGCTTTGGGCCAATAAGCAATCACACTGAAGAGTTTCTCTTTGTTATTCAATGCTGAACCAAGCAATGAAATCCAAACACCTATACTTCGTGCTGTTAAGCCCAACAGTAAAATTAGCAACCCACTACCCACCAACGATGCATCCAGTTGGTTAATCTGTACTTCGGTACCGATATAAACAAACAATAATATCTCCGACAACACCCACACCTTGTTAAATTTGGCTGATAGTCGCTTGGCCAGCTTATCGTATTTCTCCAGGATGATAAAACCAATAGCCATAATACCCAGCAAACCAGCCAGTGGAATAATGGCTTTCAGGCTTTCCATCTCGGTAATCTCATAAAACACAACAGCCACTATCATAAAGATGATAACCTTCTTAGTATCACGAATATGAAACTTCTTGAAAAACCGCACCAATGCAAAACCCAGAGCTACACCAATTAAAGCACCCAGTATAATACCAGTTGGCACACTCCAGAGAATACGACCGATATTAATGGACGAACCGGCTGCTAAACCTGTAAAAACACTAAAGATAGTGATGGCAAACACATCGTCAACCGAGGCTCCTGCCAATACCAGCGTTGGCACTTCCTTCTTTTTACCAAAGCCTTTGTCTTTCAGGTCGAGCATGGTTGGCACTACCACTGCCGGTGAAACAGCAGCAATAATAAAACCCAGCATACCGCCTTCAATCCAGGTAAAATCAAAAATAAAATGCGCAATAGCCATTACAGTTGAGCCCTCAATCACCCCGGGAATAAAACTCAAATTAATGGCTGGCCGCCCAACTTTGTGCAAAGTATCACGGTTAATGCCTAAGCCTGCACGGATGAGAATAACAATCAAGGCAGCTGTTTTCAACTCTTTTAGCAAAATCGCTACTTCCGGATCAACCACATTAAGGGCGCTTGGCCCCACCAGAATACCGGCAGCTATCAGCCCCAGAATACCCGGTAATTTCACCAACGAGAAAAGGTAATAAAGAACTAAAGCAAGTGTGAGAATTAGGGCGATATTAAGGAGCATTTATAAGAAGTTTAATAGTTGAGGAGTTTATAAGTTGAAGAGTTGAGTAGTTGAAAAGCTTATGGGCTTACTTATAAACAGAAGATAAATCCCCCCACATTAAACTCATAAACTTCTCAACTGCTAAACTAAAGTTATCTAATTTTTCTTAACGTACTTCGTTAAAATATAAATATGCTGTCCATTTACTTTACCTTCAATGTGTTCAGGGTCGCCATGCGACAATATGATGTTACGAACAGCCGTTCCGCGTTTAGCCACAAAGCTGCTTCCTTTTACATTCAAATCTTTAATCAACACTACTGTATCGCCAGCCTGCAACTCAGCCCCATTGCTATCGATGTATTTAACTACTTCATCATCTGATAAACCATCGCCATCGGCTTTGGCCCATGCCATGGTTTCGTCATCCAGATACAACATATCCAGCAGGTCCTGCGTCCAGTCAGCCTTTAAACGGTTCAGTAATCGCCAGGCCATCACCTGAACAGCCGGTTCGGTGCTCCACATGCTATCATTCAAACAACGCCAGTGGTTGGCATCCATGGTGTCCGGATTCTGAATCTGCCCATGACAAGTACTGCAAACCAATACACATTCTGATGCTTCACCTGAATTAACAGGTGGCACCTGGTAAACGGTTAAACCTTCTTCACTACCACATAACTCACATTTTGAACCGCTGCGGCTCATCAAGGTCTTTTCTACGCTCATTCGTTTATTTCTTAAATAATTCGTTTAATACACTTTTCACATCCTCCATAGCAGGTGTGATATCAAATACATGTGAAGGTTTAAGATAAACAATCTCCTTTTCCGACTTAAAACGCTCTTCACCTCCACCGGTAATATTCAGCATGATACAGTCATCCTTCTGAACCAGGCCATCGCGCACCGCATTCATTAAAGTAGCTGTTGCCACGGCTGCTGCCGGATGAATATCATTACCTTCTGTTTCTTTAAATAATTGACCAGCCGCCTCAGCTTCTGCATTGGTTGCTAATAACACATCACCGCCTGCTTCTTTCATGGCATCGTACAAACCACCACAAATCGGATAAGGAGGCTTACGGTTCGACAATACTTTCGCATCGATTGCTTCTACCTGCTTGCGCGCCACATCATCTTCCAATGGTAGCATAGCACGTGAATCGGCTTTCCAGGCATCGTGGATAGGTACGAATGGTGTATTTTGCGAAACCATTAGTTTCATGAAGTTAGAACCAAAGCGACCATCTTCAATCAGACGCTTGTTGGCTTCCCAGGCAGCAATGGCTCCTGTTCCGCTACCAACAGCCTGAAAGTAATAATCTGGAATGCGGCCAATGGTCGTCACGGCCGATAAAGTAGTGGTGCCCATACCATCGCGGCGTGCCACATTTTTAGCACCGCCCTCGGCTATGAAACCATCCAGCTCACAAGCCATATTCGACAGGTGAATAGCATCGAAATAGTCGCTGCCCGACTTGGTCACCACCAGTTTTACATTGTCTTTTATGGGCTCGTCGAACCACAAAGCATTGATATTATCCTCAGGCACACACAATAACAAAGGAATATTATTGTCGGAACAAACACGGGCAAAAGCGCGCGCTGTATTTCCGGCAGAAGCCACCACCAAAATAGTGCCGTTATCCGTTTTTAAGCGTCCTCCCACAGCAAAAGCCTCGGTCTCTTTAAAGGAGCAAGTGCGGAAATTAGAACCTTTCTCAGGCCAGTAACCACTAAAAGTGATGTGTAAATCAGATAAGCCAAGATGTTTGGCCAAACCTTCACTTTTATAGGTCACAGGTGCCGAAGAGCCTTCCAGCATTTTGTGTACCGGCAGCCAGTCGGCAAAACGAAAGACGCCATACGACGCATCCTTCACATCAATCTGTTTTTTGTTATAAATGGCTCTGATTAAACTTGGTTCTTGTTCGTTCGGCGCATCAAGAGTCCAACCTGCATCATTAAATTGACTACCGGTTTTAACAGACTCCAACTGATACGGAGTGGCTTTGAATTCTTTTGTCATAGTTATGTAGTGATCTTTGAGCCACAAAAATAGAAGTTTTGACCGGCTTGATAGTAAATAATTAAGAAAAACATGCTGTTTTATCTGTCTGCTTCATGACGTGCTTGCACTTTCTCCCTGGTGTAGTTGTTAAAAAATAGTCATATTCCTCGCAAAGGGCGCCAAGTAAAAAATCGCAAAGCACCCTAAGTCTTCAAGATTAGTATTCAATCTTTTGCGGCTTTTACGACATTCTTACCGGCCTTAGCGTGAAACTTTATTATCAAACATCCTTTTTTCTCTTCAAAATAGGACTACAAACCCAATGGATCGGATAAGAACCTGCCAAGTACCAACAAAGGGTCTTCTTCGGGATCAACCTCGCTGGGAGCGTGGTTAAGCCGAAGGTGGTACGACGAAGCCACGAAGAAGGTACGAAGCAAGGGCAAGCAACTCCCAATGAACCAATAAAGAACTTCCTTAGCCTCCCCATGCCAGGTAAAAACGCTACCGAAGAAGACTGATAAGCTGAAAATACGTCTCATCAGCTCTAACCCAGCACTAATCAATAACAAAAGGCCTTTTATCAACATACGCCTGTTTGTTACATAAATAATTATAATTTAGTATTCACTATTCGGGAAATACCGCCCCACTGCCAGGTGAGAATGAGAATCGAGAAAAAGGGTGGTTAAGTTTTAGGGTTAAATAATTGTATTGGCATATAGCTGTCAATACAAAAGGATATAGTAGTTATATCTGCATATTGGTGAATGATATTGGGCATTATTGTGCGGTTAAAAATAAGTTATCACCCATATTATAGAGACACAGAACAAACTAAAACTGAATGATAAAAAAACTATTTCTAAACGATAAATTTATCCTCGCACTAATTCTTTTGAATTCAGTCATATTGTTCATGGGTGGATATTTTCCATCGGGAAACGACAAAGAAATCCTTACAATTACTGATAATTTAATAACGGCACTTTTCATTCTTGAGTTATTTGTAAAATGCGGAGAATACGGACTAAAAGGTTATTTCAATTCAAACTGGAATAAATTTGATTTTACGCTTATCGTACTTTCAATTCCAGCTCTGATAACTTTTATTTTCAATTTAGATATTGTGGACTTTAGTTTCTTACTTGTATTCAGGATAATGAGAGTTTTTAAAGCATTCAGATTCTTTAAATTCATCCCAAATATTGGACAGTTGGTTGCAGGTGTTCAACGAGCTTTAAAAGCTTCTGTATTTGTATTTATAGGTTTTGTAATTTACATTTTCATTATTGGAATACTTTCATTTTACCTCTTTCAAGGTAGCGGTTCAGAATATTTCAGCAATCCAATGATTTCACTTTACTCAACTTTTAAAATATTTACAGTTGAGGGATGGTTTGAAATCCCAGAACGAGTAATTGGAGCTTACTCAAAAAGCGCAGCCTTTTTCACTTACCTTTATTTCATCTTTGTAGTACTCTCTGGAGGCATTTTTGGACTATCTCTTGTAAACTCAATATTTGTAGATTCGATGGTAAGCGATAACAACGATGAACTTGAAGAAAAAATCGATAAGCTTAATTTAACGGTGACAGAAATACTAACAAAAATCAATAAAAATGAAACTGGAAAAAATTCTTGACAATGTTAATTCGCTTGAAAAAAACTCTTTTTTAAAAATAGTCGATAATATAAAATCTTGTAATCCCAAAAACAGTAAACAAATAGACAAGATTCTTTCCGATAGTAGCAACAACTTAAAAAGTGTTGACAGTATTAATATTTCAAAAGTTTTCGGTTTTATTAAAGAGGAATTCGCTGAGACAATCAAAGCTGAATTTGTAAACACAACTTCACAGTTAGATATTTTAATTGACATTCTAATTAAAGATGGAAACAACATATTAAAACAAGACTGGCTTGCCCGACTTTATGAAAAAGAACTTTTAAACATTAAAAAACGGACAAGGTTATTAAAAACTCAATTGGAATCGGAAAAGTCTGAAATTGACACAAGTAGAAAACGTGATTACAAAATCTACAAAGCTTGTGTAGAAAAGGCATATACAAACGATAGTGAAAATAATCGTGATTCGAAAATTACAGATGATGAATTGTCGATTTTAGTAACTCTCACACATCAATTAGAACTTTCGCAAGAGGAAGTTAAACTTATAAACTATTTAATAATTCCGCCAGAGAAAGCAGATATAGATTCAGTTATAACATTCTTGAAAAACATTGGCGTAATTTTCTATTCTAAGAAAAATAATTTGGTTTACGTTGCCGATGAAGTGGTTCGTGTTTTACGTAAAATAAGGGAAAAAGAAATTGCCGACAAATATTTCCGAAGAGTTTTAAAAACATTCAGGGAATCACAAATAAATATGATTTGCAGAAAACACAATATTGATGTTAAAGACCTTGACTATGAATCGAAAATCAAACAAATAATTAAAGAGGGAATTTCATTTACAAACCTTTTAGCCAATGGGATTCATAAAGATGGGACTACTTTAACCGATAGAAAGAAATTTGTTAATGATTTATGGAGTAAAGGATTAAAAGCGTCTGGAAACTTGAAAGGTGTAACGCTCGAAGAAAAAATTGAAAATATAATTACCCATTTTGATGAGCTTGAAAGGGATGAAAAAGTTGGTATTTCAGTTGAGGGATATGAAAAACTTGTAATCGAATTAAACGATGAATTAAAGTCTTTCAGAAAATTAGTACTTAACGAATTTGAAATGCCCGAAGAAACTGTTCTTAACAGTAGCACGCTTTTAGATTTTAATATCAAACCTCGTGATGTACTTGACATTTTACCAGTAGAAGACTTGAAAGCGTTCATTGCTACAAAAGAACTAAAGTCGCGTGGAGATTTAGTTCTCAATATTTTAGATGCTTATAAAGATGCTGAGAATTTACTCGTTGAGAATTACGAAGCAATTGGATTTAGAAACTTAGCAGTATTGAAAGAAAATGGAATATCCCTAAAAGAGAGTGAATTGGGATTAAAGTTTGAGGATATTACTAAAAACATTTTTGTGCAGTTAGGTTTTAACGTAGACGAATCGTTGAAAAAGCAGTTAAATACTGCTAAAAACAAAATTGACCTTATTTTAAACCTTGGTAATAATGATGTAATAATTGTCGAGTGCAAAACAGTTAAAGAAAGTGGTTACAATAAATTCAGTTCCGTTTCAAGACAAATAAAATCATACGTTGACTTAGCAAAAAACAGCGGATTTAATGTTGTAAAATCATTACTTGTTGCTCCTGATTTTAGCGATGATTTTGTAAATGATTGCGATTTAGAATTTGAAGTAAATTTATCTTTGATAACAGCAGGTTCTTTGGTAAATATCTTAGACGGATTTAGGGAATCAAAACACAAACAATTTCCATATCAGTTACTAATGAAAGACGTATTGATAAAAGAAGATAGAATAATGAAAGCAATTAAAAAATAAAATATCCTCTATTAAGCGTAGCGTCTCGCTACGCTTACTTTTCAAGCGAATAATCCCTCAATCTTATGACAGCCCATAAACCTATTATTAGTACCCTTACTATTTTAACACTAAGCTTAAGCTCTTTTGCACAAAGCCACTTTAAAATACAGGCAGGCGCTGCTGTGCCATTGGCTAAGTTTGCCAAGTTTGATAATGGTGCTGAAGGCAATGGCGCTGCCGTCACTGGTTTTAGCCTTGGGCTGCAGTATAATTACGATATTCCACAAAGCCGGCTGGGCACTTTTATTGGAGCTGATATTCACTACAATGGCCTGCAGGACGAGTACAAAAAAAACTTCGAGCAATTCAAGCCATTCTATCCTGACACTTACTATGCTCAATTTTCGAAGTACATCAATATTCCTTTATCGGCTGGTTTAATCTACACCAAAGGTTTTGGTCATAGCTGGGGTGTTACCAGCGAAGCCGGCCTTGTGTATAACATTTTTAAAATTACCGATACGAAGTTTAAATACGACACCCATGCTTTCTACCGCGAAACTGATTTAGCTACTAACCTGGGTTTCCGCTTAGGGCTTGGCCTGACATGGCATCAGCGCTACTATGTCAGCCTTAATTACTTTGGGCTTGGCCAACATGAGATAAGCGGTCATTTCACGGCAGACGGGGAAGCGGGTGAATTTGAAGCCAAACAAACCGTTGACCTATTAGCTATTTCATTGGGTTTTAGAATTTAATTTTCAATTAATTATGGCGGAAAATATTAAATTTGAGTAGACTTGAATGGATTGACAAACTAAACCTACACTATGGAAGCTAAATCGAATATTGAGAAACTTAAAGACTTTGCCCGAAAAACCAACCGTGAGATTGACTACCTGGAAGAGCAGTACCCGCTGCCCTCGTACCGCAAAATACCCAAATACAAACGCTGGGTTGTTATGCCTTACGATAGTTCACGGCAGCTTTTTTTGGTGCTATTCAGCGATTTCTATCAAAAGATTGGCGAGCACACTATTTTCTGTGGTATTTACTTCAAAACCAATATGTCTAAAGACGCTCAGCTTAACTTCAGGCCAAAGAACATTTTGGATAAACTGAACCCCTTTGGGTCGAAGGACACCATTAAAAGCGACAGCCGCTTTTTTGATTCGAAAGTGGTTATTTCAGGTAATGGAGAGAGCGTGATCAACCGTTATTTTAAGCACTCGGTATTGCAGCGTTTGATGATAGAAAGCATGGATAGTAAACACTTCCTCACTTTCTCAATTAACGAGACTAATGTGGATTTTGTGCCCGAATTAGCTGGCGAATCACACTTTGCCCTACTCGACTCGCAAGAATGGGTATTGGATGAGCAAACCATCGAAAGCTGGTTTCAGAAGATGAAGCAGATAAAGGCGATTTTTGATAAGAAGGAGGAGGTTTAAATTGAGTCAATAAAACAGTTTCACTACATCTTTGTTAACCTGATGAACGAAGAGCCAAAGGGAATTGTGCATAAGAGCATCTTTTTGTAAGCTTGCCGCATTGATTCAGGGCTGTACTTTTAGTTCTAAACATTTTAATAACAAAGCATGAAAGATTTTTGGGACGACAGATATAGCCAGGAGCAGTTTGCCTATGGCGAAGCACCAAATAATTTTATAAAGGAACAGTTACCCTTGCTGATACCGGGTAAAATCCTCTTTCCGGCTGAAGGTGAAGGACGCAATGCCGTGTATGCGGCTCAACTGGGATGGAATGTTTCGGCCTTCGACTTTAGCTTCAAAGGTAAAGAGCGGGCTAAACAACTGGCTGCTTCTAAACAGGTCTGTATCGACTACCGTGTTTGTAGTTTTATGGAAGAAGACTATCAGCCGGCTGAATTTGACGCCCTGGGATTAACCTTTGTGCATTTTACACCCAATATTAAATCGGCTATGCATCAGCGACTCAATAGCTATTTAAAACCAGGTGGTCATATTGTGTTTGAAGCCTTTAGCAAAGAGCATCGCGAACTGAATAAAGTAAATCCTGCTGTTGGTGGTCCTCCTGACGCCGAGATGATGTATTCCCTCGAAGAAATTGAGCACGACTTTGCCAACTATGAAGTGCTCCTGCTGGAGAAAAAATTAACACACCTGGAAGAAGGTTTTGGTCATGTGGGCGAAAGCTCTGTTATTCGGTTTGTTGGAAAAAAGATGAGATAGGTTAATGATATAAGCCAAGTATTAACAAAGGCCTGACCAACCGCTATAATTTATCGGGCTAAGTGTGCCAAACATAAAGAATTAGCTTTTTTGTTTTTTTGCGGTCCTTGCTAAATGATATAACAATCAAGAAAGACTGATTAGCACCTAAAAACACATATCGCCACCTATTTGATTTTTTAGCATCTATTTAACTCAGCAAATATGTGGAAGTTTGTGGCTGTTGATCATTAAGTAGAAAATATGACCGCATACAAACAAAATAAAAGACATCCGGCTCTTTGGATTCCAACCGTTTATTTTGCCATGGGGCTACCTTTTGCCTTAGTTAGCATGGCATCTGTTCTTATGTATGAAGACCTTGGCGTTAGTGATGCCCGGATTACCTTTTGGACCGCCCTCATTACTTTACCCTGGACCTTTAAACCTTTTTGGAGTCCCTTGCTCGAAATGTTTAAAACCAAGAAACATTTTGTGCTTATCACGCAATGGATAACGGGTATTTCATTGATGTTTGTTGCTTTTTCATTGCAGCTGCCATCGTTTTTTCAATACTCCATTGCCTTCTTTGCCATATTGGCCTTTAGTGGTGCTACCCATGATATAGCTACCGATGGTGTTTATATCAATGCTTTGTCAAGTGAGGATCAGGCTAAGTACATTGGCTGGCAGGGAGCTGCCTATAACATTGCCAAATTCTTATCCATGTCGGGCTTTGCCTACCTGGCCGGTGAGCTAAGCAAAACAATGGGACCAGCTACTGCCTGGATGTGGGCCATGGCAGCCTGTGGTGCTTTAATGATAATTTTAGGCTTCTATCATCTAAAGATGCTTCCCTCCGGCGGCAGCTCTGAACATCAGGTTTCAACTCTGAAGGAAGGTTTCAGCACTTTATTTGAGGTTATCCGTTTATTTTTTCAGAAGAAATTTATCATCTGGCACATTGTGTTTATTGTACTGTATCGATTTGCAGAAGGATTAGCTTTGAAGATAGTGCCTTTGTTCTTAAAAGCACCAATCGAAGATGGGGGTTTAGGCTTTGATACTTCTACCGTTGCATCGGTATATGGAGCCGGTAGTATTTCGTTCGTCGCCGGCTCACTGCTTGGCGGCTACTTTATCTCGAAGCGTGGTTTAAAACGTTCGCTGATGTACCTGGCCTTTGCCTTTAACATACCCTTTGTTTGTTATTTTCTTTTATCACTTTTCAGACCTGAAAACATCTCCTGGGTGTATGCCTCAGTTTTAACCGAATGGTTTGGTTATGGCTTTGGCTTTGTTGGCTTAATCCTGTTTATGATGCAACAGATAGCACCCGGCAAATACAAAATGGCGCATTATGCTTTTGCTTCAGGCATTATGAACCTGGGGATTATTCCTTCAGGTATGTTTAGTGGACAGATGAGCGATTGGTTAGGCTATAAAGTATTTTTTATATGGGTATTAGTGGCCACTATTCCTGCATTATTAGCAGCTAAATTCGTACCTTTTATCTATCCGGATAAAGAAGGCTAGACATAAGACCTAAGATTCAGGACCTTAGACAATAGATTATTAATAAGATATGAGTAGTGAGAGGTGAGAGGTGAGATGATTGACACGGTGCCAAAAACAATTAAACATCAATCTTATATTCATAACACAATCACATAAATATCAAAGATTAGATTAAAACATAACACAAACTTGAAAAACCATTATCATGACACAAAATATAACGCCAATTCCGTGGGAAGACAGACCCGAAGGCTGTAAAGATGTAATGTGGCGCTACTCGAATAACCCGATTATCGGGCGCTACGATATTCCATCCTCCAACAGCATTTTTAATAGTGCCGTTGTGCCATTCAAAGATGGCTTTGCAGGCGTTTTTCGTTGCGACAACAAAGCGGTGCAGATGAATATTTTTGCCGGATTCAGTAAAGACGGCATTAACTGGGACATCAACCACGAGCCCATCGTGATGCAGGCAGGTAATACCGAAATGATTGACTCGGATTACAAATACGACCCACGTGTTTGTTTTATTGACGACCGCTACTGGATTACCTGGTGTAATGGCTACCATGGACCAACCATAGGTATCGCTTACACCTTTGATTTCAAAGAGTTCTTCCAGTGCGAAAATGCCTTTTTGCCCTTTAACCGCAACGGCGTTTTATTTCCTGAAAAAATTAATGGCAAATACTGTATGCTCAGTCGTCCAAGCGATAATGGGCACACGCCTTTTGGTGATATTTATCTGAGCTACAGCCCTGATATGAAATACTGGGGCGAGCACCGCTGTGTGATGAAAGTAACGCCTTTTGAAGACAGTGCCTGGCAATGTACCAAGATTGGCGCCGGTGCTGTGCCTATCAAAACCAAAGATGGCTGGCTGATTTTCTATCACGGGGTAATCAATACCTGTAATGGTTTCCGCTATTCGATGGGCGCTGCTTTATTGGATTTAGAGCAGCCTGATAAAGTGCTGTATCGCACGCAACCGTATTTATTGGCTCCTGCAGAACAATATGAACTGGCTGGTGATGTACCTAATGTGGTATTCCCTTGTGCCGCCTTAAACGATGACGATAAGGTTGTTGTATACTATGGTGCTGCCGATACTGTTGTTGGTGTGGCCTTTGGTTATATGGACGAGATTATTGATTTTATTAAGAATAACTCGTTGTAGGAATCGACTAACAGATTAAAAAATTAAAGAAGACCTAAGGTTTTTAAAACCTTAGGTCTTCTTTAAATCTATTAAATGTAAGATTCACCTCCTCCGCTCCTGCGGAGTACTCCCCCTTTAAAAGGTGGAGTACTGATTTACAGCTTATAAAATATTCTCTACTTTCAGAAAGTATATCACCTACAACGTTTTACTTATCCACTACTCCCCAATTTTTATTTGGTTTATCACCCATCTCCAACTCCAACTTCCCTCCTTTTAAAAGCTCGCTGGCAGGAAATTTAAAGTCTTTCAACTCGACTCCATTCAACTTCGCCGACTGCACATATTTATTCAATCGAGAAGCATTTTTCGCTTCTATCACAAACTGTTCACCTCGTCCATATTGACCACCAAGATTGATGATTACTTGCTTGTATAAAGGACTGGCTATTTCATAAACCGGCTCCGTGTTACAAGCTCCATCCGTTTGAAATAAGCCCAATGCCGCCATCACCAACCAGGCACTCATCTGTCCCTGGTCTTCATCGCCTAGGTAAGCATTAGAAATACCATAACCATAATAACGTTCCATAATAGCACGACTCCACTTTTGAGTTAACCAGGGCTTACCTACCCAATTGAACAAGAAAGCAAAATGCATCGACTGCTGATTACCCTGTACCACCGGATAGTTCCAATACTGGTCATTCATGCCATTAAAACGTGTTTTATCACTCTCTTCAAAGCCCCAGTCCAGGCGTTCGATAAAACGATCTTTGCCAATCATATCGGCCAATGCTGGCACGTCCTGAGGCACAAAGTAAGTTAACTGCCAGGCATTACCTTCCACATAATGGTGGTTAGCGCCTGATTTATATGGGTCGAAATCTTTCTTCCACTGACCTTTTGAATCTTTCAAGCGGGCATAACCCATATCCGTATCAATGACGTTCTTCCAGTTGTAACCACGCTTTAAAAAGGTTTGGTAATCTTCTTCCTTGCCCAATGATTTAGCAAACTGAGAAACCGTCCAGTCATCAAAGGCATACTCCAGGGAATTAGAAAAACGTCCCTCGTCATAAGGCACATAGCCATGTTTTAAATATGTCACTAAATCACGGTTTCCGGCAAAACCACCACCTACTTTGCGAGCTGGTGTTGTCTGCATTTTCTTAACCGCTTCAAAGGCTTTCTCCACGTCATAATCGCGAATGCCCATCTGGTAAGCACCCACTATTAAAGGAATTTCGTGCTCAGCTACCATCACCGGCACATATTCCATACCGGCAGGACCTTTCGCCAGCCACCCGCTGGCATCGTACATGGCCAACTGCGATTTCACCCAGTTACTGCTCCATTCGGGCGTTACAAGGCTCCAGAACTGATTCAGGTTCCAGAAGGTATTCCAAAAGGCATCACATCCTAAAGCTGGCGACAATGGGTTTTCCATTGTACGAATCACCTCATCGGCATCGCACCACTCGCCATTGACATCACTGTAAATATTACGACTACACAATGAACGATACATACTGTTGTAGAAGCGTTTTTTCTCCAACTGATTATTGGTCGAAATCTGCACGCGGTTCAGCAGCTTATTCCACTCCGTCACATGATTAGCACGAACCTTATCAAAGCTCCAGTCAAAAGGCTCTGTAATCTCTTTCTGCAAGTTTTCAGCCGCATTCTCAATACTTACATATGAAATACCCGTTCGAACCTGCACTTGTTTGTCAGCACTGGTATCAAACTGCACAAAACAACCAGCGTCTTTGGGTGCATCAACTTTGATGCTCGTTACCTTCTGGACTTTATCATTCACCCAGGTTCCCATATCCGCAATTGGCTTATCAAATTCAATCACAAAATGAATGATGTATTCCTGGTCGATTCCTCCTGCCCAGGTATTTTCAGTTAGCTGATGACTGTATCCTTCTATTCGATAATCGCTCACTTTCTCTAGCTCTACCGCCAGGTTCTGATACGTATATTCAGCTGGTATCTGTAAGTCAATCAACACGCGCGACTCATTATTATCGGGAAATGTATAACGCTGAAAACTGCATCGCGTGGTGGATGTTAACTCGGCTTTGATGTCATAATCACTCAGTTCAACACCATAATACCCAATTGGGGCAACTTCAGTGGTTTTATCAATGCGAGAACGATAACCACTGTCCGGGTCGCGTTCATCGCCTACTTTGATTTGTAGTTTTCCATTTGTAGGCAACATACCTAAACCTGCCAATGTCCATTCGTGAATATGACTAAAGCAACCGATGGATTCAAAATTAGGCTCATAGCCACCTTGCCACGATGCGTTCTGATTATCCGGACTCAGCTTTACCATGCTAAAAGGCATCCAGGGCCCGGGTGCAATCATCCAACGCGAGTGACCCGTTCCCATCTTGGTATCCACATACTCTGCTACAGCTCGCTCTTTTTGAGGACTTCTGCTTATCTCTCCAGATGCAACTTCTTTCCCATCAATAAATAGTTCATACTGGCTTTTAACGGTGCTATTTACTTTCGGCATAGGAGCTTCAAAAATATAACGTCTCTGCTCCACTGTTTCCTTAAAAATTTCCTTTCCATCCAGAAGAACTTTCAACTCAGGCAGACCTTCTAAATGCTCAACATCAACTAATAACGGCTGTGAACCTTCCAATTCATAATCTGCTACCTCAACATTTCGTACATGTACTTTATCCGGTTGTATAAGAGTCGTCTTCTCAGGACCTTCCAGTTTGATTTGGTCAAACTTTATCCACGATCCTTCAATGGTTGTCAGGATAACTTCATTTCCACCCAAGCATAGTTCATCGCTTCGCAAAGGAATTTCAATCAGGTAACCAAAAGAATCTACTGGTAAACTATCAATATGGCTTTCTATATCTCTGCCCGGCAGCTGAAACTTTCTTTCTGTTCCGTTGATAGTTATCTTAAACAGTGGTTGGTCCTTAGAGTTATAATCCAAAATATCAACCACCAACGTCCAATCGCCTGATTTGGGTAACTCATCAATCCCAAACAAGATATTAAGTGTACTCGAACGCCAACCTGAGGTACCCCAGGTTCCGCCCCAGGTATCGCTGATGCCCGGAATAATGTATGGCCAGTCTTGTGATTCTTCGGATTGACCAATCAGGTAATACTTATCCTCCCAACCAAAATCATTCGCAATAAAATCATTATATGCATTATCTGACAAAGCAAACTCTGCCCCAGAGTTATTATTTTCTCCGATTTGCCAGATAACTTTGTTTTGCTGTGTACAAGAGCTTACTAACACAAAAACTGCTACTAGAGCTAAATAAACGATCCTCATATCCTATTTATTTTGTTCTGCCCATTCGTTAAACATTTCAATTGATGTAGCCAATACACCTGCCGAGCCTTTAAAGTCTGCCGAGCCTGCTGGTTTACCATCAATTGTATACCATTCGTAAAAACCATTATTTTTCACAACTCTATCCATCATTGGCTGAGCCAATTCATAAGCTTCTTCTATAAAGCCATTGGCAATCAATTGCTGAATAAACCGTCCTCCAAACCAGGTCCAGTCGCCTCCATTCTGATACTCATATGGTGCGCTAATATTCTTACCCAATACCTCTTGCGGATAAGCCGGGTACAGTGTTAAACCTATCGATTGTGCTCCCGATCTTTCAACATTTCGTTTGAAATGTAAGATAGTCGCAGCTATTTCATCTTTGGTTAAAACGCCAGCTTCAATGGCTACTGCTGTTCCTCCGTGGTAAAAGATTTCATTTTCGTTGAAATCAGCCGGGAATGGCGAGCCATCGGTGTAAACATGCGGAATAAACTTTTGCTTATCTACATCCCACAAGTATTTTCTGATATTAGCAACTATACCTGAATGTAACGATTGCCAGTATTCTTTCTCTTTACTATCTGCTGCAAGTTCTGCCAGGTTATCCAGTGCAATTGCAAACATCGAATTATCATACACATCAATACTCCAATGCGTTAATGAATCTACATCCACCACAGCACCGCCTTCAACCTGAACATCGCCCCAGTCAAAAGTAGTAGCACCAATTATCAGCTGATACGGCTTCGAATAGCGCTCTGTTAATAAATAATCAACAGATAATTTAATCCGTTCTGAAACAGTCTTTCCTGCAACCTTTTCGGATAAAATCGTTTTATCACCTGTTTTTTGAATGTATTTATAGATGGCCTGTATCAATGACGTTTCCTGATCAGTTTCAACCGTATTTTTAAAACCAATATGCCCGGGAGCAGTCTCTGATTCATAGGTGTTGGGATCGTGCCAGGTAAAGGCCTCGCGCGGAACATAGCCATCCAGCAATTCACCATTTTCCTGCTGAAAGTGGAAAAACATCAACAGGTTCTCACGAATAACGCCATTGTCATACTCTTCACACGATAGTTCAATAAAGGTATTTAAATCACGACTCCAAACCATTTGATAGCCTGAACCAGCGTAAAAACCTTTTTTCATCAACTGGCGAGCCATCGAATCAACTTTTGGAAGATTGACATCTGTTAGAATTTTATTTGCCAGTTCCTGATTAGTTTTATCCTTAGTTTGGCATGCAAACAAGAGAACGGTCATAATTAGAAGAATCGGTTTATACATCTTTCTTCATTTTAAAAAGTTACTTCATAAATGCTTTGACTACCATCGCTTCCTGTCCTGATTCATTGGTGATTTTATAAGAACCAGCCGCTGCCGGAATCACAAATGTTTCGGCATAGTTAAAACGTTGCTTCATGCCATTTTGAGTTTCAACAATAATGCTGCTGCCTTCCACCAAAGAAAGCACATGGCATTTGTTATTGGTTTCAATGCTCAGCTGCGAATTAAAATGGTAACGTTCAACATCATATGTGTGCTTTTCGTGCGTGGCCAGATGATACTGCGTCCAGTCTGCACCTTTGTTTATAAGTGCAGGCTTAGCTATCAATTTATCTTTCACATATTGACCCTTCCGCTCGAAGTTAAGGTTCTCCATACCTCGTTCCACATTAATTGGTCGCGGTTTACCATCTAAATCGAGTCGCAACCAATCATACATTTTAAAAGTGAAGATGTATGGTGTTGTACTGATTTCCAGCACCAGGTTCTCGGTTCCTGAGCCATGGATGGTTCCTGGAGGAATCAGGAATAAATCGTGCTTGTGTGAGTCGTGTACCTGAACATGTTTGGTTATATCAATGGCTTCCTTGTCTTGAAAACTATGCATTAAATCAGCTTCAAAGGCCTTTGGGTTAATATCCTCCTGAAAACCCAGGTAGCACTTGGCTTCTTTGCCAGCATCTAAGATATAATAGGTTTCTTCCTGAGTGATGGTTTCACCAAAATGCTTTTTGATATAATTTAATTGCGGATGACATTGAATGGAAAGGTTACCGCCATCAAACGTATCCAGAAAGTCGAATCGAATAGGAAATTCATAGCCATATTGCTCGGCATGTTTTCCCATAACAGAACTGTTTTCCTGGAACATCAGGCAGTCAAATGATACCTCCAACAATTTACCATCACTTTCAAACAACAAACCATTTTCGGGCACAATCAGCTCAAAGGACCAGGCATAGTTAATGACATCATTATTCAATGATTTAATACGGTCGCGGATCCACTGACCTCCCCAGGCTCCAGGCTCAAACCAAGGACGCACACGAAACACATTACTAGCCATTAACCGCAATCCCTTTCGTAAATCATCACCTGTCATCCACACCACGTCATCGGTTTGCTGGCCATCAATCACGATATCGATTTCTGATAGAATTTTCGCTTTATGAGCGTTTAATACGACCCAATCGACAAAATAGAAGCGCTTGTACATGGGTTTAATGGCATCCGGCTGATCAGCTCCCAGGTTACAAACTGATTGAGCACGGGCTCTGAATTGCAACTCATTTTTAGGTAAATCAATGTATACCAACTTTCCATTCCAACTGCTCAAGCTCGCGCCAACACCATAAATAATATTGATATCTGCATCAGTCGATTGCTGCAAATTGGATAACTTGCTATTGTCAAAAAAATCGGACAGTTGAAGGCTTGTTCGCTTACCAAAAATTGGGTCATCACCTCCCAAAAATGGCTTTACCAACTCATCAATTTCATCACTTGCTTTTAAGGCGTTGTCAACCGACACGCTATTTACCCGCTTCCCTTGAGACTGTAGCTCTGATGTTAAGCGCTTCACGATGTCATCGAAAAACACGCCCACATAGCCATCAATTACAATAGTGGATTCATTGGCAAGTGCATTAGCTAACAACTTTATATCATTGCGTATAACACCTTCTGTTAACCTAAGGCTTGGATAAATATCATAGGCTCCCTTTTCAGCTAATTCTTTATTAACAGGCAGTAAAAACTGCTTCGTCTCTCTAATCTTCCCCATTATTTCTCACTTACATTTTCCAACATTTCAATCGCCTTATATAACACGCCTGCTGAGCCTCTGAAGGTTCCCGAACCTGTAGGCTCATTATTCACTGTGTACCACTCAAAAAAACCATCATTCTTTTGCACCCGTTCGGTCATGGGCAGTAATTGCTCATATGCCTCCTGGTAAAAACCATAATTGACCAATTGCTGAATCATGCGGGCTCCAAACCAGGTCCAGTCACCTCCATTTTGATAACCATAAGGATACATACCTTTATTCTCAAAAGCCCAATCGGGATAAGGTGGATACATGGTTAAACCAATAGAGCCAGCACCTGATGCTTTTACATTGGCAATCATCTTATCCAATGACACTTTAATCTGCTCACGATTTAATAAACCTGCTTCTATGGCTACAGCTGTGCCACCATGATAGTAGATCTCATTTTCATTAAAATCATCCGGATAAGGTGAACCATCCAAATACACATGCGGAATAAACTTTTGATTGGCTTCATCCCACAAGTATTTCATGGTGTTTTCGGCCATTTTATCACGCACAGGCTGCCATGTTGCTTTTGTTTCAGGCAATAACTCTATGATATTGTTTAAAGCAATAATCATCATGGCATTATCATAAATATCGAGGCAATACTTGGTATCATCGGTGATGTAAACACCCCACGGATGACTATGCTGTACATCACCCCAATCGGCCGTTGTAGCACCCCATATCAAACCATATTCTTTGCTCCAGCGATGATTCATTAAAAATTCCATGGACCATTGTAAGCGCTCAGCAACCGTCTTATCACCTATTTTCTCCGATAAAAATTCTGTATCGCCGGTTTTAGTCACATACTTGTAAACTGCCTGTACTAATGATGACTCATGGTCGGTTTCAACCGTATTTTTATGCCCGCAATAGTTAGGTTCTAATTCACTGTAGTGATATTTGTAGCCACCTTCGGTATGCACAGCTTTACTTTGTGGTATAAAACCATCCAGGATGTTACCATCATCTCCCTGTAAGCGCATGAATACACGCAAGTTCTCTTTCAACTCCTCTTTTGGATACACTTCGGCTGATAATTCAATAAAAGTATTGTAATCGCGAATCCACACCTCACCATAACCATCGCCGGCATTAAACCCGGTTTTGACAACTTCCAGTGCCTTCTGTTTGACAAAGGCAAAGCTCTCATTGCTTTCAATTGAGGCTTTTAATTCTTTACTGATTTTTGCATTTGGTTTACACCCCAATAACAGGATGACTATCCCTAAGGTGAAAAAACTAGTTCTCATTGCTATATAAATTATTTGTTGATTGCTTTTCGAAATCTAAAGTGGCGCCATTGACCAACTCATTAAAAGGCACTTCTACTTTTACTACGTGTCCATTTAGCCTCACCGATTTTACCAGCAGGTTTTCAGGAGAATTATTCTTCACCCTGATTTTGATACTCTTTCCCGGAAAATAAGCTTGATTAAGCTTGATGTCAATTTTATCAAAAGCCGGACTTCCAATCTGCATCGTAGGATTTTCATTGGTTAATCCTGCCACATCAAACAACCCGATGGATGCCATCACATACCAGGCTCCAAGCTGTCCCTGATCTTCATCTTGTCCAAACCCATAGCCATGAATCGGGTCAGTACCATAAAATTCGTTACAGATGGTTCGAGTCCAGTACTGTGTTTTCTCCGGTTGCCCTGACAAATTATACAACCAAGGAATATGCAGACAAGGCTGATTGCCATGGTTATACAAAGCCTCAACACCAGCAAAAGCATCTATTTTAGTTCCGCCTCCAAAGCCCATTGTTTGCGATGACAAAAAAACAGAATCCAGACGATGATTAAACTTGTCAACTCCAATTCTTTCGACCAGTTTGTTTGGATGATGAGGCACATAGAAACTGTATTGGCAAGCATTTCCTTCCTGGAAGCCTCGCCAAGCTTGTAATGGGTTAAAGTCTGTAATAAAGTTTCCCGCGCTATCTTTTGGGTGGATAAACCCATTTTCTTTATTAAAAATGCTTTCCCAGGCAAAAGACAGTTGATGTAGCTTTTTATATGCTTCTTCCTTACCTAAAGCCTTAGCGAATTGCGCTACCGCATGGGCTCCAAACGAATATTCTAATGTATGCGACGCTGAAAACTGGTACTCCTCAGGAATATCGCTTGTTGGTGCATCAGAGTGATGTAGGTAACCACTCTGTACAAATTCCTTAACATCTAACTTCCCGGCACCATACGGGCGATTTTCCCAGCCTAATTCGTTTTTAAGAGCTGCCTCAAAAGCTAAATCAACATCGTAGTTGCGAATACCACAATTATAAGCAGCAGCAATGATTAATCCGACATAATTGGTTCCAACACCAGAAACATATCGACTATTAGCCAGTCCATCGCCAAGCCAGCCGGCATCTTTATAAACTAACAAATGCGATTGCACATAATCGTTGTAATACTCGGGCCACACCAAAGCCCATAGCTGAGTCAGGTTCCAGAAAGCACCCCACACTGCATCTGTATTGTAAAAAGAAAACTCAGGCTCTCCATTTTCATCCAAAGGAATTTGCCCGATGCTGCCATCGTTTTTAGGATAGGCACCATTGACATCGCTGGCTATACCTCGTCCTAACAAAGCATGATAAAGAGCGGTGTAAAACTTAATATGGTCTTCCTCTATACCTCCTTCAACCGAAATTTTACTTAACTCATTCGCCCATATTTCACGGGCATTTTCTCTGGCTTTATCAAAAGATGTTGTTTCAGCTGCTAAATTCTTTCGCGCATTTTCAACAGACGTATAGGAAATCCCCACTTGCACTTCCACTTGTTCAGCCTTGGTGGTTTCAAACGACACATAAGCCCCTGAACCAATTCCAGAAACAGATACCTCATTGGGCATAATGGAATCGTGAATAAACACGCCGAAATTATCTATTGGTCGATTTAACTTAGCCGAGAAATAGATATCAATCCATGCACCTTTCTGATATTTCTTGACGTACTCCGGCTCCGTTCGTACCCAACCTTCAATGGTATTTGCATCTACTTTGGTCACATTAGCATCCACTACCTTTCCACTCTCACCTTGACGTCGTCCAATATCAAAAATAAGGTTTGCTTCTGCATTTTCAGGAAATGAATAACGATGAAAAGCCACTCGCTTTGAAGCTGTCAACTCGGCTTTAACCTTGTAATCATCTAACATAACACTGTAATATCCAGGTTTTGCCACCTCTGTTTCTTTAAAAAAACGTGAGCGATAGCCTTCATCAGGCTTTTCCAACTTGCCAGGTGTAGTTATTAATTTTCCGGTTGTTGGCATCAGTGCAATACCACCAATCTGAAACTCATGTGTATTAACAAAACCTTCGATGGAGGAATGCCTGTCGTCGTAGCCAACCGCTTCCCAACCCCATTTATTACCATAATGACCGTTAGTTGAGGGAGCTGGTTTGGCCATGCCCCAAGGCAATGCTGCAGGTGTATAAAAGAACCACCGACTATGGGCTGTTCCGATGTTTGGATTAACGTAATCAAGCGGACTTGTCTGCTCCTTACAACTTACCACTAAAATCGTAACAAGCAGAATTATCCATGCCCTGGAGGAGCTTGTTAATATGTTTGAACATTTGATTAAATGCATGTTTGAAATATTTATCATGGTTACGAAGTTTTAACCCGGGTAAGAAAAAGTATAAACACCAATAATGCGAATATGACCCAAAGGCCTCCATTCAGATGGTATTCCATAGCCAGGCTCACTAAAAATGGAAAGATGGCTCCGCCTGAGATAGCCATCATCATTAAGCCTGATATTTCGTTGGAGCGCGTTGGATAGTGCCCCACTGTTATGGAAAAGATGAGCGGAAAAACGTTGGATACGCCCAAACTTATCAAGCCAACCAATACCCAGGCTGCGGTTGCATTCTCCACCATTGTGAGGGCTAAAACAAACAACAAGGCCAAAACACTTGATACTTTCAAAAACTTGTTGGCTTCGCCTTTCAACAAAATGATACCACCAACAAAAGTGCCTATCATTTTGGCAAAGAAATAGACGGTTTTTCCATACTTGGCCGCTTCTTCTCCTACACCGATTTTCAATTGCAAAAAAGCACCAATATTGGAGTTAATGGCAACATCAACACCAACAATGGCAAAAATACCCAAGACCATTAAGGCAATGTATTTATTCCCCAGAAGCTGCAAACAGGACCGAAAGCTCACCTGTTTATCATCCGCTTTTGTTTCTTCGATAGTGGTAGAGTTCAACCATACAAAAGCCACTAAAGATATTGCTCCAAACAAGTATAAGGCAAAGCGCCAGGTTCCCTCTCCCTCAAAACCAACTATCTGAGCTATAAAAGGACCAACAACAGCAGCCACATAAGGTCCAGTCATGGAACCTAAGGATTTTATGAATTGTGAAAAACTTAAAAAGCCGGACGCTTTTTCTTCCGGTACCACATCCATTAATAATGGGTTTGCTGACACCTGCATGATGGTATTTCCAATGCCTAACAATGAGAATGACAGCAAAATAACAGGTAGTGTATTGCCTAAAATAGGTACAAACAACCCGATGGCTGTTACTAAAATCGAAATGTTTAATACTTTCTTTTTACCTACTTTAGCTTGCCAGACGCCAGCCGGGACAGACAATAAAAAGAACCAGATAAAGGCCACAAATGGAATCAATTGCAGCAGATAGGCAGGCGTTTCGCTGCTTTGTTTTAATTCATCAACACCTGTTCCCACCAAATCGACAAAACTGACGATAAAGAATGAGAACAGAACAGGTACTAATATTTTTCCTTGTATTTTCTTCATGGAACTGAATTACATTAGTTTTAACTGCTCCTTTATCGATTGATAGAAATCATTGTCCAGCAACATGGCTGCTCCCATAAAGGCAGAATCTTCCAGCTTGGAGGATGGATTGACAATAATCTTTAGGTCAGCCTCTGCTAGCCCTTGCTTAAAAGCATCTTCGAACAAAGTGAAAGCACGTGAAATATTTCCACCAATCACCATTTTATCGACATTAAACTTTTGTAACCACGGCTTTAGAAACAGAGCCAGTTTAGTACCAAAATCGGTAAATACTTGTTGAGCCATCGCATCAATAGCATGCAACTCTGCAATCTGCTTAACACCCTCCACTTCTTTCTCCGACAAGTATTTATATCTACTTACTAAGCCACGGGTCGAGAAATAGTCATCGGCTATGGTTTGATCAAATGATAAATGCCACAAACAACCACCTTTAGGCACTCTGTCGTCCTTGATAACCGGAATGCCTTTATCGAGAAAAGCAGCGCCAAAACCAGTTCCTAAGGTAATGGCCAGGCTTCTATCGCTTCCTGATAATTCGCCTTTAAAATACTCGCCCACAGCAAAGGCAGTAGCATCATTAATAAACCGAATATGTTCTTTATCAATACCTAATCGTTTACTAAGCTCAGTTCGGATGTTTATTTTATATAAACTCAGATATTTAGAGTTATCTCCCCTAAAAAGAGCAATACCTTGCTCGTAATCTATCGGCCCAGGAAAAGCTAAACCAATACCTACAATATTTGATACTCCTACATTTTCAATGGGCTGTTTTAATAATGTTTCGAAAGTATCGAAGATGCTATCTTTACTTCCTCTACTATTAATTGGTAATGCTTTAAAACTCCTTTCAATAAAGCTCTTTGAACTCAAATTAAATATCTTACAACTAATGTGGCTACCACCAACATCAACACCTATGGCATATTTTTTCATTTGTTTGCTTTTAGCGATTAATGGTGATTGAATAGGTAAACTTCTCGGCATTGTAAAAGCCAATATTATACTCAATTGGTCGTCCGCCAGGATCAGATACAAATCGCTCCCTGACTAATACTGGTTCACCCACTTTAATTTTTAGTCGGTCAGCTGTAATCTTAGAAGCAGATTTTGCTTTTATCTTCTCTCGTGAAGTAGTTGGAACCACATGAAAATCGTTTTCCAGGAGTTCATACAGTGGACGCGTAAAATCCACATCTTTGCTTAAGCCAATTCTTGGGTGAAAATAACTTTCGAAATAGACAAAAGGCCCCTCTGAACTACCTCGTAAACGACACAAACATAAGAGTTCAGTTCCTTCATCAACACCAAAAAAAGTAGCTATTTTGGCATTGGCCTTTGTAACTTTAACCTCAGAAGAAAAATTAATAAACTGCACCCCTTTTTCTGACATTTCCTGGGTAAAACTCAACCAACTATCAAGGTTAGTAGATATCTCCTTCTCAGCCACTTTAGTACCCACTCCCTTTTTTCTGATTAACAATCCTTCATACTCCAGCTTATTGGTTGCTTGTCGTAATGTATTGCGCGAAATGCCCAAGGTTTTTGCCAAATCAACTTCTTTAGGAAGAAAGCCTCCATTCTTGTATTCAGGCCACTCAATAAGTTCCCTCAACAGTTGTTCGACCTGTGCATGCAGTGGCAGCGGACTATTATGATCTATCTTTAATTTCATTATTTGTGCATATGTTTGAACATACAAGTTTATGCAATGATTTTTTAATATCGATACCGGCTGAATAATTGACACCACTTATTGCACAATAGTCCACCAGATAAAACCCACAAAACAGAAAAGAAACGGTTTAAGGGTTAATTGCTAAGGCCTACTTATACTTCCCCTTTTCTAAACGAAGCAGGTGTGATTCCAAACTTTTGCTTAAACTTTTTAGACAGGTATTTAGGATCTTTAAACCCCACTTCAAAGGCGACTTCCGATACATTTAAGATGCCTTCTTTTAATAATCGGGCAGCTTCTTCCAAGCGGATATCCCTTACAAACTCACTGGTTGTTTTGTCGGTTAAATTTTTGATTTTGACATACAGCATGGTGCGGCTCACATTCATCAATTTTACAAACTCATCAATATTAAATGAGCAATTGGTATAATTCTCCATAACGACCTGGCGCGCACGTTTCAGAAATAATCGATCGTATGAATCGCTGTGCATATCGTTAACCAATGATTGGTTTTGCTTATAAACGACACGCAAATGCTCCCGACTATTGATTAATGCCTTCAGCTGGGCCAAGAACACGCGTTGATCAATGGTCATCTGAAACAAGGCATCGACACCAGCCTGTAAACATTCTATTTGCTGCTGATTCGACATTTCTGATGCTATAAACACAATAGGGATATGCGCTGTAAGCGGGTTGTTTTTAAACTTTCTGATATCGTTAATATCTTCTGTTAATATTCTAAAAGAAGTAAACAAAACCAACTTTGGTAAAATGGCCAATGCATTTTCAAAACCTAATTGATTAGAATAGGTTTTTACCAGATTGAATTCCTTCTCAAGCCCATCAGGGATATAATCTCTACCCAATTTGTCAATGACCACAACATGATGCTGAGAATTAATCGATAAAGGACCCGGTTGTAATTGATTCCACTGAGAATTAGATCCTGAATAAGCTAGCTGTTGCATAAGGAGTTGTTAGTATCTGCCTGTAAGCTAAACTTGGGAAGGTACTTACAGGCAGATTATTAAGAAGATAAAATAAGGGTGTCTAAAAACGAAGTCCGTTCATCGAACGGAGTCGAGATGTAATTTAAATTGATTATCAATATTCAATCACTTCGACTCCATTCAGTGACCAAGTCCTTTTTAATTATTAGACACCCTCATTCTTAAGCTTTAAGCTCTAATTACTTATTCCACTTTATACCACGCATCTCGCCCTGGTAGTTGCCGGTTACGTCGTTAAACTTAACACCAGCCACTTTATCGAGTGGGAAATAAGCATTCAAACCAGTTTCGGTTCCTGTGATGTCTGCATTCAATTCGGCAGCGTCACGGGCTACATCCCACAAGCGAAAATCCTTGATATATCCATCCATCTTGCCCCAGCCATTACCGAGCCACATTTCGCCCCAGCCAGAAACATTAGGCGCTCCTATATCTTCGAATGAAGCTTTCTCTTCACCATCGACAAATATCTTGGTTGTACGAGCGGTGTTATCATGCACCAAAGCGACATGCTGCCATTCGCCAGTTTTCATAACAAGTGGATCTGTTTTCGGACCTTGCCAACCGTTACCTGCATTGGTAAAGTTCCACAAACCACCAGATGCCAATATATTCTCTTCGGTTAATTCTTCATAACCGTATACCCAAACACCATATTCGCCATTGTTAAAGAACTCACCCGTTCCATAGCCAAATAAAGACTTTACTTTCACTTCGAACTCAACCGTATAATCACCTTGAGGCGTATAATTAGGCGTAATTCTTAATCCTACTGCATCACTATCTTCGCGATCAATAAAAACACCTGTAGCATCCGCCACCAACATACTATTAATAACTTCAATTTTTGAGGTCAACTGGGCTACTTTATCATCAATCTGATCCTGACGGTTCGCATTTTCTTTTGTTGAATTGGCTTCCGCTATCAGTTCATCCACATAAGCAATAGTTCCTACCGGATAATCACCGTTGGCTGTTCCTTCTGTTACAGTTGACTTAAAGGTCTCGAGAGCAGAAATGGCCTCATCCAAGGCTGTATAATCAAGCACTATTTCAGGAGGTGTACCATCCAGCTGCCATTCAATATCACCAATCATTTTGGCAGTGTACTTACCTGTTACATCTGTAAAACTATCACCCAGATCGGTTTCCAATGGGAAGAATGCCTCTAAACCATCTTCGTCACCATTGATAACGGCATCTTTATTATCTGCAATTTGTTGTGCCGTGCGCACCCCATTCCAGAGTCGGAAATCGCGCACCATCGTATTACAAACACGGTCTGTCCACATGGGGCTATTACCAATCACAAATGGCTTATCAGCAGCCAACAAGTGCGTATTACTGTTGGTAGCCACTTCAACCCCATCAATATACATCACCTGGTTTGTACCATCATTCGATAAAGCAACATGCATCCATACACCGGCTTTCATGGTACCGGCACCAGCCTGATTACCTGTATCTATCCAATTATTATTACCAACAACTGTCTGAATATTTCCATCGCTAAAATAACGCACACCAAATCCACTATCCGGACCGCTTTGCTCACATGAGAACAGGTTATTGGAATAACCACGTGTATTGAGATCGATAATGTAACATTCAATTTCAATGGTCCAGGCGCCACTTAATACGGGCTTAATATTATCTGAAATCTGAATATAAGTATCCGATGTTTGTTTAATCCATGGAATTGCCAGAGCAACGGTGTTATTCTTAAACTTGTTAATGTAAATCTGTAATTTATTGGTGGCATCAGTTATATCATTCTGACTATCGGAGTTATCCACTTTCCATTTACACCAATTAACACACTCTTGCAACTCTTGTTTGGCACCCGGTTTAAAATCCCCCGGATTACCGCCTTCTTCTGAAGAAGCAATCAAACTTTCCGCTTCAACAATTAAAGCATCCAAAGATGTTGTATCCCATGGGCCACTGGTCTCATCGTCTTCACATGAAACGAACCCAATTGTCAATGCGGACAAAAGCACTGACAAAAGCATTAATCTGTAATTATATAATTTCTTCATTACAATTCGGATTTAGTTGAAATTTGTACTCATTAAACCACTGCTTTTGGTTTTAGTGTCTGCTGTATCCCACCAAACTTTAATATCCATCCTGTCAGTGTCTTCCGAACGCATCCCTTCCGGCATATTTTCTTCATTCTGACGGTGCTCATTATCCGGGTAGCGCACACGTTTTACCCATGTACTAGCAGCCACGGTAGAACTACCGCTAACGCCTTCAAAAGGTAAGGTGATATCCGGGTAATCTGTACGACGGAAATCGGCCCATCCTTCAGGACCATTAGGGAAGTTAGCAATCCACTTCTGGGTGATGATACGCTTTAATCGGGCCTCATTATCAGCTGTAAAAGCAGGTAAACCATCAACATAAGCTGTTGCAGCTGCAGCATCAACACCAACATAATCCATTGATGCCTCAACGCCTTCTTTGTAAAGCATTTCAAAATCACCTGAAGCCCAACCACGAAGGGCAGCTTCTGCTAAAAGAAACTTAACTTCAGAAAAGAACATGACCGGACAATACATTTTATCTGCACCATTGCCAACAAAATCCTCATAACCACCTTCAAGATTAATGGTTGCATAAATTTCTTTAGCATTAGCCGGAACAATATTGTAGCCATTCTCAATACCCTTGTATTCCGCTTCGCCTACTTCCTCTTTTGTTTTTGGAACTGCCTTATCATTTTCCGTACGCTGGTAGGTAAACCATACCGGTGTTCTGGGATCTTCTCCAACGCTCGACTCTGAATACAAGTAATCAGACATGGTTTTTGACATACGAATATTGTTCCATGCCCAAGCCATTTGGTGCAGGTAATCGTACCATCCTTCGCTCCACATGGGCACACGAGCTACATCATCATTGTTTAACAACAGGCCGCCTGGTCCTTCAACAGCTGCTTTCACTTCAGCTTCGGCACGAGCAGGGTCGACATTGGCAATACGCATCGCCAAACGCAAACGTAAAGAGTTACCGAAACGCTTCCATTTCTCAACATCGCCATTGTAAATCAAATCGTATTCCGAACCATAGCTATATTGCTCCGTACCACCGGTAATGACATTAACGGCCGCATCCAAACGTTTCAATAAATCATCGTAAATCTCACTCTGAGCTGTATATGGAACCGGATTTCCCTTACTGGCTTCAAAATATGGAATATCACCATAGGTATCGGTCATGCGCGACCACCAGTAGCACATCCAGATATCGTTAATAGCTAAGGCATCCACATAAAATTCATTTTCACCAAACTGGTCGATGATGGCTTGTGAGCTTCTTAAATGACGCGTGTACATCTCGCTCCACTGGTTACCAATCCACCCATCAACATATTCGTAACGAGGCGAACCAAAGCTGGACACTGTATTCGCCCAATATTGGCTATATAAATCAGGATATAAATTGACATTACGCTGGTAGTTAGCAAACACCTCCTGTTGCATTTTATTAAGGAAGAACTTGGGTTCTACAGTCGTTGTCGCATCAGATGGCACGTTCATATCGCCAAAATCATCGGAACAACTATTAGCTGTTACCACAAGCATGATAGCCAGTAGTGCTGTATATATATTTTTCATTTCTTTCATCTTTTAGCTAATTAAAAACCTAGGTTAATCGAGAAACCATATGTTCTGGTTGAAGGCACAGGCGCAAAGTCAAACGCTTGCGCTGCATAGGCTGAACTATAAGCACTTGCATCGGGCACAGTACCCGGTGTATCTTTGTATAAATACCATAGGTTGCGGCCCACCAGTGATATGCGCATCGACTGAATCGGGTTATTGGCTGAAATTCTTTCTAACAATGATTTGGGCACATTGTAACCCAAAACAATTTCTTTCAGTTTCATATGCGAGGCATCGTACATAAATTCCTCATCCACTTTGGCTACCTGGCGCCAGTATTCTTCTGCACTCACCATCACATTATTGGCTCCACCATCGGCTGTCACACCATCAACAAAGAAGGCCATACGGTCATTCGCATCGGTGCGTTTGGCAGTACCTGCTGAGGTCGCTCCTCTTTCTGAACTTGATAAGATGTCTCCCCCTTGCTGAACTGAGAATAATGCCGACATATACAGACCTTTGTAATCGGCAGTCAGGTTAATGGAACCAGTCCAGTCAGCCTGAATATTACCAAGCACATGATCACTCCCTTGTGCCAATGTTGGCAAACCTTTATCATCAACAATGATTTGTCCCTGTTCGTTGCGTGCATAAACAGAACCTCGGATATCGCCTAATTGACCACCTTCAACAGCCCAAACATTGCTGCCAAAATCATACTCTTTCAGATCTTCGTGTAATTTTTCAAGAACACCTTCATTTTTCGAGAAGTTAAAATCAAGCCCCAAAGTAAAATCACGTGTTTTAACCGGTACTGTTGACAACATCAATTCGATACCTTTGTTACTAATTTCACCGGCATTGATGTACTTGGTTTTATAACCAGAGCTTTGAACCACCTCAATGTTAACAATCTGGTTTTTAGTCAACTCATTATAATAGGTAAAATCCAGTCCAAGACGATTGTTAAAAAAGCGTAAGTCTAAACCAGCTTCCCATGAGGTCGAAATCTCTGGCTTTAAGTTTTCAATGACCGCATCTTCAGGTACGATACCCGTTGTTAAACCATAGTTCCAGCTCTCTAATTTATACAATTGACTGGTGTTATACGGGTCCGTGGCTTTACCTACCTGTGCCCATGAAGCTCTTGCTTTGGCAAAGGATACCCACGAAGGCATATCAATCATTTCGGAGATAAGACCACTTAAACTCAACGATGGATAAAAGTATGAGTTATCGTAGTCAGCATCGGCCGATGTTAGCGTCGATGACCAATCGTTACGACCTGTGAAATCGAAGAAAATCATATTGCGGTAGGCCACCTGACCAAATCCATAAACTGAACGCACTTCTGATTCGGTAATGGATTCCGTTGCATTGATATTGGAACCTGCTCCTAGGAAATAGTCTCCTTCCGATGATAAACGACCTGAGGTGCCTCGCAGCCTTTTATCCATACGCGACATATTGTTTGCTCCAAGGTTTAAACCAATTGCCCAATCGTCATTAAATGTTTTATTATAGGACAGTAAAAACTCGTAGTTTTCTTCCTTGAAATTGCTTTGTTCTGTATTGTAATTAGGTCGTGATGAATCCACATTATCGGCATACAAATACCCTTCAACAGCATTAAACTGATAGAAATCCAAACCATACTTAAACTTGGCTTTTAAATTCTTGTGTAGTTTAATATTAGCAGCAATATAACCAAAGGTTCGGTTCTTACTATCGCTATTATCGGTTTGTGCCTGTAAAAAGTATGGGTTACGATTGTTGGCATTAACAGTCGTATATAATTTTTCAACATGCTCGCCAGAAACGATATTATAACCAGGCTTTAAATCCTGATTACGGATATTTCTTGGCATTGAATTGAAATAAGAAACATAACTGTAGTTCCCAATTTCAGGACGTTGATCGCCATCTGTTACAAAATAAGATAATTTCGTATCGATGTTTAACCACGAATTGATGTTATAATCGCCTCTGAAATCAAACGTTGTTTTTTCAACTTTGTGGTCTTCATATATACCGTTCATTATGTCTTTACCCACTGACACACGGAAGGTACCATCCTCATTACCACCAGTAAAAGCCACGTTGTGTTTATGACTTAAGCCTGTTCGGGTAAAATCTTTTAAACGGTTTTTTTGAGCCGTAAATGGAATCGTTTCGCCAGTCCATGCCTCCAGATCCTGCCCTTTCATTTCAGGTCCCCATGACCATTCACTATCCTTGTAATAAACGCCATCAGTTCCTTGTCCATAGCGATCTTGCAAATCGAGCATATAAGAGGCTTCAGAGAAGGTAACGCCACCTGCGTATGAGATACCTAAACCTTTACGGCTTTTTCCTTTTTTAGTTGTTACAACAATGACACCGTTACCACCGCGCTCACCATATAAAGCCGCCGCGTTAGGCCCTTTTAGGATAGAAACAGATTCGATATCCTCGGGGTTCAGATCAAAAGCACCTCCTGCACGTGAGGTTCCACCCCAAATACTACCATCGCGCTCATTACCATTATCAAATGGTACACCATCAACCACCCACAAAGGCGCGTTGTTATCGGTTAATGAAGAAGCTCCACGAATATCGATGCGTGACGTACCGCCAATACCGCCACCTGACTGGTTAATTTGCACACCTGCTACTTTTCCTTGCAATGAGCTAATCAAATCAGCATCACCTGCCTGTGTTAATTCTTCCGATTTAACATCCTGAACCGCATAACCCAAAGCTTTCTTCTCCCGCTTAATACCAAGAGCAGTTACTACCACTTCATCAATATCTAAAGCATCCGACACCATTGTGACATTAATGGTATTTCTTCCGGCTAAATTTAATTCCTGATCGGCATAGCCAATAAATGAAAACTTAATAACAGCTTCAGTACCGGATACATTTAACTCATAACTACCGTCGATGCTGGTAATGGTACCATTGGTGACATTATCTTTTTCAAAAACATTAACACCAGGTAACGGTTCGCCTGTATCATCCGTAACGATACCGCTTACTTTTAGCTGTTGTTGACCTGCAGAAGCGTCAAGTGTCTGATAGCGTTTTGTAATAATGATATCCTGATCGATAATGTGATACTTGTATTCGTTTAGATTTAATACTTTATCAAGTATTTCTTCAATATCTTTATCACTGGCATTAACATCAACAAGCTGATTTTCATTAACATCTTCCTTGCTATAGAACACATTAAAATCAGATTGATTTTCAATCTCATCAAAGACTTTGGATAGAGTAGATTTCTTTAAGTTGATGGATACTTTAGCACTTTGCCCATACGAGGCAGCGCTTATCTGTATCATCCCAACTATCATAAATAGAACACATAGTTTCATAATACGTGCTAGTTTCTTTAGCTGGTTCCATGGGATACCAACTATGGTTTTGTTTTTTTTCATAAATTTGTAATGCTTAATTATACACTTTATAATTAGTTAGGCCGGTTTGCAGACCGGTTGTACCTTACATCGGGAATAGTTGCAGCTATTCCCGTTTTTTGTTAGCTGTTTTTGATTTCAACCTAAGGCAAAGCCTCAAAGTCTTTTGTTCATAGCCTGATTCGTTAATTAACTATTTAGATTTAAGGGTTATTGTTTCTTCATTCACCTCATAATTAAGGTTGGTTGTGATGCTAAAACGTTGCAGCGTTTTGAGCACGGATTGTTCTTTTTGAATCACACAACGGTAACGTTTGTGTTTTAATGCTTCATCAGCAATAACAATATCAATATCATATAATGAAGACAGTTGAGAAGCAATTTCTTCTAAAGTTGCATCTTTAAATTCGTAACGTCCAGTTGTCCAGTCTGAAATTAAGTTAACTGATTCGATGTTTTTCACAGATGCTTGCCCCAGATGATCAACACTAAACTGTTGTCCTGGTTTTAAACGGGCTATTTCATTGTTCTGCTCGTTTAATATGCCTACCGAACCTTCGCGCAAAGTCACTTCGCAGGTTTTAGTTTCTTCATCGGACACCATATTAAACTCGGTACCATATACTTTCACTGTGTGATGATAGCCTTTCACTAAAAAAGCCTGATTTGGATGATGCGCAATATCAAAAAAGGCCTCTCCTTCAATGCTGGCTAATCGGCTATCGTTCTCAGCATCGTATTGATAAATCAATTCAGAAGAACTATTCAACCATACCGTACTTCCATCGGGCAATTGAAAATTAGCCGGACCACTTTCGGGTGCCATAATTTTAAATTCGCTGGCCAATAGTTCGTTTTTGTGATTAATGCTGGTATTGAAATACACTGAAGAAGCCAACAAAGCGACTACCAATACAGATAGTGATGAGTAAATAAATCCTTTAACTTTGTTCGATTTATGAATCAAATGATTGATGACGCCTGTTTTGGTTTTCTCGCGCGATTGAGCAAGTGCTTGAGGTGTAAAAATCAACGATTGCGCTTTAAATAGCTCTACTTGCTTTTTGTAGTGACTTTTATTTTTGTCACTCTCAGCCATCCAGGCCTCCAACATTTGCAGCTCTGCCGCATCAATCTCACCATTGACCTGTCGTAATATTAAGAGTTCTATTTTTTCTGCTTTAATCATTTCGTCATTGTTTCTACTGTGAGAACGAAATAAAAGCAGGCGACCCTGACACGTTTTTTAACTTTTTTTGAAAAAAAAATTACCTTTCGAACATACAAGCCTGATTTAATGAATATTAAACACTCAATAAAACAAGTCTACACCTGTATTCTTAAAACAATAAACCTGGTAAATACTCCGACAAGGATGTGCGAAGCTGTTTTAAAGAGCGTGAAATTTGTGTTTCAATGGTTTTTTCAGATACTGATAAACGTTGTGCTATTTCACGATAACTAAGACCTTCATCACGACTCATCAAGAAAACCTGACGACGTTTTTCAGGCAATTGCATCAACGCATCGTTGATATGCTTTTCCAGCTCTTCTTCCAAAATGGGATTACTAAATGGAATTATCGCGTCTTGGCCTTCAGGCGAATCAACTTCGCTACGTTGCTTAATTTTATTTTTACGCTGTACATCAATACAACTATTGAAGACTGCTTTAAACAGATAACTTTTTACAGAACCATCTATTGACTTGAGCTTTCCTTTAGACCAAAGACTGATAAATAATTCCTGCACGGCTTCTTCGGCATCCCAACGATTACCCAGTAGTTTGGTGGCAAACAAGACACACCTTGGGTAATACAAATTAAAAATATCATCAAATGTTATGTCTTTGATGTTTTCTTTCATGGATTCAACTATCTAACCGATTTAGTAAAGGCAAATATATACATTTATGTTGCTCAATCAAGCAACTCTTTGTAACCATCTGCTTTGATTAAATCATTCATTACAACATAAACTCAACTTATTCAATTACATACAAGCTATGTGAAACCTATCACATTATCCTTATAAAATGTGATAATCTTAAATGTGTAGTAGTAAAAAGGAAGTCTGCTTTTCAACTTCCTTCCCGTCCTTCGGCGATGTTGGCTGCCCCCAAGCAAGCATGCATGGAACTGGCTCGGCACTTATTTGGCAGTTCTTCGGTTCTTCTTCGCTTACGCGCGTAGTCGACAAATTGCCGAAGCGCTTCCGGTAAAACACCATTGCAGATAGGTATTTGACTCCTATTCAGTCCACGTAAAAGGCAAAAAGAGGCATTTTTTTAGCTAAACCGCACTAAAAACTTCCTTAAAGGACTAAATCAAATATTTTGATAACGCTTGAATAGATAGGAACCCTGCTTCTGGCCCAAAAGCAAATACCTATAGGCTTGTATTTCTGAACATTAAACAAACCGCCAATCACAATGCAATTACAGTCATTGACTTCAATGCGTTGAGTGCTTATGTTTACTGTAAAAACAAGACGTATGACTTCAGCCTTAACTTTTTATCTACAAAAAAAGGGAGTCTTTCGACTCCCTCTTGCATTTGCGTTTGTGTATCAATAATGATAATCGGGAATTATATACCGGAGTCCGGCGTAAAATTTTGAACTCAGGTTAGTAAACTAAAGTATGAATGCCATGAGCTGGTATCTCCAATTCTGTTTGTTGCTCACCAATGATCACCTTATAGTTGATGGGGTCTTCAGTAGAATTCATCACCACAGTCACCATGCTACCGTCAGTATTAAGGAACGATGTGCTATTGATATGACTACGACTGGTAGTGGTGCTGATACGCTTGGCGCCAGGACGAATAAATTTAGAAAAGTGACCAATGTAATAATACGATGGCGTGAAAATCAACTCGTCGGTGCGCGTATCGGCATGTACTGGTGCAAAGCAGAAATTACCTACATGGTTAGGGCCACCGGTATGGTCAAGAAGGATGTTCCAGTCGGTCCAGCCGGCTGTACCACAGTTGAAGTCATTAATCATGGACGTACCGTAGCGTTCAGCATTGGACCAGCGCTCATATTCCTTCTCGTCAAAAGCTTCAATACAACCTTCGGTAAACAACAGTTGCTTATCCGGGAACGACTCCTTTACGTTACGCAGGTTGCGCCACATTGATTCTCCACCGGCCCAACGCTCATACCAGTGAAAGCCAATACCCCAGGCATATTTAGCAGCTTCAGGGTCGCCAAAAATGGTATTGGCCCGCTGCGAAATTAAATCGCGGTTATGGTCCCATACCACGATGTTTTTATCTCCTAGCCCTTCTCTCTCCAATGTAGGCCCCAGGTAATTTTTCAGAAAATCGCGCTCTTCTTCGGCTGTATAAACACACGATTCCCATGTTTGCACGGCCATTGGTTCGTTCTGTATCGTTAATCCCCATACAGGCATGCCTTCAGCCTCGTAGGCTTTGATAAACTTCGCGTAGTAATTGGCCCACGACTGGTAAAATTCGGGTAACAACTTACCACCTTGTAACATATGCTCACGACCTTTCATAAAGGCTGGCGGACTCCATGGAGTTACATAAAACAGCAACGGTTGGGAGGCCTGCGCCATGGCACGTTTAATCATTGGAATACGTTCCTTCTGGTCATGTTCAATAGAAAAGGTCTTCAGCTCTTTGTCGCCTTCTTCGATATACGTATAACTTTTACTGGCAAAATCGCAACTGTGAATGGTTGTGCGCAACAAGGTGTAATCGATACCATCGGCGCCATAATAGGCATCCATCAGTTGTTTTTGATTTTCTTCCGACAGCTTATAAAACACTTCAGCAGAAGCATCGGTGATAGCACCTCCAATTCCAATAAAAGTCTGAAACTGTTTATCGGGATTAACAAAAACGGCTATTTCCGTTTCCAGGGGTTGTCCAGCCATACCAAAGTTTTTTGTTCCTTTTAAAGCCAAACGTTCGTCTCCTGCTTTTGATGTTTCATAAACAGTCAGGTTCTTATTTTCCAGGCTGAAGTTCAAATTCTTATTCGGTTCAGCCCCTGTCTCCTTTGCTTTAGGCGAACAAGCCATCAATAAAGAGGCCGCCACTAATGCTATGTAATATTTCATCTGTTTGTTGTTTTTGATTCATATTTATTCCCATCGCCTTTCAGGCACATGCCCACGGAACTGAAGGAGAATGAAATTTCTTTATTGCTTCCAAACAATGGTTGCCACAGCCTTAGCAGCCAGCTTCGTACTGGTTAATTGCTCACCCAATTCGATGTTGAATGACTGTTCGTTATCACTATCGTTCAATACAATAACAACAATTTCGTTATCCGGCGTCAGGTAAGCCACGTTGGGTAAACTACCAGGCATATTGGATTCTATTCGAACCGAGCCCGGACGTACGTACTTAGCAGCGTGTGCAATGATGTAATAGGCCGGGTTGCGCACTACATTATCACCATCAATGGTTAATGCACCTAAACACTCGGTACAGCCACCGTCGGTATGGGGCTCAAGAGCTGAGTTGGCAGCCAGGTTCCACTCCAACACATTGCGGCACCAGTTACGCGGCGCACCAATAATCAAATTTTTTGTATGCCAAGCCATGTCGTTACCAAAGCTACCAGGCGCGCCAATCCACTGTTCGGTAAAATACAAGCTCTTATCAGGGTGAGCGTTGTGCACCTGGCTCAGGTTACTGATATCACCTCCATATAAATGAAAGGCTGAACCATCGATGTATTGCTTGGCGTCGGCGTCATTCAGGATGGAAATCGGGTACTCTGGCTTATCAGCATTATGGTCGTAAACAATAATTTTGGTGCTGATATTAGCGGCCTTAAAAGCCGGTCCTAAAGCTGTTTTGATAAACTCGGCCTGGTCACTGGCCGGCATATACAAGCTTGGGTTATTACCCGGGTGCAAGGGTTCGTTCTGAATGGTGATAGCATCTATGATAATGCCTTCTTTCTGCATCTCCTGCACATATTTCACAAAATACTTCGCATAAGCCGGATAATACTCTTGCTTCAGCTCCCCCCCTTTAGTGGCTCCATTGGTTTTCATCCACGTAGGCGGCGACCATGGCGAGCCCAGGATTTTAATATCCGGATTAATGGCTAAAATTTCTTTAAGCACCGGTATCAGGTAATCTTTATCTGGTGCCAGCGAAAACTGTGTCATGTCCTCGTCTGTCTGTCCAACTGGCAGGTCGTTGTACGAAAAAGGAGCTGCATCTAAATCAGAAGCACCAATACTGATGCGTAAATAACTTACACCAATATTGTCATCTTCATCATTAAACAATTCGTATAAGAGCTGACTACGCTTGCTATCGCTCATATTTTTCAGATGCATGGCACTACCACCTGTTAAACTATAACCAAAACCATCCATCTCCTGGTATTTAGTCTCGGGAGTAATGGTTATTGTGGTATTGTTATTGGGTTCAACCGGATAGAATTGAATATCTTGTTCGTTAAACTTACTGGTACCATCATAGCTTGATAAACGCATTGTTATATCCATGACATCAGGCACAACTGGCGGTGGAGGCGGTGCTACACTGTCTTCTTTTTTGCATCGGGCTCCCATAAGTCCCAATACAGTGATTAATATAAGGGGAGTGATTAAACTTTTAATTTTTTGATTCATCTTCCTGCAGATTATTAATAAAGGAGCCCGGTGAAAGTTTGTTATACCGGACTCCCACAAAATCATTTATTGTGATACAAATTCATAGGTTCCGGTCGAGTAATCTGGTGCTACAGTGATTGTGACAGCATAATTACCATCGGTGGCGATATTTTTAAAGTTACTCCCCCCCTGGTTTGTCATCGTGCCACTCATCGCTGTTTCATCATCGGCTCCAAAGGATACATCCCAAGGCGAATTGAACTTCGACTCGTGCGTTGCAAATAATTCGGCTGACGCACTGAAGGTATACGGATGAACATAAGTCATCTCTATCTCATAACGCTCATCCCAACCTCCATCGGCATCATCGTCCCAATGGAATAATTTCATGTTGTAATAGTGCCATTTTAATTCGCCGGCGTTGACATCAATGGTAAAACCGTAAGCCTGATCGGTATTGGTATTAAAGGCAGCTTCTCCTTCGCTTAGTTCAACCGTCCCTTCTACTTTATCTCCGCTTCCTTCACCGTTAATTTCAGCAACACTATAATTGATTCCGCTGCCGTCAGCCTCGGTATTGATGCTTATTTGATCTGAGCTTTGTAAAGCCATGTAAGCCGTAGTGGTAAATACGCCATCGCCAACCATACTTAGTTCGTAGCTGTCGGTACCATTCACAAACATATACAAGCGTTGCTCAGGTGCTTTTTCCAGTTTCAAGGTATACTCCTCGCCTGTTAGTGTTAAAGTTACGGTATAAAACCCTGCTTCATCCTGCTGAAAATCATCAATAGCAATGTCGTTATTATTAGCAAAGTCTTCGCCAATCGCCTCATTGGCAGTGCCGGCTTTATGCTTGATGATACCTTCCCATCCATTATTAGCCCGAATGATAAAATTACCTGATTTAACAAAGCTAATATCTGATTGCCAAACTCCCAGCCCCTGGTATTCCAGGTCTTCATCGGCATCCCAGCCGTTTTCAAAAGGAGCACCTATAAGTGACAAAGCATTTAGCTTATAGAAACTGATACTCATGGCTTCAAAGTCAATATTGATACGATAGATACCTTCTTCATCAACCGTAATTGGCTGCCCGTCGCGCACGATGTTACCATCAGTATCCAATCCATAAGCGATGGCATTATCACTGCGGCCATTATAAATCATGAAGCCATCATTGGCAGTTAACTTGGTATATACCTCATATAACTTCAGTTTCTCACCAGCATTATTCTTCAGACGCATTAATTGGATGGCTTTGCTGGTATTATTGCCTACTTCTGTGGCAGCACCAGACAGAAACAGCTTATCATCATCGTAGCGGATGATGGTCATTTCATCATTGTCGGCTGATGTTTTTGATAAGCAGCTGGCCTCAACGCGCCATTGCAATGCTAATTCTTCATCCGGATTAAAACCTGCCATATACAAAGCATCATTCAATTCCAGGTTGGTGATGGTGGCGCTGGTGCTTTTACCACCTTCCAAGGCTTGAAAAGTAATGATTGGATGGCTTTCATCTTTTGCTTCCAATGAATCGATAACGACCGTATAATAAACTCCATAACGGGCCGATGAAACAGCGGCTTCCCAATTAAACACCACTTTTCCATGTGGATTGGACTGGTCGAGTTCTAATTTATTATCCTCATTCAAGGGTAATGCCGATGGAGCGCTTAGCTCCCAGTTACCTTCTGATTGCAAATTACTTTCTTCTTCGCAGGCATGAAGGGTGAGTATGGCCATTAATAGCCATATTATATGCTTATTTAATTTTTTCATGGTCGTCGTAATTTAGTTCGATGGATTAGGCGTTAAGTTGGGGTTTCTGTCCAGCTCCTGTTGAGGAATCGGCAGATAAATTTTATCGCTCGTCATATTGTAATCAATGGCTTGTCCATCGCGCAGATCAATTTCCACCAGGTTATTCATGGTTTCAACCACCACACCATAGCGCACCAAATCATCCCAGCGCTGAGCTTCCTGTGCCAATTCCAGGCGACGTTCCTTCAAAATGGTTTGACGCATCACTTCTTTAGAACTTTTCTGTTCAGCAGTTAAATCATCTAATGACACCCTATTACGGATGCGATTGACTTCATTAGCAGCTAATCCCAGCTCTCCTGTTTCATTAAGTGCTTCGGCCTTTAACAAAACAATATCACCATAGCGCAATAAGTATTGACGGTCGCCACTCGACCATCCGGCAGCATTTTTCCATTTGTAACTAAAGGCAACATTGTTGGGTTTAGGAGTATCGATTGTTGGTTCTTGAATGCCGTAATACTCATCAATCCATGCCACATTTTCGAACAGGATGGTGGCCTTTTTTCGAATCTCATCGCCTTCAGCATCAAAAGCAGCCACTAAATCTTTGGACGGTGTTACAAACTTGCGCCATTCATCACCACTGACAGATGGTGGTAGTAACATCTGAGGGCCCCAGTTACCATCAGAACCAGCTAACCACTGCACTTCTATGATGGACTCCTCATTGTTGTAGTGAGCACCATCGAATAAATGTGCGTAATCAATCAATTTGTAATTCGCAGCACTTTTGTCCACTTCGGCAATGCACTCCAACACTTTATTATACTCCGGTGTTGGCTTTTGTGCATAAGCCTTGGCCATCAATGCCCAGGCTGCACCTGTCGTGGCACGTGCTTTATTAACACTGGCATCGTTTCCATACGTATCGGGCAATAATTTTCTGGCTTCGTCTAAGTCCAAGATAATCTGTGCAAAAACCTCTTCAACTGTTGAGCGGGGAATATTAACACTTCCGGCATCGGTTGATTTGGTTGCTTCCAAAATGATGGGCACACCACCAAACAAATTAACCAGGTTGTAGTAATGGTAAGCTCTTAAAAACAAGGCTTCTCCAATAATTTCATTTTTACGGCTCTCAGTTAATAGGGGATCTGTCACTCCATGAACGCGTTCCATAACTATGTTAGCCTTTAAGATGGCGTTAAACATATTGCCCCAACTTTGATTCACTTTATCGTTAGTGGCAGAAATATCGAGATAATCCACTTCGTAAAACGAAGGGTTGTCACCACCAGCATAGTGGTTATCAGCGCGTACATCCTGAAATTGCACATTATTCCATACGTAGGCATCCGACTGGAATGATTCGTAGGTACCTGTTAAAGCAGCCTCAATCTGACTTAGCTTGTCGTAAGCACTGGCTGTTGTTTCTTCCGATATGGGTTCCAGTTCAAGGAAATCGTCACACGACCAGGCCGATAGTGCGATTAAACTTCCAATTATATATGTTGTAATCTTCATCGTAGTCCGTTTTTTGAATTAGAAAGTAACGTTCAATCCGAAAATAATATTTCGCGTTTGTGGATAGGTGCCGTAGTCGATACCCTGCATGGTATTAGAACCGCCAAAGGCATTTACTTCCGGGTCAAAACCTGAATAATCAGTTAGTGTCAGCAGGTTTTCGCCCGTAGCATACACGCGTACATTCGCTAAGTTTACTTTTGACAAAATGCTCTGTGGCAAATCGTAGCTTAGCGTGATGGTTTTAACACGCAAGTAAGAACCATCCTCGATAAAGCGCGTTGAAATACGTGAATTATCGGTATTGGCCCAACTGGCTTTAGGAACGTCAGTTATATCACCGGGCTGTCGCCAGCGTTTATTAACGGCCAATAACTGGTTTTTAGGATCCGTCATACCTTCCGAATCAATGCGGGTGGCATTCAACATGTCGTTACCATAAGCACCTTCTAAGAAAACAGTTAAGCCGATACCTTTATAGCTAACTGTATTGTTTAATCCATAGAAGAAATCAGGGTTGGCATTACCAATTATGGTGCGATCGTCAGCATCAGGCGTAAAGGTACTTTCACCATTTTTATCAACGTAGTAAGCATTACCGGTAGCTGGGTCAACACCGCCCCAAACGTAGCCATATAAGGTACCTAATGACTGGCCTTCTTCTAAGAGAATGGCTTCGCCCCTTCCTGCAATATTACCCATAGGCAGGCTTTCAACAACTAAATTGGTCACTTCATTTTCGTTAAATGAAATATTGAAGGTACTGCTCCACTTGACCTCTTTATCAATATTCACGGTATTCAGACTGAACTCCAGACCTTTATTTTCCAGGTTACCAATATTTTGCAAGGCCGCACTAAACCCGGTACTGGTAGGCAGCGGAGCATCTAACAATAAGTCACGTGTTTTTCGTAAATAGGCATCGGTTGTTAATTGAATACGCCCGTTTAACACACTCACATCCAAACCAATGTTTGTTTGCTCCGATTCTTCCCATTTCAGGCTGTTATTATCCATGGCATTCGGATATGTTCCCGGCATTAGGGTGCCACCTATTGGATAATTGTTAGAACCCACTGTACCATAATAAGCATAATTGCGAATTTGATCGTTACCAACAATACCCCAACCGGCGCGTATCTTCAGGTCGTTCAGAAAATCAAAGCCTTCCATAAAACCCTCGTGAGAGATGCGCCATCCGGCAGAAAACGATGGAAAATATCCCCAACGGTTATCATCACCAAAAACACTGGATGCATCGGCACGGAAGTTAGCGGTCAACAGGTACTTATCGTCGAAGGCATAATTGAGTCGGCTAATATACGATACATTAGACTTTTCAGACTTTGTATTACCAGCAGAGGCGATGATTGATCCGCCATTGGTTGTTTGAACACCATCACTGGCAAAGTTCTCAGTGGTGATGTAGGCATTCTCCCAAAGGTATTTCTGCACTACATTACCTGCTAATGCTTCAATATTATGCTTGCCCAACTTTTTATTATATGATAAAATATTTTCTGCCATCCAATAGTTGGAACGATCTGTATTGTTGGTGCCAATACCCTTCTTGGCACGTCCGTAGCTGGTACGATACGGGTCTAAGAAATAATCGTATATACCATTACTGTAATCCACACCAAAGTTCGATTTAAAACTAAAATGTTTTAAAAAGTCCACTTTCAGATAAAGGTTCCCTAAGAAACGCTCCTGACGGTATTCGCGGTCGGAACCATCGGTGCTGGCAACCGGGTTCTCCCAGTTTTGAAAAGGGTTGCTGGTGAAAGTACCGTCTTCATTATAAATATCGATGACAGATGGTGTGTTGATAACACCTGTAATCACACCGCCCTGGTTGATGGCGTTGTTATCATTTACGTCCACATCGCGGTATTTGGTATAGGCAATGCGAGTACCTATACTCAGCCAGTCATTGACCTCCTGATCGAGGTTCACTTTAAAGTTGGCACGATCCATTTCAGAACTTCTCACAGCACCAACCTGCTGCACCCAGCCGCCAGATACATAGTAACTGGTACTTTCACTTTTACCACTTAACGATAGCTGGTAGTTTTGCGACACACCTCGCTGAAAGATTTCATTCTGCCAGTCGGTGTTTTTATTATAGCGGTTCCAATCGGTCGATTGGCCCATCTCTGTCATCAAATCGCGGTACTGCTCACCATTTAAAACATCTAATGTATTCCACACTTCAGAGAAGCCAGTATAGGCATCTAATGTAACACGTGGTTTACCTGTTGTACCTTGCTTGGTGGTGATTAATACAACACCATTAGCCCCTTGTGCTCCATAGATAGCCGCTGATGAAGCATCTTTTAACACGGTCATGGTTTCGACATCAGCCGGGTTAATGGAGCGGGTATCGCTGGTTGGAATACCATCCACCACATATAAAGGCTCACTGCCTGCTGTAATTGAATTGGTACCACGCACACGAATGCTCAAGCCTTGCGACGGCTTACCTGAGCTGGATGCAACGCGTACACCTGCGGCACGTCCTTGTATTAATGAACCCAATTGTGTATTCGGTCGCGATTCGAGTTCATCAGCACCAACCAGCGCCACAGAACCGGTAATATCCTTTTTCTCCTGTGTACCATAACCCACGACAATCACTTCGTTTAGACCATGAACATCATCCTGCATCACTACATTGATAACAGTCTGGTCTGCAACGACAATTTCGTTAGATTTCATTCCTATAAAACTGAATACCAGGGTGCTTTCATTGTTGATTTCTCCTGTCAGGCTGTAATGTCCATCAATATCTGTGATGGTGCCATTGGTTGTGCCTTTAACACTAATTGATACACCCGGAATAGCCATTCCTTGCGGATCGGTCACCGTTCCTGTAATGGTTGAGTTTTGAGCCAATGCTGTAAATACAGAAAACATACTCATCAACATGAGCAATGGTAATCGATACAAAGCATTCTTGTCAAACTTGTAAAGATGTTTTTTCATTAAACTTGTTTTTTGTTATAACTTGAATTAATTCCGACTTTCCTGGGGAGGTGGCCGGAAATTTTTCGCGTCATAAAAAGACAAGTTTGAAAAATGAAAAGCGAAAGCGGGTAGTAAAAAAGTGGATTAAATTAGACAATAAAAAAGCCTATGACACTAACAATAAATGCAATAACACTTATGAAATTCCTAAAAAAAGTGGATGTTTTTGGATTGACAGATAGGCTAATTCTTCCACTTTTTAGTAAATACTGAAGGCTATAATTTATGATTTGACCGCATCAATTTTCATAATGTTCTGCTCAAATTCATCGCGATTGCCTTTGGCTTTATTTTTAATTTTCACCCTATAATTATAGATAGTGTTGACCGAGTAGCGCAAGAGTTTTGCAATTCGCGAGCTGTCGTTAATACCCAGGCGGATAAGGGCAAATACACGAAGTTCAGTATTCAACGATTCGTTACTTTTAAGGGTAATCTGCTCATTTTCTTCTAATAAGGCATTTACCTCTTCAACAAAATGGGGATAGATATGCAGGAATATCTCATCGAAATTGTGATAAAACTCCTTAACTTCCTGATCCATAAGCTTGCGCGACTTACTTTGTTTGAATAAGTCCTCAACCTTGCCCGCATTTATTTGCTTACCGATGCCCTTATTCAAAGCATCTAGTTTATCGATGTAGTTAGAACAGATACTTAGGAAATTGGCAATATAATGTTCCTTCACAAGGTTCGATTCGGACAACTCCTCGTTTAGAACATTAAGCGTCTGGTTTTTCTCTTTAAGGCTGTTATTTAAGCTCTTCAGTTGATCGTTAGCATTAACCAATTCGGACTGAGCCCGGTTAAGCGTCTTTAGTTGTCTGTATATGAAATATATGGCGATAAGTAAAAAACCTGACAGGCAACTAATAATAAATAGAAAAGAGCGTAACTTCTTTTTCTGTTTTTCAGCCCTCATTTGGTAGGCCTCATTGATAACCGGTAGAATATTTGATATAAGTGTAAAGCGCAGTCTCGAGTTATAAAAAGATGCATCTTCGTACGCAAATTTAATAAAGCGATAGGCGCGGTTTATATCTCCTTCTTTATGCAACAAGATTGCTAATGTTGTTAATGAAGCATTGTCCTTTACAGCCGATTCAATATCAGAAATGGCTGATAAAATTAGGTATTTCTTACGTGCCTCTGTATTTCCTTCCATTTCATAAAGCAAGGAGCGTTCAAAGGTCACCTGCGAATATTGCCTGGTGCCAGGTTGGGTCAATGCTAATCGCTTATTATTAATCTCCTCGCATTCTCTGAATAACCAGTTATCACGATACTTCTTTTCTTCTAACGCCAAATAATCCTCGCTTCCTTTCTCTAACAAAAGCCTTAATGAATCGGTATAGGTATTGGCAATGCTCCAATAGTTTTGCAGTTTATTGGGTATGGGACTATAAATGCCCAAATCGGTATATACCTTTATGTAGTCTTTAAAGTACGCGATCTGCAGCCGTTGTTCCAGCTCATTGGCTCTTACTTTATTGAGGTATTCAATCGCTTCAAAGTAACGCCCCGAGCTTGCCAATATTTGAGCAATTTTGAGCGTTGTTGCATTACTATATTCTTTGCTGCCTGTCGATTGAGCTAGTTGATGATTTATATGCAGATAATGTTGAGTTGAATCAAAATTAAAAGGTTCGTATTCTTCTATCAATTCATTTAATAAGTAATAACGCTGTTCTGCTGTCGTATTCTTCTTAACCACCCTACTTTTTAAATCCTCTATCCGACGGATGCGCATGGCGTCATAAGCACCTCGGTTTTGCATGGTTGTTTCCAACTCATTCATTAGAGAATCCAATTCGGATGACTGTGCAGACCAACAAACAATAGAAAAGCAAAAAAGGAGTAGATAGCGCATGGTATATTTTAATTACCCAAATATAGAGAAATAGCGAATAACCTAAAAGTTGTTACCTGAGATGCTAATAAAATCAGTTCATCGAATTACAGCAGCTCATCCTTTTAAATCTGAAACATGGAAAAAACCTATTCGGGCTTTTGGGGTAGGATATTGTTGGTTATGCGGCAGCTCCTAATGTTTGAGAGGCATTGGTTTAAAATAGGTAAAGGAGCTAAAACTTATGTTACGACGATTTTTTCTATGCTATTTTTTGTACGAGTAACTGGCTGATATAAATGTAGTGCCATTGGCAAGGGAAATGATGCCAATAATATATTGGAGCATTATCGCAAACCTCATAAAAAAACCAACAACCGCTTCTATTAACGGCTGTTGGTGTATTAAAATAATGCGAGTAAATCTGATTTATCACATGCCTCCAGGATGTCCTCCACTACCAATATTCTTACTTCTTTCAATCGATTGAAGCGCTAGATAATTATCGCCAAATCTCTTCAGATTTTCCATTTCTACATCGTACTGGTCTCCATGGCGTTCTTCATCTTCAACTAAAGCTTCAAATAGCTTTTTAGAAACAGAATCAGCATTAGCAGAACATTCATTAGCCCATAAATTATAGTCTGTGGCACTGCCTTCTTCCATTTCAACTGCCATTGCCAACATATCTTTTACTTCATGTATTTTCTGAACTTTCTGAGCGGCTTCCATTTCAACCTCACCCTTTAAAAACAAAATACGTTCAGCTAGTTGTTCAATATGAATCATTTCATCAATAGCAGTCTTTTTAAATAATCCTGCTAACAAATCATAACCTTGGTCGTCACATTGAAAGTGGAAGTACATATACTGATGCACAGCGGCCAATTCATCTCCAATTGCTTTGTTTAATAATTCAATACTTTTTTCCTTGTTCATATTATCTTGATTTATAAATTAATTCAGCACTTGTCAAATGTGCCTTTTATTTGCACTACAAACTCCCTGATATTAAATCCTTTAATTTGCTTATTCTTAAAATAGTTATTTAGCAGTAAATCCAGTTCTTCATCAACAAAATCCTCAATTATATCACACTCACTGCAATATAAGTGGTGGTGTTTGTCCATTATACCATCATAGCGCATCACGTCTCTGTCGGTTGTAACCCGCTTAATAATCTTTTTTTCGATGAAGGTATCAAGAACTTTATATACTGTTCCAGAAGCAATATTTGGATTACTCTTACGAATATATTCAATAATATTATCTGCTGTAGGGTGACCTCCTATTTTATAGATTGCATCCAATATTGCTATCCTTTGCGGAGTTACTTTCAGACTTTTATCCGATAATTTATTTCTAATTTCATCTATCGTATGTTCCATCTAAAGCATTCATTAAAACAGAGTAAAAGAGGGTGGCCAAAAATAAAGTTTCACGCTAAAAACGCAAAGGATTTCGCAAAGGACGAAAAATCTAGAATAGTACTATTCAGAACTTTGCGCTCTTTGTAATTTTCTTACTTTGCGCACTTTGCGAGAAATAGTAATGTTTTTTGGACACCCTCCTTTTAATGATTATTATTGAGTTAACCTAAGTCAAAGCGGTCTGCATTCATTACTTTCACCCATGCTTTCACAAAGTCGGTTACAAATTTTTCCTTATTGTCGTCCTGAGCATAAACTTCGGCATAAGCACGCAATATTGAATTAGAACCAAAAACCAAATCAACCCTGGTGGCTGTCCATTTCGTTTTTCCTGTTTTTCTTTCAACAATATTGTAAAGGTTTTCAGCAACCGGATGCCATGAGTATTGCATGTCTGTTAGATTCACAAAAAAGTCGTTGGTTAAAACACCTTCTTTGTCAGTAAATACACCATGCTTTGTACCTCCGTAATTAGTACCTAAAACGCGCATACCTCCAACTAAAACAGTCATTTCTGGTGCCGTTAAGCCCATTAATTGCGTTCTGTCAAGAAGCATTTCTTCCGGTTTAACTACATATTCTTTTTTCTGCCAGTTTCTAAAACCATCATGTAACGGCTCAAGAACTGAAAACGAATCTGCATCGGTCATGTCTGCCGTTGCATCACCGCGACCAGGTGAAAATGGAACTTTAATATTCACTCCTGCATCCTGGGCTGCTTTTTCAACCGCGGCACTACCTCCTAGCACTATCAAATCAGCAATGCTCACTTTTTTATTCAGTCCGGCTTGAATTTCAGCAAGTTTATTTAATACTTTATCCAAACGTTCAGGTTCGTTACCTACCCAATCTTTTTGCGGGGCAAGGCGGATTCTTGCTCCATTGGCACCACCTCTAAAATCCGAACCTCTGAAAGTTCTTGCACTATCCCATGCGGTATTAATTAGTTCTGTTGGCGTTAATCCACTATTCAGAAGTTTTGTTTTTAATTCATCAATTTCTGATTCTGAAAGGGAGTAATCTACTGCTGGAATTGGGTCTTGCCATATTAAATCTTCTTTCGGCACATCGGCTCCAAGATAACGGCTTCTGGGTCCTAAATCACGATGGGTAAGTTTAAACCAGGCTCTGGCAAATACCTCTTTAAAATATTCATGGTCTTTGTAAAAACGCTCTGCTATTTTTCGATATTCAGGGTCAACTTTTAAAGCCATATCTGCATCTGTCATGATCGGGTTTCGACGTACATTAGGAACATGGGCATCCATAGGTTTGTCTTCTTCCTTCATGTCAATTGGTTCCCACTGAGAAGCACCAGCAGGACTTTTTCTTATTTCCCATTCATAATCGAGCAATAAATGAAAATACGTCTGATTCCATTTATCGGGAGTTGTTGTCCAGGCACCTTCTATACCACTTGTTACCGTGTCTTCTGCAAATCCTTTCCCCTTAGGGTTTTTCCATCCGAACCCTTGCTCTTCCACATCAGCTGTTTCTGGGTCAGCCCCAAGCACTGATGCATCACCATTTCCGTGCGCTTTACCAACAGTATGCCCACCGGCAGTTAAGGCAACTGTTTCTTCATCGTTCATGGCCATTCTTGCAAAGGTGACACGAACATCATGAGCCGTTTTTAGTGGGTCTGGTTTACCATCAACGCCTTCAGGATTAACATAAATCAATCCCATCATTACAGCGGCAAGTGGATTTTCTAAATCTCGTTCACCAGAGTAGCGACTACCTTCACTTCCTGTTGGAGCTAACCATTCTTTTTCTGAGCCCCAATAGATATCTTTTTCCGGATGCCAAATATCTTCACGTCCACCCGCAAAACCGAATGTTTTGAATCCCATCGATTCATAAGCCATGTTTCCTGCTAAAATCATTAAATCGGCCCAGGAAAGCTTATTACCGTACTTTTTCTTAACCGGCCATAATAAACGACGAGCTTTATCAAGGTTTACATTGTCAGGCCAACTATTCAGCGGAGCAAATCGCTGGTTGCCAGTGTTGCTACCTCCACGGCCATCAGCCGTACGATAGGTTCCGGCACTGTGCCATGCCATACGAATCATTAAACCGCCATAATGTCCCCAATCGGCAGGCCACCATTCCTGGTTTTCTGTCATTAGTTTTCTGAGGTCGTTTTTCACCTCTTCCAAATCTAGTTTCTTAAATTCTTCCCGGTAGTTGAAGTTTTGACCAAGTGGATTGGTCTTCATGTCATGCTGGTGTAAGATGTCTAAATTTAGCGCCTTAGGCCACCAACTCATTACTGAACTATTGGTGTCGGTGTTTGCACCATGCATAACCGGGCATTTACCTTTTTTAGAATGATCTTTCATACTTAATTCTTATTGGTTATATAATTAACATTTTAGAGATGTCAATATTAAATTATCACTAAATAAGAACTGTTCTCATTTAGAAACAACTAAAGTTACGCAATGGTATTTTTGAAGTCAACAAAAACAATGGTTTTTGAACGGCGAGACGCTTTCTTTTTCACTACCAATGTGGCAAGGAGAAACAAAAGCAATGTATCAAAAACGAATAGCCATTTTTTAAGCCAAAAAGCCAAGAGAAACAACAATGTTTTCCTGGCTTTATCAATAAAGTATTCCTGGTCTATACTATATAAGTATCAGACTATTCAGGCATGTAAATAATCTCACCATTATCGAGTTGATAAGCTACCCCAACACGCTTTCCTTTATTGCCGGACGAACTGGATTCATCTGAAGCCTTGTAGGTATCAATCTTCTCTCCTTTTTTGGTAATGATTTCCATGTTTTCCTGTCCGGGATTTTTCACCATAGTAAAATCTTCTTTGGAAAACATCTCTGTCATCTTGTAACGAGCCACCAAAGCCACCATCAGTGCCAGGGCAAATACCATGGCCACATCAAACAGGTTGGAAACAGTGGCCATTGGGTCAATATCTTCTTCTTGTAAAAAACGTTTTGAACGACGCATGTTTTTATTCTTTAAATGCTAATAGCTACCAGCTAATGGCGCTTAGCTATTTTCAGCTTGGTATATAATATTATAAACTGGAAATTATAGGCAAATAGTTAGTAGCTAACTTTTTTTTAGTCCGCAGTCGAGAATTTGCTATAACAGCTTAACAATTACCCCCAACTCTTCCCTTTTCTCTCTCTTCTCACCTCTTCCTTCTGTCTTCTAACTACTTACTACTCTTCTTCAACAGCTCCACCACAAATTCCAGATTATTAATATCGGCAGCAAACCAGCGACGCTTAATCTGAAGGACAATAAATCCAACAGCTCCAATCAGCAAACCTATAACCGTTGTAGCAAAGGCCACCTGCATGTTACTGGCCATTGAAGCGATATCACCCGAGGCCAGACCAACCAGTGCCGGCCCCATCGGAATGAGCGTACCCATCAGGCCTAGTATGGGGCCTAGCTTGGCCAAAGTTTGTGCGCCAGCTAAATCCTTTTGGCACATGATTTCGAAATCATTCAATGCTTTATCGTAATACACCTCATCCGGCAAGCTTTTTAATAGCTTCTTTATATAAATTGAGCTGATCAACTTATCGGAGACGGGTACATTTTCAAGTTCAGACCTAACATTGTTATGAGTGAGTTCATCAAAAACCGAACGCATTTGTTTATTAAACTTCAGTTTCTGAATATACATGCTATAAAACGTACCAATCAATATTAAGGCACGCCCAAAAAACAGCAATAAGAGCACAATAACCGGCACCAATAATCCGGTTGAAATCCAATATAAAACTTTTGTTATTTCGTCCATTTGTTCATTTTGAAAGACAGAAAACTAAAGTATAAACCCAAGGTTCTGTCGTTTATTAATAATTCATTATAAATGCATGATTTGATCCTATCATTTAGCAACCTGCCTTTTTGCAAAACGTTTTAGTTTGATTCGATACCAGAATAAGCCTGAAATTATACCACCCAATGCAACAAACAGAAGCACTAACATTGGCAGTGCTGATAACTCCTGACCAGCCGAATGAATCGGTAAACGCAACATGACTACCGAAAGGATGATACCTCCTATTAACTGCAAAAGGTGTACAATAAATTTCATCTCCAGCTGCAGGTCAAACTCTGGTATCAGGGCTTTAAATCCCCACCCCAGTATGTATAGCACAACCATAGCGATGATAGCAACAATCAAGGCAACAGATTTAAAGTCTATACCATGCACCTGCAGAAAGAAAATACTTTCCAGGTAAAACAACGCAGGAAAGATGATAATGCCCGGTAAATAAATGGAATATCTAAAAAACTTTTTGACCGGTTCATTGTAATGCGCACGAATCAAAAATATACTGACTAATAGGCCGCCAACTGCCTCAATCACCTGCAACACTGTGAAATCCATCATCACACTCGAATTGGTAAGGGTAGCTCTAAATGTTTTATAACTCTGGTCGATGGCCAGATGATGCATAAAATAAACAAAGAGCGCCACGACAAACAGCCATCCCCAAAGCAACCAACGGTTTCGAAATAGTTGCAACTGTATGGCAAATGAGACAATGGCTAATATGAATAGTGTTATAACAATTGTTTGCATTTTATTTTGTTGATAGCTGATAACTAAGAGCCAGGCAGCTTGATTATATCTATTTTAAAGTAATAGTGCACGGCTCACGGTGAACAGTTCACCGTGCACTATACTTTACTTCCTTCGTCGTCGAATAAAAAAGATAATGAGAATAATAACTAGCAATGCAATACCACCAACGGTCTTCAAATCGAAGTTCATGGTCAGGTCTGTTTGCTCTTGCGGATTGATTTTTTCATCCTTTTTCAGCACCATATTTTCTTCCGAGGCTTCTTTTTTAGATTCCCGAACAGTATCAATCTCTTTGGAATAAGCCTGCTGTTGCTCAGCCGGTAATTGCTCACTAATAAATGAACGCAACTTGGCATTATCGCATACAAAACCACTACAACCAGCTTCGTGCTGTTCAACCAACCCGGCATGCAATTCACTCATGGCTTTGATTTGTTCGGCAGAGGCCTTCCACATGCCTTTACGAACTGTTTCCAGCATTACGGCAGTCATCTCCTGCAATGCATAAGGATTTTCTCTTTCGAAGAAATCATGCACACCCAGGTTCAGCTTATCTTCAACATACACATCGTACAAATCATTCCACAGGCGCTCTTCCACCACCGACGGTTTCATCACATTCCAGCCAAAGGTATTGCGGAAGGTTTCAGCAAAGCCATCCGCTGAAGAAGCACCCCCTTTCATATGTTCTTTAATGTAGCGCTCGTTAAGCAAGGTGGTACGGCTTTCCACGCCAATAGCTTCTTTCAATCCCTGAATACGAGGATTGGAGGCATTGCGGAAATCATTGAAATACGACTCGGCATCGTTACCGGTTACCTCATGAATGGCCAGGTTCAGCCCCCCCATAAATTCGTACACATGGTCGAGGCTAAGAGCTCCCCAAGTATTGCTCTGACGCGGCTGTACCACTGCTTCGGTATTGAGCAAGGCCGCTTCAAAAACACCCTCGTTAAATTCACCCCATTCCTTTTCATTGCCGTAGAATGCCCCCATATTATTGATGTAGGTTTGCGCCACCGTTGATGTACTATCCCAACGGTCACTGGCTTCGACCATACCCATAATGGAGGCACCATAATTACCATTAACACCACCAAACACACGTTGCGCCGCAAAAGCACGGGCTTGTTTAGGAGAAAAGCCTTTCTCAATCAGGTGTTTCTCAGCATCAGCAATCCCTTTCGATACAAAATTATTTTCTTTACCTGCTTCGGCAGCCATGCTAATGGCCCGGTTTATCACTGCTAAACGTGAAGCTGCCAAATCGCGCAGCTGACCAGAAGTTTGAATCACCACATCAATGCGTGGACGTCCTAGCTCCTCTTCATCCATTAAACGGATATCGTTTACCTTACCACGTGGAGTCCACACAGGTTCCACCCCTAGCAAATACAATATTTGTGCGATAGTGGTTCCCTCCGACTCAATAAAGGCACTCGACCATAGGGTGAAGCTTACCTTTTGCGGATAAGCTCCATGCTTCTTCCGGTAATCAGCCAATAAGTCATCGCCTAGCTTCTTAGCTACATTCCATGCCTCCTTGGTAGGTGTACTTTCTGTATTAACCGAAAACAGGTTACGACCTGTTGGCACTGTCTCCGGGTTAGCTACCGGGTCTCCTCCGGGTGTAGGCGATGTAAAACGACCGTTCAAGGCATTAACAATACCGGCAAACTCCATTTGCGAACTATTGGCCAGTTCATCTTTTTTGCTCAGGATAGATTTTAGCGTTGCCTCCACATTAAACACAGCCATCGCAAATGCTTTCTCTTTAGGGTCACCTACTTCTTTCTTCTGACTAGCACCTGAGTTTCCATCTACTTTGGGCTTTTCGGCTTTCTTTCCATCCTTTTTTACTCCATGTGGATGACTGGCTTCCTTTTTAACACCGTGCGGATGACCACCTCCATGGGCTGAAGCTTTTGTATTGGCTTCGTTCTGCAGCTTCTGCCAGGCCATAGCGCGTTTTAAGTCTGCTTTGGCAATTAATTGCTTATACATAGCATTGGTCTGTCCTGTTTTAAGCACTTGCTTAACGTAAGCTTCACTTGGTGTGATATAATTACTGCGTACCCATTGTCTGTCGCGTAACTGTTCACGAGTAACACGACCCGCCAACACATCCACTTCAGCCAGGTGATAAGCCAGCTCATCGTTGTGCATCATTAAAATGGTTTCATCCAGTTTTTCTGCTGAATACGGCACACCCATGGTATATAATCCACCTGTAATTTTTTCGTGCGACAATTCTTCCACAAAATTCTGAATGCGAATCATCTCCTCTTCCGTATAAGCCTGACCAGGCAAACTATCTAAGTCCAACTCCTTATGCATCCCTTTTTCAACGATGATGTCTTTCACCGATAAAGCGTATTCGGTTTTGAGTGCGCCTTTGGCCTGCGTATACTGATTCAGCTTATTTGACAGAATCTGCATTTTCTGCATGGCATTGGCTTTAATAAAAGGCGGTGTCAGGTAGGTTTGTGTAGACGCATAACTGCGACGTTTGGCAATCATGCCCTCGCCTACGTTAGAGATGGTGTACACATAGCTGTGTGGTGCAGTGCCAATCAAGGGGTCAGTCCAGTCGTAATCCGACAGAGCAATTTGCTTACCGGGCGTAAACTCCAGACTACCATGCGTACCAAAATGCATCACAGCATCCGCCTTAAAGCCTTTCTGAATCCACAGATATGGTGCTATATAGGTGTGTGGTGGCGCCACTTTGGCCCCGTGCACCAATTCAAAGGTGTTATCACCTAAACCAGGCATCTGTTGGGGCAAGAGCACCACATTACCAAATTTTACGCGGGCAACTGCAATGTATTCTTTACCATCCTGGTACACATCCATGTACGAACCGGGCGCTTTGCCATACCGTTCAACAACGTCCTGCATTAGTTCTTCGGGTAATACCTTGGCGGCCCACTGGTTATAATCATCAACAGCTATCAGCTCAGGCTCACCAGTAGCTAAATACTTATCAAAAGCACCTTCAGCATAAGGTCCTAATACCGGCCCTTTAGTCATAATTTCATTCTCAAAAGAGGGATAATCGGATGGCAGATTACCTAAATCGTAGCCTTCTTTTTTCAGGTGTAACAGCATGTTGTGCAACGATGGCAATACCTCCATGTTGGCTGCCGTCAGTGCATTTTTACCAGGCCCTTTAAAATAGACAATGGCCAGTTTTTTATCTTCATTGGACATTACCTGCAGCTTGAGGTAGTTACTCACCATTTGTCCAAACTTCTTCATCCTATTGGGGATGGCTTTAAAAATCAGAAAGCCTTTATCGTCTTCCTCCTGAGCAATACAAGCGTAAGGCACAATACCGCCATCAAACTCGGGCATGGTGACGCTTTGGCTCAAAAGACCTCCCACCATTCCCTGCCGGTCTTTTAACCAATCGTCTTCACGCTGATGCACTGTTATCGGGCACAAGACCGGTACATTCTGCTGTTTTAACCAGACCGCAATTTTCTTTGCTGAGCCTCCCATCGACAAGCGGCCATGCGGCATGTAGATAATCAGATCGGGTTTGATTTCTTTCAGGTAGTTTAAGCGGCCTCGGAATCCTGATACAGGGTACAGATTGACGCCGCGCCCCTGCATTTCTTCTATCAGGCTATTGAGGTGATCGCGGTTGGCGATAAAAGGCCCCGGTATACTTGTGAAAAAGATAACTTTTTTTTGTCCCTCTTTATGAAAACCGTTTTCCTGAGCATAAGTCTCAAAATCGGCCACCTTCTCATAGGCTACATCTTCGTCGATGTGAAATAACACATCGGATGATACCTCCAGGGGTGCGTCTGGCATTTGTACAAAATATGGTTTTTGAGCCACCTCCGTGCGAATGTAGCACAATACATTGGCGTAATTTTTATTACCGCCATTGTCGAGGTAATCTTTAACGGTTGTTTTAACGCTATCTTCCAGATTGGTTAATTCCAAGCCTTTTGTGGTAGATGATTGCAGATAAATACCTGTTCCTTTTTCACCTACACGTTTAATGTACGCTTCCTGTTCTGTTGTTAGTTTAAGCCCCATGCCAAAGATGAGCATCATATCGTACTGCTCCAGCTTTTTTACTTCGTTTTCATCTTCGTAAATATCTACATCGATGAAATAGTTGTCGACCGAACGGGCTATTTTGGTGGCCATAAACTCAGGGTAGTTGATCAGTGCCACTTTAGTAGGTGCCAGCCATTTGCTCCAGGCCGTGTAGCTGATTCCAATGACTACAATGGCCAATAACAGAGCGATGAGGTATTTTTTATTCATTAGTTATCCTTTATTAAACAGTCAATAAGTTGAAGGCAAAAGGCAGAAGTTTGATACTGCAACCCAACACCTCGCTTTTTCTAATCACCTTTAGGATAGTTGTTCATTTATTTGGCAGTCAATTCATAAGCATTATACCCCTGTCCTTATTTGGGAGTAAGAACAGGGATAATCTAATACTGTTTTTATGCGTAATTTATTCAGCTGCTTCAGTTGGTTCCATTAAAGCATATTCACACTCTGCAATGCGGCTTTGGTCAGCACCATTGAAGGTTTGAAAACTAACAAAACGCAGCTTATACACATCACCATTATTCATTTTTAGGATGTAGAATTTATTGCTGTTTACTGTATACAAAGCTGGAGTAACAGATGTATCAACCGTTTTCCAACCATATCCAATAGTAGCAATATCGGAGCTATATTCTAAGTTATAGGTTTCAACATCAGCTAATGTCATATCTGCAAAAGCACTTGATATTGTAGTAATATCCTCACTATCGGTGTAATCATATACACCTACCTCAATACCTTCTTCGGTATTAATTAAAACCCCTGAAGCAGTAACCGTATATAAGCCATAGCCAGGATACTCAACCTGCATTGCAGTATAATGAGTAAATGCAAGGTCCCAGCCTGTTATGTTAGTTGAAATATTATAGTCCTCATGCTCCGGATCGGCCACCATCGAGAAGTCAGTCCATGAATCATCGCCCATCACACCCATATGTACGGCTTCTTCTTCACCCAGCTTCATAAACGTTTGTTGTGTATGATTCCCGTAGTAGGCACTTTCCTCATCGGTATCATACATATAGTCGGCTTCAAAGGTTTTCATACCGTAATCGATTGGTGTAATTTTCTCATCATCATCACAAGATGTAAATCCTAAGCCTAAAGAGGCTACTGCAAAAGCAAATAGTACCTTTTTCATGTCAATTTTATTTTAAATTATTTATTATAGTTTGTTGAATTTATAAATCAGGTTAATAAAGAATGAGCGTCCGTAAGAGATTGGAGTACCACTCCCTCCGGAATGTGCACCTCCAACATAATTCGTACGATTTACCGAGGTGACATCTAATATATTTTTAACACCCAGTGTGGTTTGTAGCTTATTCTTGAAAAAGCTTTTGCTGGCTGAGGCATTCATAATCTGATAGGCTTCTTGTCTGACTTCGGTAATGACATCACCGCTCAACTGAAAATCCTGAATTTCGCCAGTGTATTTATAGTCAATCGCCAAGGTTACACTGGATTTTCGTTCCTTCCATTTAAGCCCGGCAAACAGGTCGTGCGAAAAATTAAATTCATCGTAACCGCTTTCTTCTGAAACGGAGCTCTGACGCCCGGTCAGTCCGTAACCCAGCCTTAACTGTAGATTATTCTTAAAGCCATAGTTAACATCAATATTTGTTCCGGTCGATTGGTATTCTGAGATATTGTAGTACTGCCAGCCATCGCTATCGGCCACACTTGCCAAGGCAATTAAGTTATCAACCGTGTTGTAATAAGCCGCTACATTAAAGCGCCAATTGTGAATATCGTGTTGAAGCTTATAATCAAATGAAGTGTTCACATTATACGATGATTCAGCTTCTAAATCGGAGTTTCCATATATTTCATGGTTACTGTCAATAAACTCGTAAAACAGCTCTTTTAATTCAGGTGCCCTAAAACCACGCGCAAACGATGCCCGCCAGCTCAGGTCACTACGAATGTTCCATTTGGTATTTAATGAATAAACAACTGGTGCATCGTACTTTGTGTTGTAGGCAAAGCGTATACCCGGCTGCACTTCAAATGAAGGCGTAATGGCGAAGTTCATATTCAGAAACAACGCATAATCTCCCAGCTGTTGTTTTTGATCCACAACACGAGGCCCTTCAAACGTTTCTGAGCTGATATCGACACCACTCTGCAAACTTAGTTTGCCTGGTATTAAAGCCGTACTGTATATCGCCCGGGTCATAAACTGACTGGCCTCTTGTGAAATCACCTTTTCGCGCCATGTTTTTTCCAAATCGGTTAAGGACATGGAATAGCCGTCTGACGAGCGCTCGTATAAATTATAACCTGCTACTACGTCAATCGAGCTATTGCCCCATTTATGGGCCAAGTTAGCTGCAAAATCGAGACGATCGGTATAATAATACGAATCACTCACATTGTATTTGGCATCAAGTATATCACTTTGAACAAACAGTTGATCGCTGTAATAGCCTACTTTACCACCAAATGACAAATGATCTGTTTGATATTGGTAGTTGGCATTTCCTCTATATATTTTTTTGGGCCTCCAATCCATTAAGCGCGACGACTCATCATAATCAACACCACTAAAATATTCGTAACCGCCATCCAGGTTAACTGAGCTATTGCCCAAACGCTTTGAAACACTTCCATTACCCGAGTAGCGACCAACACTTTCGACAAACGCATCCACTTGTGCAGACACATCGTGATAGTTGTTCTTTTTGGTGATAATATTAATGGTTCCGGCCAATGCATTGCTACCGTAGATAACTGACATCGGCCCCTCAATGACTTCAATTTGCTTCACATTGGACATGTTTATCTGGCTCAGGTCGATATTCCCATTTAAACGACCAACAACTGGCACCCCATCAATCATCACTTTAACATTAGAACCACTCATGCCCAACATTTCTATCTGGCTGCCAAGCATCATATCACTTTCAATGCGAATATTGGCCTCCGTCAATAATATCTCGGCCAGGTTAACCGAACCAGACTGGCGTATTTTTTCTTCACCAATCACCTTTACTTTATAAATAGAGCTATCCACAGGCGTTGGTTCACTGGTTCCGGTCACCACCACCTGGTTAATATTAAACACATCGGCTTTAACAGGAATAATGGCTCCATCCTCTATTTCATTTAATTGCATATAAGTAGTTACATACCCAATGGATGAAATGGCCACTGTCCCAACCTTTTCGCCACTATATAGCAGTTTAACTTTCCCTTCGGTGTCTGACACCTCATATACTCTACGGCCATCTGCCAATTCAACACAAATATGAGCACCAACTAATGGTTCTTTATCTGCCGGATCAATTAATTGAATAAGACATTGGTTTGTCAGAGGATTGGGATCAACATCAGCCTGTGCAAATACAACACTTGTGACTGAAAAGAATATTAATACCCAATAGGCTCGGCTCTTAAAAGACATGGTATCCAAAATTGTTTTCATGTGAGGTCTCAAATAAGTAAATTGTCTGATATATTCAGCTTTGTTGGATACTGCAAAATTATGCTCACTCCACGCGCTCAACAATCCCAATTTATTGGTAAATAATAGCTTTTAAGTTGGCGTATTAACAACTGAAACAATTCACAATTCCTATTATAATAACGCCTTAGTGTTATTCATCCCTAAAACTAAGTACTAAGAAATAGGGATACCTATTCCATGGTAATAGATACCTTTACTAACGCAAAACATGGGTGGCACTAGAATTAAACATTTATAACCTATTCGTGTTAGTTAACATGGGAAATATCAATCACATAAATAAAAAACACAATGAAAACTAAACTTTCATTTACACTCTTAATTGGCCTATTGGCTTTAACAGGTTTTAAACCGGATAAACCAGCCTATAAGCTATTTAACGCAGAAGGTAAGGAGGTCAAATATCAGAAGATGATTAGTGATTTGTCCGGAACAGAGATTGTGCTGTTTGGCGAATATCACAATAATCCCATCGCGCACTGGTTGGAGCTGGAGGTTACCAAATCATTATATACCGAAAAAGAAGGGCAAATCGTTATGGGTGCCGAAATGTTTGAAGCCGATAATCAGTTGATATTAGATGAATATTTGATCGGCCTTATATCTGTCGAAAAATTTGAGGCAGAATGCCGACTTTGGAGCAATTACGACACCGATTATGAACCATTAATCCGCTTCGCGAAAGATTCGGCAGTTCATTTTGTGGCCAGCAATATACCAAGGCGTTATGCTGCTGTAGCCAATAAAAAAGGCGTTGATAAGCTTAATGAACTGAGTAATGAAGCTAAACGCTTTATAGCGCCGCTCCCTATTGAATTTGATGCTGATTCGGTATTGATTGCCAAAATGGGTGGTATGATGATGGGTAAAAGTCCCCTGCCGATTGCCAAAGCTCAAGCTTCTAAAGATGCAACAATGGCTTATTTCATCACACAAAATTTAAAAGATGGAAAGCTGTTTATCCATTATAATGGTAGTTTCCACTCCGACGATGATGGAGGCATCCGGAAATATTTACAATTATACCAACCGGGTGTGGAAGTTAAAACCATAACAACGGTTTCGCAGGATAACATTGATAAACTGGACGAAAGCTACCTGAATAAAGCCGACTATATTATTTGTGTGCCATCAGATATGACGAAAACCTATGTGGGGATGAGAAAGCGATAAGGCCAACTGGAAAACCCATTAATACCAGGATGCATCCTGTCGATTTGACGATTCTATCAATATAAATGACGCTTCCTGAGGATATCAGAAAACTAAACAACCGAGGTACAAAAGCCTCGGTTGTCTTTTTTAATAAGGTTATTATTTCAATACACCAGCCGCCTTCAGCATATAGTTGTGTAACTCGTAATTCTTGACCAGTGGCGGCAAAGCCTCTGTTTCGACACCAAACATTGACAGTGTCACAAAATCAGCCGAATGATTCATGCCTGCCCAATACACTGAGATATACTCTTCCTGTATTTGCGCCAATTGACGAAATGGTAAGTTATATGCATTATACAACCCATTATTATCAAATGAAACGTAGGCCTTCAACAGCGTTTTTGCTTCTTCTTCTGTTATGGCATAACCTTGCGCATAATTAATTCGCTCTATAACATTGGCCGGTGTATCACTTGGCTTAATACTATTCAATATCCACTCATTGGTATGTTTAAAAGTCTGGATTAAATTAAATTTCTGATCGACCTTTTTACTTTTTATTAAGCCCGGATTTGCATTACCATGGTCAGTGGTGATTATAACAAGGGTATCATTCCGTTTTTCAGCGAAACGAACGGCCACTTCCACCGCTTTGTCAAAGGCCATCTGGTCGTATAGTAAAGCACCTGTATCGTTGGCATGGGCAGCCCAATCTACTTTTCCACCTTCAACCTGTAAAACAAAGCCGTCTTGGTTATCTTTCATTAAATTAATGGCTGTGTCTGTCATTTCGGCCAATGCAGGTATATTCTCTGTCAGCTCCTTATCAGAATGTTGGTCGAGTGAAAAAGGCAAGCCTGATTCTGAGAATACTCCAAGCACTGGCTGACCGGCTTCCAGCAACTCCATCTCCTTTTTGTTGCGAACCACACTAAAACCCGCCGCTTTAAAGTCCGGGAATATATCTTTCTTATCACTTCGCTTTGTCCCGTCAAAATATTCCTGACCTCCGCCCATCATCACATCAAAACGAAGTTCAAGATATTTATCGGCTATCTTGTCTTGTAATCCACGGTTCTTCATGTTGACACTAAAACCCGCCGGTGTGGCATGGGTAATCGGCACAGTTGTAACACACCCCACTTTTTTGCCAGCGGCTTTAAACTTTTGCAAAATAGGCTGATGCTCAACACCATTGGGTCCCATGTTCAGGGCTCCGTTCTTCACACGAACGCCTCCTCCCCATGCCGAGGCTGCTGCTGCCGAGTCGGTTACCAGCGAATCAGCAGATGCTGTATCCATCAAGGCATGACACACTTTATTTTCACGATAGAGACTCATCCATCGACTTTCCTGTCCATATTTACGTTGCATCAGCAAATCGGTCATGGTAGGGGTGCCAATACTCATTCCATCACTTACTAAAAAGATGATGTTTTTCGCTTTACCTCTGAATAACTGTTTATTCTTTTCAATTGTTGAAATTGTATTGGCACTGGCAAAAGTTCCGCCAATGGCTGCCAACAGGCCAGTGTTTATAAAATCTCTGCGTTTCATAAGTTAAATTTTGAGGTCCAAGTTTACAAATTATAGGCCAACTAATGCGAAGCTGACGTTAATAAGTGATTAAATAATGAGATGAAAATTCAAGAGCCCTATATTAACTCTGCCAACTAGCACACAAACCTATGAAAAATAGAAAATAATAACAGGCACTAAAAAACCAGCCAACAGAATCCATTTTCCTCGGCCTTTAATACTTTTCTTTCCTTTCGACAAAAACAGACCTGAGACGGCAAAGAAAATGAGCGACACCGCAAAAAAATCTGCCATGTATTTCCAACCTTTTACTGTATTGTAATGTAGTCGATGCACAAAATCAATAATGGCATTACGTTGATAGGTTTCATACGTCAATTGACCACTAGATGGCTGATAGCTACCTACTCCACCATCGACAAACAGTTGATAATCGTTCGACCGAACAATTATATTCTTCAAGCTTAAATCGGCATGGTTCTTCTTCCAATAGCTGGCTAATTCATCCTTATCCAGTCCCTGGTTTATAACAATTTGATGGTGGGTAGTTGAATAGGCCGTCATCTTATGATTCAACAACACTCCTGAAACACCATAGATTAAGATGATGCCAACAAAAAAATAGCCCAGGTCGCGATGTATATACCTGAGCCATTTACGTAATTTCTTTTTATCCATGTTTATTTTTAGAAACAAGATTCAAGCATACGATACAGGTGAGTAAATCAGCTACTGTAGCTTATGCTAGTGTACATTAGTTAAGAATGGAATAGTCTGTCCCGTTTACAAAGTAAATCGGGTAGTAATCCTTACCATTCTTTTTCATCCATTCGCGCATTTCATTAATATTATCCATTTCGGCACTGCAATGCTCACCTCCTTCTTCAACATCTTCGTGTTTGTGCGCTGCTTCCACTTTAGCCTGCCACTCGTCAAGGTATTGTTCATCCAGCTTTTTCACCTTCATAACACCTACAACCCGCAACTGACTACCGGTCAATTCTTTGTTGAAACCGTTGATTTGTCCGCCTGCTTCAACGCGAATTGAAACACTTCCGTCTTCTGACTTAAGAAAACAACGACGGCCCGAGTGCTTGCAAACGTGGCTCACCCATCCTTTAAATACCACTTCTTTGTCAATGCTGTTTTCAGCTTTGTCGAGCACTTGTGCCACATCAATCACTTCCGTTTTTTGCACTGTTACATTTTCAGAACTACTGCTCTTCTTTTGTCCACAGGCTACTAATAAAAGTATGGACATCATTAATACGATACTATTTTTCATATCTATCTATAATTTGAGTTAATTTTTTTATGCTATTCTTTAAAAATCAAACACGGTATAAATCCGAATATTCCGCTGATGCCAATCCAAACGATCTCAAACAATTGCATTGGTTTATTCTTTCTTTTGCCAATAAAAACAAAAATGGCTACCAGTATCAGATTGGTTAGCAAAACCCACCATGTAGCAAACCGGACAGATGGCTTGATATAATCGGTATTGCCCGATGTAAACCTCAGCTCTACTGGTAATATATTGGCTAAAGCAAAATCATATTCCTCAGGAGTAAGAAGCGACAAGCTATCCACCACTTCCTTGGTGTCTGCATTCAGTGCATAGCACTCTTTACCTCGGCTTGAAAGCACATTGACATTCCAATACATGGGATTGGCCATTATCATTAAACGTCCCTTATCGCGATTAAAACCTGGTGTAGGAATGGTTTCAATGCGGTAGTTATCCGAGGTCATCAGATACACATTGTTTTCGTCATCAAACACAAAGGCATAATAGCTTCGATCATCGGGTTCCTGTGTAGAGATATAAACAGGGTTGATGGTCGCAGGAAAGTTGGTATTCTTTAAAAAGGCTTTCCCATTCACCATCTTCAGGTGAAATATCTGCCCATCATTGTCAATGATGAAATAGCCTTCATCATAGGGTTTACGAGTACTTGGGTTACCATAGGCTGCACGCGCCGGGAATTGAAAGTCACTGGTTTCGAAGGCGCGCATAAAACGTTCTGACTTTTCTTTGTCCACCCCATTGGTTTCCGGATTAATAAATTCAATCTTATTCTTAAGACGAAAAACATCACCTGGCATTTCAAGCCTTACACGGCCCGAGAAAGATTCAAAAAGGGTATAAATTGGAATCGATGGCGTGTTTTTATCCTTGGCATTATAACGATAAAAAAAGGTTTTTGAATTCACCTCTTTCAAAGTGATAGTTCTTCCGTTTATTGAATCAGGAAGGCGGCCATCTGACAAAAGCTGTCGGTAATAAAAGAATGGCAAGATACTATCGAACTCAGCCTCTGAATATCTTTGATTGGTTTTAACATTGTAGCGAATCAATCGTTCTTCCTGTTCATCAAAATCAATGGAGCAAAAAGCCTCTTCCACCGACGAGTAATAAGTAAAAGCATTGCTTCCGGAGCTATCGCTTAGTAAGTGATAGAAACTGGGAAGTAGCCAAGCCAGGATGATACTGGCCAAAATGATGATTGTATATCTGATTGGTTTCATTTTCTATTAATTATGATTATCTGACTTTGTGCCGATTAGTATTAACTTTCTATTCGTCTTTAATCTTACATCCTGTATCAATTGCTAATCTTGTGTGCCTTCCTTAAAACGTTGGACTGATAAAAAGCCGAAAGGAAAAACTGCTATTAAAGTGACTAGCAAAATGTAAAGCACCGGCTGATAAGCAGATGGCACATCTGACAGAAAAAACAAATAAACAATGGCAATGCCAAGCAAACCATTAAAAGCGCGCCGTTTCCAAACCGGCTCAAGACAGACCATTGCCACAAATAAATAAGTTATAATACCGGCCATGTACCAGGGTGCAATCGTTTTTAAAGTACTAGAGGTAAACTCATAAGGAAAATTAATGGTTGAAAAGACCAATAATCCCACCAATTGTAACAGGTAAATACCTAACAATATGCCCAAACCATAACCATACATTAACAGTATCACCTTCCGCTCGGGCAAAGGCAGATGCAGACTTAACTTTATACGTTTTTGAATAACCTCGGGAAAGTACTGTGCCATACCCAGACAAAGCGCTGCCGCTATTGGGAAATATTTTAAACTGCGAAACAAGAACTGTTTCCGGTTAACAACGACATCCCACAAGTGCTCCATACCAACCATACGAAACGAACGCCCCATCTTCAGCATAATGTAGCCAAGCAGAATAATACCCACAGCAGCAATACCCAGTGTGAATAAACGTGTTTTTTTCCATTCTTTATATAATAGTGCTTTTTCCATTGTCTAGTATTTTCCGGTTAATCCAATAAAAGCTTCTTCAAGGCTGAGGCTTTCTTCTTTAATATCAGTTGGGTTAAATCCAGTGTAAGTCAGGATGCGAGCCAACTCATCCTTCTTTTCAAACGAGTAGAATTCCGTATTGCCTTTGATGGTCACCGGATGAATCACTTGCTTTATATCCTCAAAGATTTGTCCGTTACCACTAAAACGGAAACGTTTAAATGATTGCAACAATTCGGCAACTGGTTTCTGAAACAGAATACTTCCATAATCCATAATCATGCAATCATCAATCAATCGTTCCATATCCTGAATAATGTGTGAAGTCACAAATACCGTTTTGCCTTCGGCACGCGCGTATTCGCTTAGGTAATCAACAAATAACACACGGTAGCCCGGGTCGAGTCCCATGGAGAAATCATCCAAAATCAGAAGCTCTGGATCCTGCGCCAAAATCAGCCCCAGCGCCACCTGCGACTTCTGTCCGCACGACATTTGCGATAGCTTCTGTTTCGGGTCTATCTTCAATAGCTTCATCAATTCCCAGTAAGCTTCTTTTTTCCATTGAGGATAAAAAGCCGAATAGTACTTTTCAATCTCGTGGATATTCATAAACGGATACTGCACATGCCCTTCAATCAGCAAACCTACTTTTTGCTTGGTTTCAGGTGACAGGTTCGATGAGTTTTCACCAAACATCAGGCACTCACCACTTCGCGGTTTCAGGTAGCCATTAAGAATATTAATGGTTGTGGTTTTACCGGTTCCGTTTTTCCCCAATAAACCAAGAATACGGCCTTTGGGTATTTCAAAATTTAAGTTCTCATAGATACAGCGCTTGCCATAATAATGAGTAAGGTTTTTACATTGTACGATTGGTTGCATAATTGTTTTTAAAATGATAAACCTGCCGAAACCGACAAACTAATAAAATCACCTTCTAGATATTCCAGATTAAATGGCTTAAGGCAAGAGCCTTTAAGCTGTAAATAAATGTCCATGTTTTTGCTGTAGATATAATCAGCACGCATTGTCGCTGATGTTGTCAATTGCCGGGCTGTTAAATATTCTTTTTCCTTATAAAGTATATGATCCAAGTTGTCAGGCTGTTCGGTACTACCCGAAAATGGAATATAACTCCCATCTATAGGTTCTCCACCTCTTCCTTCTTTATAACCTGAAGAACAGCCAATTGTAAAGGCAGTTTTTTTATTAATAATTGTTTTTGAGATAGAAAAATTAATTTCTGACCATGTAATATTTTGTTTTCTGTAGTAAGGGTAATAAGATGACTGACGTTGTATATTACTATAGCTATAAGCTACTTGCAGTTGCCAGGGCGCTTTAAAATAGTTATCACCCCATAATAAATTATATCTAATCCTGGTGTCATAATGTTGTCTTTTTAGGCTTTCCTTTTCGCCTATATATGTTACTAGCTGCAGCCCTCCATCGCTTGTTGATTCCTTGAAAATCTGTTCGTTATTATTAAGGTCGTAGTAGCTGGCAGCTCCTGAAATGATATGGCTTGTTGTGTTATTAAGAAAATTGAATTGTGTCGTCAATAAATAATTTGTTTTCGTATGTCGGAAGTATACAATGCCATTGTCGCCATCGTTTCCGAATTGTCCTTTCCCAGTTTGGCATGCCAGCTCAATAAACCAAGTAGAGTTTTTATCAAAGTGATAACTATTTTGTATGGCTAAACCATGTGTTATATCCACCCAGGGTTTATGGCTATCAGTTTTTAAAAGTCCCTGTTCGTCATATACGTGAAAAACTCCCATAAATGTGCCACGATCAACCAAGGCATAATGATCGATATTAGCTTCTCCTTCCTGAAATATTTCCAGGTTTTCAATATAACGCAAGTATTTATAGGAAATGCCTAATTTAATCTTATCAGATAGTTGGTAGATTAAGCCACTGCTTAATTTTAAATCTAAAATATCATTTGCATTACGCATATCTTTTAACTTGGCAAAGCTGATAGTTTGGTAGTCTACCTTTGTCCCAAGTGATAACCTTGAACTTACCAGATAGCTAATGGCTCCTTTTAAATGATATTGTTCTATTTGTCGTTCTCCCTTGGCTTCTTCATCTCTTTCAATAAAATTAAAAGGCATCCGGTACGGATAAAGAAAAGATGTGCCTGAGCTGTTATCTCCTTTATAATAAGCATAGGAGGCATAGCCATGCACCACTGTTTTATTATTTAAACGATTGTAGGATTGGGTAGAAAGCCCGGCATTGTAATATTGATCAGGAGAATAGTAATTTACAAAATCTCCTTTACCATAGTTATAATAAGAATTAACGTTTAACAAGATACTGTCTGTCACAATGCCCAATAAAGAAGGGTTCGTACTTTGTAATTCACTATTTAACTGTGTGAACCGTTCCATGTACATTGTTTTCTCCTGCGCAAAAAGTAGGCTATCCCATGCCAGCAGGCATAGGATAGCGATACTATATGTGTTAATTTTTAGAGACATATGATACCGGATATAGGTATTAGTTTCTTAATGATGACTTCTGACGAAGGTGGAAATCATTAGAGGAGTTATTAGTGTCCATAAAAATAATTGTTGCTCCATTGGCCATTGAAGCCTCTGCATCAATACCTGAAGGATCGGTAGTACCATGTTTGGTTTCTACATCCACAGTACCCAACGAATAGTTGTATACCAGCTTGTCGCTGTTACCTTCGATAGCTTCGGTTGCCTCCTGGTCTACATTACGATATAATGTGTAACCTTTTCCTGTTTCAAGGTAGATGTGACCGGCATCAATTTTAGGATTTAGGCGCTTTTTGTTCTTGCTTTCATAACCTGCACGGAATGCTTCGATAGCATCAACCGTCCACTCTGCTGGTACCTTCTTACGGGGGAACATATCGTTACCCTTCCAATAATCGTCACCTGTTCTGTCGCTGCCATAAGCAAATGGATCATCGGCATAAAATAAAAATAAAGCAGGTGAGCTTTTGCTGACAACAGCTGCCGTTCCAGGACCATATTTAACAGCATTTAAATAATGTGAAGGGTCAATGTTAGCCGAAGGTGCAGGGTAAGTTAAAGCGTGTGTGTATACATCAATATCGTAGCATACATAGTATTCACTTTTTGATAAGTCAACACTCTGACTGTGTGTTTGTGTATGGTCGATACCACCCGAAATGGCTAATACCAATTCTTTTCCTGGCTCAAGTATGGTTTGATGTGGGAAGAAGAAATACCCATAAGCAGCAGGTGTCCAGTCTTCTTTAAACCAATATGCATCATCATCGCCATCGTTAATCTCTGAACTCATGCTGTTTGAGTTTGTCGACATAGAACCTAGGCAAAGATTTTGTAAGTCAACATTCTCCATTGAGTTGTTATAAACAACAATGTAATTTCCGTAGCTGTACGTATCAGTTCCATCATCGGTTGGACATCCGCCGTAGTAAATTTCTTTAATAATCAGCTGGCTTTTGGTGCTAGCTTCCATTTCAAGTGTAATAACTGATGTTTCGTCCCATTCAGCAGTAATTACTTTGCTCATCAAGGCATTGTAAGCAGTTAGTTTTCCATTGCTGGCTCTGGTCTCTGTAGAGCTAAACTCATAAGACCCAACTGGCAGTTGATAGCTTACCGAACCCGTATCATCGGTTTTTAATTCGTATACAATAGCTCCATCAGTAGCTCTGGCTTTAACACTCACTCCTGCTTTAAGTTCTACCCCATCAGGGTAGCTAAGTGTTATTTTCACATCATTAATAACAGGTGTTTCATCATCGTTATCACAAGCATATCCTGCAAACAAAATTGCCATAATGGCAAGAATGTTTAAAAACCTCATCTTTTTCATTTCTATTTATTTATTAATTATTTGTTTGATTTAAATTTTAATATTTAGGCCAATTCCATAGGATAACTCTGGTATATAGGAGCTATTTAACAGACTCACTTCTGTATTAGTCTGTTTGTCTTTAATTTTAGCCATGTTGTTTAGAAAATTACGCGCGTAAAAACTGAGTCTGAAACGCTTACCGATTTCTTTGGATATATTAATGTTAGCGGAGAGATAGGCACTTAGTGCATCTTCTAGAAACAGGTAATCAAAGTTTCTGGTTTCTACCAGTTTGCTTAAATCGTTGTAGAGTGTTCTGTCATTCTCATAGGCCCAGTAAAACGTTTCACGGAAAGAAATTTTTGTTTCCATATCATCAAAGGTGGTATAGTACAAGGGATATGTACCAACAAAATTCTTTCCTTCATAAATACTGCCTCTGTCAGGCTTGGGGATATAACCTTCTTTAATATCCAACTCAAAACTGCGTTCTCCACCCGGCATCTCCGACAATAGTTGTTTTGAGTTGATTAAGCAGGCTTCAACCTTAAGTGTTACAACTAGTTTTAATCTCGGGATGTGCGTAATAAAGTTGGCATTTGCTCGTAAACGTTTTGTTTTATATCCATTAGCTACTCCGCTACCTCCATAATAGTAACCAATATATTGATAGTGGCTTCCATCACTCATCAAGTGGTTATCGCCTAATGAAACTGCTTCAATTTTATGGTTGAGGTGTTTATAGTAGTAATAAGTACCGTCGAGGCGAACTGAAGTATAAAGCGGTTTAATTTTTCCAAAGTCGAGCACCCACTCCAATCCATAGCGCTTAACTGGTGAAGCATTATCGCCATAGCTTACCGACTTAAACGAACGTTTTTCTTTTTTGTCCAATTCTTCATTAGGTAATGTTCCCGTATTATCTATTACAGTTACAGCACCTTGCTGATCAATGGAATAACTTCGATGTTCAACAGGAATGGCAACATCAGCCAATTGATGCGGTGTAGTTAGGTAGTAGGTAAATGGAATGAATTGATTTGATTCGGTATAGCTATTTTTAGTTACAGTATTAAAGTAACATAATGAAAACCGTATGTTACGGTATTGTCCTTGTATTCCAATTTCATATTTGCGCGACTTTTGCCATTTGAGATCATCATTTTTAGCAACTTCACCAGGTTGTATGTAATAAGCATAATAAGTCGATCCATCGGCTAAGGAACCAGGAACAAAGGCCAGTTTTTGAGAGTATGAAGGCCTAATATAAAGCATATTGAGCGAAGGAAGTTTTACACTTTGCCCCCATCCGCCATGAATACTTAGTTTCTTAAAGCCTCTATTCCTTGGCTTATTAATGAATGAATACCTGGCATTAAAGCGAGGCGACAATGCATTGACATTATCATATAGAGAATTCTTAATTAGTGTGTAATCATTACGTAGCCCAGCTGTGAGATGTATCTGTTGCTTATTGTTAGAGGTGTATTTAAAACTCTCTTCAACAAACAAGGCTACATTATGCAAATAAGGTTCATTCTTGTACTGGTATTCGCGCCAGGTAGGCGTATAGAGTTTATTGCCATAATATACTCCCTTGCCCTCATTGCCTGAAGCACTGTAGTTACCACCAATTTTAAACTGGCTGCTTATGCTTTTCCTTTTATGGTTTTTCTGTATTTTTAATCTGACGTCATAATTAACCGGCTTGCTATCTACATACGTTGTTTGATACCAATGCCCACGATCAATCAATTGCAAAGGTGAAAACTCTTGTCCTTCAACATATGGCTCGCCAACAAAATAACCTTCCTCGGTACCATGGAAAGCAGCACCTCCACTTGAGGAGCTCTCTTTATCGTATTCCTCCGATTGATTATCATTGTAATTGATATTGGCCATCAGATTAAGTTCCGATATCAAGTGCAAATTGGGATTCCAGTTGAAGTCAATACCTCCCCTTAGATTAAAGGCCTTGTACTTTTTGTAAGTGTCTTTAAAGTTATCTGGATCTTCTTTATCATTTCTTCCACCAATATTGCCTGCAATTGTAGAGTTTATAATTAGTGGCTTATGTTTATTTGCTCCAAAAACTTTTTTATGCCGAAATGTAAAAGCATTTCGCTCATAAGAATTGTATGGCGAAACAATATTGCTAACAGAATTGGTATAATTGTAACTCACATTCAGCAAACCACCATTATTACCAATTTTAAGTCCTTTTGAAAGAGCTACTTCTTTTTGGTATGGGTTCGTGCGTAATTTAATAGACAATGGCTCAACTCCTTGTTTGGTTGTTATCTTCACTAAACCAGAAGTTAAATCACCATGTTCAACCGATGGGATACCTGCCATTATATCTACCTTGGCAATATTATCAGGAGATATAATCCGTGTATCTACACCTTTTTCTGTCCCTATTTCGCTTACAATAGCTCCATTGCTTGACATTCTAATGCCATCTATTTCTAGGGCCGTACCAAAGCTTGGTCTGTCTTCTTCACCCTGTTCACTTCTAATGGCAATTCGCCCTGATGCTTGAATAAGATTGTTGCTTCGGGTTTGTCCTCCTGGCAGTAGAGATGTTAATTCGGCAATGTTGCTTATTTGGGCATGCTCAATGGCTTCATTCTCTATCGTATATGATGTAGTCAGATCATCATCGATTTGTATAGGCGTTACGGTTACTTCATTTAATCCCAACGATAATACCTCCATTTCAAAATGATGAACAAACGAATCATTGTTAACCCATATTTCTTGTTCAATGGTTTTATAGCCCAAACAAGTTACAGCTATATTATATATTCCCGGGCGAAGATGCTTTACAGAATATTGCCCCTGTGCATTGGTAACATCCCATTTGTTAAGGTCTTTTAAAACAACCGTAGCCAGCTCAATTGCTTTGCCCGAATGCCTTTCTATGATAGTGCCCTTTAATTCTAAAATTGAAGAGGTTTGTTGCCCAATTGCATTTATCGAGGAATCAATCTCACAAATATAAACAGCCGCCCTGCTTGCATGATCAAGCAAGTAGCCTTTAGTACTATTGTGCGAATACGATATTTGCACAAGCATAAAAAGTATTACACTTGTGAGCCCCTTTCTTCTCATTCGGATGTCGATTAGTAAGCGCAAAATTAGTCGTAGCAGGTATGAGCATCAATCGTTATTTGTTATGAAAAACAACCCAACCTAAGCAAAGGAGGTAATTTGTAGAACAAACCCATTAAGACTTGTACCACTGAGCAATAACGACTTGATTAGAAAGTTTGAGCAGCGAATCACTAATATTGATTAATCACTATTTATGAGTATGAGCTATTTTTCTAGTGACAAAAAAGAATTTTCTTTTCTATAAGACACTTGTTTTATCACATTTCTTCCTTAGCACACTTAAACCTCAACAATATATATCTAGTAATTGATCAGATAAAGGTTGTTTTGTAATTGGTAACCAATCTGGAGTGCAGCTTATCTTTCGGCACCTTCATTTTTAAGTCATAAACTAAACCTAATAAAGTTGACAAAGTGAACTATTTTACCATTTTCAATGATAGCTCTTCAGATAAGGTATACAATTCGTTTAACACTGTTAACGCACTTGTGTCGCAAACAGAGGTTGAGTTTTATGTCATTTGTTACATAAGATTACTGAGGCGTACCTTATAGGGTACCTCAGAATACTTTCGTTAGGTTACCCAATGTGTAACATGAGACTATTATTGAAGGCTATCTGCAGTTCTAAATTCAGGGCGGGTTTTAAATATCTTTTATTAACTCTTTAGTACTCAATTTACCATCACATTGCCATATATTGAATAAAACATAACCAATCATCTCTGCTTATATTTTAGTCACTTCCTGTTGATTGGCAATTTTGCAACAACGACTTCTTTTGTTCTTCTTTTCTTTTTAAATAACGCTCACATTGTTGCATACGATCATAACCCAACATGGTGCCCAATATAAAATCTTCTTCGTCGGTAAAATGATTCAAGGAAGTATGACCAAACGATTCAATAATTTGCACACACTTGTCATTTCCAAAAAATACATTGATTTTATCACTGTTGACCATCTGCAGATAATAACTAATACCTTTTCGATTTAAAAGCTCCTCTGTTTTAAATCGTTCCTTAATATTCATGGTATGAAGAACCAGGTTTCTCAATCCTTTTTTATATTCGTAAACATGGTGCATTAAAATCTGCATCTCGGCACTTTTGTACTCATCCAATGTGATTCGCATTCGATCTGAGTTATCAGCCTTCATTTTTACAATGTTTTTCAGTAAAATGCCCTCTCCCTTCATACTAAGCAATGATTTATATTGTTGAAAATAAACAACAAAAAAAGTGATAGTAACAAGGAGAAACAATCCCTATTAATTGTGATTTTTCCTAGTTATTGAAACTACTATTCTCAATATTATCACCTATTTCCTAAATTAAATTATCCATGCATTAGATTCAGAATTTATTCTTATCCCTTAACATTTTCAGGTTTTATCAAATCATTCATAACTGCATAAACAGTTAATCCAGCAATGGTTTTAATTCCAAGTTTTTCTGTAATATTTTTTCGATGCGAAATCACCGTATTAATACTGATAAATAACTTTTCCGCTATCTCTTTGTTGGAATATCCTAAAGCTACCGCTTTAAGCACATCTACTTCCCTTTCACTAAGTAAATCGGAATTGCTTTCGGTGTTTTCCTCATTATCATCATAGAAAAAGCTTTGAAATTTCTCAAGTACCTGCTGTCGCGTATCTTCTTCTAATATAAATAGGGCATTAGTCTGACACTTACAACAGTCATCGCAAACAACTAACAGCTTTATATCCTGATTTATTGCTTTTAGTTTTAATATTGACTCATTCATATCAGGGTCGAGTATATCTTGGGCAACAACAGCAAACTTAATACCCTCAACATCTTTTAGGCATGACATGGTCGAAATAAACGTATCAGCCTCATATAGGTCTGGCTCAATACCAATTACACTAAGTATTGTTTTTACACCTAAGCGATGAATAAAGTGCTTATCTGCAATGCACACTTTAGTTTTATATAATTCACTCTGTTTCACTCGCTTCTAGTATTTGTTGTTCTAATAACATGACTTTTGGAACCAACACTTTGTCTTCGATGCGTGAATGGTCTTCCAAATCGGCTTCTAAGCGAAATAGTTCTGTCAGTAATTTCTGACAAATCTCTTTACATACAATTGGCGGGAGATGTCGTATTATTAAATTTTTGAGGTCGCTGAGTTTAAGCTCCATATTTTCATGGTGTCGAGCATAATGCTCTATCGACTCTTCTTTTATCTTGTGTACAACATTAGCAGTAAAGTTCCTATGCTTTAGAGTTTCTTCCAAAAATGAAATGTAAGGAAAAACAAGGGTATCTTCTCGGTTCAGATGATTCACTAACTCTGCTTTATACTCTGAAAAGAAATTACTTAAAAGCTCAATGTTTTTTAAGTTTTCAATGGATACCTCCTTCTTAATTTGGGCAATATATCCTTCAATTTCCGGTACTTTTACATTTAAATAATAAGCATGAGTATTTGATAAATAATCGACTATAAGTGACGCCTTGAAATTCTGAAGCTCTGCATGAGGAAAGTATTCGTGGTTATGATATGAATTAATTATTTCAAGAAAAAAACAAACGTTAATTTTATAATCATCACACACTTCTTTAACCGTTTTATTACTAAAGCCAAAATCAATACCAAACCTGCCAATTATTGGTATTAATCGATAATCCAGATGGATGACATCTGCCATTTTTGTTTTAGGAGTGAAGGGTAAGTTGTTATTCATTTTGTATTCTTGAATCATGGTACAGCTTTATTTTCAGTTAAACCATCAACACTAGAGGCATTTAATATTTACTAACTTAAAATAAAACAATTTCACCCAGTTGAAATAATAATTAAGAAACTGCTTAATTTTTGTTTTTGTGATTTATTTTGAATGAATTATGTTCTCAGATGAAGCAAAACTGATGCGAATAGCATCGCTATTTAAAGAAGTTTTGCAGAAATATGAGGACTTAAGTCGTCAAAATAAACCGAAGGATAAAACTTAAACAGTTTCTAAGTTTATACCTTATAATTAATGAGCTGCAATGTATGTAAGCAAACGGTATCGTAAAATCCCCATTTGTTATGATTTTACAAACCACCCCATGCAGCAAATGTTGGTTAACAGCATGGTCAGCCAATATGAACATAAAATAGACTATGAACCCTGAAGTAACAATTATGTTTTAACGCTGAAATTACGACAGCTAATCAAGTCATAATGACGCACTTATACGCGAGCTACCTGTCAATTTTTCAGTTTCTTTTTAGTCTTAAAAAAAGTACTTCTTTGTATTGAATTGAAAATCAATAAAAAATAAAAATCACTAAATGACATCCTCTAACATTGGCATTTAGTTTGAACTATGCCTGGTGAGATTGTAAAAATTTGTTGAACTAAAATTTTGGAGGATAAAATTATGACACTTGCCAAATTATCAAACAACTGGTTTCCATCAGCTCCTTCAATCTTCGATAGATTTTTTGATGGAGAATTGATGGATTGGAATAGGACTAACTATTCCAGTACAGACACTACTTTGCCAGCAGTTAATGTAAAAGAAAACGACAATGAGTTTTTAATTGATGTTGCTGCTCCGGGCTTAAAAAAAGAAGATTTCAAAGTTAATTACGACAATGGTCGTCTAACTATTTCGTCGGAAAAGAAGAATGAAAAAGAAGAAAAAGACAGTGGAAAAATTACCAGACGCGAGTTTAGCTACCAGTCTTTCCAACGCTCATTCACCGTTTCGGAACATGTAGTTGATGCGGAAAAAATTGGAGCAAACTACGAAAATGGCATCCTTCACATTATACTTCCTAAACGTGAAGAGCTTAAGCCAAAGCCAGCAAAGCAAATAGAGATTTTGTAAATACCAAAGGGCAGAACCACTCTGCCCTGTTTTAATAAAGAAAACTCTTAAAGTCACCTATCCTCGAGGCAAGCCCACGGGGTATTTCTGCATTCGCAGAAAACCGAGTTTTCTTTATTAACCCCTCAGACCGATATAAATCGGCCATCTCCCCTGAAATTCAGGGGAGAAATAACTGCCCCCGAGGCAAGCCTCAGGGAATCATATTGATTGAACCTTTATAACGTATCAACCATGTTTGAACTATGTAAGACTGTATTAAATGGAGTTCACGAAGACAAAAACCTTTTTAGAAAGGAATTGATTAAATCACTGTCGTGGTTAAATTCCGAAGAGCAAATAAAACTTCAAGCTTGGGTACGCGAAAAATTTGGGCATGAACATGCCGATGTGATTGATGAAATACTTGATACAAAGTACCAGTTTGCTTCATAAGCAAAAAAACTCCCGGTCGAGTAATCAGCCGGGAGTTTACTTTCAAAGTATATTCTAACAATACACTTCAACATCCATCGTGGCTGTTTAATTTTAATCGAACTCGGGTTAATAAGCAAGATACTTGATTTCATAGGTTGATTGAGCTTAATTTAGAAATCCCTATATTGATAAAATCAAATATCGGTTTAAATATGGTTTTGTTATCTGCTAATATTGACCCTGTTGTTTCCAAATTTGTGCTGTTGTCGGCCATCATTATTCTTGTTGGTTTTGTGCTTCGTTTGCTCAAGCAGCCGTCCATCGTCACCTATATGATTGTTGGCGTTATTGTTGGTCCTCTTGGTTTCGGGGTTATTACCGATGAGAACTTAATTACCAACCTTGGTTCGCTGGGTTTGGTTTTACTATTGTTTTTTATCGGCATGGAGATTCATTTGCCCAATTTAATAGCCAATTGGCGGGTATCCATACTTGGTACAGCATTGCAGGTTATCTTCAGTATAGCCATTATTTGGGCTTTGGGATTCTATCTTAACTGGAAAATGAACCAGATAATAATGATTGGCTTTGTAATCAGCCTTAGCAGTACAGCAGTTATTCTAAAACTACTGCAAGAGCAAGATGAATTACAAACCAAATTAGGACAGAATGTATTAGGTATACTTTTAGCACAAGATATCCTCATTGTTCCGATGCTTATCATTCTTGGTTATCTTGGTGGCAAGCAACCCACATCGGCTGAATCCATCAAGCAAATAATAGGTGGTATTATGATTATCAGCGTCATCGCTTATATTCTGAAGAATAAAGAAATCAAACTACCGTTTAGAACCGCCATTGCGAAAGACCATGAGATGCAGGTATTTGTGGCCTTTACACTATGTTTTGGTTTTGCATTGCTCACGGCGTACCTGGAATTATCGGCAGCCTTGGGTGCCTTTATTGGTGGAATTGTCTTATCATCTGCCAAGTCAACTCAATGGGTACATGATAGTTTGTCGGCTTTTAAAGTATTTTTTGTAGCCTTGTTTTTCGTATCCATTGGCATGCTTATCGACCTTCAGTTTATTTATAATCATTTATTAACGATAGGTATTTTAGTGACCTTAGTGCTTATAATTAATAGTGGCATTAATGCTTTGGTGATGAAACCTTTTTCGGAGGATTGGAAAACAAGCATCTATGCCGGTGTTATGCTTTCGCAAATTGGTGAATTTAGTTTCATCCTAGGTTTAATCAGCTATCAATCAGGCATTATTCACGACTATGCTTATCAGATTATCATTAGCACTATAAGTCTTACACTTTTACTGAGTCCGTTATGGATTAGTATTGTTAAAAGGTTCTTGTATCGGAGCTAAATCTTTTTAATTGTTGGTGACCAATTGTTGTGATTTTGGTCTAATTAGAAACAAATAGATGATTTATGCCTTCAAAAAAAATAGCCGTCCTGCTACATTCTTCAATAGAAAACACAGCTCTTCTTGAATACGCCGGTTGTTGTGCAAAAAATATTAATGCCAAACTCTGTATTATTAGTACCAGTCCCAAAACGAATAAGCAATCGGCATTGCCAGGCATGAAGCATAAGCTCCGGTTAATCGAAAGCATTAATGATATTTTTAAATCACAGCCTTTATCCTTTGAGATCATCATCACCACGTCTCAAAATACCAAAAGCCTGGCAAGCTTTTTTAAAGAACATGATTTCAGTCGTATAATAATTAATGAAGCTAATAAAGAACTGACGCACACTTTTGCTAAACAGTATCACCTTCCCATTGTCATCTTCAAACAGTACAAAACTGACAGCAATAACTGTTGCTCCAACCCACTTCTGAACAAGGCATAAAAAAGCCGGTAGCTTTTCTGCGAAACTACCGGCAAGTATGAGCAATTTATCACAACGGCTTCAATCCAATAAGTGGTACACCTATTCTCTTTCAGCCTCCTTTAAAAAATGAAAGCGCACGTTTGTTTTTGAGCCTTTATCTCTTTTAGGCGTTTTAACAACTTTTTTCTGTGCAAACTCACGTTTTAATGTTTTTGACATGACCAAAAAAATAATAACAATTAATCTAAACCTTTTCTGTGCAGTAGCCCTAATAACGATGCTTCTTCAAGCATTTTGACTACTGTTTGTTATTTTAGACTCCAACATTTAAAAGAGGTCACCTACTTTAGACGTATTTTTATTAAAATTTTTAACTTCATGCCATGAAGACTCCAAGCATTCAAAGCTTATTAGATTATATCGATGATGGCGCTTTATGCATCAATACTGGGGGCCAGATAATGGCCAGTAATGGCCAGATTGAAGCACTATTGGAGATTGATGGCACTGAACTCTTCAACAACAACCCTTATACGAGATACCTTCAGGAACAAATTAAAAGCCATCGGCAAAAAGCCATCAAGCACTTTGAAGTATGCATAACCAAAGAAGACAATAGCCGGCTTGTTTTACAATGTATTGCCAACGACGATGAAGTGCTAATTCTCAATAAGAATACCGAAATAATTGAAGCTGACTCTTTAAGTGCCATCCTCGAAGGACAAGAAAATGAGCGTCGTCGATTGGGGCGTGAGATTCATGATAGCATTGGTCCTATGATGTCATTTATACGTTTAAACCTGGATGCTGTCATCGAAAAAATACAAGATAAAAGCATTGGACAGCACACCGAACTGGTTGAAAGCATTAGTGAAACAGTGGATAGCATCACATCCGATTTACGTACCTTATCACATCGTCTGGTGCCCCGCACACTCGATGAATTTGGTCTTTACTCCGCCTTTAACAGTTTGGCTTTTAAACTGAATCATTCAAAACGCGTTCATATTGAGTTTTATTCTAATATGGATGTTGACGTTCGGTTTGACAGTGAGCTTGAACTCAACCTTTACCGTTGTGGGCAGGAGCTGTTATATAACGCCATCAAACATGCCAGGGCCAACCAGATTTTAATCCAAATAATCCGCCATAAAGAAAGCATCATTTTGATGGTTGAGGACGATGGAATAGGTTTCAACCACGAGATTAAAGATACAAACCATGGTATTGGCCTTACCAATATAGAAACCCGCACTAAACTTCTGAATGGTGTTTTTTCGCTCGATAGCGTGCCTGATAAAGGAACAGTGGCCAGTATTGAGATACCCCTTAATTAAACAACAATGGAGAAGATAAATATACTATTGGCCGACGACCACAAAATTTTTAGAGAAGGCATTAAAGAATTGTTGATAAAAGAAAAGGAGATTAACAGCATAACTGAAGCTTCTAACGGTTCTGAAGTTATAAATTTAACGAGCCAGCAGCTATTCGATGTGATTATTCTCGATATCGATATGGGAAGTCCGAACGGTATTGAAGTAACCCAACAACTTATTGAGCGACAACCCGATGTTAATATTCTTATTTTATCGATGCTCAGCATCCCTGATTTCATCCTTCAGGCTTTGGAATCGGGTGCCAAAGGGTATATACTCAAAAGCGCTGGCAAAGACGAGCTATTGACAGCCATTCGTTGCGTTGCTAAAGGCGACAGCTACTTCAGTAAAGAGGTTTCCATTAGCCTGATGGAACAAATACAAAAGAATAAAACCACTAAAAAAAGGAAGTCAGACATTCCTTTATCGAAACGCGAAATAGAGATATTGAAATTAATTAGTCAGGAATATAGCAACCAGGAAATTGCGGATAAATTGTTTATCAGCATCCGAACAGTGGATACTCACCGACGCAACTTGTTGGAGAAATTGGAGATAAAAAACAATGTTGGCCTGGTGAAATATGCCATCTCCAAAGGCCTGTTAGATAAATAAAGAAAGCTCTTAAGGTCACCAATCTCCGAGGCAAGCCCACGGGGCATTTCTGCATTCGTAGAAAACCGAGTTTTCTTTATTAACCCCTCTGACCGATATAAATCGGCCATCTCCCCTGAAATTCAGGGGAGAAAAAAGCTGACCCCGAGGCAAACCTCAGGGAATCATATTGATTAAACCGGGAATCGTTTCAATTCCCGGCCTTGCTAAAGAACAGACTTACTTTTAATAATAACTGCTGGTTTTATTGTTTCAAATCTTAAAGCATTCCCAGTTCGAGAGGGCTATTATCCCAGAACAATCGATTACTCTGAATAAAACTAAAGTTAAAGAACGACGCATGCTGTAAGTCTATGAGCTTGCCATTTTTTGCAATGACTTTTACAGAATGCTTTTTTGTATTCAGCTTATTGAGTAATCCTCCCGGATTAAGCCTTGTAGCCAAACTCTTATGCTCAAAAAACCAATTGCCATAATTATCAATATATGGTTTTAATGACGCATCGTGATTCGCAAAACGCACCTCTAGTTGCATGTGTATATCATTGGCAGCCACATTACCAAACAGGGTTTTATAGCGTTGTATAAATGTCCTGCGCAAATCATTCTCGAGATAAAGTAAGGGCGACGACTGGCTGCCATAATCACCAAAAAACAAAGAAGTCCGGTTATAAATAATAAGCACCGTCAGCGTATTCGATTCCTGAAAAGCCATGTCAAATACTTTATGAAGTACCTTGCTGTTGACATGGTTGATATCGCATAGAAATAACACCTTATCGTTCATATGCTTTGTTTTTAACTTTTTGAACATCGTTTTAGTAAGCATATTCGCATGATTTACCCACTTTCTGACGGGCGCGCATCAGACGCATTTTTACAGCACTTTTCGAGATATTCAATTCTGTCTGAATCTCTTTTACCGAAAAATTAGATAAGTATTTGAGTTCCAGAATTTGCTTATCCTGATGAGGAATGTCGTTTAATGCCTTAAGCAGTTCCTGCTCCCTGTTTTCACGTGCTACCTGGTCCTCAACATCTTCGTGTGAACTCATTTCAACGCCCCAAATTATTTTTTCTTCCAACGATTCATAATGCACCTGTTTTTCTTTTTTCAAGGTAGAAACACAATGGTTGTATGTAATAGAGTACAACCAGGTTGAAAACTTTGAATGACCTTTAAAAGAACTTAACGCTGCAAAGGTCTTCATAAATATATCCTGGCATAAATCAAAAGCATCATCTGTATTACGGGCAAAGGAATAACACTTATTAAAGACCTTTAAATAATAACGGTTATACAATTGCTCATAGGCTGTGCTGTTGCCTTGTTTTAGCTCCTCAATTAAGACTTCGTCGTTTTTTTTGTTGATGTCCAATTTTTTCATCTTTCATTACATCTAATCGTTTTATTGATGATGTAAATGTAGCTGGTCAGGAAAGTGAAAAATAGAGTAGAAAAGCAGATTTTTATGCTACGCCAAGCACTTAGTCATTAGTAGGAATTATGAGTAAACCTACGAGAATCTCGTAGGTTTAAAAATGAACTAATGCCATTATTCAATGGCTTGATGACTCGAAGCCGTTACAAACAGAATATCTCCCAAATCATCGTAGCCGGTAAAAACTTCACTACCGCTGTGTTTAATTTGTTCTTCCATAAAACCAATAATGGTTAAACCGGCGCGCATCGAATGCTCATGTATCATGGTTTTCACCGATACGTCCTCTTTTAAGGGTAAAATCTCAATGTTTGACATGGTAATGGGTAATCGGCCACTCTGCACCAGGTTTTTAATCTGCTGGCGCGTCAACTCCACCTCATCTTTTTTACATACACTAAAAATCTTGACGTAACTCTTACGCCAGTCAGGATGTGACAAAATGATGAATCCCAGTAAAATCATCAGGTTGGCATTCAGCACATCGGTGGGTTTAATCCAAATGTGAATACCGTTCTTAAAATGTGTGTTGGTATCCGAATCGGAAAATACACAAATATCAAGGTTACCGGCACGCGTTAAGCTAATATTATCCAGAATGTCACTGATAGCCTCAGAGTTTTTTCGTTTGTAATCAAACACCACCATATTGTTTTCCATACCACTGATGCTGGGGCTCTGAATAGCCTGTGCAATGGCACTTGTATAAGAGGGCGATATCATGCAATCGAGATACAGCGAGCTTTTATTATCATGCTGGTCTTCAATCAACTGTTTAACAATTGATTTTGCTTCTTCGTTCGTAGCTTTTGAATAATAGCCTTTGAGGTAGTGAAAGTAGGTACCAAAACCATGTTTGTATGAAATCCATTTTAATAAATCGAACACCTTGCTTCGCGAAAAAGAGTTGGTGGAGATACAAATGGCTGATGGTCGCCATTCTTCAGCGTCTACTGATTTGCTTCTGTTTTTTTGCAGGTACAGCTGAATACGTCGACTCAGCTGAAACAAAGCACCTGAAAAAATATTCTGCAATCCGCCTCTTTCTTTATGCACTGAGTTAAGGTACAAGTAGGTTACTATAATTACAGCACAGGCCAACATTGAAAAGAAGGCACTGATTTTGAACATGATCCACAACGACAAGACAAAGCCACTTAACGAGATCAACCAGTGCGATTTAAATTGAGGACGATACGATGGTGAGGCGCCAAAGTGATTGAGAAACGAAATCAGACATAACGAGCCATAGGTAATCATGAAAAACATAGAGATGATTTGGGCCACAAAATCAACTTCACCCAGCAAGACAAAAAAGAAGGCAATGGTCATGGTCACAAAGGTGGCATTATAAGGCTCGTTGGTTTCACCTTTGCCCCTGGCCAGCCATTTGTTCAGTTTTTTGGCCGGCCAACACTTATCCACCGATAAAGCCTGCAAGGTGCGGGGCGCTACCAAAACAGAACCAATAGCCGATGAGATGGTGGAAGCACCTAGCCCCAACGGAATAACCAGACCGCCTAACAATGCCACGTTAGCCATTGACAATTGATTAGAACTCATCTCCTCGGGCGTTAAGGAAATGGAAAACTTATAAATGATGGCAATGTAAATGAGCATACCAATGATCGTACCCAGCAGTGTTCCCCTTGGTATCGATTTTTTGGGATCTTTTAAATCACCACTTAAACCAACACCAGCCGTCATACCGGTAAAGGCCGGAAAACAGATGGCAAACCAGATGAAGAATTGGTTTTTATTGCTGAACACAAAATTAGTACTACCAGCACCCTCTCCAACAGATGGTTCACCGGCAAAAAACAATGCCAGCGATATAAACAAAACCGCTACAACAATATATAAGGTCTTCACCCCTAAATCGGCTCCTTTTTTAAGAATAAGAACACCTAATAGCAAGAGAGCTGGTATACTAATCACCTGACGAGGCAAGTCAATATTATAACTATTCTGCATCCAGGTGAAGAAAGGCGCAAAAGCTTCGGTGAAAGCTATAACATAAAAAGCCACACTGATGGCTTGCGAGAAATACAAAGCAATACCAATGGTAGCACCAATGTTTAACCCAAAAGAACGGGAAATAATAAAATACTCACCACCACCTTCAACCCTTGTATTTGTGGCTATCTCGGAAATAGCTAAGGCAGTTGGTATGGTTATGAAGTGCCCCAGTAATATGATGGCGAATGCTCCAAAAAAGCCTAAGTTACCGACGGCCATTCCAAAGCGAAGAAACAGGATAGCTCCTAGTATCGTTGAAATAGCGGTTAGAAATACCGGTGCGGTACCAAATCCTTTCTTTTTGTGTGAAGTATTCATGTTTTATAATCATTAGCAGGTTTTGTGCTCTGACCTGCCATTTGTTAATACCATTTTTTACGCTTGAAATACACGAGCATCCCTATGGCAATCATAACCATTACCCCTATCATAGCCGGATACCCCTGTCGGAAACCCAATTCAGGAATATACTCAAAATTGGTTCCGTAGATACCCGCAATAAAGGTCAGTGGAATAAAAACAACCGAGAAGATGGTTAAGACCCGCATAATATCATTCAGTCGACTACTGACCTGTGTATGATAAATACTCAACTGATTGGTTAATATCTCCTTGTAGTTATTTAATGAATCAATAGCTTGCTGAATATTACTTTGCAACTCCCGGAAGAAAATCTCCTTTTCCTCTTCGATGTAATCCGACTCTAATTTAATAAGATTCAGCACCATTTCTTTACAGGGAACAATGGACTTGTGCAAATAAATAAGTTCTATTTTATAGTGGTTAATATCTGCCAGCATTGAATTATCAACGGTGCCTAAAACCTTTTCATCCAGCTCCTCTACTAACTCTCCAAAGCAGCTGATGGCATAACTGTAATTATCAATAATGACATCTAAAAGTGCAAACAGTAAATAATCAGAGCCCAATTGTCTGATTTTTCTTTTCGGGTTCTTCAAGCGTTCCCTCACCGGGTTGAACACATCGCCTCTTCGCTCCTGAAAAGTGATTAACTGCTTATCTTTTAAAATAAACACAATATTCTCGTTATCAACCAATAAATCATCTTCATTGAGTATACGAATTAACTTCAATGATACAAACAAGCAGTTGTCGTATTCGACCACGCGCGGCCGGCTGTGTGTATTTAAAATTTCAGAAATAACAATGGACTCAATATCCAACACCTCCGACACCTTTTGCATCACATTGGTATCGTGCAGGCCATAGATATTAATCCACGAATTTCCTTGATTAATAAAAGCTGACAGTTTTTCAACTTCATCAAACCCATCCTCAACCAGAGTCTTACTATCATAGTTATAGGCCTGGATAAAAACACGTTCGGTTTTTTGTTCTCCCCTGAATTGAATACTATCGGGCGATAAACCTATATGCTCTTTATTGCTTTTTAAAAATCGGGCCATTAATTATTGATCATTTATAATTCCACACATTTTAAGAAAGTTGCGCACCATCTTCATTCCATCTTCTCCTGATACCTCAGGATGCGATTGAAAACCATAGATAGGTTTTGATTTATGTCGGATGATTTCGGTAGCGCATGTTTCGGAAATAGCCAGACTCTCAAACGAATCGGGTAATTCGGAAACAAAGAATGAATGACGTTTAACCAATGACACCTCCTGTTGGGTCACCCCTTCAAAAATCGGGTCTTCGGGCTTTGTGATTTCTATTATTTCTTTTTTACCATGGTATTCCGGCAACTTTTTAATGCGTCCGCGATGCGCCACAGCAATAATTTCGTGCCCGAGGCAAAAACCTAAAACGGGCACGTTAAAATTCTGCATGGCCACAAAATTCGACGTCAGGTTGAGTGGTTCATAAGGATTACCTTTGCCACCCGACAAGATGATTCCTTTTATTTTGGTTTTGGCCGACAATGTAATAGGCTGATTATGGTCAAAAAACACATAATCAAAATCCTGCTCAGCCAGGTATTGGCGCTTAAACTTCTTTATAAAAGCACTTTGGTTATCTATGATTAAAAGCATACTATAACAAACAATTATGTTTCTGAATAGTTTTCATTATCCGACAGGTATTCAACATCGCTATGCTTGTTGGCATATTCTTCCTGTACTTTAGGTTTTAAATTAAAGTTGCTGTCAAAGTCGTCATCTTCATCCATTATTTCAAGCGCCATATCAACAGACATGCGCAGCATATACACTTTTTCGTCAGTCTCAAAACGAAGCGCTGAAATTCGCTGGCCTTGTTTGTCGTTGAACCAAATCAAATATTCATGAAACCCATCGGGGTAAACAAGCTTTAACTGCTCCTTCAGTACGGTAGGTAATTTATGGTAATCCATAATTACTTTTGGTTTACTAATCAGCATATCCATCGTTTTAAAATTTTTACCAATTTAATAAATATGCGAATACCAATGGCGCTACAATGGAAGCATCTGACTCAATAATAAATTTTGGCGTGCTTACATTTAATTTACCCCATGTTATTTTTTCATTAGGCACAGCACCCGAATAAGAGCCATAGCTGGTTGTTGAGTCGGATATCTGACAGAAATATGACCAAAACTTTGTTTTAGACTCACTTAAATCCTGCGATAGCATTGGCACTACACATATAGGGAAATCGCCTGCAATGCCACCTCCAATCTGGAAAAAGCCTATTCCATTTTCTTCAGTATTTTGCTGATACCAGGATGCCAAAAATGTCATGTATTCAATGCCACTTTTCACCACTTTAGGCTCCAACTGCCCTTTGATACAGTAGGAAGCAAAAATATTTCCTAAAGTTGAGTCTTCCCATCCGGGCACCACAATTGGTATATTCTTTTCTGCAGCGGCCAGCATCCAGCTATTGGCCGGATCAATTTCGTAATATTGCTCCAGATCACCTGACAACAAAAGCTGGTATAAATATTCGTGCGGAAAGAAACGCTGATTGGTTTCGTAGGCATCGCGCCATAAATTATAAATGTGCTTCTGAATACGTCGAAAAGCCTCTTCCTCAGGAATGCAGGTATCAGTGACCCTATTGTATCCATTCTCGAGCAATTCCCACTCGCGGGTTGGTGACAAATCGCGATAGTTGGGAATGCGCTTATAGGAATTATGGGCTACCAGATTCATCACATCTTCTTCGAGGTTAGCACCAGTACAGGAAATAATGTGTACCTTATCCTGACGAATCATTTCTGCTAAACTCCTTCCTAATTCAGCCGTACTCATTGCCCCAGCCAGCGAAACCAGCATTTTATTCCCTTTGTTTAACTGCGCTTCATATGCAACAGCGGCATCCACCAGGCTGGCGGCATTAAAATGCTTGTAATGCTGTAGCATAAAGTTCGAAACAGAACCTTTATTTGTCATTGTATTTAAATTTATAAGAAAGTAGTTTGTAATAGAGTTTTGCTGCTAAAAAATCGGGTGCTTTATCATTGATATTAGGCGCTAATTCAACCATATCAAAGCCAAGCACTGTTCGTTCTGAAAATAGTTTCTTTAAAAACTTTAAAGTCGGATACCACAGCAATCCACCAGGTTCCGGCGTTCCGGTCGATGGCATAATTGATGGATCAAACACATCCAAATCAATGGTCAGATACACTTTGTCGCCCATTCGTTTAATAGCCTTATCCATCCACTCTTCACTACCCACTATGTCCTCAGCATAGAAGCATTTCTCACGGTTAATATATTTTAATTCGGATGCATCCATGCTGCGGAGTCCTACCTGAATCAAATTCGTGGTTTTTGACGCCTCATGCATAGCACAGGCATGGTTGTATTTCGACCCCAGATAATGAGGCCGTAAATCGGCATGGGCATCGAGCTGCACCACTGTTAAATCGGGGTATTGTTCGCTAAATGCCTTAATAATGCCAATGCTTATGGAATGCTCACCGCCCAAAAAGGTCAGAAAGCGCTTCAATCCCAATTGATACTGCACCGATTTGTAAATACTGTTAAACATTTTATCGGGAGTTTCTTCATCTATAATTGAAGGCAAAATATGGATACCCTCTTTATAGACACAGGTATTGGTTTCAATGTCATACAATTCCATATTATGTGAGGCTTCGAGAAAGGCTCTGAAACCATTATCAGCGCCTTTTCCCCAAGTGCTGGTTCTGTCATACGGAATTGGCTGCAACAGCACCTTAGCATTCGGAAAGGAAGCATACCTTTTTTCAATGTCAGCAAATGTCTTCATTCAATTTTCACTAACTAATAATTAAACTTTTGCAGGAGCCTGGTATCCCAGTATTTTAAACATTTCCTGGGCCGACTGCTCCTCGCGGTACACATAATGTTTGTAATTACCTTTATCGTCACGGTCAATAATTACATGCTTAGGAGATGGTATCAGGCAGTGCTTAATACCGCCATAGCCACTGATTGAATCCTGGTAAGCTCCCGTATGGAAAAAACCGAGGTACAGTGGTTCTTTGTCCTTCTCACCATACTGAGGTAAAAGAATCTCCTGGTTTAAATCTTCTGAGTTATAATAATCAGAATGGTCACAACTTATGCCACCAATATTTATTCGTTGATACTGATTATTCCATTTATTAATGGGCAACAGGATAAACTTTTCGTGAATAGACCAGGCATCAGGGATGGTATTCATCAGGCTGTTATTAATAATGTACCATGTTTCAGAGTCGTTTTGTTTTTTCTGCTCTAACACTTCAAAAATGATGGCGCCGGCTTCACCCACTGTATATTTACCAAACTCGGTATAAATATCAGGTTCAGGAATGTTTTCTTTGGTGCACGCCTCCTTGATATTTTTTATGATTTCGTTAATCATATACTCATAATTATATTCGAAACCCAAATGGTTACGAATTGGAAACCCACCACCTAAGTTGAAGCTGTCTAAGGACTCACATTCCTTCCTCAGGTCGACATACAAGCTTAAAGCATTCTGAAACTGCCCCCAATAATACAGCGTATCTTTAATACCTGAATCAACAAAAAAGTGCAACATCTTCAATTCGATATTCGGATTGTTTTTAATGCTTTTTTTGAAAAAATCCATTAGTTCATTGTGCGGAATGCCCAGCCGCGAGGTATAATAAGCCGATTGCATCTCCTCATTAATAGCCATGCGTATGCCCACCTTAATCTTGGTTTTAAGCTTTAGCTTTTTCAAGCGTTCTAACTCGGTAATGCTGTCCAGTATCAGTATCGAATTGTGAAAGCCATCAGCCTGTAAAGCCACAATTTTCGACAGATACTCCTGCGTTTTGTAACCATTATGAATAATCTTGCGATTTTTATCAAGCTTATTTAAATCCGCCAGGTGACGAATTAAATCAATGTCGTAAGCCGAAGAGGTTTCGAGGTTAACATCGTGCTTTAGAGCCTCATTAATAACATGGTAAAAATGGTTACACTTTGTACAGTAACAATATTCATATTTGCCGGTATAACCCTGATTTTTAATCGCCCTGTTAAAAAGATTGCGGGCTTTTTTAATCTGGTCACCAATCTTCGGCAAATAAATCAGTTTAAAAGGTGTTCCGTATTTATCAATCAGGTGTTTTAACGACACCCCGTGAAAAGTCAGGGAACTATCTCTCAAGTCGAACCCTTCTTGTGGAAAGTAGTAGCTCTGCTCGATTAATTCGAAATAAGTATTCTTCATTTTTAGTTCAATTCTTTCTTAATTGGTTGTTTTTGATAGTGAGTAAATATCTTTTCTTCGGTCGTTTAAGTTGGTTACGCTGCCGTAGCTATGGATGTCTCTAAGCAAGTCCAAATCCAAATCTGCAATTAATATCATCTCCGTATTAGGCGTTGCTTCGGCCTTCACTCCATTGGTTGGAAATTGAAAATCGCAGGGCGTAAAAACCATCGACTGCGCATATTGGATGTCCATGTTGTGAACATTGGGAAGGTTGCCAACACTACCGGCTATCACCACATAGCATTCGTTTTCGATGGCACGGGCCTGGGCACAGTTGCGCACCCTCGAATAGCCATTTTGCGTATCCGTTAAAAAGGGCACAAATAAAATTTCCATCCCGTCATCGGCCAGCAGTCTGGATAACTCCGGAAACTCAATGTCGTAACAGATTAGGATACCTACCTTTCCACAATCGGTATCAAAAGTCCTAATTCCACTTCCTCCCTGAAGCGCCCACACTTTCTTTTCATCGGGCGTTACATGTAATTTCTCAAAGCGCTCGATACCGCCATCGCGTTTACACAAATAACCAACATTATACAGCATGTTATCCACCATTTCGGGCATACTTCCGGTTATAATATTGATATTATAGCTAATAGCCAGTTGTGACATAGCTTGCGTTACACGTTCGGTGTATTTTGCTAGTTCCCTGATAGCATCGGCTTCGCTTAAATGGTTATAAGCCGCCATTAGCGGGGCATTAAAAAACTCGGGAAACAAAGCAAAATCACTTTTGTAACCACTAAGTGCATCCACAAAATACTCAGCTTGCTGGAGCAGCTCCTCAATTGTTTTATAAGGGCGCATCTGCCATTGAACCAATCCTGTTCGTATTATCTTTTTTTGAATGGCAGCCTTCTTTCGTGGTTTTTCGTAAAACACATTGTCCCAGCGCAATAAAACGGCATACTCTTCCGATTCCACATCGCCCTTTAAATAGTTTTTTAGCAAGCGAATGGGGTGAAAATCGTTTGATAGCTGGAAATTCAGAACCGGATCGTGTATCTCTTTGGTTCGAACTCCGGCAATGTACTGTTTGGCCGTTATTTTATCTGAGTATTTGTGGAAGTTAGGAATTCTGCCACCAAATAAGATGCCTTTAAGGTTGAGCTTTTCGCACAATTCTTTTCGGTAATCATACAGGCGTCGTCCCAATCGCAAGCCCCTAAAATCAGGTTTAACAAATACATCAATGCCATACAATGTGTCGCCATCATCGCAATGGGTATCAAATGTATAATTGCTGGTTATATCAGTATAAGTATGATAATCATCCAACTCAGATGAACTCACTATAATGGACAAGGCACATCCGGCTATTTCATCATCTACCTTTATCACCACCTGTCCTTCGGGGAATATTTCAATCAATTTTGCTATTTTTTCCGACGACCAATAGGCATTATCCAAAGCATGATAGGAGCTAATCATCACCTGTTTTAGTTCGGAATAATCATTGATATTCAAATAGCTTAACTGAACGTTACGTATTTCTTTATCCATTTTTGTAATCCAAAGTGTTTTTAAAACTTTCTCTTTTAGACACAAAAATGTGAATAGGTAACACCATTAATTCAGATTTATATTTTTTAAAAAACAACTCACGGTTCTGCTTGTTAATTAAATATTTAGACAACCAATAGAATACCATATCTGTTTAAACAGCAAATAGATTCCTATGATTGATAGCTTTAAATCAGCCCTACAGTCCTTTAACCACCTCTTTACAAACTCATTTGTAGATATTGTTCACTGCCGTCTGGACAGTATTGATAAACTAGGAACACAGATGGAGCTGATTGCAAAAGGGTACCAGAAAACTATTGCACGCTTAAAGTCGAAAGAAGCAGACTATGACCGGTTCCTGAGTGAACATCGCGCATTTCTGACACAGATTCTGACCTTTAACAATGCTAACTACTTAATGGGCGAAGAGTCAGCTACAGAAAAAGCCCTGAAGCAATTTTTTGAGACGCGAAACCAACTCATCAATTCTTTGCCCAAAACCATTATTGATGCGGAATGTGAAGAGAACCGCACAAAAAACTCAAGTGACAGCTGGATAGTTGGCAAAATCAAATTCTTCAAACGCATCCGCTTTAAACTGAAATTATTGTGGCACAAGGATAAAGCAAAAGTTCAAATCAACAAGAAGCTCCCACTAAAGTACTATTTGAGCAATGAATTATATTTCAGTGTCAATCCTGAGCTATGGCCCTTTATCGAGGAACTTTTATTATTTGAAATAGAGCTCATTAAGTTTTATCAGGCTGCGTTTAACACCATTCATTTAAGCTATCCGCTCAACTCACCGACTAAAACACAGGAAATAGAACTCCAATTAAATGCTTTGCTCGATAAATCGACCGAAACGAAAGCATTTGTCAGTAGTTATAAAAAGCAGCTTATACAGCAAATTGAAACCACCTTATCGCTTAAGCAAAAAGCCATAGATGAACACTATCCTAAACTCGGCACCTGGGAACATAAGCGACTGAAGGAAAATAAATTACGGGTCAACAAAAGACTCAAAAAGCGGTCATCTCAACAATTAAAGCAATTGCGTTCGTGGGAGATTGCCTTATTTGGCTTATCCGAAGACTGGAGTTTTGATGCTGATATATTCATGGTCATCAATACCGCCATAACCACATTTAATTCAAAGCATAAACAACGTAATATTGCTGCCATTGATAAGGTGAGTGAAGACGTTCAAAACGCCGTCAAAACCATTGATAGCATTTACCAGACCATCAATGAGGAAGCGGAAAGTAAAAGCATCAGTGATTGTCAAACAAAAATAACTAAGGTTTTATCAAACCAAAGCTTATTTCTTTCTCGGCTCGACCATTCTCAATCGGCACTATTTGTTTTGAATACTATTGAACAGCAAATCATTAACCAAATAAACAATACAAATCACAAACGAAATATTCTTAACAATCCTGTAGAATGGGACAAAATACAACTATCCGATACCACATCTGTTTTTTTGAAAGATTTGCTTCAATTCGAGATACAACCGGCGTTTTCGGCTCAAATAGGTCAACTGAAGCAAAGTGTACTGCAGCAAATTGCCTTGTACGAAGATGAGTTATCCAACATTCTGCATGTATCGGATTACAATTTTGAAACCTTATTAGCGATCATTAACGCTGAAATAGAGGAAGACTCACAAAGCAATCGAACCGAGGTATTTAATGAAGGTAAAGTAAAGGTACTATCTAAGCTCGAAGAGATCGTTGAGCAACTTGAAGCAATAAAAAACACCATTGAAAAAGATGTTGAGAGCAGCACTCAATTACTTATTGATGAACTGTTAGAGCTAACCGAAAATGAAAAATTAGGCGCTTTAAACATTCGCATTATAAAAGCCAAAGCCATTCGTCAATCTTCCAGGCTGAAGGTGCTATTAACCGAGAAAATCACCCAATGCTACCATTTCTGCCTGGTACAATGGGACTCTCTAAAAACGAAAGGATTTAAACTCACCAGGCAACTCTCTAAAATCTATTCTCAGGAAGAGGTAGAGGCACAGATTAATAACGAAATATCCATTTTTCTGAGCGAGATTGCCGACACCACCAATAAACTACCCTATTTATATCAGCGGCTGTTTAAACTGGAGGCCATTGACGAGGGCTATCTTTACCATAAGCGCACAACAGAACTCGCCGATTTTGAGAACGCCTACCGCAATTGGCAAAAAGGCCGCTATGCCACGCTGGCCATTGCCGCCGAAAAAGGCGCGGGTATCACATCGGTAATACGTTATGCAGTAAAAGATAAAGACCTACCCATTACTTCGATTAATTTTCAAGATTTTATAAAAATATATCAACCCGATGAATTTGTGTTTACCCTGGCTGATAACCTGGATTTAACACCTATGAATGAAGTGGCTCTCTTGATTGATGAATTAAACGCCAGAAAGCAAATCATCGTTTTGGAAGGACTTCAGTTTGCCTACCTCAAAAAAGTAGATGGCTTTGAAAGTTTAAAACTCTTGTTTGAAATCATCTCAAAAACCAACAAATCAATTTTTTGGATTTGTACTTCCACTCTTCATGCCTGGAACTACTTAAACAAAGTTGTTTCCATTGAAGAATATTTTGGGCACGTTATTAAGCTGGGCGATTTCTCAAAAGAAGAGATGATAGAGATAATCAAAAAACGCCACCGGGTTAGCGGCTATAACATTCAATATCTGCCAGATAAAACGTCGGTGACTAAAAATAAAAACACCAAACAAAAGCCCGAAGAAATACAAGCCAGTCGAGAAAAACAATATTTTCAGGTGTTAACAGCATTATCAAAAGGCAACCTCAGTGTCGCCTTCATTTTTTGGCTGCGCTCCATCAAACGCATTGCCAACAATACCCTTTACATTAGTTCCATGAATGACTTTAACAGCTCCTTCATAAAAGGTCTCAGCCAGGAAAAACTGTTTTGCCTCTATGCCATTTTATTGCACGATGGCCTGGATATTGAAGGCTTTTGCAAAGTGATGCGTTACACCCCTGAACAGGGCCGAATGAAGTTATTTCAAATGGTGGACGATGGGCTGTTACTTGAAATAAAAGGCCGTTTTGTCATTAATTTATTGCTGTACCGCTCAACCATTGATTCATTAAAAGCACGTAATTTTCTTCATTAATCAAGTGTTATCCTCTATGAAAAAATTAGTTCCCTTTCTATTACCTATCCTGTTTACATTCAGTGTAACACTCCCTGCCAATACCAAGCCAGACAGTATATTTAACACACTTTTAAAAGATAGTGTTGTTACCAATATTACAACTGAACTGACCAATGACTCTGTTCAATCCAACAATTTAAAAGACAGAATCCACCAGTTAGGTGCACCTGCAGTGGATAAAATCATCACACCGGGTAAAATTGCCTGGTCAGCCATATTGATTTTATTTGGATTTATCATCCTTAAAATCATCGAGTTAATCCTGAACCGAATGGGCAAAAGAAGCTCGCAAGCCACTATTACGGTCAAACGCATCAATCCGATTATTAAAATATTGGGCTGGATATTTGTCACTTACATCATTATTCAAGGCATTATAAAACCGCCTTTGGCCACTGTTATCGCCTTTTTTACATCTGTTGGTGTTGCGGTTGGTTTTGCAGCCCAGGACTTATTGAAAAATATTTTTGGAGGCTTAATGATTTTGTTTGACAGGCCATTTCAGATTGGAGATAAGATAGAGGCGGGCAACTCCTATGGCGAAGTGATTAAAATTGGTTTGCGCTCAACGCGTATTGTGACAGCTGACGATTCTGTTGTGACCATACCCAATGGCGAAATGATGAATCAGTCTATTTCTAATTCGAATAGTGGTGCCACCAACTGCCAGGTGGTGGCCGAGCTATACCTGCCACTGGATATTGATACGCAGAAAGTGCGTCGCATTGCCACCGAAGCGGCATTGGTGTCAAAATACATCTATTTGAATAAACCCGTTACCGTCTTGTTTTTTAATGAGATGAAAGACCGCCGCAGCATCATTAAAATGCGCCTGAAAGCCTATGTGTCAGACATCAAAAATGAATTTATTTTTAAGAGTGACATGACTGAAATAACATTGAGAGAGTTAATTAAAGAAAAACTGATTTCGCCCGATTACTATCAGTAAAAAGGATGCCACCGGGCTCAAGGGCGCTTATTTGGCCCTGCCCCATAAAACATTTTGCGGTTCATTTTTCTTATTATTAATGATATCGTTTTAAACACTGCGCTTATGATGGATTTTTTTGACCAACACTTAATAACCGAGCAATTGCTTCATTTACAGAATTGGTTCATCTCTGAATTACCAATCATCATCTTGTTATTAATCATCGTTGTATTGGCTTTAAAAGTTTTGAAACTAACGATTAACCGTTTAAAAAAGACCCTGGTTAAACGAGCGGAAAAAAGCAAACATACCGATTCACAAGAAGCCGAGAAACGCATCAACACCCTGACAGGCATCCTGTACGGGATTGTTAAAATTATACTGATCACCATCGTAGTCATGCTGATACTACAAAAGATAGGCGTTAACATAGCCCCTATCCTGGCCAGCGCTGGTATCATTGGCCTGGCGGTTGGTTTTGGAGCGCAGGAACTGGTCCGCGACGTCATTTCGGGCTTCTTTATTTTGCTCGAAAACCAAATCAGAACAGGTGATGTAGGTGTTATCAACGGAACTGGTGGGCTGGTTGAGAAAATTGAATTACGGACCATTACCTTGCGTGATTTCTCAGGTGTGGTTCATGTTTTTCAAAATGGTAAAATTAACACCTTGGCCAACATGACTAAAGAATGGTCGGCCATGGTTTTTGATATTGGTGTGGCCTACAAAGAAGATGTGAACCAGGTGATGGATATTATGCGTGCCACGGGCCAGGAATTGCAGGACGATGAAGAGTTTAAAAATCACATTATTGAACCCATTGAAATTTTGGGTTTGGATCAGTTTGCCGACAGCGCTTTGGTGATTAAAGCACGTTTAAAAACCAAACCCATTATGCAATGGCATATCGGCCGCGAGTACCGAAAGCGCCTAAAAGTAGCCTTTGATAAAAACAATATTGAAATTCCGTTCCCACATACCACGGTTTACTGGGGCGAAAAAATCAATCCGTTGGAACTTAATGTTATCAAAAGCTAAAAATTACAAGATTAATACTATCAGCATAGTCGTCGACTCTTGACTATGAAGACTGGTATTTTTTGTACCAAAGCTGCACAAAAAATACCAGTTTATGAGACTATAACTTTTCGTTCAGTAATAAGGCCAGTAGCAAGGCCCGGTCGGTTACACTGCTACGATAAATATACTCGGCCCACTTATTGTCGTAACCGCCCATAGGTCCTAAACCATCCACCTTGGCACAGTTTTTTACAATGTTGCATATGTTGGATGAACTCCATCGGTGTTCCTTTGTCAGGCTGGTATCGGTTAGTTTCGATAGCTTTTTAATGATATCATAGACATGTTGGCTTTCCTCCGTTTCTGGCATTGGCAATCGCGAGATACCACCTTGCAGCTGACAACTAATGAGCTTTGACTGTTGCTTGGTTAATGTCACAAATTTATTCACCTTCTTATCAATCACATCGTACTCTTCCCTATTATTAAAACGGACACTTATTTTAGACGAACCACTAGCAAAACCTTTGAAAATATTCGTTTTAAAACTCGTGTTATACGGTGCTAAAACCACATCCGGATTGTTTTTTGAAATATCAACAATAGAAGCCAAAGTCTTATAAAACAAAGAAGATACCATTGGTACATTGTCCGAGGTATTTTTTACCAATTTGATGTCGTAAGTATAATTGGCTGACCCCGACCGACTGGTGATCACACTGCCTTCTTCATTACCACCATGAAGGGCTAGTATATGGCGTGCCGATTCGGCTTTGGTATTTAATATTTCTTTGGAATATTTACCACCAATAGTTGTATCAGGCACTACAATAATTCCAATCTTCAGCTTTTTAATTAAACGGCTAAAACGCAAAGCCTGAAGCGCTAAAATAGTGGAAACAATGCCTCCTTTATTTTCCCATATACCGGTACCATACAGCTTATGCTCAGTTGCATAAAATGATTCCTGATCCTCCAATTTATGTTGATCATCAACTGAAAGAATCAGCAACCAATCCAGCTTTTCATTAAATGAATTAGAAAAATAAGTAACATTACCAACTTCCAGGTTAGGCAATACCTCTTGCGTAAATCCCAGAGGCGCCAACTCGGTTTTAATCAGGTTTGTAGCCTGGTTAATACCACTTACATTTCGCACATGCGTGTTAATGTTAACCAACTTCTCTAATAAGGACTCCGCCTGGTCGTTACGGCTTCGGATAAATGTACGTAACCGGCTATGTAAAGGCAGCTTTTTTGAACCTGTTTGTCCTTCTATGGGCTGCAAAGCACCAAAATAACGGATGGCAGCCACATCAAGCATGCGATTAACCAACTTTTGATAATCATAACCAGCCACCTTGGCTGCATGTGGATACGAACCGGAAACGCCCAAGCTAGCCATCGAATTAATCTCCAACAAATAAATATTATCGTTCTCATCCAGGCGAATATCCACCCTGGCAAAATCACGCAGTCCCAGTGCTTTAAAGGCATCAATACTGAACTTCTGCATCTTATCGGCTAACTCAGGCGTAATATTGGCCGGGCACACTTTCTGTCGCGGCTTTTCTTTTTTATCACTTACTGTTTGAATGGCATCCGGGTCGCCTTCCAGGTCAATTTCCAAAACCGGAAACGCTTCTACAGGATTATTGCCCACAAGGCCCACACAAAATTCACGTCCCCTGATAAACTGCTCAACCAAGGCCTGTTGCTGAAACTCTGAAACAATAAAATTAACCGCTTCTTTGAGGTCTTCTTCGTTATAAACCACCTTTAAACCGAAAGACACACTTTCCATTTTAGGTTTCACTATAACCGGGTAATGCACCTTTGAAAAATCATCATCGGCACTGTTAAACACCCAAAAGTCAGGTGTTGGCAACTGGTGATTCTGCCACACAATCTTGGTCATCACCTTGTCTAAAGCCAAAGCATGGCCGGCAGGCGTAGAACCAACATATGGAATACCTAACATCTCAAGCATCGACGGTATGTGGGTATAACGACTTTCGCCCTGGATGCCGTATGCCATATTGAAGACCATGCCCATTTGTTCGCCATCAATCACCCGTGGCATAAAATGCTGCAATCGCTCAATGATATACATGTTTCCATCGAGTATATGCACATTGTGGCCGGCCTTCTCCAGGCTCTCGGCTACTCGTTTAACGTTAGCTTCCGAATAAAACTCTTTATTCTGCATGCCCAGCGTATTAATAACGCCGGTCAGGTCTTTGTTGTAAATAATTGCAATTTTCATCTGTCTAATTTTTCTACCAGTTGTCTGATGCCTGCCTGATGGCAGACAGGAAACTCGCCATTCCGAAACATCTTTTTACATCAAAAGCTATTCTCATGGCTTGTTTCATTTTAGTTGATCTGTAGAACCATTTTGTTGATTTGATTTAACATGAAGATCGAGTTGCGGGAAAGGTATGATAATATGATTTTCGGCTAAGCGTCGGTAAATAATCTTACGAATATCACTTTTAACTTTTTCTATTTCGAAAATATTCTCTGAGTAAAACAAAACCTGAAAATCTAAGGACGAAGAGCCAAAATCGAGTAAACGCGCTTCCACCAGATGTTTGTGATGAATGCCCGGATGCTCAAAGACACTCTTTTCCAGTGTATCGCATACTAACTGTATATCGCTTCCATAGCTAACTCCTATATTAATTTTGAAACGTGTATTTTTAGACTGGTGGCTCCAGTTAATCACCTTATTGGTTGTTATCAGAGAATTAGGGATGATAACAGCAATATCATCCCTGTTGAGTCCCTTCGATGTACGAAGCCCTATTTCCTGCACCTTCACCACATCGCCATCAATTTGAAGGATGTCGCCCAATTTTATGGAGCGCTCCGACAATAAAATTATGCCCGAGATAATATCGTTGAAGGTTTGTTGCAAACCCAAACCAACACCTACCAAAAGCGCTGCAGAACCAGCAATCAGAATGGTGACTTTAACGCCTAATGTTTCCAGAAAGAAAGCAATGGCGAATGTCCATATAATATATTTGATGATCTGCAGTAATGCATAGGCCGTCCCATCATCGAGTTTATTAAATAAGCGCTTCTGGATGAGTGCTTTTTTGAGTAACCACAATAAAATTTTAGTTGCAATGGCTACCACAATAATTATTATAACACTATAAACCTTAATGTGATAGGAGCCAAAACTAATTAAATCAAAATCAAGCGCATTTTTTATTTCTTCCATTTTTATACCGATGGTCGATTATTTATTCATTACAACATTTCTGTATGGATAAGGAATAACAATCCCTTCTTGTTTAAATCTAGACATGATAACCTGGATTAGGTCACACGAAATGACAAAAGCATCGTCATTATTTTGAGCCCAAACATAAGCTCTTAGTTTTACCGAAAACTCAAGAATAGCAATAGCTCGAACCAATACCTTGGGAGATCCTTTTTCTTTTTGTTCATCAGAGCGGTTGTCTAAAGTTAATGAATGCTTCTCGGCCTCTTCTCTGATAATACTCATGGCCTTTTCAATATCGGAATTAAAGTCGATGTTAAACTCGATGTGCTTTTTAATTTTGGCATCAGATATTGAACTATTGACAATGGTTTCATCGCTTATTATACCATTGGGTATTATTATCCGACGATTCTCATAATCACGTATCATAATATGCCGAAGGGTAATTTCTTCAACAATACCCCGGTACTGAACACCTATATAAATTACATCGCCAACGCGAAAAGGGCGAAACACTAATATAAAGATCCCTCCTATGATATTGGCAAACGCCTTTTGGGCCGCAAAACCAATAATGGCCGCAAAAATACCGGCACTAGCAAATAAAGCGGTTTTTATGTTGTTTAAACCAGGTATTTGCTGAATAACATATATGGCAACGGCCGTGAAAATGATAAAGCCTGCTGAGTTTTTTAGGAAAGAAAAGGATGTTGCATCAGCGGATACCTTTTTTGCAAATCGAGTCATGAAAAATTTAATAAGCTTTCTAACTATTAAATTGATGATAAAAGCGCTAATAACAGCAATAATAATTTTCATTAATGGGTAATTCATTTCCATTGGATTCTCAAATTAAGTTTGGCATAAGTTACAAATATTGATGATAAGATTGTATAGCTTGAGACGCCATAACTATGAATTGGTAACGCTAATTTCGATTATATTATTCTAAGGCGTTTCCTCCTCATCCTGCAAAGTGCCGCAAACATCAGACTAACAAACTGGTTTAGTGAGATGAACAGGTACTATTGAATACATTCTCCACAGGTAGAATAACCATTGAAACATTACGATACTATCATTAATAATTTTAATGATAGAAGTACCAATGCAACTGAGAATTATTCAATGTCTAAATTAAGCGTTCAGAAGGGAGTTTTAAAAGGGGGGACTAATCGAAAAATGTTCTCTACAGGTTGTGTAAAGTTTATGCCTAGACCCTGAATTTGTAGGTGGTTCTGAAAGTGATCCGTTTTAACAAGATAATCGATATCAAAAACAAAAAACCTGTAAGTTAGAAACTTACAGGCCTTTTATGTGATCTTGAAGGGACTCGAACCCCTAACCTCCTGGGCCGTAACCAGGTGCTCTATCCAATTAAGCTACAAGACCAATATTTTGTTGTTTTGTGAACCATTGTTCTCAAATGCGGTGCAAATATAGAGATAATGCGCTTAAAACACCAAATTATTTAATAAAAAATCACAATTAATTTCGCTTCTTTTCAGCAACAACAAGGATTACAGACCCTTGCAACAAAAGAAAAGCCACAAGATGATTGCAGCTTTTCCTTTAATATATCAATAAGTCTATTATTCTATCATATCGCTCATTGATTCATCGGTAAACGTTTTACTGACTGGCTCCACCTCAGCATCGTATTCATAAGTCAATACCGTGTTATAATGGTATTCTCCATCCTTGTTCAGACTTCTGACAAAAATGTCAATCGAGGTCTGCCCCGGCACTTGTAACTCAGAAATATCAAAGGAAGCAACTCCCCATTGTTTATAATTATAGGGATCACCATTTTTATTGTGTTTTAACTCTAATATTATCTCACCATTCTCTGTTTCCAAGTCTTCGGTATCCTTCACCAGGTTGATAAAATGAATCCCATAACCACCACCATATTCAAACTGTACGTTTAAATAGTCATTCGTAAACCATGTATCTACAACGGTAACCGGGTCATTACCAATAGAATCTTTAACTTCCACACTGGTGGTTTCGTCAAAATTGAAAATAGGTTTTGTCAATAATTCCGATATACCATTCACCTTCACGTAATAATCGTACAGCTCGCTGTCGTCAGCATCACCTAATATGGTATAATTAACCAATACACGCATGCCATCTTCTAAACTTGAAGGTGGTACATTAGTGGCCGAAGGCCATAGTGCATCTCCTCCATCGGTAACGACATAATAATAATCGCTTGTTTCAACTACTGTTCCCGTCGTCACCCAGTAATCGCCTAATGAATAACCATCATCGTCGTCACAACTGAATAATAAAACACTTGTCAGGGCTAGTAAAATTCCAAATCTTAACTTTTTCATGGGATTATAATTTAAGAATTAAACATTGTTTCACTTCATTCGTAATAAATATCGTGCCAGTATTAATGCATTTACATTGATTAACTATTTAGATAAAAAATTAAGAAAGGGGTTGCGTCAATAGCGGAACGCACCAAACAATTCAATTGTAATTGTGGGAAGAGAAAGTTATTTTTGGATGGATTTTATTTAAAGGGAGGAGAGAAAAATATGAAGCAAATTGCTTTAATTGTTTTGTGTGTCATTTTAGCCAATCAGATTACCAATGCACAAGTTAAAGACAGTGAACGCTTTGTTAAACCAATGAAGCTAAAACCTTCTGTCAGCGGCAGTTTTGGTGAATTGCGCTCCAACCACTTTCATTCTGGCTTAGATTTAACAACCAACCGAAAAACCGGGTATCGTGTATATGCTTCCGACAAAGGATATGTTTCACGAATAAAAGTATCACCCTATGGCTACGGTAAAGCTATTTACATCGACCACGATGGTGGTTACACCACTGTATATGCTCACCTGGAGCGTTACTCCAACCGCATCGATTCGCTGGTTCGCGCCAAGCAATATGAGAAAAAATCGTTTGCCATAGAATTATTTTTCAAAGCGGGCGAGGTACCTGTTGGGCGTGCCGAAGTTATTGGTTACAGTGGCAACTCGGGTAGTTCGGGTGGCCCTCACCTCCACTACGAAGTGCGCGACAAGGCCAGTCAGAAACCAATGAACCCTCTTCTGTTCAGAGACGACATAAAAGACGACGTGCGTCCACAGGTGCAAGGCATGAAATTGTATTGCCTTTCGGATGACGCTTCCATTGGTGGAAAAAGAAAAGACCAATTTGTTTCAACCGTTTTCTACGACCGCGCTTTTCACCCAAAGGGTTCAACCATTTTCACTGCACACGGTAAAATTGGTGTGGGTGTACAAGTATTAGACTATTTCACCGATAGCTGGCGTAAATGTGGCATTTCAACCATCGACCTGTTTGTGAACAACACCTTGGTATATGATTTCAAAATTGAAAAATTCAGCTTTGCCGAAACGCGCTACATCAATTCGCACATTGATTACGGAGAGAAAAAACGAACTGGTAAAGTCATTCAAAAAAGCTGGGTAGAACCCAATAACAGATTGAGTTTATATAGCAAACGCAATGCCTACACTGCGGAGCTAAAACCCGGTGATACGAAAATTTTTAAATATGTAATTGAAGATTTTAATGGCAACCGCTCTGTATTGGCATTTACTATTAAGGGCGAAAACCCACCCCCTCCCCTTAAGAAAAAAGACAGCCCTTTGTTACCTGTGAACTTTGACAAAGTCTTTACTTTAGACACATTAGGATTGGAATTATCCATACCAGCTAAAACATTCTATACCGACATTGAAATGCTTATCCATAAGGATGAAAAAGAAAGTATGATTGCCCCTGTATATGTTATTGGGGATAAAAACATTCCTCTGCACCGCTCCATGACAGTCACTATTCCTGTCCCCGATTCATTGCAAAAGTATGGTGATAAACTATTAATGGCAGGTGTGGCTACCAATGGTAAAACCTATTCCTTAGGAGGCCAGTATAAGGATGGACGAATGAGCACCAGCACGCGTAGCTTTGGACGTTTTTCTTTGGCACTTGACACCATTGCTCCCACCATTAAACTTCGTAAAGCTCCTGAAAACAATAACTATTCGGCGCGTCAATCGATTGAGCTATTGATCAATGATGAGTACAGCGGCATTAAAAATTATGAATGTCTGATAGACGACCAATGGGCTTTATTTGAATATGATGCTAAAAACTACCGCTTAACAGGGACTTTTAAGCACATGCCATTTTTGAAGAAAGGCAAACATGTGCTACATGTGAAAGTGACGGACAACAGGGGCAACCAAACAGTAAAGGAGTTTAATTTCAGCAACTAAATCTGGCTTAATTTTTGCTTATTAGCACCCTTGATTTAAGGCGGATATCAAGTGATATTATTCATACTTGATGACTTTAAACAAACTAACTATTGTATATTTGTTCGCATTGTTGTATTCAGATTGACCTATGTTGAGAAAAATTGCACTTATTATATTATTGCTTAATTGCGTAATAAGCCACGATATTAAAGCACAGATTAATACCGACAGAATGCTCACCATCGGTAAAAATGCTTTATATTTTGAGGATTATGTATTAGCCATTCAATACTTTAACAAAGTAATCAAAGTAAAACCATACTTATCAGATCCATACTTTTATCGCGGTTTGGCCAAGTATTACCTGGAAGACTATAACGGAGCCGAAATTGATTTAAATACCTGCCTGAGCAAGAATCCATTTTTAGTGGATGCCTACAATGTGCGAGGTATTATTATGAGTCGAAAAGACAATCATGAAAATGCCATTGAAGATTACTCCAAAGGCCTTGAAATTGACCCTGCCAACACCAACCTGTTAATTAACAGGGGAAATAGCCATTCGGTATTGGAAGAATACAACAAAGCAATTGAGGACTTTGATCAAATCATAAAGCATAACCCAACCATGCTGAGTGCCTATCTGAGTCGAGGCGCTGCTAAAACACATGCGGGTGATTCAATAGGCGCTTTGGCTGATTTCTCAACTGTTATTACGCGTAATCCCTATCTGTCGGATGGTTTTGCGTCTCGCGGTATATTGTATTATCAAATGAATCGATACGAAGAGGCGCTGGCCGACTACAACAAGGTGATAGAGTTAAAAGATGATTTTGCCGGTTATTATACAATGCGAGGTGCTATCCGCTATCAATTGGATGATTGGCAAGGCACCATGGATGATTTCAACAAGGTCATTCAGCTAGATCCTAAAAATAGTATGGCCTACAACAACCGTGGTATATTACGAGCTCAGGTTGGAGATAAAAACCGTGCTATAGAAGATTTTTCACGGGTATTGGCACTGGAACCTAATAATCTTCTAACGTTGTACAATCGTGCTTTGCTTTACCTCGACCTGGGACAAAACAAACAGGCTTTGAGTGATTTAAACATCATCGTCTCCAACTATCCCCAATTTGGGCCGGCTTATTACAACCGAAGTATAGCCAAGCAAAACCTGGGTGATATGAACGGAGCTGAGGTAGATTACATGACAGCTGCTAAGTTAAATGCTGATAAGCGCAGTCAAAATGAATTAGCTGCCCATTCTTCGGATAATAAAAATGATACAGAGGACGATAACGCTTCTGGTAAAAAGCAACGTAAAGCCACTCGTAAAAAGTCTGACAAAGACATCCGCAATTACGATAAACTGGCCGTATTGGATGATTTCGATGAGGATGAATCAACAGAAGAGCGTTTTGACAATATACGCGGTAAAGTTCAGAACCGAAATATCTTTATCGACCTGGAACCAGTCTTTGGTTTAACCTATTACTCAGGTGATACCATTTTAAGCCGTCCGGCCTATTATGAAAAAGAAGTGGTGAGCTTCAACAAGAAAGAGCTGTATAAAAAACCGTTAATGATTACCAATCGTGAGATTGAGGCGGAAGGCATTAAATACATCCGCCTGATTAACGACATCACCACCATTTCGGAAGAATTGCAGGATGCAGCCACCGACCGTGAGATATTGATTACCCGCGGTGCCTTGTACAGCATGGTGATGAATTACAGCAATGCCATGGCCGATTACAACGAGATACTAAAGTCGGATCCGGATAATGTGGTGGCCTTGTTTAACCGTGCTTATACGCGCCATAAAATGGTGGAAGTTATTAAAGCCCTGGAAGAAGAAACGCAGACGCCAAATAACGTGATGCTGCAGGGGCCGATTAAAGCAAAAAACCAGCAACATCAAACGAATATTGAGAAAGATGCCTCGCACATACTCGACTACGAGCTAATTATCAAAGACCTGAACCGGGTGATTGAGCTATCGCCGGAGTTTGAATTTGCGTATTACAACCGCGCCATTGTGCAATGCCTGAAAAAGAATTTCTTACAGGGAGTGGAAGATTTCACACAGGCCATTCGCCTCAATCCAGACTTTGCCGAGGCTTATTTTAATCGCGGTTTAACCCTGATTTATCTGGAAAAAGAAGCGGATGGAACAGCCGACTTAAGCAAGGCCGGAGAACTGGGTATTTACAAAGCCTATAATGTGATTAAGCGTTACGGCTCAGAAGAATTATCGGGTAAAGAAAGCATAGCAGAGGTAGAATAAATGAGTGTATTGCCGGAAAATTTTGATACAGATAATGCCGAATTTCAGGATGCCCTGAAACTGATTCAGCATACCAATTCATCGGTATTTTTAACCGGACGAGCCGGCACCGGTAAATCCACCTTTCTGCGCTACATATGCCAGCATACGCATAAGAAATTTGTGGTGGTTGCCCCAACGGGCATTGCCGCCATCAATGCGGGTGGTGTTACTATTCACTCCTTTTTTAAGGTGCCCTTCCGCCCTATCCTGCCCGACGACCCCGATTTATCGACGGAAAAAGGGCGCATCTTTGATTTTCTGAAATACCGGAAAGCGCACACACAAATCATCAAGGAACTGGACCTGCTCATCATTGACGAGGTATCGATGGTACGTGGCGATGTGCTCGATTTTATCGATCGTGTTTTGCGGGTATTCACCAAAAATATGAACCAGCCGTTTGGTGGCAAGCAGCTGCTGATGGTGGGCGATGTTTTTCAGCTCGAACCGGTTGTTAAGCGCGATGACTGGCAAATACTGAAACGCTTCTACCCCTCTCCTTATTTCTTCTCGGCACGGGTGTTTAAGCAGATACCTTTGGTACAGATAGAGCTGAAGAAGGTGTATCGTCAGAATGATTCAACCTTTGTGAATCTGCTCGACCGCATCCGCTTAAAACAGGCGGGCAACAACGACATGGCGGCTATTAACGCCCGCTTTAACCCGCAGTTTCAAAGCCCCATTGATGAGTTCTTTATCACCCTGGCAACACGCCGTAACACAGTGGACTACATTAACGACAGTAAGCTGGAGCAGCTCGAAGGCGATGAGCATGAGTTTACAGGTCGCATATCGGGTGACTTTCCTGAGTCGGGATTACCAACACTGAAAGACCTGGTGCTGAAAGAAAATGCCCAGGTGATGTTTGTGAAAAACGACATGGAGAAACGCTGGTACAACGGCAGCCTGGGACGTGTGGAAGACATTGATGAGAACGGTATTTATGTGCGTTTGCAAAACGAAGAAATTCATCTGGTTGAGAAAGAGGTGTGGCGTAACATCCGCTATAAATACGACGAAAAAAACAACCGCATCACCGAAGAAGAGCTGGGCTCGTTTACCCAATACCCGCTAAAACTGGCCTGGGCCATTACGGTGCACAAGAGCCAGGGCCTCACGTTTGATAAGGTGATGCTCGATTTCTCGGGCGGCGCTTTTGCCGGTGGCCAGCTGTATGTGGCCCTTTCGCGTTGCATATCGCTCGAAGGCATTGTACTTAAAACACAGATTTCGCCACGCGATGTTATTGTGAACAACGAAGTGGTTAAATTCTCGAAGGCGGCCAACAACAAGGTGCTGATTGAGAAAGAGCTGAACAAAGCCGAAGCGCAGGATTTATACCGCAATGCCATGCTGGCGTTTGATGCCAGTAACTTTAACGAGGCCGTTCAATCATTTGCTATTGCCAATGAAAAGCAGGAAGCCCTGTCGGTTGAATCGGTGCAGCGCCTGATTGCCATTAAGCTGTCAAAGATTAATCACCTCGAAAGAGAAGTAAAAGAACTGAATGCCGCCATTAAACGGCAGCAAAAAAGTGTGGAAGACTTTGCCCGCGAGTACTACCTGATGGCCAACGAGTGCATGGTGAAATTTAACGACAAACCATCTGCTTTGGCCAACCTCAACAAAGCCCTGAAGCTGAAACCACAGTTTTTTGATGCCCTGGTTCGACGGGCCGCCATCCATGTGGAAACAGGCGACTTAAAAAAGGCTGATAAAGATTATACGGCAGCTGATACAATCAAAAAGAAATCGTACAAAGTGAAATACAACCGGGGCCGCACACGACTGGAACTGAAAATGTACGAAAAAGCCTACAACGATTTACTGCAAGCCACCCGCATTAAAAAAGACAAAGCCGAAGCTTACTACTATCTGGGCGAAGCCTGCGAAAAACTAGGCGACATGGATAAAGCGCTGGAGTATAAAAGCATTGCCGGGCATTTGGGTTATGAAGAGTAGAAGAGTCCGAAGTCCGGAGAGAGAAAAGTGGGTGGTGTATTCCGGATTTTCGATGCTACCTTTCGCTTGGCAGTTTATCCATTAAACGATTCAACAATCCTTCAGTTTAGAACATTACAATCCTCCAATTCCCCGACAACAACAACCTACAAACCATCCGAAAGAGCTAAACAACCATCCCGTAAAGCTTCCTCACCTCACAGAAGAGCATCTTCACCACACGGAAGACAATCACTCCAGGTAGATTAATAATACTTAGTGGTACATTCGTAAAAAAGACTGGTACAATTATAGAATCTGGCGGGAATATGCAAAAACTAACGGTTCAGATACAAAACCTGATGGTCGGGGCGCAGAATTTAATGGGCGCGAAGCTGAATTTGATGGGTGCATTATAAAACCAGCCGGTCACCCTGCAAAATAATGGTAAGCGCTCAATACAAGCAGACGAATTCCTCCTAAAACCAATAACCCAAAACAGGAAATCGGAAACCCAAAACTCAAAACACGAAACCCAAAACTGGAAACCCTATCCTACTTCTCACTCAACGAAACATGGGGCATGGTAATATTATAGCGCACGGCCCACAAGCGAATTCCAATAATAGTCAACACGGTAACAGTCTCGCATATCACCTCAGGCACTCCAAAATAATTAAGAGCTAAAAAGACAATGGCCCCTGTAATACAAGCCGTAGCGTAAATCTCCTTGTGAAAAATCAACGGCACCTCGTTGGTTAAAGTGTCACGTATTATACCGCCCACGACCGCTGAAGATAATCCCATGATTACCGCAATAGGCGCCGAAATACCTAAAGCTAATGCCTTTTCCAGCCCAATCACAGTAAACACCCCAATCCCGATAGTGTCAAACAGAAATAGTGTATTCCGTAACTTCACAACCAGCTTTTTAAAAATGATGGTAATCAGCACACCAGCCAAAATAAGAAAGAAATAGTCATAGGTCTGAATCCATGACACGGGCAGATTACCTAACATAATATCTCGGACTGTTCCGCCTCCAATAGCGGTCACAAACCCAATAAAAATAGCCCCAAAAATATCAAGGCGTTTTTGGGCAGCCGTTAATGTACCACTAATGGCAAACACAATTGTACCAATGTAGTCAAATAACAATATCAGGTCTATCTCAAATGATGGCATCGCTTGGTTTACTCATAAAAAGGTTTCACATCAATAACATGCATGCCCGCTTCCTTGGCAGCTTCAATACCCAGCTGTCCATCTTCCAGCACAAGGCAGTTGGCTGGTTCAACACCCATGCTCTTAGCCGCTTTTAAAAAGGTTTCGGGGTGTGGCTTGTAATTATCCACATCATCAGAGGTAACAATTATATCAAACTCATCAATAATGCCCACAGTTGATAATAAGAACTGTGCCCTTTCACGACTGGCTCCTGTACCCACAGCCATGGGCAATTGCCCTTTATATTGCTTTATCACCTCATAAACCGGTTGAATCAATTCAACATTATGCAGGTTATTCTCCACCAATTGCTCTTTATTTTTTACAAGCTCAATAGGAGCAATGTCCAAGCCAAAGCGCTTAATTAAGTCTTTACTCAACTCAATTACCGGACGTCCAGTCAGCGTAATAAAAAATGCATAATCGAATTCGACACCGAACGGTTTAACAGCTTCTGACCAAGCTTTATAATGAACAGGTGTACTGTTAACCAGCGTTCCATCCATATCAAATATTAAACCTTCAATCACTTGTGGTACCTTTATTTTCAAATCGTTACAATTATCTTGATTAAACATCATTTTTAATTAAATCGCGAAAATAATCATTAAGAATGTAAAAAGGTATTTTAATACTATAACAATTCATAACTTAGTCAGAACATTAAATGTACTAATGTGTTTAACCACTAATTTAATTTAAACTTAACTGACAAACTATGAAAGAATTAGGATTAGAAGGGTTTGACTTACAACCCATTTACGACTGGATTATTGCCAACGGCGTTAAAGTACTGATAGCAATACTGATTGCCATTGTTGGTTTATGGATTATCAACAAAATTGTTAAAGGCTTCAAGCGTCTTTTAACCGCCCGTAAAATTGACGATACATTGGTGCCTTTCATCATAAGCCTTACTTCTGTTACCTTAAAAGTAATGCTATTTATTAGTGTTATTACCTATATGGGCATCGAAATGACTTCCTTTATTGCCATTCTTGGTGCTGCTGGTTTGGCGGTTGGTATGGCTCTATCAGGTACACTGCAAAACTTTGCCGGTGGCGTCATCCTACTAATCCTAAAACCCTTTAAAGTGGGCGACTATATTGAAGCACAAGGTCATGCTGGTATCGTAAAAGAAATTCAGATTTTTAATACCATCCTTAATTCGCTGGATAACAAAATTATTATCATCCCCAATGGTGGGCTTTCGACAGGTGCCATGATAAATTATACCAAAGAAGATACCCGCCGTGTTGACTTTGTTTTTGGTATTGGCTACGATGATGATATTGATAAAGCAAGAGATATCATTAAAGCGGTGGCCGAGAAAAACGAACTTATCTTTAAAGATCCTGCCATTTTCGTTGCCGTTAAGGAACATGGCGATAGTTCAATTAACCTTGTTACTCGCGTTTGGTCAAAAACAGCTGATTACTGGACGGTATATTTCTACATGATGGAATTTGTAAAGAAAGAATTTGACAAACAAGGCGTTACAATTCCATTCCCACAGCGAGACGTACATATGTACAACGAAAAATAATTATTAACGCAATACATGGCTCCGCTTTCCGGCGGAGCATTTCTTTTTTTGAAACCTTATTATGAAGAAAATTTTAAGTGTCTGTCTTATTTTAATGGCGATAGCGGCCAATGCACAAACAGCAGACAACGATACCATTAAACATTGGAAAATTGGCGGAACTCCGTCATTCACTTTTAACCAGGTATCTTTAACTAACTGGGCTGCCGGTGGTAAAAACTCTGTAGCTGGTACATTTTTACTAAATATGTATTTTAACTATAGTAAAGACCGAATCAACTGGGACAATACCCTGGATACGGGTTATGGTTTAACCAAGCAGGGAAGCGATAACATGGTGAAGACTGAGGATAAGCTGTATTTCACTTCGAAACTGGGTTACCAGGTCGATGGCAGTAAATGGTTTTTTACCGGATTGCTTGACTTTAAAACCCAGTATGATGTAGGTTATAACGATCCTCCGGAAAATACTGTAAAATTATCAGAGTTTATGTCGCCGGGTTACCTCAACCTGTCATTGGGTTTTGATTATAAACCCAACGATAATTTCTCTTTGTATCTATCTCCTTTAACCAACAAAAACACTATTGTACTAGATGATTCTTTATCAACAGCGGGTGCTTTTGGTGTGGATGAAGGCGATAAAATCCGTCAGGAATTTGGTGCCTCGGTTAAGCTGACAGCCAAGAAAGCCAATATCATTAAAAATGTAGATGTTAATACCCGTTTAGATTTATTCTCCAACCTTGGAAATAAACCTCAAAATGTAGATGTAGACTGGGAACTGGCTTTTAACATGAAAGTAAATGATTATCTAAGTGCCGTGGCTTCATTTAACCTCATTTACGATGATGACATTAAATATGTTGATGAAGATCAGGTCGAACACGGCCCACGCACGCAGTTTAAACAACTCTTCGGCTTTGGAATAAGTTATAAGTTCGGACAATAGAACTTTTTACTAATCGGATATTATGCCCTGATCTCATTTTGTTCAGGGCTTTTATTTGCGCAAAGGTTTTAGCAAATACTCCAGTCCATTTAATTTTATCTCATACAAGGTGTGCAACAGCATGCCTAGTTTCCCATCCGGGAAGCCTTTGCTATGATACCAAACCAGATAAGGCTCAGGCAAATCACAAAGAATTCGACCCTTATACTTACCATAGGGCATGCGCATTGTTGTGAGTAATTGTAGTAATTCAGGATTCATCACTTATTTTATTTGAAGCCGAAAATACAAATATATTTTAAGCCTCTGCTCACCTGTCCAAATAGTTTTCCATTAATCGAAAGCAGCAATGAAAATAGCATTACATCCAGTGAAAAATTTAGCGAACTATAATTCAATGCAAATGAATAATCAATCCCTTTAACCAACCCGGAAAGGTAACTTGCCAACCCAGAACACCTCTTACACTTCGTCACATTCAGATTGTTTTAACAAATTCCCTCATTATAATACATCCGTCACCCAATTAAAAACACACTTTAGCATACTTTTACTTCATTAAAAAACTAATGAGATGAACTTTAAAGTATTACAATTTTTAATTCTTACTGTGTTGTTAACCAGTTGCCAAAATAAAGAACCGGAACAACTCCCAAATATCGTTTATATCCTGGCTGATGACATGGGCTATGGCGACATTAAAGGCTTAAATCCCGACAGTAAAATACCAACCCCCCACCTCGACCGCCTGATAAATGAAGGAATGAGGTTTAGTGATGCCCATAGTAACTCAGCTTTGTGCACGCCTACGCGCTATGGCACATTAACAGGACGCTATTGCTTTCGCAGCCGGCTGAAAAGTGGTGTTCTGGTTGGGCATGAGCCTGGCTTGATAGAAGATAGCATATCAACTGTGGCGCACCTATTAAAACAAGCCAACTACCAAACGGCCTGCGTAGGCAAATGGCATCTTGGTCTTAACTGGTCAAAAAAAGACGTGACGCAACCGTTGTTTCATGGCGGTAATCTATGGGATATTCAGCACACAGATAATGTTGATTACATGGCTCCTGTCAGTGGAGGCCCTTGTGATGTAGGTTTCGATTATTCCTTTATTATTCCTGCCTCATTGGATATTGCACCTTACGTGTACCTCGAAAACGATATAGCAACAGCTCCAGTGACGCAAGAAACGCCATTCTTCAAAGACAACAAAGCACGCGGCATATGGTACCGTCGTGGTGATGTTGCCGACGATTTTGACCATACCACCGTATTACAAACCATCACTCGTAAAGCCATCAATTTTATTGAATCGGCAGATAAAGAACAACCATTCTTCCTTTATTTTCCCCTCACCTCACCACATACACCATGGTTTCCTTCTAAAGAGTTCCAGGGGAAGTCTGAGGCCGGTGTTTATGGCGATTTTGTGGCTATGACAGATGATGTGGTGGGACAAATAATGCATAGCTTGAAAGACCAAGGCCTAATGGATAATACCATTGTTATTTTCACATCCGATAACGGCTCTCAATGGATTCCATCAGATATTGAAACATTCAATCACCTGGCCAACGGCCCATTTAGAGGAATGAAATCAGATATATGGGAAGGCGGCCACCATATTCCTTTCATTATTAGATGGCCTGAACACATTGCTCCCAATTGTCAAAGTAATGAGTTAATCTGCTCAACTGATTTGCTGGCCACTTGTGCTGAATTAACTGGCCAATCTGTTCCCGCATCTGCACAAGACAGCTATTCTTTTTTATCCATTCTAACAGGAGATAAAACAAAGCTGGACAAAGACCGGATAATGATTCATCATTCGGCAAACGGCACTTTTGCAATCCGAAAGAGCAAATGGAAGCTAATTGATGCCAAGGGTTCTGGCGGCTGGTCATTGCCAGAAAACAAATGCGATAAAGATGCACTGCCGCAGCAACTCTATAATATGGAAGAAGATATTGAGGAACAAAACAACCTTTACACTCAATACCCGGAAATAGTGAAGGAGTTAAATGCTTTACTTTGGGAGTATAAGGAGGGAAATGAGGTAAGGTAAATTTCATACTCCATCACCACTATCACTGTAAAAGCAAAACCATAGGTAATAATGATATTAAAAGCGGCTGTTTCCATTGGAAACAGCCGCTTTTTTTGTATATCTAATCGCTATTAAGCGTCTGCTAAATCAGGCTTATAGAATCCTAAATCATCGATAGACGAGTTAAAGATAAAACCAGCTTTGGCATGGTTATCTGCTTTACCACGTGCGATGAAAATCTCTGCCGATGTTTTGAACTTGTCGTTACGTTGTGTATCGTGTAACAATAAGTAACCCATTACAATGTTACCAGCCATTTCCACCATACGGCGTGCCTGGTAGTCAACATACTCAAGGTCTTTAACACCAACAACAGCTTTAACAACACGCTCGTACTCATCCGTCATGCCAATTAATGTACGACGTAAGGCGTGTAACTCAGGTTTTAATTCCATCATTTCGAACTCACGAATGCGATCAAGGTATCCTCCTGTTGTTACACCGCGAATAGCCGCCACTACCTGTAACTGGGTTGTTCCTTCGTAGATAGAGGTAATACGAGCATCACGATAAATACGTTCAACTGGATAATCCTTCATAAATCCTGAACCACCGTGAATCTGTACTGCATCGTAAGCCAACTGGTTACTGTACTCCGAAGTCATACCCTTCAACAGTGGCGTGAAGAAATCAGCCAATTTCTGGTAACGCTTCATCTCTTTGCGCTCTTCCGGCTCTAACTTACGCTCTTCCGAAATGTGCATGTATGTTTTGTAGATATCAACGTAGCGCGATGTTTCGTATAATAAAGTACGACCAGCGTCTAACTTCGCCTTCATAGTGGCCAACATTTCGTATACTGCTGGGAACTGAATAATAGGCTTACCAAACTGCTCACGCTCCTTAGCATATTCTAATGCCTCGCGATAAGCAGCCTCGCAGACTCCAACCGACTGTGCACCAATACCTAAACGGGCACCGTTCATCAAGGCCATCACATACTTGATTAATCCCATTTTGCGGTTACCAACCAACTCGGCAGGTGCATCTTTGAACACCAACTCACATGTAGGCGAACCCTTGATACCCATTTTGTTCTCTAAACGACGAACGATAACTGATTTGTGGTTGCGGTCGTAAATAAACATTGATAAACCGCGACCATCGTTAGTACCTTCTTCAGAACGAGCCAATACTAAAGCAATGTGTCCGTCACCGTTGGTAATAAAACGCTTCACACCGTTTAATACCCATTTACCATCTTTCAGTTCAGCTTTTAACTGAACGGCCTGAAGGTCAGAACCGGCATCCGGCTCAGTTAAATCCATAGCCATTGTTTCGCCGTGCGACACACGCGTTAAGAAACGCTCTTTCTGGTCGTCATCTGCGAATTCGTTGATTGTTTCAGCACAATCCTGCAATCCCCATATGTTCACAAATCCAGCATCGGCACGCGATACAATATCAGCAGCCATAATGTAAGGTACGATTGGGAAGTTCAAACCATCGTATTGACGAGGCAATGTGATTCCCATCAAACCAGCTTTTACCAAAGCATCAAGGTTTTCCTGAGTTCCTTTGGCATAAACCACTTCGTTATTTACAATCTTCGGACCTTCCTGGTCTACACTTTCAGCATTAGGCGCAACAACATCACCACAAATCTCCCCTACAATCTCCAATACTTTATCATAGCTGTCCATGGCATCTTCAAAGTCCATGGGCGCATAATCGAATTTATCTTTATCAGCAAAATTGCGCTCTTTTAAAGCTACAATCTTCTTCATCAACGGATGTTCCAGGTGGAATTTCAAATCCGGGTTGTCTGTGAAAAAATTTGCCATTTTGTTTTTTATTTTGAGTTCCGAAACATCGGAATTCTGATCCAACAATAATTTAATTTTTAATGATTAATTGTTAATGGTTAAATATTAATGATTAATTGTCAATGATTAGAGATTAATTAATCATTATACATTCATCATTAATAATTTAATTATACATTAATCATTACTTCGTGTTCTGCTTATAGAACTTAATTAATTTAGGCACCACTTCGCCAATGTCTCCAGTGATAACATAATCAGCAATTTTATTGATGGGTGCATTCGGATCATTGTTAATGGCAATGATCATAGACGACTCTTCCATACCAGCGGTGTGCTGAATCTGACCAGAGATACCACATGCGATGTACAACTTAGGACGAACAGTCACACCTGTCTGACCAATCTGACGCTCATGCGCAGCATAACCGGCATCAACAGCAGCACGCGAAGCACCTACTTCACCACCCAGCACATGTGCCAACTCCTCTAACTGAGCGAAGTTCTCTTTTGAACCTACACCATAACCACCGGCAACGATGATAGACGAGTTTTTAATGTTCACCTTCGATTTTTCCATGTGGCGCTCAATTACCTTCACCACTAAATCTTCAGGTTTTAGAATCTTCTCTACCTCAATATTGTTAACTTTTCCTTTGTAGTTAGCATCGTAGATTTCTTTTTTCATCACACCCTCACGCACTGTTGCCATCTGTGGACGACAATCAGGGTTGATGATGGTTGCTACAATGTTACCACCAAAAGCAGGACGAATCTGGTACAATAAATTTTCGTATGTCTTACCAGCTTTCTTGTCTTCGTGTGGACCAATCTCCAATGATGTACAATCAGCTGTTAAACCACTCACTAAAGCTGATGATACACGCGGGCCAAGGTCACGACCAAAAGTCGAAGCACCTAACAAAGCAACCTGTGGCTTCTCCTTTTCAAATAAGTCAACAATAACACTTGTATGTGGCAATGTTGTATAAGGATCCAAACGCTCGTCGTCGCCAATGTGAACCACATCAGCACCGTATGGATACAATTCTTTTTCAACTCCTTTTAAGTTGTGGCCTAACACTAAAGCCTCCAACTTACAATTTAATTGATTGGCAAGAGAACGACCTTTCGTCATTAATTCTAACGACACATCGGCTACTTTTCCCTCATCTATTTCGCAAATAACAAATACGTTGTTCATTTTTTCGATTTTTTACCGGCAAACCGGTTGGTGAAACAAAAGCTATTAGCTAATAGCTATTAGCCATCAGCTTTATTAACCAATAGTGTGATTAGCAATTAATTCTTTCATTAACTCGTCAATCTCTTCGTCGGCTGGCGTTAGGCGCTTAGCCTCTTTAGCCTGAAACACAACGTTTTCGATTTTCTTAACCTTAGTTGGCGAACCCGATAAACCTAACCAATTGGTATCTGTCTCAATATCATTAACACTCCACTCTTCAATGTTAAGATAAGGACGATCGGCTGTTAGGTCGATATAGTCTTCTGTTTCTGCCTGACGCTCTGTAATAGTCTGAGCATGCTTGTATTTCATCAGTAACTTAGCGTTACGTGGACGACAATCAGGTGCACTGGCGTTAACCGTTATCACGCCAGGTAAAGGCATTTCAACCGTTTCAACACCGCGCTCTAAACGACGCTTTATAACAATTTTCTTTTTATCAGCTGAAAGCACTTCTTCAGCATAAGTTACCTGTGGCAACCCTAACTTCTCGGCCACCTGAGGTCCCACCTGTGCGGTATCACCATCGATAGCCTGACGACCAGCGATGATTAAATCACATTTTTCCATCTTCTTAATGGCACATGAGATAGCATAAGAAGTGGCTAGTGTATCAGAACCGGCAAAAGCACGATCTGTTAATAAATAACCATTATCAGCTCCTCTATATAAACCTTCGCGAATGATATCGGCTGCACGCCCCGGTCCCATCGTTAAAATAGTTACTTCTGTACCCGGGTACTTATCTTTCAATCTCAAAGCTTGCTCCAAGGCATTTAAATCCTCTGGATTGAAGATAGCCGGCAATGCCGCACGATTCACTGTCCCATCAGCTTTCATGGCATCTTTGCCTACATTTCGGGTATCAGGTACTTGCTTCGCAAGAACTACAATTTTTAATCCCATTGCTTCAATTTTTGGTAAAGAATTATTATCGGATGACAAATATATAAAATCGGTTCAATTAACAAAGTCATTTACACTGTACTGAATTACTGCCAATTACAAACATTTGTTCAACACACAAATAGTAAGTCCTTTAATTAATTAACGGCCACAAAAAACACTTATTTTTCACATTTACTGTGCATTATAAGCTCTATCACATCGAATTCGACCGAAAACCAAGCTACTAATCAAGTATGAACAAATATCACTCAGAATTGCTCTATTTAAAATGAGTTTAAGTAAGCAAGGTTAAGTAAATTTGACAATTGCTCAACTTAATGCCATTTTATCAAATAAGTCAATGTAAAATATGCGAAGTTATGAGAAAACTTATAACATTATTCATCGTAATTATTAGCAATAACATCATGGCTCAAGACACAAGCAAAATCATACTCAACCCTTTAACAGAGGAAGAAAAACGTGTGATTATAAATAAGGGCACCGAATACCCTTTTACGGGCGAGTATAATAAACATAAAGAAAAAGGCACATATGTATGTAAGCAATGCGATGCCCCGCTTTACAAGTCGGATGATAAGTTTGCTTCCAACTGTGGCTGGCCCAGTTTTGATGATGAAATTGAGGGTGCTGTTAAACGTGTCCCTGACATTGATGGTCGCAGGACAGAGATAGTTTGTGCCCGTTGCAATGGGCATCTTGGGCATGTGTTCATTGGTGAAGGTTTTACCAATAAAAACACTCGCCACTGTGTTAATTCTATTTCACTAAAATTTGTGCCTGAAAAAAAGTAAGCTTGATATTTAAATACAAAAGCCACGATACTAACAACGAATTTCCTCCTTGATAGCATCGTGGCTTGCTGTTTCTTTAATTTATTACACCTGCTCAGAACTCCATTAAATATCCGCTCATCATATTGATGTATTCAGTAAGCTTCTTATAATTAATTTTATCAGGCGTATCATTATGTGTATGATAATCTTTATGCAAACCAGTGTAGAAAACTGAAGTATCCGTGTCTGGTCTGAAACTCGCCTGGTCGGAGGGATAGCCCATTAACAAAAGCATTAGCTCCATATCGTAGCGACGTATCTTTAGCGACTTTGAATTCTCGCGGCAATATTTATCAAACCCCTTTGTAAACGCCTTACCAAAATCTCCTTGTGCTTTAGCAAAAACGATATTATCACAGCGTTTACGGTCTCGTTTATTGCGACCAATCATATCCATATTAATTACCAACTCTACATCCTGCTCAAGGGTTTTAGCAAAATATCGTGATCCATACAGTCCTTTTTCCTCAGCATCAAACAGGCAGAAGTAAATGGTTTGTTCCGGCTGAAAATTGGCTTTTTTCAAACTCTTTGCCACTTCAACAACCGCCGCTGTTCCTGAAGCATTATCATCAGCTCCCGGAAAATAATCTGTTGCAGCCACTCCCTTTGTTCGCCTCGAATAGAGAGAATCTACGTGGTCGTAGTGAGCGCAAAATACGATGGCTGGTTTATCGGCTTTCGTCCCCTCTATCTTAGCAATTACATTGCGATAGTTCTTTACTACAAATGAATCTGGTTTTTCAGAAAAATCGAATCTTTTGTCTTGGGCAGCACTGCTTTGTTTTAAATCGGCAAACCTTTTCTCATTAGCCACTAATATATTCAGGTGCTCAACCTCTTTCAGATAATCATCGCAAGCCTCCTTATTAAGGGCAAAATGCAGATAATTGGTCAAAACAAATACTTCATAGGCATCATCTGCTTTTTTAAGACTCTCCAGGCTGATACGAAAACCTTTTTGTCGTTTCTTATCAGGCATTAACAGCATGTATCCATTATCGCCCCCATTTAAATTATAATGCGTTTTTATCTTCTGAATACCTTTATCAAACGATTCGGTATAAAACACGATAAATGAAGTTGAGTCTGCTCCTATAGCATCACTTTGTTCTTCCGGTCTAATAAACCTTATCGAGGCCTTCTCGGTGTAATGACACATTTTATTCAGGTGTGTTACGCCAATAGTATCGTTTCCCAGCACTAAAGTTGATGCACTACCAATTTTTCGACTCCGTGTAAAATCCTGATAATAGGCACATGAATCTGAAAAAAAGGATAATCCAACAGAACTAAATTCATTAGCTATATATTCAGCAGCCAAACGCCCTTCTTCGGTTCCGGCTATGCGCCCATTTAACGCTTCGGACGACAGGTAATAAACATGGTCTTTTGTGGTTTGTTCTGTTACTTGCGAGTAGGCTAATGTTGAATTCAGAAGAAATGTTGAAATAATCGCAAATGCGATCTGAATGATTCTCATAAAATATCGAGTTAAATTAGGTTATGTACTAATATGCGAAAATAACAAGTTCGCAAAATATTAAACAATAAAAACCCTTATTTATTATTCAATAAAACAAAAAATCCCTCCCGACATTGCCGAGAGGGATCAATAATAACCTAAAACAAATTTATCTTCTTAAGCTCTCCTTCTTAATTCGCAACACACGTTTTGTGCATTGTAGTTGCTACACAGCTCGTGCATGGGGCAGTATTGTGGCAGGTAATCACACATTTCAATATCCACCATTTGATTCTCAACCGGAAAAACCTGGTGATTTAAAGCATGTCGTAAATGTCCATACTTAATTCTGGCCGTTACACAGTCTTCAAAAATAGGGTTTAAACCATAAGCATTGAATACATTCTCAAATTCCACAACAATCACTTCGGCTTCTGCATCAGTTAAATAATCTACATTTGGAAAGAAAAACTTCTCCATTCCAATCAAATCGGTCACTTTAATTCCCTCATGCTCTTCATCATTGTACAAATCATAGTCTTGCATCTCAGGAACTTTAAAAAATAACGATAGATTTTGAGTTGATTTTGACCTGATTTCTTGCAAGTCTTCTATCAATTGTTCAATGTATCTTTTCATCATTCCTATTTTTTCACCCTACGCTGTACAACGAAAAATTTCGTATACAGTTACAAAAGGTGCGGTTTAATATTTGATTAATTTCCAGATGCTTAAATCATTTATTATGCCAAAGTGTCGTTTTTACATTTAATTGCCATTTGTTAACATCCATTAAGTGAGTATTTTTACCTTTAAATTCTAATAAAATAACTTTGAATGATTGTTGATTTATTTGTGCCATGTTTCATCGATCAGTTATATCCTGATACTGCCTGGAATTCGATTAAATTATTGGAAAAAGCAGGATGTAAGGTCAACTATAACCCTAAACAAACTTGTTGTGGGCAACCTCTTTTTAATAGCGGAGATATATCTCATTCTAAAAAATTAGCACAGAAGTTTATCAACGACTTTCCTCACGACCGGCCAATCGTAACACCATCCGCATCATGTGCTGGCTACATCAGAAAACACTATAGCCAACTGGTTGATAGTAAAAAGGCGGAACGGCTTAAACAAAACACATTTGAATTAACCGATTTCCTGGTTAATCAAATTGGCATTACCGACTTTGGGGCTGCCTTTCCGCATAAAATAACTTACCACGATGCCTGCTCAGCGCTGCGTGAATATGGACTAAAAGAGGAACCGCGTCAGTTGTTAAGAAATGTTAGTGGTTTAGAGCTTGTTGAAATGCCTAAAAGAGATGACTGTTGTGGTTTTGGTGGAACTTTTATGCTAAAATACGCACCCATTTCAACAGCTATGACTGAGCAGAAAGTTGAAAATGCGTTATCCACAGGAGCCGAATTTATCGTATCTACCGAAGCATCGTGCCTAATGAATATTCAAAGCTATATCAACGAACAAAAGCTGCCTATAAAAACGATACACATTGCAGATATATTGGCAAACAATCTGTAAACATTTTACTTAACTCGTCCAATAATATTATTGGTCAACATATTGTAGACGTCATGTAACTCTGCATCGGCCTTAAGTGTTTCTAAATGTTTTTCAATTACCTGGTAGTCCTTTCGCGCTGCAGGCCCTGTTTGGGCTTTAACTGGTGAAGCCTTTTGAACTTTCGTGGCCGTTTCTAAAATCAATGGATGTAACAATTCAAATGACAAATTACTTTTCTTAAGCACGTCATCTGCCAAATGATACATGTAATTAACAAAGTTGCAGGCATAAACAGCTGCAATATGCAAGTCCCGCCTCTGTTCCGAACCGGCCTTCATCACTTTATTACTTAACTGCTTCCCAGTGTTTAAAAGGGTCGTCGTATTACTTTCTGAATTACTTTCAACTAATACAGGAATAGCAGAAAAATCGACCTCTGTTTCCTTTGTAAATGTTTGAAAAGGATAAAAAACCCCATGGTTTTTAAAACGGGATAATACAGTCATCGAAACACTGCCTGCCGTATGCACTACAATACCATTAACATCTGGCATATGACTAACTAGTTCTGATATTACATCATCTTTAACAGATATGAAATATAGATCGGCTCCGGTGTCTATTTGTTGAACAGCACACACAGGTTCTGCCTCTACCACATCAGCAAGTACTTTTGCATTATCAACATTTCTGCTATAAATCTGTCTTATTGAATGCTTCGCTGCATACAATGCCTTTGCCAAATGTGTAGCTACGTTTCCCGAACCAATTATCACTATATCCATAACGAATGCTTTTATGCGAAGATAAAATCTTAGTGGCAAAATAACCTGATGGGGCGTTATTAATTATTCAAACTTATTTTTCAGGTATGAGAAGTGAATTTTCTTATTTTTTCAACCTAACTGGAAATAGAATAATAAAAACAGAACCTTGAGGTTGGTTTTCCTCGACCCAAATTTTTCCGTTAATAACATCCATTATTCGCTTAGCAATGGCTAAACCCAGTCCGGCACCACTTTCAATAACCGATCGGTGCTTCACTTGTTGGAAAGGTTCAAAGATTCCTTCATTAAACTCCTTAGGCACTCCAATTCCTGTATCTGCTACTTCAATACGCACCTTCTTACCAACTAATTTAGCACTTATCGAGACCTCTCCTTCATGTGTATATTTGATAGCATTGGTCAATATATTATTAATAACCTGCTGCAGTAAAATAGGATCTGTTTTTACCCTTTCTAAGCCCTCACTATCGTAGATCGAATAATGCAAATCCAAGCCTGCTTTTTTTGCAATGGGCTGCATTAATTCGCAAGTTTCTTTAACCAACTGACCTACATTTACTTTTTGAACCCATGCTTTAGTGAGTCCCGAATCCATTTTCGATAAATCAATAATATTATCAAGAATTGTTAATAATTGCTGCCCTCCTTTTACCATTAAGTTAGCATAATGCCTGCGCTCAACCTCTGTAGCCTGATCGATTTCAATCAGTTGCGCAAAACCCATGATACTGTTCATGGGCGTTCTGATTTCATGACTGATATTTGCTAAAAACGATTTAGTCAGCCGGTCACTTTCTGATGCTTTCTCTACAGCCTGCAATAGTTTATCATTCGTTATGCGCAGCTGCTCTTTTTCTTTTTTAAGTGCTGCAGTTTTCTCATTAACAATACGTTTCAAACGTCTATTAAATGTCCACATGGTTAAGGCAATTAATAGCAAACCTGATGTGACATAAAGAGCCAACAACCAGAACTGCCTACTTTCCAGAAGTTTTACCTCACGATGAAAAAGCCATTTATTTTTTATTGCCAGCTCTTCATTTCGGCTAATTGCATCTAAACCTTTATTAAGAATACTCAACAGTTCTGGCCAATCTCTCCTGACGGCTATAGCCATTTCGACATAATACTCTGCTTCCCCCGCTATCCAAAGGTTAGAATACACTTCTTTGTCAATATAGTAGGATGCCAGTGACATACTCACCACCATTGCATCGGCTACTCCCAATGACACCTTACGAAGTCCGACAACTGAATTTGACACAAAATCAAAATGAATATCTGGATAATCATTTTCCAACATCTCCTGCCACACATAACCTTCAACCACACACACATTCATACCTTTTAGATCATCCAGAGTTAATTCGCCTGAAACGCCAGATTGGGTTACTATTACCGCTTTCATTGTTAAGTGTGGTTTAGTAAACAGCATATATTCTTCCCGTTCAACGGATGGCGTAGCCACACCAAAGACATCCACATTGCCCTTTTTAGCTTCTTCCACAATGGTATTCCAGTCTTTGTATTGCACAATAGAAAACTCAAGGCCTGTTTTATCTTGCAGCAACGCAATGTAATCAGCACCAATACCTGAATAGTTACCTTCTTCATCAAAAAACTCAAAGGGTGCAAATGCTGGATCTGGAGCTAAGCGAATTGCTCCATTATGTATTTCTACCCACTCACGTTCTTGATTGGTTAGTATTACGCGCTTACCCTGTAGCATTTCATTTTGTTCTTTATTGACATTAAACAAATCTCCAATGCGTCTTTTCTGGGCTGCGCTACTGAAACAAACGGCAAAAGTAAAAACGAAGAATAGTATATATTTAAATGATGCAGGTAGGTTCATTTAATTCCTTTCTGACTAAATCAATTAACTGCCAGCAACATAAAACAAATATGCAAATTGCTGTGCTCAAACTAAAGTTTTATTGCTATTCAGGTGTCAACATATAAAGCTAAGAAAAAACATTCATTTGAATGTTTTCAATCTCCTAATTTCCATCAATTAAAATTCAATCATTAAACCAATGGTTGGTAAAATAGTGCCCGAAGTGGTGGTCAACTCTTTTAATGCGTAGCGCTGCTGTTCTGTTGGAGCATCCGGGTTTATAATAATTGGTTGGTTATTGTCGTCCAATACCTGTATTAGCTCGGGGGCATCTTCTGACTTTTGATTATACAGGTTCTGAATATCAATGTAAAAACCCAGTGTCATTTCTTTCAGGTACCAGGTTTTATCAATTCGTAAATCCAACTGATGAAAACTGGCTAGTCGTTGGGTATTAAACTTTGAATAATCGAGGTATTGACGGTTTTGTGCATCCCAGGCCTGCACCAATGATGACTTATCGTAATCGTAAGGTGTATAAGGCAAACCGCCAACGTAGCGCCATTTAACACCAATATCCCAGTTTTTTCCCAAAGCTTTGTTACCTGTAAACGTAAACAAGTGCTTACTATCCCACGACGATGGCACATATTTATTTTGCCAATCGGTAAACTCACTTCGTACATAAGTATAGGCTGTAATCATGCTAAAACCATTATTAGTACGGGTTCGTATCATCAATTCTACACCATAGGCTTTTCCTTTTGATGAAGATGTTACTTCCTCATCACCAAAAATACCAAAATCCCCCCCCTTACTAGCCATTGATATTGAATCTTTAACGGAGAACGGATAAGCATCATACCTTTTATAAAATCCTTCTAAAGTTAAACGTGTAAGTTTATTAGGACGATATTCAATCCCGCCCACCCAATGGTCTGATTTAAGATAAGAAAGTCCATTACTTTTATTCAACAATTCGCCATCACTATTTCGATAGCCCATTGTTGTATAGGCCGGATGCTGATAGTAACGCCCAACATTCATATTCAAATACACATCGGGCAATAACATATACGAAGCTGCAATACGCGGGCTAAACTGCTCCCACAAACGATTCATCTCCGCAGAGTAGCTATTCGCATCCAATCGAATGCCAGCCGAAAACGTCAAACGATTATTAATAAAAGGATGAGAAACCGAACCAAAAACTGACCATTTTACAAAAGTCAATTCTGACGAATAGTCAATCACAGATGGCTGATCATCCTCAAAAACCTTGTAATAAGTATCGTTAAAATACTGAACATACTGCGTTCCAAATCCAACATTAATGGTGAAATCATTAGGTCGTGCAGTGTATTCAACCCTGAATTTATTTTCTATTTCATCTGAAGAATAATCGGTTAGAAGGTTTTCTGGCATCTCAATATTTTCCTGGTACTTGTATGCCTTGTTGTTTAAATGATTACGACTTATATAAAACGACAAATAACTTCGCTCCAGGTAATGCTTATAAACAGCTCCAACGGTATAATTCCATTGATTATTAACAGGTAGGTAATTTAAAATATAGTTGTTCTCTTCTGTTGGTTCGGCATTTCTATTTAATTTAAACTTATCAATAGCGCCTACACCCAAAAATATGATTTCATTTTTATCATCAATTCGCGTTCGTGTCTTAAATTGAAAATCGGTAAAAGTTGGCAAAAAAGGTAAGCCTAACGCATCGAATAGAAACTGTAAATAAGAACGTCGAACAGAAGCAATCATCCCTGTTTTTTCGCTTATCGGAGCTGTTGTAGTTAAAGATAACTCTGACGCACCAACTGAACCTTTAAAATGCGGTTTATCCTCGCGCACATCAATCTGCTTAAATTCAAAAACCGAACTAAGAGCATTACCCTTAGAAACCGGGAAAGCACTGGAATAAAAATCAACTTCCCGAATGAAATCAACATTTAAAATACCGACCGGACCGCCAGACGCTCCTTGAGTAGTAAAATGATTTAAATTCGGTATTTCAATGCCATCGATAAAAAAACGATTTTCTGATGGACCACCACCACGCACAAATAAATCGTTGCGAAAACTACTGGCACTACCAACACCGGGAAACGACTGCAGTACTTTAGAAATATCGCGATTAGCACCTGCACTTTTCTCAATTTGGTCAATCCCAATTCGCCGTAAAGACACCGGAGCTTCTGCTTTAACAACATATGGTGAAGCGGTTATCTGTACCTCATCCAGATTTTCAGATACAGCCTCAAGGGTTATTTCAATGTAGTTGGATCGTACATGCGATACATTCAATTCTTCGCTCACCTTTGATTGGTAACCTATAGATGATAATTGCAAACGCACAAAACCAGCTTTCACATCCTTCAGTTCAAAACGACCAAGAGTATCGGTGATGGTCCCAATTGTCGACTCATAAACAATGACATTAACAAATGGAATGGGGCGATTAGTATAAGCATCTTTAACCAAACCTTTTAAACTACCTGTTTGAGCATAAATATTCGTACTACTTAAAAGGATGAATAAAAGAAAGAATAATTGCCTCATTTGTTTAACGCTACAGGTTTTAGTTTTAAACACTATATTAGCAAAAAGGTTTATCACCATGGATTAAAATGCATTACGTATAAGAAATCAATTGTATATTGAAAAAACTTAGCACCTACATTATCCGGCTTAAAAGAGAAGATATCTTCAATCTATTTAAACAACATCTTTTATACAACAAAGTCAAAATCTACACTTTTTTGTTACCTTGCTATTACAATCAAAATCCATGAATCGAAAATCCCTTTTCAGACAGTTTTTAGTATGGCGTTTAAGGCATGTCAGCAACCGCCAGTTCATGATGATTTTGAGCATATTGGTGGGTGTTGGAGCGGGCTTAGCTGCTGTAATCATTAAAAACTCAGTACATTTTATCAGTGAGTTAGTTCATCATTATACACAGAGCAGTAAAGGGTACTTATACCTAATCACCCCATCTATTGGGATATTACTATCTGTGCTATTTATTAAATATATAATTAAACGCCCGGTGCGTCATGGTATTCCTAATGTGCTCTATGCTATTTCTAAGAATCAGGGGCAGATGAACCGACATAACATGTTTTCATCTATCATAACAAGTGCATTAACTGTTGGATTTGGTGGTAGCGTGGGGTTGGAGGGCCCCACTGTATCAACAGGAGCGGCAATAGGCAGTAACATCGGTCAGCTCTTTCGTTTAAATTACCGCCAGATCAAACTACTGTTAGGTTGTGCCTGTGCCGGAGCTATGGCGGCTATTTTTAAGGCGCCTATTGCTGCCATTGTGTTTGCACTGGAAGTGATTATGCTTGATTTAACTCTGGCGTCGTTAGTTCCTATTTTAATGGCGTCAATATCGGCTGTTGTTACTTCGTATTTATTTATGGGGCAAGAGGTTGTCTATCCATTTGAGGTAACCACCACCTATGAAATGATTGACTTAGCCTATTACGTGGTTTTAGGAATAATAGCTGGGTTTGTGGCCACCTATTTCACGCATGTATATATATTAATTGAACTGTGGTTTGAAAGATTTAAAAAGAACCGTATTCGCTTTCTGGTAGGCACACTAATACTGGGAACGCTGCTATTCTTTTTCCCATCGCTATATGGTGAAGGCTATGAATTCATTAACCAGGCGCTTGCTGGTAATGCCAGTCATATTTTTGACGGTTCTATTTTTGCTTCCTTAACAGATAATTTTGCCGCTATGGCTTCTATCCTTAGTATCATTATTTTACTAAAAGTAGTAGCAGCTTCATTAACCTTTGGCAGTGGTGGCGTTGGAGGCATCTTTGCACCAACCTTGTTTATGGGTGCCAATACAGGGTTATTATTCGCCTCAATTGTTAATAAATTAGGAATCCATCAATTACATGTGCCTAATTTTGCTTTGATTGGCATGGCTGGGCTGATTGCTGGTGTCTTACAGGCGCCTTTAACTGGCATCTTTTTAATTGCAGACTTATCAGGCGGTTATGAGATGTTTTTACCGCTTATGATAACTGCTACCGCTTCATTTGCTACGACTAAAACATTTGAAAAACATTCGGTTTATACCCATCAATTGGCTAAGCGTCGCGAATTGATTACACACGATAAAGACCACGCCATACTAACCATGATGGAGGTTAAGAACCTGATTGAAACTGATTTTGCCAAGATAAAACCAGATGCTACATTGGGTGACTTAGTGGCGGTTATCTCTGAGGCACACCGCAACTTATTTCCTGTTGTAGATGAAGAAGGGCAGCTACATGGCATGATCAAAATGGATGATATCCGAAAAATCATATTCAAACCAGAACTGTACAAAACCACCTTGGTAAAAGACCTTATGTATATGCCAGCCTATTATATTAGTCCTGACGACACAATGGAAGACCTGGTGGAAATGTTCAGAAAATCGAGCCGCTTCAACATTGCTGTTATCGATAAAGGTAAATACCTGGGCTTCATCTCACGAGCCAACGCATTTACCGCCTATCGAAATCAGTTAAAGATGTTTTCATAGGAGATAACTCCTAGGCTTCTTTTGCCAGACGTCGTTCCTCTTGCTCTTTTAAAAAGTCATTAAGGATGATCTCCACCTCCTCAAGACCATTGGTTTCCATCAGCTGAGCACGCAATTGCACGGCTCCCGGGAAACTATTGGTGTAAATTTTAAAGAATCGTTTTAAAATCGCCCAGGGCTTAATCCCGTTCCATGTTTTAGCGTACAACTCAGAGTGCATTCTTAAGGCTTCTACCCTTTCTTCCATTGAAGGTGAATAAGCAGTATTATAAAACCACGGATTATGAAAAATGCCGCGCCCAACCATGACACCATCCACACCGTACTCCAACACTTTATCCAGAGACTCTTCTATTGACATCACATCACCATTGCCCAGTAACTTCATACCTGGATTAATCTGATTTCTTAACTCAACCGACTTACCAATCTCATTCCAGTCAGCCTCTCCTTCCGACATCATTTTCTGTATACGCCCATGTACTATTAGAGCGTCTGCTTCTGATTGCAACAAGTTAGATATCCACGATTCCGTTACAACTGATTTAAACCCAACTCGTGTTTTAACGCTCAAAGGCAAGTCACTTGCTTCGTGCACAGCAGTTATTATTTCCCGAGCCAGCTCTGGTGTATTTATCAAGGCTGAACAAGCACCTTTTTTGATAATATTTTTCATTGGGCAGCCCATGTTGATATCAATGCCATCAAAAATCGTTTCGTTGGCAATATATTGAGCTGTCTTGTAAAACTTCTCCGGATCTGTTCCCCAAATTTGAGCCACCAGCTTCACATTGTCGCGCTTAACCAACTCCATCTCACTTTCATTAATATGAAAACGGTGCACCACCTTATCTTTCCCCACCGGATGACAAAAACCATCGGTTGATAAAAATTCGCTAAAAAGTAAATGCAGGTTCCCCGGACTAGACAAACGCATCACCACTTCACGAAATACGGTATCAGTCACATCCTCCATTGGTGCCAAAGCCCAGGTTGGCCCTTCACTCTCTTTCCAGTAATTGGCTTTATTAGTAATTATTCTATCTCCCATTTAAGCAATATCTTATTCAAACAAGCCTTCGTCTCTAATCACCATTAAAACAGCTGACTGAGAGACAATCACATATTTCTCTTTTTTGTATTCTATTTCGTAACCTCCACTCTGCAAATAAATTGCCAAATCTCCTTCCTTGGGTTGTAATGGCACATATTTAATGGCATCCTCCTTCTTTTTCCAAACTTCATCATCGTCAGGCGAAGTTGGTATAGGATAACCTGGCCCAACCTTTACAATGTATCCACTGTGTACTTTTTCTTTTTCCTGAACACTTGGAGGCAGGTATAATCCAGATTTCGTTTTACTTTGCGGCACTTTTGGCTTTAACAATATACGATCGCCTACCAAAATAAACTTCTCAAGTTCCTTATCATCTATACCTAACGTCATTGTAATAATATTTTGCCTGCAAAGATATGAAAATGCACTTAAGTAGTACTATTTACTCACGTCTACTATTCTTCGCTAAAGGTTAGTTTCACAGGGCTTAACTTTTTTTAACAGCACTAAAAGTCAATAAGATATTGAATAGCCAAATCCTTTTTCATACTTTTGCTGTTACCTTTTAACTGTTAGTAGAATTTCTCTACATCATACATCTCATAAAAAAGTGAGGACATAACTTAAATATATCAGGTAACATTAATCTAATTTTCAACCTTTAACCTAAAAGAGCAATGAAACCGAACATGAATGAACGTAAGCTTAGAAAAATTGATGATGAGCACTGGAAAGAGCTTACGTTTACAGATAAAAAATACGAAATAAGTAATTATGGTCGTATTAAAAGCTATTGCTACGATAAAGTAAATGGCCGTATTGTTAAGCTGGGCAATATAAAAGGCTTTTTTAATGTGAGCTTACGAGTAGAAGGACAGAAGAAATCATTCTTAGTGCATAAGCTTACCGCTGAATATTTCGTTGACAAAACAGCAGAGGATCAGGATGTTGTTATTCACCTGGACTGGAACAAACAGAACAATTACTACACTAACCTACAATGGGTGACAAAAGCCGAGAGTTATAAGCGCATGCATAAAGTATTGCAGGAAGCTCGCAAGAAAGCAGGAAAAGTAGTAACCAGTTCCAAGCTATCGAAAGATGACGTAGCCGTTATTAAAGGCATGCTTGAAAAAGGCGTCAAACAAAACCTGATAGCCAAAATGTTTTGCGTGAGTGAAATGCAGGTCAGCCGAATTGCCCGAAAAGAGAATTGGGCAGAGATTGAGCCTAAAATGTAAAAACATATCCAAGATGATATTTAAAAGAGGAGGCAATAACTTCCTCTTTTTTATTACTCTCGCTTTAACCCGGATTCATAAAGACTTATTCTATTAACATTCGTTAAAAATCGATTTAAGCGAAAGCCTACTCACTTAATTTGTATTACTTTTGCGCCATTATGAGCAAGCTTAATAGAATCATCGGGAAAATTCTTATTTGGAGGGTTAAAAACATTAGCCAGAAGCATTTTATATTAATATTAAGCCTACTGGTTGGTGTGTTTAGCGGACTAGCAGCTGTTACGCTTAAAAATGCCGTGCACTTTACTCACCATTTGCTGACCGAAAATTTTAATTTAGAAAACAGAAACTACCTCTATCTGGCCTACCCGATGATTGGTATTTTAATAACCATTCTCATTATTAAGTTTTTTGTAAAAGACAGTCTTGGTCATGGTGTTAGTAAAATATTATACGCCATTTCTAAACGAGGTGGTCATATCAAAAGTCATAACAATTATTCATCCATCATCACCAGTACTTTTACCATCGGATTTGGCGGTTCGGTTGGAGCCGAGGCCCCCATTGTATTAACCGGTGCATCCATTGGGTCAACATTAGGCCGTCTGTTCCGGATGAATTATAAAACCATCATCCTTCTGATGGGATGTGGTGCAGCAGGCGCCATTGCCGGCATCTTTAAAGCACCGATCGCCGGGCTTGTTTTTACGTTAGAAGTGCTGATGCTCGACCTGACCATGGCATCTATTGTTCCCTTATTAATCTCAGCGATTACAGCTTCAACCATAGCCTATTTCTTTTTGGGAAAAGGGGCCGAATTTGCCTTTACGCTTGAAGCACCTTTTCATCTTAATAACATTCCGTATTATGTATTGCTTGGTATTATTGCCGGTTTTATCTCATTATACTTTACCCGAGGTATTATGAATACCGAAAAGCAATTCGGTAAGATGAAAAGCCCTTACACTAAATGGATTGTTGGTGGTTTATCCTTGAGCTTGCTAATCTTTTTATTCCCTCCACTCTACGGTGAAGGTTACCAAACCATTATTGCATTACTCAATGGTAATAGCCAGTCTGTCATGGGTGAAAGTTTCTTTTACGGATGGCACGATAACGCATGGGCACTGATTGCGTTTTTAATTCTGCTCATCATCTTTAAAGTATTCGCCACAGCTGCAACAACGGCTAGTGGTGGTATTGGTGGTATTTTTGCACCAACACTATTTATGGGAGGTGTTACGGGTTACCTGTTTGCCAGATTGATAAATACATTAGGTTTTTCCGAAGTGCCATCCTCTCACTTTACCCTGGTTGGAATGGCTGGTATGATGGCAGGCGTGATGCATGCCCCTTTAACCGCTATTTTCCTGATAGCTGAAATTACCAATGGATATGGTCTTTTCATCCCACTGATGATTACCTCAACCATTGCTTACCTCACAATTATGTATTTTGAGCCTCACTCGCTTTATACCAAACGTCTGGCTCAAAAAGGCGAACTTATAACGCACCACAAAGATAAAGCGGTATTAACATTGATGCGGCTTGATAAGGTTTTGGAAACAGACTTTAAAACAGTATACCCTGAGATGACTTTAGGCGAATTGGTAAAAGTCATTTCTACCTCTAAGCGTAATATATTTCCTGTGGTGAACCACAGAGATGAATTACGAGGCATACTGCTGCTGGATGATATCCGTGAGATCATGTTTAACCACGAACTATATCATGAGACAACTGTTCAGGAACTGATGTCACTCCCTCCGGCCATGATTGAGTGCGATGAAAACATGGATAAGGTCATGCGCAAGTTTGAGGATACAAGCGCCTGGAACCTGCCAGTCGTTAAAGATGGCAAGTACCTTGGCTTTGTCTCTAAATCAAAGATTTTCTCTGTCTATCGAAGAGTATTGATTCATTATTCGGATGATTAAATAAAGAAAACTTTTAAAGTCACCTATCCCCAAGGCAAGCCCACGTGGTATTTCGGCGACTTTATTTCTGCTTTCGCAGAAAACCGAGTTTTCCTTATCAACCCCTCTGACCGATATAAATCGGCCATCTCCCCTGAATTCAGGGGAGAAAAAAGCTGACCCGAGGCAAGCCTCAGTGAATCATATTAATTGAATGTGTGATAAACTGTGGAATTGAGGAATTGGTTGAAAAGTTTAAATGTTGAAGAAAACCTCTCAACTCAAAACAGAAAACTGGAAACTGGAAACCCTACTTTGCCAGATAAATACCTAAACGAAACCCGCCAACAAAGTTGACGCCCCAGAAATTACCTTCGTAACGCTGACTATCAGACCAAAACCACTCATCCCAGTCCGAGCCATTATGAGCGTCTACAACAGCCCCCTGCACATCAACATATTCACGCTCGACCAAACGGATACCAACACCTACATAGGGATCAAATACCATTCGTGAGCCCATTCGTAAACTCACCCCAAATTTATAGTGTGCACCAAACTTAGCCTTCGTATATGTGGCAGCATCAAAATCAATTCTCACTTCTCCCTTATCCTGATAGTAATGATCGTCTTCTAAATCCTCTTCTAAGTAGATATAGTAAAATTCAACCGCGTTATATAAACGGGCTCTGTACTTATCATTAAAGAAAAACTTGAATTCCGGACGAATTTCAAATACACTGTAATCTCTGTCGTTCCATCCGCCATGATATCCACCCCTTTCGTAATTGGACAGGTTAAAACCAACATCAACACCAACACTGGTTCGTTGCGAAACACCAATTTCGGCACCTACACGAAAGCGCGAATAGGTATCAAGAGCTGATAACGGCGCCCAGTTGAGAATGACACTTCCCCGATAGTCGTGTTCAACTGTTTGTTCCTGGGCATTAGCAAAAATGAAAGTGAATAATAATGGCAAGGTTAGTAATAAATTTTTCATCGTATTTTAAGTTAGTGTAATCATATGACAATTACCTTAGTCAATGGACGCATCCCAATGTGCAACTTTGTTGATTTAGAAACCTTATGCCCTGAACACAGAACTGCAAACAAGAAACTAAGAACCAACTCCTTCGCCCCATTTCAAAACATGAATAATATCAACTCTGTATTATATCATTTTTGCATCTCAGGAAAAGTTATAAACTGCAATGTTTTTTTTATCGGATGGTTGATGTAAATTTGTGTTCCTCCGCTTAAAAACAAATAAATAGAAGATTAAGTACATACCCAATCTTCACGTTAAAGGCCACAACGGTGGCTCTCGTTCAACGAATACTATTAATAAATAATCATAATCAGTTTGTATTAAAGACACAATCGACCTAACTGGATGGTGTGTTTTGATACTCACATCTTAAAAACTATATCATAAGATGAAACGCGATACTGTAATTTTCGACCTAATTGAGAAGGAATACGCTCGCCAGAAAGAAGGTATTGAGCTAATCGCTTCAGAGAACTTTGTGAGTGAGCAGGTAATGGAAGCTCAGGGTTCATGTTTAACTAACAAGTATGCTGAGGGTTACCCAGGCAAGCGCTACTATGGCGGATGCCAGGTAGTTGACCAAACTGAGCAATTGGCCATTGACCGTGCTTGTGAGTTATTTGGTGCTGAGTATGCTAACGTACAGCCTCACTCAGGCGCTCAGGCTAACGCAGCCGTTTTCTTTGCTGTATTAAAGCCAGGTGATACCTTTATGGGCTTGGATTTAGCGCATGGCGGTCACTTAACACACGGGTCTCCGGTTAACTTCTCAGGTGTAACTTACAACCCGGTTTGTTATCACGTTAAAGAAGATACCGGATTGGTGGATTACGATGAGATGGAAGCAATTGCTCGTGAGCACAAGCCTAAAATGATTATTGCAGGTGCTTCGGCTTACTCGCGCGAATGGGATTATGCCCGCATGCGTCGCCTGGCTGACGAGATTGGTGCTTTATTGCTTTGCGATATGGCTCACCCAGCCGGTTTAATCGCCAAAGGTCGTTTGAACAACCCTGTTGAGCATTGCCATATTGTAACAACTACTACGCACAAAACATTACGCGGCCCTCGCGGTGGTATGATTTTGATGGGTAAAGACTACGAAAACCCATTTGGTTACAAAACACCAAAAGGAGAAACCAAGATGATGAGCGCCGTATTGGATTTCGCTGTATTCCCAGGACAGCAAGGTGGACCATTAGAGCACGTTATTGCAGCTAAAGCAGTTGCTTTTGGCGAGGCTTTATCGGATGACTTTGCTACTTACGTTGACCAGGTGCGTTCAAACGCTCAGGCCATGGCTGATGAATTCCTTAAACTGGGCTACAAAATCATCTCTGGTGGAACCGATAACCACTTAATGCTGATTGACCTTCGCACGAAGTTCCCTGACATCTCGGGTAAAAAAGTGGAAAACACCTTAGTAAAAGCGGATATCACCATTAACAAAAACATGGTGCCTTTCGATACACGTTCGCCATTTGCTACATCTGGTTTCCGTGTGGGTACATCGGCTATCACTTCGCGTGGTTTGAAAGAAGACGATATGCGTACCATCGTTGGTTTGATTGACGAAGTAATTTCTAACATCGACAATGAAGAAGCGATTGCTGAAACACGCAAAAAAGTAAATGCATTGATGGCTGATAAGCCTATGTTTGCATGGTAGAGTATAGCTACTAGCTATTGGCTGTTAGCTGATAGCAATTCACATATAGCAAAAACACAAAGCCGCTTTCGAATGAGAGCGGCTTTTGTTTTGTATGAAATCCATACATTTGCCATATGGACATTTCAATACTCAATGTAGCCCTCCTTATATTGGCCGGCCTCTTTGCCGGGTTTATCAATACCCTTGCTGGTAGTGGCTCTTTAATTACTTTGCCATTGCTCATGTTTTTAGGCCTGTCGCCTCACCAGGCCAATGCCACTAACCGCATTGCTATTTTCTTTCAGAATGTGGTGGCGGTGCGTAATTTCAAACAGCAGGGACTAATCCATTACAAGAGCAGTTTGTTTTTGGTTGTGCCAGCTTTGATAGGCTCTATCATTGGGGCTTCTATTGCTATTTCTATTAATGAAGACATTCTGAACCTGTTTATTGGCTCCTTATTGTTTGTGATGTTCTTCATCATCTTGCTTAAACCCGATAAATGGGTGAAAGCACAGGCTGGACAGGCCAACGAAAAACCGGCCGTTTGGCAAATCGTTATTTTCTTTTTTATTGGCGTGTATGGTGGGTTTATACAGGCTGGCGTGGGGTTCTTTTTATTAGCAGGCCTAGTGCTTGGTGTGGGATATGACCTGATTGAAGCCAACGCCATTAAGGTGTTTATTGTGCTGACCTATACCGCAGTGGCTTTAGTTATTTTTATCTGGTCGGGACAAGTAAATTTTATATACGGTATTATTCTGGCCATTGGTAATGCAAGCGGTGCTTTTATTGCCTCAAAATACGCTCAACAAATCGGCGTTAAGTATATCCGCTATATTTTATTAACAACGGTTTTTGTGGCGGCTGTTAAGGTGCTGCTTTTGTAATTGAGCTATTTTAGAAATTACAGTTCCCGCTATCGGCAGGACGGTTTCCGCAAGCGCGGAAGTATTCCAGCTAACAGCAGGACGGCTTCCGCAAGTGCGGAAGTGTTCTCGCTCTCGGCAGCATCATTTCCGCAAGCGCGGAAGTGTTCCCGCTGACGGCAGGACGTTTTCCGCGAGTGCGGAAGTATTGCTGCCGGGGGCAGGACATTTTTAGTCTAAAACAAAATGATATGTAATGGTTCCTTGTGCGTAGGCATTGGCCGTTTTGTCTGCATTAAACTTGGCGCGTTTAGCAGCGGCCTTAGCATTGGCTACCAATTCTCTATCCTGTGTATTTGAGCCCTTCATCTGAAACTCTGCAGAGGTAACATAACCATTGCGGTCAACTACAATCTTGATCACCACAATTCCCTCTTTATTAGAGTTATGCTGCGGCTTAGGCAAGCTCCCAACCAAAGAACGACCTTGCAGGTCAAAGCCACTACCCGAGTCGCCTTTACCATCGCCACTGCGATTCTTTGAATTTGGATCGCCGGTAATATGGCCTTGATTACCACTACCGCCAGTATCGCCTTCCGATGAGCTATCTCCTGTTCCTTTGCCACTGAAAGCTCCTGTTACGCGATTACGTGCCTCTGCCGCCTGACGGTCCTGTTCTTCTTGTTTCTTACGCGCTGCTTCTTCGCGGGCACGCTGCTCTGCTAACTCTTTTTGACGTTGCGCTTCCTTTTCTGCTTCAATCTGGCGCTGACGCTCCAGTTCTTTCTGGCGTTCTATTTCTTTTTCGCGTTCAATGCGCTCTTGCTCTTCACGCTGTTTGCGTTCCCGTTCTATACGGTCTTTTTCTTCCTGCTCTTTTTTCTTTTGCTCCGCTGTTTTTACTACAGGAGCCTCATCGTAGTCTTGCGTTTCTACTTTCTCTTCTGGTTCGGGCTCTGATGTTTTGGGCTCGGGGATGTTCTCCACTTTAGGTGGCGGCGGTGTATTTTGTTGTTCCACAGGTTTAGCTACCGATTCTTTCGGCTCTACTTCACCTTGTCCGAGCACGGTATCACCAAAATTAACCAAAATCCCCTCCTCCTCTTGTGGCATGGTTGTTAAACCAAAAAACATCAACAATAACAAGATGACCCCATGAAAAATGGCGGACCCTATAATGCCGTATCTTCTATCCCTGTCTTCCATCTTTTATTTTCCCTGAGTTGCCAATATCAACTTGTATTTATTTCGTATCGCGATATCGCGGATGCGCCCCACCACCGAAAATGGCACTGATTCATCCACGTGCAAAGCAATATAAGTATCCGGACTTACTTCGATAATGCTTTTTAAGCGACGTTCTATTTTCCAGAAAGGCACCTGTTCGCCTTCCACAAAATAGCGCAAATCAGCCGTTACCGAAATGGTTGTGTTGGGCTTAGCCGACACCTGGTGATCACTTTTGGGCAGCACCATATCCTTAATGGCCTGCGGTGTAACCAAAGTAGAGGTAATCATAAAGAAAATCAGCAATAGGAACACAATGTCGGTCATGGACGACATGCTGAATCCTGCTTCTATTTTACTTCGCTTTTTAAGTGCCATTACCGGATGTCTAATATTACTTTAATGCCATTCGTTTCCGCTATATCCAAAATACGCGCCACATTACCTGTTGAAGCATTTTTATCCGTTCGCAGCTTCACAATGGTTTTATCATTGCGGTTAAAAGCAGCCACCAGGCCCGATTCAATGGCCTCATCCCCCACTCGTTTACCTTCAACATAAAATCGCCCCGATGATGTTACACGCACATTCAAATATTTCTCAACCACCACCTTTTTCGTTGCCTTTTTAGGTGTCAATAACTTAATGGCATTGGGATGTACCATTGTTGACGTAATCATAAAGAAGATCAACAACAGGAACACAATGTCGGTCATCGACGACATGCTAAAGGCGGCGCTTATTTTCGTTCTTCGCTTTAAAGCCATGCTTAGTGCGCTGGTTCATTCAATAAATCCATAAACTCCATGGTGCGAGCTTCCATCTTGAACACCACTTTTTCAACTTTTGCTACCAAAATATTGTAGGCAAAATAGGCGACGATACCAACCACCAAACCCGTTACGGTGGTTACCATGGCCGTGTAAATACCCGATGACAACAACTGCACATCAATATTATTACCGGCATTCGCCATATCGAAAAATGCCTTTACCATACCAATTACAGTACCTAAGAAACCAATCATGGGTGCCCCTCCGGCCACTGTTGCCAGTGTTGGCAAACTTTTCTCCAAGCGCGAAATTTCGAGGTTACCCACATTCTCAATGGCCGTATTGACATCGCTCAATGGGCGACCAATGCGTGTTACTCCCTTTTCGATCATACGCGAAATAGGAAAATCGTGCGATTGACACAAGGCCAAAGCCGATTCGATTTTACCTTCGTGAATGTAGTCTTTAATTTTATTCATGAAACCGGCATCCTCTTTGGTTGCACGGCGGATAGCCAGGTAGCGCTCAATAAAAATATACACCGCTACAAAGGACAACAGCACCAATGGAATCATAATAATACCGCCATCTTTAGCCATTTTAAAAAGATTCATTTTCTCAGCCCCTTCAGCTACTCCTTCTGTAATCAGCTCTTCGGCATTAGCCTGAATGAATAAAAACAAATTCATATTATAATTTTTTAGTCAATCGAATTAAGCAATAATTGTGCAAGAAATTATTCTTGTCGTTAAAATCTGCACTAAAATAAATAAATCACTTTTTATTACAGAACGAAAAATATTATTCTTTAGTCTCTTCTGCGTTCTTCTTCTTTTTTTCAGCCTTGCTCTTACCTGATATTTTCATCCAATATTTCTGCATTAACTCTTCTAAAGAATCAAATTCCTGATTAAACGAAACACCAACCCCTTGTGTTGTGGGCGAGGTATTGGTTGAATAAACCAGGTCATTATTGGTACGTGTATAAGCTTTGGCTCTTATATTACCAGCATTATTCAGTTTTACCTCAACGTCGAAATCACCAATAAGGTTACTTGGTCGGGTTTGGTCTTTACCGTAACCCACATTGCCGTTTACCACCACCCGGTTGTTAAACATTTGTGTTGACAAAGCCACTTCCACTTCATCGTCACTTAGCTCGCTGGCCGGACGATAGGCTACGCCAATATCCACATCACGACTTATTTGTGACAACCAATGACTTAACTGATTGGATAACATTTCGGTGGTAGTTACCAATGCAGCATTGTTGCCTGACGAAAAACCACTTTGATTATTTGTGCTATTCGTTTCCTGCGAATAAAACTTGTTCAATACCAGCAAAGAGAGTACTTGGCGATTGGTCTCCTCCTCGGTGTTAATATATTGGTCTATAATTGTTTGATTATTATCCTGGTTAGATGGCGTTTTAATCTCAAATCGAATATTTGGTTTGGTCAGACGATCGGTTAATATCATATTACAATCCACCGGTATTCTTCGTCCATATTCACTTTGCACTTCTTCAGGGTTACCCATTAAATCAAGTAAGCTTGCTTTTAATTTATAGCTTGCATTCAAATCAATAACGGCATCATAGGGATTACCATCCCAATGAATAGATGAGCCCTCATTAATGACAAACTTCTTGTTCAACACATTCTGAAGCGTAAACATATAGTCGCCGTCTTCAATATTAAAATTACCAAAAAACACGATACCACCTTCTTTATCCATTTGAATCTGAAGGTTTCCATTTCCTCTACCCTTTAAAATATCGCCCACCTTTGAGTCAAAAATAACCTGACAACGAGCATCTGGTGTAATATCCAAATCCATACTTACCGTCATCCCGGTTAAATCTATTTCGTATTCATCAGCTACCTTTACTGATTTTTGTTCATCATCTTCTTCCTGCTGCGCATTAACAAAACGAATAAAACTACTTTCTTCAGCACTTTCCTCATCTGTCAGTGGAATAAAAAACTCAGTATTTTCCCTTGTGCGGCCACCAATATCAATCACCAAATCCTTAGTTGTTCCGGTCACCGACATATTTCCATCGGCATACACTTCTCCATAATAAAGAGGATTATCAGTGTATTTGGTGTCCATCACCAGCATATTATTGGTTATCAAACGTAAATCATAATGCATATTGCGAAATGCATGATGCCTGATAGTTCCATTAAATGAACCTTGCTTGCCATTGCGGTCAGATAATTGTATACCTTTAAATTCAATCAAATCAGGCTTAAACAATACCGAATCGGTCATTGAATAAGTGGTTTGCAATAAATCAACATCGAAAAAGGCTTTGTTGATATACAACCCACCAATCAATTCAGGAGCTGTTATAGGTCCTACCACCGACAGTTGACCACTGGCATTACCCGACAATTTTTGCATCACTCGGCTGAGGTACAGATTTAAAAAGCCAATCTCCAGCATATTAATATCGTAATGCAAATTAAGACTCTGTTGTGCCAAATCGATAACTCCACCTCCTTTAAGCGGCTGGATAGCTCCCTTCGTTACATTAGACTTAATTTGTATTTGCTCTTTCTTGGGCAGGTATTCGGCCACAACTTCAAAATCGCCTAGCTCATCGTTGTTAAAATTGAAGTCGTTAATACTTAAGTCGCCACTTATAACAGGCGATGTATAGAGCTTTTGCACATCAAGGGTGCCGTTTAAAAAGCCCGAAATTTCCACTTGCTTCAAATCCTGGTATCCCACCATATCTGAGAGGCTAATATTTTGAAAGTGCACACGCAAACCATCTTTTACATGCCGATGCACAAAACCATTGATACCAATCTCCTGGTTACCATGATGAACTCTGAAGTTTTTAACCGAAAAGCCATCAGGATGATAATGCAGGGTTGTTGACTGTACTTCCCAAAGACTATCATGCACCATCACATACGACGGTTGCAACTCAGTGCTGGCATAAACTCCATTATCGCGTGCACGCAACGATGTGCTTGTCATTATAGAACCACTATTGGTAAATTCATCCCAGTTATTCCAAAACACATTAAACTGCAAGGTGTCGTTAAATGCGGTTTGATGAAAACTCAAATTCTGAAAAGACCCCAGGTTATTGACATTTAAATCCTTCAGACGCGAAACAACCATTAATTTGTTATTACTATCGGTTGAAATATGCACTTCGGGATGAGTTGCCTTGATACCCTTATAATTCAGATATTGAATTTCGGCTTCAACATCCATTTCACCGGTGAGCGTACTATAATTGCCAAGTAAGAGTCCATTATTGGAAATCTCTATATCCGGACTAAACAAAGCAGCAATATCAGACATTTTCTTAAAGGTACACGAGAATGTAAAATCATTTTCTTTAACATCCTTCTCCTTCACATTGACTTTTGACTTTAACGAGGGTAGAAAATTAGTCAGGTTTTGCTTGAGCATATTGCCAAGGTTGGTAAAGTTATAGACCCCTACCAAGTCGCCTTCGGCAATATCAGATTGTAAAACAATACGTTTGCGTTCACCCTCTCGAACCGAAATCAGCAATAACGAATCAATTGAAACCTTGTGCTTATCATAGCGATAACTAACATCGTTAATATTGAGATAGCCTACAATATCGTTAATATCTCGTCCTGAAATCTCAGTCTCTATATCTCCTGTTAAGACTGCATTTTTATGTTTTTTCAACAAGTTTAGCTCATTCAGTCTCAACTCTGTCAGGTGAGCAATAAAACTAAAATTAGGTACCTCGCCCGATAGATCAATTTTACCATTAAAGCCCACCTGTCCGTTAGGATCATCAATTAAAAAATCGCCATCAAACTTATTATTGGCAAACAAACCGTTCAGTTTGATATTTTTATAAGCATAGTTGTTAACCGTAATGGTATCAACTACTCCACTTAAAAAAGCATTGTAGTTGTTGGCTGACTGCCGGCGTCCGTTGATAGCCACCGACATAGATACATCGCCCACATACTGCTCAGCGCCGGCCAGCTTACCAACATCAAATTGCTGGGTAGATAAATTACCAGAGAAGATTAGATTATTAGCGGCATCAATCTTCAAACCAATATCTGTATTAATCTTACCCAACGCGGTATTAAACTCGCCATAGGCCACCAAATCCGTCAGAAAACCGGTAAAGTTACCGGAATATGTAATCATATTGAGGTTTTTGATGGCCTCAGGTAACTTAAGTGCCTGCCCCTGAACCTGAGATAACACACTTTCTAAATCGGCCGGAGTGGTTTTGAGTCGATTGACATTAAAGTATATAAATGTTTCATCCAGATTAGGCAATCCATTAATATCAAAACTGGAGCTTATCTGGGAATGTGGTCCAAACTGCAAGCGCACGTTTCGCCCTTTTATATTATCAACCGTCCCATTAACCAGACCTGATAAGCGTATTTCTGGTAGCCGTACATTTTTTTTGAGCAGAAAAGACAAGTCATCATCATTCACTTTTGAACTCTGCACATCCAGGTAAAAATGAGCAATTTTGTTAATGCCTTCATTTTCCGGAATCATTTTCAGATTCAGCGAATCAATATTAAGGGTTGATTTTTGCGTTTCAAATAGTCCATTACTAAAGGTTAGGTACGACTTGTTAAAACTCAGTTTACCTTCAGCCTTTTCGACATTAAACCCGCTTGTACTATTAAATGACAATTCTGCCAACGACAAATGCCATAAGCTATCCAATCGAATATCGTTCACTTGCAGCGTTAGCTCCGAAGTCTGAAAATTACTTCCTGCCGAATCGTTATGATAGCGCAATTGTCCATCTTCGACACCGAAATTATTTAAGTTCACATTCCAGGCACCTTCTTCACTGGACCCTTTTTGCTTTGTTTTTAATGCGCTTAAAAGAAATGAATAATTGTATAACGAATCTTGCTTTGATACATTAATTAAAGGCTGTTCAACCTTTAACCTGTTTAAATACAACTTCTTTCTTCGGAAATAAACCGAGTCAATATGAGCCGACAACCGACTTATCGACAGCAATGTATCAGCTTGCTGATCAAACACTACCACATCATCCAGAACCAGGGTTTTAAAAGGTCGTAAATGAACCCGCTTAATAGAAATTTCAGTATTTAAGTCTTCACTTAACTCACGGGTAATATAATTGACCACAGAAGTTTGAACAGAAGGCAGCAACAATATAGAATACAGCATTAGTGGCACTATAATTAGTGCCGCCAAAACATACAATCCTATTTTGATATTTTTTTTTATATTTTTACCCCGTTTTTAACTCACCAAAATTAAGAAAAAGGTGGGAATTTTGATTTGAATATGAATAATTCTATCTGACAAAATTATGAGTGTGATTATTTTGGGTATTGAGTCATCTTGTGATGACACTTCTGCGGCGGTTTTTAAAGATGACGTAATTTTATCAAATATAGTTGCTAATCAAGACGTTCATAAGGCATATGGCGGTGTTGTACCTGAATTAGCATCGCGTGCTCACCAGCAAAATATTATCCCGGTTGTTGAAAAAGCCATAAAAGATGCGGGCATTGAACGCGACGAAGTTGATGCTGTAGCTTTCACTCGGGGGCCTGGTTTGATGGGTTCATTGCTGGTTGGGACTTCTTTTGCAAAAGGTTTTGCACTCGCAAACGACTTGCCATTGATAGAAGTTAACCACTTACATGCACATGTGCTGGCTCACTTCATTAAAGAAGATGAGCATGATACTGACCAGCCAGAATTTCCTTTTTTATGTCTATTGGTGTCAGGTGGAAACAGCCAGATTATCGTTGTACGCGATCATCTGGACATGGAAATCATTGGCCAAACCATTGATGATGCGGCAGGTGAAGCGTTTGATAAATGTGCTAAAATAATGGGACTTCCCTATCCGGGCGGTCCGTTAATTGATAAATTGGCTAAAGAAGGAAATGCTGAAGCATTTCAATTTAGCAAACCTAAAATTAAAGATTACGACTACAGCTTTAGTGGATTAAAAACATCTGTTTTGTATTTCTTAAGAGATGAGCTGAAGAATAATCCTGATTTTATTGAGGAGAACAAAGCCGACATATGCGCATCACTGCAAAAAACAATTATTGACATATTGATGGACAAGGTGGTCAAAGCAGCTAAAGAAACTGGCATCACTCAGGTTGCGCTGGCCGGTGGTGTTTCTGCAAATTCGGGCTTGCGAAATCGCCTGACTGAATTAGCTAAAGAGAAAAATTGGAGAACCTTTATCCCAAAATTCTCGTACACAACAGATAACGCTGCTATGATAGCCATTAACGGTTATCACAAATACCTGAAAAAGGAGTTTATTGGTCAGGATGCAGCGCCATTTGCAAGAACAGAATTCTAAAAATGGAATAAGTAAAGAAATCGAATATTTAAACAATGAATTCAGTCATTGGTCAAATTAATCATTTCTTTTAACCTAATTAAGTGCTTGAAATCTGTTTTTTTATATTTTTGCCAATGTTTTAAATGAATTCTGTGAGAAACAAACTCTATAAGAAGCAAACAGGCTTTGTTGAAAAAACTGTAGGAAATGAAACGGTTATTATACCAATTGTTGGAACTGTTGCTCAAATGGAAAAAGTTTTCTCATTGAATGAAATTGGTTCTTTTATATATAACAATTTGACTTCTGAAAAATCAGCGGGGGAAATTATTAGGCTGATCATAAATGAGTTTGAAATTGATGAACAAACAGCAGAAAAAGATTTGGAACAATTCCTAAACAAAGCTGTTGCTAATGGTATAATAGGAGAACTGTAAAATGATGAGTTTTTGGGAATGATTATTAAAAGAAAATATATTAAACCAGATATTGAGGAGCACTTTGTTGATGGCATGATCAGTTTATGGGCCGGAAGTGCAATTACACCGCCTGCACAAGCGAGCGAAGCTGCACCATCAGCAGCCTCCGCACCTTCTCCAGAATTTGAAAATCCTTCGGCTGCTGAGTATCCATTTGGTGGTGACAGTCCTGATTTTTCGAATATGTAAAAATGACAGAATCAAATAAAACAAGATATTACTCGATTGGGGGCATAAGATTTCAAGCAAACATCTTATCCCCCTTTTTTGATTTTGATGATAAAGGAGGCAGTCATCTATTTCAGAACTCTCCTTCTTCAAATACGCCACTATGGATTCTCAATATTAATTCTTGTAATGAAAATACACTAAATAGCTGGACAGAAGTATTTAAAGGCTCAGAAAAGTTTGAGAAAGACTTACCTTACAAGTGGAGTGTTATTAAACAGGACAATTTAGAAGGTATCTATGCCGAATTTGAGGATAAAACCTTTATAGATAAAGCTGTTTGCTATATCAACACCAAAGAGCAAACTGTTGATATTCAAGTAAAGCATAGCACCATTAAAAACCATTTGCTTGATCCTTTCTTTCATCCTTTAGGCATATTGCTTTTACAATATATAGTGCATTTCTATGGTGGTTTTGTTATTCATGCCTCTACTGTTGACTTCAAAGGCAGAGGCTATCTTTTCTCAGCTGTATCAGGAACAGGTAAATCAACCATGGCTGGCTTATGGCAAAAGTGCGGTGCCACCATTATCAATGACGATCGATTGATAATTATGCCCGGAAGCAATGGTTTTCAAGCCTTTAATACACCAATGCCGTTCTATCAGGACAAGAATAAAAATGTATTATTACATAAGCTCTTCTTAATCAAACAATCACCGGATAACTACCTAAAAAAACTACCAACGCTAAAAGGCGCTTTAGGCTTGATGGGGAATTGCATGCAGTTTCAGTATAATGAAGCACAGGTCCAAAACAGGTTAAATGCACTTCTTTCATTATCTGAGTCATGTGGCGTTTATGAGTGTGGCTTTAAACCCGACACTGAAATAGTAGAGTTGATATTAAATGAATTTGGCGAATAAAAACATACAAGAAGCGCTTATTCAATTGCTGCAAGAAGGCAAACAAGTGGAGGTGCCAGCGCATGGTATGAGCATGTATCCTTTGCTCAAACCGGGAGACATCTTATTTGTGTCACCACAAAAACCAGAGAAAGGTGACATTGGTGTTTTTATCAGTCAGAATGTTTTAATAGCCCACCGCGTTTACAAGCAAGAAAACGCAACCTATTACTTTAAAGGCGATGGGTTGGTATTTGCCGACCGTCCGGTAAACACAACAGAAGTAATTGGTACTGTTGTTAGCCGTAAACGACACAATAAAGACAAAAGCTGCCACAAAGGTTTATTTTGGATATTCAAAAAAACAATGCCACAACTAACCTTTATAACAGGTCGCTTATTTTACTACATGGGGAGAATACAACTAAAGCTATTTAAAGACGTATAGTTTCAATACATCACTACTGCGCTTCAGAAAAATAACGTTAGCACCACTAATATTACTAACAATTCATCGGCTCACTTTTATATTTGTGTTATTTTAGTGTTTTAATCAACACATCATTCCTGAATGAAACCTGGCAATAAGCTCACTCTTAATCACCTGCTAGAATCCATCCGAATTGTCTATAACAGTTCACCAAGATGGACATATATAAACGCCTTGGTCACAGTTATTCGGGGCTGCATGCCACTTCTCTTGCTTTATGTTGTCAAACAGCTAATTGATATTGTTGGACAACAAATCAACACCCCTACAGTGGATTCTCAACTATTATATACAACAATTGGTTTAACTGCTGCTTTTTTCCTACTCAATGCTATAAGTGGCTCCATCAGCAGCCTGGTTAGAGAGCGACAAAGTCACTTTGTAAATGATTACGTTCAAAACATTATCCACAAAAAAACCATTCATATTGATTACCGCTACTTTGAAGATTCCAATTACCAAAATGTATTTTACCGGGCTTTAAACGATTCCAATTTTCGCCCTGCCCGAATTTTTTACAGCTTATTGCAAGTGGCGCAAAACAGCCTGACCCTGACACTTATCCTGGTTGTTTTGAGCAATATCCATTGGAGCCTTGTTCCTATTTTAGTTATATCCAGTGCACCTATCTTTTACTTAAGAATTTTATATACAAGAAGACTTTATCAATATAGAAAGAAACATACAGAAGACGAACGACGTGTCCATTATTACAACCGCCTGCTCACTGCAAAAGATTTTGCCAAAGAACTGCGCGTTTTCAACCTGGGAACAACCTTTAAAACAGAATACGAACGCTTTAAACATGATCTAAGAGCCAAGCAATGGTCTTTATCAAAATCAAAAACCATCAACGAAGCCTCCGTTCAATTATTTTCAACCATTATTTTACTACTCATTATTGGCTTCGTCATCAAGCAAACCATCGAAGGAGATATCAGTAGCGGTACAATGGCCATGTATTTCCTGGCACTTCAAAGGGCTTATGCCATATTACAAGGTCTGCTTGGAAATTTGAGCTCATTATATGAAGACAACCTTTTCCTGAAAAACTTTTTTGAATTCAGAAACATTAAAATTAAAGAAGATACAGCCACAAAAGATTTTCCAAGCCCCATACACAAAGGCATTCAACTAAATGATGTAAGTTTCAGATACCCTAATTCCAACAAACAGGTATTAAACAACATCAGCCTATGCATCCCTAAAGGCAAAACAATAGCCTTGGTTGGCGAAAACGGCAGTGGTAAAACAACATTGGTTAAACTTCTTTGTGGTTTACACAAGCCTGACAAGGGACAAATTTTCATTGACAATCGTAACTGGAGTGATATAAGCAGTGAACAACTTGCTCAAAATATTTCTGTCATTTTCCAGGATTTTATGCTTTACAACGTCAGTGCGCGAGAAAACATTCTCTTTGGCAACATGCAACGAACCGGTGATGATGCAGCTATTGAACAAGCTGCTCATAGAGCAGGGCTGCATGATATATTCTCAAAACTTCCGAATGGGTATAAAACAACTTTAGGAACACTTTTCAGGGACAGTCAGATGTTGAGCCGAGGCGAATGGCAACGCACAGCATTAGCTCGCTCTTTTTATAACACAGACGCTCAAGTTATAATCCTTGATGAACCAACCAGCTCACTGGATGCTTTTACCGAAGCCAGCCTTATCAAGCATTTTAAAGATATTTCAGAAGACAAAACGGCCATCATTGTCAGTCATCGACTGTCAACTATTAAACTGGCCGATATGATTGTGGTAATGGAAAACGGTACAATTGCTGAAGTTGGAAAACCCAAGGATTTACTTGCCAACAAGGGTGTTTTCTTCCAGATGATAGAATCACTTAAATAACTTACTTAATAATAAAAGTCAGTCCTCCATAAACCCCAAATGAATAAGGCTGAAAGTTATAATCATCGTTTGAACTCACCGAGTTTAGGAAGTACTTCAATCGTGGCTCCACATTTAAATGAATTGATTTAAAGAGAGGCACATCGATTCCAATTCCTACCGAGCTACTTAAAACAAATGGTTTGATATGATCCGTCTCTCCTATCTTTTGCTCTGTACCACCCTCGAGCGAATAAGCTGTATTATCGACCAAAAAATTTGAACTAAAACCACCGGCTACCGACAAATATGGAAAGCTCTCAAACAAAGAATAACGCGCCATGATTGGCACCTCAATATAATCAAGCGTCTGTTTAATTTCGTTCACCGAATTCACTGCACTATACGATGCTTCAACCATATTATCAGTAAGTGGCGCGTCATAAAGCTTTTGACTCTTGCTTGCCACAATCGGCCCCATAGAATTAGCAAGGCGAGTAGTATTTGATGCCTGAGAATTAAACGAGACCTGTTTATATGGCTGGTAGTTATAGTTATTACTCACCTCCTGACCTACCTGTGCATACAAAACACCTGTTTCAAAACTCCAACGCGAACCAGTATTTACACGAACCTGCAAACCACCTCCAAGTGAGTTTATGCCACTTTCGTTTACATCCACACCCGATGCTGCCCGCATCGTATTGGTTCCTCCACTACTGGTTTTTGAATTATACGAAGGCGAAAGAACGCCTCCAATACTAATAGTTGTTTTCTTCTTACTGTTTTCTGATTCAGGAAGCGGATTGTAAATTGGATAATAAACCTTTTCCTGTTTTGAACGAAGCTCAGTACTCAACCTATTTTCAGAACTAAGATTCACTTCTGTAATTGAGGCCAGACATTGTTCTTTATATACGTTATCACCACCGTATGCATAGAGCATCTCATACTCATCAGACTTCTGAGTTAAAGGCACCACTTCTTTTGAGACAGGCACATCCAAATCATTTCCAATAGCTGGCTCTTCGGAAAGATGAGCATCCTCAACTTTTGACGCAAGCTCACCTGAAACTTCCGGTGTATTTTCAACCTTATCTTGCGTAGCTTCTGCCGTTTGATTGATTAAGGGTTCACTCACTCTATTGAGTAAACTTATTGATACCGCAATTAATGCAATTATACAAGCTGCCGCTATGCTTCGCCACATAATTATTATGGCCGACTGGCGCTTTTGCTTTTGCATCGTTTTATTAAGCGATTCCCAAACATAAGCATCCGGAGCAACTTCATGGTTACTTAGCTCATCTCTAAAAACAGTATCTATATTTCTTCCACCTTCTAACATACAGCCTGCTTTTTCTCTATAATTCTATCTTCAATATTTTTCTTAAGCCATTGCCGGGCCCGCGCTAAATTTGATTTGGAAGTTCCCAGTGAAATCCCTGTTGTTTCAGCAATTTCGGCATGTGAATAACCTTCAATTACATACATATTAAACACCAGTTTATACTTTGGTGGTAACTCCTTAATCATTGCCATCAACTCATCCTGAGTAAAGGCCACATCATATTCTTCATTGGCATCATCATCGGCTAGTAAAGGAAAATCGTCTACCAACAACTCGGGTTGCTTTTTTCGATACACCTCAATAACAGTATTAACCATAATACGCCTTACCCAACCTTCAAATGAACCTTTGAAACCAAACTTATCTATGCTATTGAAAACCTTTATGAATCCTTCCTGTAAACAATCCTCAGCTTCTGTTTTGTCTTTACTATACCGCAAGCAAACAGCAAACATCTTTGGCGCAAACAACTGATACAATTGCTTTTGCGCAGAAGCTTTACCTTTCTGACATCCTTTTATTATGTCGTTAAGATTATTCACAGCAATGAATATGCATTAATTATGAGGTATTACTTTTAAACGCTTATAATCAATGAAATATTGCCAGATTCCTGATTTTAATTCCATCTCATAGATTAAGTATTCGCTAGTGTAGATGGAATTTTGTAGAAGTGGTTGCGTCCGGTTCCGGTTTTATTAAAACTTTTTACGTGCTCTATCCATTTCCCTTCCGGCGTCTTTCATTTTCAGCGTTTCACGTTTATCGTGTTGTTTCTTTCCTTTGGCTAGTGCTATTTCGATTTTAACAAACCCCCGCTCGTTAAAAAACAATCGAATTGGAACAATGGTTAATCCTGATTCCTTGGTTTTACGTTCCAATTTCTGAAGTTCCTTTTTCTTTAATAAGAGTTTTCTTTCACGTTCTGGCTGATGATTATTAAACGTGCCATAGAAATACTCTGATACACGCATACCTTTCAACCACAATTCGCCTTTTACAAAATAGCAGTATGAATCAACCAAACTGGCTTTTCCGAGTCGTATGGATTTTATTTCGGTTCCGGCTAACTGAATACCAGCATTAAACCGCTCAATTAACTCATAATCAAACGTGGCTCTTTTATTTCTTATATTTATTCGAGACGAAGGTAAACTCATAAGGTCAGGTTACTGATATAAACAAATAAGCGATGAATTAACATTGGCGTCACCAAAATAACAACCGAGCAAACCGTTGTCATCCAAATACGCTGTTCTTTTGCAAAATCTTTAATAAGTGCGATTCCCATCCAAACCAGATAAACAACATAAAGATTGATAATACTGGCTATAATAATGGTTTCAGGTATCAATGCCGCTACTGTACCAGACAAGTACAGGATACTTGAAGAGTAAGCTACCAATTGAAAAACTGTTGTTTTATCAACATCAAACTTAAAAACACCTAATAATCCATTAAGCAAATAGTAGCTCAGATACAATCCAAAAAAGTAGGATGAAAATGTAAAAACAGCTTCTTTCAGGGCCGACTGAAAATCCAACTCCTGGTAACTCAGTAAATAACCAATAAAAACAGCACTGGTATACAGACCAATTAGCGGAAGATTGAACTGTGCCAACACTTCATTTATTGGCTTGCGTTCACCAATGATTAACGCCCACTCTTTTCGAGGACTAATAATCAGCTCTTTCAAACGCCCAATCAAATTCTTGTACAACACTCCTAAACTAATTGCTTCTTTACTCATTCGCTTTTCTTTAGTTCAAAAAAAATCAATTGAAGTCGAAACCCTCCTGATTTTTCATTGCAAAAATAACATTTTTATCCGACTGCCATGATTTTGCTTCTCAGCGAGTCGTACAATCAATTTTCATATCACAATCGTAAATCGTTAAACACCGTCTGTTTCAGCCTCTCAGCAGATTATCTCCTTCCCAAAGTAATACTCACTATTTTTTGTTACTTTTGCCCTTTAAATATCCAATCTGCATTGTCTCAGAAAAGGGTGATTAGATTAATTGTATGGAAGAATCGTTTGAGCACATTGTTTATTCTAAAAATGTTATTGAGTTTGTTACGGTAGCTAAGGAATATTGCACATTCCTGGAAACGGCTGATGAAATAAATCGCAAACAATTTGTTACGGTTGCAACTCGAATTATCCCGTTGCTATATCTAAAGGCGTCGGTTTTACCAAAGGTAGAGCCTGAGCTGGAAGAGACCATTGAAAAAACGGTTGATGAAATGACTTATGCTCAAATTCAGGAAGGCGTAACAGCCAAACTTGGCCGCTTCAACGATTACCTCGAGGTTTTTAATACCGACATGCAACGCAGCGACACGCCTGTTATCGCTTTTATTGGCGAAGACATGGCAGATATCTATCAGGATTTAAAAGATTTTATTTCTGCATACAGGTTGGGTGTTACTGAAATAATGAACGATGCACTTGCCGAAGTTGTTACTAATTTTGAACTCTACTGGGGCCAAAGAATGGTAAACACACTAAGGGCCTTACACGCAGTATTGCATGGTGAAGATGATTTAACAGAAGAAGAAGGCGAAGAAGAGTTTCAACAAAACCAGCAACAAGAAAACTGGTATATGCGCATGCAGCAAGACTGGCAAGATGATAACGATGAAGATACCCCATTACTCTAAATATTAAATCCCCAATAGTATAGATGGAGAAAACCATTAGCAAAGAAGAATTAAGCCAACTACCTCTGAAGCATTTTGAAGGAGCGGTTGATGTTGTTGAAGATGAAAATGCGATTAATAGCCTGGTTAATGAGATCAAACAGCACAAGGTTATTGGCTTTGACACCGAAACAAAGCCTTCGTTTCAAAAAGGTAAAATCAACCAGGTATCCTTATTACAACTAGCCACACGCGAAAAAGCATATTTATTTCGATTAAATAAAACAGGTTTTCATCCTGCATTAGTCAGCCTTTTAGCCAATCCTGAAATAATGAAAATCGGTGTCGGCATTAGAGATGACATCAGGGGCTTAAACCGATTAGCAGAATTTGATTCGGCAGGATTTGTTGAAATACAGGAGCATGTTAAGCGCGTAGGTATTGAAGACACAAGTCTTAAAAAGCTAGCAGGTTTAGTATTAAATTTTAGAGTCAGTAAACGCCAACGCCTTTCAAACTGGGAAGCACCACACTTAACAGAAGGGCAAGTGCTGTATGCTGCAACCGATGCCTGGGTGGCACTCGAATTATATTATAATTTATTAAAAGAGTTTCCAGCTGTAAAAGCTCAAACGATATAAGAAGCAATCATCGATGTCAGAAAGACCACAATTAGTTTTAAAACAAGGAAAAGAACAAAGTTTAAATCGTTTTCATCCGTGGGTATTTTCAGGAGCAGTTAAAGGCGTTAAAGGCCCTGAATTAATCGAAGGTGATATTGTAGAAGTACTTGATAGCCAAGAAAATTTTCTGGCTCTTGGCCATTACATCATTGGCTCCATTGCAGTTCGTGTCCTGAGTTTTGAACAGGAAGAAATTGATTATAACTTCTGGAAAAACAGAATACAGAAAGCCTACGAACTAAGACAAGCCAATGGTTTGATTGACGATGAGAACACCAATGCGTTTCGCCTGGTTCATGGAGAAGGTGACTATTTACCTGGTTTAATCATTGATTTTTATAATGGTACAGCAGTAGTGCAAATGCATACTGTTGGCATGTATCTTGAAAAAGACACGATTTCAAAAGCCCTGCAAGAGGTGCTAGGCGATCAGTTGAAATCAATATTTAACAAATCAGAAGGTACCATGCCTTACAAAGCGGATGTGGAACCTGTTAATGGTTATATTTTTGGTAAAAGTTCTGAAAAAGTAGCTCTCGAAAATGGCCTTAAGTTTAAAGTAGATTGGGAAAAAGGTCAAAAGACCGGCTTCTTTGTCGACCAGCGTGAGAACCGCTCATTGATTGAGCATTACAGTAAGAATCGCGAGGTTCTTAATATGTTTTGTTATACGGGAGGCTTCTCGTTTTATGCCATGCGAGGAGGTGCTAAACTGGTGCATTCTGTTGATAGCTCAGAAAGAGCGATTCAAATTACCAACGATAATGTAGAGCTCAACTTTCCGGGTGACGAACGCCACGCAGCCTTTGCTGTTGATGCTTTTAAATATCTGAATAAGATAAAAAACAAATACGACCTGATTATTTTGGACCCACCGGCTTTTGCCAAGCATGTTAATGTGGTAAAAAATGCTTTGCAAGGATACCGACGTCTGAATGCTAAAGCACTGGAACAAATTCGTTCGGGTGGAATACTATTCACCTTTTCCTGCTCACAGGTAATCACAAAGGAGCAATTCAGAACGATGGTCTTTTCGGCTGCTGCCAGGGCTGGTCGCAAAGTAAGAATATTACAACAGTTGACCCAACCAGCCGATCACCCGGTGGATATTTATCATCCTGAAGGAGAATATTTGAAAGGACTGGTCGTTTATGTAGAATAATGAAACTGTAAAAAGAGAATATTGGAATTTAAAGAATTTGGATTTTCAGATGAGTTGCTGAGTGGCCTTGATGCCATGCGTTTTGAAAAGGCAACTCCCGTTCAGGAAAAAACCATTCCTGTTATTAAGGATGGAAAAGATTTGATTGCTTGTGCACAAACGGGAACAGGTAAAACTGCTGCCTACCTCCTGCCAGTGCTCGATAAGTTGATCAGACATGGACATAATAAGATAAATGCCTTAATTCTGGTTCCAACACGTGAACTAGCCATCCAGATTGACCAGCAAATGGAAGGTTTTGGCTATTTTCTCGATATCTCCTCAACAGCTATTTACGGTGGTAATGATTCCAGCGAGTGGAACCGCCAAAAGAACGCGTTGACTACCGGTGCTGATATTGTTATAGCAACACCAGGCCGATTGATTCAACACCTGACCATGGGCTATGTCAACATGGATACGCTTCAGCACCTTATACTAGACGAGGCTGATCGCATGCTTGATATGGGGTTCTTCGATGACATTATGCAAGTGGTTAAATACCTGCCTAAAGAACGCCAAACCCTGATGTTTTCAGCCACCATGCCTCCTAAAATCAGAGAGCTGGCAAAAAATATTTTAGTGGATCAGGAAGAAGTTAATATCTCTATTAGTAAACCAGCGGAAGGAATTTTGCAAGCTGCTTACATGGTATACGACACACAAAAAATACCACTCCTTAATACGCTTCTCAAAGATAAAGATTTACCGAGCATTATCATCTTCTCGTCTACCAAACAAAAGGTTAAAGAAATCGCTCGTTCACTTCATAGCAATGGCTTTAATTCAAAGGCCATCAGCTCTGACTTAGAACAGTCTGAACGCGAAAATGTATTACGCGATTTTAAAAACCGTAATGTTCAAATACTGGTAGCAACCGATATCATTGCCCGTGGTATTGACATTGAGAAAATTGACCTGGTCATCAACTTCGATGTACCACGCGATGCCGAGGATTATGTACACCGTGTTGGCCGTACAGCCAGAGCGCAGACGCAAGGTGTTGCCATAACGCTAATCAACGACAAGGAAATACTGGAGTTTCATAAAATTGAACAACTGATTGAAACGGACATCTTTAAAATTCCGCTTAATCCTGAATTGGGTGAAGCCCCGGTATATAACCCGGAGGAGTTGTTGAAGAAAAGAAGAAAAGGTAGTGGTCAAAAACGAAAACCATCAGGCAACAAACGTAAACCGTTTAAAAAGAAACCAACTCAAAAACAACAGAAATCTGACAACTAAAAAGCTCTGAGCTTCTTTTGTTAAATCACACCTAACTAACAGCAGTCTAATTACAAGCTCTTATAATGTCATTACTATGCAGTTAAGCCAAATCATTGCATCTGAACTAAATATCTCTCTAAAAAGCGTTCAAAACACCATTAGCCTTCTTGATGAAGGTGCTACCATTCCGTTTATCAGCCGATACCGGAAAGAAATGACCGGAAGCCTGGATGAATTGCAGGTTGGAAGCATTAAAGAGCGTTACGAAAAACTTCAGGAAATTGAAAAACGCAAAGAAACCATTCTGAAATCGATGGATGAGCAGAATGTTCTGACGCTTGAATTAAAAAAGAAAATTGAGGAAACGTTTAGCTTAACAGAGCTGGAAGATATTTATCTGCCATACAAACCCAAACGAAAAACACGTGCCGTTAAAGCGCGCGAGAAGGGTTTGGAACCATTGGCAAAAATCATGATGAAGCAATACGAACGGGACATTGAAGGCCGGGCTGCTTCTTTTGTTAATGATGAAGTGGCAGATACTGACGAGGCACTGCAGGGGGCTAGAGATATTATTGCCGAATGGGTCAACGAACATAAGGTTGGACGCGAGATTGTGCGCTCTGTTTTTGACAAAGAAGCGGTCATTACCTCAAAAGTGGTCAAAGGCAAGGAAGAAGAAGGCATCAAATACAAGGATTATTTCGAGTGGAGCGAATCACTCAAGCGTTGTCCTTCGCACCGTTTTATGGCGATGAGACGAGGCGAAAAAGAAGGTTTCTTAAAGCTATCGGTTTCTCCAGACGCAGATAACTGCATTCATCGTTTAGAGCGCTTTTTTGTCAAAGGCAATACCAGTGCATCTGATCAGGTTTCTGAAGCGGTGGCTGATGCCTACAAACGTCTTTTGTCCTCATCAATCGAGACAGAGTTTACCAACCTATTTACCGAAAAATCAGATACCGAAGCCATTAAAGTATTTGCTGAAAACCTGCGCCAGTTGCTTCTCGCCTCTCCTCTCGGACAAAAACGTGTTTTAGCACTTGACCCGGGCTACAGAACGGGCTGCAAAGTAGTTTGCCTTGATGCACAAGGTAATTTAAAAGAAAACAGCACTATTTATCCACACGCTCCGCAAAACGACTATCAGAAATCGGCAAATACTATCACCTTACTGATAGAAAAGCATCAGATAGAAGCCATCGCCATTGGAAACGGAACGGCATCGCGAGAGACAGAAGCTTTCGCCAAAGGCCTTCGCTTTAAAAACAAAGTGGATATTTATGTGGTGAGTGAAGATGGTGCCTCCGTTTATTCGGCCGGCAAAGCTGCTCGCGAAGAGTTTCCTGATTATGATGTGACAGTGCGTGGTGCCGTCTCCATTGGCAGACGGCTAATGGATCCACTGGCCGAACTGGTGAAGATTGACCCCAAATCAATTGGCGTTGGACAATACCAGCACGATGTTGACCAAACACAACTAAAGAAATCGCTTGATACGGTTGTTGAATCATGCGTTAACTCCGTAGGTATTAATCTCAATACGGCCAGCAAGCATTTATTGACCTACGTTTCGGGATTAGGCCCTCAATTAGCACAAAACATTGTTGATTTCAGGGCAGAAAACGGTGCTTTTGAGTCGCGCGATAAACTTAAAAAAGTACCACGCCTTGGTGCCAAAGCTTTTGAACAGGCCGCTGGTTTCTTGCGCATCAACGATGCTAAAAACCCTTTAGATAATACTGCGGTTCACCCTGAAGCCTATAAAATTGTAAAGCAAATGGCTACAGACATAGGCTGTAGCATCAAGGATTTAATTGAAAACAAATTACTTCGTGATAAAATTAAGCTGCAAAGCTATGTGTCGGATAAGTTTGGATTGCCAACACTTAACGATATTATGAAAGAACTGGATAAGCCCGGGCGTGATCCGCGCAGTGAAATCAAAACCTTTGAATTTGCAGAAGGGATCTATTCCATTGATGATTTATACGAAGGCATGGTTTTACCTGGTTTAGTCACTAACATAACTAATTTTGGTGCTTTTGTTGATATTGGCGTCAAACAAGATGGTTTAGTTCATATTTCGCAATTGGCCAATAAGTACATTAGCGATCCTAACGAAGTAGTGAAGCTACAGCAACAAGTAAAAGTTAAAGTGATGGAAGTGGACAGAGTCAGAAAACGCATTCAGTTAAGTATGAAAGACTTATAGGATACCTCTTAAAGATATAAAGAAAGGAAATCGTTAATGATTTCCTTTCTTTATATCAAAAAATCATAGCTGGTGTCACCCATTTCATCCATTAAAGTGTCTATATCAATACAAAAGGTTTAAGTTAAGAGGTGCTCATCTGGCGATAAACGGTACCTCTTTCTTTTAAGCTTTTACCCTTAGAAAATAAATCTGAAAATGGAGTAAAATGGAAAGTGTGATGAATAACAGCAGTCAGGCATTAACTTCGTTTGACAAATGCTCAATGTTCCAAACTGGTGAAGTTGTTTACAATGCCAACAGTAAAGCCAAAACAGCCTACCTTGTAAAAAAAGGCATGGTAAAGCTATACAGTGTTGGTGCCAAAGGAAACAAGCAAATAGTGCGCATGGTACGTGAGGGAGAAATTGTTGGTTATTATTCTCAGTTTACCAATGAACCAGAAATTACAGGTTGTGAATGTATGGTTAATTCTGTGCTTTGCGAATTATCGGACAACAGCTTACAGAATGCTTTTAAAACAGATAGCAACCTGGCTTTTACAATGTTAAAAAAAGCCTGTTCTGAAATGAAAGAAGCCTGTACGTCAATTATTGATATGAGCCAGAAATCTGTTCGCGGGCGTGCGGCTAATATCCTGGTAAAGCAGATGGAGCTTTTTGATGTAGAAGAAGGCTATGATTTCCCGATGCGTATTTCTCGCACCGACATGGCCAACTGGATTGGCACTTCAAAAGAATCGGTTAGTCGTTCGCTCAATGATTTTATGCGTGAAAAGCTCATTGACATGAATAAAGAGTCCATTAAGATACTCAATCTAAAAGGCTTAAAGCGCGTTAGCATAATCAGTTAAACATTAGCCCAAAACACATAATGAACACCTATTATCTGGAATATAAACGATCGGATAAAGGCATACGCACCATTCATAAAGTTGGCTGCCATATCATGCCCAAAATTGACTCGTGCCTTTTGTTAGGCGAATTTTACTCTTCTGATAGCCTTTATAATTATACCTCAGAACATTTTCCACAATGGCGCATTGAAAAGTGTCAGTGTTGTAAATAATTGATACCACAACAAAATCCGCTTTATCGAGCGGATTTTTTTATATACCACCAATCAACAAAGCCTCTAATGTATCTGTTAGTAATTGTAAAAAGAACAGATGTGTTATACTGCCAAATACCTGATTGAGAAAGCCCTTAAAAGAGCCAGGCATTATGGCGTTAAAGAAGATATCATCCGCTATGAAGAAGAATTAAAGGGTTTTAAAGATTTTGAAAAGGTATCCGGATTTACTCATCCAGAGATAATAATATACACAAATGAAGAACCTTTTCATCCAATTCTATCTTATTGGGGATTAATTCCTCATTGGACCAATTCGATTGACCAGGCTAACACCATCTGGAATAAAACACTAAATGCCCGGGCCGAAATTATCTTTGAAAAACCCGCATTTAAGGATGCAGCCCAACACAAACATTGCCTGATACCAGTTGCTGGCTTCTACGAAAATCATCATCTTAAAAATACGACTGTCCCTTACTATATTTCATCTAATGATGACCAACCATTAATGCTGGCAGGCCTTTGGAGCGAATGGCGAAATCCTGAAACAAGAAAGCTGGTTAACACCTGTAGTATTCTAACAACACCTGCCAATCAACTAATGACAAAAATCCATAATAACCCAAGGCTAAACGAAGCTCGCATGCCACTTATTTTAGATAATACGATGCATGATGAATGGTTGAATTCATATTCCCAAGAAAGCACTAAAACCTTCGTAAAACCCTTCCCTCAGAATAAGATTAAAGCCACTAGATATGATACAAAAAAAGCCCCACAAAATGGAGCTTTACCTTTTATCTTTGATGATTATTAACTAATCAACAGCTTAATTTCGCGTGCTACCTGTTGGTTATGCTCAAAAGCCAGGTTTTTATGGTTCACCAAATCAACAATAGTACCAATGAAACACAAACCAGCTGTAAAGAAATACAGAATTCCCATTCCAATATGGTTAATGAAAAATCGGTGAATACCCGCAAATCCAAAGAAACCCAACAGAGCTGTTAATAAAATTGTCTGCGGATCTTTACGACGACCTCGATAAATGAGAATAAAGTTCTGTGCTTGTTCTTCATTCATATCTTTTAGAAGAGAATCCAGGAATATCGCCTCTTCTCCTTCGACTTCTGGTAATAAGGTGTAAATTTTGTTCATAGCTTCTATTTTATGTTGTAAAGTTTATGTCATTCTTTAATAACTTAAAACATCTGTAAAGCAAAATAACCACAGCCAGCAAAGCCAGTGGGTGAGATTGCCATGATTCAACAAATTGTCCGTGAAACAAAAAAGTAATACTACGACCCAAGCCGCAGCCAGGACAAAAATCAAATCCCAGATTTTTAAAAATACAAAGAGTGTAATGCGTCGCTTTATCAGGTGAAGAAAGCGCTAGCGAAACAAGGGCGATTAACCAGAAATAAGCTTCTAAATGGGAGTTTCTATACTTATAGGTGACTCGTTTCACACTTCACTTGATTGCAATAATTCAAATGTAGTGATTTTTATGAGTCGATAACAATATAACGACCAGTTTTTAATGATTCTAAGTGAAGAGGCTTGCATGTATTCTGATTTATAGATAAAAAAACCTCGAAATGAATAATTCCGAGGTCTTCGTATAATTTGTTTTGAGTTATTCTTTTACCCAATTATCATATTCAAAGTCGCAATTAACCCAATTCTTATCGATGGTTATATACGTCTCAGCTTGCTTCTCTTTAATCCACTTATCAAGTGTCTCTTGTCTCATATTGTTTTCAAGCATCGACTGCAATAACTGGTAATCCTCTTTAAGATTAGCTTTATGAGGTTCTGATTTTCGTTTCAATTTTATCAAACGATAGGTTTCTTTTCCTTTTCGCTCATCAATCATAAAGAACGTTGGCGAAATATCGCCCTCTTTCATGCTTTGAAGTTCTTTATTAATAGCAACCGGAATATCGCTCATCTCAAAATTAGAAGCTCCCGTCTGAGGGTTAACCATTTGACCTCCACTGATACGCGAATCTTTATCCGTTGAAAAACGTAATGCGGCCTCTTCAAATGACATGGTTCCGTCTGTAATTAAACCTCTGATGGTATCCAGGCTGGCTTTTGCTTCTTTTTTGGCTTCTTCGCTAACTTTGGGCTTAATCAAAATATGGCGACAGTTAATACGCTCACCCTTACGGTCGATTAGCTGAATAATGTGAAAACCAAATTCCGTCTCTACAATTTTCGAGACTTTCTTTTTATCCTGAAGATTAAATGCGACACTAGCAAACTCAGGTACCAAACCCGAACGTGGCATCCAGCCAAGCTCACCACCTCGTGTTGCCGACCCTTTATCCTCAGAATATAACACTGCTAAGGTAGCAAAGTCACGTCCTTCATTCACTTGTTTCTGGAAATCACGCAACTGTGACTTGACGCGATCAATCTCTTTTTGTTCTACTTTAGGATGCAATACAATTTGTTGTAATTCATATTGAGATGGCACCATTGGCAAACTATCTTTTGGCAGGTTACGGTAATATCCTCGAATATCGGCCGTTGTAACATTAATATCTTTCGTAATTTCCTGCTGCATGCGTTGCGTTAGCATTTGTGTTCGCACCATCTCCATCTGGTCGCGTTTAATTTGCAACAGCGATTTATTAAAGTACTCTTCCAGTTTTTCTTTGTCACCAATCTGCTGAATAAAATAGTTAATACGCTGATCAACCTGGTTCACCACTTCGTTTTCACCAACCTCAACACTATCTAACTCAGCTTGATTTAACAATAACTTACTAATCAAAGCCTGCTCAAACAGATGGCATTTCAAATCACCCTGGTAGTTTGCTCCTTCCACTAAAGCCTGCTCATATTGGTGCTCAATATCCGACTTAAGAATGGCATTATCACCAACCACAGCAATCACCTCATCAATCACATTGTTTTGAGCCTGTAGTGTATTTAAAAAGAAAAATATTGAAAGTAGTAATGTGCTTATCTTAATGAATTGCTTCATATTCAAAAGTTTCTAAATCTTTATCATCTAATCATTCAGATGCATTGCCTGTTTATTATCTCTCCAATAATAATGCATCATTTAAGGCAAATGCAAACCTACATAATTTTTTGCTCCTATTGTAAATAGTTGTTCAATTTTTAGCTTTTAAAACAATTCTGTCTAAATTATATTGGCGCTTCGCCCAAACCCGACTTACTTTTTTAGCTTGACCTAAAAAACTAAGGAAAAAAGTTCAAGGCTTCACCCGCTTCATTCAAAAAACTACATTTGATTGACTGAAATTGATTAAACTCGTCTTTTTCCGTTCCTCCAAAAGACTCAAACAAAAATCAATTTTTAACCGTCAAGTCAAACTTGTTTTATGACTCACCGGCTGAGGCCGCTCAATATCACCAACACAAACTATTTGAACTGAATCACTTAGGACGCTATTATTATAAAAAGCTAATAATTAAAAATGATTTGCTACTAATTGCTGGCGACTAACCTGAGTTCGATTAAAAGAAAGTAATATTCTTGTTTTTTAAGGCTTCTTCGTACAAATCACTTTCCAACTGCTTAATAAACTCTAAACGTTTTTTATTTAGCAAAATGGCTTTAATTTTTGACTCAACAAACTCAAGGGGTGCCACTTCATTACCTAGCTTATATTCCTTTATCGACAGAAAATATTGATTCAACGAATCAGTGGTGTGATGATAGGTATTGTTTTTAATGAATCGCTCAGTTCTGTTGATACTTTCGGGCAAGTGCTTATTTATTTCATCAAAAGTCAACCAATGATCAAGGAATACCTCATATTTTTTGGCATTCTGAAAGCAATAAGCCTCCAGTTTCACCAGGTCTTCCGAATCATCGGAGCGGTATAATTTTTTTAACATGTCAATATTTGGTGCCGACTGAGGCACAATAACAAATACACCTTTAATAATGGGTTCTGATAACCGGAAGTTATCTTCCATGTCGGTGTAATATTTTCTTATCTCCGAGCCTGTAATTAACGGGCTGTATTTTTGCTCCAGCATCTTTTGCTGATACTGATGAATCAGCAACGAGCGACGGTACTCTTCCATCAATGCTGCTACATCTTTTTCTTCCGGAGTCAGGTTCAATTCGGCCTTTCCCAATAAAAGCTCTGAGCGAATCCATCGGTTAATATAATCTTGTGCAAATATGACACTGTCATCTTTTGATAAGCTATTGGGAACAGCATTCGACAACATGCCTTTGGTGAGAATCGTTTCGTTAATTTTAACCAATGGCTCTTCTTCTACAGAAGCACCATTTTTATTACAACTAACAATACTTAGCAGAGCCAAAATAGCTAGCACTGACATTCCGGTAGAGAATCTTTTCATTCTTTTAAAATTGTACTGACTTATTTCGGCTAAAGTAAATTATTGTTCATTAAAAACAAAAGTGTTAAGCTTAGGATTGTATTTTTGCTTAAGGTCTTTTATCCAGTTTTTCTCCAATTCTTCCTGATAATCTGAGATAACGCGACCGCGCACCTCATTTAAAGGCTGAATACTTTTTTCTTGCTTTTTTCCTACGGTAAGCAAATATGGATAAGTATTCTCTGCTGTTACCTTCTTAACCTTCCAAACCTGTTCATCTAACAGAGCTTCATCCCCTTTAAAAAAACGCCCTTCTTTTTCCATGACATTAGCTGCTAAGTCAGATGTTAACGAGTCAACCGGTAGTTTAGCATCCTTCTTAATCAGCTTCTTCAGCTGTTTGTATGTCGCTTTATTTTTACAATACAACAAACGTCCGTTAAAATGCTCATCTAACACATAATCATCTTTATGCGCTTCATAATACCTGGTTAAACCAAGGCTATCATTTGAGGCTTTATTCCATATTTCTTTTTGGCTTATCTCAAAAATCAACAAGCCATCGTGGTATTCATTCATTAAATATCTGAACTCAGGATATTTACTTTCAAGGTTAGCTTTTTCATATTCAATCAACTGATTACCTTCATAATCAGTCCATATTTGCGTAAAATTGGCTTCCGTTAACCCAGCCGGCGGCAAATTGAAAGGAAAAGCGTTATTGGCAAAGTCTGTTGAATTTATTTGCTGACCATCGAAAGAAGCCACTTGCAAACCAGCCTGACTCACCTGTTCAATAAAGGTGGCTTTTTCACCTTTACTGACTTTAACCACCAATGTTTTCAACTGCTTATAAGCTGCTTCATTCAGTGTGTAGTGATAGTCTTCTTTCAAACGTTCTATAGTCGCTTTCCTACCTGCAAAAGCGCGTTCGTCACGTTTAATCTTTTGCATAATTTCATCACGACATTTCTCTAGAGGCTTAACCGGACGAATATCAATTCGTTTAATGATGTGCCAGCCAAACTGTGTTTTAACAGGCTTTGAAAAATCACCGTTCTTCTCCAATGCAAAAGCGGCATCGCTAAATTCAGGCACCATACGACCGGTTCCAAACCAGGGCAGCTTACCATTGTTAGCAACCGTTTGCTTATCATCAGAGAACTGCGCTACCATGGCATTAAACGACTCCCCATTTATTAGCTTTTGATAAATAGAATCAATGGCAATTTTCGATTGGTTTTGAATAAGTTCACTGGCTTGATAGGGAAAAGCTTTCATGATGTGTGCCACCAATATCTCCCCTTTATTTTTACGCTTATCATGAACTTTAATCAGGTGGTAACCAAAAGCTGTACGAATAATGTCAGACACCTCTCCTACCGGTGTATTATAGGCAGCTTTTTCAAACGGATAAACCATCATAAATGCTCCAAAATACCCCAAACGCCCTTTATTGGGAGCCGACGGTCCTTCTGAAAGCTTTACAGCTAAGTCTTCAAAACCAGCCCCATTATCAAGCTGAGCTTTTATAGCAGCTATTTTTTTATAAGCTTTCAAAGTATCTTCGGGTGATGGTGACTTATCCAGCTTTATTAATATATGAGACGCATCTACCTCATAGAGCATGTGTTCATAAGCCTCCTTAACTACTTCATCGCTTGCTTTTTTATCTGTCAAATACGGTTTAGCCAGCTCGTTTCGATAATAGTTCAACTCTTGTTGAAACGAAGGTAGTGTATCATAGCCCTGAGCGATGGCCTCTTCTACTTTTAGTTTATAATTAACAAACAAATCAACATATTCGGTTTTGCTAACCGGTTCTTGTGTTAAGGCATTGTTTTTATCGTAGATATAATTGAATTCCTCCAACGAAAAGGTTTTCTCTCCTATCGTTAAAACGGTATTTTCCTGAGCCATTGCGCCAAAACTCACAAGCGCGATAATTATTAAGCTTAATAAACGATTCATTATTATGATGCTCTTTAGTGTTTATATCGTAGTTTCAAACGGATGTAAAAATAGTTTATTATTAGCATTGTCAAATAGTTTCGCGTTAGTTGCTTGTTGGCATGAGGCATTGACTTGCAAAATAATCAGTTACATCTAGCTAAATCATCTGAAATTGCTTAGGAATACTATTTGCCAAATCACAAAAATCCCCGGCGTCGCAGGGGAAGCAAGCACCGGGGATTAAGGTGAAAATTAAAAGAAAAATAGTCTTTAAGGCAATTTATTAAGGTCTATAACCGGTTGTTTTCCCAACGCAGTTCGTTTATGATAGCTATCTATCGGTGTTGTTTCGTTAAAGAAACCGCAATTTTGCATGAAGAAGGTATCATTTTCTACACCTCCTGCATAATCCATTCGCGATTCTTTTCGAGCTGTGGCATCAGCTGTAAACTTTGCTTCAGTCATCTCAAACCATTGACCATTGGTATCGCGCACCCATTGATTGCTATAGTAAGCCTTTCGACTAATGGCACCTGTTTCGGTGTGAAAATTCTCAAGGAATGAATACTGGCTGGTTAACCAGGTCTGAATTTTTGGTCGTTTAAAGCTGGCGATAAGTTTCCAGTCACTCAACTCGGGTCCTTTAAACCAAGCCGTATATTGCGTGTAACCGTCGTCCAACGGCTTTCCTTTTAATAAAAACTGGTAGGTATTATCTGCTATCCAATTGTATCTCCAATAGCTTTGTCCACCTGAGCCTTCGTTACCAAATTCACCGGTAGAAACATCATCTCCTTTTCGCACCAATTTTATTTTGTCTTCATCCGGTATTGAACTTGGATCGTCTGTATGATAAGGGCTCCAAACCGAAAATAAGACTCGACGTTCGTTTTCGGAATTTACCTGCATACCAAAATACCCTTCACCAAAACCATTGGTCATAAAGTAAGAACCAATCACATCCTCACCCTCCGGAACTGTTATTTCATTATAGAAATACTCAATATCAGAAGCTGCCTCAGGTACTTTATAGCTGAGGTGAACAGAAGGACCTCGACGCCCCCAGTAAAAATCTTCATTCACAAAGTACATTTTGCCCGAAGTTGCTTCTCCACCTAAAGTCAACCCACTAATATCGGCAAAAGTGTTACCCTCTTTGGAAACACCTTCAATCTCTACAAAATGATAGCCTGGTTCTGACACCTCAAAAGTGCCAACAAAATGATTGGCTGACTGATTTCCAGTTACGCTTACCTTTTTTGAAACACCTGCAACGGTGCATTTCAATTCCGAAACACCACTTACAACCTTGGCCTTAAGACCAACATGCAGCTGACCACCCTGAGGCAGTTTAAAGTAGATTCGATACTTATCAGCGTTATTATTCCAACTCTTTATTCCATCTTCTGAAATAGTTTGTTCGCCCTTAAAAGGGTCATTCACCACCCAGGTATTACCCCCGGCCGGTACTCGAATCGCCATCTCAGGGATGATCTTCTTATCTTCTCGATTATCATCTTTACTGCAACTTGAACACCCAATAACAAGCATACAAATAGCCATAAAGAATATATATGATACTATTTTCATCAATTGCGTTGTTTTATGTATAACCAACTTAATGAAACAATGGCTCTATTTTCCATTTGATAGAGCCACTGTTTAGAAGGTATATTGTCGTATTTAAATTGAATTTAACCGACTGACAGTTGATTCTCAGAATCGGCTTTCTTAAGGTTACGAACACCTGTTGTACCGCCGCCTTTAAGCGTTAATTCAACGGGCTTGTTCGTCTTCCACTTGCCACGGGTAAAATCAGGAATAGCAATTGGCTTAGAGCCATTTAAAATAGACCATTCGCTCAACGGCGTGATACAACTCCAGGCAGCCGCATCGTACACATCCATATCCATTGGAAGACCATTACGAAGACAATCAATCAGGCGCCAGTCCATCATAAAGTCCATACCACCATGACCACCAACTTGTTTGGCCATCTCTCCAATACGATTGACAATCTCAGGTGTGTATTTCTCCCATAGCTCTTTCATCTTCGCCTCATCGGCCACATCATGTCCAAAAGCAATATGCTGCAATGGCCATTTTTGAGCAAAACACTTGGTACCACTCAACATATGGATACGTGAATAAGGACGAGGCGAACTGATATCATGCTGTATCATCATGGTTCGTCCTTTAACTGTACGAATCATTTGCATATCCATGTTACCACGCATTTCTTTACCTATGAACTGTTGCAAGTCAGGTCGATCAGGTGCCAACTCTTTAATTCGTGCTGCTAACGTAAAATCGTCCGACATCATGGCTGTCAGGTAATCCATGCGATCACCACGGTTGATATCCATCGCCTGACAGATTGGTCCTAAACCATGAGTTGGATACACATTGGCTTTGCGCGTGTTTTCGTGCAAACGCCATAACTTATCATAGGCACCGTCGCCTCGTGGCTTATCGTCTTGTGGCTTATTAAAATGCCAATAATCTAAATCGTGAATGTAGGCACCCTCACCATGAACTAAATCACCAAATGCACCCTGACGAGCCATATTTAAAGTCAGTAGTTCGAAGAAATCGTAACAGCAGTTCTCAAGAATAACACAGTGTTTTTTGGTTTGCTCCGATACTTCCACCATTTCCCAACATTCATCCATGGTTTTAGCAGTCGACACCTCAACAGCCGCATGACTACCGCCACGCATAGCAGCCAAAGCTACCGGCACGTGCCATTCCCATGGTGTAGCAATGTACACCAAATCAACCAGGCCACTATCGCATAAAGCTTTAAAAGCAGTATCACTACCTGTAAACTCCTTGGCCTTTGGCAATCCGGCTTTCGCCAACGAAGCCTGAGCTCCATCTATAGCGGCCTGACGTGTATCGCACAAAGCAGTTACTTCAACACCTTCGATAAAGCCCATACGATCAACAGCTCCAATACCTCTATCACCAATACCAACAAAACCTACACGAACAGTGTCTAATTTAGGCGCAGCATAGCCACACATATTAAATTCCATCTTAGGTACACGCTCAGCATTTTCGCGTATATATGCAACTGCTTCTTTCTCTTTCGAACGTGTATTACATCCTGCCAGTGGAGCGGCAGCAGCTACTCCTGCTCCCAGCGCCATATTTTTTAAAAATGATCGTCTGTTTGTTGACATCCTAATAATATTTTTATTTTCTATAATTCTTTATGTTCTTTAATGGCTTTTTCAGCGTCTTGGCAAAGTCCCAATATTTTCTTCACGACTTTTGGATGCTGCGACGCTACATCTTTTTGTTCACCTAAATCATCATTTAGGTTGTATAAATACAATTCATTTTCGCCCTCCGGCTTGTATTTATTTTTAAAAACCAACTTCCAGTTTTGATACCGAACGCTCATTAAACCACCCCTGGCCCGATAGCCATATATAGCTTTATGGGGCGAAACAGCTCCTTCTTCCTGACGCATGAGCTTTTGAATATCTTTCCCGTCAATCGGGCGATCTGATGGTATTTTAGCGCCAGCAATATTCGCAAAAGTGGTGAATAAGTCCATGGCTGCTACGGGTTCATCGCAAGTGGTACCTGCCGGAATATTGTTAGGCCAAGTCATAATGCACGACACCCGTATACCGCCATCGTAGCGTTCCTGGTATTTCCCTTCGCGCAGGATGTGTTTTCGTTCTGGATCGGTAAAACCAAATTTTCCATAACAGTTTTCTAATTCCATGTCGCGATATATCAGTGGCCCGTTGTCCGACGAAAACACAATGATAGTGTTATCTTCAATGTTCAATCGCTCAAGGGTATTCAGTATGATTCCTACGGAGCGATCGAGGTATTCCACTGCATCGCCATAAGCGGCGGCTTCACTCTGTCCTTCAAATCCCTTTGGCACAAACCAGGGCGTATGTGTTTCAATATTGGCATATTGAAGGTAGAAAGGTTTCTCTTCTTTAACTGAGCGATAGATAAACTTACAAGCTTCACGCGTAAACAAAGCTGGCAACTCGGCTAAATCGTTGTTATCACAACGTTTAATAATTTGAGCCTGCTCAATTAATGGAATGGCAGGGTCACTGATTCCGCTAGGCCGCCATCCGCTGTTTCCAATACGCTCAGGGCCATGGTCGTTGGGATAAGGTATTCCTAAAAACTCATCAAAACCATGTACACAAGGCAAGTACTGCGGTAAGTGTCCCAAGTGCCATTTGCCATACAATCCTGTTTTATAGCCCTGCTCCTTTAGCAACTCGGTAATGGTTACTTCCATCTCATCTTCCAGTCCTGTTGTTGAATGAGGAAAAAGAACATATAATCCTTCTCCTTCATTTACCCGTGGTGCATATCGACCCGTTAACAAAGCAGCACGCGATGGAGTGCAAGTACCGTGCGGCGCATAGAAACTGGTAAATTTCATGCCCTTTGCAGCTAAAGCATCCAAGTTGGGCGTTGAAATATCTTTTGAGCCAAAACAACTTAGGTCATCAAAACCTACATCATCGGCAAGAATATGAATAATATTTGGTTGTTTATCAGTCTGTGCAAAACAATAGGAAGTATTAATACATAACATCATTATTAACACCAACCCAACTTTAGTTATATTATTCATGTTTAAACGTTTATAATAAATAAAGACTGCAACTATTCGTTCAGAGAGCGGAGTCGAATAATTCATCACGGCTCCGCTCTATAAACGATTTTGAATTCTTATGGATTTTGAATTAAGTCAGGTTGTGCCTGAATTTCCTTCTCAGGAAGGTACTCCACAATGTCGTACGATGTTGGTGCAATGGTATAATAAGGATCATTACCTCGAAGGTGAGTTCCCGGGTATTGACGATCCATTGTTAAACCATTTCGGAACACATCAAACTTACGGTGTCCTTCATAGGCCAACTCTAATCGACGCTCTTTTAATACTAAGTCTAATATTGACATATCAGCAGTGACATCAGAGGCTGTGTATTCTGCTTCAGCTCCAATAGCACGACGACGTATCTCATTCACATTGGTTAAAGCGCTTCCTAGATCTCCTTTTTTAGCAAAAGCCTCTGCTTTATTCAAGTACATCTCAGCATATCGCACCACAACTGGCGACCAAAGGTGCCCTTTGTTTTCCTGACCTGAACATTTTGTAATAAAATACTTTGGATACGTTTGACGTGTTGCCAACATTTTATTAATTCTCAGCTTAACAGGAGCATCCAATTGAGTGGTTGCACCAGTAGAGGTATTCACCATATACGGCGTTACACTATAATTAGTAACACCTGTCTTTGGATCCACTTCTGCAGTAATAGGCGATATTTCTGTAATGGTTTCATCCGTTCCATCACCATTGGTATCAATAGTCCATGTCTGAGTTAATGTGGTCATATCAGCACTCACCTGATCCTGGTGGAACAAAAAGCTATTGTATTTCTTAATATCCTCTGAAGCACCATCAGCATAAGCATTTAAACCATACCAAACACCGTATAGTTCTTCACTGCTTTCATCCTGCACCATAGCTGTTACAAAAGCAGCACGTGCATCGTCCGGCCATTCTTCAACAATATCACGATAGGTCACTGAGGCATATAGCTCACCCCATCCGGCACCTGTTAATGAAGCATTACCTTGTGCATCAACAGCTGCATACATTCCCGGGAACGTATACCAATCGTCCCACTGCCCGGTATTATCAGCTCCATCAACATAGCGCAATGCAAAGATTGTTTCGCCGTTTTCATCCGGTGTGAATTTTGGATACTTTTTAAAGTTCTCTTTCGACAATAAATGATAGCGACCTGAATTAATTACTTTATCAGCATACTCAATAGCCAAATCATTTTCTTCCATGTATAAATACACCCTTGACAATAAAGCCTGTGCAGACTCTTTAGTTGCATAACTAGCTGTCTTCTCAATGGACATTAACTCTTCGGCCTTTTTTAAATCGCTTACAACCTGAGCATAGCAATCTTTCACGGAAGAACGAATAGGCTGGTCGTTAACATCAGTTGTTAGTTTTAAAGGCACACCCAAATTAGAAACCGGATCCTGGTTATAAGGACGTCCAAACACATTGGTTAAGTAGAAATACACCATACCTCTTAAGAAATAATTAGAACCAATCATATGGTCAATTTCCTCAGATACACCTTCTTCCGCTCTTTCAATAACTGTATTACAACCTACAATTGTTTTATACGATGATGTCCAAACAGCTTGCTTACGATAACCTGTTGTCTGACGCTTGTAGTTATAGATAAACATTAACGGGTCAGTAGTACTTCCACTCAAGGCCACGTTATCGCCAGGATATTCGGCGAAACGGTAAAAGTTATTCACCCACGAATAGCCATCGGCAATTCCTTTACCTTTTAATATGGCATAGTTTCCTAATGTTAATGCTTCCAATGCATTACCCGACGAATAAACATCGTCCTTTTCGATTGACTCAAATGGTGTTCTATCTAATTCACAGCTAAAAAGCCCCATAATAATGGCAGGAATCAGCAACCATGTATATATTTTCTTATTCATTTGTTTAATCTTTTTTGTTACCAACTTGATTAATGCTAATTCTACGTATTAGAATGTTACACTTACGCCAAACATAAAGCGTTGTGGAATGGCATAATCATCATAAGCATCGCCAGTTCCTTCTTCACCTACTTCAGGATCAATACCCGAGTAGTCGGTGAATGTCAATAAGTTTTCAGCTGAAACATAAACACTCATGTTCTTGATAAACTCAACATTTTTAATATTACCCAATCGATAATTAAGCGTTACGTTTCTTAAGCGCAGGTAGCTACCATCTTCGATGTAACGCGATGATGTTTTGTTCGATAAGCTGTTACCTCCGTTATAAGGTTGTGGGTGTGTTGCAATATCACCTGGTTTTTCCCAACGGCTCCATCCATCAGCCAAAGACATGGCATTAAAGGTTGAATAGGCTCCATCGTTATCGTACAATTCACGAGCATAGTGGTAAATATCAATTCCCGATACATAATCCAGGTTCATCAGTAATGACAAGTTTTTATAACTCATGGTTGAGTTAATACCGCCAAAGAAATCAGGTGTTGAAGTACCTACTTTTTGTAAAGCGGCCTTGTTATAGTCTGACGTCAGGCTCACATTACCATCCTCGTCAATGGTTTCCCACTGTGGCGTACCATCATCCGCGTTAACACCCATCCACTTACGCATATACCAGGTATCTACATCTTCGCCAACACTTCTGATTTTATTACCCGAAATAATGTCGTTACCTTCATACAACTCGGTAATCTCGTTGCGGTTAACACCAATATTAGCATCAATTCTCCACTCAAATCCATCAGAAGAAGAACGGATAATATCTGCTCCAAATACCATTTCAAAACCTGTATTCTTAACTGCTCCAACATTCTCCCAGTAACCTGAGAATCCAGATGTAGCAGGTAATGTTACATAATAAAGAAGGTCTTTAGTATCCTTAATGTAATACTCCAAGCTGATATCAAATCGGTTATACACTCTGGCATCCAACGCAAAGTTAGTACTTTGGGTCTTTTCCCAAGTTAAATCGTCGTTACCCAACTGGTCTGCTGAAATAACAGGAACCTTATTGTACTGATTGGTAATAGAGTATAATTCTTTGCTAGGATAGTAAGTTCCATTCAAGCTATTTGGATCAGATGGTGTATTTCCTAACACTCCATAACTAGCCCTAAATTTCAACACATTTACATTCTCAACATTGAAGAAATCCTCGTTGTGAATGTTCCAACCGGCACTAAATGAATAGAAGTTACCAAACTGCGTATCCTTACCAAACTTAGACGAACCATCGCGACGGAACGAGAATTGAGCCATGTAACGTGATCCATAGGTATAGTTGGCATTAAACAGGTATGATTTAAAAGCATAACCGGCTTTTGTACCTTCAATGTTCTTCATTTCAGAACCACCGTTTAAGATTTCAGTACCCGAAACAATACCCTTTTGTTGAGCATAAGTTGTAGAATACTCAAAGTCGTTAAATTCGTAAGCTACTAATCCTGTCAGGTAATGCTCACCAAAACCTTTTTGGTAACGTAACAACTGGTTGGTAAAACGATTCAAGCTTTTGTAATGATAATTGGCAACGTTACCAACATCATTGCGACCAATTGTTGATTGAGGATCAGTATAATCTGTTCTATTATGGTGTTGATAATCGAAACTGTTGGAAGAAACGAATGTTAATCCTTCAGCCAGCTTTATATCAAATCCCATGTATGGAGATAAACGTAATTCAGATGTTTCTGAATAATTCCATTGTAAATTGTAGATAGAGTTACTCTTATCACGGCCAATCCATCCTGAATCTGGGTCAGTAGGGTCAATAATATTACCCTCATCATCGCGCGGACGATCATATGGCATATTAAGGAACATCTCGCCAACACTTTGTTGCTCATCCATAATATCGCGATAAGTAAAACCTAGTTTTGGATGTAATGTCAACCAAGGTTTGATGTCGTAGTCAATATTCATGCGACCCGAATAGCGTGTGTAGTCGTAACCTTTCACAGCACCACTCTCGTCATAAATATTACCTGAGATATAAGTTCTTAACTTTTCGTTACCACCTGAAAATGAAATACCATAATCCTGCACAACCCCTAATTTAGTTCCTTCTTTAAACCAATCGGTATTACGTGCTTGTGCTTCCTCGGTAAACCAATCTAGGTCGGCATATCCATTGGCAAATGATTTAATGTAGTTAGTCATCTCGGTGTTGTTCATCATCTTAAAATTACCCAACGATAATTTAGTAACACCTGTTTTTACAGCCACATTTATCTGGTCGCTACCTTGTTTAGCCGATCGCGTTGTCACTAAAATAACACCGTTGGCAGCACGCGAACCATACAAAGCAGTAGCCGATGCATCTTTTAAGATAGATGTTGACTCAATATCTTCAGGGTTTAGCTGCGGAGCTTCGGCCTGAATAACACCATCAACCACCCACAAAGGATCAACACTACCACTTAAAGTTGATTTACCACGAATACGGATTTTTGGAGCAGAACCAGGGCGACCTGACCCTTGCGAAACAAATACACCAGCAGCTTTACCTTGAAGCAAATTACCAACGTTTGGTGAAGTGATGCCTTTCATATCTTCGGTATCAAGGTTAGTGACCGAACCTGTCAAGTTCGACTTTTTCTGGATTCCATAACCTACCACCACAACTTCATCAACCTCTTCGTAAGCCGACATTAAGGTGATATCGATATTGGTTTGGCCTGCAAAAGCAACTTCCTGACTTTCCATTCCAATAAATGAGAAAACAATTGTTTGGGCGTCATTAGGCACTTTTAGTTCGTAACGGCCCTCAATATCAGTAATGGTTCCTACAGTGTTATCAGCTTTTAAATAAACTGCAGCACCGGGAAGCGGATCGCCTGAAGCATCAACCACTTTACCTTTAATGACTTTTTCATCTTGCTGAATGTCAGTAGCTGATTTTGGTGCCGATGGTGTTATAATCACCAAGTCACCTTCTTTTACTGTGAAATAAATATCTGTTCCAGCAAACGCTTCTTTTAATATGGATTCCAACTCGGCGTTTCGTTTGCTGATGTTGATTTTCTTGTTAACATCCACCAAATCCGTTTTATATAAAAAACGGTAAGAACTTTGTTTTTCAATAACATTAAAAACCTCTTCTAACGATGCATTTTTCAGCACCACATTGAGTCTTTCTTGCTGTCGGGCAAAAACATTTGTGCCAGATAACAGCATGCTTGCAATCAGCAAAGCTGTGACTTTCCATCTGTTAACAGACGTTAAAGCGCTTTTTAATCTGTTTTTTTTCATAAATTTGTTATTAATATTAAGAACTAGAACGAGCATCTTTTTCTCCGGCCAGGGATTTGGGTGCTCATTTTTTTAATAGTTTTTCTTTGCTGTAATTTTAATCTTACGGCCTGATGACTCCACATTGAAAGGTGTAGCAATCGCAAAATTATTCATCACTGCCCACACGGTTTCTTCGTTAATTTCACCGGTATACTTTTCAAACTTCAAGCTTTCATCAATTTCTATTTCCACATCATACTGACGCTCAATCTTTTTAGCCAGCAAGTAAAAAGGCATGTCTTTAAAGGAAATAACACCTTGTTTCCACGATGAAGCTTTATCTGTTTTTACAGTTTCCTGCACTTTAAAAACTCCACTCGATTTATGGTAATATGCGGTTTCTCCAGGCTTCAGGTAAGTCCCATTTACCTTATTATTGTTGGCACCTGCAAAGCGAATTTTTCCTTCATCCAAAATAGTTGTCACCATTTCTTCGTCCGGATAACACGATAAATCGAAACTCGTACCCAACACCTCTATGTTAATGCTTTCGGTTTTGACAATGAATGGATGTTCAGAATCATGTTTTACATTAAAATAGGCCTCACCAGCCAAATCCAACTGTCGATTGGAAGCAGAAAAATTAGATGGAATTCTTAATTTGGTATCAGCATTAATTGTTATATGTGTTCCATCGGGCAAGGTTAATTCCGACTTTTCTCCTTTTGGCACGTATGTTTCTGTATAAAACACTTCAGTCTCCTGATTCAAAGTTGATTGATTCAACATCACGGCAACACTTCCCAATAACAAAGCAAACATAACCACTGCTGCAATTTTATAGGCATTCAATCGAAATGTCAACCGATGCGTATGCTGCTCGTCTTCTTTTCGCCTGTTAAGGCGATATAAAAAAAGATTCGAATCATTTTCAGCGCTTTTATCTTTCTGACTTAAAGAGGTCGATACTGCCCAAAGATTTTTTTGTTTGATAAACTCCCTTTTAAGCTCCTTATCTTCTTCCAAAGCGTTGTAAAAGCGTTGCTTATCGCTTTCACTCATTCGATTCGACAGGTATTGTATGATGTGTTCTTGCTTCACGTTTTTATTTTTCTTCGCTTATTCATAGGTATAACACGCAACTATTGGATACCCCCCATGGAAAAATTGATTTTTTTTAAAGTTTTTTAAGATAGCTACACATCGCCCTCATTTAATGATATTTATATCATTTATTTTTTTTTAGCAATAAACTTAATTAAACAGCTCTTCTACCCCAATTATTGAACACACACCCTAATCTGAGTAAATAACAACTATAATTTCCATACAACTTCCTTAACGACCTTCAAATTGAATATCAGTCATTCAAATATCCAAAATCGTTATGCCAATCACTTTTTTTAACATTACGAAAACAGCTATTCCAACAATTCTTTCTACTTTTGCGCCCTGAAAAATCGAGTTGCAACATGATTACAGTTTCTGATTTAGCCATTCAATTCGGCAAAAAACCTTTATTCTCAGACGTTAACCTAAAGTTTACGCCTGGCAATTGTTATGGACTAATTGGTGCCAACGGTGCTGGTAAATCTACTTTTCTTCGCATTTTATCGGGCGAGTTAGATTCGACACGAGGTAATGTTAAGATGGAGCCGGGCGAACGCCTCTCTGTTTTAAAGCAGGACCACTATGCTTATGATGAATTTACAGTTCTAAATACTGTGATGATGGGGCATAAAGAGTTGTGGGAACTGATGCAGGAAAAAAATGCCTTGTACATGAAGGAAGACTTCAGCGAAGAAGATGGTATGAAAGCCGCTAAGCTGGAAGACGAATTTGCTGCCATGGACGGATGGAACGCAGAAAGTGATGCAGCAGAGCTATTAAGTGGTCTTGGCATTAAAGAAAGCTTGCACCACCAGGAGATGAAAAATCTGACGGGTAAGGAAAAAGTTCGTGTTCTTTTGGCACAGGCACTTTTTGGCAACCCTGATAACTTGCTACTCGATGAGCCTACCAACGACCTGGATCTTGAAACGGTTCTTTGGTTAGAAAACTATTTGGCCAACTTTGAAAATACGGTGATTGTTGTTTCTCACGACCGTCACTTCCTTGATAATGTTTGTACCGATATTGTTGATATTGACTTCAATAAAATTCGCATGTTCTCTGGTAACTATTCGTTCTGGTACGAATCGAGCCAGTTAGCAGCCCGTCAGCAAGCGGCTCAAAACAAAAAAGCCGAAGAGAAGAAAAAAGAACTTCAGGAGTTTATTTCACGCTTTAGTGCCAACGTGGCAAAAAGTAAGCAAACCACCAGCCGCAAGAAGATGTTGGATAAACTGAATGTTACTGAGATTCAACCTTCGACCCGACGTTATCCTGGTATTATTTTTCAACCTTCGCGTCCTGCGGGCGACCAGATATTACGCGTTGAAGATTTAAGTTACTCCATTGATGGAGAAGTGATGTTTAAAGACGTGACTTTTAACATCGAAAGAGATGAAAAAGTCGTGTTTATTTCGCGTGATAACCGCGCTGTAACGGCTTTCTTCCAGATTATCAATGGTGAGAAAGAAGCAGAAACAGGTAACTTTGAATGGGGACAAACCATTACAAGTGCCTACCTGCCGATGGACAATACAGAGTATTTCCAGAAAGAGATTAAACTTTATGACTGGTTAGGTCAGTTTGCCAAAGACACCTCAGAAGATTACATGCGTAGCTTCCTTGGTAAAATGTTATTCTCTAACGATGACATTGAAAAGAAAGCAACCGTACTTTCCGGAGGTGAAAAAATGCGATGCATGATTGCCCGCATGATGATGGAAGAGCCCAATGTGTTGATATTGGATCACCCAACCAACCATTTGGATTTGGAATCCATCCAGGCCTTTAACAACAACATGAAATCATTCCCGGGGCAAATTTTAATGGCCTCGCATGACCATGAATTTATTCGCACAACTTGTGGACGTGTTATTGAATTAACACCAAACGGTATTGTTGATAAATTAATGGATTTTGAAGAGTACCTGTCTGACGATAGTATTAAAGCAGTTCGCGAAAGCAAATACAACTAAGCACACAACAAACCGATATAATTTACAATTAAGGGAAAGGGGTAAAAGTAGCTATTTACCCCTTTTGTTTTATCTGTTACTCACCCTAACACAAGCAACAACTTCCTCTTTTTCTCCAAATAACTATTGCGTTCTTACAGTATTAGTTATTACAGTAGAATCATTTGGAATTACAGTAACGTCACTGTTTATGGTCGTAAAGTAAACATATCGGCCATCATCGTAAAAGCGATAAACTTTGCAACCATCGTGCTCAAACAAATAGGAAATCTGGTAATCAGCATTATTTTCAGCTGGCGCATAACTGATTGGCTGTTGAACAGTGCACGCATGCACAAAACAAGCTATAATAATCAGGCAAATGGTGTATATAAGCTTTTTCATAATTAATAGATAAAGGGTTAATAGTCGAAAAAATAATTACTCACTCAATTTCAAATCAACTAATCTGAGAATAACAGATGAATTAAACCCGGTTAGATATAATCGAATAAACTTCATCTCATTTTTAGAAACACTTCCTCCAACATTGCTGCTAGGTTGATCTATTGGAATTCGAAAGTGATAGAACTTAACCTTACGACCATAAAAATCATCAACATCAGAATAAACTATGTCATCAATATAGTTTTTGTCTATTTCAAACTGCTGAGCATTAATATTTATTTCAAACTCATTGTAACGCTCCTCTGTTGACAATTGTCCGTCATCATTCAAATCTTCCTTATCAGGGAAATTACTTTTAGGTGTAGTATATAAAAATGAATTCCCATCTGGACCGCAATAATCTTTGTACCTATCTACAATTGATAATTCTTTTTGGTCATAATCGTTACCTAAAAAGTAATGGTAATTATCTGAAGATGGGTCACTCTTTAGCTTATCAAATGCATCATTACTAATTTTATTCTCAATCGCATTCGTAAAATCACTAAAAAAACTTGCTTCTTCCTCAGCGTTACCTAGTCCATCGAAACCTACATCCTGCTTCATTCTTTTATTACTATCGTCAAATTGAGATACATTGAAGTTTTGAACAATATAGCCCCAGGTTGATAAGACTTTACTAAGATTAGGCTCTACATATAAAGCTAATTCAGACGATGCCAAATTATCCTTTAAAATATCTTCTGAAACAAGCCCAAGGTTAATGCACATTTTGCCACTCATTGATGCGTTTTCATTACTAGTAAAAGGTTCCATCATCCAAAACTCAATAAACCGCTCATTTTCTTTTATTTTAATGGATTGCATCATACCACCCCAACGCTGTTCTGGTTGTTTTAAAGTACCATTAAAATTAACATTATGACTATCATAATTATATGGCCCTCGCTCACTTGGATAAAAAGCAATATTTAAACATGCTATTGTTGAAGGTTGACCATAAGCCACTTCTCTTTCTGGATATAACTCTTGTTCATAAATCTCTCTTGATAAATGGTGCATACGTTGCTCTTCATCTACTGCAATATGTGCAGGCATAGTTGCGTTTTCCTGATGAAAAACATGATGCTCAACATTATAAAATGAAATTTTTGAGCGATTAAAACCATATGTAAGATCATTTAAAAGATTTGATTCTTCAAAGCGCGCTGGCGTGCTTGATAAGCTCCAATAAACATCCGCAACTAATTGCGTTGTAACATCTATCGGATCATTGGGTTTTATTCCTTTATTTCCATTATCACAGGCAAATAGGAATATTACAAGCAGCAGTTCAATAATATATTTCATCTCTTATTACCTAGTCATTTTTAAGTTTGCTAAATATCTCCAAATCATAATAGGTATGTTCATCAACACGCTCGCCTGCGCGCTCTATTCCCTCAAATGCAAATCCTAAGCGTTTTGGTACTTTCCTACTGGCATCGTTACCTACTGCACATTTTATCTGCACACGATTAATAACTAGCTTTTTAAAGGCGTAACTACACAAATAACCTACGCACAGTGTTACAATTCCCTTCTTTTGAAACGGCTCAGATAACCAATAGCCTAATTCCGTTTTGGAGTTTATCCGGTCAGTGGCTTTAAATCCAACTAAACCAGCAAAATCACCATTATACCATATTGTAAATATCAGTTCTCTTTGACTAACAGAAAGGTTGGCAACAGAAGTTATAAAAGCTTCGGTATCACTTTGTGATTGCGTGTGTCTCACAAAGGGCAACCATTGTCCAAGATAATCACGCTGTGCATCAATCGTATTATAAACAACAGATGCATCTTTGAAATCAATCTCGCGAAGCTGAATTTTGGGCGTAATGTCTAATATCATAATGTTAAGTTAGGAAAAGGCAAGGTACATATTCTTTCACAAATTAAATCTACTCCTCCAAGGCATCATTACCATGAATCGTTTAGAATTAACTACACAACTTTAATATTAGCTGTTTTTTTCGTTTTTTTGCCACTCATAAAATTATAAACACGCAGAAATGAAAAAGATACTTGGCTACATATTTACGCCCATTTTTCACCTATACTTTGGCTTGGTACTGGTTATATTTCACCTTCCTCAAGTCATTGCCCACAAGTTATTCGGCGATAATGCCAGGCGAAAGGTAGTTGACACGCTTAATTACTTTTTAGTAAAAGGATTATACCTGATGGGTTGCCGAATTAAGTTTTCTGGCTTTGACAACCTGCCTGAAGACCGCCCCATTGTTATCGTTTCTAACCACCAAAGCCTATATGACATACCAGCCGTGGTTCACGGATTCAGAAAACACTATCCTAAATTTATATCAAAGATTGAATTAGGCAAAAACCTGCCAAGTATTTCATATAACCTGGTGCACGGTAAATCGGCCTTAATTGATCGTGCCAACGGCTCTCAATCCATCAAGGAAATTTTTAAACTTGGGCGTTTAATTCAAGCTAATAATTATGCAGCTTGCATTTTCCCCGAAGGCACCAGAAGTAAAAACGGCCGGGTAAAACAGTTTAAAACACCAGGCATCAACACCCTTTTGAGGGCAGCACCTGATGCGGTTATAGTTCCATTTGTTATCGACGGACATAGTCGAATGATGTATAAAGGAATGTTTCCTCTAAAATTTGGAGAAAAAATTTCGTATAAAGCTCTTGCGCCTATTGAGCCCAAAGGGAAAGATATAGAACAGTTGGTAGCTGATATTCAGCTTTTAATTAAAAAAGAATTAAACCAATAGTATCGAATAAACGAAGTTTTCGTTCTAAAATACTGAAAAACATTAAGAAACGACCTCTGAGTCGTTTTTTTTGTACCATTTATTGCCGTATCTTCGGTACTTTAATTAACCATAATTATCAATGGACATATTGAACAAACACACATTTCACATCCCCGTACTCGGATTGGGCTATACTCTTGATACGCCTATTAATGTGGCTCCTTATGGCATTTCATCAGTTATTTCACTGGTTGATGATAAGTTAATGGAACAAATGCGCGAGTTTTACTGCGAAAAATTTGACCTGCCATTCAAAGCCATTTCAGAGAAGGTGGAAGATTTCAGAGCTAAACGTATCACATCGTATCTGAATATGGTGGATGATATTGTTAGCAAAAAAGTGACAGATTTAAAAAAGGTGGCACACGATAAAAGTGAAGAGCTGGAAAAGTATTTCGACATGTTACCCGATTTGGCATCTATCAAAGAGAAGTTTAATCTAGCGGAGAAAAGCCGTCAGCTTAAAGAAGAGGTAGGCAATTGGATACAGGAACATTTACCAATTGGAGATATCGATGTCAACATCATGACTAAGTTGGACAAAGTTAACTCCAAAGATGGTGAGGAGTTGCCAATTGAATACAATGATGCACATGCTGCAGTAAGAGGCTTTGCTAACAGCCAATTGAATTCTTCGTTAGTTCTGTCGGCAGGTATGAGTCCCCGACTATACAGCTACCTGGAGAGGTTTAAAGATTTCTTCCCCGACATGAACGGCGATCTCAAAAAGAAAATCATACTTAAAGTAAGTGATTTCCGCTCTGCCCTAGTGCAAGGAAAAATGCTGGCTGCTAAAGGCCTTTGGGTTTCTGAATATCGCATTGAAAGCGGCGTTAACTGTGGAGGCCACGCCTTCCCAACTAACGGTGTTTTATTCGGTCCTATTTTAGATGAATTCCGAAAAAACCGCGATAAATTGCTTGAAACCTGTAAAGGTGTTTACGAATCGGCATTGGCTAAGAAAGAGATACAAGCACCAACTGAAGTACCAAACATTAAAGTGACGGCACAAGGTGGTGTGGGCACCAACGAAGAGCATAACTTTTTGATGGAACATTACCAGATGGATGGTGTCGGCTGGGGAACACCATTTATGCTAGTTCCTGAAGCTATTAGCATCGACACTAAAACATTGGATTTGCTTAAAAATGCTAAAGAGAAGGATTTATACTTCAGCGGACTTTCGCCATTAGGAGTACCTTTCAACAGTGTTAAATGGGCCAGCATGAGCGAGCAACGTTTGGCAAATGCTGAAAATGGCATCCACGGCATGCCATGTACCAAGCAGTTTTTGAAATACAACACTGAATTTACCGAAAAACCTATTTGCACAGCTTCGAAGCAATATAAGAATAAGAAACTTACTGAATTAAGTGAGCAAAACCTTTCTGCTGAAGCCTATCAGGAAGCCTACGACGATATTACTGAAAAAGAGTGCTTGTGTGTTGGTTTGGGTATTTCTTTGCTTGAATCAAAAGGCATTGAGGTTGGCCCAACCGATAAAGTAACGGTGTGCCCCGGCCCCAACCTGGCTTACTTTTCAAAAGAAGCAAGTTTGAAAGAGATGGTTGACCACATTTATGGCCGCACCAACTTGTTGGATAAACGTCATCGTCCGCATATGTTCACCAAAGAGTTGGGCATGTACCTCGACATCTTCAAAAAACGCGTTGAGAGTTTTCTATCAACACCCGACGATGCGAAGGAAAAGAAACAATTAACCGCTTTCCAAAAGAATATTACCGAGGGGGTTAATTACTACTTCGATTTATTTAAAGAAAAAAAGAAAGAGGTCATAACGGAGATTGAGCAGTTAATCAGTCAATATCCAATGCTGAAAAAGGAATTATAAACTTCATACAGGCCTTAAGGTTTCAAAACCTTAAGGTCTTTTTTTGAAATAATAGTATTATTTCAATTCTATTTCCAATATACGCTTGGTTCTGTTTGTTACCTTAAAACGGTCGTCGATGCGGCTGTTAAGCACCCAAACGATAGCTTCGCCACTCACCATCAACCAGGCATCTTCTTTATCTTTCAGGCTATATTTTTCATCGATAAAAAAATCGCTGACTTTTTTAAATCCTTTCATCCCCAAGGGCATAAAAGCATCACCGGTTTTCCATTTGCGCACCAGCAAAGGCAAATCTACCATATCGGCATCCAAATGTATCAGCTGTGAATGACGCGAAAATTGAAAGTCGTTCGGTTTAGTATAAATCCTGACATCGATGGCTAATTCCGACTTGTTTTCACCCTCTTCAATCCAAAAATACTGAACACCAACTTCTTCAACAGGAAGAACCAGCAGATTATGGCGGTCTTTAATCAAGCGATGAGTCTCGCTGAAGAACTGCTTACCCGACAAGCCATGCAAGTGACTAATCACTTCCCGAACCACCGACGGATTAAAACCATAAGGGCGCAACACTTCAAACAACAAGGAAGCAAAATGAGGATAATTTTCCAGCTTTGAAATGGGGATAATCAATTTATTATCTTCATCCACCACATCGGTTGAGACAAAACGCTCCACTTCACTTTCCAACATCAGCTCGGCATCTTTCAGGTGAGCCAGGTTGGATTGCATGGTTTCAAAAAAGGCCGGGTTAATCGACTCTAGAATCGGCACTATTTCATGACGAATTTTATTGCGGATAAACTTTGTATCGTCATTCGACGCATCATGACAGTAATTGATTTGATGCTGATCGCAGTAAGCTTCAATCTCGGATCTGGTATAATCGAGTAAGGGCCTGACGATATTCCCAAAGCGAAAATTAATACCACTCAAACCTCGCAAACCACTTCCGCGTACCAGGTTTAAAAAGAATGTTTCAATGGAGTCATTGCCATGGTGGCCTGTAACCACTGCTTGAAAGCTGTACTGGTCAATCAATGATTGAAACCAATCGTAGCGCAACTCACGGGCGGCCATTTCAATTGAAATCTTCTGCTCTTGTGCAAATGCGGTTGTATCAAGTGAGGTTTGATAAAGCTGAATGTTATTGAGTGCACAATAATCCGAAACCAGTTGCTCATCCGCATCAGACTCAGCGCCACGCAACTGAAAGTTACAATGTGCGGCAGCCAGCTCAAAACCATTCTGATGCAATAAATGCAATAATGCCATCGAATCAGCTCCTCCGCTCACTGCCACCAACAAGGTATCAGAAGATGAAATCTGACATTTATCTTCTAACACTTTCAACACAGAACGCGAATTTAGCTTCTCCATATGTCAGCTTATTCTTTAATATTAAACACTTTCATAATAGCCGAGGCTTTCAGCAGGCACTCGTCATATTCTTTCTGCGGGTCGGACTGATTGGTAATAGCACCACCTACCATAAACGAAGCACACTGCTTTTTGCGATTATACAAGATACTTCTAATCACCACATTAAAGTCAAAATCATCTTCGGGAGTAACATAACCAACAGCACCACTGTAAACGCCTCGCTTACTGCTTTCGTATTCTTCAATCAATTGCATGGCACTAATTTTCGGCGCCCCCGTCATCGACCCCATTGGGAAGGATGCTTTAATCGCATCTATCCAGGTTTTATCATCTGCTAACTCCGCTGATATAGATGAAATCATCTGGTGCACCTGCTTGAACGAATAAATACCACACAACTCATCCACCTGAACACTTCCGCGTTTAGCCACTCTTGATAAATCATTCCGCACCAAATCGGTTATCATGATGTTTTCAGCCTGTTCCTTCTCCGACTTCCTGAGGTATTGCTTATTCGAATTATCGATAAACCAATTAGAATCGCGGGGCGATGTTCCTTTAATTGGTTGCGAAATCAGGCGATTACCCTCTTTCTTCATATAACGCTCCGGCGAAGCACCCATCAGAAATTTATCGTGGTATTTTATAAACGAGGCAAACGGCGTTGGCGATACTTCTTTTAAGCGCTGAAAAACACATTGGGGCGTTAAGTCAATATCCTGAATAAAGAACTCCATACAGTAGTTTAACTCATAGATATCGCCTCGCTGAATATGCCATAATACCTTATCTATCGCTTCGAGGTATTCTTTATGTGACACCTGGTGATTCAGCTTAATGTTCTCCAAAGTATCTTCGGTAAAACAAACACCGTTTAAATCATTAATCAACTCACGGGCCGACTCCTCGGTATCGTAATCATCCAGGTAACCCAACTGCCAGCTATGTCCATCGCTAAGAAACAAATAGCGGGGACGAAAAAAATACAACTCCGGCATTTCAATCCTGTCGGGATTTTCAGACGACAGTTGTTCCAGCTGATTTTTAACATCATACGATAGAAACCCCAGCATCCAGTCTTTATGCTGATCGTGAAACAGCTTTAACTGATGAACATCGTTGGTACATTCTCCCACACTCTGAAGGCCGGCGATAAAATCATAATTTCGTTGGCTTTGAATACATGCTTGTGCTTCAAAACCGTTGGCATCCAATATAACAGCTGTCCCTTCATTTCGTGAAGCCTGACATATTTGCTGTTTAAAGAGATTTTCATCACCCGGATGTATTTCGAGGTATTTGCGCATTCTGCAAAAATAAGAAAAAAACAGCTGCCACAGGTTTAGCCACATTATATGCCACCTAACAAGCCGAATTTTACACCATGAACTTATATAAACAAAAAAAGCACCTCCAAAACGGAAGTGCCTTTCAACTCAGTATAATTGCATCAATTAATTACTTCCAAGATATTCAGCAATTCCGGCTTGAGTTGCTACCAGACCTTTTTCGCCTTTGTGCCAGCCTGCCGGACAAACCTCACCATTTTCTTCGAAAAACTGCAACGCATCAACAATACGAATGGCTTCATCAACGCTACGACCAAGCGGCATATCATTTACCACCTGATGACGTACCACACCTTCTTTGTCGATTAAGAACAATCCCCGATAAGCCATTGGTGTTCCGTTAAATACAATCTGACCTTCGTCATTGTAATCGTACTCTCCAGCCAACACATCATAGTTTTCAGAAATGGTTTTGCTGTTATCAGCTACCAATGGGTATTTCACACCTTTGATACCACCATCTTTAGGCTCTGTTTGTAACCATTTCCAGTGAGAGAATTCTGAATCAACAGAAACACCAACCACCTCAACATTGCGCTCCTCAAACTCTTTCATTTTATCCTGAAAAGCAATAATCTCGGTTGGACAAACGAAAGTAAAATCAGCTGGATAAAAATATAAAATCACATACTTCTTTCCTTTGTATTGTTCCAATGAGAAATTCTCAACAATTTCTCCACCATTAACAACAGCGCTAGCGCTAAATGCAGGGGCTTGTTTTCCTACTAATACAGCCATAATTGTTTTATTTTAATCGTTAAACTTATTTCCTTTATAAGATAAACCACCAATCAAACAAAGATGCTGTGAGGATGTTCAAGGGTTCACTACTTTTTTACGACTAATTCGGAAATTTTAAGAATGACCTCAACTGCCTTTTGCATGCTTTGAACCGGTACAAACTCAAAACGCCCGTGAAAATTATGGCCTCCGGCAAAAATATTCGGACAAGGTAAACCCATATACGACAAGCGAGAACCATCTGTTCCACCACGAATTGGCTTCACAAGAGGCTTAACACCCACTTCTTCCATAGCTTGCTCGGCATAATCCACCACATACATAACCGGCTCCACTTTTTCGCGCATATTGTAATACTGATCTTTGACTTCAACGGTCGCCGTTCCTTCGCCATACTCTGCATTAATTTTATTAATCAGATGCTGCATTTCCTTTTTACGGTCTTCAAAGCGGTCGCGCTTGAAATCGCGTATGATATATACCATTTCGGTCTTTTCCACATCACCATTGAACGACATAAGGTGATAAAACCCTTCATACCCTTCGGTGTGCTCCGGCGTTTCGTGACGTGGCAACATGGTCATTATCTGGTTGGCAATACGAATTGAATTACGCATTTTGTGCTTGGCATATCCCGGGTGGACCATTCGACCATTAACAGTTATTTTGGCGCCAGCTGCATTAAAGTTTTCATACTCCAATTCTCCTATTTGCGAGCCATCGAGAGTATAAGCAAACTCAGCACCAAACTGCTCCACTTTAAAATGATCGGCACCAGCACCAATTTCCTCATCTGGTGTAAAGCCCAAACGAATTTTACCATGCTTAATCTCGGGGTGTTGGATCAAATATTCGGCCGCCGTTACGATTTCGGCGATGCCGGCTTTATCATCAGCACCCAACAAAGTAGTACCGTCGGTCACTACCAAATCCTGTCCTTTGTACTGTTCCACCTCAGGAAAATCGGCTACTTTCAAAATAATATCCCTGGCGTCATTCAGCTTAATATCGCCACCCTGGTAATTATTTATTACACGGGGCTTCACATGCTTACCCGAAAAATCGGGACTGGTATCCATGTGGGCAATAAAACCAATAACAGGCACTTCATTATCAATAGTTGACGGTACAGTTGCCATTACATAACCGTTTTCGTCCAAAGTTACGTCTTCAAGTCCAATGGCTTTTAATTCCTCAGCCAAGGATTCGGCAAAAGCCATCTGACCAGGTGTCGATGGAGTTAAACCGGTATCAGTATCTGATTGTGTATCAACAACCACATATTTTAAAAATCGTTCTAATACTTGTTCCATATTTAAAAAAGCTGATAGCTAATAGCTGCTAGCTGCTAGCTTAAAATTATTACTGATTATCTATTTATATCATAAAGCGAAACGTTCTTGCTTCATTCATTTGACTTCAAATCACTGCTTCACATCATCGGCATTATACACAAAGCCCAGGCGTTTGCCCGTTTGCATTTTCGAACTCAATATTTCTCCATTCATCTGCATCATCGAGATGATTTTTACATCATCGTAAGGTGGCACCAGCAAATCAAACTCTAATGAATACAGGATCGCTGTTTCAACTATTTTTTGCCAGTTTTCCTCATTAATAATAGATGTTCCAAAATGATTGATACCTGTTCCTTTCTGGCGTTTCCCTTCAACAAAATAATGCCCTTCCTTATTAATAAAAATACGGGCAATTAAATAGCCGGCATCATTCTCGCGATTATATCGAAATGAATCGTGCAAAAAGTTATAGATGTTAACAACACCACAGTACGAGTTGTTTTCGTTGGCTTTCACATAATCACTTTTCCAAACTTCATGATCACGGTCGAACTCGAAAGTATTGGTGTGCATGTGAAACACCAAGACATCACCAGCTACTTTTAATTGCGAAACAAACTCTCCTTTATCTTCGAACAAGAGGTGAATACGTTTATCTTGTTCTCCCAATTGATTGTTATATTCATCTTGCACTTTCCGAAGCACCCCTTTTAATAAATCAAAATTCTTTTTAGTCGATTCAAAAACATCCTGCTTTACAACGGCCTTAGATTGCAAAATACCTACAATTCCTTTTTTGATTTCCTCATTAACCATATAGAGTGCTTTTAATTAAACAAAGTTAGTTGGGCTAATTTAAGTTTTTTCGCACAAAAAAAGGGAAACCTTTATCATGGTCTCCCTTTATTGGCACATATATCATGTATTTTTTAATACGCTCGTGCAAACACAACACGCTTCTTCGATGGCTGTCCTGAATAAATACATACACCATCTTCGTCAGGCTGGTCCATAGGGATACAGCGAATAGTTGCTTTTGTTTCGTCTTTTATTTTCTGCTCCGTTTCTGGCGTTCCATCCCAGTGAGCCATTATAAAACCACCTTTATCCAATTGCGTTTTAAACTCTTCATAAGTATCAACCGACACCGTGCTTTCTGCTCTAAAATCTAATGCTTTCTGGTAAATATTGGTCTGAATTTCATCCAATAGCTTCACAATGTGTTCATCAACACCTTCCAAAGCAACCACTTCTTTGCTTAAGGTATCACGACGAGCCACTTCTACTGTGCCATTTTCCAAATCGCGTGGTCCCATTGCCAAACGAACTGGCACACCTTTTAGTTCGTATTCAGCAAATTTCCAACCCGGCTTCTTATTGTCGTTATCATCAAACTTCACATCAATGCCTTTGTCACGAAGTTTAGCGATTAATCCGCTGGCTGCTTCTTTAATCTTAGCTAATTCTTCTGGCTTACGGAAGATAGGCACAATAACTACCTGTATTGGTGCCAACTTTGGAGGTAAAACCAAGCCGTTATCATCGGAGTGTGCCATAATTAAGGCTCCCATTAAGCGTGTAGAAACACCCCATGAGGTAGCCCAAACAAAATCTTCTTTACCTTCTTTATTGGCAAACTTCACATCAAATGCTTTGGCAAAATTCTGTCCTAAAAAGTGTGAAGTACCAGCCTGAAGCGCCTTACCGTCCTGCATTAATGCTTCGATACATAATGTTTCTAAAGCACCAGCAAATCGTTCATTGGCCGATTTAAAACCTTTTAAAACGGGTACGCCCATGTACTTTTCTGCAAAATCAGCATACACATTAATCATTGTTTCAGTCTCTTCCAGAGCCTCTTCTTTGGTTGAGTGTGCCGTGTGACCTTCTTGCCACAAAAATTCAGCTGTACGCAGAAACAAGCGGGTACGCATTTCCCAACGCACTACATTGGCCCACTGGTTACATTTGATTGGCAAATCACGATAGGACTGAATCCAGTTTTTATAAGTATTCCAAATGATTGTTTCCGAAGTAGGACGAACAATAAGCTCTTCTTCCAACTTAGCTTCCGGATCAACAACAACACCATTTCCATCCGGATCGTTCATTAAGCGATAGTGCGTAACTACTGCACACTCTTTGGCAAAACCCTCAACGTGGTCAGCTTCTTTACTAAAAAACGACTTGGGAATAAAAATCGGGAAATAAGCATTCTCATGACCAGTATCCTTAAACATACGATCTAAAATACTTTGCATTTTTTCCCATATGGCATAACCATAAGGCTTTATAACCATACATCCACGTACCGCTGAATTTTCAGCTAAATCTGCTTTTAGTACAAGGTCGTTGTACCATTGTGAATAACTTTCACTCCTAGGCGTTAAAACTTTTGCCATTTTCTTATTCTTAATTTGTATCCGTTTCTTTACAAGAGGCACAAAAATAAGAAAATTTAAGCCAATTCATTAGGTCGAAACAAGCGATTTTTTAATATTGCACACTTCAATTACCTGCTTATTTGTCTTTTTGAAAAGCATTAACATTTTTTTGAAACTTTTTTACACTTTTTAATATTACGGCACGTTTTTTGCTTCTTTTCAAGCAGATATTAAACCATGTAAATCCGGAGGATTAGTGATGAAAACCTATACAATTTTCGGCTTATTTATAATCTTACTTTTAAGTGGATGTAGTTCTTCTCAATGGGTTGATAGTAGTTATTACGATGATGACTTGTATTACAAACCCAAGAGCGAACCTGTGGCAGTTGATGATTCGTATGCCCCAATTGCACAAAATAAAGAATTACGAAAAGAAGATCGCAAAGAATTAAACCAACTCAAAAATGAGTACAATCAATCGGATTTAGCCGTTGAAGACAATCGCAACTTCTCACAAATCCAATCTGATTACATGGGTTTATTAGCCAATGATTCCATTGCCCAAATGGATACTTTGGTTTATTACAACGAAGAAACCGGCTATTGGGTCGATGGTTTTGAAGGTTCAACGATGGATCAGGATTATGCTGAACGCCTAATTAAGTTTCATGGTCCATTCAATGGCATTCCCTATTGGTCGCCACTATACAACGACATGGTTTACTTCAACAATTGGGACTGGAATGTATATGTGGATGGCAATTATGCTTATGCCTTCCCCACCTGGAGCAACCCCTGGTACAACGACTATCGATACAACTACGGCTATAACAACCCTTGGTATGGCAACTTCTCGATGAGCTGGGGATGGGGTTATCCTTATTATGGTTATGGATATGGTTATTACGATCCTTGGTACTCTCCATGGTACAGCCCTTGGTGCGGACCATATTATGGTCATCATCACTGTTATCCATATTATGGTGGCGGCGGATATTATCCGGGCGGTGGTTATTATCCCGGAGGTGGTGGAACTGCAACCATCAGGGAGCATAAACCAAGAGGTGGTCAGGCTACCTCAGTAAGACCATCAGGTAGTTCTAATATTTCATCCAGCAGAATAGGTAATAGTAGAAGTACAAACAAAAGCAATGCTTATACAACTCAGTCTCCTACTCGAGAATCATACAACAGAGGAAATACACAAGTAACTTACAATAAGAATAATCAAAGAACCATTACCAATACAGCTACTGGTAATACATACACGAGAGTGGGAAGACAAAGTGGCACTACCAAAAGTAGCACTTCGAGTACTTCGCGAACTAGTGGCAACACGCGCAGAAGCTACACACCAAGTTATTCAAATTCTCGAAGCAATTCATCACGTTCAAGCTACAACCGAAACGGAAGTTATACACGCCCATCTTCGACAAGAAGCTCAGGATCGACCAGTAGAACAAGCACCTCAAGAAGTAGCTCGAACAGAAGCAACTCTGGCACATCGACAAAAAGCAGTAATTCTGGCTCCTCTTATTCATCAGGAAATAGTAGCAGAAGCTCTTATAGTCCAAGCCGCTCTTCCGGAAGCTCTAGCAGAGGCAGTTATTCTCCAAGTCGTTCTTCTAGCAGTTCGAGTAGTTACTCAGGAAGCCGTTCATCAGGAAGCTCTGGAAGCTCAAGAAGCTCCGGAAGTTCATCGAGAAGTTCAGGTGGCTCCAGCGGAGGCTCTAGCAGAAGTGGTGGAGGAAGAAGATAAATACCATTAACCCTATAATATTTTACTATCATGAAAAAGACACTATACACTTTATTCATTAGCTGTTTTTTTGCATTAACCTTAACAGCACAAAACCTTGACGATGCATTGAGGTTTAACAAAAGAGAAATGACAGGTACTTCTCGTTCATTGGGAATGGCTAATGCTTTTGGAGCACTTGGTGGCGATTTAAGCGCCATCAGCATCAATCCGGCAGGTATTGCTGTCTATCGCACATCAGAATTTGCTTTTACTCCGTCTTTGTCATTAAATCAATCAAAAGCCTCTTATGGCGGACTCACCGATAAAGACGACAAATATTCCTTTCCTTTTAACCAAATCGGAGGCGTTTCAACATACAAGCCCTTAAGGGAAAAAGACAAAGGCCTCATCAGTACTCATTTTGGCTTTACATATACCAGAACAGCCGATTTCAATGAAAATACAAGTATGTTTATGGGGCGCGGAGTTCAGGATTCATATGACAATACTGGTTATCCAACAGCACTTAATACACTTTTAAACAACATCGTATGGGAAGCCAACGGCAAAAACCCCGATGAGATGAGCGATAGAGCGTATTACACATACGAAGCCTATTTATTCGATCCTGTCGAAGATGGTTCTATTGAATACTTTAGCCAATATGAAGACATCGATGCTGACGGTTTCATTTTTGATCGTAATGTAAATGGTATTGACCAATACAATATTATCGAACGTGAAGGATACTCTGGCGAATATGGCTTTACATTTGGAGCCAACATCAGTCATTTCCTGATGCTCGGAACATCAATCAACGTCCAATCATTCAGATATGAGCAAACTGAAAGTTTTAGAGAAGTAAACAATAATAGCTTCGACCCTAAGGGACCAAAAGATGTTGATTACTTTGACGCCTATAGCAAGCTTTCTCAGAAAGGTATTGGAGTTAACGGTAAATTTGGTATAATATTAAACTTACACCCAATTAGACTGGGAGCTTCATTTCACACACCTACATTTATGGAAATTGACGAGGAATACAACAGAGGTATAAGTTCCTATTTTATCGACTATAGATCATTTAAAAAACCATTTGATGCCAGTGAATTTTCATATAACTATCGTACACCTTATCGTGCACAAGGAAGCCTTGCATTCGTACTTGGCAAGTTTGGATTGATATCTGTTGACTACGAGATGACAGACCATACGTCATCCAAATTTAATTCGAGCAGCTATGAAACCATGTTCAAAAAAATTAACAATGATATCAATGAGCAAATGAAGATTACGCATGATTTTAGAGCTGGTATAGAAATTAAGCCAGTTCCTTATTTTGCCCTTCGCGCCGGAGCTGCCTATTTTGACTCTCCAATTAAAAAGGAGTATACCGATGTTGAACTAACTAAATGGATGGCAACAGGAGGTATTGGTATCCGCAACAAAAACTTCTTCTTTGATGTAGCTTATGCTTATAAATTCAATGAAGACAACTACTACATTAACACAAGTGACAACTCATTATTATACGGTCTATCTTTTAGCGAACCAGTTAATTTAGAGTATCGTAACCACCAGGCCAGCTTTACCTTTGGTTGGAAGTTTTAACCTTCTCCAACCTATTCTTAACCATAACAAAAGCCGCTTCTCAAAATGAAAAGCGGCTTTTTAATTCTTTAGTCATCGGATGACTATTTTTATAACTAAAAAGTCATCTGATGAATACATATCTTTAAATAATCATACCGGCAGCAACTGTTTCATTGGTTGCTTCGTCAACCAAAATTAAGCTACCTGTAATTCGGTTGCGGCTATATGAATCAAAGAATAAGGGCTTGGTTGAACGAATTTTAATTCGAGCAATATCATTCATGCCCACTTCTTTATCTTCTTCATTCTTCTCCAGCGTGTTGATATTCATTTTATATTTGATCTCAGTCACCATACAACGTGCATCGGCCGAAGTGTGTTTCACCACATACTTACCACGTGGCATTAGCTTACGCTCGTTAAACCAACACACCATTGCCTCAATATCCTGGCTATTTTTAGGCTCAGAACCATTATTTCTCTTAACCAACATATCGCCTCGACTAATATCAATTTCATCTTCCAAAGTGATTGAAACCGACTGAGGGGCAAAACCTACTTCCATAGATTCTTCCATCATATCGATGGTTTTCACCTTAGACGTAAATCCACTTGGCAAGACGCCCACTTCATCACCAACCTTGATGGCTCCACTGGCAATACGACCTGCATATCCGCGATAGTCGGGCCACTCAGCCGACTGCGGACGAATGACATACTGAACCGGGAAACGAAAGTCATCATGGTTAATATCGCTACTGATATGAATATTCTCCAATAAGTACATCAAAGTAGGACCATCGTACCAATCCATTACCTCAGAGCGCTCTACCACGTTATCACCTTTTAAAGCACTAATTGGCACAAAGCGAATATCTTTTACAGATAATTTTGACGATACCGCATCAATATCTGCCTTAATCTTTTCAAAAGTTTCCTGGCTGTAATCAACCAAATCCATTTTGTTGATACAGAAAATTACGTGAGGAATCTGCAACAAAGAAGCAATGTAGGCATGACGTAAAGTCTGCTCCAATACGCCATGACGGGCATCCACCAAAATCAAAGCCACGTTTGCCGTACTGGCACCTGTTACCATGTTACGCGTGTACTGGATGTGCCCAGGTGTGTCAGCGATAATAAACTTACGTTTAGGAGTCGCAAAATAACGGTAGGCTACATCAATGGTAATTCCTTGTTCACGCTCCGAACGCAAACCATCGGTCAATAAAGCTAAGTTTACTTCTTCGTGACCTGAGCGCTCGCTAACACGCTCAATGGCTTCCATCTGATCTTCAAAGATGGCTTTACTATCGTATAATAAACGACCAATTAAGGTACTTTTACCATCATCAACACTACCTGCTGTGGTGAAGCGCAAAAGCTCCATATCTAAATATCCTGATTCTTTTCCGGACATATTATTGAGTTTTCAGATTTAACAAAGATTAAAAATAGCCTTCACGTTTACGATCTTCCATCGCCGATTCTGAACGCTTATCATCAGCCCGACCGCCACGCTCTGTTGTGCGTGTTGAAGCTACTTCGTGGATAATATCCTCCAAGGTATCAGCCGTAGAAAGTGTTAAACCGGTACAGGTGACATCACCAATCGTGCGACAACGCACATCCTTAGTTTCAACTACTTCGTTTTCTTTCAACTGCATAAAGGGCAATTTAGCTAACCAAACGCCATCGCGGTTAAACACTTCGCGCTTGTGCGTAAAATAAAGACTTGGCAGGTCAATCTGCTCCATATAGATGTATTGCCATACATCCATCTCAGTCCAGTTACTAATTGGGAACACACGGAAGTGCTCTCCCATATTTTTACGACCATTGAAGATATTCCAAAGCTCCGGACGCTGATTTTTAGGATCCCACTGTCCAAATTCATCGCGGTGCGAGAAAAAACGCTCTTTAGCACGTGCCTTTTCTTCATCACGACGACCACCACCCATGGCAGCATCGAACTTATGGCTTTCGATAGCGTCTAAAAGTGTGGTTGTTTGCAACTTATTACGACTTGCATTTACACCTTTTTCTTCAACAACACGTCCCTGATCAATTGAATCCTGCACCAAAGCAACAATGCACTTTGTTCCGGTTTCTTCCATTACACGGTCTCTGTACTCCAAGGCTTCAGGAAAGTTATGACCAGTATCGATATGCATTAACGGGAACGGCACCTTTGCAGGCCAGAAAGCTTTACGTGCCAGGTGAAACATTACAATTGAGTCTTTTCCTCCGGAGAATAACATCACAGGATTTTCAAACTGGGCGGCTACTTCACGAATGACGTAGATTGACTCCGCTTCCAATTCCTTAAGGTGATTTATTCGGTATTGATCCATAATAAGTTGATTTGTCCTAATATATTTTTTTTGGCCGACGAAAGGTCGGTGCCATTTTTTTTAACAAAAACGTCGCCAAATTTAATGATTAATAAAAGACTATGAAAATTTTGAGCGCAGTGCTTTGAGGGGAATTTGGTTATACAAAAAAGGGTGCTTAACGCACCCTCTGTTTAATATTAGTATTTATCGTTAATATCGTCCGTATCAAAACTTTTATTATACTGATTCATAGCCCTCAAGCTCATGCCCACATTTGAAAATCCTCCATCATGGAACAAGTTCTGCATGGTTACTTTTTTGGTTAAATCAGAGAACATAGTAATACAGTAATCAGCACAATCGGCCGCATCGGCATTTCCGAGTGGCGACATACGGTCAGAGAAGTCAATCAACCCATCAATACCTTTCACTCCGCTACCTGCCGTCGTGACGGTTGGCGACTGCGAAATAGTGTTAACGCGCACCTTGCGTTCTCGGCCATAGATGTATCCGAAACTACGCGCGATTGACTCTAATAACGCTTTCGCATCAGCCATATCATTGTAACCATAAAATACGCGTTGCGCAGCTACATAGCTTAATCCCAACATAGAGCCCCACTCATTAACAGCATCCATCTTGAAAGCAACTTGTAACATTTTATGAAATGAAATAGCCGAAATATCTAAAGTCTTGTTTAGATAATTGTAGTCTAAATCGTGATAAACCCTCTTTTTACGAACGTTTAATGACATTCCAATCGAGTGAAGTACGAAGTCCACTTTACCTCCAAGAACTTCCATCGATTTTTCAAAAACATTCTCAAGGTCGGCTACATTTGTAGCATCAGCAGGAATAATTTCCGCCTCACATTTTTTACCTAACTCAACTACTTCACCCATTCGGCAAGCAACCGGTGTGTTAGATAATGTAAAACGTGCCCCTTCTTCGTAAGCCCTTTCGGCTACTTTCCATGCGATAGACATGTCATTAAGGGCACCAAAAATAATCCCTCTTTTTCCTTTTAAAAGATCAAATCCCATATCAATTTATTTTTGAGCGCACAAATATACAGCATATGTTGCACAACACAAGTTTCAATTTTAATAATTCTTTACCTAAGCTATTACAACAAGTAATAACTCAAAAGGTTTTGTAAGTTATAAATACCTGATTAGTTATTCAATAGGGCGCGTGCATTCTCTATAGCAGCGTCGGATAAAGTTGAGCCACTTAACATCTTTGCAACTTCCACTACCCTATCTTCATGTGATAGTTTTCGAATATTTGATATTGTTTTATCAGCCTGGTCGGTTTTAAATACTTTAAAATGATGATCGCCTTTAACCGTAATTTGTGGCAAATGCGTAATACTAATCACTTGCATTGAGCTTCCCATGTGTGCCATTATACCACCCATTTGATCGGCCACTTCGCCAGACACACCTGTATCAATTTCATCAAAAATAATCGTTGGCAGACCTTTTGATGATGACAACAGCGACTTAATCGACAGCATAACTCTTGAAATTTCACCACCTGATGCCACCTTGTTGATTGGTGCAGGAACTCCCCCTTTATTTCCGGCAAATAAGAATTGGATTTCATCTTTACCGTTAACTGTAAATTCGTCAGATAAAGCATGTTCAATAACAAAATTAGCATGAGGAATACCTAAAACCTGCAATTGCTTTTCAATGCTTGATTTCACTAACGTAAAAACACCTTTTCGGGATTTAGTGATAGATGCACTTACTTTGTTTAAATCCTTTTTTAGCGTATCTAGTGCTTTTTGTTTCGATTTTAAATCATCATCGAAGAAATTCACCTTATCGATATTTTGTTGCAAGTCATCTTTTAATGCTATCAATTCTTCAATTGAGTCGACGCGATGCTTTTGCTGCAAACCATATATTAAGTCTAAGCGCTCCTGCACCTGCTGAATCGTTTCAGGATCAAAATCCAAATCTTCAGAACGCGTTTCTAAATCATCAGCTAAATCTTTCAAATCGATTTTGGCCGATTCTAAACGCTGCCTCAACTCGTCTCCATCGGGCAGATAAGAACTGATTTTTTCCAATTTAGAAACAGAATCAGCTAATAAATCAATAACAGGCGATGGCTCCTGACTCAGATTATTAACCACCTCAACCAGGTTAGTTTTAATTTCTTCGGCATGCGATAACTGCTCCAAAGACTGCTCCAGTTCTTTTTGCTCATCTACTTTAAGGTTTGCTGAATCCAGTTGCTCAAACTGAAATTGCATATAGTCCAAATCAGCTTTTTGCTTATCATTTTCAGCTATCATCGCATCAATCTCCTTAATAAGCGACTTATAGTTTTTGAACAACTGAGAATAGTCAGTTAACAACTTCGCATTATCCGCCAAGGTATCCACCACCATCATATGAAAGCCACTATCGTCAAGCAACAGGTTTTGATGCTGCGAGTGCACATCAATCAACTGAGCACTAATACCTTTCAGAAAACCCAAATTAACAGGTGTATCATTGACAAAAGCCCTTGATTTACCGGATGGCAATAACTCACGTCTTATAATAGTTACCTCTTCATAGTCAACATCGTTATCTTCAAATAAATCGACTAAACCATAATTACCAATAAAAAACTCTCCCTCTACCACACATTTTTGCTCCTTATTAAGCAAAGCATTTGTATCGCTTCGCTGACCTAAAATCAATGAGAGCGCACCTAACAGCACCGATTTACCCGCACCAGTTTCACCTGTGATAACAGTTAATCCACCATCGAAAACAACTTCAACTTTATCGATTAGTGCGTAATTAGAAATTGATAATGACTTCAGCATAAATTAGTCTATTAGTTATTAGTCAGTAGGCAATAGTTAAAAGCGAACAATACTATTAAACACCATGCAAAAGTAACGATTCAAATATTCACTGCCGAATCATCAGCTTAAATCAAGCGTTAATAAATGAGAAATGTGATTTAGTTGGAGGATAATATTTTTTCGTATTTTTTATTATTGGCAGGATCTACCTCCATGAGCAGCTCCACCACACGTCCTTTTTCCATCGAGAAAGATTCGGAGAAAATATTCACCAGCTCATCAGACTTAGCAGTAAAGAATACTTGGGTAAAAAATGAACTCGGACGCTGACGGTGAACTTTACGCGTCAGCTCCAGGGCTTTAGCTATTTCGGCACGTCCCTCTTCCACTTTCTCACTCATCCGATCTAATCCTTTTCGGTGATACTGGTACATGCACTGACGCAATGGACGGTGATATTCATTCAGTATATTTTCGGTTAACCAGTAGCGGTTTCTCTGACCTTCAAATGATTTCCAGCCCGCCTCACGAGCTCCCTGGGCACGATTAACGATCCGTTCGGCCTCCTGAAAATAGGGTGTCCCTGCATTGTTTTTAAACGAATCGTAATCCAAACCCAAAACAATATTGGCATAATACGCTAACACGGCCACCAAGTTTGAGTCAAAATTATTAGGGTTATACACCAACGGTTCAAACTCTACATATTTAAAATGAAAATCCTGATCCTGGTGATTAAACAACACCGTGTAATAATTGGAATTATAAACCGGACGTCGCGCCTGAATTTGGAAGGTTCCTTTGAATTCATCGATTGATATCACCTCAGCAATATTAATCATGATATTACAATCAATCCGCTCTTCCGGAGCAAATTTATCATTGGTCCACTTCTGACTGTTCATAAACTCCATAATCGCTGTTTGCAAAGTCTCAAACACTTTTTTATTCGAACTCTGCACCTGTGGCGATACCACTTGAACTGCACATTGAAATTCTTGCGCACTAAGCGTTGAAGCCACAATCAGGAATAGAACAAGTATATAATTTCTCATAATTAATAAAAGTTAACCAGACGCTTTACAAACATCCAACTAATTCATCAACAATATCGGAAGCCACATCTGCTTTAGACTTTAACGAAAATTCCTTAATCTTATTATGTTTATCGATAATGGTAATTTTATTGGTGTAAGAGTTAAAACCTGCACCTTTATCTTTTAAGCTATTTAAAACAATAAAATCAAGGTTTTTCTTTATTAACTTCTTCTGCGCATTTGACATTGCATCCTGAGTTTCTAAAGCAAAACCAACCAACACTTGCTTATCAGACTTCTTCTCTCCTAATGCTGCAGCAATATCAGTTGTAGCTTTCAATTCCACCGAGAGCTCATTATCGTTGCGTTTCATCTTCTCATCAGCTTTATGAACTGGTGTATAATCTGCAACTGCGGCACACATGATTGCTGCATCCATTTGCTCAAACCGACTTGAACTTGCCTCATACATTTCTTCTGCACTAACCACATTAATCCGTTCTATATTCGGATTCAACGTGCTAATTTGAGTCGGTCCACTAACCAAAGTCACTTTTGCTCCACGATCAGCCAATTCTTCGGCTAAAGCATACCCCATTTTACCTGATGAGTAATTACCGATAAAACGGACCGGATCAATTTTTTCATGCGTCGGACCGGCCGTCACCAAAACTTTTTTGCCAGATAAATCCTGCTTCTCTTTTTTAGCGAAAAAGTCTTTTAACTCCGCTACTATTTCTTCAGGCTCGGCCATTCGGCCTTTACCAACCAAACCACTAGCCAGTTCTCCTGCATTAGGTTCAATTAAATGATTGCCATACGAGCGAAGTGTGCTCATATTTCGCTGAGTCGATGGATGCTGATACATGTCCAAATCCATAGTTGGCGCCACAAACACCGGGCATCGAGCCGACAAATACGTTGTTATCAACAAATTATCAGCTACTCCATTGGCCATCTTACCCATTGTATTGGCTGTTGCCGGGGCAACAATCATCGCATCGGCCCACAAGCCACTATCCACATGGCTGTTCCAGGCTCCATTTTCAGGATCGAAAAACTCCACTAAAATAGGTCGCTTCGATAATGTTGCCATTGTCAGCGGCGTGATAAACTGCTTTGCCAATTTAGTCATGATGACTTGTACTTCAGCACCTTCTTTAACGAGTAAACGTGTTAACTGCGCACATTTATAAGCAGCAATCCCACCCGAAATTCCCAGAATAAACTTTTTTCCTTGTAGCATACACCAAAAATAAAAAAAGATAAAAGAGAATATACCATTCTCCTTTACCTTTTATATTTTTTAAAAATCAAATACCGATTTTTCGTCCATACAGGACTAAATGAGATTTACTCAGCCGCTTCTTCCCTATCTGGGTTACGGTGATAAACGTTACCCTCTACAAACTCCTGCGTAGCAATACAAACAGGCTTAGGTAAACGCTCATAGAAACGTGAAATCTCAATTTGCTCACGGTTCTCAAAAACCTCTTCTAAATTATCAGTGTACGATGCAAACTCCTGAAGCTTCTTGTTCAACTCCTCTTTCATCTCAGAGCTAATCTGGTTAGCACGTTTTCCCAAAACTACGATTGATTCGTAGATGTTACCGGTTGGCTGAGACAATTCGTTCTTATCCCAAGTTACGGTTGATACCGGTGCATTTGTTTTTTTGTAGTCGATTGACATATGATAATTTTTAATTTACTGCAACTTCTGTATTATATCCTTTTAGCATCTTATCCGTATCTGCAAAGATACGATCTGCTTTCTTTCTATACTTACCTTCTGGAAATTCATTGACAAATGAATAGTATTCATCCAATGTATCGCGTACACGATCTTCTTTCTTTTCTTCCACACTATTCACCGCCTGAATGTATTTCGATTCCAAAATCAAGAATGATAATTCTTCTCTATATTTTGTATCCGGAAAATCTTTCAAACTATTCTGCGCTGCAATAACCGCCGATTGGTAGTTATTACCCATATAGTCACCTAAATTGTAATACAGCTTTGCATTCAAATATGATTTAAATACTAACTTATCACGCAACTCATCCATTAAACGCGTCGACTCCTCTACGCGCGCACTGTTAGGATACATATTAATAAATAACTGAAATTCCTGAATAGCATCCTCAGTTGTTGTTTGATCCAAACGTGGCTTTGGTGAACGCATATAATAACAATAGGCACTCATATACTGACACTCCTCAGCATAATCACCAGCTGGGAAATTTTTTACATATTCGCGATAATAATGACCTGCAGTCAGATAATCATTTAAGCCGTACAAACAATTAGCATATGTATAATTGACTTCTTCAGCCTTATCTGTACCCCGGTAAATGTTTACCAACTGGCCCATCAAGGTTGCAGCACGTGTATAATCTTCCTTCTCATAATAGTTCATCGCTTCGGTATACCAAAGTTCATAATCCTGACTTTTCAGCAGCTTTTGGTATTTACTACAACTCGTTCCTACAAGTCCTAACACGGCAACTATAAACACTAAGTATTTCAACTTCATATATTTGAATATTATGAGATTCTCGTATTACAAATAAGAACAGATAATTAAAACTGTTTTTACAACGTGCAAAGATAATCTTTAGTATTAAACCTCACAACCCTCTGTTTGATATATTCAACGAGCACAACAGTTTGCATCAATCATCCATTACATTTCCTCAACAAACGAAAAACATGGCAACAAAAGCACTCTACCAACACACATCACCTACCTAACAACCTCTTAACCTGCACATAACACAAACACAAACCCATCTTTATTCTCCAACAGACTTTCATCCTATCTTTTTTAACAAGGTTTCTTTCAAAAAGATAAGATAAAACATTACATTTGCTGCGAAAATTTTAAAAGCTCAGTATAGTGGATATTTTCAATAAGATAAAAGAACACATGGGGCCTTTAGGCCAATATGGTAAAGAAGCTCATGGTTATTTCATGTTTCCTAAGCTAGAAGGGGAAATTAGTCCAAAAATGAAATTCCGTGGAAAAGAAGTACTTACATGGAGTTTAAACAACTACCTTGGTTTAGCTAACCACCCAGACGTACGTAAAGTAGATGCTGAGGCAGCTGCTGACTACGGTATGGCCTACCCTATGGGAGCTCGTATGATGTCGGGTCAAACAAGTAAGCACGAAGAATTAGAAGCTAAGCTTGCTGAATTCGTTCATAAAGAAGATGCATACCTGCTTAACTTCGGTTACCAGGGAATGGTATCAATTATCGATACCTTAGTAAGCCGTAACGATGTTATTGTGTACGATTCTGAATCGCATGCATGTATTATGGACGGTGTTTTCTTGCACAAAGCTAAAGGCGGTAAGAGCTTCGTTTTTGCACACAACGAAATGGATAAGTGCGAAAAGATGCTTCAATTCGCTACCAAGCGTGTAGAAGAAACAGGTGGTGGTATTCTTTTAATTACTGAAGGTGTATTCGGCATGGCCGGTGACCTTGGTAACCTTAAAGATATTGTTGCGCTTAAAAAGAAATATAACTTCCGCATTTTAGTTGACGATGCGCACGGATTCGGTACTATGGGTAAAACTGGTGCTGGTGTGGCAGAACATTTTGATGTAGAAGATGAAATTGACGTTCACTTCAGTACATTTGCTAAATCAATGGCAGGTATTGGTGGTTTTGTTGCCGGTACAGAAGAAGTGGTTAATTATTTACGTTACAACTTACGTTCTCAGATTTTTGCCAAATCATTGCCAATGCCAATGGTTTACGGTGCCTTGAAACGTTTGGAAATGTTACGTGACGAACCTGAGCACAAAGCAAATCTTTGGAAAGTGGTTGAAAGATTACAGTCAGGTCTTAAAGATGCTGGATTTAACTTAGGCAAAACTGAATCACCAGTTACGCCAGTATTCTTGGAAGGAAATGTAGCTGAAGCCACTCAGTTAACAATGGACTTACGCGAAAACTACAACATTTTCTGTTCAATTGTGGTTTATCCGGTAATTCCTAAAGACCAGATTATGCTTCGTATTATCCCTACAGCTGTTCACACAATGGAAGATGTGGATTATACCATTAAAGCATTCCGCGAAGTTCAGGAAAAATTGAAAGACGGAAAATATAAGAGCGATAAGATTGCCAGCGTCATCTAATTTCTCTTTAACAGGTATAAAAAAGGGTAATCTGAACAGATTACCCTTTTCTTATTTCTATAACTCAAAGTTAATATCTAAGCCGAATCAATAAACTTACAATTAACAGACCTAAGCTTATATACTTTAATTCTATCCAGCGGTCAAAAACCAGGCTTAAATCAACCAAACGATTCATCTCAACCACTTCATCAACCTGCTTCTTTAATCCAATAACCCAACCTTTTAGACGGTAATCGGTCTCATTGTCAATCGCCACATCTTTAAAGTCCTGAACCGTATTAAACAAACGCACCATGGTTTTATCAATACCATCTTCGACAGGTAAAAGTTTAATAGCAAATGGTAAACGATAAAATTTACCATCAGTATCTTCTGCTTCAAACAAAGCTCTTTCTTCTCCTATGCGCATCGACAGCTGATAATAATCGCGCTGCGTCACAACCGTTGAATAACAAAAAAGAAGAAAAGAGAGCATCACAACAATTGGTGCCCAACTCTTTTTAAGACTGCTTAGTTTGGAGGCAATAAAAGCCCCTCCACTCAAAAAAACAAAAACAAATAAAAAGAACCCCGGCGTTGCCAAAAGTATATTGATGAAAAGACTGCCTATACCATTAGGCCATATAAAAACAATCAAGGCCAAGGCTCCAAGTGCCATAAACGACGGTAAAATAAGGCCAATATTAGTGGCTTTTAAACGGACTGATTCGGACAACATTCCGAGCGCCATGCCAACTCCGGCTAACAGTACAACAAAATAAAGGTTTTGCGGCCAAACCAACTGCACAATGCCCAAAACACCAATAACCGGATTTAAGGCATAGCCAACCAAAACAATTCCCAACATAATGAGGACACCCCATAAGTATCCTCGTAGCTTCGATATTTCATCCATCATAATTAATGTGCTTCGTGATACCCGTTAATAATGCTTTTAAAATTAGAAAAGAAACTGGCACCCATTGTTGCAAAATACAAGTGAATAACCAAAAACAGGCTGGCTAAAAACCCAGCTGATGCGTGCAACAGTGCGGTTAATAAGGTTCCCCCGATTCCAAAGAAGTTATCGATAATGACCTCTGGAAACATCAGCGGCAAGCCGGTTATTATCAACAAGGGATAAAGTACAAAAAGAACGACTACATAGGTCACCTGTTGCAGCGGATTAAATTTTGCCTCTTCCTGCGTTGGAAAAGGTGCCTGCTCACCTCTGAATACTCCAAATGCATAATATCTCATTTGCATTATTAAACGCGCCGGCAATCCTTTCAATTCTATTTTATAGTGCTTTCGGTTTGAAGTAAAAACAAACAGCACCAGAAAACACAAATACAATAAAAACAATCCTAAACCTGCTATATTATGACTAGTTACTGCAACATTAAATGGTAACAGTGGCACATTCGGATTGGAGTACTGCATACTTAATCCTGAGACCAGCAGAACAAGAAACAACAAGGCATTTAATACGTGCCAGATTCGAACCCACACGGGGTATAAATATAATTTTTCACTCATCTTACTTTCTCTTTATCATGATTATACGCAGCATAAAATGAATAATTAAACCAACAACCAACAATCCAAATAAACCAATACTGACATAATTTAATGTTTGATTGCGGTTGGCTCCGATAATATACCCTTCGTTTAAAACAACGGCATTCAGAAAACCAGATTCGGCCCTACTTTCTTTAGCCCTGTGAGCATACAACGATTCCATTAATACCGAATTAGTACTATGACATTGAACACAATTTCGTAAGGCCTCTTCTTTAGGAAGAATATTGTGAGAAATCAATATGTCGGATTGCACCTTGGTATGACAATCGATACATCGGACTTTATTAAAGTGCCTGGCCTGATTAGGCAACCATGCATGTATTTCATTGATGCTTTTAGGTTCATCGTCGGACAACAAACCGTACTTGAACTTATTATCATGACAGCTTAAACACATGTTATTGCTCATGTTCACCACCTCCACAATTGGTTTGTCCTGACGCAGCGCGAGCTCATAGCCATGGGCATCGTGGCACATCCAGCAATTAAAACGCTCATCGGATGCTTTGTAGTGGACGCTTTCCATAAAAGCCGCCTCAATGCCTTCAAAATTAAATTTGGCGAATGTTTCGTCACCGCCATGGCAATCCATACATTGATATTTCTCTTCAAGCCGCAATTCACCACTGTGCGGAAATGTTTCATAATCCATCGAGTGACAATCGATACAGGCAAACATTTTATGCACAGACGTGTGTAACTTCACACTATCGATGTGATGAAATGGGTTCAATGGCTTTCGATCGGTTTGCCCAGTCCATTCATTAGGATATTCATAAAAAACCTGCCCATGGCATTTCAAACATTGGCTGTTATCTGCTATATCCTGCCCTTCCACGTAAGCCACAAGACCAAGCATTACAACGAAGCTTATCAGTTTATTTACCTGTGTTTTAACCATTGTAATATTCACTATTAGATAAAACAAAAAACTGCCAGCAAAAACTAGTAAGCTTTTGTGCGGGCAGTTTATATGATTGGCGATTCCTTTATTTTTTAAGCGTACGGATGTACGTTACAATTGCCCAACGATCTTCGTCATCAGGAATTTTCTTTTCAAAATTTGGCATTTCATCGCGCCCAATAAATGACTGATAGTAGATAACACCATCTTTACTAGCCTGAAATTCAGCACTAGTAAAATCACCTAAATCAGCATCAAGACTACGTGCCTTAGGACCATTACCCTGACCAATATTACCATGGCATGATTTACAATGACGCGAATAATTCATTTTACCAATTTTAATCATCTCAGCATCGTCAGCTGCCTGTGGGTTTTTCATACTCTGGTATTTAGCCGGAATATCCCATGGCTTTTTCTCCTGTACAAAAGACATCAACACAAAGCTTAAAAGCACTAATGTACAGCTCACTATAACAGACATTTTCAACTTTCTCATATCATCAGTTTTTATCATTTTTAGAAATTCCACAATCGTGTGATGTTAAATCCAAATCGTATGCTCTTACTATCAAACTCACTCAGGTTATACATATATAATTCTTGCGGTAAAATACCTAAACCGTTAGTAAGGAATATCTGGAAAGCATGCGTACTGGTCGATACTTCGTACCCGATTGAGAAGTGTGGCTTGGGGTGATCGGTAAAGGAAGTATGCTGCGAAATACTTTCAATTTTGAGCGGAATCCCTAACTCAAGTGTTAACGATGATTGCGGGCTAAATTTAATTCGACCACCGAACCCCAGACCTATTTTATCGTTATCCAACAAGCTATCGACCGAATTATAGTGCGTAAAATTAGCACTTGCCTGAACCGATAACCAATCGTTAACTTTTCGACCTACAATCACCTCTGAAAAGTATGATAGTCTGTCTGAGAATTCATAATCGACACCAAACACAGCTTCTTCTCTGGCATCGATGGCTGCGTTGCCATAAAAAGTTAAGCTCACCGGCATGGTATTCTCACGCGTTTGTTCAAATACCGTGTATTTAGCCTGAAAATCCTGGTATTTCTTTTGACTACTGGTTCCGTAACCAACCACCAGGTTATCCAATATTGAATAGTTAAAACCAATTCTGATATTTGCTCCTGGTGCCATCACTCCAAAAACATCACTAATACCGTTATCGATAGTACCAAAACGGTGGCTAATCACCATCTCAAGGGTGTTTTTATACTGAGTAATACTGGTTTGATGATTAACCAAGGTGCCAGACTCCCACGGTGAACGCACCGGCTTATCAACTTTCTTTTCCGTTTGTTCTTCTTCCTGAGCCATTGCAAAGTGACCAGAAAACAAAAACAAAACAATAAGATATATAAGTTTTTTCATTGTAATCGTTTTTAGTTATCCTCTGCGCCTTGCTCAATCCAAGTCGTAATTATTAACTTTTGGTTACTCACATAAGTATAGTCGGTATGCAAGCCACCACTTCCAGGCACAGTTACTATCTTACTGTTATCGGCATTTTCAAAGTCCAGCAAACCATTACCAACAAGCGACTGATAGGCTTCACCCTGCTGCAAACTGAACAATCCACTTCCATTGTGACAATTGGTGCAACTTTGGCTTGTCCAAATGGGTTCAACCTGTTGAGTAAAACTAATTGGTTCCTCCGGGTCAACAGGTTCCCCTGTATCGGGTGTGATATATTTATAGTCGCAACTCGTCGCAGCAATAGCTACAAGCATTACAGAAGCGAAAAATATTTTTAATGCTTTCATATGACCTATTTAGAGTGTTAAACAAAAACCTGAATGGCTATACGCATGATAGCCATTCGAGTGGTTTTATTAATTAGTTCCTAAATATGTCCTGGCAGCAATAATCAAGCTTTGGGTATATTCGTTATTATGAATTCCATAACTATGATCATTTTTAACAAGAGCAAAGTTCCAATAGGCAGCCAGTTGCTGATGCGTCCAGGTTCCTCCGAGTAAATGACCATCTTCATCAATCATCGGAATGGCTAATAAATCAGCCTTCAATGCGTCTAACAACACTTCATTTGCTGCCATAATACCAGGTAAGTCAATGGTTGCGCCTCTCTCAGTATGACATTCATCACAAGCCGTAAAGACTGGCTCACCATCAGTTCCGGCCATATTCATTGAATGCCCTCCAACATAAGAACCATAATTTCCGGTTAAGGCATTGAATGACATATGACAACTCTTACAGCTATGGTGTCCTTTAGTTCCCGAAGGTACTGTTGGATCTGTTGTGCCTATATATCCACCTACACCTCCAAAAATTGCACCCTGAGTACCATAATGAGGCCCCCAATGCCCCGCAGCACCAGCAGATATCTCAAATGTCCCATCTAAGCTTGGATCGGGCTGTGAAGTACCACGGTGCCTTGGCTGATGACATTTAATACAAGTATTACTTAAACCATCAGGATCTGCATATTGACTTGTACCATCAACTTCAAGATTAGCAAAAACGTTGTTCTCATTTTCGTTAAGAAACATATTCACAGCGTCGGTATAATGCAGAGTGTAATCTTCGCGCGTGTAGCTTGTGTGAATTTGGTGACAAGTATAACATGACATGGCTGCCGCCTCTGGATGAGAACCTCCAAAATTAGTTCCATCTTCAACAGCCTTCATAAAACCATTATGTGAATGACACATTGAACAGGAACCACCAGCATAGTTGGCATATCCCACATGCTCGGCTCCTCCGGTAAAATGCAAAGAATGTTCGAATTGAGCTGTTTTTATGGCTAGCTCGTTATCATTTGTATGACAGGAGATACAACCAGCAGTACCATCTATACCATTGGTGCCGTCAATACCATTAGTTCCGTCAGCTCCGGGAGGCCCCTGAGGACCTTCTTTTGTACAGCTGGCAAAAATTACAGCGAACACCATAACTAACAGCTGAATGATTTGTTTATTTCTTTTCATAACATTGGACTTAAAATTAACTTCATCAATTCTTCTTTTCTCCTTTGAACAATTTTAATCATTCTGAACTAGATTAGCACGATGTAAGTTATACGCGTATAAAATGATGAAAATCAACGAAACACATCTATAAACCTCATTATGTGGTATTTAAGTTTCCATTTTTAATTAAAGAAGATTATATCTATTTAAATTCAATCCAACTAAAGAAAACACTTATATCACTGATTTAATATACCTTTAAACTATACATCCATTAAACAATCACCAACTCTGTAACGTTAGCTATTTGGTATCTATTTAAAAATAGATTACTTTCATAAACTAGTAATAGCTAATTAAGTACCGTATGACCATTAGAAACAATAAACCCTCTGAATGTGACAGATGCCACGTTAAATTTATAGGATTTGAAAATCTTAGTCATGATGAATTGAGTGCTTTCAAAGAGTCGCACTGCAAAGTGCAATACCAAAAAGGAGAAACACTTATAAAAGAAGGTACAAGATGCAACAATATTATTTGCATCAAAAGAGGATATGCTAAGCTTTACATTAAAGGTCTTGAAGACAAGTCGATTATTATTAAAGTACTTAAAGAGGGAGATTTCATTGTCAGTCCAGGCTTATTCACCGATAATCTTAACCATTTTTCAGTTAGTGCCCTCACCGAAATGGATACCTGCCTGATAAGTGTCGACGCTTTTACAAATGCATTTAGAAACAATGTTAGTTTTGCTGAAAGTGTATTGAAATTAAACCATGGCATTACAAATGATTTATACAGTCAATTAATCAACTTTTCGCATAAAAAGATGACAGGCAGAATTGCCAATACGATCATTTACTTATCGGAGAAAATCTATAATTCACGTAATTTCTACACCACCCTAAGTCGTCAGGATATGGCTGATTTATCAAGCGTTTCAAAAGAAAGCCTGATTAGAGTTCTGAAAGACTTTAAGGAAAGCGGCATTCTTTCAGTAACAGGTAACCACATTGAAATAACATCACCTAAAACACTTTACAACATTAGTAGAGTTGGATAAGCGCACTAAAAAGCAAACTCGAGGCCTAACTTAAAGGCCCAGTTATCGGCAGCATCTGGTAATCGATAAGCTCCATATCGGTAATGAACTGATAAACCGTATTGGAAGATAAAGTTTGAAAACAAATTCTTGAGGTATAATCCAGATTCATAGTACCCTTTATTAATGGTTGAAACCCCGTTGGGGGCATTGCCCAATGCCACATTGGTACTTAAAACAATTTCTGGCTTGATACGATTATCATTATTTAGTGCTAAAGGGATTCCATGAGTAAAGTATAAAGCCGCAAACTCACTGGCTCCAAACTCATTTAGACGCATTGTTCCGAATGTATAGGGCACCAGAATCGTAAATGATTTATAGCCACCCAAGGCACTGTATAGTAATGTGCTTGGATAATCACCTGACAAATAACCACCCTCTATGCGAATGGTGGTATACATCGAATTAGTATAATTGAACTGCTTATGTATCCTGGATTCAAAACGGCGATATGAATATTTTTCTTCTGCAGAATTTCCATCACCAAGTGAAGCATTTACCCATATAACAGGCCAATTGGTACCATTAGAAATCATGCCAAAAGGTGAACTAACAAATGTTTCTTTATTGGCCCATTTGAATTTCACACCAGTTTCTTTTAAATCAAAGGATTCAGCAACAGCATCATCATTCATATAGCGATACGCTTTTTGTGGTGCAATATCGTATTGAGAATAGTACATCCCGGCTTTAAAAAACTTTAAGAAACGAAAATCAACACCAGTACTCCAGCCTTCACTCAAATCCATTGTTTCAATCAAAAAGCGTTTAAAGCGCTCCGTCGAAAGTGATTTAGAGGCATCCATAAACTCGTATGTTCCGGTAGCGTATACATCATCTTTATAATTGAAGTAGAAACGGTTGTCTTTATTTTTAAAAGGTGTTAAGTTAAACTTAAAGCCGTACTTGCTTCTCTTATCGCCAAAACCATATGTATAATACCCACCCGTTGAAAAGTTCTCCGATAGTTCGGGACTCGTATAAATCCCTGCTCCTAACTTAAGTCCTTCAAAATCGTTATAGTCAATCAGCTTCGATAAATCGAGCTGGAGGTATCCCATTGGCAAATAGCCCTTCAGCAGCGAAAGTTGCGTTTTTATTAAAGCATCTAAATGATTTCTCCTACCAATGCTATCTAAAATATGGTAGGTTATAGAGTCGCGTGCTGTCAATGGTTCATATCGGAAGTTATCAACACTTGCCGAGTGTTTCGATGAAGCAATATCTTCCATCACAACATTATCAAACTCTTTGGCATCAAACTGGCGATTTGTATTAATGGCTGTCACATAACTTTTCCCCGTTCCAACCAAAGGAAAAGGAAAGCGACGTGTCGCTCCGAGGCTTCCAAATTCCAAACTGCTTTCTAACTGTTTGGGAAACCATAAACCATTATTAGTTGGCTGGTACTTTTGACGAATAAACAATCGCATCCCATTTTCGGTACCTGCCGTTGTGGCCGACACGGTATTAATAGCCATTGACTGTCCATCAATGTGAAAGGCTCCGGTCATGCCCCTGAAACTTTTATCGGCTTTGGGACGATACGATATATAAAACACAGAATCACCAGCAGTATTAACATATGTAGCTTCCAGAATAAACTGATAAGATGACAAACCTGCTTTGGAAGCCGGATTTAGATACATAAACCCCAATAATTTAATGTATTGATCGTAAAATGAGAAAGGTTGTAACATCACCGGAAAAGAGGCCAATAAAGGATCTTTTAATCCACTGACCCGCCCTGATATAACCTTTTCTTTACCAACTCCTTTTTTTAAGTGTTTCTTCTCCGACACCGATTCAAACAGAAACATGTATCCTTCAGTATTTACACCCAATGAATCTTTGAGCTCTTTTATTTCTTCCTGGCTTAATTCAGCTGGCCACTCAAAATCGAGGGTCATTTTATGATACATGATGCAGCTAAACGGATCATAATTATCCGGGTTATGCCGATGCCTGTTTTCTACAACTTGTCGCATAACCTTTAAGGCTGGATTCTCTGACGGTAGGACATCTACAGCCGGCAGACTGTATTTGAGAGGACTAAGCCTGATTTTCCCATCATCTGCTAAGTCTTTAACCGAAATTACCTCAAGCTCGTAGCCCAAGCAACTCACCCTTAAATCCCTTACATAAACGTTGGTGTGAATTTCAAAGCGACCATCTATATCAGTCACTGTGCCTGCCCCTTCGCTGTATACGACGTTAACAAAAGCGATAGGCTGTTCAGTTTTAGCATCAAGTACCTGTCCTTTATACACTTGAATCTGCGACCACGAATAAAAACAGGTCGCCATCACTAAAAACAAAGTACCTAATATCTTTCTCATACATCAGCCAGCTATGGTTTACTCTATCGAAATTAAAAAACTGAATTGGAAATAAAAAAAATCCCCTGCTATTCAACATTAACAGGGGATAATATTATTTAAGCATTCCGGCTTTTAAACGCGTTACTTCTTTATCTGATAAATAGCGCCATTTACCTCGTGGCACATTCTTTTTGGTTAATCCCGCAAAATAAACGCGATCCAATTTCATCACCTTATAACCCAAGTGTTCAAACATACGGCGCACAATTCGGTTACGACCAGAATGAATCTCAATACCAACTTGTGTTTTATCTTCTTTCTCTACAAAACTAATGGCATCGGCATGAATTGGTCCATCCTCCAAAGTGATTCCTTGTGCCAACTGATCAAGATGACTGGCAAATACTGGTTTATCCGTAAATACATGGTAAATCTTTTTAGCATTGTATTTCGGGTGTGTCAACATTTTAGTCAAATCACCATCATTGGTTAGCAAAAGCAATCCTGTTGTTTGCTTATCCAGGCGTCCTACCGGATAGATGCGTTGCTGACAGGCATCATCAACTAAATCCATAACTGTATGCTTGGCATGCTTGTCCTCAACCGTAGTTACAAATCCTTTTGGTTTATTCAACAATACATAAACCTTTTCCTCCGGATTTAACCGATTACCATTGTATCGAACATCGTCTTTAAAGCTAACTGTTGTTCCCAGTTCTTTTACGACCTTAGCGTTTACAGTAATCTCACCTTTTTCAATCAACTTATCAGCATCTCGGCGACTGCAAACCCCTGAATTGGCAATATATTTATTTAAGCGCATGGTATCTTTCACCACGGGCACTTTGCTTTCTTCTGCTTTCTTTAATGGCTTACGGTGCGAAAACTCCTGCTTATTTTCTTCATCACCCTTGCGTTTAAACGACTTTCTTTCGTCTCTTTCAAACGCTGGCTTTCCAAATTGCTTCTTTCCGCCCTTTTTATTAAAATCTCTGCTCATTCTATAATCTGTTACCTCATTCACACACAAACATTTGCATGTGGCTCTAAATAATTCTGCAAAGTTGATAAAAAAGTGTTGAAAAAGAGACGATTCAATTAAAAATAAAAACAAAATATAAAATGAAAGATTTTTAATTTACCATCAAGCATAAATAAAAAGCTTTCGAAAGAGTCATATTTATGCAATATGCTTATTTAAAATGTTTCGTAAGAAAATATTGGCTTTTTAAAAAATATCAACCAAATTTGCATACTCATATAAAAATGATTGAATTATGACCTTAATAAAATCCATTTCCGGAATCAGGGGCACCATTGGTGGTCGCTCAGGAGAAGGGCTTTCTCCTTTAGATGTAGTAAAATTTGCATCGGCCTACGGCCAATGGACTAAACAAAGACACAACAAACGTATTAAAGTAGTAGTTGGTCGCGATGCCCGCATCTCTGGCGAAATGGTTAATAACCTGGTAATCGGCAGTCTTCAGGGACTTGGAATCGATGTGGTAAACATTGGTTTAGCAACCACTCCAACAACCGAAATAGCGGTTACCAATGAAAAGGCGCATGGTGGAATTATTTTAACAGCCAGCCACAATCCTAAGCAATGGAATGCGTTAAAGCTTTTAAATGAAAAGGGTGAATTTCTGACTGCTGCTGATGGAGCTGAAGTACTAAAAATTGCTGAAGAAGAAAGCTTTATTTTTGCTGAAGTGGACGATTTAGGTCAGGTCACAACAAACGATACTTATAATGCTTTTCACATCCAGCATGTGTTAGACCTTAAAATGGTGGATGTTGACGCCATTAAAAGTGCCAACTTCACGGTTGCTATCGATTGCGTTAACAGCGTTGGTGGCGTTGCTATTCCGGCACTATTAAAAGCTTTAGGTGTTAATAACATTATTGAATTGTATTGCGAGCCTAATGGCCAGTTTCCACACAACCCAGAGCCATTACCTGAAAACCTGACGGAGATTTCAAACGTGATTAAGGATAAAAAGGCAGATGTTGGTTTTGTGGTTGACCCTGATGTGGATCGTTTAGCCATCATTAACGAAGACGGTTCGATGTTTGGTGAAGAATACACACTTGTTGCTGTGGCCGATTATTTGTTAACTCATAAAAAAGGAAACACGGTTTCTAACCTTTCTTCATCGCGTGCTCTGGCAGATGTAACGCGTGCTCATGGAGGTGAATACGAACCCGCTGCAGTTGGTGAAGTAAACGTGGTTGCCAAAATGAAAGAGAACAATGCTGTCATTGGTGGCGAAGGTAATGGCGGCGTCATCTATCCTGAAAGTCATTATGGACGTGATGCATTAGTAGGTATCGGCCTTTTCTTGACGCATTTGGCTAAAAAAAGCATCACATGTTCTGAACTACGAGCGCAATATCCTGAATACCATATTTCGAAAAATAAGATTGAACTGACACCTGAAATAGATGTGGATGGTATTTTAAAAAGCATCGAGGATAAATATAAAAACGAAGACATCAACACTATTGATGGTTTGAAAATTGATTTTCCTGATAAATGGGTACAGTTGCGAAAATCAAACACTGAACCAATCATCCGCATATATGCCGAAGGACAATCGATGGCTGCGGCTGATGAATTGGCACAGACGATTATTAGCGATATCAAAGCGCTAATATAAAGTTAGTAGTTAACAATATTTAACAATAAGCTCGTTAATAAACGGGCTTATTTTCGTTTATATCTATAACTTTTTAACTATAATCGTAGTTCTAAACCCATTGGAATAAAAATATGAATAAGAGAATCTACTTTAGCTTGGCAATTATTGTCATTCTTGCACTTTTTTTTCTGTTACCCTCTTCCAATAATTCAGATATCTACCTGACTACCAAAATCAAAAAAGGAAAATTCATCTCAGAAGTATATGCAACGGGACAGTTACAAACCGAGAATTCTGAATTGATTGTTTTGCCTAAAGAGATGTCGAGCCGAAATATTGATTTGTACGAGATAAAAATCACGCACATCATTGAGGAAGGCACTGTTGTTGACTCGGGCAGCTACGTGGCTACCCTTGACCATGCTGCTGTTGAGGAGCTGAAAACCAAAGCTAATGACGATTTAGAAACAGCATTAAATGCCTATGAAGATGCTAAAATAGACACCAACCTCAACTTAAGCACTCTGAGAGACGAATTACTTAATGCCGATGTGGATTTAGAAGAGAAGAAACTGATACTGGAACAATCGGTTTATGAATCGCCAGCTGTAAAACGACAATCGAAACTGGACGTTGAGCGTTCACAGCGAGATCTGGAACAGAAAAAACGAAACTATACGCTTAAACAAAAGCAGGACGAATACAAGGTGTATCGCGCTTACGAAAAGGTAAAGAACAAACAAAACAAAGTGGACGACATCAACAAGCTTTTTAAAGTACTGGATGTTAAGGCTCCAAAACCAGGCCTGGTCATCTATAGCTTCGACCGCTTTGGAAAGAAAATTAAAGCCGGCTCAACCATTAGTCGCTGGAGATCCAAAATTGCCGAACTGCCTGACCTGAGTTCCATGATTTCAAAAACATTCATCAACGAAATTGATATATCGAAAATCAAAGTGGGTCAGAAAGTAAAAGTAGGTATTGATGCTTTCCCGGAGAAATCGTTCGATGGAGAAGTTGTAACCGTTGCCAACATTGGCCAGGTTATCCCCAATGGCGATGCTAAAGTATTTGAAGTTACCATCAAAGTACATGGAACCGATAAAGATTTGCGACCAGCCATGACCACCAGCAACGTTATTAAGACCGCCTCGCTGGAAGAAACACTTTATGCACCTATTGAAGCAGTATTCAATAATGATTCGCTCAGCTACGTTTTCGTTAAAGAAGGAGCCGGAGACTATCGAAAGCAAATAATTCAGACCGGCATCACCAATGAAAATCATGTTCAGATACTGAAAGGGGGAACCGAAGGAACAGTTCTACTATTAAATGAACCCAACGTAAGTGAAGATTTACCATTTGAAGGCATTGATATTTACCAGCAGATAAGTGCGGAAAAAGACAGTACCAACGTTAACAAATAATGCCGGATAAATGAAAAAATCACCAAAGCAAATATACCTGCGGTATTCACATAATGTGATTATCGCCATTGAGGCTATTCTTTCCAATAAAGTCAAGTCGCTTCTAACAGCATTGGGCATAATGTTTGGCGTGGCTGCTGTTATTAGTATGCTGGCAATTGGCAAAGGTGCTCAACAGGAAGTACTCGAACAAATCAAACTGGTTGGTGTCAATAACATCATTATCACACCAGTTGAACAGGAAATTGATGCTGATGGTAACACAAGTAACGGAGAAAGCAACAAACGCAAATTTTCGCGTGGCTTGCATTCGATGGATGCCCTGGCCATAGCACAAACCATCCCTTCAGTCAAAAAGGTAAGTCCGGTTGTTTCTATTAATTACCACGCCATAAAAGAAGGTAAAAGTTATCCGGTAACCCTCGAAGGCACATCAGAAGATTATTTTGAAATGTTGAACATCGGAATTGACAAAGGGCGAAAGTTTAGTCAGCAACAAACAGAAAAAGGCGTTCCGGTGTGTATTATTGGTAATAACATTAAGGAAAAATTCTTTAACCAAATTAACCCAATTGGCCAATATATCAAATGCGGACAAGTATGGTTACAAGTTATTGGCACCATCGAAAAACGAGATTTTACCAGCTCAGCATCTGATGAGATGGGCATTAGCAGTAGTGACAATAAAATCATCATTCCCATTAAAACCATGCTAATGCGTTTTCAGGATAAAGGAGCCATCAAACCCGAAGTAATGGATAACATGGCTGGTGGCGGCTTTGTGTTTTTTATGGGTGGCAGCGATGAAGAAGAAGCCCCTCAGGCGAAGGGAAAAACCATGCATCAGCTCGATAAAATCATTGTTCAGGTTGATGAAACAGAACAACTTTCGGCAACTGCTGATGTTATCAAACGACTTATTCTCAGAAGGCATTCCAACATGTATGATTTCGAAGTAACAGTACCTGAACTATTACTGAAGCAACAACAAAAAACGAATGAAATATTCAACATTGTGCTAGGCGCCATTGCGGGCATTTCACTCATTGTAGGAGGTATTGGCATTATGAATATTATGCTGGCATCAGTTTGGGAGCGCATCCGCGAAATTGGCACACGCCAGGCCATCGGTGCATCGCGCAAGGATATTATTGTGCAGTTTTTAGCCGAATCCACCTTAATCAGTATTTCTGGTGGTTTGATTGGAATTATTCTTGGTGTGCTTTTGGCCCACCTCATCCAAATAACAGCTGATATTAAAACCATTGTTTCCGTTTTCTCAATTGTTGTCGCTTTTGGCGTTTCGGCCACGGTAGGTATCATTTTCGGATATATACCGGCTAAAAGTGCTGCCAACCAAGACCCTGTTGAATCCTTAAGACATTAAACTATGCGTCGAATAAAATATATACTTTGCCTTTTTCTAACTGGAACATCACTCATTGCTCAAACGGCATCTGACTCCTTAAAGCAGCAAATGCGCCTAACGCTCGATGAAGCCATTAACCTGGCCAAACTACAGTCGTTGGCCAGCTTCAGATCTAAAAATATGTACCTGGCCAGCTACTGGGATTACCGTAGCTTTAGAGCTTCTCAACTTCCGGGCTTGAGAATCAACACTACCCCATTATACTACAACCGTTCTATTTCTGCTCAATACAACTCGGTTACAGGCGAATATGATTTTGTACCTGATGAACGCATTTCATCTGACATTGGCTTATCAATTAATCAAAACGTAACTTTTACGGGTGGTCAATTAAGTCTAAACTCTGATTTTTCGCGCATGGAAAACATTGAGTCAGGCAACATAAGCTATCGAACAGTTCCATTAAGTATTAAATTAAGTCAACCGCTAAATGGCTACAACGAGTTTAAATGGCAATCAAAACTAAAGCCCCTTGAATTTGAACAAGCAAAAAAAACCTTCCTTTCTGAAATGGAAGCGCTTTCGGAGCAAGCCGTTCGTGTATTCTTCAATTCAGTTGGTGCTGAAATAGACTTAAAAATAGCCGAAACCAACCTGGCTAATGCCGATACTTTATTTAATGTTGGTAAAGGGCGATTTCAAATCGGAACAGTCACCCAAGATGAACTACTCGATTTGGAGCTGACTTATCTGAATGCCAAAATGTCAAAAACACGTGCTAAAGTTAACCTGCAACAGGCACGTAATACTTTAAATTCCTTTTTAGGATTTGACAAAGACCTGGTAATCATTCCTCTTATCCCTGACGAAGTACCTGACTTAAAAGTTAAAGCTGATGAAGCCCTGACATTAGCAAAAGAAAATAACCCTCAGATATTGGCATTAGAAGCCCGTATGATTCAGGCCAATGAAAACATTGCCCGCACAAGATCCACCAGTGGCTTAAGTGCCGATTTAAGTGCTAATCTGGGCATTAACAAGCAATCCAAAGACTTTGATGAGGCGTATAAATCACCCTTTGGCGATGACCGTGGATTGGGAGTAAGTATTAATGCGCCCATCATTGATTGGGGTACTCGACGTGGGCAGGTTCTTATGGCCAAATCAAATAAACAAGTTACTGAAGCCGAAGTGAAGCAAGCCCTTATTGATTTTGAACAAGATGTTGTTATGAATATCCTGGAGTTTAATCTACAGGAAGAACAAGTAGCCATTTCAGCCAAAGCAGATACTGTTGCCCAGCTAGGTTTTAATGTCACCAAACAGCGTTTTATGATTGACAAGGTGGATGTGCTAAAATTAAATGCTGCCCGTAATAACCTTGACAATGCCAAGCGTAACTACATCAACGCCTTATCCAATTACTGGCGTGGTTATTATACCATTCGTCAAATCACTTTGTTTGATTTTGAGCGCAATGAATCATTAATCAAATCGTTGGACTACCTTCTTGACAACTAATTATGGACAAACGAAAACTAAGCCTTATAATTGCCCCAATCGTACTTCTTACTGTCATCATCTGGCAGCCATGGAAAACTCTTTCCAGTTCACACAAGACCATTAAAGTGGAAAAAGGGCTTTTTGAAACGACAGTAGAAGCTACCGGCGAATTAAAAGCCGAAAAAGCGGTTGATATAACAGTACCAGAAGTAAGTTTTAACGACGAAGTCGACATCTGGGCCATGAAAATACTAAGCCTGATTGAAGAGGGTAAAATTGTTAAGAAAGGTGATGAAGTTGCTCAACTCGAACCAACCGAAGTAGAAGAAAATCTGACGACGGTAAATGAAAAACTAAATGAGTTATACACCCTGGTTGAGGATGCGAAAATCGACTCAACACTGGCATTGGAAGCTCAGCGTGAAACCATTCAAAAAGAACGTGACCGAGTATTAGATGCTGAATTGAAAGTTGAGCAGTCATCCTTTGAATCGAAGGCCGTTCAGCGCCAAACAGCTATTGAATTGGAGAAGGCACATCGTTCACTTTCAAAATCAAAACGCGATTTAATAACCAAAACCCAAAAGCACAAAACCCTTATTGCCAGAAATGAACGAAAAGTAAAACGCTTCGAATACAAAAAAAACCTGCTTGAGCAACTCCGAAGCGAGCTAATCGTAACATCACCAGCCGATGGCATGATTATTTATGGTAATGGTTATAATGGCCAAAAAGTAAAAGTTGGCTCACGAGTTGGCCGATGGATGCCTTTAATTGCTACCTTGCCTGATTTAAATACGCTCATCTCAGAGATGTATGTGAAAGAAATTGACATCGCTAAAATTAAAATCAATCAGGATGTTAACATTACTATCGATGCCTTTCCTAAAAAGATATTTAAAGGACGCATTACCAGCATTGCAAATATTGGCCAGGAAATACCAGGCGAATTTCAGAATGGTTTTAAAGTAATAGTCAAACTGATGGATTTTGAGGAAGAACTGTTACCTGGCATGACTACAACCAACACCATTATTACTAATAGTTTTAAAGATGCCCTTTATATCGACAAAAAAGCGGTATTGGGCAATGACTCCATTAACTATGTCATTCAAAAGAAGGGCTTATCACTTATCCGTAAACAAATAATTACTGGTCTTGAAACCGACATGTACTACCAGGTTATTGATGGACTGGAGGAAAATGAGAAAGTCATTCTTCACCGACCAGAAAATTCTAATGATCTGGAATTGGTGGAGCTGAACTGACACAATACATCATTATTTTCCTGTCGTCTTGTCAATCTGTCATTTTTACTGACAGCATTTTTGTTTTTTTCGAAGCTTCACTGTCAATATTGCACAAAAAACAGTGCATTGTGTCTTGGCACACCATTTGATTAATAGCTCACCGTAATAATTGAAAACAATTAAAAGAACAACAATATAATTACATAACAATGGGAAAAATTATTGGTATCGACTTAGGAACAACCAACTCATGCGTTTCGGTAATGGAAGGAAACGAACCGGTTGTGATTCCAAACAGTGAAGGTAAAAGAACAACGCCATCTATCGTGGCATTTGTTGAAGGCGGCGAACGTAAAGTTGGTGATCCTGCAAAACGTCAGGCTATTACCAATCCTCATAAAACAATTTATTCAATCAAGCGCTTCATGGGATCGATGTACGACGAAATTCCTCATGAAGTAACACGTGTACCATACGATGTTGTAAAAGGTGATAACAACACTCCTCGTGTGAAGATTGATGACCGTTTATATTCTGCTCAGGAGATTTCGGCTATGACACTTCAAAAAATGAAGAAAACAGCTGAAGATTATCTTGGACAAGAAGTGACAGAAGCAGTTATTACTGTTCCTGCCTATTTTAACGATGCTCAGCGTCAGGCTACTAAAGAAGCTGGTGAGATTGCCGGTTTAAAAGTGAGCCGTATCATCAACGAGCCTACTGCAGCTTCATTGGCTTATGGTTTAGATAAGATGGACCGCGACATGAAAGTGGCCGTATTCGACCTTGGTGGTGGTACTTTCGACATTTCTGTTTTAGAGCTTGGTGACGGTGTATTCGAAGTGAAATCAACAAACGGTGATACTCACCTGGGTGGTGACGACTTTGATGATGCTATCATCGATTGGTTAGCGGAAGAATTCTTGAAAGATGAGAACATTGACTTGCGTAAAGATCCAATGGCTCACCAGCGTTTAAAAGATGCTGCCGAAAAAGCAAAAATTGAGTTATCTTCATCAACAAGCACAGAGATTAACTTACCATATATCATGCCGGTTGACGGTATTCCAAAACACTTGGTAAGAACATTGACTCGCGCACAGTTTGAGCAAATTTGCGACAGTTTGATTCAACGCACTTTAGAGCCATGTAAAACTGCTCTTAAAGATGCTGGTATGACGCCTTCTGATATCGACGAAGTAATTCTTGTAGGTGGTTCAACTCGTATTCCAGCTATACAGAAAATTGTTGAAGATTTCTTCGGTAAAGCTCCTTCAAAAGGTGTGAACCCTGATGAAGTAGTAGCAGTTGGTGCAGCAATCCAGGGTGGTGTATTAACCGGTGAAGTAAAAGACGTACTTCTGTTAGATGTGACGCCTCTTTCATTGGGTATCGAAACGATGGGTAGTGTAATGACGAAGTTGATTGAAGCTAACACCACAATCCCAACTAAAAAGTCGGAAACATTTACGACTGCAGTAGATAACCAGCCATCGGTTGAGATTCACGTATTGCAAGGCGAGCGTTCAATGGCTAAGGACAACAAAACCATCGGTCGTTTCCACTTAGACGGTATTCCACCGGCACCACGTGCAACACCTCAGATTGAAGTAACGTTTGACATTGATGCCAACGGTATCCTTCATGTAACAGCCAAAGATAAAGCCACAGGTAAAGAGCAAAGTATTCGTATCGAAGCATCTTCAGGTTTATCAGATGACGAAATCAAGCGCATGAAAGACGAAGCAGAAGCAAATGCTGATGCTGACAAGGCTGAAAAAGAAAAAATTGATAAGTTGAACGGTGCTGATAGCTTGATTTTCCAAACTGAAAAGCAATTGAAAGAGTTTGGTGACAAATTGCCAGCTGACAAAAAACAACCTATCGAGGCGGCTCTAGAGAAGTTGAAAGAAGCACACAAAGCGCAAGATATTGCTGCTATTGATGCTGCTACCAATGAGCTAAACACTGTTTTCCAGGCTGCATCGCAAGAAATGTACAACGCCAGCCAGCAAGCCGGCGGACAGTCAGGACCTGATGCTGGTGCTCAACCAGGACCAGACGCAGGTGCTCAGGGTGGTAAAGACGACGAAGTAACTGATGTTGACTTCGAAGAAGTAAAATAATTACTACTGACATATATATTCTAAAGAAAGTCTCCTTTTTAAGGGGACTTTTTTTATATTTTTGAAACCTGTTAGGTAAATAAAAGTAACACACAACAGGCACACTATTTGTGTCAGAAAACACCTGTTAAAAGCGTACATAAAGATGAAGTTATTTATTCTTTCAACCATCATTGCCATTGTAAGCCTAAATGCATCAGCTCAAACCGATGTATTTGGCAACCGCGTACCATCTAAAAAAAGTAAAGTGGCTCCTATTCCGGCCAATTATAATCAAACAGATGCCAATGGCTTAAAGCAAGGCCCCTGGGAAAAACGTTACACCGATGGTTCGCCATTGTATAAGGCAACTTTTAAGAATAATAAGCCCGTTGGAAAATACACACGTTACTACCCTAATGGTAAAATGAGCCTGGAAATAGTATATGATGAAAATGGTGTGTATGGTGATGCGAAGTTATTTAACGAAGATGGTCAACTTTCATCTCAGGGGAAATACAAGGGCCAATCAAAAATTGACACATGGACGTATTACAATACCAAAGAGCAGATACTGGCTACCGAGCAATTTATGGATGGACAGCCTCATGGTGAATACAAAGTTTTCTATACCAATGGTGCTGTTGCTGAAGTGCTAAACTGGCAAAATGGCAAAAAACATGGCGAGTGGTTGAAGTTTTTTGACAACGGAGCTCCTTTACTGCAAGCCAGTTATATTGATAACAAACTACAGGGCAAATATTTGTATTATTTCAAAAATGGTCAGTTAGAGATTGAAGCCAATTACAATAACGATAAGGAAGATGGTAAGTGGACCTTTTATCATGCCGATGGCAAAGTCAATTATGTTTTAAAATACAAAAACGGCACCTTGCTTAATCCGGAAGTATTGGATGAAAGAAGAGAAAAAGAACGGGCAGATTTCGAGCAAAGAAAAGACTCATTGAAAGATCCGGAAAAGATGCGAAACAATCCTGATATGTACATGAGAGGATATTAATGAAACAACTGATAGCCATATCTCTTCTTCTTATAAGCTTTACTATATCTAAAGCCCAGAATGGCTATTGGGTTTCTTTCACCGATAAAAAGGATTCCCCCAACTCCGTTGAACAACCCCAAGCCTTTTTATCGCAGCGTGCTATTGAGCGCCGGCAAAAGCAAAACATCGCCATAAGCGAAGAGGATTTCCCGGTTAATGCATCTTATGTTGATAGCCTAAAAAATGCTGGCATTGATGTCAGGCATACCAGTAAATGGCTCAATGGCGCTATTGTTTTCTCGGCTCATACTGAACTGATGGACACCTTAGCCAGGGTATCATTTATTGCTTCAGTTGAAAAAACAAAACAAGTAACAAGCGCCAAAACTTTCGAAAAGTTTGAAGCAATCGCGCCTTCATTAAAAAGCCAGGGCGAAAGTGATTATGGACAGGCCTGGAATCAAATCAGCACTGTCAACGGGCACAAATTGCATCAGAATAGTTTCACCGGCGAAGGAATGATCATAGCAGTGATCGATGCTGGCTTTTACAAAGCAGATGAACTCCCGCTTTTTCAACACCTCTGGGATAATAACCAGATACTTGGCACCAAAGATTTTGTTGACCCGCACTCCAATATATTTGCAGAACACCGACATGGCATGAATGTGCTCTCCATTATTGGAGGAAAGATGAGCCAGCAATTCATCGGCACTGCCCCAGATGCTTCGTTCTGGCTTTTGCGCAGTGAAGATGCCGATTCGGAATATCCAATAGAACCCGATTACTGGGTTTGCGCAGCAGAATTCGCTGACAGTGCCGGGGTGGATATTATCAACACCTCATTGGGTTACTATGAATTCGATTCGCCTGCAATGAGTTATACATACGATGATTTGAATGCCTCCAGTCGTGCATCAAGAGCATCCGATATTGCTTCGTCAAAAGGCATGATCGTGATAACCAGTGCCGGCAACGAAGGCAACGATAGCTGGCGTTATATTGGTGTGCCTGCCGATGCCAAAGAGTGCCTTGCCATTGGAGCCATGACTTCCGATAGCGTGAAAGCTGGTTTTTCATCCTTTGGCCTTGAAAACGGCCCCATCAAACCAGAAGTGACGGCCATGGGCGTTTCAGTGGCCGTTCAAAATACATCAGGTAGTATTAGTACCGGAAACGGCACTTCATTCTCTGCTCCTGTCATTACCGGGTTGGCGGCTTGTTTGTGGCAAGCCTTGCCGGAAAAATCAGCAAGCGAAATACGCCAATTGATTATTGACAGTGCTCATCAGAGTGACAACCCGGATAATGAATTAGGTTATGGCATTCCTGACTTTAACCTGGCTTATCATGTTGATGTTCCAGAACTAACAAGGGATGAACAACAATGGAGCATTGCTCCCAATCCATTTAAACAGCAGTTGATATTAAGTAATCAGGCCTATAAAAATGTAACGGTCTCGCTTATTGATTTAACCGGACGACTTCGATTTAAAAAGCAATACATCAACGAAAAACGCATCGTGATAAATGAAGTGGCTCACCTGCCTAATGGCATATACATCGTTTCAATCGAAAACAAACACTTCAGACAGCATGTTAAAGTGATAAAAAGCCGCTAATTCTATGTCGCAAGAACATCTAAGCCTTTCTGAACTTAATCAGAATATTAAAGAACAGATAAAAGATGCCTTTCCTTCAACTTATTGGGTTGTAGCCGAAATTAGCGAGATTAGAACTGTCAGAAGTGGTCACTGCTATCTGGAGCTAATCGAAAAAGATGTGTCATCCGACCAGGTTAAGGCTAAAGCTCGCGCTACCATCTGGGCGTTTACCTATCGGATGTTAAAACCTTATTTTGAAACCACCACCAAACAAACTTTGTCTGCCGGACTTAAGGTACTGCTTAAGGTTAGCATTGAATTTCAGGAAGTATATGGTTTCAGCTTAAATGTAAAAGACATTGATCCAACTTTTACCTTAGGCGATATAGCACGTCGCAAACTGGAAGTCATCAGGCAGTTGGAAGAAGATGGTGTGATGGAGATGAACAAAGAAACTTACCTGGCCGAAGTTCCGCAAACCCTTGCCGTTATATCCTCACCTACCGCAGCCGGTTACGAAGACTTTGTTAATCAACTGAAAAATAACGCCGGCAACTACAAAGTGTATCACAAATTATTTCCGGCTATTATGCAGGGCGATGAAGCTGAAAGCTCCATTATCAATGCTCTGGATCGCATTTATGAACACGAAGCCTTATTTGATGCCGTTGTTATAATCCGTGGTGGCGGGTCAACAGCTGACTTAATGTGTTTCGACAATTATGAACTAGCCCTTAACATCGCTCAGTTTCCTTTACCTGTACTTACCGGCATCGGTCACGAAAGAGATGAATCAGTTGCTGACATGGTGGCACACACACGGCTTAAAACACCCACTGCTGTGGCCGAATTTATCATTGAGCGGATTCATAATTTTGATGCTTATTTGATGGATTTAAAAGAACAATTTGTTGCCTCCACCCAACAAATGATTAACGATGAAAAGCACCGTTTTGAGATAGCTGCTTTAAAGTTTCAACCGGCAATTAAAACGGCTCTGTCACAAAAGAAACAATACCAGATAGATGCTGCTCACAGGCTAGACTTCACTGTTAAAAACTATTTTCAAAAGCAACAAAGTTACTTTGCGCACGTGAAAGAGTCGGCTCACTATCTTATTAAAAAGCAACTGCGTGCCGGTTTTCAAAAACAGCAGTTTGCAGTTACGCGCTTAAAACTTGAAACCTCGGCATTTGTTAAAAACCACAAGCAAAAGCTGGCCTTGTCGCAACGCACCATAGAATTAAGCGATCCAGCTAATATCCTAAACAAAGGGTATTCAATCACATACAAAGATTTCAAGACTATAAAAAATCTGCAAGTCATCAGCTTAGGCGATGAAATATTGACACAAACAAAAGATGGCGAAATTATTAGTAGTATTGAAAAAATAACGGCCAAAAGTTAACGGTATGTGCCTCTCTTTTTATATTTTGTGCTCTGTTTAATAAGCCTAGCACATTTCGATGACAACCAAACTCAATCAGGAAAGAAAATCTGTTTCAACGGGGTGCCTTATCGCACTGCTGTTTTTTTGTCTTACAATTAACGGACAAGAAGCTTCAGAACACAAAGCTTATCAATTGATTTCGTATGCCGAAAACACCAATTCGGTTGAAGAGGTAATTGACTATTGCGAACAAGCCATTGCCACAATCGACAACTCACTCGAAGCAAACACCCAATTTGACATATATCAAAAAGTGGCGCTTACTCTGTATAATCATAAGCAATATGGAGTCTCTAAAAAATACTTTGGCGAAGCATTAAAACTGAAAAGCAAAATCAACGACATAAATTTGATTGCTGACATTGAAGGTTACCTTGGATGGATTGAAAGTGCCAATAATCATTATGAACAAGCCATTGTGCACTTTAACGCAGCACTAAAGCTATATGCTCAAAGTAAAAATCTGGAAAAAACAGGTAATACATACAATAGCATTGGCGCCATGCATTGGTATCAGCGCAATTACCCATTAGCACTCGATAATTTTGATAAAGTACTGAGCATTGGTGAGAGAATGGACAACTCAACACTAATTCGGAAAGGGCTGACAAACAAAGGTGTTGTACTTAATACATTGTCCCAATACAACGAAGCCTTAGCATGCTTTGAGAGCGCTCTTGAAATAGCTCAGCTTGATAATGATAAAAAAAGCCGGGCCGCCCTGCTTAATAATATTGGAAACCTCAATTCAGAACTTAAACAGAACGAAACGGCGCTTCATAACTTTAAAGAAGCCCTGCAGTTATATATTGACTTAGATGACAAAGATGGCATCAGCGGCTGCTACAACAACATGGGTGAAGTTTACCTCCAGCTAGGTAATACACTTCAGGCACTGGAAAACTACCAGACATCATTAGCTATTTCAAAACAAGAGGGTGATAGTGCAAGTATAACCATTTCATATGTTAACATTGGTCGTGCACACCAAAACGGCCAACAGTACAGTAAAGCTATATCGTATTACGAGAAAGCATTAAAACTGATGCTTACGTTTGACGACCCTTCATTAAAAGCTGAAACATATCTGCACTTGGGGCAAACGCTGCTAATCAACAGGCATTACGATCAATCGAAGAGCTATTTGGAAAAAGCCTGTCAATTAGCCAATACGCTTGAAGAAAAATCATTACAAGCACAAGCTTGCAACAGCCTGTCAGAATGGTATAGTAAACAAGGTGATTATGAAAAAGCCTTAAGTTATAAGTCGGAGTATGCCGAACTAAAAGACGCCATCACGGATGAACAAGCCATGCTGAGCAGTGCCAGAATGGAAGCTGTGTATAAGTTATTACAGAAAGAAGAACAGATATCAATACTTGAACAGGATAATATTGATAAAACGGAAAGCCTGCAATTGGCGCGTAACACCCGCACAGTATACCTGATTATTGCCGGCATGCTGTTGGTTATTCTAATTGTATTGTTTGTGTCTTTTCGGGCAAGAAAAAAGGCCGAACATTTGCTGAAAGAGAAAAATGAAGAATTAAAACAATTAAATGCTACTAAAGATAAGTTCTTCTCTATTATTGCACATGACCTCAAAAGTCCGTTTAGCTCACTGATGGGTTTCGCCGAAATGTTAGCGCTGAATGCGGAGAGTAAAAACACCAGTGCTGTGGTAGAATACTCACAAATCATCCATAACTCAACAAAGCGACTGCTCGGCCTGGTTGAAAACCTACTGCAATGGTCGCGCACACAAATTGGAACGACAGAATACAAACCAAGCCAACTCGACATCTCGATACAGACGCACAATATCGTATCATTACTACGCCTCAATGCTGAGGAAAAAGACATTGTTATCAGTCCCAAAATAGAGCGCAACCTGATTGCCTGGGCCGATGAAAACCTGTACAACACAACACTGCGAAACCTAATTAGCAATGCTATTAAATTCTCGCGTATTGGCAGCGTTATTTATGTGACAGCAGGCATTAAAAACGATATGATTGAAGTGTCAGTTGCCGACTCGGGTGTTGGTATCCGACAGGAAAATTTGGAGAAGCTATTTACTGTTGACACCACTTTTAGCACCAAAGGCACCTTAAACGAAAAAGGCACCGGCCTGGGACTGGTTTTGTGTAAAGAGTTTGTTGAAATCAATAAAGGGACTATTTGGGCAGAAAGTGAACTGGAAAAAGGCAGTACATTTTATTTTACATTACCTTTGCTGCACAACAATTAGAATCCTATAGCATGACAAAAAAGAAGCTTACTTATAACGATGCCGTTAGTGAAATTGAAGAGATATTACAGCAAATTGAGAACGAAGAATTAGATGTTGATGATTTGTCGGCTAAGGTAAAACGTGTAAGTGCATTAATTAAAACATGCAAGGACAAACTGCACAAAACAGAAGAAGAAGTAGAGAAAATATTGAAAGATATTGAAGAGTAATTAGTCTAAAAGGTTAATTTGATTATTCATTGATTTGTTAATCTACTGAAAAAATGAAGTGTTCATTGAACAATTAATTAACTGAAGGCGTGATGAATTGGCTAATTGATAAATTGTTGATTCCTTGAACTAAGGAATAAGCGACTCCAACCCCAAACCCCAAACTCGAAACTCGAAACCCAGAACCCGAAACCTAAACTCTCCTCTCCCATCCTTTTTCCCTCCCGCCACCTTCCATCGAACAATTGAATTAAATAGTTGCAATTTTTAATTTGATTCGCCTATCTTTGTCTGTAATCAAAAAACGGAATTGAGATGAGAATAGAATACGACATTAAGTTGGGATTCAAAGACGTCATGTTCAGACCTAAGCGTTCGACGCTTAAAAGCCGCTCGCAAGTTAACTTGCAACGCACCTTTAAATTTATGCATACCAGCATCGAATGGACAGGTGTACCTATTATGGCGGCCAACATGGACACAGTTGGGACTTTTGAGATGGCTATCAAACTAGCCGAAAAAGAAATGTTTACTGCCATGCACAAACACTACACGGTGGATGAGTGGAACAACTTTCTAAAATCTGCACCAAAAGGTATTGAGAATTATATTGCTGTCAGCACAGGAACAGGTGCCAACGACCTTGAAAAGGTACAAGCCATTTTTAAGGACAATGAACACCTTAAGTTTATTTGTATTGATGTGGCCAATGGCTATTCAGAGCATTTTGTTGCTTTTGTAAAAAAAGCCCGTCAGTTATTCCCCGATAAAGTAATAATGGCAGGTAATGTGGTGACCGGCGAAATGGTGGAAGAACTTCTTTTGGCCGGTGCCGATATTATTAAGGTAGGTATCGGACCTGGGTCGGTGTGTACCACACGTGTTAAAACGGGTGTGGGTTATCCTCAGTTATCGGCTATTGTGGAGTGTGCTGATGCAGCCCATGGTTTAGGTGGTCAGATTATCAGTGATGGTGGTTGTGCTGTTCCGGGTGATGTGGCTAAGGCTTTTGGTGCTGGTGCCGATTTTGTAATGTTGGGCGGTATGTTAGCCGGGCATGATGAAAGCGGTGGTCAAACCATAGAGAAAGATGGCAAGAAATACAAGCAATTCTATGGCATGAGCTCTGCTATGGCCATGGACAAGCACGCCGGTGGTGTGGCCGAGTATCGTGCCAGCGAAGGCAAAACTGTGGAAGTGGAATACCGCGGCCCGGTCGAAGTAACCGTGCAGGATATTCTTGGTGGTGTGCGCAGTACCTGTACCTATGTGGGTGCGTCACAGCTAAAAGAGTTGACCAAGCGTACCACGTTTATCCGCGTTGCAGAACAGGAAAATCGCGTTTATACGAAATAATCCGATTGAATAAATTGATAGATAAAGCCGCTACTGTTAGCGGCTTTGTTGTTATATCAATTATTAGCGTAAATCAGCGTCATCTGCGGAAAATAAACTTCTCTTACAAAAATACCTCGCCAGGAATACGCAACTCAACCTCCTGCTCTGTAAGCTTTAAACCAGTATTACTAATAGCAGCTTCAACCACCTTTTTGTTATAATTATTAACCTCTTCGTGGTTTAAAAAGACATCCACATCCATCCAACGCGCTTCCAGTATCTCATCGGCATCGTTGATGAATATTTCGTGGCTTAAAGCCCTGGCCGTGCAGACAAAATACAAATTAGACTCGCCAAACTGACCGGCATTAAAATGCCCTATATTCATAATCGATTCCAGCACTACCTCAACACCTGTTTCTTCGAGCACCTCACGTTGCAAAGCCGCTTTTAGCGTTTCGCCTTTATCAATATGCCCGCCGGGCAACTTATAGCCGGGCTGAAACTTGTCTTTTATCACCAGCAACTTATTGTTGCGCAACACCACTGCCCCTACACCGGCAATATAGTTGCGGCTGGTGGGTATATAGGCATTCTCAGTCAACCGCTTTACCAGCATCACGCTTCTTTCGTCGCAATGATGAAACTCAAAACCCAGGTTGGTCAATACAGGTATAAAAGCAGATTGCTCGATATTAACCTTCACCCACAACAGCTTTTTATTGTGTAAGCTGAGCATAAGTTGTTCCAGCTCACTTCTAAAAGCAGCTTCTGACAGGCTGATATCGCTTGTTTCAATGGTTATTCCCTGGTAGCGGTCTTCGGTTATTGCTAGCATGCTTGACTATATTAAAAACAGGGACAAAGATACATTATTGAGGTTATAGTTAGAATAGCACTATCAGCCATTCGATGTTAACCTATGATACTAAATGAATCGCAGTAGGCAGCTAAATGCAATCTGCGACTTCGTTTCTATTACTTTGTAGTATCAGACTAGATTATAGCCAATATAGATACAATCGATGCCGAACAGGTATTACAACGGCCTGCCGTATGATGCGTAGCTTGTGTTGCGCCTGCGGCAAGCTATGCTTTATTAGCCATTGTTGGCGCGTCGTTTTTTATTATGTAATTAGATAAATTTCCCAATGTGTGCAATATCAATTTCTCCTTTGTTAATAATAACAATTCTTTCTTTCGAGTTTTTAATGAATTTTACATGGAGCTCACATTCATCTCCTAGCTCATTTACGCAGTAAAAAGTAAAGATGTCATTCCCATCATCGTCTTGAATCATTTTATTGCTCTTATACACATCATACACTTGTTTGATTTTTGTGTAGACGGTTATTCTTTCTTTAGGTGTATTGAAAACAATAAGAAAGGAGCCATCTTCCCATTTATTCCAATTATCTGTATTTTTCTTTATGGCTACTTTTGAGGTACGCATCTTATAGACACCTTCCGACGAGAATAAAGACTCTTTTTGTAACTCAATAAGTCCTTTGTTAATTTCTTTATCAAGTGCTTTCATTGCTTCCTCTAGATAATCGTCATTTGATTGGCATATACAGACTTGACTAATGAATAAACTCAATGCAAATGTAGTTAGTTTTAAAAGGCGATTCATTATATATTAATTAGGTTGTGTGTTTTTAAATTCTGACTATTATAAAAAAATAAGCGCCAGGATTTCAGCTATTTTGATGTCCCCATTTTACGTTAGCTTAAGAAATCCAAACCTTAAAAAGTATTAATTAACTTGATTTTAAATTAATACTATGGGTTTATAGGGGAATGCGCGCCAACGTTTGGCTAGATGAAGCGATTGGCAATTTAACGAAACCTTACCTCCAAAACTCCGCTGAGCCAAATCTTTTATTTGTTTTTATCTTTTCATCTCTAAAGCCAAATCAAAGATTTGGCGGTGGTCGATTACCAAACTTAACATCCAAGAACTCACTAACGCCAATTGCTTTATACTAGCGTGTTGTGCGTAGGCTTTTATTTCTTATAATAGTCAATCTCATCTCTCATTAAACTCTCAATTTCTTGCCAAAGAACTTCCATTCTTCTATTTCTATCTTCGTGTCCAATGCTTTGCAGTTGCTTTACATTGTAGTCTAAATCGCTAGATGCAGATAGATTACTTAATACCGTTTGAAATTCAACTGTATAATCATTAATCAATGACTTGCATTCTGCAATTTTAGGCAGTAATTTTTTACTTGAAACTAATTTTAATTTGTTGAGTTCCGAATTAACAATCATCATCGGTTGAAGCGAATCTTTGGTGGTTTCTAAAAGATTTTCATTGAATTTAAGCAGTGCTTTATTTATGCGTTCTTCGTCTCCAGAAATCATTTCAGCCATAAACTCTGTTGAAATTCCATACGCAGCCTTTGGGTCTTTTCTCAGATTTAAATTCATCTCGTCCATTTGGTCCATAAAATGAGAATAGACATCAAATCTTTTTTCTATTGCTTTATCAGCCTTTTGGTACTTTCGATTTAGTCTAAACTGAATAATACCCCAAATCCAACCTACGATTCCTAAACCAATTATAATATAGTCTTTAGTTTCCATTCTCTTTTTTTAGCTTACGCACAACGGCCTGCCGTATAAAGCGTAAAGGAAATTAACCTTAGATACTTTTCATATTTAACAGAGCCAAAGCGCTGTATTTTGTTTTAAGTTTTCATTTCAAAAGCCAAATCAGTGATTTGGCGGTGGTTGCCAATGCTCCAAACCAACCCAATTGCACTATGCCCTTTATGCTTTATAACGGTTTGTTAGCTACTGGCATTGTTAAATAAAAATAATCCTAATCAAATAATATGATAGTCCGACCAAGAGTAATGGTAATAAATTCAATATAGCTTTAACAATTCCATATTTATTTAAAGTCCGAAAACCAATTACCAAAATAGTCATTGTCCAAATCCAGAAGATTAAGGAAATAATTCTTAATGTCCAAAATTGAATTGTAGAGTCCAGAAATGGTTCTGAAATATACTTCACTGTCAATAATATAAAAAAGCTCAAAACCCCTGGAACTAATGAATAAACAATTGAGGTTCTCGTGTCAGCAACAAGCCCTTTACTTCCAAGCAATTTACCAAACCAATAAAAAATGTATGTAAAGATATAACTATATAAAACGATACTAATTCCTACTGATATGAGTATTAAAAACAAACACAATAAGACTAACCAAAATCCAGACGCTATTTCTGTTAGAAGTTCATATTCCATAAAGCAGGAATAAACAGCTAGAAATGCTCCAAATATCACAACAAGAGTGTTACTATTTGAGTCTAAATCTTCTTCATACAGATTATCTAACCTGTTAAAGACTACAGTTGGTTTATATAATATCTCAAATATATTATTCATTCTGAGTATGTTTTTTTGCTTGTAGCTAACGTTTTTATAAACGTATGGCATTTATTTCTTCTTTACGAATCCTAAAGGTGCACAATACATACCATATGGGCAAGTATTGTGCACCTAAATATGTTAACTACACAACATCTAATTCAGTGCATACAAACAGATATTAGCCATATAAAAGGGTGCCACAACCGGGCACCCTTATCACCTACACCACATGTTATTCTTGTTTAATTATTTGTTATCTGCAAATCGTCAGCATTATGGCGTCGGCGTCTGATGATGCTGTTGGCCGAATCAATTAATAAGGCCGATTTGGAGCATAGGTTGGTATACAATTCCGGGGCCACCTGAATCATAGCGCGCAAATACACCACCAGTCGCTCATTCACTACTTTCAACAATTCTCGTTTAACAGACGAAGCATTCTCCGTTAGTTGCCCAGCCGATCGGGCATTGTTCCAGGCTTCTTCTGCTGTTTTAAATTTCGTTTGTTCACCATCCAGCTGGCTTGTTAAGTCTTTTAAACCCGGCAATAGCTCCACCTTAGTGGCTACTTCGGGTTTCGCCATATCTTCTAAAAAAGACTCTGTTAAGGCCGACTGTGCACCATAGGCTTCGTTTACCAAATCAAAACCGTACTTATCAATAACTGTATCTACTTCAATGGCCGCTTCCCTTATTTGAGCATCCGGATGGTGCAGGTAGCCCTTTGCCAGGTACAAAAGCGAACGGTAAACACCATCGCGAGCCGCATCGAAACTATCTAAGTCAGATGCCGCTTTATCTTTATTAATAGCGGCAAGCAGTTGATTATTCAGTGGCTGAATCTGCTCTTTGAGCTTAAGCATGTGTGCATCGTCGGCAGGTGCTTTTTCAATTTCATTCAGAAGGTTAGTTGTTAAATCGGCCATTTCAGCCACACGAATGTCATTAAATACTTTACTAATTTTTCTCATAATACTTGTTTAAGTTATAATTGTGTAGGTGTAAGTTTTATTAGATAGTTGTGCATGTACAGGCAAAGCCTGGTGTATGGAAAAGTTAGGACATGCACAAACTGGTATTGGTCGACTGCCAAAAAAAGGAGCCGTGCACAAGCGTGCATAGGTCGTTTCACCCCAAAGTGGACCCATGCATAAACGTGCGTGGCTTGTTTATTGAAAAAGTGAAGGCATGCACGTTTGTGCATGAGTGATGCCGGAGTTTTTGCAAAAACGCTCTCCGATAAGTAGTGAGTTGACATGTCTGGTTAAATTGTGTTATCTACCTATTAATTGCACAAACACGAAAACGTAACACCCTTTTACACACTTATTTTACATTTCCTTGATGAACGACATTATTTTGCAGACAAACGGTATGTATTATATGATTAAAGGCACCTTCTATTTAACAGCTACTATACGCCTTTTACCAAAACCCTAAATCTCAAACCCTAAACCCTAAACCCCAAACCCCAAACCCTAAACCCTAAACCTTAAACCTCAAACCTTAAATCTAAATCACTACCTTTGCGCCATGCCAACAGATATAAGCATAACTAACTACTTACAGACCTATACACACCTGCCTTTAATCGATGTTCGTTCGCCGGGCGAGTTCGCCAAAGGACATATTCCGCATGCCATTAACATCCCGTTGTTTAGCAACGAAGAGCGTGCACATGTGGGAACGGTGTATAAACAAGAATCGCAGAAAGCAGCTATTGACCTGGGTTACCAATATGTAACACCTAAGCTGCAGTGGTTTATTGATGAATCGCTGAAAGCAGCGCCTGATAAAAATATTATTATTCATTGCTGGCGGGGTGGCATGCGCAGTCATGCTTTTGCACAACACCTTAAGGATAATGGTTTCAACGAGGTGTATGTGATTGAAAAGGGGTATAAGGCCTACCGCCGCGAAGCGCTCAACAATTTTAATGTAGGGACCATCAACCTGCTGGGCGGATACACAGGCAGTGGCAAAACACATATCCTGCATCAGATTGAGGCCACAGGCCACCAGGTGCTCGACCTCGAAGGACTGGCTTCGCACAAGGGTTCGGCCTTTGGTAATATTGGCATGGATAAACAGCCAACTACCGAACAGTTTGAGAATAACCTGTATTGGCAATGGCGTCAGTTCGACTACTCACAACCTATCTGGGTTGAAGACGAAAGCCCTAATATTGGCAATGTGAATATTCCGATGCATTTATTCCATAAAATGCGCGAATCGCAACTGTTTTTTATTGAGATAAGTAAAGAAGAACGTGCCAAACTGCTGGTTGAAGAATATGCACTGGGCGATAAAGCCAAGCTGGCCAACGCCATCAATCGCATATCAAAACGCCTGGGTTACGATGTCACTAAAAAAGCGCATCAGCTATTGGAGCAAGATAATTTTTATGAGGTAGCCCTGTTAACCCTTGGTTATTACGACAAATACTACAAACGCGGCATTGACAAACGTAACAAAGACGACATTCATTTCATTGATATGCCGGGCACCAATGCCATTGATAATGCCAATACCTTAATCGAATATACTAAACAACATGTCTGATATTAAACTCACAAAATACAGCCACGGTGCTGGCTGCGGATGCAAAATAGCCCCATCGGTTTTAACCGATATTCTTAAAAGCAACATCACCCCTATTCACGACGATAAGTTGATTGTTGGCAACAGCAGTCGCGACGATGCTGCCGTATATGACATGGGCGATGGCACGGCCATTATCAGCACCACCGATTTTTTTATGCCCATTGTTGATGATGCTTTTACCTTTGGCAAGATTGCGGCTACCAATGCCATCAGCGACATCTATGCTATGGGTGGTCAGCCCCTATTGGCCATTGCCATATTGGGGTGGCCGGTTGATAAGATACCTGCCGAAGAAGCATCGAAAGTAATGGATGGCGGACGCCAGGCTTGTAAAGAAGCCGGCATTGTTTTGGCCGGTGGGCACAGTATCGACAGTCCGGAACCCATCTTTGGACTGGCCGTGACAGGCCGTGTTGATTTGGATAAACTGAAACGCAACGACACAGCTACTAAAGGCTGTAGGCTATACTTAACCAAACCTTTGGGAGTTGGCATCTTGTCAACCGCACAAAAAAAAGGTGTGCTAAAGGAAGAACATGCCGCTATTGCGCCTGGCCTGATGAGTCAGCTCAATACCTTAGGACAGAAACTAGCCCCTATTACCGGTGTTAAGGCCATGACCGATGTGACAGGCTTTAGCCTGATTGGTCACCTGAGCGAGATGTGCGAAGGCAGTCAGCTATCGGCTAAAATCGATTATAACAAAGTGCCTAAGCTCGATATGCTGCAGGAATACATTGAGCAGAAATGCATGCCGGGCGGCACTACACGCAACTGGCTCAGCTATGGCTGCCAGGTTGAGCTAGCCGACGACAGCTATAAAAACATCCTTTGCGACCCACAGACGAGTGGCGGTTTATTACTTGCAGTTGAAGATGATGCGATTGAAGTAGTCGAAAACTTACTTGAGCAAAACAATATTGAACCCACCTGCTTTGGCGAGCTGATGGAGCAAGGCGATAAACTGATTTATGCAGAGTAATCAATGATTTGATAAAACACGATACTAAATAATAACCACCAAGTCACGAAGAGCACGAAAAACCCCCATGGCTCTGTATGATTTTAATTACGCTGTACTCTGCTGGCCTACGGCAAAAAAAGGATTGATATTTCTAATGTTACTTAGTGAGACCGGGAAGCTGAGAACTTGTTCGAAGCTCACCCGGCCGAAGTTAGTAAGAGATATATTATCAATGTTTTTTTTTGCAGTTAGCCTTGATTTTTTTGTTTCGTTTTTGCATTAAGGCAAAAATGAAAAGCCCGTCCGGCTAGAGGACAATGGTATGAGAATAGGCATTACTTACCCACTGTAATTCATATAGCACGAAAAACCCTTCAAATTTTCACTTAGCGTCCTTTGTGACTTGGTGGTAAGAAAACTCCACAATTCACCAGCTTTTCAAATTAACGAGTCAACTCTTAAACTCCTCTGAACATCTCTCCCACTATCTGAACTTCATACATTCATTCCGCTGTAGCATTCGCCGTATTTTTGTTTCAATAATTTAAGTCGAATAATATGTTACAACGTCTTCTCATCGCATTATGCCTTTTAGGTTTATACACTGGTAGTGTTACAGCTCAAAACAAACGTCCTAATGTCATCATCGTACTCACCGACGACCAGGGCAGTATTGATATGAACTGCTATGGTGCCACAGACCTCTATACACCAAACATGGATGCCCTGGCTGAATCAGGCGTGCAGTTTAACCAGTTTTACGTGGCGGCTCCCGTTTGTTCGCCATCACGGGCTTCGATGCTGACAGGACAAAACCCACACAAAGCAGGGTTACCCGGCAATGCTTCGTCGCAGGAAGGTCATGAAGGCATGCCCGCGGAGAAGATAACAATAGCCGAAATAATGAAGGAAGAAGGCTACAAAACAGCGCACATTGGCAAGTGGCACATTGGCTATACACCTGAAACAATGCCACTCGGACAAGGTTTTGACTATTCCTTTGGTCACATGGGCGGCTGCATCGATAATTATTCGCACTTTTTCTATTGGAATGGCCCCAACCGTCACGATTTATGGGAAAATGGACAAGAAGTATGGCACGATGGAGCGTACTTTGGCGACTTAATGGCCGAGAAAGCTGACAGGTACATTAAAGAGCACAAAGACCAGCCGTTTTTTATGTACTATGCCATCAATATGCCACACTACCCACTTCAGCCCAAGGGCAAGTGGCGCGATTATTACCAACATCTAGAGATGCCTCGTCGCGACTATGCGGCTTTTGTCTCTACCATCGATGAGTATATCGGTCAGCTTATCAGCACCCTTGAAGAAGAAGGCATTCGTGACAACACCATCGTCATTCTGCAATCGGACCATGGGCATAGCAACGAAACCCGCACGTTTGGAGGTGGCGGCAATGCAGGGCCTTACCGCGGATCAAAATTCTCCTTATTCGAAGGAGGCATTCGCGTGCCTGCTATCATCAGCTATCCGGATAAAATAAAACCTGGTCAGCAACGTCAGCAAATGGCTTTTAACATCGATTGGTTGCCAACTGTTGCCGATTACTGCGACATTTCATCATTACCAGATGCTATTGAAGGCTTAAGCCTTAGAAAAGTGATTGAAAAGAACAGCGCAAGCGAACATGAACAGTTTATTTGGAAAAGTGGTGGTAGCTGGGCCATACGAAAAGGCGACTGGAAATTGTTGGGTTACCCGCAAGACAATAGTGGCAAAGGAACACTTAACCCCGATGAGGATTTTCTATTCTTATCCAACATCAAAACCGACCACTCGGAAATGAAGAATCTAGCCAGTCAATATCCTCAAAAAGTTAAGGAATTAACTGCAGACTACTTACAATGGGCATTTGCCAGTCCTGATGACATCCCCCAAAAAAGAGCAACCATTCACCACAAAGCTGTTGGAAAACAAATTGAATTACTTACATCGCCCCATGCTAAGTACAAAGCTAATGGTGCTTCTACTTTAATTGATGGTAAAACAGGTTCACACTTTTACAACGATGGTGCCTGGCTGGGCTATGAAAAGAGTGATGCCGAATTAGTTATTGACTTTGGCGAATCAATCGTCTTAAACGAAATAAAGCTCAATGCCATGCACAACCCTGAAGCTTGGATATTTCTGCCACAAGAATTGGAGGTAAGTTGGTCGAATGATAATAAGACATTTAGCGCTCCTATTAAGAAACGTGTAGCTGAGCCAAAACAAAAAAACAACTATTCGCAACAGCAGATAGTTATTCAGCAGGAAGATGTACATGCTCGTTACCTTCGTATTACTGTTAAGAACATAGGTGTATGTCCCGACTGGCACAAAGGAAAAGGTCATCCGTCATGGCTATTTATTGATGAGGTCATCATTAATTAATCGAACAGGATTGTAAGAATTTCATTAGCACCCAAAAAAATTTGTATATTGAAAAATCAAATTTCAATGGGAACCTAATAAATGAAAGCGGCTCTAAAGCTAATCCTTTACATCTATGTCTTCTTTATCTGCGTTTCGGCAGCAGGCATGCAAGTGCCTGACACCGTCGTATTGCAACTAAAATGGAAGCACCAGTTTCAGTTTGCCGGCTTTTATGCCGCCATTGAGCAAGGATACTATAAAGATGCTGGCATAGCAGTAGTTGTTAAAGAAGGAAGCACCTCCATTAATTTTGTTGAGGAAGTGATTAGCGGGCGAGCCGATTTTGGTCTAGAGTCATCAAAACTTATTATTGCCCGTAACCAAAACCAACCAGTGGTGGCCCTGGCTGCCATCTTTCAGCACTCGCCAGAAATATTATTGACACGAAAAGACAAAGGCATCCGCTATATCGAAGACATGGAGGGCATGCGTATATCTATCGGACAAAATGGCTTAGCCTCTCCCGTTGCCCTCCTCAATAAGTTCAACATATCTAAAGACACCTACAGTTACGGTAGTAATGTTGGTTATATTAATGACTTAATCAATGATAGCACCGATGTCATATCGGCCTATATTACTGATTCACCATTTCAGCTTGAGCAGGCCGGTATAGACCCCTTGGTGTTTAAGCCCCGCTCCTATGGAATTGATTTATATGGCGATGTTTTGTTTACATCGCAACAAATGGTGGAAGATAATAAAGGGCTCACCGAAGGCTTCGTTAAAGCATCTATAAAAGGTTGGGTATACGCCATGGATAATAAAGAAGAGCTGATAAACCTGATCATTAACAAATACAATCCAGAGCTAGACAAAAAGTTGCTCGTTTATGAAGCCACCCAGATGGAAGACCTGGTAATGCCCAAGTTGATTGAACCCGGGCATATGAATCCGGATCGCTGGACTTATATTGCCGATACCTTTGTTGAGATTGGCCTGCTGCATCCGCTGTACTCGCTTGATGGTTTTTTATTTGAGGACTATCAGTTATTTAATAACCGGCGCACAAAAAAACTGTTGTTTATACTGTTGGGGGTAGTCATTCTGTCGCTTATCAGTTTGTTGATTTTCTTCTTGTTTAACCGACGTCTTAAGAAAGCGGTGTTACAAAGAACCGAACAGTTATCCGCCTTAAATTACAGTTTAAAGAAAGAGATAAATAAGAGCCAAATAGCACATGCAAACCTTACCTTAAGTGAAGAACGATTTAAGCTATTGTTTGAAGATTCGCCCATTTCATTATGGGAAGAAGATTTTAGCGCTGCAAAACAAATGGTCGATGAACTAAAGAACAGTGGCGTTAATGATGTTGAGCATTACATACGAAGTAACCCCGACTTTATAAAACAATGCGCTAGAGTTATCAAAATCAACAATATCAATAAGGCCACTATTCAATATCTAGAAGCAGACAACAAAGCTGATATTCTAAATAATATAGATAAGATTTTCAACGAAAAAGCATTATTAGATATCACAGAAGAAATCATATCTTTCTGTAATGGGAAAATGATTTATGAGACCGAATCAGAGCATATGACGCTCAAAGGCAATAAAATATATGTGTCTATAACGGTCAAAATACCTTATGGTCATGAAAATTCCTGGAGTAAGGTTATTGTTTCCCTGATTAATATTACAGATTTAAGGCAAACAACCGATGAATTAAAAATAAAGGAAGTACTGTTGCGTCAGCAAAACGAAGCTTTGAAAGGCATTAACGAAGAACTTAAAAAATCGAAACTCAAGGCCGAGGAGAGCGACCGTCTAAAAACAGCCTTCCTGTCCAATATGAGTCACGAGATAAGGACGCCCATGAATGGGATTGTAGGCTTCACTGATTTGCTAAAGGATGAAACAATAGAAAAAACAGATCGTGTGCGTTATCTTGATATTATTGAAGAAAACTCACAACAATTGCTGCGCATTATATCCGACATTATTGATATATCAAAAATTGAAGCTTCGCAACTGAAAATAGTCAAAAACGAGATAGACATAAACCAACTCTTCGAACGATTATTAGCTATTTTTCAACTTCGCCTGAAACGATTGGATAAAGAGCACATTACCTGTTGTTATAACATTGATGCTTCCCTTGCCGATTCAACACTGATTATTACTAGTGACATAACGCGTTTGCGCCAGATCTTAACCAATCTGCTTGAAAATGCTGCTAAATTTACCGAGCATGGCTCCATCGAATTTGGCGTGTATCCAGCTAATGACAAAAACTCTCTAATATTCTATGTTAAAGATACCGGAGTTGGCATTAAGAGGGAGCGCGTTGCGCAGATTTTTGAACGTTTTTTTAGAGAAGAAGAGCGCTTTGGGGCCAACCTTGGTGGTACAGGCCTGGGCCTATCCATTGCTAAAAACCTGGTTGAACTACTAGGCGGATCTATTAGCGTAGAAAGTGAACCGGGCAAAGGAGCCAATTTCTACTTCACTCATCCTTACAATAACTAACTCAATTTGTTCTGTTTTTTCTGACGCACCGTCAGCTTTATCATTTCATCCAGTTGCCAGATAATAATAAACAGTACCACTGTCATAATGGGGTACCTCAACGATTTAATATCGAAACCACCCAGCTCAAACTGAATCATTGGTAGAGTAATGCTTACCGCCAAACCAAAAATAGCTCCTATTAAGAAAAAGAACCATGACAGCCGAAGGTTTTTAATAATGGAATGTTTACCGTGTAATTCAGTTTTTACACGCGCCATCATTTTATCTTCAAAATCAGAAAATGGCATTTCCAATTGACTATCTTTCAGTAAGGCCTTGAGTCGTTTATCATGTAATTCATCCATCATCTTTAAGGCTTTATCAGATTATTAAACGTGATTCATTTTTTAATAAAGCATTTAGCTGCGAATAAAAGCTTTTGCGCGCCCGGTGTATCACCACTTTTACCTTACTAGTCGACCAGCCCGTTACATCCTTTACTTCTTTAAGCGACAACTCTTCGAGGTAAAATAGGCGCAAAGCCAGACTTTCGTTGGCAGATAGTCGACTTAAAGCTTCATTAATGTAGTATTTGCGTTCATCACTCTCAAGGGCATCAAAGGTATTTTCTTCAATGGTGTCGGCCACCGATACCAGAGGCTCATTTTTCCATTTCTTTTCCTTATCCAGCTTACGGAAAGCGATATTAACGATGATGCGATACAACCAGGTACTGAATTTCGATTGTCTTTTAAACATATGCATTTTCTCAAATGCTTTCATAAAAGACTCTTGCACCACCTCTTCAGCCAAAAACTCATCCTTTACAACAGAAACAGCAATGGAGAAGGCCATGTCCTGGTACCGCCTTATAAAGTAACGGTAGCCCTGCTCATCGCCTTCTATTACCTTTTTGATGTAAATATCTTCCACTACTGGTTTTTCTTTTGGTCGGTAAAGTGAGCTAAAATCATTCCCAAACCACCAAACAATATGGTTGAACCAAATACAAATGGTTCATCTATTCGGCCCAATGAACTTGGAAAGATTGCATGTGTCATTACAAACCCAAACATTAATCCAAAGGCAATACCAACGGCTAACAAACCAAACTTTAACCAGGGAAAACGAAACCCTTTTCGCTCTGGTTTTTTGGCGTAAAAGTTACTGGCATCGGCGCCTTTGTCAATTAGTAAAGTGCGTTCTTTTGTGCGTGCTTGCAGAAAAAAGTACCAAGAGAAAAATACGGCAGCAAATAGTGTCAACCAAATAATTGCAAGTGCAAAATCATTCATAATCCTATCTTTTTATTTGTTTCTCTGGTGAGATACAAGATAGAAAAGAATGGTTACAAATTTTTCAAATAAATTAAAAGATGGATTCGATTGCTATACGACCTGTTAATACCATCCACCCAAAAACAGAAAAGAAAATACCGAGAAGTGCATAAAAGATACGAGCTCCTCTACGCCCCATGGCCTTTACCATTGTTTGAGCACGGCGCTGTTTAAAAAACCATTCCCAATTCGTTAGTGCAGCTACGAAAATAATGGCACCAACTCCCATCATCAGGTAAAAAAGAATATCCTTGTTCATTTGTTAAAGCTTAATTAGCTAAACATCTTTTCAATTTTTACAAAGCTGGAAGGCATAGCAAAAAGCACCACTTTATCATGTGGTTCAATCACCGTATCTCCACTGGCAATGATGGCTTTTTCGCCACGAATCACACCACCTATATTAACGTCCTTAGGCAAGCTTAATTTACGGAGTGCTCCTTTGGTGATCTTGGAATCAGGCTGCGCTATTAACTCTAACACCTCGGCATCGGTAGCAGTCAGGCATTTAACATGCGACACCTGAGCTCTTAATGTATAGCGATAGATGTGGCTGGCTGCAATCAGCTTTTTATTTACCAAGGTACCAATGCCAATATTCTCAGCTAAGTCGATGTAATCGATATTCTCCACCTCAGCAACCGTTTTTCGTACGCCCATTTTTTTAGCCAATTGACAAGCCAAAATGTTCACTTCGGAGTTACCTGTTACTGCCACAAAAGCATCCATCTTTTTGATACCTTCATCTTTTAATAACTCCAGATTACGACCATCACCGTTAATCACAAGCGTATCGGCTAATACATCTGCTAAACGAGCTGCTTTTTCCTTATCTATCTCAATCAGTTTAATGCTGTAATTTCCTTCCAGCTTCTGAGCTACTTTTTTACCAATACGGCTACCTCCCAAAATCATCACATTTTTGATTTCGAACTGTTTCTTACCGGCATCTTCCATCACTTGTTTAACAGCCGACTTAGTGGTAATAATATAAACCAAATCGTTGTGCTGAAGGGTTTCTTTGCCTCGCGGTATAATGGTCTCACCGTCGCGGTTGATAGCTACAATATTATATTCCTGGTTTTCGTACATGGCCGAAATCTCAGCCAGGGTTTTATTAACAATACGGGCATTGTCGCGAACTTTAAGGGCAAACATCACAAGCTTACTACCTGTAAATTCGTACATCTGACGGGTACCAACCTGCTTGAGTGATGCAAACACTTCTTTGGCGGCTAACTGTTCAGGATAGATTAACTCATCAATACCCAGCTTACCAAAGAACTCTTTGTTTTCCTCAAGTAAATACTCATGGTTATTAACCCTGGCTACAGTTGTTTTTGCCCCTAACTGTTTTGCCAGGATACACGATAAAATACTCATATCCTGGTAAGGCGGAACGGCAATAAATAAGTCACACGACTTAACATTGGCCTCACGCAAATCTTCAATGGAAGAGATGCTACCAACAATAGTCATTAAATCGAAATGAGAATCAATTTGCTTTAACTTCTCTTCATCTTCATCCATTAATATAACATCATGATTAGCAGAACAAAGCATTTTGGCCAAATGCGTTCCTACTTCCCCTGCACCTGCTATAAATATTCTCATAACCTTTGTTTATTCTTTAGTTTGAATTGCCGCCTGGCAAAAACAACGCAAATTAATAGATAATACTTCTAATCCTCCAAATAAAAATGAATTTAAATCACATCAGCTTTCCATCGACAACAAAAAGAACACCATCCTTTGATATATCATGCACATTCTCAATATATGTTGAATGCTCTTTTAACCACTTTCGTTTATGGTACCATTTCCAACCATTAGATATAACCAATTGACGCACACGCATGCTGGCTCTTAGTTCTGCCAGAGTCATTTCTGGCTTACCAAGCAAAATCAGTAAATCAATATGAGAATGCTCCATTTGATGTTCCCACACAGCACGCTCTGACACGATAGCAATACGTTGATTACCTATTAGTTTAACAATGGGGCGATAATTCTGTTTATCCACAACTATAGTTGAAACCTTACTGTTGGCTAAACAATATGCCCATAAACCACCAAAAGCAAAATCAATCTCTTTCTCTGTCAGCTCTTCATTTGTATAAATAATATTGGTACTTGCATTGAGGTAGTTAACCACACTCTTACCTTTCACGTTGGCAACATAGAGTAACTCATCGGGTAAACGCTCTTTTCTGATATACACACTGGCCAATGCAATTATTAACGAAATCAGAGCATATTTCAAATAACGAACAAAGCGATAATCAACATACACCAATAAAAAGATAATTGATGTATATATACCTAGTAATTGAAAACTATTAAGGTATAGATTGGTAATTATTGAGTTAGGCAAAGACTCAATGTAAAGGGCAGTTTGTTCCATAAAAGTCAGAAGGTCGCCCAATGCCGGAACCAACACAGCCAATACAAACGATGAGAATGAGAAAACAGAGCTAAATACGGCCAGCACTAAAATTGGTGTCACAACAGGAATCAACATAAGGTTGGTAATAACGAAATAGAGTGGAAATCCATAAAAAGCATAGATACAGATTGGTAATGTGCCAATTTGAGCCGCTAATGAAACCGCAGTAATAGACCAAAACCAACGAAAAGGCGGAAACCTAAATCGAAACCAACTATTGATTTTAGGATAGAAACACACAATGGCCGCCACCGCACTATGGCTTAACCAAAAGCCAATATTAAATATTGATAAGGGTTCAATGATCATGATGATAAACATGGACGCTCCTAATAAATTAAAGATGCCAGTTTTTCGTTTTGATATTCGTCCAATCTCAAGGATTGTAAACATTAAACTTGCCCTTAAAACCGATGGAGAAAAGCCTGTTATAAAAGCATAAAGCCACAAAATAGATATAACCAAACACGCTACTGCCACATTGCCTTTTTTTAAGCCCAAAGCTGTCAATAATGAAATTATCAACATATAGATGATTCCCACATGCAGCCCACTCACGGCCAACAAATGCATGGCTCCTGCATTTGAAAAAGCGACCTTTTGCTCATAAGTTAACTTACTTTTATCGCCAAGAAATAGAGCATTTAAAATAGCTACTTGCGATTTTGTGAGCCCTGCCGATACAAACCGTTCTCTTAGATAGAGCTTCAATCGAGCACTTTGTATAAACAAACTATTAGAAACACCCTGATTACTTAACTTTTGATATTCACTAATAATAAATCGAAAAGCAATTCGCTGATTTCGCAGATACCCCGAATAATCGAAATCAAACTCACAATCGGGTTCTGAAAATGGTATAAATCGACCAATTGAATGGATAACAGCACCCGGATATAGCGTTTTATCTTCTTGTTTCTTAGGGATAAATACAATACCTCTGCTTTTATTGGCCATTGCTAATGAATCATTGTCAATAGCCAATAAAATGGCTTCATATTTATAGTTTTTATTTGTTTCGCCAATGTTTTCTACAAGCTGCAGTTTAATGGCTTGTTTTCTCTCCAATGAAAATGTTTGTGGCATGCGCATTTGCATATAAAACATAGCAAAAAGGAAGAACAGCATAAAACCAGCAAAACCTGTTATATATCGGTATTGATATAAAGCTGCGTGCTTAAACCAATAACTAACACTCGCAAAACATAAAAAGGCAATTAGCACTGCGAATAATAGCTCTTGTTGGTGCTCAGGAATTTGAAAAGCAACATATATTCCTGTAATTAACGGAATTATAAGTCTTATGAAAGGTGACCTTTTGAGAAACAGATTAAGCATAGGATTTTATCAATTAAATAAATTTATGATATCCTACTCTTAAATTCAAGTTATCATCACGAACTACATATCTTCCCTGTAAGGATATTAAAAATGGCTTTACAGAAGTACTTTACATCTGTTAAAAATGGAGCTTTTTCTTTTGCAGCCATATATATGCGCTCCGCAACAACATTTCCCTCACTATTTGGCATATTTAGAGCTACATACGGTGGAATACAACCCGGCTTAAATTTTATTCGTTTTTCTTGCACATCTTTTGGCAACTCGTTAAATCGCGTCTGACTTAAGGGACGCATACCAACGATAGCCATATTCCCTATTAAGACGTTAATAAGTTGAGGCAGTTCGTCCAACCAATACTTTCTAAACACTCTTCCCCATCGGGTTAATCTAAAGTCATTGGCAGGTTTTCCTACTTCATTATAGCCATTCAAGCGAATAACATAATCTTGCAGGTATTCAGAGTACGGGTGCATTGTCCTGAATTTATAAACCTTTATTAATTTTCCATTTTTACCAACACGCCGCATACCAAAAACAGGCGAATAAGATGGGTACATATTATGATCTGGTTCATGCGTTTTTATTACCACAAAATATATCTTACCCTCTATCTCTTTAAATTCAATAATTTCAAAACCACAACTAACCAGGCGCCCTAACACCTCCGCGACAGTCAACCACCTATACCGACCTTTTGTCAAGTAAAAATATAGTTTTCTCAACTTAGGAACCTTAGGCCAAACCCGGTGGACAAAGAAGCAATACAACCAAACCAGTTGTGTCCAGAGGTTGTGTTTACCTTTAAAAAGCTTAATTTTCTTATTACTTGTAGATTCAACACAGCCAATAAACAAACCAGCATCAGGAAGGCATTCATTAACCTTGCACAAGTATTTGTTAATATACCTCACATCATTTATCTGTCGAATATTAACAACACTTCGAAGATTGGCTTGTTTTGATACGGGAATATGCGTATGGGAATTGTCAGAAATTAAGGCGGTTGAATGTGATTCGATGGCAACATGTTGATTGATGTAATTGCTCACTTTCTTTGTTAATGCAGAATTCAACACTTCCTTCGAAGGCACATTCTCTACGATGAGGTCGGTGACCAATTGTTTTGGTACCGACAAAACTCTACCAATGGCACTTATCGATTCAACATTCCTCATTTTCCCGAATAATTATCTCACCATGCAATTTACGGGCTTCTATTACATTTGTACAGTTGCTTTACACGAGCATTAAGTGTTCATCAAATAGCTAACCATCAATATTTAATATTCAACATTAATATTGTAATATTCCCGTATAAAAAAACAACGTTTATCAAAAACACATTATCTATAATTGATTTTTACGAATGTCAATAAATTCCTGATAATCGTTAAGATTGTTTTAATTAAAAATTATGCTTTAACTTTCTTACCGGTTGAGTTAATATTTAATTTATCAATAAATTCAACTAACTGTGGCACTTTATAATTAGCCAACTTGCTGGCACAATACTGTTTTACTAACTCTTCCGTGATATTATTTTTTGTTGTATTAATCACCAAAATAGCCTTTATAGCTTCACCTAATAGCTCATCTTCTACGGCTTCAATTGAACAGTCAATAACGCCGTCAATTCCAACAATCACCTCCTCAATCTCTTTGGGGCTTACCCGACGACCGCCAACTTTAATAATCTCCTTCTTTCTGGCAGCATGATAGATAAAACCATCTTCATCAACTTTGGCCAAATCACCAGTATAAAGCCAGTTGTCTCTTATTGTGCTTGCAGTTTCCTCTGGTTCATTATAGTAGCCAAGCATCACATTATCTCCCTGAGCAATAATCTCACCTATCTCGCCAGGCTTAACCTTTTCTCCTTCTGAGTTAACAACTCGCAACTCTACGTTTGGTATGCCTTTCCCTAACGAACCTAATTTATCGCTCAAACGCTCAACAGGCAAATAAGACAGTCGTGCTGTAGCTTCAGTCTGACCGTACATCACAATGAATCTTATATCAGGCTGACTCTCGCAAAATTCTTTAATAAAAGTAGTATGCAATTTACCGCCTGCCTGTGTCACATATCGCAAGTGCGAAAACACAGTATTTTTGAAAGAATCTGATTTACGAAGCAATATCTGAAAATGACTGGGTACGCCTGCAAATCCGGTACATTTATACTTTTGAAAATCATCCAGCACCGAACTAAGAAAGATAAAGGTATTATTGAGCACCACACTACCTCCCACTTTTAAATGTGTATGCAGTAATGACAATCCATAACAATAGAAAAACGGCAAAACAATCTCAATTATATCGTCTTCTGTCAATTGCAGATATTCTATTATTGAACTTGTATTGGCGATAATATTTTTATGAGAAATCATAACGCCTTTAGGCTTAGCAGTTGAACCTGAAGTAAATATAATTTGCGCCAAAGCATCTGGCTCGATTGCACTGTGCTGCCAAGTTGCTAACTCATCTGTATTAATTACAAAATCGATTTCACTTTCAGTTACAATTGTTTCTATTTGCGGATTAAGTCGTTTTCTCAATTGGACTGAAGTTATTAAAAGTACGCTTTTGCAACGGCCAACAATATCATTAAATCCCTCAGCTTCAATAGTTGGATTAAGTGGTACCACAACATTACCCGATTTCATAATGGCTAAATAGCTGATCACCGAATGTGCTGAATTAGGCATCATCAGCATCACATTCCGACCTCTTCCAATCGTAGTTTCAAGCCAGCTACTCAATTTCAGCACTCCATCTATCAATTTTGGATATGTCAATGTAGCCCCTCGCCCAAGAATAAAATCTCCTGATCGTTCCTGATGATCTTGCAATAAATAATCGACACAATTCATGATATGAGTATTAATAGTTATGAATTGGCGGCATGCGAAGGTATTCCGTCGTCTTCTTTTTTCGTTCAAAATTTTTAAACACCTTTTCCACTTCGTCTACTTCTTTCTGCAACGCTACTGCAACCTCTGCAGGTGAATAGTTATTTTCCCATCCGTACCACAATAAATCCATCATTTCAAAAGGCATCTGGTAAAAGAATTCTTCCTGTGTTTGTTCGGCTGTATAAGTATCGGTTGTGGGAATCCGATCAATTATATTCTGCGGAACTCCTATATGACGAGCCAATTCATATACCTGTGTTTTATATAAATTGCCAATTGGCATCACATCAGCACCGCCATCGCCATATTTTACAAAAAAGCCTTGCTGTACCTCGTGTTTATTTGGAGTTCCGATGACTGCATAGTGCTTCGCCTCGGCATGGTAATACAACATGGACATACGACTGCGCTGCTTAAAATTGGAAGCGGCCACAATTTGCAGGTATTCATTCATAGGTAGTCGCTCACTTTTTTCAGAACCATCTGCAAATATTACAGTCACGTAAAACACCGGAGGCAAATTAGTATTAAGAAACTCCTGAGGAATGCCAATCTTCATTTTATCAACCAATGGATTGAACTCCGGTATAACTCGTTTGACTGCCTCATCGCGTCGCGAATAACATCCAAAACCATCTAAAGCTCCACTGATATTCTCTTCAACTACCTCAACACCATATTTGCTGGCTAACTCCAGTGCAAACGCTTTACTGTCATCGCTTGAATCTTTCTCGGGCAACATTACTCCAACTACATTTTTTGCTCCTAAAGCTTTAACGGTCAAAGCTAATGTGACTGAAGAATCAATTCCTCCACTAATTCCAACAATACCACCTCTGCGTCGTAATTGCTTTGCTACATCATCTTTGAGTTTCGCCACCAGATGCTCTATTGTAGCATTAACATCGGCGAGTTTAATTATGTCTTTTGTAAATTTAGGTTTAGCCATTGGTAAAAGTTTATTGAATAATTATTTGCTTATTTTTCACGTCTCCTTTTAACAGATCTTTTTCATTCAAACTTTGATGAGCAGAAATGAACTTGTGATGCAGTATTTGTGTAGATAAAACCGCAATTAAGGCCATATTATCTTGCTCGGTAATGGGTTTTCCACTTTGCATTTTTTTCAATAAAAGGCCTATTTTCTCTTTACTAAACAAGCCTGCATTGCTAATCTCATCAGGATTTAAATATTCTTCCAACAATGATGGTTCATTCAAGATGGCTTGTGCAACAGGAGCACGGTAAGCTTGCTTCGGTCGATTCAAAACCACCCCAGGCAACTGGCCTTTCATCATTTCTTTAAGGAGCACCTTTTCGTTTAATCCACGAATTTTGAATTCATCAGGTAAGGTGGCACAAAATTCGGCCACCCTATGGTCTAAAAATGGATAACGGCCTTCGACCGAATTAGCCATAGCTACCCTATCGCCTTGCGATGATAACAGATAACCTGACATAAACAATCGTGATTCTATCAATTGCGCCTTTTCAAGCAAGGTAAAACCTTCTAACTCTTGCTCTAATTGCATTGACAGTTCATCAACAGGATGATAGTATGCAAGCTCACTGGCAACATCTTTAGCAAACAAATTAGTTAACTGCTGCCCATTTTTCCATCGTAACAAATGTGAATAAACCGGCGAATTAGTTTGATTCAGCTGATAGCCAAAAAATAATTTCAACATCATTGACGATGCATCCTTCAATTGTGGAATATAGGGATATAACGTTCTCAACAGTAAAGGTCTGATTTTTGAGTCAGGCTGTCGTGCCCAGAAATGCCGAATAATGGTTTCTTTAAAAATATTATACCCACCCAACATTTCGTCTGCACCTTCGCCAGTCAAAACCACTTTAATACCATGCTGTCGCACAAGAGATGAGAGTAGCATCATGGGTACAGGCGATGTGCGTAAAATTGGAGCCTCGGCATGATAAACGGCTTTATGAAGTGCCATAGCAATAGAAGAGTTATTGCACGAGATGCTTTGATGATTGGTATTGAAGTATTGCGCCACCTCATTTTGGTACGATGATTCGTCATAGTTATGTTCATCAAAGCCAATGGAAAAAGTATTTAATACATGAGGTTGAATCTCTTTAACCAAAGCTGTCGTTACGCTCGAATCCAAACCTCCACTTAAATAAGCGGCAACTTTCACATCGGCTCGCAAGCGTAAATCCACACTACTTTTCAATAAACTACGAAGTTCTTCAGCTGCTTCGTTTAGTGTGCCGGAGAATTTTTCTTTATTAAAATTATATCGCCAATAAGACTTCACTGCTAATCCCTCATGATTGGCTATAAGATAATGACCTGGAGGCACTTCCTTAACGTCATCAAAAACGGTATTGGGCGAAAGAGGTGCCCAGAATATCAGTGATTCTTTTAAGCCTTTTATGTCAATGGCTCTATTCGTTATTGGATGTTCAAACAAACACTTCACTTCTGAAGCATAAATCAATTGTTCTTCTTTCTGCGTATAAAACAAAGGTCGGATACCAAAGCGATCACGAGCTAAAAACAGCGATTGCCTTTTTTCATCCCAAATAGAAAATGCAAACTGACCATTTAATTGCTCTAGACAAGCCGGACCATATTCTTCAAACATGTGCAATACAACCTCTGTATCGCAATTGGTTCTGAAACGATGTCCTTTTTGCTCAAGTTTTTTCTTCAGCTCAATGTGATTATATACTTCCCCGTTGTAGGCAATCCATAAAGTTCCATCGCTATTACACAAAGGCTGCTGGCCTGAGCTTAAGTCAACAATACTAAGGCGCACATTGCCCATGGAACACTGCTGATGAATGTAAAGCCCTGTTTCGTCGGGTCCACGATGCCTGATGCGGGTAAGCATTTTATTGAGTACATGCTCTTTTTGCCCCACATTAAAACCATCGTTAATAAACCCAACAATACCACACATAGGCCCTAGTTAACAAGTGACTTTTTACGTTCTAAGAACGCTACAATAGTATTTATACTCTGGAAATTTTCTTCAGTCAAATCGGAATCGTCAGTTTTAACGCCCATTTGCTCATCCAAAAAAGTAATCAGACTTAGCAAGCCCATTGAATCAAAAATACCTTCTTCAAAAAGCTTTGTTTCATCTGCTATTGTACTTTTATCAACAAATGTTATTTCTGATATAAATGTTCTGATATCTTCTTTCATGATATAATATTTGATTTAACTACATTAACGCTGTCCATAATTGGCAATTCCAACCGTAACAACTATACACCACATTACGTTGAATATTTCTCCCCTTAATAGGATTTATAAGTTAAGGATATAAGCCTTTAGATGCTTCCTTTTTTGTTATACAGGATGAATCTTTACACTAATGTTTAAATATTGATGGCTAAAAACTAAATTCCCTCACTTATAAAAAACTATGAAGCCATTCCTCAATGTTGGTAAATCCATTTTCATCATCATCAGCATGAGGTTCTGCAGGTAAATCTAATTTCCTTTCACCTGCCTCATAGACCCAGCCACCCACTTCAGATGGTAGTGCAATTCGATTACCTGTTTGTTTAATAACATCATTAATTATTCGGCTATCAATTTCGTCTCTTGATTGGGCCTGTGCACCACAGTTTTTTATTAAGTAATTCGTTAATATAGTTGCATTTATAACTTGAACATTCTTGACATCATCAGACATTTCAGTATTAAAAACCGCTTTATTGCCGGGATTGTGTAACATGTCACGACTATATTGATCAGTAGAGTTAACACCTTTGGTCATATTGCCATGTACATAAACTTTACCATTGTTTTGAAAGTTTTCATGAATAGAAAGCAACTTATCATTGCGGTTTCTCTTACCTAGTATGTAATAGTTGCCTACTATATCAGCTTTCATTGGTGTTTTACCCTCCCCCGACATACCTAAATAAACAGCATGAGTATCGCTATTGTAGATTAAATTATTGATAATCTGAACACCATAAGTGTCTCCCCAAACAAGCGGATTACGATCAGAATTATGCACAAACATATTTTTGATAACACTTATCCTTTTTGAATGCATAGATAGAAGACCTTTGGAATGGTTCATATGAGTAAGGCATTCACTAATGATACAATTGCTAATTGTAATTCCATCCCCCCCATTTAAAATACCAATGTTTTCATCAAGTGCCCATGAAACACTGCAATGATCAACCATAATGTTGTATAGCTTTGTTGAATCATCAGCAATATTAATTCCATCAATTTGTTTGTTAGATGCTGTTCCTGGTCTAACTTTTATTCCCTGAACTAGCACATCATGCGATGATATTCCTAAAGGATAATTTTTAAGAGTTATTCCAGGAAAAGGAGCTGTTTGAGCAGCAATAAACACGTAAGGAGAATTAATTCTCAATGTTCTATTTAATTCAATAACTCCGCTAACCTCGAAGATAATAATCCTGGGATACTGACGATTGATAGCTGCCCTTAATGAGCCTGGTCCTCCATCATTAAGGTTGGTTACCTTAATAATTTGTGGCAATTGTTCTCCTGCATAAGCGCCACGCGATTGTGCCCCAAATCCTTCAGCACCAGGGAACATACCTTGAGCACTTGTAGATGAAATGACACATCCTATTAACACTATTAAAACTATACTATACTTCCATTTTTTCATTATTCAAAAGTTGATGATACAGCTTAATATATTTCTCTGTCATTTGTTTTTCAGTAAAGCGTTCAAGAATTATTTGCTTACCATTTACCCCCATTTGAATAGAGCGTGTTTTATCTGACAAGAGTTCCAGAATCTTTTCTGCCATTGCTTGTTCGTTTCTAACTTCCACTAAAAAACCAGAATTATCAGCCTCTACCAATTCTCTATTCCCTTCTACATCTGAGGCTATAACGGGCTTTTCAAATGCCATATATTCCATAATAGAGTTGGAGATACCTTCTCCAAATGAAGCTAATATGCCTACGTCAAAAACCGAGATAAAACGATCCACATCCTGCCTTTTGCCTAGAAAACGAAAGTGTCTTTTTTGTTTTTCAGGAATCATTTCTTTCACATCTTCTTTGTCTTCTCCATCTCCAATGATAATAAAGCAAACATTTGTTGTTTGCTTTAAAACCAATAATGCTGATTTGATGAAAGTTGGATAATCTTTTCGCCAATTGATACTTGCAACCATACCAATTAAAGCCTGGCCATTAGAAATGTTAATCTCTTTTAATGTTTCTTTTCTATTATACACAACATTCAGACGCTGTATATCGAATCCATTAGAAATCACAACTCCCTTTTTATCACTCACTCCATAAGCTTTAATGCCTACGTTAGAATTCGAAACAATCACATCTGAAAGTGGAAAAGACAACTTTGAACGGTTCCAATCCATTGTAAAAGGCTTACATTCCGAATTGGCAATCATCCCATTAACTAACTTCTTCTTGCACCATAATGACGATAGTCCTGCCAGCACAGATGGAACACCACCCCAGGAGTGAATGACATCTGGGTTCGTTTCTTTACATATTTTAAACAACTGAAAATAGGTAAATACATCAAATCGGAATCGTTTTTTAAGTACAATCAGTTTAATGGGTAAATCATGTACTTCTTTGTAATGAATGGCGTCACGAAACAGTACCAGGACAATTTCATGCTGAGCACTCAAAAGACCTTTTATAAGTTCTAAAAGGCGACGTTCACGTCCTCCCATGACTAAATTATCTGCAACATGTAAAATCTTCATCTGTATATACCTAGACTAATTTTGTAATTGAAACCGTTCTTTAAGGACTTTTCGTTTTTGCTGATCGGTCATTTTCTTTAAATCGAATTTGGCCGGACTCATTAAATACATCCGCTTTTGTATTTTTGTATTCATGATTTTTTTGGCCGGATTACCCATGATTAAGGAGTCGTCTTCAAACTTCCCTTTAACAACTGCACCTGCGGCCACAATGCAATTTTCACCAATTACTGTATTCGGTAAAATAATGGCATTCATTCCAATAACCGTATTGTTACCAATAACAATCTTTCCAAAAACATCCAAATCGGGATACTCATCCCTATAAATCCATACTGCACCATCATGAGTGATAAATCGCACTCCATTCGATACTGCTACATGATTTCCTAAAGAAATCAGATAGGGTTCTGTTGAAAAATCAGCATTAAATATCATGCAATCATCACCAATTTTTACGCCTCGTTTCCTTAAAATAGCTATACGGATTTTCCCAACGGTTATTCGGGTCAATATTCTGGCCGTTAAATGTAAAATTTTACTAATCATAGAGCTTATCTATTAAACACGTCTATAATTTTCTTACAAAACATTGGATATGCTTTTTCGGCTAAAACAGTATTCGGATGCGAATCAGACGGGTCTTCTGCATATTTGTCTAATAGATACAAACCTCCTTCTGTTTCTAATTCTCTAAAGTCCCATAAATAAACATTATCATCGGGCTTATCCCATTCATTTTTCATCCACGAATAAAACTCATTCATATTAAAAGCCCACTCTTCCTCTGATTTCTTTTTCGTTAAAGCAGGTGGCGTCCATAACAAAAATTTAGTATCGGGATACTTCTGAAATTCTTTATGGAGTGCCTCATATTGCAACTTGTAATTCTGAATAGTACGTTCCTCAGAGTTAATATCAATATTATCCTCATCACTTTTAAGCTTACTGACAGGGAAACAATGCTTTAGAATTATCACTCTATATTGCTTAGTAAGTATTTTTAATGTAGGTTCTTCCAAATAATATTCTTCATGCCCATTTTTAACCCAGATATTGTAATAGTCGTAAGGGTAATTATTCCAACCATAAGGTTCTTTGGCCGGGAAAGCTCTCTCTTCTATTTGGTAACTTGTACCGTGTTGACGATTGTATTTCTTGAACCAAAGTTCCATTGCAGATGTTAAACCAAGTTTTAATTTTACTTTCTGTACAAAAGTATTTCCCCCACGCCATATCGTTTTACCTGTACTGTGGTGTAAAAAAATCGCTTTAGAATTAATAGAATTAGGTTCCATATTATCATTATTTGTTGAACATGACATGACAACACTTAAAGCCAGTGTTATAAAAAGTAGTTTCTTACTCATATGCCTTATTGTTTTTAAATCCCCTTAGTTTGTTAAAAAATCTAGCCCACCATTATTCAAATAATGATGTTTGAAAAAATTACAAAAAAAAGTAGTTGTTGACCACTCATTTTTGACCAACAGTCAAAAAATCAGGCACCAATGACATATATTTCTTAGTTTAGGGATAAATGGTTATTTCATGAAGAATATTGGAATTCTCATACGCTCCCTAAAACCAGGAGGTGCTGAAAAGCAAAGTGCATTACTTGCATCTGTACTAAGTGATGATTATCGTGTTTTTGTTTTTTATCAATACAAAGAAGCTGCACCAGCTAACTTGAAGCTCATTAATCACGAAAACATAGTACAAATTCATCTCAATGGTAATATTGTATCTAAAATAACTCAGTTAAGAAAAGTAATTGTCAAAAATGAAATTCAATGTCTGTTTGCTTATCTAAGCAGTGATAACCTAATTGCTTCATTAGCCACCTTAGGACTTTCTAAATGTATAGTATTCGGAGGCATCAGAAGCTCTAAATTACCTTATCATAAATTCATCATTCTTAAATTCTTACATAAGCATTTTCAAAAAGCGACTATTTTCAATAACCACTCAGGTCAAGATCAATTCATTAGTCATGGATTTTTAAAAAACAAATCAATTGTCGTACCTAATGCCATTAAGATTAATGGTTCCTCTCTTTATGAAAACCACAATGAACAAGTAATTATAATTAGTGTAGGACGCTTCGTAAAAGCCAAAGATTATCAAACGGCTTTATTTTCAATTAAAGAGCTAACAAGAATAAGTTCTAAAAAAATCATGTACTACATTGTTGGATTTGGACCTGAAGAACAAAGCATTAGAGATATTATCTTCAAAGAAAACTTAAACGATAAAGTTGAGATTATTATTAAACCTGATAACATTGAAGAGTATTATAAAAAAGCGGATATTTATTTGTGCACATCCATTTTTGAAGGGTTATCTAATTCTATTATGGAAGCACTTAATTATCATCTTCCTGTTGTTGCAACCGATGTAGGTGATAACAAACGATTGGTTATCCATAATCAAACCGGTTTTCTGACCAAAAAATCAGACCCGGTTGAAATTTCAAATCATTTAAAGTACATTATTGATAATCCTAAACTTGGAGAATCTTTGGGAAAAGAAGGCTTCAAACATTTAAAGGCCAACTATTCAACCGACAAATTTAAAGAACGTTACAAACAACTCATAGAAAGTCAATAAAATAGTTAACACGTATTTTAACCAGATACAAACACCTTGCACATGAAAAAGTCCAAAGTTGTATTTTACGGCATAAAGTACTTCCCTTCTAAAGGAGGTACCAGCAGGGTAGCTGAAAACATTATCAGTCAGCTAAAAGACAAATACGACATTACCATACTTTGTTATAAAAATAAGATGGCTAAGACTCATATGGATGGAGTTAATGTTGTTGAGTTTAGTCAATGGCCCGGAGGAAGCTTAGGAGCATTACTATACTTCCTGAAAAGCGCATTATATCTAAAATTCAGAAGGTTTGATTTAATTCATTTGCATAAAATTGATGCAGCTTTCTTCTTACCCCTATTCCGTAGAAAAACTAAAATAATTGCTACATCTCATGAATCTGCATATTTAAGAGACAAATGGTCGTCTATTGAAAAATGGTATCTCCAAAAAGCAGAAAAGATATTTCTGAAGTCCAGTGCCACGCTGACCTGTATTTCAAACCCATTGACTAAAATTTATAACAATGGCTCTAGTGATAAGGTCACTTATATACCAAATGGTATTACAATTAATGATGAATACAAAGAAAAGGAAGCCATTGAATTACTTGAAAAATATCAACTTCAGGCAGGTGAATACTACTTCTTTGCTGCTCGAAGAATTATGAAAACCAAGGGTTGTCATACAATGCTGGAAGCACTTGATAAGCTGCAATTCAAAGGTAAAATTGTTGTTGCTGGCGACCTTAGTCATACCAAAGAATATGTTGGTGAGTTAAAGGCTAAATATAAACACCTTAACGTTATTTACCCTGGTTATATTGGTGATTTACCACTTTTATTAACGCTAATTAAAAAAGCCCGACTATTTATCTTTCCTTCTGAAACTGAGGGTATGTCAATAATGCTTCTTGAGGCTGCTTCAACACTGACACCAATTTTAGCCAGTGACATAAAAGAAAATAAAGAAGTTTTTGACAATGAGCACCTCACCTTTTTTGAGGATCAAAACAGCAGTCATTTAGCAGAACAAATTCAGTTCATCGAAGCCAACCAGCTTGAAACAAAGATTAAAGCCCAAAATGCTTTATCACATATAAAAACAAAATATGACTGGGCAAATATTGCGAATTACTATGATCAAATTTACCAACAAACCATAAACTAACTACTGCAATGAAAGCCCTCTCAACATTAAATCCCGTTATTGTATTAGATATAACGCATGCCGGTTATGGCATTTTAAAATCTCTATATAGATACAAAATTCCATTATATGGTTTCACTTTCTGCCATGAGCATATTGAATTAAAGACCCGTTATGCCCAAAAAACTTTCATATACAATTCGCTGGAAAACCTTAAATTTCAACTTATTGAACTTTCTAAAAATTCAATTCTCAAGCCTGTACTGATGCTGACCAACGATGAGAAAGTTGAGTTTGTAATGAAAAATCTCAATGAATTAAAGCAATATTTAATCATTAATGTCCCTGAACCTAAAATCGCCAACTCTCTCACAGATAAAATTTTACTTAAAAAAATCGTTAAAGAACTAAAAATTAGAGTACCACAAACAGTTAACATTGAACAAAAGGAAGATAGTCTAAAAGTCAAAGAGTTAACATTACCGATTATCGTGAAACCTTTTCTCAAATCTGACGAATGGCATAATGCCGGTTTTTCAAAGGCACATATTTTTGAAGATTATAATTCATTTGAAAAGGTGTTTCCAAAAATGTTTGAGGTAGAACCACGCATAGTTGCTCAGGAATTTATTCCGGGAGGTGATAATAACATTTACTACTGCTTAACCTATTACAATAGCAATGGTGAATGCATCTGTCATTTCACTGGTCAAAAGATAAGACAATGGAAAGTTTTAACAGGTTCTACAGCTTCAACAAGGCCTACCATCAATCCATTTGTAACCAATGAAACCTTGCGAATTTTTAATTCACTCAAATTAAAAGGCCTTGGTTCTATAGAGTTTAAAAAACATGAAATAACAGGAGAATTTTATATGATAGAACCTACTGCCGGCCGTGTTAACCTGCAAGAATATATTGCAACATGTGCCGGTGTAAATATCCCCCTTAAAGCATATTGCGATATGACAGGTCATAAGATACACCCACTCGAAAAAGTAAATCCAAATGTTATTTTTATTGACGAGCGCTCAGAGCTCCTCAGCTTCTTTGAATATAATTCCCAAAAGAACTTAAGTATTTATAAATGGTTTGAAAGTGTAAAAGGAAAAAGATACTATAGATTGCTTAATAGCTTCGATTATAAAATTTGTCTGAGTATTCTACTCATTACTACAAGAAGACTATCCGGATTTTTTTTAAGAAAATCCTTAAACATCAAAAGACCATAATATACTATACATCAACCAGCATCACTACACACCTAGCAATCACATCATAATACTGCAAACCGTACTTTATTTGCTTGAAGCTGTTGAGCTATCGTAACTGTATTTATTATTGAATTCAAATAGATGATTATTGGCATATACATATCTTGAATGTGGCTCAACAAATAAGGAGTCTGCTAAGCTCAGTTTTCTTATAAAAGATTGATATTTAATATTAGCTAAATCTGCTAGAGTATAAAAGAGGTTATCGTTTGTGGACAACATTTCCTTATGCATTTGTATATTATCAAATTTAGTCCAATTATCATCTAAATACTTATTAGAACACCATATAAAAAGAGGTATGTGAGTCTCTATCTCCGTCGGATTAGCAGCTCCATATCCAAACAAAGAATGACCGGCATCAAAAAGATGAGTAGCATGATCTGATGTGAATAGAAAAAAGGATGATTTCTCTTTATCTTCCAACTTTTTAATTACGCTAGTTAACACATAGTCTTGAAATAGAATTGTATTATCATAGTCATTAATAAAGATATTAGCATTTTCAATAGAAAGAACAAAATCTTCTAAATTACTATTGGGTGTAAAGGTATCAAAACTTACAGGAGGACGCTCGTGTGCACCTCGCATATTAATAACTATAAACTGTTTTGAATCTGCACTTTGCCTCAATATTTCATCAACTGTAGGTATTATTCCAAAATCGGTATTATCTGGGTAATTTGTTCTAAGATTATAGAAGAAATCAGCTTCATCCCGATTATCTAGATACCGCAAAGCACCACTTGAACTCGATATCCAACTAGTCTGATAACCAGCCTCTTTAAAAAGAGAAACGATGGTCTTTTGAACAAAAGCATCGTTATATGTTTGTGCTGATGCCTGTGTAAGTAATAATGGGAAAGCATTGGCAGTACAATTGGCATTAGAATAATGTTTAGAGTATGAAACTAAATTATTCAACTGTTTTAAACCAGGACTTGTCTCTTTACAGTATCCGTTAACCGACCAGTTTTTATAACGCATTGCTTCTCCAATGACAAAAATAACTATCTCTGGTTGTCGATTATCAGCAACTTGATTGACATTGAATTGAAATTGACTCTTTAATACCTGACTTTTTTTATTTCGATGATTATGAACCATTAACCTTGCTGTCCGATAATAAAAATTAAACGGATGCTCATAGATATAACAACTCCTGATGATGAGTCTTACACGATTCTTACCCGAATAGAATTCAGAATTTTCCCTCAGTTTCAAAAATGACAATCCAACTGAAACAGCTATTAAGACAAAAGCACTAACAATCAACTTATTATTTATCAAGACTCTATTATTAAAGCTTTTATAACGCTTAAGTACAAAACTATAACAAACGAGCAGCAATATTGGAATTACAAAGTACACTCTAAATTTTTCAAAAAATTCAACTAACTCATTATCCGAAAGGTAGTAGAGTGCCTTTAAACCATCGGAACTTATATACCAATTAACCGCAACAATATTAATCACCTCAGCCACAGAAGAAAGTATATAAGGAATACCAAGAAGCAGATAAACATAGAAATATGACTTAACTACTTTTAATAACAAGATGCCCATTGCAATTAGCAGGCATATTTTTGAAATTATAACCCCTATGCTTAATACATCATTTTTAAAATGTAGCATTATATCAGGAATAATTAATATTATCACTGATAATGCGATTAAGACAACCTTTGTCAGCTTTAAATTCCTGCGGCGCATTTTAACAATAGTTTATTAATTATTACTAATAGCTTTACCGGAAGCTATTATTTAGCACTATATATTAGAAACTTTCTTATTTCACTCCGGTATACAAGTATTTATTTAGCCAGTTTTCAAGATTAGTGAAGCCATCATTATTATCATCACTATGAGGATTATCTGGTAATTCCAAAGTGTGCTCACTAGTTTCTTTTACCCACCCACCAACTTCATGTGGAAGAAGAATTTTACTCCCAGTATAGTTTATTACATCATTAATTATACGCTCATCTATACAATCTCTATTACCAGGTTGAGCACCACAATTCTCGATTAAATATTTTTTTAAGTTGGCAGTTGACAGTAAATGGACATGTGGTAATTTAAAAGGAATATCTGCAGCTTTTAATGACATATTTGCTGGATTGTGAATATACTTATCACTCCAGGGATCATCATCATTCACATTTTCGGTTTTGTTACCATTCAAATACAACTGACTTTGAGGATTAATGCCAGGATTGATAGATATAATGTACTCATTACGATTTCTTTCACCAGGGAAATAATAATTACCAATAGCTGCAGCTCTCATTTTTCTTTTCCATTCACTCATTGAACCGAAATAAATAACATGAGTATCACTATTGTAAATCAAATTATTTGCAACTAAAGCTTCTTTTGTATCTCCACTAACTAAGGGATTACGATCTTCATTATGAACAAACAAGTTTTTTATAATGCTTACTTGCCCTGTACTAGTCGCCAGCATACCACATGAATGGTTCATCTGATTAAGGCATTCACTAATAATACAATGACTAACCGTAACTCCATTACCACCATTAAGAATACCAATATTCTCATCAAGAGCCCATGAAATACTGCAATGATCAATGATTATATTATGAAGTTTAGTTGAGTCATCAGCAATATTAATCCCATCAATTTGTCGACCAGAAAAGTTACCAGGTCGAACTTTGAGTCCTTGAACTAAAACATCGTGAGTAGAGATTCCGAGTGAATAATTTTTTAATGTAATTCCTGGATATGGTGCCGTTTGAGCAGCTATAAACACATAAGGATCATTAATTCGTAATGTATGCCTTAATTCGATAACACCTCCAACTTCAAAAACAATAATTCGCGGATATTTTTTATATACGGCAGATCGAAGAGAGCCTGGTCCACCATCTTTGAGGGTAGTTACTCTGATTATTTCAGGTAATGTATCGCCACCATATGCTCCTCTCGACTGCGAACCGAATCCTTCTGCACCAGGAAACATATTTTGAGAATGAACTTGAATGCAAAAAAACAATAGAGCAACAACTTTTATAAACCCTTTTTGACAAATCATCAAAAAACTATTGCTATAAAGCTGCTTAATTATCAATTCTCTAATACAGAATCTTAATAAATCTGCACTTTTATGTAATTCCATATCTAACTCTGAAGATTTTCACTCACTTTTTTTTCAGAATCGATAAATTACAAAAAGTCATACCGAAAGTCAACTACGTGATTATTAACAACTAATAAAGAACTCAAATACAATCATAGTTTACACTCCCAATTTTGGGCATCATACACAATAAGTTCAGTACCTCTATTTAACGTGTGTGCCGCATGTGCTTTCAAACCTAACGTTTGAGGATTTACCTCTTCAACCAACTCCTCTTTATATTCTTCCTTACTAAGTTTGACAACTTTATTTATTTTGATACACCCTCCGTATTTGTCAAAACAATCTTGTGATGGACGATATAGTTGGCCATTTTCCCAATAAAGCTTACCGGCAGGACGTGCTGCCGAGCTATCTGTTACAATTGGGTTTTGTGGATGTGGTATCCATTCCTCATTAATAAAATCTTTTGCGTAGAATAGGAACAACTGATCATACGAACCTCCATCAATCATCCCTTTTGAAATGGTAAACATCCACCACACATCATTATAGTACAAGGGTGTAAAATCTAAGAAGCGTGTATCACTTTGAATTTTCTTAAGAAACTTCCATTTGTACGGAAAATCCGTTGCCTCATATAACCTTAAACTCTTGTCTGCAGCTGATTCCGGAATCATATACCAAGTATTGTCAAGTTGAAATATATTAGGATAAGACAAATGAAAATCCTCAACAACAATATTAGAGTATTCTTTTATAGCATTATCACCATTCAGTTTTGCTGCCACTAAATGCCCTTTACCTGTGTCTGCATTAATCTGCTCGACAAATAAGTATTTATCAATGATAAAAGGATCGGCCCAACCATCTTTTCCTTCAGGAAGAAGTTTTGTGAACTTATTTTGCTTGTTTTTAATGACTACAAACCATCGTTTATAAAACAGTAATTTCCTAAAACGTTTTATAACTCTTGACAAGACTGTCTTACCCCAATGAATATAAGTCCTCAGCAAACCAGGTATTCTAAAACATGACGGAGCTGTCCTTTCCATTTTTTTATTAGAGCACCAGATACTTTCTATTGATTGTTTAAATGCTGCTTTGAAAAATCCACTGTTTTTATCAATACTATATTCCATTGTTTGGAACATATGATTCCAAATAGCTTTTCCATCAGAAAACAACTGATATGGCTGCCTGGCCAATAAAAAACGTTGTAAGAAAGCAACAACTCCCTTAAAACCATAAAGCGTCAATTCTTTAGGAAGATAATACTGTTCTTTAGCAACCGACTTTTCTCTCTTGTCAAAATATAAGCTTGTCGATTCTTTTTCCACTTCGATATCAAGCTTTGTGCAAACAATAACATTGTCTTGATTACTAAAGTACGCCTGAATTTCTATAGGTTTGAAATTTTTAAACTTCTGTCGGAAAATTAATTGCTCAATAAGAACAATTGGTAAAAATACTTTTTTGTTATTCTCACCTTTTGTCTCTAATCGATCATATAAAAGGTAAATTTTCAATGCTGGATTATCATTGGCTAGTGAAGTAATTACCTCAACTAACCAAGCAGGCAAAACAACTGAATTAACACTGACAACCAACGGCTTAATTATTTCTTTTTTAACTATATATTCTAAAGATTTGTTATCCATCAATTATTCCTTTGATTGATAATTCGGCCCTTTTTTTCCAGGTATACTTTTCCT
>NZ_JAFMVC010000049.1 GCF_025499605.1 Carboxylicivirga litoralis | reverse complement strand
CTTCTTAAAAATATACGAATCAACTACTACGCAGGTCGACTCTTCGGTTATTAAACTGATTGACAACATTGTTTCGTCCTACAAATGGAATGATGGTGCAATTGTAGAACAATGGCTAAGTGTAATATATGCCGCCATGATTGCTGAAGAAAATAAGAAGAAAGCCATCCTAAAAAAACGCATTAAACGACTTGGCTATAACAGCTTTACTTTATAAACTATACTCTCATTCTGGCTACCAACTTTAGTAAAAGCAAAGTTGGCAGGAGTTCAACAAGCTAAAAAAATATCATTCCTAATTATTAATTCATTTTATGCCAATTAGTCTTGCAATACTACACACTAACTAAGAATTAGCTCCAATCTTGCTAATAAATAATCAGATTTTCTTAAATACCTGATAACCCACATTTAGTTTTGGTGGATATTTTAAGTAGGAACAGTTTATTTGATACGCGTCCTTAAGGATAAATACATCATATAAAACTATTCGTATCTAATAATAATTTAACAAAACTACTTATGAAAATTTTTTATTTGATTTTTGCAACACTATTCATCTCTCTATCAACAATGGGTCAAGGAATTAACTTTGAAGACATTACAGTGGAAGATGCTGTTATTAAGGCTAAAGAAGAGAATAAATATGTCTTTATCGATGTTTATACAGACTGGTGCTCTCCTTGCAAATTAATGGCACAAAAAGTATTTCCTCTTAAAGAGCTTGGTGACTACTTCAATAAAAAATTTGTAAATATCAAAGTAAATGCACAATCCGGGGTTGCAGGACCAAAATTTGCAATAAAATATAAGGTATCAGCTTACCCAACATTTATTATTCTGGATAATAATGGAGAATTAGTCCATATGTTTGCAGGTGGTGTCCTGGATGGTGAAAAATTTATTCACAAAGTCAAAGAAGCGTTTAACCCCAGCAAAGCATTTGGTCAATTAAAAAAGAGGTACGAAGACGGAGAAAGAGACCCCAAACTGGTATCAGGGTATATTCAGGCTCTTATGGCATCTAAATCAATTAAGCAGAATGGATTGAATGATATGGTTAATGAGTTTTACAACTCACTTAGCGATAAGGGAAAAATAAGCTCAGAAGCCTTTTTCATTTTTGAGAACTATGCCAAATTGGGTTCGGACCGTGAAAAATTCCTTGAGGAAAACAAGAAAAAATTCAGAAAAGTTGTAGGCACAGAAAAGGTTGATTCAGTTTTTATTGACAAGTATGCATTATATTTTGGTATGATTGTAAAAGTCAACCGAAAAGATGTCTCAGTTGAGGATATAAATAATACATGGGAAAAGGTTAATTCACTTGGAATAACCAACCTCAAAACCTTACCGGTTTTTAAATCTGCAGCGATAATCAAAACCTCTAAATCAGGAAAAGAAGAGCTCTTTAGCGAAATTGAAAAAACGATACCAAATCTTACAGATAATGAAAAGGACCTGATGTTATATATTGTTATTCCAGGACTTAAGGACCTTTTAACAAAAGAAGAGAAAGATAAACTACTTGCTTTGGTCTCATCTGACTCTGTTAAAGGTTATATTATTAACTCAACCTACAGGTAGCTTCTTCCTTAATCAATATACTATATTTTGTAAGCGCTCTTTTCCTGATAAAAGAGCGTTTTTTGTCATGCTAAGTAAAGTATTACTTAAACAAAAATGAATAGAATTCGAAGATGTACATCTTTCAACTCATCCCGAAGCACAGCATAAGCTCTCTTCTTTTGTGTTTTAACTGTATTAACCGAGATATTGAGGCTCTCAGCTATTTCTTCAACAGTTAATCCAGCCATTGCCTTTAAAATAATCTCACGCCTTCCCTTGGGCAGATTTTCAATGGCCTGCGATACTTCACGGTTAAACTCAACCTCTACAATAGTCCTAAAAAAATCATCCCCTTCTAAGCTACGGGCACTCGATAATTCCAATGCAGGACTATTTCTCGTGATATATCTTAATGTATTATTCTTTAGTGCCCTGTAAAAATATGCCTTAAAATGTTTTTCATTTTCGAAAATCTGGCGTTTATCCCATATTTTCACAAAAACCTCTTGTACAATATCCTCACCAACATCCTCTTTTGGCAAAAAAGATTGTACAAAGTTTAAACCTGCATCCCAAAATGTGTGAAACAATTTATCAAATGCTCCTTCATCTCCTTCCCTAAAACGAGAAATAGTAGTATTCATTTATAGACTTTTAACTCTTTGGATTGGGTAAAGTTAGTTTTTTTTTGTAATTCAAGTAACCCGAAAATTATTTTTGAGGATATAGGTAATAAAAGGGGATCATCGTGAGACGAATCATTGATAAAAAATATAACGAATCAATAGAAATGGCACAGCTGTTACGCAAAATGGTGACAGAAGAGCTTTCTGATACAGAACGCCAAAAGCTTGCTATGTTAATAACTAAGAATAACCTAAACAACCAGGAAGATCTTAATAGCATCATCAGTAAAGTAGTTAATAATAAATTTACTACAACCAAGAGGGAGTCAGCTGACAAGGTTTTAGAAGAAATAAAATTGAAGTTCAACACCCAAAGACCATCTGCATTACGTCGCTTATTACCATATTCAGCAGCGGCAGCAGTAGTTACCATTATGATGGCTGTTGGGATATATCTGACCAAAATACAAAGCCATTATAATAATATTAGGGTAGAGCAGTATAATGTAGAAAATACGACCCTTGAGTTTCCATCTGGAAAAACATTATCGCTAAAAAAAGAAGCGGATATTGCATCCTTAATTGCTCAAGTTGACACTCTGCCAGAAGAGAAGATAAACACCAAACGTTATACGATAACAGTTCCTTTAGGCACTAGTCATACAATTTCACTTAAAGATGGCACTAATATTACTCTTTTCCCGCAATCTAAGTTGACTTTCCCTGCTCATTTCAATACATCTCAACGTTTAGTAACTTTAGAAGGGGAAGCATATTTTGATGTAGAATCAGATCCGACAAAGCCATTTTTGATTGAAGCCGGAGGCTCAATAGTTAAAGTATTAGGCACCAGCTTTAACGTAAGAGCATATCCCAATGAAAATAAGGTCGAAACCGCTCTTGTATCAGGTAAAGTGAATATGAATAATATTAAGATTACACCAGATCAAATGGCTGTTTATGACAGGGCTGATCAGACCATAAAAATACTCACAGTTAATGCCTCCATATATCAAGAAAGAGCTAATGGAATGTTTGTATTCGACAATAAAAGGTTGGAAGAGATAATGTATGATTTAAGTATGTGGTACAATTTTGAATACGATTTTAATGAAGAATCCATGAGAAACAAACGTTTCCGATTTAAATTATCACATAAAGAAGACTTTAAAAAGATAATGGGGATGATGGAATTAACCGGAGATGTGAAATTTAAAGTTGAAGATCAGCATGTTCTGATATTAAACAAAGGAAAATAAAAGTTGATTGTTAAGCGCTTACAATACATATTAATTTAATCTTAAATACAATTCATATTTTAATGTAATTTTCTATGAAAATAATCTCTAAGCAGGCTATGCGCAACAAGGTAGGCGTAAAATTAGCCGTAACGCTTTGGGGGATAATTCTTATACTTTTTATTCAAGGTTTTTGTGAAGTAGCAAATGCAGCCCAACAAGAAATAAAACTGAGTATCAATAAAAAGAACGTTCCTCTTGAAGAAATCGTTAGCGAAATTGAATCGAAAAGTGACTATACATTTATGTATAGCACATTAACAGCAAAAGACATTAATAATGTAAGTATTAATATCTCAGATGGTGAGCTTGTTGAAATACTAGAACTGATATTCAAGGACAAACCTTACTCTTATAATATTGAAGGTAAGGTAATTATCATTGGCCCACGTGAAGACGAAACAGAAGCTCAACAGCCTGAGGAGGGTGTACTCATAACCGGTACAGTTAGCGATAAAGAAGGAGAACTACTAGTAGGCGCAAACGTTATTTTAAAAGGAACACCTTTAGGCATATCAACTGATGCTCAAGGAAGATTTAACTTAAAGGTGCCCGCTAAATATAGTAGCAGCAATGTACTGTCTGTATCATTTATTGGAATGATAACCAAAGAAGTGCAGATTGATGAACAAACAGAAATCCATATTGTTTTGGATGATGCCATTGAGGTTATGGGTGCTGTTGTTGTAACCGGTATTTTTAATAAAGCTCCTGAGAGCTATACTGGAGCGGCAATTAAAGTTAGTTCTAAAGAGTTACAAATGGCAGGCAATCGTAGTGTCCTAACCTCAATCTCAAACATCGACCCAAGTTTTAATATAATGCCCGATGTTGCGTACGGTTCTGACCCTAACCGCTTACCGGATATCACGATGAGAGGTCGAACAAGTATGGATATCAACGTACGGGATCTTCAGGAGGATAGTCAAACGCAAAGCACAGCCAATTTACCATTATTCATCATGAACGGCTTTGAAGTATCCCTTCAAAGGGTTATGGATATGGATGAAGACCTGGTTGAAAGCATAACATTACTTAAAGATGCCAGTGCAACAGCGTTGTATGGTTCGAGAGGCGCTAACGGAATTGTTGTGATTACCACAAAACGTCCTGCAGAAGGAAAACTGCGCGTTAATTACAAAGGCTCACTTAATATAGAAGCACCTGATCTTACCTCTTATAATCTAATGAATGCGCAAGAAAAGCTAGATTATGAATTGGCTGCAGGATTGTATACTTATTGGATTGGAGAAAATACTATGTATAACCAAGCCCTTGAAGAACTATATAATGAGAGGTTAATAGATGTTGAAAGAGGCGTAGACACTTATTGGTTGAAATATCCTGTCAGAACTGGAGTTGGAAACCGCCATAGTCTGCAGGTCGATGGAGGCGATAACCATTTCAAATATTCAGCTGGTGTTTCATACAACAACATTGCTGGTGTTATGAAAGACTCATATCGAACTACATTTACAGGTAATATGTTTTTTCAATATGAAATTAACAACATCAAATTTCAGAATGAGTTGATTATCGCTCAGAACAAGAGTAATAATTCACCTTATGGATCTTTTTCTGATTATACAGTTGCCAATCCTATTTACACACCATATGATGAAAATGGCAAACTGAAAAAAATGTTATACACAGAAGGTTTATTAACAAATAATCCTCCTACTACTGGCAACCCATTGTATAACGCAAAACTACCGTCCAAAGACGAATCACGTTATACTAATATTCAGAATAATTTTGCTGTCGAGTGGAATATCAGTAATGATTTATCGGCACGAGGACGCCTAGGATATACAAAACAAGATAACCGTTCAGATTATTACGTATCTCGCGATCATACTATGTTCGAAACTTCAGCATACGAAGGTGAAAATTATAAACGAAGAGGACGTTATATATACGGTACAACGTATGCTACTTCTTACGAAGCTGATATAACATTGAATTACAATAAAACAATAAGCGAAGTTCACCAATTGTACGCAGGGCTTAACTTAAGCATGTCTGAATCTGAAACAGAAGGCTATAACATTACAGCAGAAGGATTTGCTGCAGCAAACATGGCCAACCTGGGATTAGCAGGTGACTATCCCGAAGGAAGCAGTCCGCAAAGCACCGAAGAGCATTATCGCAGATTGGGTAGTATCCTTAACCTTAACTACACCTATGATAGACGTTATTTCATAGATATGTCGGGTAATTTAGAAGGTTCATCTAAATTTGGAGCCAACGACAGGATAGCTCCATTCTGGTCGTGTGGTATTGGTTGGAACTTACATCAAGAAGAATTTCTAAGAGGTAAAAAGGATGTTAATGCTCTCAGATTAAGAATTTCATACGGAACATCAGGTTCTCAAAACTTCAGTTCGTTCCAAGCTCTGACAACTTATCGCTATTACGATTCGCAAACTTATAAGTTTTGGACCGGGTCATATATGATGGGGTTAGGTAATCCGGATTTAAGTTGGCAACAAACCGCTCAAACAAACATAGGACTTGAAGCGTCACTCTTTAATAGTCGTATTCGTATTAATGTAGACTACTATAATAAAATGACTGATGGATTACTTACGGATATTAACATCCCATCATCCAGTGGTTTCTCAAGCTATAAATCTAACGTAGGAGAAGTACGTAACAGAGGAGTCGAGTTAAATGTTAATGCGTATCTGTATCGCGATATGGAAAGACAGATTACCTGGTCAGTTGGTGGTAGTCTTATTCACAATCAGAACAAAATACTTAGTATTTCCAATTCATTGGAGTTTCTTAATTCAGAGTTAATGGAATACGAAGGTTCTAACCCAAGTTTCTTATATGAAGAAGGTGAGTCGATGAATACTATCTATGTGGTTCGCTCATTAGGAATAGATCCGGCAACAGGTGATGAAATATTCTTAAATAAAGATGGTAACCGCACCAATACATGGGATGCTTCAGATAAAGTAGCTTGTGGTGTTGCCGAACCTAAAGTATGGGGTAACTTCAGAACAATGTTTCGTTGGAAGAATGTAGTATTGAATGCTGTTCTTTCATATCGAATGGGGGGCTATGTATATAACCAAACACTCGTTGATAAAGTTGAAAACATTAATAGATTTGATGCATGGGGTAACCTAGATCGCAGAGCTTATTACAACCGTTGGCAGAATCCGGGTGATGAATCCTATTTTAGTGATATATCCGATTTACAACATGTGCAACAAGCATCATCACGTTTCGTAATGAAAGAAAACACTTTAGAGATGACATCGGCGAATTTAAGCTATGAGTTCGACCAACAATGGTTAAATAAGAATCTTAAGATTGATTATCTGACACTGGGACTTTATGCTGAAAATTTATTTTATATCTCAACCATTAAGCGCGAACGAGGAACTTCTTATCCATTCTCCAGAAAATTCTCATTGGCTTTATCAGCAAGGTTTTAATAAAAAACGTGCATTACTATGAAAAAGATAATAACAGTATTAGTATTAGCTATAACGTTAGCCTCTTGTAACGACTGGTTGGACGTCCGTCCTGCAACAGAATTACGAGAGGAGGAAATGTTTGAGACACAACAAGGTTATAAAGATGTATTAACCGGTGTTTACATTCGAATGGCCACATCATCATTATATGGATTAAACACAACGATGGTGCTGCCAGAAAATATGGTTCAGCATTGGGAAATAGAATCTGATTTGCAAAAAGCTATCTCTGAATTCGATTTTACAGAGACAGGTGCAAAAAGTATGTTGGAAACTATTTGGGTACAATATTACCAGTGTATTGTAAACCTCAACTCTATTCTTGAAAGAATTGATGAGAACCAGGATTTATTCAATAAGGGCAATTATGAGTTAATAAAAGGTGAAGCATTGGGTTTGCGTGCATTTCTTCATTTCGAGATTCTTCGATATTGGGGAGCAGCACCTCAGGACATCCAAGCTGGTGATAGTGCAATTCCTTATGTTACCATGGTAACTAAAGATCCTAATGAACTGCTCACATTAACTTATCAAGAAGTTTTTACGAATATTCTTAATGACTTAACTGAAGCAGAAAATCTTTTGGAAAACGATCCGATACTCTCTTTTAGTGCAGATGTGTTAAATGAGCCAAACACTGATAACAATCTAGCATTAGGAGATGAGTTCCATTACTACAGACAAAACCGCTTCAATATCTTCGCTGTGAAAGCAACACTTGCCCGGTACTACATATGGCAGGGGGAAACTGTAAAGGCTGCGACGTATGCAATGGAAGTAATTAACGCTGTAGAAAGTGAGGATAATGAATTAATTTTTAATCTTGGCGGAGAAGCAGACGCAAGTGCAGGTGATCTAACATTTCCTACAGAACAAATATTTGCTATTAACAATTCTCTGGCTACAGCAACTTTAACTTCAATGTTTTTTAGTAATTACACTGCTTACACTCAAGATCATGCAAAGCTGGAAGAAGCTTATGAGGTAACAATCAATGCTGCGGATATTAGGTTCAGAGATGATCGTTTATGGGAAATTAAAATTCATCCAGAAACGTTTAATTACTTTAAAAAATACTGGGCTACTGAAACGACAGCAGTTGAAGATATACCTTTAATTCGCCTTGCTGAAATGTATTTTATTGCCACTGAAAATAACGATGCCAACATTTTTCGCGAATACCGGGTTGCCAGAGGTCTGGATATTTCTATTGACGAAACTCTAACAGACCAGGAAGCTATCATGAGTCGTCTGGAGAAAGAATACAGAAAGGACCTTTATGGTGAAGGACAGATGTTCTTCTTCTACAAAAGGCTGGGTTATGAAGCATTTTCATGGCCAACAGCTATTGAAATGGACAGAGCCAATTACCAATTGCCAATTCCTGAAACCCAAACATTGTTCGAATAAAGTCAAATTATGAATATGAAAAAGAAGATATTTTTCCATAGTCTATGCCTGGTAGCTATTAGTTTATTATGGCATGGATGCAGCGAAGAGAAAATAGACAAGTATAATAGTGAAGCTTCTCTTTTCTTTTATGACGGATACTATAACTTGAATGGAGTTTCTCAATATGGAAGCTTTGCTTACTCTTTCTTTTATGCAGAAAGTTCAATTGTTAAAGATACTGTTTGGGTTGATGTGCGCCTAACAGGTTTCCAATCAGAGGAAGACAGAACCATTAGTATGGTTCAATTAAATACCGATGAAGAAGGTGCTGCCATTGCAGGAATCCACTATATTGCTTTTAATGCCCCTCAATTGAGCAATGATTTAATTCTGCCGGCCGGGGCAACCTCGATACTTGTTCCTATCGTTATTCTCAAAACAGATGATATGGAGACTGAAGAGTTTACACTCGAATTTGGTTTTAGCTCCAACGAATCCTTTGTACCTGGTTTAATCGATCAATCTACTTTTATTGTAACCATGACAGCAATGGCTGTAAAGCCCTCAAATTGGGATGATGACTACTATAAGTATGCATTCGGTGAATGGGGACAAGAGAAAATGAGGTTTTTGATTGACTATGTAGGATTCACCGACTTCTCTATGTCATTAATAAATAGTGATATAAGAAAATACTACAATATGAAAGCAAATGCTTTACTGAAAGAGTACGAAGAAACATACGGCCCTATTTATGAAAGTGACGGTGTAACTCGTGTAATATTCCCATAAAACTCAAAGATATGAAAACAAAATTCATCATATTAGCTGTAATGTCCGGCATGTTTCTCGCCGGATGTATTGATGATATTGGAAACTACGATTATACTAATGCAGAAGTTATTATACCAATTGTAGAATCTAATTTAGAGGAACATTATGATGTGATCACGCTTGAACAATTAGTGTTAGAACCAGAAATTAAAGGTGATGAGAGTCAATATGACTATCTATGGTATGCATATTCATCTTCTATGTCATCATTACCCATTGATACACTAGGATTTGATAAAAAGCTTGATTATAATGTTATTTTAAATCCGGGTACGTATAAACTGGTTTTTAAAGCTACCGATAAACAAAACCTGACATCAACATATCAGAAAACTGAGTTGACAGTAAGTAGTCCTTTTGGATTAGGTTTTTTTGTTAATAAATACGAGAATGACTATACCGATGTCGATTTTATTGATAGAGATGGTGTTGTTAACTCTAATATCTTTCAGACGATTAACGGCGAAGGACTAAAAGGTCAACCCGTAAATTCGTCATTCTTTTCAGTTGGATACTCCTACCAGGTTGAAGATGAAGATGGAAATATAACCCAATATAGCGATGAACCAGGTTATATCGTATGCTCCGATAATGGTTTTAAAATATATCACGGAGAAACCATGGAGGAGTTGAATAATTTTGAAACCGCATTTATGGAACTTCCTGAGGTTAAAAAGCCTCAAGGAGTGGTTGCTGCCTCAATAGGATATGGTATGATCAACAACAATTCCGTACATCTTTATGGAACCAGCGGTAATAATATTGGTAAATTCGGATATCCATATCCTGATAACAATTACAATCTGTCAAAATACCTAGTTAACGGCACAACTTCCTTTTTGACTTTTGACAATCATTCAGGAAGTTTCCTAGCATATTCTTCTTCTAAAAACGAACCCATAGTATTTGATAATTATAAAGACTATGAGTTGTTGTATCTGGCAGCACAACCATATTACATGTATATTAGTTATTATTCTTATGCATTATTAAAACACAAAACAGAAGATAAAGCCCTTATTATAAAAATAACAACCCCTTACCTGGCTAGTTCATATTTTCTTAGTACAGAATATCAGGTACCTACAAGTATTGATTTGCCCAATGCTAAAGTATTTGCCATCAGTGGTGCTAATACTGTTATGTATTATTCAAATGGAGATAATAAAGTAAATTATTACAATTATGGCAACCAAACAGAACAGAATACATTAACCTTGCCCGAAGATGAGGAGGTTGTATATATGAAAAATGTATATGATTTAATGTATGGACCAAATATATTCTTAGTATTAACTGAAAAAGATGGTTCGTGGAAACTTCGAGTATATAACTTCGAAGGCGCTACTCCTGACTTGGAGTTGCCAGCTGTAGAAACGTATTCAGGCAGTGGAGTCCCTTCATCTGTCGTTTATAGAGATGGAAATACTTATATAAGTTATTAGTAATTGAATTATATTTTCTAAACCCATGATTTGATTGCAAAGAGGGTGTCGAAAATCTCGACACCTTCTTTATCTTATACTGTCAGTTGTAAACTAACTCCTACTTTACCTCGTTCGAAATCATAGACTTCGCTCAACAGGGAGAAGAGCCGACTGTCTTTTTAAGATAAAAGCTTGTAAATTGGGCTTTTAACCAACACTAAAAGCTCCATGTCTGAACTTGTAAAACAGCTAA
>NZ_JAFMVC010000048.1 GCF_025499605.1 Carboxylicivirga litoralis | reverse complement strand
TTAAATACGGACTGATTAGAATCGCAAATGCGTTAATCAATCCAATAAATAACAGCGATTTAGATAAATGTTATAAACTTTTGTCATGTACTTAGACTTAGTTTGTATATGGCGCTACTATTCCACATCGGTGTAATTGGTTACAAGTTTCGTGAGACTAACAATCTTTGTAGTAGTTACTGTTTACTTTATTTATTTGCGAAAATCTGCCAACCTTGATATTGATAACTGAATGCAAATCCTGAGAAGAACATTGCTCCACAGGAGTTTCTTACAACTACTATTTTAACTGATCAAGAAAGCCTTTTTTGCGTTGCTCACTATCACGAGAGTGTTACCTCCAATAGATAATGTAAATGAGCATTTTACTGGCACGCGTAACGATAAAAAAAGGAATTTATGCCCAGACTCCATCTAATCCATTGCTCCGCACATATCTTCCGGTTTCACCCATTCATCAAATTGCTTATTGGTTAAAAGATTGAGTTCAATTGCTGCTTCCCGCAAGGTTTTATGCTCTGCCTGCGCTTTCTTAGCTATTATAGCGGCATTTTCATAACCGATGTGTGAATTAAGCGCTGTTACAAGCATGAGGGAATTTTCAAGATGTTGCTTTATCATGGGGAGATTGGGGCGTATGCCAGTTGCGCACTTATTATTGAACGAAAGGCAAACATCACCAATCAAGCGAGCCGATTGCAATACATTAGCGGCAATAAGCGGTTTAAAGACATTTAATTCAAAGTGGCCGTTTGAACCTCCAATGGAAACTGCCACATCATTTCCCATTACCTGGGCGCAGACCATGGTTAAGGCCTCAGTTTGAGTAGGATTAACTTTTCCGGGCATGATGGATGAACCAGGTTCATTTTCTGGTATAATAATTTCACCAATACCGCAACGGGGGCCAGAACTCAACATACGAATATCGTTCCCTATTTTCATCAATGAAACAGCACAACGTTTCAATGCTCCGGATAATTCAACCATCGCATCATGACTGGCAATAGCTTCGAACTTATTTGGCGCACTAATAAATGGGATACCGGTGAGTTCTGCAATTTTTTGAACTACTAATAAATCATATCTTTTAGGTGTGTTTAGGCCTGTGCCAACAGCTGTTCCTCCCAAGGCTAACTCACGAACCAACAGCAGTGCATTTTTAATGGCCCTGATACAGTTAATCAGTTGTTGTTCATAACCTGAAAACTCCTGACCTAAGGTTAGTGGAGTCGCATCCATAAAGTGTGTACGTCCAACTTTAACAATGCTTTTAAAATCTTGTGCTTTACTGTGCAATGTACCTATCAGTGCATTGATTCCTGGAATAGTATTATCTATTACCATCTTATATGCTGCTAGATGCATTGCAGACGAAAATACATCATTGGACGATTGTGATTTATTGACATCATCATTGGGATGAACATACAATTTACCTTCCCCCAACTTATTACCTTGTATAACGTGTGCCCGGTTAGCAATTACTTCGTTTATATTCATATTGCTTTGCGTCCCCGAACCAGTTTGCCATATTACCAAAGGAAACTCAGTATCATGTTTGCCTGCAATTATTTCATCACATACATTTACTATCAGTTCTTTTTTATCGGCTGCTAATACCCCTAATTGATGGTTTGTCACCGCTGCTGCCTTTTTCATATAGGCAAATGCATGGATTATTTCTTTGGGCATGGATGCTTCTGGACCAATTTTAAAATTATTTCGAGAACGTTCTGTTTGAGCACCCCAATAACAATGAGTTGGTACCTTTACTTCACCCATTGTGTCTTTTTCTATTCTATATTCCATATTATTAATGGTTTATCAAGTATTGTCGTTATTTACTTCATACTTTTCAAATATTTGTAAAGTTCACTGTCCGTAGATAAAATAACAGATGTAGTTGTATCAAATGTTGTTTCAAAAGTTTCCATCGATTTTAAAAAACCATATAATTCGCGTGAAGCAGATGTTTGGTCATACACAGAAGCATATATTGCAGCAGCCCTGGCGTCTGCCTTACCTTTTATGTCTTCGGCTTCTCTAAAAGCTTCCGATTGAATGGTTTTTAGTTCTCTTTCTTTCTCTCCATTGATACGTGATGCTTCTCCCTGTCCTTCAGAACGGAATTTATCAGCTATCCGAAACCTTTCACTTTTCATACGTTCGTATACCTGAGCGCTTACTTCATCAACGTAATTAATTCGTTTGATCCGAAAGTCGAGTATAACAATACCAAGATCCTGCGCCTTCTCGTTGGCTGATAAAAGAATCATTCGTTGTAATTCCTGACGTCCAACAGATATGGTGGCAAGCGAATCGGAAATCATTTCACCGGTTGCGCCTGAGGAAGCCGGAACCCTGTTCTGAGAACGTACAGCTTCTTCCAGATCATGGGCTGCAATGTAATCTCTTGTTTCTCCATCAAGAATATCATCCAGACGGGTTTGTGCGCCCCTTTCATTGGTCATTCGAATAAAGAACTGCAATGGATCTGTAATTTGCCAACGGGCATAAGCATCAACAAATATGAATTTTTTATCTTTTGTTGGTACCTGGTTTGGATCTCCATCCCATTCCATGTAACGTTTTTCAAAATAATTGGTTTTTTGTATAAAGGGTGTTTTAAACTTTAGTCCCGGTTCTGTTTTAGCTTTGCCCACTGGTTTTCCAAATTGAGTAATAACTACCTGCTCTGTTTCTTTTACAATATACACACTTTGTAATACCACAATTAACAACACTATAAGGGCGATACTTAAAAATATAATTTTATTCTTTTTCATAATTCCATTGTGTTATTTGTTTAATTGCATTTGTAACAAGGGCAATACATTGTTTCCTTGTTCATCAATAATAATTTTATTGCCCAACTTAGGCAATACGGATCCCATAGTTTCGAGATAAATTCTCCGTCTCGTTACTTCCGGCGCTTTAACGTATTCACTATAAATAGCATTAAAACGGGCAACCTCGCCCAGTGCAATATTCACCCGCTCGGTGGCGTATCCTTCTGCTTTTTGTATTGTTTCCTTAGCCTGGCCACTTGCTTTTGGGATAACTTTATTATACTCCGATTTTGCCTGATTAATCAGTGTTTCTTTTTCTTGTTGTGCCTGGTTTACTGCATTAAAAGCAGCTTTTACTGGTTCGGGGGGATTAACATCTTGTAGTACAACCTGATCGATTTTTATTCCAAGTGAGTAGTCCTTGCATATTTGGTTCATTAGTTCAACCATATTAGTGGCGATTTCTGTACGCCCTACAGTAAGTACTTCATTCACGGTCCGATCTCCCACAATTTGTCTGAGTGCAGCTTCCGAAACATCACGCAATGAGTTTTCTGGGTCTCTTACCTTAAATAAGTAATTGTAAGCATCATTAATTCGGTATTGTACAACCCATTCCACATCTGCAAGGTTAAGATCGCCAGTAAGCATTAAAGACTCATCTTTGGTGCCAGACCTTGTGTATTGCGTATTAATGCCTGCTTTTACAGTCCGGAAACCAAATTCCAGCTTTTGTTGTCTTTCAACCGGTACTTTATACACTTGTTCAATAAAAGGTATTTTCATGTTAAGCCCTGGTTCAACTTTTTTCACATATTTACCAAAGCGGGTAATAACTCCTACCTCTTCGGGGTCAATCTGAAAAAATGCACTAAAGGCAATCAGCAATGAAAAAAATAGAATGATGATAATCTTTCTATACTTCAGTAATTTTTTCAATAGAGGCGATTTAACCATGTTTATGTTTAATACATTTTTCATATGTTATAATTATTAGATTTTCTTATTACAGTTGTAAATGGTAATAGATTTTAGTAGTATTCTAATTTTTAACGGTCTCTATTCTGAAAATGTGCGTATATAATTTACCAACTGCCAGCGTTGTTCTTCAATAAGCAAATCCTTGTACGAGATCATGGGTGGCCTACCTGTTGTGATTTTCCAAAAAATGGCTCCATCCGTTTCATTTTGTACTTTTTTTGATGTGAAGTTGGCAGGTTTTGGATTTAGAGCCACACTTGCAGCACCGTCCCCTTTACCGGAAGTTCCGTGGCAAACCACACATTGTTGTTGAAATAGAACCTTCCCTGCTTTGGTCGCCTCCTCATTGCCTTTTAACGGATTGACTATTTCGTCAGCTTCTTTTGGCGCAATCCAGTTGTTGTTTCCATTTTCCTGGGAAATAGCCTGAAAAGAGATAGCTGAAACAATCAAGAATGTTGCTATCAACGTATATTTTTTAAGTTTTCCCATATTATTGATATTTAAAAAAAGTCAGATAATCACTCTTTTTGCAGAAATTGCCGCAGCACATATTGTAAGATGCCTCCATTGCGGTAGTATTCAATTTCTATTTCGGAATCAAGACGAGCAATTACATTGAATTTCATCTCTTCATTTTTATCATTTTTGGCAATTACCTGTACTTCCTTTAATGGTGTGATATCTTCAGCAATACGGTTTATTGTGAATATTTCCTTCCCTGACAGGCCTAGTTTTTCGACAGTTGCGCCATCTTTATATTGAAGCGGCAGTACGCCCATACCAACCAAATTACTCCTGTGGATACGTTCGTAACTTTCAGCCAATACGGCTTTTATTCCCAATAAAAATGTGCCTTTGGCAGCCCAGTCACGTGAGGAACCGCTGCCATATTCTTTACCTGCAAGAACCAATAAGGGCGTTTGCGTTTCTTTGTATTTTACAGAAGCATCGTATACTGATAATTCTTCACCGGTTGGTAAAAAAATAGTGAAACCGCCTTCTTTTGTTGCCAACTTATTTTTAATGCGAACATTGGCAAAAGTACCACGTACCATTACTTCATCATTTCCTCTGCGCGATCCATAGGAATTAAAATCCTCTTTTTTCACCCCCCTTTCCAATAAATATTTTCCAGAATCAGATTCCGGGCTAAATGCACCTGCGGGAGAGATATGGTCGGTGGTGACACTGTCGCCTAATACAAGCAGTGCCCTTGCATCTTTTATATTTTTCAACGGTTCCGGTTGTTCAGAAATATTGCGAAAAGATGGAATCTCTTTAATGTAGGTCGAACTCTTGTCCCATTCATATAATTTGCCAGTGGGAACTTTCAGATTTCTCCAGATTTCATTACCCTCAAAAATTTCATCATAGTTTTTAGCAAAATCATCTGAAGACAATACCCGGTTTAGAATTTCATTTATTTCATCATTTGTAGGCCAAATATCTTTCAGATAAATCAGTTTCTGATTGGAATCGTAGTTTAGGGGCTCATTAATCAAATCAATATCCACTCGTCCGGCAAGGGCATAAGCCACCACGAGCATGGGAGACATCAAGAAATTCATTTTTACCTGAGGATGAATTCTCGCTTCAAAATTTCGGTTTCCGGAAAGTACCGATGCAACCACCAAATGATGTTCATCAATTGCATTAGCGATTTGCTCCGGCAAAGGACCTGAATTTCCAATACAGGAAGTACAGCCATAGCCTACCAAATGAAAATGCAAGGCTTCCAGATCTTTCATTAAACCTGCCTTTTTGAGGTAATCGGTCACTACTTTAGACCCGGGTGCCAGAGAGGTTTTTACCCATGGTTTTACATCAATACCAAGCTCCCTGGCCTTTCGGGCTACCAACCCGGCACCTATCATAACATAGGGGTTTGATGTGTTCGTACAAGAGGTAATTGCTGCTATCACCACGGTACCATCGGAAAGCATAAATTTTTCCTGACCCTGATTAATCCAAACCGTCTTCAATTCATTTTTTCCCTGTATTTCCGTTTTCTTTTTTAATGATGTGGTAGTTACTTTGTGAGATAATTGATCTCCTCCTTCAGTATTCCAGGTTGTGATAGGTTTCAGGTTCTCGCGGCTTTCCTGAATGATGTATTTGCGGTCGAACGATTTATCCAGTAACTTGATAAATTCATTTTTAAAGTCTTTCAAAAGGATTTTATCCTGTGGGCGTTTAGGACCGGCAACGGTGGGCTCTATAGTCGACAGGTCTAATTCCAAAACAGCTGTATACGTAATACTATCTTCATCTTCCCTCCAGAGCATATTGGCTTTACAGTATTCTTCAACCAACTTGATGTGCTCCTCTGAACGATTGCTTTTCCTCATATACTCCAGGGTTTTATCATCGATAGGGAAGTAGGTAATGGTGCAGCCAAATTCTGGCGACATATTACCAATAGTTGCCCGATCGGGCACAGAAAGATGATCCAGACCAGAACCAAAAACCTCAACAAATTTTCCTACTACACCATATTTCCGAAGCTTATTGGCAATGGTTAAGACAAGGTCTGTTGCTGTTGAACCCAAAGGAAGTTTGCCGGTAAGTTTTAAGCCAATAACTTCAGGCATAATAAAAAAGATGGGCTGCCCCAGAAGAGCGGCTTCTGCCTCAATACCACCTACGCCCCAAGCCACAACGCCAATACCATTAACCATTGGGGTATGACTATCAGTCCCAACCAAAGTGTCCGGAAAAACCTCTCCATTTCTTGCAATAACGCCTTTTGAGAAATATTCAAGATTTACCTGATGGCAAATTCCCATTCCCGGGGGAACGACTCTAAAATTATCGAAGGATTTCTGTGCCCACTTTAGTAATTGATAGCGCTCTATGTTGCGTTTATATTCTTCGTCTATATTTTGTTTGTAGGAATCTTCCGTGCCAAAATAATCTACCTGTACCGAGTGGTCAATAACTAAATCAACTTGAATGAGCGGATTAATGGTATTTGGATCTTTCCCTTTTCTCGCTACTTCGGAACGGAGTGCAGCAATATCGACTACAGCTGGAACTCCGGTAAAATCCTGCATTAAAACACGGGCTGGTTTAAACGGAATATCCTTGTCCGAACCTTCGGGTTTCCAGTTCAAAATCGTCATAATGGCCTCTTTGGTTACTGCGAGGTCATCAAAATTGCGCAAGGCATTTTCCAATAAAATACGAATAGAAAATGGGAATTTCTCTATCGCATATCCTTGCTTTTTTAGCTCAATGAGGCTGCAATAGGAATACCGTTTTTCTCCTATTTCTAAAGTGCTTTTTATTTGAAAGATATCATTTCCCATATTGTTCCTTTCTTTGTAAGTCGTATTAAAACAGGAATATTCTGTTTTCTCAAATAACAAAATGTGCTTCAGAAGTAATAGCCACTTTTAAAGCTTTAGAGATGATACAGTTTTGTTCAGCTTCCTTAACAACTAAAGCAAAAGCATCCGCATCCATATCTTTCACAGAACCGGTTATGGATAAATGAATAGCTGTAATGGATAAGCCTTCCAGTGTTATGGTTGCCTTAGTATCCAATTTATCAGGGGTTAAACTTTTTTTATCTAAAATAGATGCAACTGACATTGTAAAACAGCCTGCATGTGCGGCAGCCAATAACTCTTCAGGATTTGTCCCTTTTTCACCTTCTTCAAAACGTGACTTGAAGCTGTAATTGGTTTTATCTAAAATTTCACTTTGCGTACTTAATGTTCCTTTGCCCTCTTTAAGATTTCCTAGCCAATGGGCTGTTGCTGTTTTTTTCATATTATTAATTCAGGTCTAACTGTCTCTTATGATGATAATCTTAGCCCTTGGTCTTCTCAATCATGTGATTGATTACATGACTGTGCTGTGTCTGAGGGCTGAACATGATGATTTCTGCATTTACATTGACCAAAACATTATGCCCGGAGGGCCAGTAAAACAAATCGTTCGTATTCACAACTTCCTTGATGCCTTTAGCATCGGTGGTTGTAAGTTGACCACTCAAGACGTATCCCCAATGCGGGCACTGACACAAATTTCCTTCAAGACCCATAAACAAGGGAGTTGTATCTACTCCAGCAGAAAGACTGAAATACTCACAACTTATTTTCCCTAAACCTGTTGCGTCACCAAAATCATTTCTCTGTCGAATAACAGCACCAGCTATCTCCATTTTTACTTCGATCTTCTCTTTTGCAATTTTCATAACTGTTCCTCCCTTTTCATTAAGGATGACTTTGTTTTAAACTATTGCTGCATCCATTTTACACAATAGTCGTTTTACTACTTTATATAATGATTAAAGGCCATTAATAATTTTGTGCAATTCTTCTTTGGTTTTGCCCAACTTGATTTGCAATTTTCCAAGCATTTCTTCTTGTTTACCTTCTTCAAACATGAGGTCATTTTCCGTAAGGAATCCAAATTTCTTTTTGAGTTTACCTTTCTGTTCATTCCAGTTTCCTTTTAGTTCCATTTTATTCATGACTTTAATTTTTAATTGTTGCAACTGGCAATACAGTAGCGGATATAATTCCACTTTACAAAGGTCAGGCTATCTATCAAAGAAAGCATTACATAGTTCTGTTTATTAGTTACATCATTCACACCTTTTTACAGCAAACTTTATAGTATAGAGCAATATTGGTAGGCATACCAAGTCAATATGCTACATGTCATTTAGGTTAATTATCGGGATGATCCTTAGACTTTTATTTGTCTATAAATTAGATGGGATGCTTTTCTGAAATTTAATAATTGCAAACGTTGAAATTATTGATTACGAATATGTGGGAATTCAATTATATGAGATAACTGCTTTATTTATTTTTCTTATCAGATGACATATAATGCTTATTTCGTGGATTTACATGGCTAAATTTTACGAATGCAACAAATACAACCCCTCCAATAATATTGCCCAAGGTTGCCGATGTTTGAACGTGTAGATAATCTTTCCAGGTTATTTCAATACTTGTTAAAGATGCGGTAAACACTTCTATGGAACCAACAATAGAGTGGTGTAGTCCGCCTATCCCAATTACAGAAGTAATTAAAGTTATTATTACTATCCTGCTTAATGTGTCCTGCGAAGAAGTAACCAGCCATGACAACAAGCCCATTAACCATCCGGCAAGAATTCCACTTCCTAAAATGATATGCCAAGGGTGGTGTATTAATTTTTTTGCCAATCCATAAAATGCTCCATTATTTATAGCATTCAGTCGTTCAGGAAGAACGGAAAGAATGTATCCAAAAATATAACCTCCCAATAAATTCCCGAGATAAACTACCCCCCATAGTATTAATAGGCTCTTTATTGTTGCATCTTTACTTAAAACAGGGATTACCGCAAGGCTGGTATGCTCTGTAAAGAGTTCGGATTTACCAATCACTACAAATATAAACCCAAGAGGGTAGGCAATTGCCAGCATGACATGAAGCATTGATGGATGAACAACGTCATTGAACAAACTATAAATAGAAGCCATGAGGAACACGCTAAATCCAACTTCTAAGCCTGCTGATATGGCTGAGAGAAATAAATCTTGATTTGACCGCTTGTGTTCTCGTAAACCAGTTTCAATCTGCTCATCAAGTATTTCATTAATCTGCTTAGGCTTGTTTAAAGCTTCTTTTAGTTTGTTTACCAACCGTACCATAGTTATTTATAAAGCATATAGTTGAAGAAAACTCGTGGGGATTTGTTCAGGTAATCATACTTGTGTAATATAGACCTATTAAATTCTATTGGGACTAAACTATCTTTTAAAATAGAAGGTTCACATAACGTCTTGTTTTCAGGATTGAATGAGAAACGATTAGTGTTTAACCTTCTTTCTTCATATAATTCATAAAATGTAAAGGCATAGGTCTTCGAATACCGACCTTCCTTTCACATTGTTTCTTGCGGACTTCTTTTTAGAAACACTACATAATTAAGCCCTCCATTTTTTATACTCGTTTTTTTCAAACCTTTTTAACTCTATATAACGTGGTGAAGTTGTATGCATTAATCCAATTAGCTACAACTTATCTTTTCCATCCTGTTGGCTTCTTCAATTTTTTCAACAGCATATTCCAGCCCTAATTTTTCTAGTTCGCTCTTAACTAACATTTGGCAACGTATACATACCATATTTTTAATGAAAATTTTCACTTGAATATATAAGTTGTTGCAACTAGCAATAAACTATTGAAATTATTATTTTACAAGTTAAGGCTATATATCAAAGAATCCATTTTATTTTTTCTGTTCTCCCGTAAGAATTCAATGGGATCCAGAGAAAGATATGTACTTTAACAATTTAAACTACCGCTCTATTCAAGTTGGATTAACTGGTATTGCTGTTGAAAAGTATGTAAACGACTGGATTGTTAGTATTGAGGATATTTCAGATAAGTGCAGAGGGATAAATTATCTTATATCAGATAAGAAAACAGAGGAAGCGAGAAACATGCTCCCTCTCGAAAATATTTATCCTATTACTGACAATGTAAGAAGTATTATTTTTGCTTCTGAACAGACCATATATTAAGGGTTGTTAATTTTTATAGTTCCAATTTTCAATTACATAAGTTGTCATTTTTTTTAAGGTATTATCTTTTGTCGAATTAGAAAGTTTTTTTATCTTTTCAAGATTTTCTGGGTATTTTTGGGCACTTAATGCAGTGATACATTTTTCCATAAAAACATATTCTCGCTCAGCTTCATAGAAATAAGATGGTATATTAGTAATCAATTCATGTAACATTTCAATATTTCTTAAGTCCATTACAAAATCATCATAAAAATAGATTATCATATCCTCATGATCAAAATGCCTACTATCAAGTAAATATTTCCTATATAGATCTTCTTTATCTGGGTTACTCAAATTTCGCGAAAACAGCACGAAAATATATCTAAAAACCCTCCATTTATCATTGTTTAAAAAGTATTCAAATAAAAAATCAATATGCTTATAGTTTAGGCTCTTAATACCAAGCTCTTGTTCAAGAGCTAATTCTTCATAGCTTTTACTAGCTAACTCTATCCTATTTAATTGTTCTGTAGAAAAGAAAATCATTTTACTATCTCAAAATTAATAATGTTTTCATTAAATATACGCATCCCTTCTCCGTCGCGCCCGAGTCCTATATTAACCTGGCGTTTACCTGTTTTGGGTGTTTCAATTTTAAACAAAGTGTTATTCTTCATCCAACCTTTTTCAACAATTGGTAAATTGGAAATAACGGTCATATTGACCACCCTCAAACGATTTAATGTGACCACCTTGTAACGATTCAAAGTGACCACCCTCGTTTTTCAGTAAAAAAAG
>NZ_JAFMVC010000047.1 GCF_025499605.1 Carboxylicivirga litoralis | reverse complement strand
CTTTTTTTACTGAAAAACGAGGGTGGTCACTTTGAATCGTTACAAGGTGGTCACATTAAATCGTTTGAGGGTGGTCAATATGACCGTTATTTCCACTCATTTATCCAGGATATTAGCAGATAATTTTTCTACAAAAAGAGCTGAGTTTCCGAAAGCAGAACAAATTAGAAAACAGTTTACAGATGTTAATGACAACGTAAAAAACAAGGTCGAATCACTACTTGAAGAATTGGCAAATGCCAATACTGTATAGCATTTGTAATTTTTTTTCAAAAAATTCGATTTTATTACATCTTGATCTAATGATAGTTACCAAAAGGGGACAAAGGGGGACATCCCCCTCTGTCCCTTTTTTCGTGTTTGCAGCAAATGTATGTTCGCTTACAAATTGATGTAGAAATAAAAACATACGATTATGCAGAAAGAAGATTTAAACAATTTAGTTACCGTAGCTGACTTAAACAGTTTTTCTGAGAAAATTATAAGCGAGATTCACAGGCTATCGGAAAAAGACAAACCTGAATTTTACACACCCAATCAATTCAGTAAACTGACAGGTATGCCCTACACTACTGTCATTCATTATTGCAAGAAAAACATGTTAAAAGCTAGACAGGAATTTAAAGGCGGTTCCTGGCAGATTTATGCGAGCGAGATAAATAGGCTTAAAGAGGAGGCAAATACTAACCATTTAACATTCAGATAATGGAAAACAATGAAAAACCAGTCGCTCAAAGCAAGCATCAATTAACGGAGGCATACAATATAAGCTATTTAACCCTTCAACGTTGGCTTGAACCAATTAAAGATGAACTTGGTGAATATAGAGGAAGAGCATACACCCCAAAACAAGTTCAGATGATTTATGATTTATTAGGTCGTCCATAAATTCAATAACGTAAGCAATGACAATATATCTCTCCGGAATTCATTACGAAACCGATGCAAATTTCATTCAAAGCCTAAAAAGGCAATTATTGAATTTAGGATGCACCATTGTTATACCCGAAGAAAAAGCACTTAATAAGCTTGGTTGGTCTGAAAGCATTACTCACCGCCTGGGTTTAATTCTTAAAAGCGATACCATTTACATGTTACCTAAATGGAAAGAAAGTACTACTGCAAGAATTGAACTCACAGCAGCAATGAATGAGAATAAACACCTCTGTTTTTCAATTGATGACATTAAAAATTTAATAACCACCCTTGACGGCTAATAATGGTTTAGGCAGGATTGAACAAGGGCAATCCTGCCATTTTTAAATAAGATTCATTTTCAAAACAAATTAAAATGACAGCATTAGCACCTAATACGGTATCGAAGCTATACTATTTCGAGAACCGCATAAAGAGTTTTTATGAGAAAAACGGCTATAACAGCATCCCGTTTGATGGCTCAAAAGTTCAGAAAATGATTGAGGATTCTCAGCTTGAGTTGAATGCTCTCTTTTACAAGATTTGGGGTTCAGACATGGGCTATCACTTGTTAGACAAGTTTTATGATTTCAGAGGTAACGTTCACGAGTTCTTTATGAGCCTCGATAGCAACAACCGTGAATTATTGACAGGTAAAGATTGGTAGCCGATGGATGCAAAAAGGGTTATAGAGCAAATCAATGATGAAGTTTATGAGGTTGTCTCCAACTTTGTCACACTAAAGAAAGCAGGGAGCAATTACAAAGCGTGTTGTCCATTCCACAATGAAAAAACGGCTTCATTCAGCGTTAATCCGGCAAAGGGTATTTTCAAATGCTTCGGTTGCGATAAAGGTGGTAATGCCATTGAGTTTATTAAAGAGCATGAAAATGTTGAGTTTAAAGAAGCCGTTGAGCTTGGCGCAAAACTTTTGAATCTCAATTTTGAATGGAAAAGAAGTACCAATTGGGATGAAGCCAAATTCAAACATGAAGAAAGCCTGAAAATAGCTTGTAATATCATTGAAAGGTTCTACTTAGAACAGGTCAATCATAAGAATGCACAGGATTACATAAAACAGCGAAACATTGTCATTCCTGAAAACAGCAGCTTTAATGTCGGCTATGCTCCAAGTGGAAATGCTCTACTTGCCCATGCCAGGGAGAAAGGTGTAAAAACGGAAATACTTGAAGAAATTGGCGTATTGAAAAGCAACGACGAAGGCATTTATGACTTTTTCTACAACCGATTGATATTTCCTGTTTGCAATTCCAAAGGTCAAACCATAGCTTTCGCCGGGCGTGATTTAAACGAAAACCCAAAGATTAAATATCTGAATACACACGAGAGCTGCATCTACACCAAAGGCAATGAATTGTATGCTTTAAATATTGCAAGATTCGCCATTAAAAACGAAGACCGGGCATATATAGTAGAAGGTTATACCGATGTGCTTCGGATGCACTCCATTGAAGTAATTAATTCAGTTGCAACAGGCGGAACTGCATTAACCAATGCACAGGCAAAGCTCCTGAAAAAATACACCAATAAGGCTACGCTCATTTACGATGGTGATAGTGCCGGACGAAATGCCATGTGCAGAAATGCAGAAATCCTTATTAAAAATCAATTCCATGTTTCGGTTGTTGTACTACCCGAAAAACAAGACCCCGATTCACTTTTCACCGATAGTGAGACGTTTCTTCAGTACGATGAAAAACAGGAAGATTACATCATATACAAAACGGCTGAATACGCTGAACGATTTGCAAATGACCCAGTTAAGAAATCGGAAGTAATTAAGCGGATGGCTGCCCTGATTAGTTGCTATGATAAAACTAACCAGGAGGTTTATCTTGACTTTGTTTCTGAGCAGATTAAACCGAAAAAAGCATGGCAGGATGCCTTAAAGGAAAACAGCCAGCCCATAGAAAAGAAAGCCAAGAAAAAGGAGAACATCAATGACATTATAAAACTAAAAAAAGAGCAACAGGAGAACCTCTTGGAAAATCAGTTTTATGAAGAAAAAGGGGCTTACTGGACTGTGGAAGGCAAGAATCCTAAACAAATATCAAACTTTACTTTTGAAGCTTTGTTTTGTGTTTTCCATAGGGATGCACAAGGGCGAACCGACCTGAAATACATTCTTAACCTGATGAGCCAATACGGTCGGAAACGACTTGCCACCATATCATCGGATGACTTTTGTACCCCTGCATCGTTTAAAAAGCAAGTTCACCGTAGGCACGGTTTTTTTTGGTATGGCAACGACACCCAACTTGATAGTATTAAAAATGTAAAACTTTTAGGAATACCCGAAGCAAAAGAACTTGAAAGGGTTGGCTACAATGAAAAGAACCGTTTTTGGGTATTTGCCAATGGTTTGTATTACGATAAAACATTCCACGAGATTGATGAGTATGGTGTTACCACCCATGCAAAACGAATAAGCAGCATGGATGAGTTTAAGGAGATTCCACCCGAAAGCCAGATTCGTATTGGAGATACCTTTCATGTATTAAATACTACCGCAGAGTTTATCGGTAAATATGGTACAGATAACTTGAAAGATAAAATCAAACAGGGCCAGGTACATCTTTTACATTTCTTCTTTCTACCCTATGGTAAGTTACTAAGAATTGGTACCAACGATAGCGGAAACCCATTTAAGGAAAACTCAAAGTATATTCAACCGCCAAAGAACAGCAGTTGGAATTTTGGCAAGTGGGCATCATCAATGAACAAGGTTTATCCGGGTAATGCAGAATTACTAATTGCCTACTACATTGCAACAGTATTCAGCGATGTAATTTATAAAGCCAATTTCGGGTACTTCCCATTACTATTCCTGTTTGGGAAACGCCAATCAGGTAAAAGTACCGCAGCCCGAAGTATCATGTATATGTTTGGCAAGCCACCTATGGAAGACGGTATTAACCTTGCTTCTGGCAGTACAAGTACAGGTATGCAGCGAAGTATGGATTCTACAACCAACCATCCGTTTTGGGGTAATGAATATAAGAACAGCATCCATAAAAATACCATTGAAGCATTAAAAGGTATTGCCGACCGAAATGGTAAGCTTACTGGGGTAAAGTCTGGCGGTAATGAAACACGTATTGCAAAGCCCAGGGGTTCGGGTATTATTAGCGGTCAGGATTTACCAACACAAGACCCGGCTCTCTCAAGTCGCAGCTTGCTAGGAGAATTTGATGATACCAATCGGGGAAACTATGAAGACCTAAAAGAATTCAAAGCAGCCGAAGAAAGTTTGCAGTTTACCAATATTACTTGTTCAGTATTCGACAATCGACATTTAATTGAGGAAAACTATGCTAAAGAAGAACCTGGTATTAGTTCAGAGGTAATGGATGAACTTATTAGCGAATTTGGTAACGTTGACCGCAGAACTGTTTTGAATATATCATCGGTACTTACACCTATGAAAATTCTAATGGAACAATCCGATTTGAAATTCCCTTTTGAATATCAAACAGCAAAAACAGCCTTAATACGTTCTGCAAGACTTACCATTTCAGTACAAAACCAAAGCGATGAAGTAGAACAGTATTTTCATGTTTTGCAGTCCCTTCTGAATCTTTATAAAATATCTGATAATACACATTACAGAATCGTTGTAGCTGAAAATAGCGTAAAGCATCTTTATCTAAGAGTTGGAGCAATACATGGTTTATACAGGGAACAAGCTCGCAAAGAAGGGATAACCGTATTAGACCAGGCGGTGATTGGTGAATACCTAAAGAAACATCGTTCATTTATTGACTATCGCAGAAAGAACGTACAGTTCGGAAGCAATAGAACAAGTGCATACATACTAAACTATGATACCTTGAAAGACCAAGGTATTGAGCTTGAACGCTTCATCTAAATATAAATCAAAATACATTATTAAAGCTTATTATGGCTATAATGCAAAAACCGTCCTCATTTCCTCACTTATTAAGTATAGATTATAATAATATACTGATATATAATACTATATATTTTTCTATTCTAAAAATAAGTGAGGACGGCTGAGGGAAACATGAGGGATTATTGAGGGACAATAGAGGCAATAGCATACCCTTTCCCTCACTCCTCCTCAAAGTCCTCATTTTATATACCTGATATTTAATAGCTTAAAGCAATAATGAGGAATGAGGACAGTTTTAAAGAAATACCATAGGCTCTGAAAACATAGTCAAAACATTATTCATCTAGCATCTTTATTTTAAGAAAAAAGCAAATGTTTTTTTTGATAACTTTCTAATTCACTATCATTTAAGTTTTACTAAAAAATTTGATTATGACTTAAAAAAAAGAATGACAAGGTATTAGCGAGCCTTGAAGAATTAAACAAGAAAGTATCTGAAATGATACGTTTGCAAAAGAAATTATCTACGGGATATGATTACATCAATGCCAAAGAACTGTCAGAATTATTAGGTGTTAGTATTAAAACCATATATGGCAAGGTGTATAACAGACAAATTCCCTACTATAAACCAGGTGGAAAAACACTGATGTTCAAAATGTCTGAAATACAAGAATGGATAAAATCTGGTCGCCATTCCACAATTGAAGAGCTTAAAGAAATTATTTAATGTGGTATAGAGTTTCTATGCGAGAGTTAAAAGATTAACCCGGTATCAGTTTTGGTGTCGGGTTTTTTATTGCTTTTTTTTAAGCAATACTAAAAAAAGCTATCTTTACATTCATAGCCGTCAAGGGTATAATTGTATAGATTATGCCCAAAATTCTTCATTACATTCTAAATGCAAGTCTCAATTCGAGGCTTTTGCTGGTTACAAAGCGACCGTTTTTTCTATTAATAGCTGAAAGTCCCCTTCAAAAAATACAATATTCAAAAAAGTCTTTAAGATTTTGTCTTAAAGTCCTCAAAAGCAGTCTGAATAAACTAAAAAGTTCTCAAAAGCCTTCAAAAGCAGTTGAAATATACTCTACAAGGCTGCTCTTCTCGATATTTCCATTGCGTTATCGCTCATTTTTCAACCCAAATCCAACGCTATGATAGTACGCAGAACCATATTAAAGCAGGATTTGGTTAAAAAACTTTACCCCGATAGTATTTCCATGAAGTCAGCAATGCAACAGCTCCGAAACGAAATTGACATTTGCCCGGCATTAAAACAAGGAATTGAACAGGCAGGAAATACAAAACGCCATTACTACAACAAACAACAACTCCTTTTAATCCTGGAACACTTTTGTATAACACTTGAAGAATTTGAACAACTATGAACTATTTCTTAGGCATAACCGATATTGACCATGCCAAACTACGTTACCGGAAATTAGCAAAGCAACTACACCCTGATGCTGGAGGAACTGACGTTGAATTTCAGGATATGCAAACTGAATACAAGGAATTTCTTTTAAGCTTGCAACAAAATCATAAAGTCGTTACTCCTTCACTTAAAAGCCCTTCAGCGGAAAATGAATTAATAAACGAATTAGGTATGCTTGCCAAAGTATTAATAAAAAAGCAAGTGCCACAGAATTACTTACGGCAGAAAGTGCAAACAACGGAATCTTCTTTAAAGAAAAGCCTGTTTGCTGATATTGCAGATTGGTTGGATAGTTTCTAAAATTATTTATCTGAAAGAAAGTGCTGCATTTTCATATAACTTTTATAAATTAGCTTCCAAGTTTAAAAAATACACGTAATTTGCGTATTATGACAGAGCGTAAGCAAATAAACAGGTTGAAAATTGTTCTTGCAGAGCAGAATAGAACGAATAAATGGTTGGCTGAACAATTGGGGAAAAGTTTAACCACGGTTTCGAGATGGTGTACGAACGAATCGCAGCCCGGAATGGAAACCGTGATTGAAATTGCAGAGAAACTAAATGTTGATGCAAGGGAGTTAATTGTATCAACCAAACAGGACAAATAACAGGAAGTAAACGATGCCAACATTAAATTGGATAGGAAAAGATAAGGTGATAAACCACCACATGGATGTTTCTTACAGAATATTAGAACACTCCTATGGTTTCGACAATGGTAAACAAAGCCAAAACGAAATCAATTGCGGTAATAAAATAATTCATGGGGATAATCTTGAAGCTCTAAAGGCTTTATTGCCTGAATATGAAGGAAAAATAAAGTGTATTTACATTGACCCTCCCTACAACACCGGAAACGAAGGTTGGGTTTATAACGACAATGTAAATGACCCCAAAATTAAAAGGTGGTTAGGAAAAGTTGTGGGAAAAGAAGCTGAAGATTTATCACGACACGACAAGTGGTTATGCATGATGTATCCAAGATTAAAACTCTTACATAGACTATTGGCAAAAGATGGAGCTATTTTTATTTCCATTGATGATAATGAGCAAGCTAATCTTAGGCTCATTTGTGATGAAATCTTTGGCGGTGGTAATTTTTTAGCTAATGTGCTTTGGCAAAAAGTTTACAGTCCACGAATGGATTCTAAAGGATTTAGCTCAAGTCATGATTTTATATTGGCGTACAGCAAGAGTTCTGAATTTAATGTAACTAAACTTAAAAGAGAGCAGTCCAATAAACAATTCAAAAATTTCGATAAGGAAAAAGGATTATATTATAGAAGTCGCTCATTAAGAAAGGAAGGTTCTAATTCATTACGCAGTGATAGACCAAACCTTTATTATCCTTTAGAAGCTCCCGATGAAACACAGGTATTTCCAATTAAGCCGAATAAAACAGAAGGATGTTGGCGCTGGTCTAAAGACACTTACCTGAAAAATTTAGAGGAAGGAAATGTCGAATGGATTAAGAAGAATGGTCAATGGCAAGTCTTTGTTAAGCAATGGAAAGAAGAGAATGCAGAAAGACCACCTTCCACTATCTGGTTAAGTGATGAAGTAGGACATAACCATAGTGCAAAAGATGAGATTAAAGGTTTCAACTTAGAACTTAGTTTTGATACCCCTAAACCATCGACTTTAATTCAAGAAATACTAGCAATATCGACTTCTAAAAATTCCATTATTCTGGATTCTTTTGCTGGGTCAGGCACAACTGCACACGCCGTTATTAATCAAAATAAAATAGACGGTGGTAATAGAAAATTTATTTTAGTCGAAATGGAAGACTATTCTGAAAACATTACAGCTGAACGTGTAAAAAGAGTGATTAAGGGTTATTGTAATGATAAAAAGGATGTTGAAGGAACAGGTGGAAGCTTCGACTTCTACGAATTAGGTAAACCTTTATTCCTTGATAATGAAATGCTAAATGAAGAAGTTGGCTTAGAAAAAATACGTGAGTATGTATGGTTTTCGGAAACACGTAAATCATACAAGAAAGTCAACGATAAAGAAGAACACTTGTTGGGTGTAGCTAATTCATCAGCATTTTACTTTTATTATTACAAAGACAAGCTCACAACGCTGGATGATAGTTTTTTGCGCACACTAAAAACTAAGGAAGAGCAATATGTAATTTATGCAGACAATTGTGTTTTAGACCACAGTTTAATGCAGAAATACCATATTACATTTAAGAAAATACCAAGAGATATAACACGATTTTAAACCTGAACACTATGATAGATTATATAGAAATACAAGGCTTTAAATCTGTAAAAAACATGCAGTTGGAACTAAAACCCATCAATGTTTTTATAGGTAGCAATGGTGCAGGTAAAAGTAACTTTGTGTCTTTCTTTAAAATGGTTCATGCTATTTTCAATCAACAATTGCAGCGTTATGTAATTGAAGAAAAAGCAGACAACATCCTCCATTTTGGTAGAAAGATGACTGAAACCATGTTTGGTAAGATGATATTTACCGAAGACGCTCAAAACAACAATGCATATTGGTTTAATCTTGCTCAAACCAAGGAGGCTGGCTTATTTATTAAACAAGAAGGTTCAGGCTACAATGTTTCTCGTGATGAGAATTACCATAATTATTTCACCAAATCCAATATTGAGGAAACATCGGTAACTCGTGATGGTTCGTTCAGAAATAATTATTTGAAAAAATATTTATCGAATATCCAGATTTATCACTTCCATGATACTTCGGCAACTTCAATGTTACGCCGTGAGTGCGATATAAACGATAATGATTACTTAAAAACAGATGGTAGAAACCTTCCTGCCTTTTTGTATTATTTACAGGAAGAACACCCGAAATTATACAAACGCATAGAAAAAACCATAAAATCAATCGCCCCATATATTGATAAATTTATACTTCAACCCAAAAAGTTGAATAAAGATGAAATTGAATTAAGGTGGGTAGAAAAGGGCGACCCTGAATCTAGCTTCAATGCTTATCAGTTTTCCGATGGTACACTGCGTTTTATTGCTTTAGCAACGGTTCTTATGCAACCTGAACCTCCAAAAGTAATTGTGATTGATGAACCTGAATTAGGTTTGCATCCGCAAGCTATTCAAAAGTTGGCTGCACTTATTAAGATGGCTTCTAATAAAACACAGCTCATATTATCAACCCAATCGGTAAATCTTGTTGATTGCTTTGAGACTGATGATATTGTAACCGTTGACAGAAGTCAGGAGGAAAATCAATCTGTATTCAAAAGACTTAAAGAAGATAAGCTAAAGGACTGGCTTGACGAACATACTTTAGGCGAATTATGGGAAAGAAACATTATTAACTCAGCTCAACCTTTTTCAAAATGAACAGAATAATAATAATTGGAGAAGGGCCAACTGAGCAATCATTTTGTAATGATGTTTTACAGCCATTCTTCAATCAACATGGATTGTATATAGAAAATCCAAAGATTAAAAAATCAAAAGGTGGTATTGTTTCCTGGAAAGATTTAAAAAAGCAGATTGAACTACACCTAAAAGATACAAATGTAGTCGTAACCTTGCTTATTGACTATTACGGAATATATCCAAAACATGCTTTTCCTAAATGGGAAGAAGCAAAGACTATTGTAAATAAAAGCGAAAGAATGACTTTCCTTGAAAATGCAATGGCAGAAAATATTGATGATGATGTCCGTTATAGGTTTGTGCCATATATTCAGTTACATGAATTTGAAGGTTTATTATTTAGTGATATATCGGTAATTGAAGACAATTTTGAAGATTATGAATTTAATGACCATAATTATTTGATTGAAACCGACCAGAGATATGATAATCCTGAAGAAATAAATGATGGCACGACCACCGCACCTTCAAAAAGGTTGGAAAGAATTATTAAGGGTTATGGTAAATCAGGTGGTAAGGTTGCCTATGGCTCTCTTTTAGCTCAAGAAATTGGGTTAAATAAGATTAGAGAAAAATGCCCTCGCTTTAATGTGTGGATAAATAAACTCCTTGAATTTAAGGAAGACTAATATTTTGAATAGTACAAGAAATGGAATTAAAACCATATCAACAGCAAGTAATAAACGACCTCGATAAGTTTCTTGAATATGTTAATACTTATCAGGATTCAGCTAAAGCTTTTAATCAGTTTTGGGAAGATAAAGTTGGTAAATACCAGGCTAACCTCGATGGTTCGTATTCAGGAATGAAACCATACAAAAACAATATTCCGGGAGCTACACATATAGCAGTAAAAGTACCTACTGCCGGAGGTAAAACATTTATAGCCTGCAATGCTTTGAGTTCTATTTTCAAGTCCTTTGATGCATCAAAACCCAAAGCGGTTGTTTGGTTAGTTCCCTGGTCGAACCTTTTACAACAAACCGTTGGTCATTTATCGAATCCTACCCATCCGTATAGAGAAAAGCTAAATGCTTTATTTGGAAACCGTGTGGAGGTATTAGAAAAAGAACAACTACTTCAAGGTGCAGGATTCAACCCTACTTCGGTTCAGGAACAGCTAAATATTTTTGTTTTTAACTTTAGTAGTATTCGCATTAATTCCCGAAAAAAAGACGACCGTAAAGTTTATGAGCAAAATGGAGCGTTAGAGCAATTCCGAGGCTTTGTAGATAATGACCTGATAATTGAAGATACGGATGAGACAGCACTTATTAATGTTATTCGCTCCTTAAATCCGGTGGTGGTGGTTGATGAAAGTCACAATGCAGAAAGCGATTTAAGTGTTGAAATGCTAAACAACCTGAATCCTTCGTTTGTGCTGGATTTAACAGCTACGCCAAAAGAAAATAGCAATATCATAAGCTTTGTAAATGCTATGGCTCTTAAAAAAGAACACATGGTTAAGCTGCCTGTTATTGTTTACAATCATCATAAAAAGGAAGAAGTAATTACAAGTGCTTTACACCTTCAAAGGCAATTGGAATTACTTGCTTTAGAGGAAGAAAAAGTAACAGGAAAATACATCAGACCTATCATTCTTTTTCAAGCACAATCGAACATTAAAGGCAAAGACAACACAACCTACATTCACATTAAAGAACAGCTCACTAAGCTGAAAATTCCCGAAGAACAAATTAAGATTAAGGTTAGCGGTTTAGATGAATTGAAAGGCATTAACTTAATGGCAATAGACTGTGAGGTTAGATACATAATCACCGTTAATGCTTTAAAAGAAGGTTGGGATTGTCCCAATGCCTATATTTTGGCATCATTAGCCGATAAATCATCAGCTGTAGATGTGGAACAGATATTAGGCAGGGTTTTACGACAACCTTATGTAACTAAGCATCAAACCCCACTCCTTAACCTGTCTTTTGTATTATCAGCCAGCTCAAAATTCCAGGACACCTTGGATAATATTGTAAAAGCATTGCAGGAATCCGGCTTTAGTAAGGATGATTATTATGCAGAGGAAGAACCGGAAACAGAATTATCGGACAATGAAGTGCTGCAAAACGAATTATTCGGAGAATCAGAACCAAAACAGACCGATGACGATACCCCAAGAGCCGTTGACGAGATTGAGGTTGATGAAATTGACTTTAATCCCGAAACGGAACTAACACCTGACCAAATTGGTAACACCAACGATATAGTAAAGCAAATCACTCAAAAAGGAGAAAGTGAAGGAAAATCCTTTGAGCAAAAAGCCGAATCCTATACCGAAGATAATACCGACTATTTATTACGAGAAATGGGTAAAGAACCGAAAAAATATAAGATTGAGGAACCTTTTGTTGACGTGGTAAGCGACATTGAGATACCACAATTCTATCGCAAAGTTCCAAACGATGAGCTTCACGATACAATTATATTTGAAGAGCTTACACAAAAAGAGCAACTGTTAAATCGGAATAGTTTATTAAAGGGATTTAAGCTTGCTTCAAAAAGTACCGAGATTAATTTTGATGATACAGCTACTGAAGTTTTTCAGGTTGATTACAACGAAACAAAGCATACTGCTACCATGCAGAAACTTTCAACCAGAGCAAAATCAATCTTAGTAGATACCATCCTGGCAAAACCGAAAGAAACGCAGATAAAAGAGATTACTTCCCTTATTGTGCGTAAGCTGGGCGACATGACCCCTATTTCACATGAAGATATTACAAAGTATGTTTCTCGTGTATTTGAGGATTTGAACAACGACCAGATTAGAGATATTATCAATAATGAGTTTCTCTATATCCGAAAAATAAAGGACAAGGTTAAAGAGCTTGAAAATGAATATGCAAAGGAGCAATTTCAGTTATTGCTTGATACCAATAATATAATGGTAAAGCCTAGTTTTAAGTTTCCTCCGGAATTAACGCATATTAACCTGTGTAGTCCTATCAATAAATCATTATACGAGCGAGAAGCATCGGTTAATAATTTTGAGCAAAAGGTAATTATGGATATTGCCTCATTGGAGAATGTTTTATTCTGGCACCGAAACCTTGAAAAAGGAAAAGGTTTTGCCCTGAACGGTTTTAAAAACGACCACTACCCCGATTTCATTATCTACACGCAAAACGGCAACCTTATATTGATAGAAACCAAAGGCGACCATTTAGATAACGATGACAGCAGATCCAAAAACTTGTTGGGTAAAAAGTGGGCTGAAAAATCCGGCGACAATTATAAGTACTTCATGGTATTTGAAACGAAAGATGTACCGGATACTTATACCGCACAAAGTATTATTGATGTAGTTAGAATGTTGTAAATATTATTCTATGTAAGAAAAAATCCAACTAAAAACCCAGAAATGAAATTCGAATTCCTACAAGCTAATAATGGCGATGCAATATTGATTCATTTTAATGATGGTTCTAATAATAGGAACATTTTAATTGATGGAGGAACCGGGAGTACATATTCAAAGAAACTTCGCAATAAACCTACACCTCAAGACTTACAAAAAAGTATTGAAATAATTAAACGCAATGGTGAAAGTATTGATTTACTAGTATTGACACATGTAGATGACGACCATATCGGCGGTATTCTTAAATGGTTCGGCAAAGATAAAAGCGCACTTGATTTATTAAAAAACGTTTGGTTTAATTCTGGTAGAACCATTCACAGGTTCTTTGATGCTGAAAAAAACTACGATAATTCTCTTGAGTTAAACAAAGTATTATCAACAGATACAAGCATAGGTCAAGGTGTAGAGTTTGAAGATTATTTACTAAGCAAACCAGGCATATGGGAAGAAAAAGTTATTAAAGCAGGGCAAAAACTATCAAAGTTTGGAATTGATTTCCAAATTTTATCACCAGATGAGGATAGATTAAAAGACCTTTTAGGTAAATGGGAGATTGAAAAACCAGATTCATTAGATACCTCACTAAAAAATGATTATGACAAATCTTTAACCCATCTTATTCAAGATGATGCTTTTGAGGAAGACTCTTCAAAACACAATGGTAGCTCTATTAGCTTTATTCTCACATATAAGAAGAAAAATTATTTATTCTTGGCTGATTCCTTTCCTACTGTTGTCTCTTCAAGCCTTGAGATGTTAGGATATTCGGAACAATCAAAGTTGGAATGCGAATTTGTAAAGGTTTCTCATCATGGTAGCAAAGCTAATAACAGCTATGAGTTATTACAATTCATCAACTCTAAAAAGTATGTAATATCAACTAATGGAGCAAAACATTCACATCCTAATAAGCAGTTTTTAGCAAGGTTAATAACTTATCAAAATGATTGTGAGATATACTTTAATTATCCTGAACTAATAAAAGATATTTTCAAACAAGAGGATTACGAAGCTTATCCAAAGTTTAAGGCACTAAAAGTTAAAGGGGAATTTTAAATATTATTAATGAATAAAGATAAGTTACCATACTATACTGTTATTGTAAATTCCGGAAGCGGTTGTTTATTT
>NZ_JAFMVC010000046.1 GCF_025499605.1 Carboxylicivirga litoralis | reverse complement strand
TAAATACGGACTGATTAGAATCGCAAATGCGTTAATCAATCCAATAAATAACAGCGATTTAGATAAATGTTATAAACTTTTGTCATGTACTTAGGAGTTAAGGTTATAAGCGATTATCTCTTTGCAGTAAAAATCGTTTAGTTTATTATCGCTAAATAAAGGAAGGTTTATAGCGTATAAACGCTTAATCCACATGTAAATATAGTGTTTGTCGTGAAAGGTGTAGCTTTCCTGTTTGCGTTCAATAAAATCATTAAGCGGATGTAAAAGCACTTTCAAAACCTTTGAGTTAATCTCCTGGTTTAGCAGTGAAGAGCTGATTTTTTGTCTATGGATAATGAATGCTTCTTTGTGTTTTAGATAGCAGACCTCAGGCAGGTTGGAATGAATGTCAAAGAAATTATCATATTGCTCATGGATAAAGGCGAGCGCTTCCGTCAATTCTATGATGAGCGGTTTGAGATTTGTGTTGTGGCAATTGGGAGCTGTCCAGCAAGTGCATCTTTTACTTTGTATCTGGTCAATCAGGCGTATAATACATGACTGGTAAAAACGAACTAAAGTGGACAGTTTTTTGTCGGAGCATAGAATGGATGATTCAGCCAGTAATTGTTCTTTAATGATGGTGTGGACATTATCGATATCCGTCTTGAAGTATTCGTCATTGGATATGCCTTTTTTTATCAGGCAAATATCGGGTGTACCAATATTCGTGACAAGGCGCTCTATCTCTGTCAAGATATACTCCATGTGTTGAAGGTTTAGTTTTTAGTTAAACGAAATCAGTTTCGGATGGGGCCGAAACTGATTCTACTAATTTAATGATTTTGATAAAAAAGGAAAACTTATGTTGATAAAAAAATGATGCTTTTTAATTGATTTGGTGTTATTTAACTTATGAGACATAGTGCTTCTTGCCATTGGTTTTCGGGTTGAGTTTATCTTTAAGGGCCAGCATATCCTCGCTGATTTTATTCTCCACCACTTTGGCATAAACCTGCGTGGTAGATAGTTTGGAATGACCCAGGATTTTGCTGACTGTTTCGATGGGGACACCGTTGGATAAGGCGATGGTGGTGGCAAAGGTATGCCTGGCTATGTGAAAGGAGAGGTTCTTCTTGATGTTGCACAAGTCTGCAATTTCTTTCAGATAACTGTTTAAACGTTGGTTGGATATGCCTGGAAACAATTTGTTTTGGGTGATAGCTTTGGGACTGTTTTTGTATTTCTCCAGGATTGCTTGGGCTGCAGGTAAAAGAGGAATATGTACCGGCATTTCAGTTTTTTGACGCTTGGTATATATCCACTGGCCACCATCAATGCCGATCACTAAATTATCACGGGTGAGATTATGCACGTCGATGTAGGCCAAGCCTGTGTAGCAGGCGAACACAAAAAGGTCTTTCGTAAACTGTATTCTGTCAATGCCGAAGCGCTTCTCTTCCAGTCGTTGCAGTTCTTGAGGCGTCAAAAAGGCACGTTCGGTCTTTTTAAAGTTTAAACGATACTTGTCGAAGGGGTTTTTCTCCAGCCATTCCAGTTTGACGGCCATGTTAATCATCTTGCGGAAGCGCTCCATGTGTTTCATGATGCCATTGTTGGTTAATGGTCGTTGATGGTCGGTTGGTTGGTGAGCCCGTAAGAAGGCTTCAAACTCTGTTATGAAGCGATAGTTGAGTTCTTTCAACAGGATGTCATCTCTCTTTTTTCTTTTTTGAAGAAATGACTTGAGGTATTTAGCTGTTGTCAGATAATTCTTAAGCGTTCCCCAGGTTAGAATGTCTTTTTGTGACTCAGCATGGTAATCGATTAGATACTGCAGGGTGATGTCTTCCTCACTGTTGCCAAAGAAAAGTTGTTTGATGGTGTGAGGAGTGGGCGGTTTCTTGTTGATTAACAGGTTTCTATAGATGTTGGTCAATTCACTTCTAACACCTTCGAGGTAGAAATTTGTTTTTCGTGCATCAATGGTTGTTGAAGTGACTCTTTCCTTGGCTTTGTTCCAGTGTTTGGTTTTTACATCAGTCTTAAGGGAAAACTCTGTTCTGTGGCCATTGACTGTCAGGCGGGCATAGATTGATGATTCTTCTTTGTTGTTTTTCTGTGGTCTGGCCACAAATAAAATTCTAAAGGTGTGCTCTTGTGTGTTCATTGTTGTGATTTTGTTGTTGATAAATGTGTGTTGTAAATCATTCTCAATTAGCTCTTTAGCTAATTTCAACAATCAAAATCAATCATCAGAAGGGGTGAAAAACTACACTTTAAATAGCTGTAACTTTCACTGTCATAGGTTTTTGTAAAATCAATCGGGAGTAAATATAAGGAAAAAGAAATTGACTCCCGAATATCTCCCGAGCAAAGCTCAAAATGATGATTTATTATGAATTTGCGTAAAACACAAAAACCTGTAAATCAGAAGATTTACAGGTTTTTGATGAACAATAAAAAGTGTGTTCGTCGGGATGACAGGATTTGAACCTGCGACCCCTGGTCCCCCAGGAGTGTAATTAAATGTGAAGGTCTATTTGTATTTATTTGATTTATACTATATTTGTTGGGTGTTGCAGAGGATTCGTAAAAATAGAAAAAAGCTCAATTTTTACCTGTTTTTGTGGATTTGTGTAACAAATGTGTAACAAAAGTGTGTAACAAATCCTATGGAGTATCACCGATTTAAAATGAGAACGCAGGCTAACAAGGATGGATTGTATCCAGTAATGTTAGTGTTAACTAAAAGAAGAAAGCGAGCATTTATTTCATTGGGAATTGCAGCTTCATTAGATTCTTGGGATGAAACTCAGCAGCAATTTATTGTCTTGGAGGGAAGAAGTAAGGCTGTTAAGGAGCAAAATGAGCAAAGAAAAAAGGATAATGCTTTATTAGAAAAGTATAATCAGCGAGCGATAGCTGTTACTGCAAAATTTGATGAGGAAAAGATTGATTGGACTTTTAATCAATTTAAAGATGCATTCTTTCATAAAACGACTCAAGGTAAGTTTTACTCATATATCAGTACTCATGCACAAACGCTGAGAGATACTAACCACATAGGAAATGCCATCTGTTATGAGCGATTGATGAATATACTTTCATTGTTTGATAAGAAGATTAAAGAACGTGTATTCGGTGAGATTGATATCAAGTATGTAAAGAGATTTGATATATACCTACAGAAGAGAGGAAATAGCGGTAATACCAGAAAATTCAATTTTAAAACTTTACGTTCTATTTTAAATAAAGCCATCCAAGACGGGGAGGCATCTGAATCAACTTACCCATTTGGTAAAGGAGGTTTTCAAATCTCAAAACTTGAGGAGGAAACACAGAAAAGGTATTTGCCTAATGAGTATTTAAGCTTATTAAAAAATTCTTGTTCACTTAGGCCAGTTAATGAGTATGCAAGAGAATTGTTTCTTTTCTCATATTACTGTTATGGTATCTCTTTCGTAGATATGGCGCATTTAAAGACCAAGAATATATTTACTCTTAATGGAGGACGTTATATAGTATACAAACGGCAAAAAACTAAAACACAGCCGAAGGTTAAGCCGATTCAGATAAAAATTACTGATGAGATACAAAGGCTTATTGATTCTTTGAGAAAGTTTCGAGTGCCAATTGGTGATTACCTATTGCCAATTATTACGATAGAGCATGACGGTGAAAAGCTTTATACTCATGTTAAAAACAAAAGCAAGCGTTACAATAATTACTTAAAAGATTTAGGTAAAGATCTTGAATTTGAGTTTAATTTAACCTCGTATGTTTCGAGGCATACAATGGCGATGCAATTGCAAAGCAACGCTATACCAAGAGAAGTGATTAGCCAGATACTAGGGCATAGTGATTTAAAAACAACAAATACATATTTAGATAGCCTAGATAGTAGTGTAATTGATGAGGCAACAAAAGTTTTATAAAATGAAAGAGAAGATACCGTTTACGTTTTTTGAATCATCATCTATATTAGCGTCTTCTAGATTGCAATCTCTGTGGTTTAGGTTTTTTTGTAAATATACTCTACTCTGGGAAAAAGATAAGCAGATAGCTTTTATTGAAAATGAGCTCGAAAGAACAATTGATAAAATTCTTGACAAGATTGAGGGTGTTCAATTGCCATTTATGATGTATGATGCAAATAAAAATATGACTAAACCAAATGCAAAGTTGTTTTGTAAACATTTTTCAGAAGGGATATTTTGGAGTGCTAATGAAATTGATGAATACTTAAATGTAGTTGCAAAGCTGGGGAAGCTTAAAGGTGGCTTTTTCGATAAGGTTAAGAAAGAAGAACTGGTGAAGGTCGAAATATCTTTTTTGAGAGAGATGATTTTAGAATTACCTCGTATGGCTGATTTTTTAGAAGGCTTTGCATTGTTTACCCACTTGGATAGGCTTTATGAGATGATTGAAAGAACAAAAAGTAAAGAGCTAATAACCACATATGAGCAAATACAAGGGAGTTTAATTTTAGATATTCAATCAGAGTTTGACATGATTGATAAAAAGGGATGGGAGTATGTTTTTTTTAACGAATCTGATTATAAGAAATTTGTTTTCTTGTTGAATTCGTTCTTGTTAGGAGAGTTTAAAGAAGTAGATGTTGAATTAATCAAAACGAAACCACGGTGTAAAACTAAGTTAGCATCAACATTAGGGAGTATATACTTATCTAAATTTGAGAATTTAAATTCAAATAAAGAGTTTATAAAGTTAGTTCGGGTATTTGAGGTTTTTTCTGATGTGCCTGATAAACAGTTGTATGATGCGTTGAAAAGAAAATAAATTAAAGAAACGGAAAAGACGACTTAAAAGACGGAAAAGGCGTCGTGATAATTGTAACTGGATATAGGAACAAACCTTATCCAGTTATTTTTTTTATATGCAATTAACTTTTGAAAGTCTACCACAACAGGTAGCTACCTTAACTGAAGAGGTGAGAATTCTTAAAAGAATGTTAACTGAGTTCTCAACTACCCCGGTCAATCATTCGGAAACAATTACAATTGATGAAGTATGTAGTTTAACTGGCTACAAGCGAAACACCATTTATCAATTAGTTCACCGGGGACACATTCCTTTTCACAAACCTAAGCATGGTGGACGAAAACTTATTTTCTTACGTACTGAGATACTAGAATGGGCTAAGGCAAAAAAGGTTGAAAGTGTTTCAGATTATTGCTCTAGGAAAGAGAATGAATTATCTAATCGTTACAATGGAGGGCTTGAGTAATGATGGGAAAAAGAAAAGCCCCACTTACGCAGGGCCAGAAGCACAGCAAAGGTAATGAAACTAATCCGGTTTTATTAGATGAGTCAAAGTATATTCGCCTAAATCGACCTGTTAGGGTAGGTGTGATAATTGAACGTTTTTACAATCGTAAATCAATTGAGCACTATGAATAAAAACGATGCTTTAAAAGTTGCAAATGCCATTGTTGAAAGAGCTCAGAATATAGGCGGACATTATGATATTACAGTCAATCAACTTTCAAATATCTCAAATGATGTATTAGATGACCTTCCGCCGTTATTGAGAGATTGTGTTAACATGTTTGATGACCAGATTGAGAAAGATGTTGTTCTTATTGGTGCGCTTGGTGTATTGAGTAGCTGTTTTCCAAACTTAGAAGGGGTGTACTTTGGGAAGAGTTACACTCCCCATCTCTATTGTTTTATCACAGCAATGGCCGGAAGTGGTAAAGGTAATTTAGATTGGGCTAAACTTTTGGGAAGCAAAATACATGAATCTCAACTACAACAGCATAAAACGGACCTAGAGCAATATGATTATGCTATACAGAAGTATGACAATCTAAAAAAGCATGAAAAACTAAATGAAAGCAAACCAATAAAACCAAGTCAATTAATGCACTTCATCCCGGGTAATAGCAGTAGCGCTGCAATTATTCAAGCATTGACAAATAACAATGATAGAGGTATCATTTTTGAAACCGAAGCTGACACCGTTAGCAATATCATGTGTCAAGAATGGGGTGATTTTAGCGACGTACTAAGAAAAGCTTTTCATCATGAAACCGTTAGTCTTTATCGAAAAACTGAGGATGCTTTTATTGAAATGAAACGGCCAATGCTCTCAATGGTCCTTTCTGGCACTCCTAAGCAAGTTAGTCGGATGATTACAGATAGTGAAAACGGCTTATTTAGTCGCTTTCTCTTCTACGGTTTTGAGCACGAAGGAAATTTTAAAAATCCATTTGAGATGACTTCTCAAGTGGATTATAAAACCTTCTTTGAGGAGAAAGGTAGTTTGATTTATGAATTGCATAAAACCTTAGCAGCCCGCCAAAATCCTATCCAATTTGAGCTAACTAGAGAACAGCAAAGTAAGTTCACAGAGCATTTTAATACTTTGCTTAATAATTCAAGAAAAGAGTTAAGCTCTGACTTTGAAGCCAGCATTAAAAGACTTGGACTGATTGCCTTTAGAATTGCTATGATTTTATCAATTATGAGGTATGTAGGTGAAACTTCTATTCCTCAAATTCTTATTTGCAATGATGAAGATTTCTATAGCGCCCTGTCAATTGTAACAACAGGAGAGAATCACGCGGCTAATGTCTTTGTTAACTTACTCAAAGGAAAAGAGAAGCGAAGTGATAAAAAATCACAGTTTTATGATGCTCTACCTTCCGAGTTTACATCTAAAGATGCAAGTGCTATATCCGAGAAGCTTAAAATACCTAAGCGCACAGAAACAAGATACTTGGGAGATTCTAACTTTTTCGAACGCATTTCACAGGGTGTTTACAGAAAACTAGAATCTACCGTGGCTAAATGGCCAAACAAACCTTAATGACTTATTTGACTGGGTTTTAGCAATAGCCAATGATGGCTAAATGTGGCTCTGAGTAGCTACAATGTTTAGCCACTTTCGTAATTATGGCCAAAATATGGCTATTCCTTAAGCTTTTGTAATACAGTAGATTAATGTTTCTTTTGGCCACTTAGCCATTTGGCCACCAACTATCAGATAATTATGACTAAACTATATAGATTTGAGCTTATTAAAGGAAAGCTCAAAGAGACTTGTCCTTCATGTGGCAAAGCCAGGCGTTACGTAAGATATATTGATAAAGTAACAGGTAAACTCTTACCATATAAGTATGGTAGATGTGATAGGGAGCAAAGCTGTACCTATCACTTAAATCCTTATGCAGATGAATATTTAAAGGATGAATTACAAGAGGTTGACTTTAAATGTATCACTATGAATCAACCAATTGAAAAACCTGCATCGTATATAAAGCATGAGGTAATGAAACAAACACTGGGAAGCTATGATACTAATAACTTTCTTTTGTGGCTCAGTACATTTATGACGGATAAAGATATCAAACAGGTATGCAGTCAATATAAAATAGGAACGTCAAAACATTGGAGTGGGTCAACAGTGTTTTGGCAGATTGATAACAGGCAAAATGTACGAAGTGGTAAAATAATGCTATTCGATATGACAAACGGCAAAAGAGTTAAAGAGCCATTTAGTTATATCAATTGGGTTCACAAAGTTCTAAAGTTAGATGACTTCAATCTAAAGCAGTGCTACTTTGGCGAACATTTAATTAATGATAACGATGAAAGGAATATTGCCATCGTAGAGAGTGAAAAAACAGCTATTATTTCAAGCATTTATCTTTCGAATTATATATGGCTTGCCTCAGGTAGCTTAAACGGTATTAATGTTGAAAAGAGCAAAATTCTAAAGGGGCGAACTTGTTTCTTATTCCCTGATTTGGGAGCGGCTAAAAAGTGGGAAGAGAAAGCCGAGATATTGAACGAACTACTACCCGGAACTACATTTAAGGTATCGTATCTTCTCGAAGATGTTTCGAGAAGATACGAATTAGAGCAAGGATGTGATTTGGCCGATTTCTTACCTCAAATCAACAGAAAAGAACAAAACTCAATAATCAACAATAAGCCCAAAAGAAAACAGTCATTCTCAACAATTGGCGAGGTTCTGGATTTTATACAGAATTCTTGTCCTCGATTAGCAAAGTCATTCGGCTTAGTTGAGTAATGCTAAATATCCAATATCTAAGTAAGTAGTCTATTTTAAATAGTCTGCAAATAGCTAGTCTGTTTTAAGTGGTAGATTGCCAATTAATGAACCAGATTATAGATAGTTCACAAAGGGTATACTCATAACAGACCTAATAAAAATCGGGTTGAATGACTGGCTCATTGTTATTAATTGAACAATAATCGCATTGTAAAAAGGTCCATTTTTGGGCCTTTTTTTATACCTAATCGACATAGATGTCCGAGAATGAACGGATTTATTGGACATCTCATATTTTCGGCAATTTCTTTCATATATAAGGGAGATACTATCTTTTTATATCTCAGTCAATAGGGTATATTTCAATCTGACTATCAAGAATTTATCTTGCTAGGGGGATAGGGGTATAATTCCTTAAGGCACAATTGAGCCGAACCGTCACCGTAGTGCCATTTTTCTGTGTGCATATTTGCAAGGCCATTTCACCATTTTTAATGGGTCTTATTGATAAGTTGGTTATAAAACAAAAAAACACCGGTTGGTGAGATAATTATTTCTTCTATAATCTACTCTAACTTTGAGCGACTCATGAATCGGTTTTATAAAGGCGTTTCATATTTTGGTGTATTGTGAGAATCCTATTAAAAGGCGGCTTACTCATATCCTTCCCATATCAATATTTTCTATCATTTAGTCAATAGCTTAATGTAATTAATCAATACAGCTCTTGTTATTTCAATGAAATATTTAATTTAGTATCCACTAATCGGAATAGCCGCCTCTAGGGGAGAATCATATAGAGGTGGAATCATAAAGGAAATTATAAAATATTAGCATGTTGATGCGAGTATAGATTTTAATCGTTTATAAACGTTTAAAATCTTTATGCGATTATAAGTTTTTAGTGATTAAATATGTCACTCAATTTAAATAGATAATAAAATTGTGTGTGATATAATAATGTTGTATGCAAGTAAAAAAGATGCCCGTACAATAAAGAACAAAATTTTTAAGATATGAATATTAATGAAATACAAAATGACGGATTTTATATTCGTGATACTCACCCCCGAGTGAAAAATATGGCATTTTTGTCGTTATCAATGGCATTGAAGGCTTATTTTGAAACCTATAAAAGTATGTCATTTCGCTTTTCACACTTGAAAGATACATCTGTTAGTCCAGAAGATAGAGATTATTACTCAGCTAGTTATATAGAAAATGCAAGTGAAGCAATATTTCACCTTCAACATTTTCTTGAATTATTTATAAAAGAACTATTAGAAAAAGAGCATAAACTACTAGCAATTGATGTAAAAAAGAAACATACGCTACTTTTTGATTTAATTAAAGGAAATACATATGACGAATCATTACTTGAAAATGAAAGACATATTGAATTTTCAGAAGCATTAGAAAGGATAGTTTTATTAATTAAAGAGAATAGAATTGACAGAGAAAAGTATGAATTTATTGTAGATTCTAATACTTGGCTTAAATCTCTAAATACATTAAGGAATAGAATTGCACATCGTGGCGTTTTTATATTGAGGTATCAAGCATTAGACTATTTGTTTGGAAAGCATGTTTTCCCTTTTTTAAAACAGTTATTGACATTAGAAGGAAATGAAAATAGGTTTTCAGATTTGAAACTAAAGAGTCCTAATGGTGAAGTACTTATTATTGATGAAATTATAAAACATTTTGAAAGTGAAGCATATAATATATCTAAGATTGCATTGCTAAAAGAGCTCGGTAGAGCATGCTTTGAGAACCCAACGAAATATCAATTTATTACAGGAGATACTCACGAGAGAAGAAGAGCGGAATTAATTGCAGAAGAGATTTCAAAATTAGAGGACATTGGCGAAGTATTAGTCTGCCCAGTATGCCAAACGAAGTCGTTGGTAAAGTATCATGATTATGTTGAAACATATGACTCAAACACAAACGAATATGCTGGAGATGTGCAAATCGTTTATAATGTAACATGCTATTGTTGTTCATTGGAATTATTTTCAAATCTTGGCGTGATTAAAAATATGAATTTGGATTTAGAAGACTATTTTTCTGAAATACCTTAATAAACACCAGCATACAGCAATAAATATACGTAATGCGGGCGGTTTAATAAATTTGAGCTTTAAAGCATTTAATAAACAAAGTAACGGTTTGGTAGTGAAGAGCCTTGAAATCTCGCATTACGCATATTCGAGCCGTTAGCTTTCATTATAAGAGAACCTAGCAAACAAAGATTTATGACAAGGAAGAAGGAATTAATCAAGTATTTGGCGGAGGTAGGCATGTAGTAATTCTTGGAGCAGGAGCAAGTATTGCATCAACACTGAGAAACCATGAAAAGACTGGAAAAAGTTTGCCCTCAATGGATAATTTTTCTGATTTATTGAAACTAGGAGACATTATCGAAAAAGTTCCAGAACATCTAAGGGATAGTAATTTTGAAAAATTATACGGTAATCTCCATTCTGAAAATCCTAATTCAGAGTTGTTAAGGGAAATAGAAGGTCGCATATTGGATTACTTTGGTAGTATGCAACTTCCAGATGAACCAACTATTTATGATTACCTTGTATTATCACTTAGAGGTAAAGATTTGATAGCGACATTTAATTGGGACCCATTTTTGTATCAAGCATGGGTGCGAAATAAAGAATTCACAGATGATTTACCTCGTTTGGCTTTCTTACATGGAAATGTAGCAGTTGGATATAGTAAGGAAGATAAAAGGTGTGGACCTGTTGGTTATCAAATGAGAAGAGATGGTGGGGTATTTGAACCAACAAAATTATTATACCCAGTAGAACAAAAGAATTACACGGAAGATGAGTTCATTAATATTGAATGGGGACGTGTAAGGTATTGGTTATCTAAAGAAAGTGGTGCAAGAAGGGTGACGATTTTTGGTTATGGTGCACCTGTCTCAGATGTGGAAGCTGTTTCACTTTTAAATACGGCTTGGGGAACACCAGATGAGCGAGATATGGAACAATTCGAAGTAATTGATATATCTTCAGAAGAAGAGCTTAGAAAACGTTGGGACGGTTTTATTCATAGCCACCATTATGATGTTTATAATGACTTCTTTTTATCTTCAATAGCATTAAACCCAAGAAGGACAAGTGAAAGTTTTTTTTGTCATTATATGCCAATGACTCCTGGTGAAGCGTTTAGGGTGGATAATCCTGTTCCGACAAACTTCAAAACTCTTAAGGAATTATGGGATTGGTATAGACCATTAATTGAAGCGGAAGAAAAGGCCCAAAAGGAGGATGAAGCCGATTCAGAACCGAAAACAAGCAGCATTAAGAAAAAACCTAAAAAGAAAAAACCTAAAAAAAAGAGCAATAAACATATTGTAGTTAAGTGGAAAAGAAAGAAAAGAAGCAAAAGGACAAGGATTAGAAAAAAATCAGGAAGAAAAAGACGAATGGGGGTTTAATAAGCTTATGGGTTTCTGGGGTGGAGAGTCATTATATGCTTTTATCAAAAACTCAAAGGAATAAAGGGGAATTGGAACTTCAAATATCATTTTTACATCAATATAAAAAAACAAGATTTAGATATTTATCCAGAGCTCGGTAAAAGAATGTTAGCATTCTACTTAGATGATAATTATTATCCTCATGATACGGATTCAATAATTGAAAAGGAATTAAGCGTTCGTCGAATAATTAAAAGAGATGAAAAATTATTTGAAGAATTAACTGAAATACAAGAATGGGACGAAAAATAAATTAAAATTATGCCGTTTAGAGAAGATATTAAAAAGGAAATCGAAGAGTACATTTTAAATCATCTACCTGATGAACATTGGTTTGACGACTATTTCGATTATGTAGGAGATGAGGAGCTTAGAAATAGGTTGTCCGAAGAATTCAAAGCAATTCGTTATATATATAAATTCTTAGAAGGTATTCAGGCAGACGATTGGTTAAGGAATGCTCAAATCAGAATTCAGGTATTCTATTATGCTTCAATATATGAGGCGGTTATTCATCATTTTTTATTTGATGTTTTAGGAGATAAAGAGGAAGTCAAATCTCTATTTAATACAAAAGTTTATAAAAAGATTTCTGTCAGCAAAGAATTGAATGGATTAATTCATGATGGCAAAGAAATTAAGACAATGTATGAAACAGTAGGTAAACGTGAAATGACAACAATACGTTTCGAACATAAAATTGAGGCTTGTATTAAATTGGGCTTAATAACTGAAGAATTGGGAGCCGAGTTAAAGCAAATATATGATTTACGAAATGCTATTCATCTGCATGCAGAGATTCGAAAAGGAATTGAATATGAATTAGAAATGTCGACTATTGCCTATAGAAGAATGAAGATATTTAGAGAGCAAATAACTAAAGGACTTAGTGAATTAGAATAACTACCACGTGCATAACATTTTGTATAAGTAATGGCAGGGCGAGCGCTAAATATTAAGGTTAGTAGCCTGCTTAAACTGCGTAGCGGTTTGGCAGGAAAGAAGCACGCAATCTGCCACTACTTATGCAGTTTACCGTTGGTGCCAATATAAAAACTTACAGAATGGGAAAATTTACAAAAATTACACATCAAACAAATCTTACGCCTGGGACTCAAATAAGAAGACCAAACTCTTCTGGGGAATATGAGTATTATCTAATAGGAGAGCATATTATGGCAGATAATAAGTATGAGGTCTATCCGGGAGGCAAAGATTACCTGCAAACAGGTATTCTATTGTATTATAGATTACAAGATATGATTAACCAAAATTGTGAGTATTGGGCAGATTAAACTTATTACTAAATCTCTGATTATGAATATGCCAATGATAAAATTTGGGGGATTCGATAATACAAACATTGCAATTTGTCCAATAACTATAAATTTTTGGAAGAGAAATAACACCCCCAAAGAAAAGTATGATTCCTCAAGATTCGAGGTCGAAAAGCTGTTAAGGATATTGCATTGTTTTTATTCACTTCCAGATTTCGAAGTTGATAACCCAACAATGAATAAAGATTTGGTTCATTCTTTCTATTCTGTTGCAATTAGAATTTTTACAGATTTTGGATTAGAGGAATCTTTGGAATGTATCAGCAGATACTTTACTGTTTCTAGAATTAGTAATAGATGGGAGTTAATTCGATTTTTTCATGAAGAGAGTATAAATATCAAAAGAAACGATGCACGATATAGGCTCGGATTTAGGGGAATATATTTAGCAATTAGTCAAAATAAAGAAGCTATAAATATAAAATATGCCGCCGAAATTAATAGGTTATTAGAGCCATTTTATTTGAATTATAAGCATAGAGAATTTTTCATTACTGGATTAAGGTTCAACTGTCTAAAATAAAATACTGACTCATATAGCTTAAGTGAGCCGACTTGTTTTAGTTGGTTCGTAGCTTTGGTAAAAAGCTCCATAGGCTGATTTGGCACTACACCTAAAAAAAAACTAATGCAACTTTAACAATGAGTAAAACTATCGAAATAGAGAGTTTCTCCGACTTTATAAAGCAAGTAGAACAGTCGGCTAATATTGATAACTTTTTCATGCTATTTAGGGGGCAAAGTGTTGATAAGCCTCTTTTACCTTCTATTGCTCGTTTAAATCCATATGAGGACACAACGCGAAAAGAAATGTTAATGCTTGGCGAATTGAAAAGGCGAGCTTTTAATAATATTGACTCAGGTAAACTTAAAGACCATTGGGACTGGCTTGTTTATGCACAACATTTTGGTTTAAGAACACGTTTGTTGGATTGGTCTACAAACCCATTGGTTGCGTTGTTTTTCGCATGTTCCGACTATAATAATTCGGATTCATATGTATACTTGCTAATTGCAGATAAGGCGATGAGACTTAGACGAAATATAGATAAGTCACCATTCGCAATCGGGGCAACAAAGATTTTACGACCTCCACAAAACAATGAGAGGATAATAGCTCAATCAGGTTGGTTTACAGCTCATGCGTTTTCAAAAAAGCATGAACAATTTATAAGTCTAGACTTAAACAAAAAGACTAAAAATCGCATAAAGAAATATGTAATTCCCAGACAAATTAAAGGTGACATAATGAAAAAGCTATACAAATTTGGCATTAATTATCAGACGATGTTCCCGGATTTAGAAGGATTATGCAAACAAGTAAACTGGGAGTATTAAAAATCTAGTGTAGTATTCCCCGTTAATCGACCATTTGAAAATATAAACAGAAGAATATGAGTTAATAATAGCAAGTGATGTGATGCCTGATGGAATTGGTCTTCACTTTAGTTTTAATATAAATCTTCATGCATTATGATTATTGATGATTTTAGATAGCATTCATAAGAAATGCATTGTTTGTATTGATAAGGTTAGTGTTTTTGTTCGAACTAATCGTAAAAAGCAACTGAAATATTTAACGATAAGATTAGTCGTGAATCTCAAAATTAAAAACTAGAATGAAGAGTTACAAAATGAACGAAGACTATAAAAATATCGAAACGCTAGATGACCTAGAAAATGAACTCAGAAGTAAGTTGAGTTTTGTTCACGACTTTTCAAATGAATTACTGACTTTAATTGAAAAAGCTATTGACCCTTTTGAAGATGACGGTTATGTGTACGGCATTAATAGTGCCACAATCATCGGATTGTATACAAAACTATACAAACACTTCAAATTATTTCTTCGAGCATTTAATGATAAAGAGTACGATACGACTGTTTTACTAACCAGACCAATTTATGAAGCTTTCGTCCTAATGAAATACTTGATTTTAAAAGGGGAAGATTCTCAGACGCATTATAGACTAGTTTCATACAGGAGAAGATATAAGAACTTTAAGGAACTTGAGAGTATTGAAGGGATTGGTCAAGTAATGATAGATAAGTTCAAATATGCAATGAATATTGATGGATTTACTATGACTGATTTTGAGTGTGAAGATCAGAAAAAGAAAGGACGAAAGTGGGAACTTGATGGAAAGAATTTTTCAGAGATTCATAAAGAGGTAGAAGTTTCTAATACTTATTCATACTTATATGGAATGTTTTCTGAGGTTTTGCATAGTGGTTGGGGTGATATTAGACAATTGCATTTAACTTATTGTGAAGGGGGTTATTATATTCCTAAGATGGATTTTTATATTAGTAGTGATAACCGTATGATTGCTCCAATCTTTTCAATTATGATTGAATCATCTGAGCAGTTTTTATTATGGGCAGAAAGAGGTGATGAGATAGAAAATTTTGCACAGCATAAAAGGATAAACAACTTGATAATTCAATATATCTTTAAAAATTATGAAAGTAATCCTGAGAGATATTTATATCATTAAGAATTAAAAAGAAGGCATGATTATATATCATAATCTCTAGTCTGA
>NZ_JAFMVC010000045.1 GCF_025499605.1 Carboxylicivirga litoralis | reverse complement strand
GCCGATGGTACTGCGTAGAAGTGGGAGAGTAGGTCGCCGCCTTTTTTTAGAGAAATCCGATATTCATTTGAGTATCGGATTTTTTGCGTTTATAGAGTTTTAGTAAACATTTACGAATGTTATTCTTATTAATTCCAAATAAAGATTAATTTTGAAAAAAAATAACCGATGCAAATAACAGGTGATATAAAAATGGTTGATGTGGTACAGCATGATATTCAATTACTGGCCGTAATTCAACGATTTGAAATACCATTAGGTTTTAAAGAAAGAACTGTATCAGAAGTTTGTGAAGCCAACAATGTTGATACAGCTTTTTTTCTCCAAATTGCCAATTCTTTTCATGATAAATCCTTTTTAAATTGGGAAAAGTTTAAAGTATTTCCTGTTGAATGGATAATTACTTATTTGCGTAATGCTCACCGCTGTTATGTTGATCATCGTATCCCTCAGATTGAGAAACAAATTGAGAGCTTCGAAAGTCAGGTCGATAAAAATGAGCAGAACGTTAAGTTGTTGTTAGACTTTTTTAGGAAATATATTCATGAATTTAATACGCATATAGAGCAAGAGGAAACAAATGTTTTTCCCTATATTCTCGAATTAAATGAGTTCGTTAAGGAAAAGGATAAGAAAAGACTAACGACGCGAAAAAAGACTTCAATAAACGATTACCATGAAGAACACAATAGTATTGAAGAGTCGTTATTCGATTTGAAAAATATATTACTTAAATATTTACCACCTCCTGTTAATAACTGCTTATACAATAATTTAATATTCGATATTTTCAGATTAGAACGTGATTTATTGGATCATGCCGAAATAGAAGAAAATGTACTCTTCCCTTTAGTTATTGAAATGGAGAAATCTTTATTGTCAAACTCAAACGAAGAATAATGGTTAGGGTTTTAATCGTAGAAAATTCGCATATCGTATCTTTGGGTTTGATGAGTTTAATCCGAACGTTTCAGGATATAGAAGATGTCAGGCTTGTCGATAACGAAAAAGATTGCTGTAAAATTGCACATGACTTTGAACCGGATTTAATTGTTGTCAATACATCAGTTCTTAATCATGAAAGTATGATTAAGGTGATGGACGTTAAAAAAGCGGAAGCAATTGTAATGCATGTTTTTAATTCATCCTTACCATTAGGCTCACCAGCTAATCATTTATCAATTTTGGATAGCAAAGAAGTACTTTCTGATAAGTTTGAAAAGGTTATTGAAAACCTGACTAGATTGCGTAAAGAAATAGAAACGGAAGAATTGAGCCCGCGCGAAAAAGATATACTGAAAGAAGTTGCTTTGGGCTTAACTAACAAAGAAATAGCAGAAAAAATGTATATTAGTACTCATACTGTTATTTCGCATCGAAAAAATATCACACGAAAACTTGGTATAAAGACAGTGTCAGGATTAACAGTGTATGCTATATTAAACAACATTATTCAAATGGATGATGTGTCGTAGAGAATTTTAATCTATATGACTAGACATTTAATACTGGGGCAAACAAACTTATTTACCGAGAGACTTTTAGCTGCTATTATTGATTATTCAATAGTACTTGGCTTGTCTTTGTTTCCTCAAATTGGATGGTTATTCGGCCTCATTTATTTTTTATTTAAAGACAGCCTAGGGTTTTTAAAAGGGCAGAGCTTTGGTCGACGGTTATTTAAAATAAGGGTGATATCACGTGATGATGGTTCTGACTTAAGTAACAAACCAGACAAAGCTCTAATCAGACAAATTGTGTTATTAGTACCTGTATTAAACTTGATAGAATTTTACTTCTTTCTTTTTAAAGACGAACGCTTAGGAGCTAAGTGGACAGCGACAACTGTAGTGAAAGCTTAATCAGTTTCTGAAATTGGTAGCTGAAGATAAAAGGTGGTTCCAATATTCTGATTCGTTTCAAACCATATTTTACCGCCGCTATTGTTAATTATGTTTTTAACAATGGCTAATCCAAGTCCCATTCCACTTGATTTTGTAGTGAAATTCGGCGTAAATATTTTGCTTTTTACTTCATCGCTTATACCACGACCATTGTCAGAAATGGAAATTTGAACATTGATGCCGATGACTTTACTTGAAACCTTAATGACTCCATGTTTTTCATTTGGGATTGCCTGCACAGCGTTTTTAATGACATTATTAAATACACTAATTAGTTGGTCGGGATCGGCAAAAACGATGCACTCTGGTGATTCAATATCATATATAAACCGGATTGCGGGTTCTGATTTTTCATATAGCGCTGCTGTATTTGTCAGTTTTTCTATAATATTAACCTTTGTTCTTTGTGCCTGTGGCATTTTTGCAAAGTCGGAGAATTCGTTGGCAATAATGTGTAATTGGTCAATCTGTTCAATTAAAGTTTGGGATACGCGTTTTAAGAAGCTGTCAAAATCTTCTCGCTGATTATCCCAGGCTTTGGTTAAATATTGAACGCTAAGTTTCATTGGGGTCAGCGGATTTTTTATCTCATGGGCAATTTGTTTTGCCATTTCACGCCAGGCCATTTCACGTTCCGATTTCGCTAATTTCTCAGCACTTTCTGAGATTTCATCTACCATACGATTGTATTCTTTCACCAATCGGCCAACTTCATCATTGCCTTTATAGCCTATCTTTTGGTTCATTTTATCGACCCGAATTTGTGCCAATCTGTCCTGGATTAAGAATAATGGTCGTGTAATGCGGCGAGAAATGATTACGGCCATACCAATTGCAACTAACACAAATAGGAGATAGGCATTGATGACCGCTACAATTAGAGATGAAATCTCAGTCTTTAATTCATTATTACCAACAAAATAAGGTAGGTTAAGAAATGCCAAAACCTCACGTTTGTAGTTATAAATTGGAACATAAGCTGAGGTGAAATGTAATTTACCTATATACTCTTCATGAATAAACTCAGTTTTATATTTATGCGATAATATGTAATAGGCTTGAGGGTTCATCATTGTACCAGATAGGCCTTGTTGATATAGTTCAGGCCTTGAGGTAGCCAGTAAATGCCCATCAGTGTTGTAAAGGTTAATATCGGAATAGAATACATTGGAAAACTTTTGCATTAGGTATTGCAAGTAATCTTGAAAACTTTCATCCAGCATGGGTTCATTTACAATCTTTTGCTCCATTTCCTGAAGTACTGACATTATCCGCTGAGAAAGCATTTGATTGTTTTTCTGTTTAAACTGGTGGATGGAATAGAAAACAGAACTAACACCCATTACAAGCAGGATGATGACCATGAGCGAAACAAACGCAATTTGAATTTTTTCCTGAATAGAGAAGTTGAGGGATTGGTTTTTATGTGTTCGAGTAATAAAGAACAGTATAGCCGTGAAAATTAAAAACAATAGCGCAAATAGGGAAAACGACATCAATAAATATATCCGCTTAATTTCAGGGCGGCTTAAAACGAGTGTTGTATTGTCTTTAAGTTGATAGACCAGGTGCACCATATTGTCATGGCTAAAAACAGTTTTTGTACCAACAGAAACCGTATCAAGGGAGTAGTCTATAGGGTAGCGATGTGTTCCATATTGTTTAACCAGTTTGTTGTCGATGTATTTAGCGAATGAATAGTTTTTATAAACAGCGTTATTTACCTGCTCTTCTTGCCCTTGTAAAAGCTCTGGATAGCCAAGGCCCGAGAAGATGGGGCTCGAGTTAATTTCAATATATAATGTTGTTTCTTTATTTGGGTTATCTTGTAAATAAGGGATTTTTGCAAAGTAACTGACCTGGACGTTGTCATTATCCAAAAAGTAAAAATTCTCACATTGATTAAGCATATGGCCATCCCTATGGATGAGATCATCAAAGTAATTATAACAATTGGTTGTTATATCTTCGGTCTCAATATAAAGCGAAGCATCTTGCCAACAAACAATAATCTCGATATCATATCGCTTCCAATAACCATAGAAGTATGTTTTCTCAAGGTATTCTTTTATTGCTGAGGCATTATCATCATCACTACTTAATAACTTTATAAGATTCTCATCTGTCTTTATCTTGCTTTCTATATCAGTTAAGTACATCTCCGCTACCGGATCAGATTCTCGCGTCAGCTGAAATGAAAGATTATCAATCAATACTTCCCTGTTGTTTTTTTCTTTTTCAATATTATATGTGTAGAGCAGCGTTACGGCATAAAAGGAAACAATAAAAATTACCCATATAAAAGAACTGTAGGTTATACCATTAGAGCTGTTTCTGTGTGCTTTAAAAAGAATAAGACCTATGATGATAAAAACCAAAAAGTTGATTAATTGGGCTGGTTGTTGTATTGACAAAAACACGAAGTAAAGGACTCCGTAAATAATACAACTGATAATTACAAATTCATATGCATTGATATAGGCTTTAATACTGACTACATAGCGTTCCAGAATAAATATGATTGAACAGTAGAATAAGCATAAAATGATTAGCTTGTAAAGGGCTACAGCATTTAGGTCTTCAATGTTGAAAAAAATAGATGCTTGCGATGAATTCATAACAACAGTGTTAACAATGGCATTGATGAATAGCAGTAGAGCCATTATTAGGGCAATATGAATTCCTACATTAAAATAGGTTTTGTATTTACTATTTGAAGTATGCTTTAAGTATTTGGGAGCCTTGTGGTACCGGTAATAGCAAAATGCAAATGATAGCAAGAAAATGGCAAATATTAATAAACTACCTAATGATGAAATAAGGTCAGAAACAGCAAATGTTACAGGAGAGAACAGATCGAGATTGTTGAATTCTGTAGGGATAGCATAGTATTTAAATAGCAGACATAAAATAGTATAGTATACAAAAATACCTACTAATAATCGATTACTCCATTCCTTCAATTTATATAGTTCTAAAAAACCTATGCCTAATAAAATCAGGATTGCAAAGCTAATCGTGTAGATGATGAATGCAGCAATACTTATGGGAGAAATAATATCATGATCATTGTAGTTTAATGAGAACAGATACTGGTTGTTGATATCAAAAATAACATACTGACTATTAGCTTTATCTAAGCTGATTAATGGTGTGTGGCTGATTTTGAAATCATCTGCAAAGCGATTGGTTAAAAACTTATTTTGATACTCATATTGTTCTTTTATCAGGCTGATGCCTTTTAAAGTATATTGCCCAATGTTTATTTGATGTTGCAGAAACCATCCATTTGACAACTGAATAATGGAAGGGCTTTCTTGTTTGATGATATCCAGTGAAACCGTATGGGTCGACCATGCCACCAAATTAGAATCTTTGTATAGGTAAAATAGAAAATCTTTTTTAGCTAAGGAGTCCATTGTTGACCACATGGTGTTTTGACTCCATAAAGTTGTGTCATTCAGGTTGGTAATGTTGTGTATTAGGTCGTTTTGTTGATCTTTAATGGTTTGTTGAATTGAATAGGTATCCGCATCGTGTGTGTATTTATGATCGAAACGATGTTCTATGATTTTTCCAAATATAAATAAGGCGATAGCTACAATTATTGTGGAATATAGTTTAGGCTGTCGGCGCGGCATATGAAAGTACTTTTATTTAATAAAGATAGGAAAAAACATCATTTTCAATTACTCATGGTGGTATGGTTCGTTTTTTAAAATGGTATTAGCTCTGTAAAGTTGCTCAACAAATATTAATCGAATCATCTGGTGTGAGAAGGTCATTTTCGACAAGCTAATTTTACTATTGGCCCTGGCATATACATCATCTGAAAAGCCGTAAGGGCCGCCAATGATAAATACTAAACGTTTCAGGCCCGCCACCATCCGTTTTTCTATCAACTTAGCAAATTCAACTGAGGTAAATTCTTTTCCTTTTTCATCAAGTAGAACAATATGATCGCCCGCCTGGAAAGATTGTAAAAGAAGTTCACCTTCCATTGTTTTTTGTTGATTAGTTGATAAGTTCTTCGTTTTTTTTAGGTCTGGGATTACTTTCATTTCATAGGGTATGTAGTGCTTAAGTCTTTTTTCAAAAATCTCAATTCCAGACTTTAAATAGGACTCATCCGTTTTACCAATAACAACCAAAACAACTTTCATGCGTATACCTCTTTTGTTTATCAATAATTAAATAATACAGTAAAAGTGTCGTAAAATTACACTAAACCTCTATTTTTGTTGTAAAAGTAATGAGTGATTATTGAAATCACACTGAATGTAGACTGGAATAAGTGTAGAGGGCATTATTATTTTGTTGAAAACGTTATTAAGGCTTGATTTTTGTATATGATGAGCCGACAAAAACTATATGATGAATCAATTCAGATATTTATTAACTCTACTGCTTGCTTTTGTTTTAATTGAGGTAAATGCTCAGCAAACTGCGGCTTTGCCCGAAGGAACCATTATGATGGTGAAACAAGCCAATGCTGAAAAGTTATCTCAATCGTTTAATGAACAGATTGAAATTATTTTGCCCAGTAAAACAGCTGTTTATAGTCGTAAACAGGCTGAAATGGTTATCAAGGACTTTTTTAATCAACATTCAGTAACAGAGTTTCAATTAATTCACCAGGGGAAGAAAGATAATGCTTCTTATGCGATTGCCAATTATCACACTTCCAATGGTAGGTTTCGCTTTACTTTTTTGACGAAGAAAAAAAGTGGAAAAATTTATATTCATCAGATAAGAATTGAACGACAATGATTAAGCAGTTAATCGACCAGTTTATAGATATCACCATTCGCGAAGATATTGGCGATGGCGATCACTCATCACTATCGTGTATACCAGAATCAGCCCAGGGAAAAATGTATCTCCTGGTTAAAGAAGACGGTGTTTTAGCAGGCGTAGATATTGCTCTCAAAATTTTTAATGAGATAGATTCATCTATTGAAACAGAAGTGTTTATTAAGGATGGAACATCAGTTAAGGTTGGTGATGTTGTGATGCATGTCACCGGTAAGGTTTGGTCATTGCTACAGGCTGAAAGACTAGTGTTAAATGTGATGCAACGCATGAGTGGCATTGCTACCCGAACAGCTGAATATGTGGCTCGCCTGGAAGGCACGAAAACACGTGTGCTAGATACACGAAAAACCACTCCGGGTATGCGTTATCTTGAAAAGGAGGCGGTGCGATTAGGAGGTGGAGTGAACCACCGCATGGGCTTGTACGATATGGTGATGCTAAAAGATAACCACATTGATTTTGCCGGAGGCATTGAAAAAGCTATTCGCCAGGTGCAAACTTACCTTGAAGAAAAAGGAAAAGACTTAAAGATTGAAGTAGAAGTGCGCGACTGGAATGAATTGGAAGAAGTGATGCGCGTAGGTGGCATTCATCGCATTATGCTTGATAACTTTTCTATTGACGAGACTAAAAAGGCAGTGACTTTTATTGATGGTCGTTTTGAAACCGAATCATCAGGAGGTATTACTATTGAAACCTTGCGCGATTATGCAGAATGCGGCGTCGATTATATTTCTGTTGGTGCTTTAACGCATCATATCAAAAGCCTTGACTTAAGCTTGAAAGCGATGGACTAATAGTTTAGCAGCAAGAATATCGTAAGATAAAAGAAAGCCTTCAATTGTTAACGCAACATATTGAAGGCTTTTTCTATTTAGCCCAACAGGTTAAGTGAGTCTGCCAGGCTTTATGCTTTAAAATTCTGAATAGCATAAAATCTTATGTCGTATTATTTATAATACAGCTTCAAAGTTTGAGGTTCATCCTCTATTTTTAGTTGGATGGATTTTATTTGCCCAGCTTCGCCAGTGTAATTGAAGTTGTAGGTTTTATTTTTTTCCAAAACAAACTCCAGCACATCGTTCATATCTTGAGTTGGTCCGGCAGTTCGACCGCCACCCACCTGGTCAGCACCACAAAATACGTCCACATTCACTTCAACGCGATCGTCTCCCTGGAAGGTGCAAACGTCATCTTTAAACATCATTACTTTTACTGTCACGTGCGTTTCTGCTACTTTTTTGGCTGCTTCAGCTTCCTGGTATAAGCGAATATATCTTTCCGATACATTTTCGGCAGGCACATATTTGATATTTAAATCCCATACCAAAGGGAAGTGGTTGTCAGTCGGTTTCCATGAGCTGGCGTAGATAGCATGTTCCGGATTGTCAGGTATAGCTTTGCCGGCATCGGCCAAAAACCAGCTTTTATTTAGTCCGCTTGGATAGTATTCGGTAAAATACCATTTGCCATCAATCCACACCTCATTCCAGTTGTGGTTACCGCGCTTATCGTGCCAGTTTGGTGTGCCTCCAATGCGCGACGGAATACCAACAGCCCGGAAGGCATCAGTTAATAAGATGGATAAGCCACTGCACGATGCCATGTTTTGTCTCATCGATTCATAAGGACTCTGATCGGGCTTTTCGCGCTTTGTATTATAATCAACCATTAACTCATCACGAATATGTTTATTAACTGAGTCAATGGCTGCTTCTATCGTTTCGCAGTCTTTCACATACTTAGAAAAACGCTCGAAAAAATCTTTTCGCCAGTTGTCGCGAGTTTCGTTTAAACTCGCATAAGGCAAAACATCATTAAAAAAGATAGAATCGGGGATGGCTTGCGCCCAGCTATACTGTTCACGCGCCATGTAGGCATAATCCGTGTTTTCAAGAATAAAGTCAGCTGTCAATGTTTTTAAGTCGCGCTCGGGCATATAAGCTACTAAAAAAGCGACCGCTTCTTTCTGATGAGCCGGAGCCGATTCTATAGCTGTTTTGATTTCAGAGGCATTTTCACCAGCTGTTTCAATGGCTTTGTCAAGCATTTGGTGGTATTGCTTTGGTACATTGGGGTACTTGTTACAAGCACTTAATCCAATCATTAGTGCAATTAAAAGTAATGATGTTCTTAACATGATTCGTGTTTTACGTTTATCACAAATGTACAAAACCGCTGAGCTTGATACGTAAATCAATGTTCAGATTGGGGGAATTGTCCATTCGAAGGCAAAAGAAAAGCCGGTTGAATAACCGGCTTTAACTATGATATTATGTCTGTCATTATTTTTTCAAGCGAGCGATGCTCTCCGTCAATGTTTTGATTTTTGCTTCTGCATCGGCTTGTTTTTGACGTTCTTTAGCCACAACAGCTTCAGGTGCACTGCTTACAAAACGTTCGTTGCCTAATTTCTTCATAACACCTTTTAAAAAGCCTTCCTGGTGAGCTAACTCTTTCTCCAACTTGCTAATCTCAGCTTCCACATCAATTAAACCATCCATTGGCACAAAGTATTCGCTGGTGCGCACCATAAACGACACGGCGCCTTCTACTTTTTCATTCACCAGGTTTAATTCACTCAAATTACCTAGCTTTGTTAAAACGGCGTTGAAGTCAGGAGCAAAACCTTCATCAGACAGGATACTTAATGATAGCGTATCTTTCATTGGGATGTTTTTCTCTTTACGGATTGTACGAACACCGCCAACACCATCTTTCAGCATTTCAAATTTATCGATGATGGATAAATCCAATCCTTTAACGGCTGGCATATCTGATACCATGATGCTCTCTCCGTCTTTGCGCTCTTCCAATGCCTGCCATAATTCTTCGGATAAGAAAGGCATAAATGGGTGTAGCAAACGAAGCAGTTTGTCAAAGAACTCACTGGTTGCTTTGTAGGTTGCAGCATCCAAAGGCTTTTGGTAAGCCGGTTTAACAGCTTCAAGGTACCATGATGAGAACTCTTGCCAGAAAACAGTGTAAACGGTCATCAAAGCATCTGAGATACGATACTTTTCAAAGTGATCGTTCATGATAGCAATGGTCTGGTCTAACTTGGCATCGAACCAGGCAATGGCTTGCTTAGCCGATTCTGGCTGCTCAATGGTTTCATCAATTTCCCATCCTTTAACCAGGCGGAAGGCATTCCATATTTTATTGGCAAAGTTACGACCTTGCTCTGGCAGGTTTTCATCAAATAATAAATCACCACCGGCAGGCGAACACAATAACATACCCACACGAACACCGTCAGCACCATATTTAGCGATCAAATCTAATGGATCAGGTGAGTTACCTAATGATTTAGACATCTTACGACGTTGTTTGTCGCGTACCATTCCTGTAAAATATACATTCTTGAAAGGGAAGGTGCCTTTGTATTCATATCCGGCGATAATCATACGTGCTACCCAGAAGAAGATGATATCATGACCTGTCACCAAATCATTGGTTGGGTAGTAATAGTCTATTTCAGTTGTGTCATCACCATAACCATCAAATACGGATAGTGGCCATAGCCATGACGAAGCCCAGGTGTCCAACACATCTTCATCCTGGCGGATGTCTGCCATGGTTAATGACGCATCACCTGTTTTTTCTTTAGCAAGCTCAAGTGCTTTCTCATCGTTTTCAGCTACTACATAAGAACCATCGCTTAGGTAATAAACCGGAATGCGGTGTCCCCACCAAAGCTGACGCGAAATACACCAGTCTTTCACATTTTCCATCCAGTGGCGGTATACGTTCTTGAATTTCTTAGGATGAAATTCTACTTCGTCGCTCATCACAGCTTCCAAAGCCGGTTTAGCTAATTCTTCCATTTTTAGGAACCACTGGGCCGACAGCTTAGGTTCGATAACTACATCAGTACGTTCTGAATAACCTACTTTATTGACGTAGTCTTCAATTTTAGCCATGCTACCTGCTTCTTCCAATGCAGGGATAATCTTATCACGAACATCAAAGCGATCTTCGCCGATGAATAATTCAGCAGCTTCGCTTAATGTGCCATTATCATTGAAAATATTGATGCTTTCCAAATTGTGGCGCATGCCAATTTCGTAGTCATTGATATCGTGCGCAGGCGTAATTTTCAAACATCCCGTACCAAACTCCATATCCACATATTCATCTTCGATAATTGGAATTGAACGGTTGATAAGAGGTACTAAAACACGCTTGCCTTTCAGGTGTTTAAAGCGTTCATCGTTGGGGTTAATACAAACAGCGGTATCTCCTAAAATGGTTTCAGGGCGTGTGGTGGCTATGGTTACAAACTCATCTTCACTGCCTTCGATTTTATAATTCAGATAGTACAATTTCGATTGTACTTCTTTATAAATCACCTCTTCATCAGATACTGCTGTTAAGGCTTTACAGTCCCAGTTAACCATTCGAACGCCACGGTAGATATAACCTTTTTCGAAAAGGTCAACAAAAACCTTGATTACAGCATCGCTGCGTGTTTCATCCATGGTAAAGCTTTCACGGTCCCAGTCACATGATGCACCCAGTTTTTTTAATTGCTGAAGAATAATTCCGCCATGTTCAGTTGTCCAGTTCCATGCATGATCAAGGAATTCGTCGCGACTTAATTGCTTTTTGTCAATGCCTTGTTCTTTCAACCGGTTTACAACTTTTGCTTCTGTAGCAATAGAGGCGTGGTCAGTTCCTGGCACCCAACAAGCATTTTTGCCCATCATACGGGCACGACGAATTAAAATATCCTGGATGGTATTGTTAAGCATGTGTCCCATGTGCAGGACGCCGGTGACGTTAGGTGGCGGGATGACGATGGTGTATGGTTCGCGTTCATCAGGAACCGACTTAAAAAATTCGTTGTCCATCCAATACTTATACCACTTGTCTTCGGTAGCAGACGGGTTGTACTTGCTTGCAATTTCCATAATTGTAATTGTCTTTCTTCTGTTTTTACATTTTCATCAATAGCTACTTGCTAGTGACGTGATTATATAAGTCTGCAAAAATAAGAAAAAAAACAGTGTTGTAGTAATGTGCCTCCATAAGTATTTGTAAAGAATGATGCCGCCTCACCTACATTAAACTTCCATTGTTTGTGTTTTGAAAGAAAGACATTTAGTGTACTTTTGCGCTATGAACGTTAATGAACAAATTAGGGAATACTTAAGGAATAGGAAATTAAAAGCAACACCAATTCGCATCGAATTACTTCATCTATTAAAGGAGAAAGCAGCTGCCCTGCCTTATTCTGAGATTCAGGAAAGTCTTAAAGCGTTTGATCGCGTAACACTTTATCGTACCATTAATGTGCTAATAGATAATGGTATTGTGCACAAAGCTTCTACCTCGGGCGATGAAACGTACTATGCTTTATGTAGTCAGGAATGTTCGAAACATTGTCATAAGCATGAGCATATTCATTTTAAATGTACGAAATGCAACGAAGTATCGTGTATTAATATCAGGAAGAGTATACAGATGGATATACCCGGTTATTGTATTGATGAAATTTCAGTAGAAGTGAGTGGTATTTGTAAAAAATGTCTCGAATAATTTAATAAAACAGTCGACTTGTTGATCATATTATTTTAATAGGTAATACCAAATAAAAAAGCGCAAACTAAAAATAGATTGCGCTTTTCTTATTATTATCGTTAACTACGATCTTGGGTGGAATTGAATTAATGTGTTCTTTAAATATTCCTTGTCAAGATGCGTGTAAATTTCAGTTGTAATAATTGATTCGTGTCCAAGCATTTCTTGTACAGCTCTCAAGTTAGCTCCACCGTCAATAAGGTGTGTTGCAAATGAGTGGCGAAATGTGTGTGGGCTAATATTCTTTTCGAAACCAAGCTTTTTCGTTAAGTTTTTAATGATTGTGAAAATCATAACACGTGAAAGCTTATGGCCACGACGGTTCAAGAATAAAATATCCTCATCTTCCTTATGAATCTTAAGCGTGCGGCGGTATTCGCTAAGGTATAAATTAATTTCTTTGATTGCTTTTGAGCTAATTGGAACTAAACGCTCCTTATTTCCTTTACCTTCAATTTTAATAAATCCCGATTCGAAGAAAAGGTTAGAGATTTTTAGTTCGATAAGTTCAGATACACGTAAGCCGCAGCTATAGAGTGTTTCTAAGATAGCTTTGTTTCGTTGACCTTCTGATTTTTTCAAATCAACAGAGTTAATAATAGTGTCAATTTCTTCTACTGATAAAATATCAGGCAGCTTACGACCTATTTTCGGTGATTCAAGTAATGCTGTAGGATCTTTTTCTACTTTTTCCTCTATTAGCAAAAACTTGTAAAACGACTTGATACCGCTAATAACTCGTGCTTGAGTTCGTGGACTAATACCTCTGTCACCAATCCATTGCATCATCTCTTTTAGATCTGCCAAAATAACATCTTCTGGACCTTTTTTCTTTCCCTTATCGTCTAAAAAGGTAACAAGTTTTGTTAGATCAGTAATGTAGGCATGAATAGAATTTTCAGACAATCCCTTCTCAATATTGAGGTAATTTCTGAATTCATTAATTTCTGATTCCCAATTCATAATTTAACAATTTAATAAATTTCCCGATTATTAATTATCAGTAAAAATAAAGATCGAACTGATAACAAACAATAAATCTAATTAAAAATTTAAAATAATGTTTATTTTTCCTATAAAATTTGAAAATAAAAAGCTGGCTTTTTTATTCCAACAAACTATCGTAATTTTGCAGTCATAAAATAGCACTATCAGATGAACTTGTTAATCGTAAACGGTCCTAACTTAAATCTTTTAGGAAAACGAGAGCCTTCTATTTATGGAAGCAAAACTTTTGAGGATTACTTGAACGAGCTTCTGTCTGAATATCCTGAAGATTCAATTTCCTACTTTCAATCAAATAACGAAGGTGAGATTATAAATAAATTACATGAAGTAGGTTTTGATGTTGATGGGATTGTTATTAATGCAGGTGCATATACGCACACATCAATAGCAATAGCAGATGCTATTTCAGCTATAAAAAGTCCGGTTATAGAAGTTCATATAAGTAATGTACATAAGCGAGAAGAGTTCAGGCATAAGTCATACCTGTCGGCAGTTTGCTTTGGGGTAATTGCAGGCTTTGGGCTTGATTCATATCGTTTAGCAATAGAAGCATTAAAATCGAAATAAATAATACCAATTAAATAGATAAAGACAGTCTGAATAAAGTTGGGGAAGAACCTTATTCAGAATAGTGTTAATTGTTGCATATCACCAAGAAAAATTTGATTATGAAGAAGTTTACCAAAATTGTTGCTACAATTTCGGATCGCAATTGTGATGTTGATTTTCTTAAGAAGCTTTACAAATCTGGGATGAATGTTGTACGTTTGAATACAGCGCACCAGGATTTTGAAGGCGTGTTGAAAGTGATTACTAATGTAAGAGCTGTTTCTGATAAGATTGCCATTTTAATTGATACAAAAGGGCCAGAGATTAGAACAACTAAATGTGAGGACGACATTGAATTAAAAACTGGCGATGTTTTAAAAGTGAAAGGTGATTTGGATACCTTTTCATCAAAAGACTGTATATGTGTTAGCTATGCAGATTTTGTTCAAGATATGCCTGTTGGAGGTCAGATTTTGATTGATGATGGTGAAGTTGCGATGGAAGTAACAGCCAAAGAAGATGATCATTTGCTTTGTAAGGTACTAAACGATGGAATAGTTGGCAGTCGAAAGAGTGTAAATGTTCCGGGTGTGCGTATCAACTTACCTTCAGTAACGGAAAAGGATCGTAACTTTATTAAGTTCGCTGCACAAAATAACATTGATTTTGTTGCTCACTCATTTGTACGTAACAAAGAAGATGTTATCGAAGTTCAGCAAATTTTAAATGAGATGGAAAGCCCAATGAAAATTGTGGCTAAAATCGAAAACGAAGAAGGCGTTGAGAATTTAGACGAAATCTTGGAACACGTCCATGGTGTGATGGTGGCACGCGGTGATTTGGGTATCGAAATTCCACAGGAAAAGATTCCTGGCATTCAGCGTCGCATGATTCGCAAGTGTGTAGAGGCTAAAAAGCCTGTGATTGTTGCTACGCAAATGTTACACACTATGATTAAAAATCCACGCCCGACACGTGCTGAGGTAACTGATGTGGCAAACGCTATTTATTACCGTACGGATGCCATCATGTTAAGTGGTGAGACGGCTTATGGTAATTATCCGATTGAGGCTGTGAAAACGATGGCTAAAATTGCCAAGGAAGTTGAAGCATCAAAGGATAGTCGCTATGATATTCCTGTTTTACACGATACGAATGATATTACAGCTTATCTTTCTGATACGGCAGTTCGCGCAAGTAAGAACTTAAATATTAAAGCCGTGTTAACTGATAGCTTAACAGGAAAAACTGCGCGCTATTTAGCTGCATTCAGAGGTACTTGTCCTGTGTATGCTTTGTGCTATAATGCCAATGTAGGACGTCAATTAGCACTTTCTTACGGAGTCGTTCCGCGTTTGATGGAAGATGGTAGCTCAAAGAAGGAAATCTTGAAGAAGACCCTAAAGAAGTTATTGAAGAAAGAAGTATTAGTTGAGGATGATTTAGTAGCTTATCTAGGTGGTAGTTTTGGTATCGGCGGTGGTACGACATATTTGGAGGTTATTACCGTAAAAGCGCTACTGAAAAAAGTAGAGAAAGAGTAGGAACTCATTATATGAATAGAGAAAAGGTGTTGCGTTGGTAACACCTTTTTTTATTAACCTGAGTTCGATTTAAATTTTAAAACTCAGATTGAAATAAAGAACTGATTTACAATGAATAATTTTAGAGGAATAGTGAACTATTGCGATAA
>NZ_JAFMVC010000044.1 GCF_025499605.1 Carboxylicivirga litoralis | reverse complement strand
TTTGTAAGATACTGAATATCAAGGTTTTAAGCAAGCAATTTAACTACTTAATTAATTGATTTTCAATTAATTATACTTTTGTCATGTACTGAAGTTTTGGACATAAAAAAACCTGTCAGGACTTAAAGACCTAACAGGTTTGTGTTTATCGTATACGCTTTACTTCAGCAACTTATCCAATTGTGCCGCTTTATCGTTTTGGTCGAGGCGGATGTAGGTATTTTTCAAATATTTAATGTACGTTTTATTGCTGGGGTCTTGCTTACGCAATTTTAAAAAGGTATCGCGGGCAATACGGAAATCGGCAGATACTTTCTTCAGGTCGCGACGCAGGTATGCATAGGCGGCCGCAGTTTTATTCTTATTGTATTTATCCATTTCGTATTTGTAGCGATTTTCAGCCTTATTGAAATAGTATTTAGCTTTCCACTCCAATGCTTCGGTGTAATCAGGATTTTCTTTCAATAAAGCATTGCAAGCCTTGCTGGCTGCTAAACCTTTTTTTGTGGCTTCTAGTGCTTTTATGTATTCCAGTTGTGCTTCTTTCGATACTACTGCATCGCCTTTGGCAGCATATGCCTCCACAACATTCTCAAAGTTTTCATTTGATGAATGAAGGAATACCAAGCGTTCGGTTTTTAGCTTCGTCAGTTTACTATCGGAAATGCGCTCAGCATTATCAGTCCAAAGGGCAATTTCTTCATCCACTTTAGCATTGCTCTGCAGCATTTGCGCATATTCGGCAATTAATGAGATGTTGGCATCGTCCTTTAAAAGCTGGTTGTAGATAGCCGACGCTTCGTCCACTTTATCGAGCTGAGCACAGGTTTGTGCCTGTTTCTGGTACATATCATCACTCACTTCAACACCATTGGCTTTAGCCAGATTGATGTACTCGGTGTACATGGTGTAAGCTTTATTATAATCGGCCTGTTCAAAAGCAGCATCGCCACCAGTTTGTAGGCCGGGTAGCTTAGCTGTTGGATTACAAGCAACCATAATGGCAGCTGTCAATATGATAATTACTTTCTTCATCTTAAATGTGTTTTGGTGTTTATATGGCGAAGATACAATCAAAAGCTGTGCCGAACAATTTAATAAGACACAAGATAAAAGACATAAGACAAAGAAGTGCAGGGTGCACAGTGCAAGGTGCTTTTGTTAGGCAGATGGATGAATTATTATCTATCCAAGTGGTCACTCATTCTTCCCTTTTGCCTTGAGGCAAAGGGGAAGTACTGTACCGAAGGTACAAAATGGGGATTAACGTAGATCTCTTGAGTACTTATCAATATTGATTGCTGGATTGAAGCAAATCGTTTTACTTTTCAAAGGAATTTTCAGTTGATCTTGCTCAAGCTTTTGATGAGCCATTTCAATTTTCACCTGAGTAATACCTTGATTGATAAAGCCCAATTTTTGGGCAGCAGCCTGACTCAAATCAATAATTCGTCCTTTAATAAAGGGGCCTCGATCGTTAATGGTGACAATTACCTGTTTGTTATTAACCAGGTTGGTGACGACTAGCTGTGTACCAAACGGCAGTGATTTATGAGCCGCAGTTAATTGGTTGTTACTGAAGATATCACCGTTAGCTGTCTGTCGTCCTTCAAGACAACTGGCATAATAGGAGGCTTTGCCGCTTTGCTCAAACTCCTGGGCATATAATCCAGAACTAAAAAAGGTTAGCAATATGATCAGGAGAAAGCGCATTTACTTAACTTTAGCGACACCGCCCGACACAATAAACTTCATGACATCAGCCGGATGGGCATCAATGGGCTTAACATTTTCAGCTGGTACAACGTACAATTCACCCAGGATACCGTATGAACTTGGCAGGTACACAGCTATTTTATCTTTTACACCCAGTTCATTTAAATCGGATGCCGTAATAAATCCAAAACGCTGTAGAATGCCTTCTTTATCAAGAGTAACTAATACTGGTTTTTCAAATTTACGCTCTTTACCAACAAAGGCCGACAATAAATCTTTGACTGATGAGTAGATAACCTTAATCAGAGGAGCCTTTTTTAGTCCACGTTCAAAACGACTCTCGATGGGCGCTGTAATCAGCTTCTGACCAATAAAACCTATAAAAGTTATCACGATTAATATTACCAATAGCCCTAAGCCCGGGAAATTAAACTGCGCATAAGGTTCATGTTGAAAAAGTTCTAAATCGCGCAACAATCCATCGAGCCAGATAAATGCAAAGGCCAGTACATAGATGGTCACACCCAATGGCAGAACGTATAATAATCCCTGAAAAAAATATTTAGCAAGTTGTTTCATAGTTGTATAGTATTGAGTACAAAGTAATGAGAATTGAGTAGATTTCTCACTACTCATTACTCAAATCTCACTACTTAAAGATTATATTCTTCCCGCACTTTCTTCGTCAGGCTTTTAACCACTAGTTCGTAGGAATGATCAATCAGTTCTCTTAAGAAATCATCTTTTATCGAGCCATCGGCATATACGGTATTCCAATGCTTTTTGCTCATGTGATAGCCTGGTTGTATCGCCGGATATTCTTCGCGCAGCTCTATAGCACGTTCAGGGTCACATTTTAGGTTCATACTAAATTCTTTGTCCAAACTGGTGAGAGCAAACATTTTGCCAGCTACTTTAAAAACCAGCGTCACTTCATCAAACGGAAACGCCTCGGTAACAGCCGGCTTGGTAATGCAATAATCTCTAAACTCTTCAATGTTCATATGGTCGTCCAATAGTGAGTTGGTAAGATAGTGAAATAGTAATACCGTTTAAACATTAAAATAAGCTTTATTTCACTTCGCTTAGAAAACTCAATTAATCTAATATCAGTCCCAACTATCTTGGGATAATTAGCAAAACGGCTTTAGGCGCGTTTTGAAATACATTTGGGATAAATATATGGCTTAGCTTTTTAGGTAGATGAAAAAAGCAAGTTCTCAACTCATCAACATCATCCTATCAAATAATTACTGCCTCTTAATTAATTGCTGAAAGCTCTAAATTCAACTTAAGATAACGGATTTGGTATTAACTTCTTTATCCCTACTTTTACCAAAAATCTACACTCATGAGCATAAAAACATTATCCATTGCTGCACTAACCATTGGCAGCCTATTATCCTGTAAACAAAAACCTGTTGATGCCCAGGCTGCACATGCCAAAGCCATTACCATTGACACCCATGTTGATACGCCCATGCGTTTTTTGCGCGAGCCGTTCGATATTGGTCAAAAGCATGAAGCACCATCAAGTCGGGTCGATCTGCCACGCATGAAAGAAGGCGGTCTGGATGCCATCTTTTTCGCTATTTTCACCAGCCAACGCGAGCGAACAGAAGCCAACTATTCGCAAGCATACCAGATGGCGAATGCCATGATAGATTCCACCGAAAAAGCATTGGCTGCTAATCAAAGTCTGGCCACACTAGCCTATAAAGCTGAGGATGCAAGCCAAATTGAGCAAGAAGGTAAGCGCGCCATCTACCTGGGCATGGAAAATGGTTTTCCCTTAAATAAAGATATTAATCGTGTTGAGGAATTTTACAAGAGGGGCATCCGTTACATTACCCTGGCTCACACCAAAAACAACGATATCTGTGATTCATCAACTGATGATTTAGGGGCTGAACATGATGGACTAAGCGAGTTTGGAGTGGATGTGGTTAAAGAAATGAACCGCCTGGGCATGCTCATCGATGTGTCGCATATTTCGGATAAAGCCTTTTACGATGTGATGGAGCAAAGTAAAGCACCTGTTTTTGCATCGCATTCATCGGTTCGAGCTATCTGCAACCATCCTCGCAATATGAATGACGATATGATTAAAACATTAGCCAAAAACGGCGGCGTCATTCAGATATGTATTTTAGGAGCTTACATTGAGGAAGAGGACACCACTTCTCTTAACTATGTGAAGAAAGAGGAACTGCGTATAAAATACAACGACTTTAACTTTAAATCGGATGAGCAACGCAAACAAGCCTGGGCCGAATGGCGTGAAATCAATAATAAGTATCCGGCTGAGCTGCCTACCATTAGCCAGGCTGTTGACCACATCGATTACGTGGTAAATCTGGTTGGTATCGATTACGTTGGCATTGGGTCTGATTTCGATGGCGGTGGCGGATTAAAAGACTGTAAGGACGTGGCCGATTTTCCGAAAATCACCGAAGAGTTAGTTAAACGAGGTTACTCCGAAACCGATATCACCAAGGTATGGGGAGGTAACTTCCTGCGCGTGTTCAAGCAAGTGGAAGAAGCCAGTGAAGCATCATGATATAAAGCTCGAATTCTTAAAAACAAAAAAGGCTGCAACAGTTTACTCCTGAGGCAGCCTTAAGTATTTAAGTACAAACTTTTCTATTGCTGTTTTAAAACCCACACGGTTTTAAAATCTTCTTTCAGGCGATAGTCATTCAGTTCATTAACGGCATCTGCCTTTGAGGCATAACCATTAATAGCCACTCGGTAACGATTATTAGGGCTAACCAGCACAAACGCCTGCTCCTCACCCATTTCGTGGATAATGTTCAAAAAACGATTGGCCTGATTTTGGGTTTTAAAACTTCCTGCAATTAAGAAATAACTGTCCTTAACCGGAACAGCCTCTTCAATAGCGGCTTCAATTTCATCACTTGAAACAGTAAGCGTTTCATTATCCGTCTTGACCTCATCTACCGCGGGCACCACAAACGATAACATATTCGCTTCAGCAGTTGTATTTCTCATCGGGTTATCCAACGACTGTGAAATGGCGAATAAACCAATAACCATGGCTACTGAAGCAGCAATCTGTTTTAAACCAACCGGCTGCAACAAATGGCGAACCTGACGATTTTCAATAACTGGTTTTTGAGGTGCCACAAGTGGTTTAAAATGAAACGACGACAAACCATATGAATCAGTCAAATAAGATTCGCTTGCATCTGCCACAAACTGCAGGTTACCAAGTGCATCTTTTTTTAGTGAGCCTACTTTATTAATCTGAGCAACACCTCCACTGTTAACCTTTGCCATTACCTGCGCCACAAACTCCTCAACCATCACTTTGGCTTTTCCATAACTAAGGTTGTTTTCTTGCGCCAATGTACTTATCAGCAAACCATCATTATGCGAAAGGCTTCGGTTAAATCCAATTTCTTTGGATGGTGGCAAAAACATATTTCTATCGGCATCAAATCGGGCACTAACATTGGTAGATACCAAGGCTCCCAAAGATGGAATTATCACACATTCATGTGTGAATAACAGATTAGATATGTGTTGGTCAACTGTTGTCATACTTGCAAAATTAAGAAAAAGGCCACTCACAATATTAACTTTCTTTCAACACATGTTTGTAAACTGTTGAAAAACGGTTGAAAACACCATGAGTTGTTAACCCCTAAACGTTAATAGCGATGCTAAGTTACTAAATACGAGCTTAAAAAGCGAATGCAACTATGTGAATAAGTAATTTGCACACCTGTTAATAAACTGAATACCACATAAAATTCAAAAAAAGGAAAGCATGCTGATAAAACTTCAACTCAAGCCCTGTCATCTAATAGCTATATAAAAGTACTTTTAACTTTTATTAATGGCTTCACTGTCAAAATATGACAGAATTCATTCCGATGATTGCAAACGATTTAGTACTTTTACAGCTTGTTTAACGACAATGTAAAAGCTAAACTAATGGCAAAGCAAATTTTAGTAACCGGAGGAACAGGTTACATTGGTTCACACACCGTAGTAGAACTTCAGGAAAAAGGGTTTGATGTAGTAATTGTTGACAACCTGTCAAATTCGAAAATTGAAGTATTGGATAACATCGAGAAGATAACGGGTATTCGACCTGCATTTGAGAAATTCGATTTATCGGAAAGAGAATTAACCGATGCGTTCTTTCAAAAATACCCAAACATCGATGCCATCATTCATTTTGCTGCGTTTAAAGCCGTTGGCGAATCGGTGCAAAAACCACTGGAATACTATCGTAACAACATGGGCTCACTCATGAACCTGTTGGAGTGCATGAATAAATACAAGGTGCCACATATGGTATTTTCATCATCCTGCACAGTTTATGGCCAGCCAGATGTGTTGCCCGTAACCGAAGAAACACCACGCAAAGAAGCCGAATCGCCCTATGGTAACACAAAAGCCATTTGCGAAGACATCATGCGCGACTACTGCGCATCGAACGAAAGCGTGAACTGCATTGCCTTACGCTATTTCAACCCAATTGGCGCACACCCAAGTGCTCTAATCGGCGAATTACCAGTTGGCGTGCCCAATAACCTGGTGCCGTTTATCACCCAAACAGCAGCTGGCCTGCGCGAAGAGTTAAGCATATTTGGGGATGATTATGACACTGAAGACGGAACGGCCATCCGCGATTATATTAACGTCGTTGACCTGGCCAAGGCACACGTGGTAGCTATCGACCGTATGTTAAGTGGGAAATCAAAAGCCAACTACGAATATTTTAATGTAGGAACCGGTTCGGGCTACTCGGTAATGCAATTAGTTAAAGCATTCATCGAAGTCAACAAGGTTGAATTAAATTATAAGATTGTTGACCGCCGTGCCGGTGATATTGAAAAAATTTGGGCCGACACCACCTATGGCAACAACGAACTAGGCTGGAAAGCCGAAAAAACGCTTGAGGAAACTTTAGCTTCGGCATGGGCTTGGGAGAAAAATGTAAGAGGATTGAAATAAGATAGTTAGAAACGCATAAACAAACCATTATTCTGCGTCACTAATTATTAATCCCATTAAAATATTACAAAGCTGTTAGCGTATGCTAGCAGCTTTTTTTATATTCACACTATTCAAATTATCAATCATGATGCACAAAGCATCATTCTAACCAATTTAAACAAACAGATATATGGAAAATGTAGGATTATTTGGCGGCCTTATTTATATGGCCATTTTTATTTTAATGATTGTTTCAATGTGGAAGATTTTCGAAAAAGCTGGTAAACCTGGTTGGGCAGCTCTAATCCCCATCTACAACACAATCGTATTAATTGAAATAGTTGGAAAACCTCTTTGGTGGATTGTATGGTTACTTCTTCCCGGCATCAATATTATTTTTGCTATCTGGATTACCAACCTTCTATCTTTAAGCTTTGGCAAGAGCACTCTTTTTACACTTGGATTATTAATTCCTCCGTTTACATTCATTTGCTATCCTATATTAGGTCTTGGCGACGCTAAATACGAAGGTCCAGCTGGTCAATAAACATAAGCCAAACATAAATAATCTAAAGCCTCCTTTGTGAGGCTTTTTTTATTTCAAAAAGCCAAAGACGAATAATCTCCATGAACTTCGATATTTGACAAGTACATAGCTTCCTATTATCAATAAAGCACCAATGATGCAATAAACTCAAATCAAAGTCATATTTAACTCATACCAAACTCAAATTAAATTCGATTATCAATAAATTTAATTTGACTGTACTATGTAATTAATATGGCTTTATTACGACCCTGCTATTAACGTGGGGCGTCTGCCCTATTTAGAAGCACTGAATGCATTTCATTAAATTAATGCCAGACCGGGAGTTTGAATATAATCCTCGTTCTTCATAAGCGCCACAAAGATGGCATCATTTTAATGAATCCCGAAGCCACGGGACAGCTCTAACCTGGTTACCAAATCAAAAAAACCACCTCATTAAATTATGAGATGGCTTTTCAGCTCCCCAGGTAGGACTTGAACCTACGACCTACGGATTAACAGTCCGCCGCTCTAACCAACTGAGCTACTAGGGAAAATATTTTCAAATTCTAAGCTTTCGTTTAAGCTTTTCAGCTCCCCAGGTAGGACTTGAACCTACGACCTACGGATTAACAGTCCGCCGCTCTAACCAACTGAGCTACTAGGGAATTTTACATTTCAAGATGTCTTGAACTCCTTATTTGAGGAGGCATTTTCGTCAAATGCGTTGCAAAACTATAAGGAATCTTCAAAATATCCAATATCTTTGACAAAAATTTTCAGAATAAATTTACATCAAAATATTAAACGATTAATTATGAGCAGTGTATTAGGATTAGGAAATGCCCTGGTAGATATCTTAGCCATCTTAGAAAACGACCAATTACTGGATGAATTGAATTTACCGAAGGGCAGCATGCAGTTGGTTGACGAATCAGCGGCTAAAAAAGTGCAGGACGCAACTTCTCATATTAAAAAAGATTTGGCCAGTGGTGGTTCTGCTGCTAATACCATTCACGGGTTAGCCAGTTTGGGTGTTAAAACCGGTTTTATTGGCAAAATTGGTAAAGACGAGTTGGGACAGGTTTTCAAAAAGGATATGACCGAGCACAACATCACCCCTCACCTATTGGAATCAGAAACACAAAGCGGTCATGCTAATGCTTTAATTAGCCCCGATTCAGAGCGTACGTTTGCCACCTTTTTAGGTGCTGCCATTGAATTATCGCAAGAAGATATCATTGATGATTTGTTTGTCAACTATAAATACTTCCATGTTGAAGGTTATTTGGTCCAAAACAAAGCATTGATTGAGAAAGCTTATAAAATGGCCAAAGCCAATGGCTTAACAACCAGTATTGATTTAGCCAGCTTTAATGTGGTGGAAGAAAACCTTGAGTTTCTGAAGAACCTGGTACATAACTACGTTGATATTGTATTTGCTAACGAAGAGGAAGCCAAGGCCTACACTGGTAAGGAAGGCGAAGAAGCATTGCACCAGTTAGCAGAAGGAACAGAAGTCGCCATTCTTAAATTAGGAAAAGAAGGTTCGATGATCAAACGTGCCAACGAAATTGTGAAAGTAGGCATCATCCCTGCTCAAAGTGTTGATACAACTGGTGCCGGTGATTTATATGCAGCTGGTTTCCTATTTGGTTTAATTCAGGATTTATCATTAGAGAAATGTGGTAAAATTGGTTCCATCTTATCAGGAAACGTGATTGAAGTGGTTGGACCGAAAATGAACGAAAGCCAATGGAACAACATTCAAAAGCTTATAAAAGACGAATTAAATTAATTCGAAAGTTAAAAAAATGCTTTTCATCATTGTTCTTTAATTATAATGCCTGTACTTTTGGGGTTAAAATCGATTAATCACACTGTAAAATTATAGTCATGTACGGTAAATTTCAGGATTTTCTAGCTCAGGAAATTGAGACTATTAAAGAATCTGGTCTTTATAAGAAAGAGCGCATTATTACTACACCTCAGGGTGCTGAAATCAATGTTCAGGGCGGAGAGCCTGTTTTAAACTTTTGTGCTAACAACTACCTTGGGCTATCATCGCACCCACGTGTGGTAAAAGCAGCACAAAAAGCTTTGGATACACACGGTTATGGTATGTCTTCAGTTCGCTTTATTTGCGGAACACAAGACATCCACAAGCAACTTGAAGAAAAGATTGCTTCTTTCTTCGGCATGGAAGATACCATTTTGTATGCCGCTTGTTTTGATGCTAATGGTGGTGTTTTTGAACCATTATTCACAGCTGAAGATGCGATTATTTCGGATGAGTTAAACCACGCCTCTATTATTGACGGTGTGCGCTTGTGTAAAGCCGCTCGTTACCGCTATAAGCATGCCAACATGGCTGATTTAGAAGAGCAGTTGAAAGCAGCTCAGAAGCAGCGTTTCCGTATTATTGTGACGGATGGTGTATTCTCAATGGACGGTGATATCGCTAAATTGAATGAAATTTGTGACTTAGCCGATAAATACGATGCATTAGTAATGGTAGACGACAGCCACTCGTCTGGTTTTATTGGCAAAACCGGTCGTGGCACACACGAATACCACAACTGCATGGACCGTGTGGATATCATTACCGGTACATTAGGTAAAGCTCTTGGTGGCGCGTTAGGTGGTTACACAACCGGTAAAAAAGAGATTATCGACATGTTGCGTCAGCGCTCACGTCCGTATTTATTCTCTAACTCACTGGCTCCTTCAATCATTGGTGCGGCATTGGAAATTTTTGATATGTTAACTGAGTCGACTGAGTTACGTGACAAAGTGATTTCAAACGCTGAGTACTTCAAAACAAAGATTGTTGAGGCTGGCTTTGATATCAAACCAACCGAATCGGCTATCGTTGCGTTAATGTTGTACGATGCAAAATTGTCGCAAGAGTTTGCAGCACGCTTATTGGAAGAAGGCATTTATGTGATTGGCTTCTACTATCCTGTAGTGCCAAAAGGACAAGCACGTATCCGCATTCAATTATCAGCTGCTCACGAGCAACACCACTTAGATAAAGCGATTGCAGCATTTATCAAGATTGGTAAAGAACTGAAGGTGATAGAATAATCTCTGTTTCAGATATACAACATTAGAAAGGGTACTCGATGAGTACCCTTTTTTACTTAAAATAATAATTGTTTAACTTTCTTATTTAAATCGACTAAAAACTGATGCAATTCAGGATATACCGAAGGATTAATTTTGCCATCATCACCTAACTGAAGATGCAGCAAATCACATAAAGTTTGACCTTCATAGTTGATCAAATGCAGGTTAGTTCGCCCCAAATCATCGGTCAGATACTTTAAACAAGCCATCGTTTGGTCTGCATCTCTTAATCGATAGCGCAAGTCCTGCAAAGCTTCCATCAAAGGTGTATTACCCTCACTATTTGGCGTATTCAGAGCTGTTTCACTACACTCAACGAGCGCTTTTACCAATACAGCATTATCATTTCTAACAGCATGATGCAAAGCCGTTAATCCTGTTCCATCAGGTGCATTAATGTCACACCCTTCTGCATTCATCAACTGCTTAATTAATATAGTTCGCAAGTTTAAATTTGCAGCAATTTCATTTTCATCATAACCATAGGGTCGGTGACGTGTATCGCAAAGAGCTGTTACTGGAGTTGATTCATAGTGTCGTCCATTAGGATTGGCATTATAGTCCAGACAAAGCTGGATATTTTGAGTAAAAAAAGCACTATCTAATTCTGTGACATTAAAATCAACCTGCTTAAGCACCTTCCATAATTCTGACGTGGCACCGTTATGGTACGCCTTTTCACTTTTAAGCTGCTCAATGAGCTCATCATTGACATCATCCAGCCAATTCTTACGATCTGCATAGTCATATGCTGTATAATGCACGTTGTTTTGATGATTGAGTTTCAAATCTTCTCGTTGCAGAAATTGCTTAATCAGCTCAATACCTCTAGGGCTGATGCGGTTCACACCAGTTTCATAAGTCATCAGATACGCTTGCAGAGGATTGTTACAATAGTAATAATTGGTACTGTTTACATCGCATCTTTCCTGATTAAGCAGTGCTTGAATAAGTACTAAATCATGCCCAGTACGATGGCGTTTCCCTGTTTCCCTATCGTACCTATTGTATGTGCCAACCGCATAGTGCAAGGCCGTATTGCCATATACATCCTGAAGGTTCAGATTAATTTCAGGCAACGTACAGGCTCGTTCCACGATTTTGAGTTTCTGTTTATCTGTACAATCGGCCCATTGCTTCATTAAAAACAATCGATGCAATGGCGTTTGCCCCAAGCTATCCTGTTGATTCCAAAACAACTCACTCCAACCTCGATTGTTTCCCTTTATGCGTACAGTTACTTTACTCCACTCTCCTTGATCAACTCGTTTATTTAGATTCACATCCTTATACAGCAATAAATAAAACTCACTCAAACGTACTTGCGACATGGCCTCTGTATGACCCCAAAAACCTAATGAATCCATCTCAAATTCGAGATTTAGCAGCTCGCCCTTTTCCGAAAGCAGTTTAAGCCTTTTACTACGTTCATCCAGATAAAAAAGATAATGATGCGCATTGGAATTAAAGTTGAGCACTTCATACTCTCCTGTTTGTGCCGAGGCCATTCCTGTACCTGGACCAAAACAGGACAGCGAATCTTCGGGTATGCCCGAATAAATATCAGGTATTTGACTTTCGCTTAGAAAAGCCGCTATGCGCATACTATAAAACTGTTGCCGATCACCAACATACTTTCTGTTTAAAAAGCGTAAAGAAAAAGCTTCGCGCTCCACATCAACCACCGACTGACTTGCATACAATAGTTGTTTCTGCCCATTCTGATATACATAAGCAAGACGTTCAGGTGCCTGTTCCATTTTAATAACCTTACAGGCAAACAAGCTCAAAACCAAACAGCCCACTAAAAGAGTTTTCTTTTTAAAATCTTTCATATTCATCAATTGCACCAAGCATTAAAGCACATAAATCCTACACACAATACTTATTGTATGCTAAAAAAATCTAATCCAATTATAAAACTATTTACCTTACCTCTTTGCCAAACGGCACCAACGCAATATGTGCGAGCTTAAAATGCTGGCGGGCAAAAGGAATACCGATGATAGTAATCGCCAATAAGATTCCAAAAACAAGGTGCGAGATAGAAATCCAGATACCGCCAATAAATATCCAAATCACATTCATCAGGGTATTGAGGCAACCACTGGCTTGTTGTTTATCTACCACTTGTGAACCAAAAGGCCAAAGGGCCAAAACCCCCAGCTTCATAGTTTGCAAGCCAAAGGGAATTCCAACAATAGTAATCATCAATAACAAACTGGCAATAAAATATTCAATAGCAGTGACAAGGCCTCCTAAGAGTAGCCAGATAATGTTTCCTAGAAATGACATAAAATATAGATTTTTAACCGGAATCCATAGCTGGAAACCTGAGGTTATGGTTATAAACTCAAATGAGACCTACCAAAACTAATAAACATTTTCTATTTTCACACTTAACAACAAAAACCAAATGATGAGAACTGCTTCTTTTTTACTACTCCTGGTGGCTTTATCGAGTGTTTTAAATGCCCAGGATTACTTTATTGGCGGAAAACTCGGCTATTCATTCCCAACAAATATTGGACGTTCTTCTGATGAGCTTGGCTTTAAAGATGTGGCTGAAAACGGATGGCAAGCTGCTTTTCTAGGAAAATGGTTTTATAACAAACGCCTGACATTAGGTTGCGATGTGGGTTATCAGTTTCAGGATGGCAGCGACTTTTGGAATGTGGAACAATATGGCGATGTGAGCGCCTCGTATCAAACCATTCGTTTGCTGGCTAATGGTGCCTATTACTTTAGCCACAACGAAATTAGACCTTATATTGGTTTATCGTTCGGTGCCTACTACCTGATTAATTCCATAGATTTTGCTTCAAGCGGCCTTACCAACCAATCGGTAAAATACACCGCAAAAGTCTGGAAACCCGGTGTAGCTCCACAAATCGGCCTGTTATTTGAATTATCGAAAAAGACTATGCTGGATATTAATGTGCAAATGGATATTATCGCCAACATGGAAGCCATTTACCATCCGGATGCAGAGCCGGATTACACCGAAAATCCTCATGAGAAACAGAACCAGATTAGTTTGAATATTGGCTTGTTGTTTGGACTTTAAGCAAACGTTGAGCTATCTTGCATGCCCCCATCGCCTATCGGCACTTCCCCAAGGGGAAGATTTGGAAATACTCACATCATGCAAATCATCTTCGATCTTCAGTCTTCAGTCTAAATGACTAAAACAATCCATGTAATTCGGCATTCACCTTATCGATAATCATGCTTAAATCGGACTTATTTTTGATAAAATCAATTTCGTTGGCATCAATAATCAGCAGTTTGCCTTTGGTGTATTTATCAATCCAGGCTTCGTAGCGTTCGTTGAGGCGCTTCAGATAATCCAGACGAATATTGTTTTCGTAGTCGCGGCCACGCGTTTGTATTTGCTCCACCAAAGTAGGTATTGAAGCGCGCAGGTAAATCAACAAATCAGGAGGTTGCACCATGTTGCTCATCACTTCAAATAAAGATTCGTAATTTTCATAATCGCGGCGGCTCATCAGCCCCATGTCGAACAGGTTAGGCGCAAAAATATAAGCATCTTCATAAATGGTTCGATCCTGAATAACAGTATTGCCTGATTTTCGAATTTCCTGAACCGATGAAAAGCGACTTTTCAGAAAGTATATCTGCAGATTAAATGACCAGCGTGGCATATCTTCGTAAAAATCGGCCAGATACGGATTATCTTCTACGTCTTCAAAATGCGCTTCCCAGCCAAAATGGTGCGCCAATAATTCGGTTAGCGATGTTTTTCCAGAACCAATATTTCCTGCTACGGCGATATGCATATTATTTCATTTCTAGTGATTCAACTTCAATAATTCATCAATATATTCGCGGTTGTTGGCGAGTCGGGGTATCTTATTCTGACCGCCCAGCTTGTTTTTACTCTTCAACCAGTCCATAAACAAATGATGACGTGCCACGACTACATCGGGCCCATCCAAAGTGATGTTTTTGTAGCGCTTTGCCTCATAATCACTGTTGACTTCCTGCAATGTCTTATCCAGTAACTCGGTAAAGTTTTCCATGGAATCGGGCATCTCATCAAACTCAATCAGCCACTGATGCGCTCCTTTTGTTTCTTCATCCATAAAAATAGGAGCAGCCGTATATTCCTTAATCACAGCATGTGTTTCAGAACAGGCTTTTTCCAAAGCACGTTCCGCATTTTCAATCATCACCTCTTCACCAAAGGCATTGATGTAATGCTTGGTTCGTCCGGTAATAATTATTTTATGAGGGCGCAAAGAGGTAAAGCGTACTGTATCGCCAATCATATAGCGCCACAAACCACTATTAGTCGATATGACCATGGCGTAATCCACACCCAGCTCGACATTTTCGATGGTTTTAGCATTAGGGTGCGGATGCGTGATTTCATTCAGTGGGATAAACTCATAGAAAATACCGTAGTCCAACATCAACAGCATACCAGGGTCATTTAAATCATCCTGGATACCAAAAAAACCTTCGGAGGCATTATAAGTCTCCTGGTAGTTCATTTTATCGGTCGGTATTAACTCCTTATACTGTTTTCGATAAGGTGTGAAATTAATACCCCCATGCATAAACAACTCCAGGTTAGGCCATATTTCCAGGAGGTTTGATTTCCCGGTCTGATTTAAAATATGCTTAATCAGCACAAGAAACCAGCTCGGCACACCAGCCAGCGATGTGACGTTATCTTTAATGGTTGTTTCTGTTATTTTCTCCAGTTTAGCTTCCCACTCATCCATTAAGGCAATAGATTGCTCAGGCGTGCGGGCAAAATGCGTCCAGAATGGCAAGTTTTCAATTAAAATGGCCGATAAGTCACCGTAATAACTATCGTTGCTAAAATTATTAATTTGATGACTCCCTCCTAGCGTCAGGCATTTGCCACTAAACATGTCCGATTCCGGGTTGTTTTGCAAGTACAAAGCCAGAACATCTTTACCGCCTCTGAAATGACAATCTTCTAATGTCTCCTTTGTTACTGGAATAAATTTGCTCTTGGTGGATGTGGTACCCGAACTCTTGGCAAACCATTTGATATCGCCGGGCCAAAGCAGATTACTTTCGCCCTTTCGCAACCGTTCGACATAAGGCCTAACTCCTTCATAATCGCGCACCGGCACACGTTCAGCAAAAGTCTGATAATTGTGAATGCTCTTAAAATCAAACTCCTCACCAAAAGTTGTATGCTTTGCCGTATCAATTAACTTTTGAAGCTCTTCCTTCTGCACATCTTCTGGATTTTGTTTAAAATGCTCAATCTGCGAAAGGCGTCGGGTATTGACCAGCGAAATTATCGAACTAATTATGGGCATATAGTTATTGTCGGTTAGCGTTAATCTCTCTTAGCTTCATTAAAAAGCTTTACTTCTCACTGAATAGCTGACGATTCAGCTGCACAGGGATTAAAGATAATTAAAAATGATTGGTATAAAACAGACAAATGACAGGGATTAGCTATAATAACTGCAATTACCTAGACTGTAATAACCTGAGTTCGACGTAAAATTTCTGATTCAGATCGCTTATAAATAGTGAGTTTCAATCGAAAATTATGAAAGAATAGCGGGCTATTTTGA
>NZ_JAFMVC010000043.1 GCF_025499605.1 Carboxylicivirga litoralis | reverse complement strand
AGGGATTTCATCCCTAAAACCCTGACTTCCTTTTCTTTTCTTGATAAAAGAAAGGAAGCAAAGAAAATCAAGACTGCGCCTGCTTCGCTATAAAACTACTTTTCTTTTGACTAAATCGCTAAAACTCGGCTACTCCTTACGTCGCCACCTCAAACAACCGCGATTTTACGTCAAACGAAACTTGTTTTTATGCTCACCAGACGAGGTCCGGAATGAAACAAGAAGGTAAGACTGATATTAATCGCATTTCAACTATTGATTGGCATGAATAATAAATACAACCTCTTCTGGACTTCGTAATAATGATTCTGTAAATTAGTCATAACAAAGCTAACTCAAACTATTCATTATGACTAAGTTTATCACCCTTTGGGCAGTTATACTAATCTGTACCTGCACCAGTGCTCAACTCTCTGTTCAACAACTCAATCAAACAACAACTATTACCTTTAATCAAACTACTGACGGAATCAACAACGGTTCATTCAATGGCTCCGGCTTTACGCCATCCCCAACAGATGGTCAACTCAACTCAAATGGTATTATTGTTACCGGGTGCTCCGATGGAGACCTTAACTTTGGTGACACCAATTCAGAAGGTGATTTTGCAAGAGGCCGATCCAATGGAAATAAAACATCGGGAGGCATCTACGCATTTGAAATATCCGATAACAATGTAGCCCTGGGCGTACAGCCTGCAGGAAGCGATATGACACCTGGCGACATCATTATCAAAATCATTAACAATACAGGTTTTAATGCCAAATCCATTGACATATCGTATGATATTTATGAATTGAATAATGAGAACCGCTCTTGTTCTGTAATAGTGTCAACGTCGGTTGATAATACCACTTATATTCATCATTTATCCCTTGATTATACCACTGTGGAAGCTGAAAACCCAAGCCCCCAATGGATTGTTCAGAATCAATCCATTAATTGGGTAACAGACCTACAAATTAACTCGGAGTATTATCTAAAATTCACTATTGATGATAATGGAGGTAGTGGCTCGCGAGACGAAATAGCAATCGATAACATTGGTATTCGTCTAAACGGAACAGCCACACATTCTCCTGAGCAATTATCTTCACTTTTCCGCATAAATCCCAACCCTGCTGATAGCTATATAAGTGTTTCCAGTATTGTAAAAATAGATAAGCTTGAAATATACAATACCACAGGAGCAAAGGTTAAACAGTTTAACACAGTAACTAATAACGGGGCTATTTCTGTAGCAGACTTGGCCAGGGGCATTTATGTTGTAAAAGTGGAATTTACAGATAAGACTGTTTCAACCCGAAAACTGGTGATTCGATAATAGACATCAAGTTTTCTCGCAAAGAGCGCAAAGTAAAAAAATGGAAATCCGCCAAGTGAACCTGAAGCTCTAAGTACAGTGAGTTCGACGTAAAGCTTTTTACACCTTGGCTGAAGCCCATATTTAAATAGACGCGTTTGTAAAAACAACGTTCATTCATCAGAAGTCGAGATGAGATTTCAATAAAACTGACGTTCAACAAATAATTACTTCGGCTCCGCTCAGTGAACAGTAAACATCCTCAATTTAAGAGTTTGTTAAAAGTGTAAATATTTCTCGCAAAGTGCGCAAAGCTTAAAAACGAAAACAATGCAAAGCTTAAGTGTTGCGATAGCTATCACACTTGGCGAGAACCCTTTTTCGACTATTAAAAAGCCTCACCTATTGGCAAGCCTTCATACTATTATTTTTATTAATGAAATTCCCCCATCGCCTTACAGGCACTTCCCCAAGGGGAAGATTAATACAAGGGATATTTAACTCTCCTTCTGAAACTCTTTAATGCGCTGCTCTTCGCTTTTCTGGCAGATCATAAACACACCATTGGCTTCAGTAACGATGCAGTCTTTTAAGCCCTGCAGCACGACTTTGCGTCCATCCGGAATGGTAATAATGTTGTTTTCACAATCGTAAGTCTTCACCGCATCACCAACCACCGAGTTACCTTGCTCATCGCGATCTCGCTTTTCCCATAAGCTTCCCCAGGTGCCTAAATCGGACCACCCGAAGTCAGCCGGCATTACATAAATATTATCGGCATGTTCCATAATGCCATAATCGATGGAAATGTTTTCACATAGAGGAAATTGCTCATCAACAAAGTCTTGTTCTTTATTTGTGTAATAAACACTTTCCCCTGCCTTAAATATTTCGAACACCTTAGGCAGGTAACTTTCAAAGGCACTTATTATGCTTTTGGCTGACCACAAGAAAATACCGGCATTCCAAAAGTAGTTACCTTCTGAAAGGTACTTTTCAGCCGTCTCCAAATCTGGTTTCTCTTTAAAGGCCAATACCGTGTTGGTTGAATCGTTAATTGTCGTACCAGCTTGAATATAACCATAACCCGTTTCCGGACGATGTGGATGAATACCCAAGGTCAGTAATACATTATCTGCCGCCACAAAATCAAGCCCCTTTGAGATGACTCTTCTAAACTCCGCTTCATTGGTGATTAAATGGTCGGATGGTGCCACCACAATATTAGCTTCCGGATTCTTTTTATTGATTTTATACGCTGCATAAGCAATGCACGGGGCTGTATTACGCATACAAGGCTCCATCAGTATTTGCTCATCTTTCACTTCGGGTAACTGCTCGTTGATTAAAGCTTTATAACGTTTACCGGTAACAATGTATACATTTTCAACAGGCACAATACCATCCAGTCGATTGATGGTCTGCTGAATCATGGTTTGCCCGGTTCCCAAAATATCCAGGAATTGCTTGGGTGTTTCGGGCGTGCTCATGGGCCAAAAGCGCGAACCAATACCTCCGGCCATGATTATTAGATAGTTGTTTTGCATAGTTTTATTTTAAGAGGTGAGAAGAGAGAGATGAGCAATGAGTGTTCCTCTCTACTCACTTCTCTCCTCTCATATCTATTTAGTATACCACTGATACATCTTCTCTATCCCCTCTTCGATATCAATCTGATGGTGCCATCCCAACTCGTGTATCTTCGACGGGTCGGTTAACTTGCGCATGGTTCCATCCGGTTTATCAGCGTTGAAAACCAGTTCACCTTCAAATCCCACTTTTGCTTTAATGGTTTCCGCCAGGTGCCTGATGGATATTTCTTTGCCGGTACCGATATTGACGTGGGTGTTACGCACTTCATTAACAGTTGCAGAATCGCTCATCGAGCGGAGTCGAGATGAATCCGCTCCATACGTGTCTTTAAAATCTACATTCTCCATTACATACACACAGGCCGCTGCCATCTCTTCCGACCACAGGAATTCACGCATCGGCTTACCGGTTCCCCAAATCTCTATTGATACACGCGAATTGGACGAATTATCACTCATTAAGCGAATGCCGTATTTATCAAGCTTTGACAAGATTTCTTCTTCTGAGTGACTACCATTAATACCTTCAATGGGGTTTTTATCCAAATCAGCACGGAGGGCTGTCCAATCATTGTTCTGCAGACATTTACCTAAATGATTTTTACGTACTAAGGCTGGCAATACATGTGATTTCTCCAAATCGAAGTTATCATTAGGCCCATACAGGTTGGTTGGCATCACCGAAATAAAGTTGGTACCATACTGCAGGTTGTAAGACTCACACATCTTGATACCGGCTATCTTAGCAATGGCATACGGTTCATTGGTATACTCCAAAGGAGAGGTCAATAAACAGTCCTCGGGCATTGGTTGAGGCGCCTGTTTGGGGTAAATACATGTCGAACCTAAGAATAACAACTTCTTCACGCCATGCACATAGGCCGAATGAATCACATTGTTCTGAATCATCAGATTCTCATAGATAAACTGCCCGCGATAGGTGTTGTTGGCAACGATACCACCGACTTTTGCAGCTGCGAGTATGACATACTCAGGCTTTTCTTCAGAAAAGAATTTATCTACAGCTACAGCATCCATCAGGTTAAGTTCATTGATAGAACGACCAACCAGATTGGTGTAGCCTTTATTTCGTAGTGTTTTCCATAAAGCAGAGCCGACAAGGCCTTTGTGGCCGGCTATGTATATCTTAGAATTAATGTCCATATTTAAATTTTAAGAGGTGAGAAGAGAGTGTTGAGAGGTGAGTCATTACTTGCAAAACTTTTCAGGGCTATTGATCATTGAGATAAGCATTTTTCTTACTTCCTCATATTGATTCATTAACCTTGAATAATCGTTTTCCGTTGTGTATTCACAATCAACAGAATATCTCAACCAAGTCTCGGTCTCAAATTCTTCACCTAAACAATCAGTTAACTTATTAATGAAGACTTTCTCATATCTTCTTTTTGCCCAAGCTTCGGACAGATTTGCACATATAGAACGAGATGAACGGCGAATCTGATCGACTAATGAATATCTTTCTTCTTTTGGAAACGCTTTTGTTAAAAGAAAAATCTCCATTGATATTGTATAGGCTTTCTGATAAACAATTAAATCTCTAAAACTTGAAATCTTAGTCATATTCTTTCACTTTACCCTTGCCTACTAATCTTCTCTTATCTCACCGCTCTCTTCTCCCCTCTATTTTTACTCGAAATAATTCAACACTTCATACCCTCCTTCTTTCAAATAACGGTCTTTCTTCATCAACTTCACATCCGACTCCATCATATCTTTCACTAAAGCCGGCAAATCATATTCAGGTTCCCAGCCCAGCTTCTCTTTTGATTTTGTTGGGTCACCAATCAATAACTCAACCTCGGTAGGACGGTAATAAGCCGGGTCAACACGTACTACCTCAGTACCAATAGCCACCTGAAATTCCGAATTCGTGCAGGCTTTGACAACCGCCACTTCTTCTTCTTTCTCCCCTTTAAACTCGAGCTCAATGCCCACTTCTGCAAAGGCCATCTTTACAAAATCGCGCACGGTAGTCGTTACTCCTGTTGCTATCACATAATCTTCAGGCTGTTCCTGCTGAAGAATCAACCACATAGCTTTGATGTAATCTTTGGCATGGCCCCAGTCACGCTTGGCATCCATATTACCCAGGTAAAGGCAGTCCTGCATACCCAAGGCAATCTTTGATACAGCACGGGTAATCTTACGGGTTACAAAGGTCTCACCTCGCAAAGGACTCTCGTGGTTAAACAAAATGCCATTACAGGCAAACATATTGTAGGCCTCACGATAATTAACGGTAATCCAGTAAGCATACATTTTAGCCACTGCATAAGGGGAGCGAGGATAGAAAGGGGTTGTTTCTTTCTGAGGCACTTCCTGCACCAAGCCATAGAGCTCGGAGGTAGATGCCTGGTACACTCTTGTTTTCTCAGTCAATCCTAATAAACGAATGGCCTCCAAAATACGTAAAGTACCCAAACCATCGGCATTGGCCGTATATTCAGGAGTATCGAAACTCACCTTTACGTGACTCATGGCTGCCAGGTTATAAATCTCATCCGGCTGCACCTCCTGAATGATGCGCGTCAGGTTCATTGAGTCGGTTAAGTCTCCGTAATGTAATATCAGGTTACGGTTCTCCACATGGGGATCCTGGTACAAATGATCAATGCGATCCGTATTAAACAGAGATGAACGACGTTTGATACCATGTACGATGTATCCTTTTTTCAATAAAAATTCGGCAAGGTAAGCGCCGTCCTGGCCGGTGATTCCGGTGATGAGTGCTATTTTTGGCATAATTTTAATCTTATTCGTTTTTGAGTCAGAAGCATTTTTTGAGAGGTGAGAAATGAGCAGTGAGAGATGAGAATATGCAAATTAGAATAACTCAAGCACTACCTTGCCAATTTTTCAATACTCGATGATTTATGAATGAATCTGTTCTGCACTTTTTATTATTTATTCCATAATAATACAAATATCACCTTATCTTTAGTAAAAACCAAAAGCAATATTTTTCTTGTAAACGACGTCACGCTTTCAACTAAACACAGAAGAACAAGCACCAAATATTTCTCGCCAAGCACGCCAAGAATACGCTAAGAACACCTAACTCATAATTCTTTGCGACCTCCGCGCATCTTTTTCTTGTCCACAGATTATCACAGATAAACGCAGATTATTAGAAGAAAAACAACCGGTTGTTTGTTCCAGCCGCACTAATCTTTTTTTATTCTTAGACTTCTTTTCTTGGTGACCTCAGCGCATCTTTTCCTTAGCGTGCTTTGCGTGAAACACTCTACTATCACTACTCACCTCTTAAACCAACCCCAGCCACAAACTATTACTAAAGTCCCGCTCTTTATAATCGCGAAAGACCAGCCAGATATCATACTTGTCTTTTGGACTCATTCGCCAGATCCAGTGATAGGACTCTTCGCGCCGTACTGGCCCTGTTTGTTTATAAGACGTAGTATACTGCCCACGCCTATTAGCGATGACCATCAAACTATCAGAACCAGAACCAATGTCATCATACGACCAACGAAATTGCAAGCCTTCTTCTGTTCGTTCAACATTTGCCTCTGGCGGCAATGGCACAGAACCAATACTCACCAAGGCTTTTGAGTAATCAATGTATTGTTCCGGATAGTCACCTCCAATCGCCTGTAGCATATTGTATGACTTGGCGGTCATGTAGGCCGAACGTCCAAGATCGTCCTTTTGAAAAGTGATTCGTAACACATCTTTATACGGCCCTAAAAATCCATTGACCAATTGCATCTTTTGCCGTTGTGCCAGTTGCCGCTCCGACTTCCTATCCTTATACTGTCCCGGCAATGAGCGCATATAACTTTTTCCATACATTTGATATGTCACCACATTCCCTACTCTGCCGGATGAACCCTCGCTAATGTTATTGTATCGTGCCATAACTAAACTGTTAGATGATTAGACAATAGATGTTTGACTATTTTCGTAACGCACAAAGTAAAAACCTCAATGAAGCTAATTGGGATAACTGCGTTCTTATCGAAACTAGAAAATACCAACACCCTATCTACTATGCCATTAAGTCAGATTTAAGTTATAACAAATACATATTTAACTCAAATTAAATTCAGCTATAATCGAATTTAATATGAGTTTGGTTTGAGTTTAATATGACTTGAGTTTAATTCTGTGTTGGTGTGCTGCAGGTACGACCATGGTCATTAGAAAACTTCAGTTATCATGAAAGGCTACACAGGTAAGGCTACACTATTTCAATCTTGAGGGAATCCTACAGTGCATTAATGTATATTCTAATAAATTGAGTAGGCACGAAAAAAACCACCTCGCAAAGAAGTGGGTTGGAAATAATTACAAAATATTTTATAAACTACTTGTATAGATACCAATCGATAGTTTTAACAATACCGGTTTCTAAGTTTTCATCGGCCTTCCAGCCTAATTCGGTTTCTATTTTGGTGGCATCAATGGCGTAGCGTCTATCATGACCGGCGCGGTCCTTAACAAAGGTGATTAACTCTTTGTAGGAGCTACCATCATTGCGTGGCTTCTTTACATCTAAAATCTCACAAATATGCTTAACAATAAACAGGTTGTCTCGTTCATTGCGACCACCAATATTATAGGTTTCGCCAGCTCTACCTTTGTGATATACCAAATCAATACCAGTACAGTGATCCAATACATACAACCAATCGCGCACATTTTTACCATCGCCATAAATGGGTATATCCTCACCTGCCAATGCTTTGCGTATAATGGTTGGAATCAACTTTTCATTGTGCTGTTTCGGACCATAATTATTACTGCAGTTGCTGGTCGTCACATCCATCCCGTAGGTATGAAAATAGGCTCTCACCAATAAATCTGAACTTGCTTTGGATGAGGAGTATGGACTATTGGGTGCATAAGGTGTATCCTCTCGGAAAAGACCTGTTTCTCCCAAAGTTCCATAGACTTCATCTGTGGAAATATGATGAAATCGACAAGCTTCATAGCCTTCTTTATATTGAAATGGTGCTTCCATCCAATATTTCTTAGCCACATCCAGCAAAGTGAAGGTTCCATTGACATTGGTTTTAATAAAAACCTCTGGCCCTGATATCGAATTATCCACATGACTTTCGGCGGCAAAATGAATCACACCACGAATATCATAGGTTGTAAACAAATACTCCACCAACTCACGGTTACAGATATCTCCATGAACAAACTCATAGTTTTCAGCATCTATAAGCTCCTTTAAGTTATTCAGATCACCCGCATAGGTTAATTTATCCAAATTAATTACTTTATATTCCGGATATTTTTGTGCGAAATAAGGTACAAAATTAGCACCTATAAAACCGGCTCCTCCGGTTACTAATATTGATTTCATGTTACTAGACATAAGATAAAAGTATCAAGATTAAGACGAAAAAAACAGTCTTATGTCTTGAAAAAGTTATAGTATGATTTCTAAAAAGGAATCTCTGTTTCTGCTAAGTTTTTTAAAACTTTATCTTTCTCAGATAATAGAATTGCAGATAAATCAATTTGCCAATCAACACTCAGTTCCGGATCATTCCAGGCAATACCTGAATCATGATCTGGCGCATACCAATTATCAACTTTATAAGAGAAGATAGCCGATTTACTGAGTACTACAAAGCCATGAGCAAACCCTCTGGGCACAAACAACTGCCGCTTGTTTTCATCAGAAAGCTTTACTGATACATGCTTACCGAAAGTGGGTGATTCTTTCCGCAAATCAACAGCCACATCCCAAACCTCTCCTTCAATACAGCGCACCAGCTTGGCTTGGTTGTATGGCGGCAACTGGAAGTGTAAACCTCTTAACACTCCATAACTGGAGCGTGATTCATTATCTTGCACAAAATTGACCTTCCCAACATTCTCTTCAAATTGTTTTTGATTAAAGGATTCGAAGAAATACCCACGATGATCACCGAAAACCTTTGGTTCAATAATGACACAACCTTCTAATTTTGTCTTTATAAATTGCATTCGTTAGCGATTAGCGATTGATAATAAGTATTGACCATATTGATTTTTAGCTAACTTCTCTCCTTGCTCTATCAATTGTTCTTTGGTAATCCAATTCTGATGATAAGCAATCTCCTCGGGACAAGCAACCTTCAATCCAATACGCTTCTCCAAGGTCTCTACAAAGTGACTTGCTTCCAATAAAGATTCATGAGTTCCGGTATCTAACCATGCAAATCCCCGCCCCATTAGTTCAACCTTTAAACGTGCTTCATCCAGGTATTCCTGATTAACGGTGGTAATCTCTAACTCTCCCCGGTCACTTGGTTTTATTGTTTTGGCAACTTTAATGACATCATTGGGATAAAAGTATAACCCGACCACCGCATAATTTGATTTGGGTTGCTCCGGTTTTTCCTCAATGGTCATTACATTTCCTTGCTCATCAAAAGTACAAACGCCATATCGTTCCGGATCATTGACATAGTATCCAAATACAGCCGCTTTATCTTTATTTGAGACCGTTTTTACTGCATTGGCTAATAACTCAACAAAGCCATGTCCATAGAATATATTGTCACCAAGAACTAAACAAACGTCATCATCTCCAATAAACCCTTCCCCTAAGATAAAAGCTTGTGCTAAACCATCAGGTGATGGTTGTACAACATAATCTAGCTCAATCCCCCATTGACTTCCATCTCCTAATAAACGCTTAAAGCCATATTGATCTTCAGGAGTAGTAATGATTAATATTTCTTTAATTCCTGCCAGCATCAATACTGACAAAGGATAATAAATCATTGGCTTATCAAAGACAGGTAATAGTTGTTTCGATGTGGCTAATGTGATAGGATGTAAACGAGTGCCGGAACCTCCGGCTAATACGATACCTTTCATGATGTTATGTTATTTTTCTTTTGACTTGAATCAAATTTCCCTTGTAGATATATGCATAGAATTACTATGTACACAGCATTTGTTCCTGATGTAAAAAAATGTCCCGCTAATGCTCCTATTAAAATATATTGAGAAACAAAAAACAATCCTAACAAATTATCACGGGAAAAGGCAAATAAGGTTTTGAATATTAAAGTGAAATAAATCAATGCTCCTAAACCTCCATAGAAAACAAATAAGTCTACCAAATCCATCTCGGCAATAGGTAGTTTCTGAAAGTATCCTCCAATGAAATAATTATACCAATTCCAATTATTTAAAGTTGGAATTACTCTACTTACTATAATTTCATTTCGCATCGAAGTGAGCGAATACAATATTCCTTGCGTATGAAATCTTTCTTCAAAGAAATGGTAGATTCCACTGTAATAAACAAAAAATGATAATGAGGTAAAAATAAAAGCTACCCCTATCCACTTATATAAATTTGAAATGCTGGATACTTTTATTAATCCCCATGCACTTATCATTAAATAGAATAAAACAATTGCCTTAGTTCCTAAAAGAACACTAGCAATTACAATAGTTATAAATGGAATAAAATTTTGAAACTTCTTTTCTTTTTTTAGTTTATCAACCTGATATACAATGCCAATTATCCAAAACAATGTTGCTTCATTATGTGCTGCGATCATAGGTTTAAATCCAAACCTAATCTGTCCATAGGTGTAAAACAGTCCATTATCAGTTAAAAAAGCATTGATTACTACAACTGCTGATACTAAATATATCAACTCAAAGACTTTTAGTACATGTTTACTTCTTGATAAACTAAAAGCCCAGAAAACAATTACAGGAAAAATATACTTGTTACTTTCTTTAACAATTTGAAATATTTGATTGAATGTTATAGTAAGGTTTTCATTATATATATATCCCAATAGTAACCATATTAACGGTAATACTAATAAGATTAAAGCATAAAAAACATACTTTTTGTTGTATTCCTTTTTTTTATATACTACAAGTAATAATGTAATTTCAATAACTGCTCTAAAAACAAATGAAAATCTCTTGTCCTCATGTAATCCAATACTACTATCAATGTAGAAACTATATGCATCAACGATAAACAAAGTCAATAAAATACTTTCAACGAAGTACAATTTACCAAAAGTAATCGCTTTTGCTGCTAATGATTTAATAGTGTGCATCAAAGAATCATAACAACTTAGAAAACATCATACTCAATCCAAAATAAAATTTAAGAACACTTCAAATATTAACCTTTAAACCAAACATCAAAGAACTCAACCCTAACTTCCGTATTGTATATAATTCCGAATCTTAACTCTCTGCTCTGCAATCCTTTTTCACACCCTAAATTCTTATTAAAACAGTCCTTCATTATTACAATCTATAAACCAATCGTTGATACCTCCTTCAAAACCGTATTTATATTTTCCATCAACTATATTGGATAGCTTTTCCCCACTTACATTTGTCGAAATCATTAATTTCTTAATGCGGTCAGGATGTATCCCCAGATGTTTCCCTCCAATAGCACCAATTATTGATGCCAATATCATTAAAACTTTACCATTGAACTTTATTCTGGCTTCACTCAGGTCTGTTGTTCGAGCAATACATTGTACAATATCCTTAATAGTATATTCAGGATAATATGTAAAATTATACAATTGTACTCCGGCTGAAAATCCATTTAGTATTCTATAAGTCATATCAACCAGATCTTTAACATATACACACCCCTTAATAGTGTCTGTCCTTCCTGGATAGAAAAACACTCCCTTAGCTAATGCTTTATAAAGCCTTGTAAAGTTGCCATTTTCCCCTTTACCAAACACTACACCTGGTCGAAGTATCAGCAACTTCCGTTTATTACTCTCTCTAGCCTGCCATGTCTTGTGAATATTTTCAGCAACCAATTTCGAAATACCATATGGAGTGTTTGGCGTAGGTAAAGTACTTTCCTTTTTTATCTGCTCAGATGCCCCATAGGGCGCAATAGAACTTGTAAATACGATTGTTTTTATACCGTGTTGCTCTGCAAATTCACAAATATTTTCTGCACCCAGTATATTGGTCTCAAAGTACTCATAATCGGGGTGACCAGGAGTTGTATGAACGGCAGCTAAATTGATTATTATATCATTCTCTGTAAAATCTCCTTCTATTTCAATTTTCTCCCTTACATCTAGAGCCGCATCCCTTTTCATGTCATATTTTACTATTTCTCCAAGGTTGTTGCCCTCTATATAGTTTTTAAAATGAGTTCCAATAAATCCTTCTGAGCCAAATATTATAAATTTCATATTGAATATACTAAAAAACGTGTGTTAACGCCCTTATTAATTGATAACTTTTCGTAACAAAAACAACTTGTTATGAAAATAGTACACAAGAAATACCATAAAATGTACAAGTCCTTTTATTTTATTACCACCATAAAAGTAATCTGAAATAACATCGAAATTCGCTTTTATAAGTTTAAATTTGTTTGAGCTTAATGAATTTGAACTTTTTCTGTAAAATACAAGCTGTTTATCAACACAATGGAGGTAATCTGTTTTCTTTAGCAGCTCTAAAAAGAATATCCAGTCTTGTCTCTTTCTCATTAAGGGAAAACGAATATCTTTAATCAGCTCTCTCCTTACCACTAATGACGAAGTTAAAATATAGTTATTGAACCTTAGTCGGTTATAATTTATTTTTTTGGGTACTACAAAGCTTGTATTTCCATTACCCTCCTCGTCAACATTTTTATACCAAGAAAAAGAACCCTTCCAATGATTTTCACAAATTAAATTGACTTGAATCTCTAATTTTCGGGCATCCCAATAATCATCTGCATCCAAGAATGCTACTAATTCCCCTTTAGTATGTTCAATCCCCACATTTCTTGCCACTCCAGCTCCCTGATTATTAACTTGCTCAATCATCCTAATTCGAGCATCCTTTTCAGCAAACTGTTTAACAATACACAATGATTTATCCGTGGAACAATCGTCAACAATTATTAACTCCCAATTCTTATATGTCTGATTAATGACTGAGGTAATAGTAGTTTCAATAAACTTTGCCGAATTGTACATCGGAGTAACGATACTTACAAGTAATGGCTCTTTCTTATTTAAATCGTTAGGATTCATGAATTATACTAATCTAAATGACCTTTTATTTCAAACAAATTAATTTCAACCCTTTGATACTACTTAAGTTCACTTATCAATGAGTGGGTTTTTTCAACCATGCAATCAACATTAAACTTTTCACAAGTAAGCTCCCTAGCTTTAGCTCCGAAGTTCATAAGAGATTTATGATCATTAATAAGTTTTACCATTGAATTTACAACACTATCTATATCTCCGTTTATCAAGAAACCACTTTCTTTATTCATAATAACTTCTTTAGGTCCTGAGTTATTACCGCCAATTAATGGCAATCTATAAAAACCTGCCTCTGCAAAAACCAACCCAAAACCTTCAAAATCTCTATCATCGGTCATCGTATTTATCATTACAAATGTATCTGCTGCAGAATAATAATAGTCCAATAATTCTGTTTCAACATATCCCGCAAAGTTAACAAAGCTTTTAATGTTCAAATCAACACAAATCTTCTGCAACTTTTCCTTCTCTGGTCCATTACCAACAATTACATATCTAAAATGAGGAAATTTCTTTACAATTAACGGAATGGCCTTTAATACTTTTTCATGCCCTTTACGACTATCTACCCTTGAAACCGTTAACGCATAAAAACAATCATTTTCAAAACCTATTCTTTTTCGAGCTTCACCCTTGGGAATAACGTTCATCCTTGATAAATCTACTCCGTTTGGAACAACTGTTATTTTGTCTGCAGGAACATGAGCATATTCTATGGTTTTTGACTTTGTATACTCGCTTACGGCTATTAAATGATCAGCTACTGCCAAAGTTTCTTTCATCCTATGCATTGTAATCGTTGAATCCATATGTCTGGTTATTTCAGCACCATGACAAGTTATAACAAGCTTATATGAAAATAATTTCTTTAGCATCCCTGCCGGGTATGCAACCTTCCATGTTGTAGCAAACACGCAATCTGGTTTCTTTATCAACACATAAAAAAACAAATATATAATTAGAAATAATCCTTTTATCTTTTCTGATACTTTAGTTCCTAAATTAATTCTCTTAACATGAACTGAATCCGGCCAGGTATTTTCCCTATCACGACCTTTAAATGTCAATACCTGAACTTTATGGTTACTTCCTAATCCTTCGGCTATATAATAAGAGTAATTTTCTACACCTCCGATGGTTGGAGGATAGTCTTTGGCTAATAAGAGTACTTTCATATTGAAATTATATTCTATCGTTTTTCACCTATAAAGTCAAGTATTTTATTTAATCGTGATTCCCATGTATTTTCGCTTGCTATTTTTATCCTTTGTTCCTTTTTATCAGGAGTATCGTTTGACAATATGGACGATAGCAACTCTTTTAAGCCGGTAAAATCTTCATAAGTGTTCAAATAGGCATTATACTCTTGAATACTGGATAGGTTTCTAGCAATAACAGGTTTACCAGATGCTAGATATTCAAAAATTTTCAGTGGGAACACCCTTTCAGTATGTGAACTTTTTAGATATGGCAGCCACAAAATATCAGCATGAGAAAGGTAAACAGGTACTTCTTCATATTCTCGATAACCTAGCATTTTGATATTCTCAGCATTACCAATTTGTTGTTCCAGATTACTGTTAGCAATCCTATTAGGCCCAACAAATACAAAAATATGACTGTCGATTTTATCTTCTGCCACTTTTAAAATTGTCTCCAGATCTGTTTTGTAGTTATCAATTACTCCAGTAAATAACACCTTGCACCTTGTGTCTTTCATCCAATTCTCATCAATTTTTAATGAAGAATTTGGTTTTGCAAAATGCTCAAAATCTCCAACATTATGAATACATTTACAATTTGGGTTAATAACTTTTTTGTCTTCATAAATCGAATATGATGTGCCAATTACGTAATCAACCAACTTCACTAATTTTGGTTCTATTATTTCTAATTCCTTCCTTCGTTTAGGATGGTTCTTAAAAAATGGCTGTGTAACAAACTCATCCACACAATCGTATAATTTCTTACCTTGCTTAATGTATTTAGTGAAATAGTAGGCTTGAGGTTGGTATATCCAGTAAACAACTTCTCGTTTTCGAAATAGATAATTGCACACTTTTGCAATTAAAAACCAACTCACTTTTTTTAAAATCCCTCCTTTGATTAGTGGTAGCGGCAACGAAACAGTTACTAAACTATTATTTCTTTTTTGGAATATTTTAAAGATAGAGAAAATCTTTTTTTGTCTAATTAGCTTCTTAACATAGCTTGTTGATAAGCCTTGATCAATATATATTACATAATAATTATCAAGCTTTGACAATCGACTCATAAGATGTTGCTTATTCGTCCAAATGTCAGCATCATAACTTGAATTAGAAATGCAAATAACAACCTTCTTAATTTTATCTAACTTATAAGTCATTAATTATAATATTTTAATAAAAAAACACATCCGAATCCTTAAAAACAACACTTCCTATCATTTGATAATGTGCAAAATACATAGTTGTATACAAACATGCGTTCAACTAACATTGTTCTTTATTTTTGATATGTGTTTAAATGAGGCCATAGCATATTGTATTAACTCAAAAGAAGAATAATAAGTGCCTCCATCCTCTCCAATATATTTTATAATCCCGTCTCTATCTCGTTCCAAATTGAACTGAAAGGCTTTCTCTGACATATCCCAATAGTAATCCTGTGTGCCGGAATTTAATGGGTATTTAATATGCCCATAATCCGTTGATTTAAGCGTATAATATTGTTTATAGGTATTTAAGGATTTATATGATTTTATTGCTGTGGTCATACAAAAATGTTCTCTGTACTCTTATTTTTTGATGATAAAGTGAAGCTAACATTAATCCAAAAAAGAAATTTAAAACGCCGTTCTCTAGAGGGGTTCCTATAATTCCGATTCCCAGAAAACAAATTGCAAGTAATGCGGTAAAGGTTCCTTCCCTACTCTCTTTGATCGAAAGAGCAATGATTTTTACCCCAAAATAGGCGAGTATAACAAAAGAGAAAACACCTACAAGTCCATATAGATAAATAAATAAATTGTCTCCAGGATGGTAAAGTAATGGTTCAAAAATAATTTGGGAAGCGCCAATTCCACCAATTCCTCGCCCGAATAGCAAATCGCCGTGATTCATAATTAAGTCTAACGCTTGAGGCCATACCTCTTCAACTCTAACTTTAAATGAGGAAAACAGAATCCTATACACTATTGGCATGTTATTATCAATTATAAGCAAATTACTCCAGCTTAAAATTGGTAAAATTACAACTAACAATAACAATGCTAATATACCTAACTTCAAGATAACGTTAGGCATTCGTATTTTTATCAAAACAAACATCGTTATTAATAAAAAGGCTCCAATAGCCCCCTTATTAGTTGATATTAGCATCCCAATAAAAAAAAGTATTGTCATCAAAATATGTCTTATTTTCCATTTCTCTAAAAAACTATAGTTCAAAACTGTAGCAATTAAAGCAAAATAAGCTGGATTAGACCAATTTCTTCCAAACCCAGCTATACGCTTAAATCCACCGGCAGCAACTGTAGATCTTGATAAATCAACTGTAACACCTCCAATATCCATTCCAGCGCGTTCCCATGGAAAACTATAGAATACATTCACCAATAACCCTAAAAAACTAAAGAAAGCTAACCAATTAACTGCTTTTATTAAACGACTACTTAACTGTGGTAAAAAACGGTAGCTTTGAATACCTATAAATAAAGATATATATATTTTATACGCAAATAACACTTGCCTCATCACGACCCCATTTAATAATGCAATTGCTCCATAGAATGCTAAAAATACAAAAAACAGAATCATGATCTTATAGACAACTACAATCTTGTTTTGTCGAAAAATTAATAACAAGGCGACTGTTAGTAAGGCGAGATCTTTCGTATATATAAAAACGCCTAACCCCATCTTATCTGTATAAAATCTTATAGGGGCTTCAAATGCATATAATACAAAAGAATATACTATTCCGAAGAATATAAGATCTACTATATTTATTTTTAGCTTTATCAATGACATTAACCTACCGGAAAAGCGCTTCAATTACCTGAAAAAAAAACCTATTAAGCATATATTCTTAAAAAAATACTAGTACTTCGCATATTTCCGTGAGCCTAATTAAACCGATGCATGACATATATCCGTAACAGTACAAAAGAGGACCAGATTGAATGTTTAAATTTAAATCGTCTTCTTAATTGATTGCTTGTTATTACAGAGTTTGAAGCTGTATCTTCTTTGTGTAAAATTTTTAGACCAGGATTATATATAGCTATTAATTTATCCCTCTTAACTCTGGAGTATAAGATATCTTCTTCACCATACATAAAGGTTCGTGGATCAAAGGCGTTTTGAAACTTATGGTAGTACTTTTTTGAAAATATAATAGCGGCTCCATGAAGCTTTACTGCTTGTTTAGGTTCGGATTTTTCAATTCTGATATTCCTTTTTTTACCTCTTAGCATTCGCTTATTATCCACATATTGAATGAGTTTTGTATCCTTATTAATAAAATTTAAAACATACAATACTATATTATACACAAACGCTTTAAAGCTTTTTTTTACTGTGTCAGTAGGGTTAGCTACTGGATTTTGATCAATTTTGTCATTTATTGACCAAATGCAAGGCCCAAGTATATCAAATTCAGTTTGTTTATAGATTTTTTGTATTTGATCTACGAACATTCGGTCTTTTAATATCGTGTCGTTGTTTATAACGATATAAAAATCAGGATCGTGATTTTCGTACGCATATTTGCAACCCACATTATTACCATTGGCAAACCCTAAATTCTTTTTTTGCTCTAAAACAGTAACTTTAGGATTGTCTTTATATTTATCTTGTAAAATTTCACCACTATTGTTAGGGGAGTTATTATCAACAATAACTATATTATAATCATCTCTTCTTATCGAATCAAAAATTGAATTTACACATTCAAT
>NZ_JAFMVC010000042.1 GCF_025499605.1 Carboxylicivirga litoralis | reverse complement strand
GAAGATGGAGCTTATTGGACGGTTGAAGGAAAGAACCCGAAGCAAATATCAAACTTTACTTTTGAAGCCTTATTCTGTGTGTTCCATAAAGACCCACAAGGCAGAACTGACCTGAAATATGTTTTGCGCCTGATGAGCCAATACGGAAGAAAACGCCTGGCTATTATTTCATCCGATGATTTTTGTACCCCTGCATCATTCAAGAAACAGGTACACAGGCGACATGGATTCTTTTGGTATGGGAACGATAGTCAGCTCGACAATATTAAAAATGTGAAGCTGCTTGGAATACCCGAAGCCAAAGAGTTGGAGCGTGTAGGTTATAATGAGGAAAACCGCTTTTGGGTATTTGCAAACGGCTTGTACTACACTAAAAACTTTCATCCAATTGATGAATACGGTATCTCTACACACGCTACACAAATAAACAACATGGATGAATTTGAAAACATTCCTCCGGAAAGTCAGATACGAATTAACGATACTTTTCATGTACTCAATACCACAGCAGAATTTATCGGTAAGTATGGAAAAGATAAGCTAAAGGAGAATGTAAAACAGGGCCAGGTTCATTTGTTGCATTTCTTCTATCTTCCCTATGGTAAAGCTCTTAAAATTGGCAGTTCCGATGGTGGTAATCCATTCAAAGAAAACTCAAAGTATGTGAAGCCGATAAAAGGCAGCGATTGGAACTTTGGGAAATGGGCAACATCAATGAGTAGTGTTTATCCCGGTAATGCCGAATTATTGATTGCTTATTACATTTCAACCGTTTTTAGTGACCTTATCTACAAAGCCAATTTCGGGTATTTCCCTTTATTGTTCCTTTTCGGGAAACGTCAATCAGGTAAGAGTACAGCAGCCCGAAGCATCATGTATATGTTTGGTAAGCCACCAATGGAGGACGGTATTAACCTCGCATCAGGGAGTACAAGTACAGGTATGCAGCGTAGTATGGATTCTACTACTAACCATCCGTTTTGGGGTAATGAGTACAAGAATAGCATTCACAAGAATACCATTGAAGCGTTAAAAGGTATTGCCGACCGTAACGGAAAATTGACAGGTGTAAAATCGGGCGGTAATGAAACACGTATTGCCAAGCCCAGGGGTTCTGGTATAATTAGCGGTCAGGATTTACCAACACAAGACCCTGCTTTATGCAGCCGTAGTTTATTGGGCGAATTTGATGATACCAACCGAGGGAACTATTCCGATTTAAAATCATTTAAAGCAGCCGAAGAAAGTTTACAGTTTACCAATATTACATGCTCCGTTTTTGATTTTCGTTATTTGGTTGAAGAACATTACTCAAAAGAGGAACCAGGAGTAAGTTCAGAGGTCATGGATGAACTGACCCAAGAGTATGGTAATGTTGACCGAAGAACAGTACTCAATATATCATCGGTTCTTACGCCAATGAAAATTCTAATGGAGCATTCTGATTTAGAATTTCCGTTTGATTATCATACAGCAAAAAAAGCTTTAATCCGCTCTGCAAAACTTACCATATCGGTACAGCATCAAAGTGATGAAGTGGAGCAATACTTTCATGTGCTGCAATCTTTGGTTAACCTGTACAAACTTACCGAGGATGTACATTACAAGATTGTCGTTGGTGAAAACAACAGCAAACAACTTTACCTGAGAGTTGGCTCGATACACGGACTGTACAGGGAACAAGCACGAAAAGAAGGATTAACCACGCTTGACCAGGCGGTTGTTGGTGAGTACCTGAAGAAACACCGCTCATTTATCGAACACCGCAGGAAAAATGTATTGTTTGGTAAAAGCCGGACAAGTGCCTACATATTGAATTATGACATGCTCAAAGACCAGGGCATAGAATTGGAAAGGATAACCTTATAAAATACTAAACTATGCAGTTTTACTTTAGCAATGGTATTAAAGCAAAAACCGTCCTCATTTCCTCAATCTTTATGAGGATAGATATTAATAGATTGATATTTAATACTATATATTTTCTTACTCTAAAAATAAGTGAGGACGGGTGAGGGATGAACGAGGGATAAATGAGGGACGAGTGAGGGAAAAACGGCTCTCGTCCCTCACCTGTCCTCATTGTCCTCATTTTATTCTATTGATAATAAATGACATAGTTAAAAAGTGAGGGATGAGGACGGTTTTATAAAAATACCATAGGTCACAGAAAAGTAAAAAATTATTACCCGGTATCATTTAGGTATCGGGTTTTTAATGTCATTTGTGAAGCAAAGAATTCTTTTTAAAATCTTTTGATAGGTGAAGTACAATAAAACACATTGATTCATCCATGCTGTATTTGCTGAAATTTCTTTCAACCATAAAACACTCATCTTCTTCAATTTCATCAAGTTGTTGTACCATTGCTCTATCTTTTATAAAATCCTCCCACTTACAGGTAAATATCTCTCCATGTACAGGAAGATGTCCCGGATTTTCAATTATAAATCCGTTTAATCCGGCATTATCAAATTCTACTTTCAAAATGGTTTTCATCCTTAAAAATGCTTTATACAAAGTGCTAAATATACCCTGTTTGTTTCTTTTTATTGCTCGTTTTTCAAAAAATGGCTTTCAATTCATTACTTTTACAGCAAATAATAATATAAAACTGAAAATTTGATATAAACAAAAAAGGAAGCGAACATATAATCTTAAAATATTAAGACTTAATCTCTTGTAACTAAAAATCGCCAAATTTTATAATCGCAATGAGAGTGAGTACGGGCGTGGCCTGTGCTGCTTTGCGATTGGGTGTTTGGCGATACCTTAGTTACGAGTGGTTTCAGTGCCACGCTTCTTTTTAATACAATTCAGAATGAAAGATTTATATGTTTGGTTACAAAGTGAGGTAAATGAATCGCTTGAATTATTAGATAACGAAATCATAAAGGATGGAGCTGATGAAATTGTCTTTTCGTCAAGTAAGGAGTTCCTGATAAAAAGCAAAGAAGTATTGAATAGAATGGTTGACCTGTTATCTGAATTCGACTTGGATATAATGAAGCTGATAAATCTGATTGCCAAACTAAAAACAGAGGATAATGATGCCGATGAAGATGTCATTATTCAATCTATGATTCTGAAAATGTTGGAAACAAGCTCCTTTGAAACCAAATCTCGCTAATTTTTTTCTATCTTTATATAGCTAATTGTCAAGGGTATAATGTTTTTAATTATGCCCAATATATATTCCAATTCATTAAAAATGAGCCTCCTATCGAGGCTTTTCGTGTTTATAGCCTTTTATGGTTTTACTATTTATTGCGTTATTTTTTGTTTTGTTCTGTGCAATACACTGGTAATATGGAGGTATTCTCATGGTATTACCTACTTTTTTCAAAAGCCATCTTTTTTTTCAAAAAAACATCTCAAATTAGTCTTCAAAACTCCACATACTTTGGCAAGTTGGCAGGAATTATTTGAATGCTTGATAAACCAGATAAAAAGCTCTCGTTATTTTTCCCAATACTCAAAAAAGCCTTTAAAATATTCTCTTAAAGTCCTCAAAAGCAGTCTGTATAAGCTAAAAAGTATTCAAAAGACTTCAAAAGCAGTTGATTTAAACTATACAAGACTGCTTTACTCAATATTTCAGGTGCGTTCTCGCTCATTTTTCAACCCAAATCCAACGCTATGATAATACGCAGAACCATATTAAAACAGGATTTGGTAAAAAAACTTTACCCTGATAGCGTTTCAGTTGATGCAGCTATGCAACAATTACGAAGAGATATTGAATTGTGTCCTCAATTAAAAGAGCAGATTGCAAATAAAGGACACACAAAACGCCACTATTACAATAAACAACAACTCCTCTTAATCTTAGAACATTTTTGTATAACACATGAAGAATTTGAACAGCTATGAAATATTTCAATGACATAAGCGATTTAGACAAAGCTAAGCTACACTACCGAAATTTAGCAAAGCAACTACACCCCGATATGGGCGGAACTTCTGGTGACTTTCAGGAGATGCAAGCAGAATACAAAGAATTTCTTTTAAATATGCAGCAAAAAAGTAAGGTTGTTACTCCTTCACCGAATAGTACCTCGGAGGAAAAGGAATTGATAAACGAATTAAGAAAGCTTGCTAAAGCCCTGATAAAAAATCAAGTGCCACAAAATTACTTACGGCAGAAAATGCAAACAATGGATTCCCCATTAAAAAGTGGCTTACTAAAAGGTATTGTGAGTTTTTTAGATGGCTTATAATTGTATATGTCTAAAATGTGTTTCTTGTTTTATCAAACTTTGCAACACTATTGCACAAACTTTTTTGTAGATTTGACGTTTAATTAGAAGTAAAGAATAAATAATGAGAAATAAAACAGCATTTATATTTGTATTGTTAGCCAACATGGTTATGTTGGCTCATGCTGTTATTCCTCACCACCATCATTCAGAAACGCCAGTAGAAATTGCTGTTGAATGTACTGATACTAATCATGAAGAACACACACATCATGAAAGGATGCCTTTTTGTGATGATGACCATGAACAAGGAGAAATTGCGCCCTGTATTTTAACAGCAGCAATGTTAACTCCAAATAATCAGTTTAGATATAATACATCTTTGGAGCAAATTTCTACTTCTGACATACTACTTTTTACATTATTAGTTTTTAATTATAATGCTATTGCAGATGACATTCCCAATGCTGTAGCAGAAATTGAAAACATTCCCCTTTATTCCAGATTATTAGTTTCATCTCAAGGACTAAGAGCACCCCCTGTTTGTTAAATTTTAAATTTTACAGAGTATAATTCTTGCCTTTTCTTCAATGGGCTTATAGATACATGTTCTGTAATATGGCTGAATCAGTCAATATGTTTTGCTGAATGGCAGAACCATATTCCGATTTTTTAAAATTTAATAAAACAGAAAAAAATGAATATCAAAATTATAGGTATAGCATTGCTAAGTTTAATTTATGTAGCATGTAACCAAAGCAATAGCAATAAAGAACATAATCAAAGTGTAGAAAGTCATGAAGGTCACGACCATGGAGAACATGAGGGACATAATCATGAGGGACACGACCATAGCGACCATGAAGGGCATAATCACGATGAAGAAAGTCATGAAGGACATGACCATGAATCAGAAGCACATGAAGACCATTCATGCGATGACCATAATCATGAGGTTGAAGAAGGACATGACGGTCATGACCACGAAGACCATGAAGGCCACAATCATGACGAGGATGACCATAGCGACCATGAAGGTCATAATCATGATGAAGAAAGTCATGAGGGACATGACCATGCAGAAGAGAGCAACCATTCTGATGAAATTTCTTTTTCAAAAGAGCAGGCTAAAATGGCTAAACTCGAATTAGAAAATGTTAGCTCTGGAACCTTTCATTATGTGATTAAAACAAGTGGAAAAATACAAGCTTCGCAAGGTGATGAAGCAACAATTGTTGCCACTTCAAATGGTATTGTATCTTTTGTCAACCCATCCATTTCTGAAGGTTATTATATTAAGTCAGGTGAAGTAATTGTTAATGTTTCGGCAAAGAAAATATTAGATGGAGACCCGGTTGAAAAGGCGAAAATTGCATTTGAAACAGCAGAAAAAGAGATGAAACGTGCTGATGAGCTTGTTGATGACAAGATTATATCAGCTAAAGACTATGAGCAGATAAAAATGCGCTATGAAACTGCAAAAACGACTTATCAAGCGCAGTCAGCAAACACTTCCTCGGATGGTGTTAGAATAAAATCTCCAATTTCAGGGTATATAAAGAATCGACTTGTAGCGCAAGGTGAATATGTCACAGTTGGACAAGCTATTGCAACTATTTCTCAGAATCAAAAACTGCAATTAAAAGCAGAGGTATCTGAAAAAAACTACAAGTTGCTTAAAAACATCGTCAATGCAAATTTTAAAACTGCTTATGATGATGTGTTATATAAGCTTTCAGATTTGAATGGACGTTTACTTTCTTATGGACGTACTTCAGGGCAGCAATCATTTTTTATTCCTGTAACATTTGAGTTTGACAATATTGGTGATATAATTCCTGGTTCCTTCACCGAAATATATTTAATGGCGAACCCTCAAAAAAATGTACTTACCATTCCAGTATCATCACTTACCGAAGAGCAAGGTCTTTATTTTGTTTATACACAGATAGAAGAAGAGATTTTCAAAAAACAAGAAGTAAGTCTTGGTCAAAATAATGGTGAACGAGTACACATCATTTCCGGCTTAAATGAAGGAGATAAAGTTGTAACCAATGGTGTATATCAGGTAAAACTGGCAGCTACTTCATCGGTGATGCCTGAAGGGCATGGTCATAGTCATTAATCCAAAACCGGAATTATCATGTTGAATAAAATCATAAAATTTTCGCTAAACAACCGAATGGTTGTATTAGTATCATCAATCCTATTATTGTTAGCAGGCTTATATACTGCTAAAAATATGGAGGTAGATGTATTTCCAGACTTGAATGCACCAACTGTAGTAGTAATGACCGAAGCAGCAGGAATGGCTCCGGAAGAAGTTGAACGTTTGGTCTCATTCCCTGTAGAAACTGCTCTAAATGGTGCAACAGACGTTCGCCGTGTACGCTCTTCATCAACAACAGGTTTTTCAGTTGTTTGGGTAGAGTTTGATTGGGGCACTGATATTTACATAGCCAGACAAATTGTTTCTGAAAAATTGGCAATTGTAAAAGATGCTTTACCTCGAAATGTTGGCAATCCCACTTTAGGGCCTCAGTCATCAATTTTGGGAGAAGTAATGATAATAGGTCTAACATCAGATACAACATCATTACAAGATTTGCGCACATTAGCAGATTGGACATTGCGCCCAAGATTACTTTCTACCGGAGGGGTAGCACAGGTAACCGTTTTAGGTGGTGAAATCAAGGAATATCAGATTTTGCTGAATCCCGAAAAAATGAAGCATTATAATGTTGGGATGGATGAAGTAATTGAAGTGGTTCAGGATATGAACTTAAATGCTTCGGGAGGAATCCTGTACGAATACGGGAATGAGTTCATTATTCGTGGCGCACTATCAACAAATAAATTATCTGAACTAGGTAAGGCTGTTGTAAAAACAATAAATGATGTGCCTATATTAATTGAAAATGTGGCAGATGTCCAAATTGGCAACAAAGCACCAAAGTTAGGGATGGCTTCAAATCGGGCAAAAGCAGCAGTGTTACTAACGGTAACTAAACAGCCCTCTACCAGTACGCTCGATTTAACTGATAAATTGGATGAATCATTAACTGAGATACAACGAACCTTACCTGCCGATGTGAAAATCGCAACCGACATTTTTAGACAGGCTCGTTTTATCGACAACTCCATAAATAATGTACAGAAAGCTCTTTTAGAGGGTGGAATATTTGTGATTATAATCTTGATAATATTCCTTATGAATATTCGTACAACCGTTATTTCATTGGTTACAATTCCTCTTGCATTTGTGAGTACGATTTTAGCTTTAAAATTTATGGGGTTAACAATTAACACCATGAGTTTAGGTGGTATGGCAATTGCTATTGGTTCTTTAGTCGATGATGCAATTGTAGATGTAGAGAATGTTTTTAAACGCTTAAGAGAAAACAGGCTAAAGCCAAAAGGTGAGCAAAAAAGTGTAATGACTGTTGTATACGATGCATCAAAAGAAGTAAGGATGCCAATCTTGAATTCAACTCTTATTATTATTGTAAGTTTTGTCCCCCTATTTTTTCTCTCCGGTATGGAAGGGCGTTTGCTTGTTCCGCTTGGAGTAGCATTTATTGTGGCTTTGATAGCATCAACTGTGGTTGCTCTAACAATAACGCCAGTATTATGTAGCTTATTATTAGGTAAACCAACAAAAGGAAATACAAGCGAAAAAGAACCATTTGTTGTTCGAAAACTTAAAATTGTTTACGAAAAAGCTTTAAGATGGGTGCTGATACATAAAAAGGTGACTTTGGGTACAACAGGTGTTTTACTTGTTGCAACTATAATTGTATTTTCCTCTTTAGGACGCAGCTTTCTACCCTCTTTTAATGAAGGCTCATTTACGATTAATGTAAGCACTTTGCCCGGTATTTCATTGGAAGAATCGGATAAAATGGGAAGAGCTACTGAGCAAATTCTATTATCTGTTCCCGAAATTCAAACCGTAGCAAGAAAAACAGGTCGTGCCGAGCTAGACGAACATGCACTAGGGGTTAATGTTTCTGAGATTGAAGCTCCCTTTCTTCTTGATGAACGCTCCAAAGATGAAGTGTTAGCAGAATTACGTGAAAAGCTAAAGCTTATACCAGGTGTAAATATTGAGATAGGACAACCTATATCGCATCGTATTGATGCTATGTTATCAGGCACACGAGCCAATATTGCAATTAAATTATTTGGTACAGATTTGAATAAAATGTTTGAATTGGGTAATCAAATAAAAGCTTCCATTGAAGGTATTGAAGGTATCGGAGATTTAAACGTTGAACAGCAGATACAGCGACCTCAATTAAAAATTGAGCCAAAACGTGAGGTAATGGCTAAATATGGAATTACGCTTCCTGAATTTGCAGAAGTAGTTAATGTAATGCTTGCAGGCGAAGTGGTATCAATGGTTTACGAAGGTAATAAATCATTCGACCTTACATTAAAGGTTAATGATGAAAGCCGGGCAACATCAGACCGCATAAAGGAGCTTATGGTAGATGCAAATGGAAAGAAAATACCATTAAGCACTATCGCAACAATAAGTTCCACTACTGGCCCAAATACAATAAACAGGGAAAACGTAATGCGAAAAATCGTAGTCTCAGTAAACATTGCTGAACGTGATTTAAGAGGAGTAGTAAACGATATTCAAAAGAAAGTGAATGACGAAATATCACTACCAGAAGGTTATCATATTCAATACGGTGGTCAGTTTGAGAGTGAACAAGCAGCTTCACGAACATTGCTAATTACTTCTATATTTTCAATAATGGCAATTTTCCTTCTGTTATTCAATCAATTTCGAAATGTGACTCAATCTACGGTAGTAATGTTAAACCTACCATTGGCATTGATTGGTGGTGTATTTGCCATCTATTTTTCAAGTGGAATTATAAGTATTCCATCTATTATTGGTTTTATTTCGCTTTTTGGAATTGCTACTCGTAATGGTATGCTACTTATATCAAGGTATAACGACCTGCACCACGAAGGGTTTTCTGCAATGGAAAGTGTTATGCATGGTTCTCTCGACCGCTTAAACCCAATTTTAATGACCGCATTATCATCGGGACTTGCTCTACTACCACTTGCATTAGGGGGTGAATTGCCTGGCAACGAAATTCAAAGCCCAATGGCAAAAGTTATATTGGGAGGATTACTGACATCAACTCTATTGAATGGATTTATTATTCCTGTCATGTACCTTATAACCAGCAAGCAAGCTGATTTGGAGACTACTACAGAAGAATTAATGACTGATTAAAAATTAGGACAATGAAAAAAATAATTATAACAATAGTTTCTGCAATATCAGTTTTCACTGTCTATTCTCAGGCTAGTTTAGATTCGGTGTTGGCTGAAATTGAAAGAAATAACACGACATTGGCAGCATATCGCAGTAATGCCGATGCCGATAAAATGAGTAATAGAACAGGTTTAATGCCGGATAATCCCGAAGTTGCGTTTAACTATTTGTGGGGAAATCCTGACCAAATTGGAAACAGAACCGACCTTGCTATTACTCAATCGTTCGATTTTCCAACTGCTTATGTGTATAAATCTCAACTTGCTGATATGAAAAACGAGCAAGTAGAGATGGAATACAAAAAACAACGGTACGATGTTTTGTTACAAGCAAAGCTTATTTGCTCCGAATTAACATACTTGAACGCTTTACATGCAGAATACCAAAAACGCTTCAGCAATGACTTAAAGATTGCCAATTCTTATAACAAGCGAATGAAAGTGGGTGACGCAACAGTTCTTGAGCACAATAAGGCGCAGTCAAGCTTGTTAAATACCGAGAAAAAATTGGAACAAATTAGTATTGCTCGGAATGCTGCAATGCAACAATTAGCAGCTTTAAACGCAGGACAAATTATAAGTTTTAATGATAGCGTTTTTTCGACCAATATTATTGAAGCTGATTTTGAGAAATGGTATGCACAAGCTGCAAATTATAATCCGATGCTAAATTGGCTAAAACAGGAAATTGCCATTTCATCAAAGGAAAAACAACTCCAGGTAGCACAGAATTTGCCAAAACTTAATGCTGGATATATGAGCGAAAAAGTTGTAGGAGAACAATTTCAGGGAGTTACCTTGGGTGTATCAATACCACTATGGGGAAATAAAAACACTGTAAAGTATGCTAAACTAAAAACAGAAGCGATTAATAGCATGGAGGCTGATGCTAAAGTTCAGTTCTATAACGAAATGAAAACACTACACAGCAAAGCAATAGCTTTACAGACTAGTTTAACCGATTTCAAACAACGCATTACAGGCAATGCCATTCTCGAATTATATGAGAAGGCTATGCTTAAAGGAGAGATTTCTATATCTGAATACTATTTTGAACTAATGGTTTATTACGATAACAAGGAAGAACTTCTGAATATGGAAAAAGAATTGCAGTTCACTTTGGCAAATCTTAATCAGTATAACTTATAGAAAAGAGCGGAATTCGTTCCGCCTTTTCATCTGAAAAAGAAATTGCATAAATGGAGAAAAATAATTCACCTTAAAATACATTATCATGAAAAATAATATTAAAATATTAGCAGTGATTGTTTCAATGATAATCACAGGTGCAGCAAACGCACAGTATTCGATAAAACAGAATAAAATAACTAGTGTGCAACAACTAGATAAGGTTGCATATTTTGAATTAAGCCAGTTATCAGACAAACAAATAAGATTTTATAAAAAACAAGGAATAGAAAAAGAGATTCAGGAACGATATCGAAAAGAAAACGACTTTTTAACAAACCTGATTTCTAAAAATTGGAATAATATAGACAAACCTAAAGGCTTATCTACATCAGAACTTAATGAGAAAATAAAGAACAAAGACGGTGTGTGGTATATCTCATTAAAAAAACACTCTGATAAATTCTTTGACCGCAGGGTGGTTAAAAAGAACTATTATTTTTATTACTCTCATTATCAAATATCGTTGCATAACGATAATAAGGAAGTTTTGAGTATTCCTTTAGTCGATGAAGAACTATCTGAATTAAATGCTGAGTTTGCCATTCAACAAATTCAAAATTTCATTAGTCAGTCTGCACAATATAAGAATCAGAGGTTATATGCAAAAGAAGTTAACCAAGGTGCAGGGTTATTATCAAATAAGACCTTGTTAATACCACAAAAACTAACGAATTACTCAGAAGAATATTTAAGCACTTTATTTCAAGGTAAAGTTAAGGTTGTTCCGGAGACAGAAATAATTGATGCTGTAGATGCAAAAGATTCGACAAAAGCCTATTTGCTTATTACTATTAATGACATTTCCGATAATCCTTCATTCAATCATTTAATAATTGATTGTGAAACCAATACTCCAGCGTTAATTTATAGAAATTCATCAGCGTACTCAAAACCTTGTAAGCATTCATGCATTGTTCATCATCACAATGAGAATATGGAGTTTTTATTTGGTTTCCATTTCAAGAAGTACCATAAGATGATTAAATCATAGTCTTCTAATTATTATGGCTAAAAAATTAACAAAGAAACAACTAAGAGAGAAGCAGGCTGTTGAAGATAAGAAGTTTAAAAAAATTCTTAGGAATGGAGCTTTACTATCTCTCTTTGCACTCATTCTTATAAATGTATTTTATACCCATTGGTGTGATACGAAATACTTTATCAGGAAGCATACTCTTTATGGTAAGAAAATAATGCCGGAACTAGTATGCGAGGCAGAAAACTTATTGAAGTATCATGAATCATATGGAGTAAATATTGATGATAATACATTCTACATCTGTAGTTCAAAATGTAAACATTATATCGTTGAACATTACGAACAATTCGCCTTCACGATAGATGCCCAATCAGGAGATTCAATATGCAAGGCAGAAGCAATTTTAGGTCTTAAAAAGAAAGGGAGCAACTTAATTGTTTACTTTAAAAATGAAGAGACATTTGAAAAATATTATAATAAGAAAGTTAGATAGAGTAAATTTGAACAAATGAAAGGCGAAATAGACAAAAAACTAAAGCAAAGAAATATCAAACCAACAGCCATGCGTGAGTTGGTTTATGAAGTATTGGACAAAAACAAAAAGGCACTTAGTCTTTATGAGATTGAACAGCAATTTGACAATGTTGAACGTTCTACTATATTTCGCACCCTCAAAACATTTCAGGATAATTTCCTAATTCATAGTATTGACGATGGTACAGGCGCAGTTAAATACGCACTATGTGATGAAGGTTGTACTTGTGACCCAGATGATTTACACGTTCATTATTTGTGTAATAAATGTGGGCAAACTCATTGTTTGCGTGATATGCCAGTACCTAAAATGGAATTACCCCAAGACTTTTCTTTTGAGAGTGCCAATTTTGTCGTTAAAGGCATTTGCTCCAATTGTAAGTGACACCTTTGCAATACTGTTGCATGTATTTCTGCCGTAGATTTGCAGTATATAATTGTAAATCTATCATTATGAAAAATATATTATCAGTATTACTACTTCTGTTTTCAGCAGGAACATTATTTAGTCAAAACAATGTAAGTTTTGAAGTAAAAGAAGAATCAGGAGATTTTTTAATCGGAGCAAGTGTTGTAATTGAGGGAACAACCAATGGTACTATTACAAATACCAAAGGAATTGCCAAGTTTGATAATTTACCGGATGGGGAATATGAATTTGTAATATCATTTATAGGTTATGAAGAGCAAGAGGTGGAATTAAGCTTTCCTGAAAGCAATAACAAAACCATTGATATAGAATTGGAAGAAGGCGAAGAACTGGAGGAAGTTGTGATAACAGCAACAAGGTCTTCACGAACAATCGATGACATTCCAACACGTATCGAAGCTATTACAGGTGAAGAGCTAGGTGAAAAGGCTGCCATGAACTCATCCAATATTGGAATGCTTCTGAGAGAGACAACTGGGGTACAAATGCAACAGACTTCGCTAAGTTCAGGTAATATGAGTATTCGCATTCAAGGTTTAGATGGTAGATATACTCAAATTCTTAAAGATGGAATGCCTCTTTATGGTGGTTTTGCAGGCGGACTATCTATTATGCAAATCCCCCCACTTGATTTAAAACAAGTCGAACTGATTAAAGGAAGCAACTCTACATTATACGGTGGTGGTGCTATAGCGGGTTTAGTAAACCTTGTTACCATCAAGCCTGTTGATGAGCCAAAACTTGACATCATGTTAAATCAAACAAGTGCTTTGGGAACGACAGGGAATATATTCTATGCTCAGAAATATGGTAAGGTAGGTCTTACGATATATGGTTCGGCAAATAACCAAGTTGCTTATGACCCCGACAATGATGGTTTCTCTAATATGCCCAAAGCACAAACATTTAGTCTAAATCCAAAACTATATTATTACTTCAATCCAAATTCTGAGCTTAGTTTAGGTTTGCTATCTACTGTAGATTCAAGAATTGGCGGAGATATGGAGGTAATAAAAGGAAACACAAGTACAGAGCATATTTTCTCCGAAGAAAACAAATCAGAGCGCTATGCAACACAACTGAATTTCCAGAATTCAAGTGACAATAGGACAATAATTTTTAAGAACAGCATTTCCTATTTTGACAGAAACCTTACAATCCCAGATTATCGCTTTGATGGTAACCAGATTTCAAGTTTTACCGAAGCATTGTATAATTTGCATAAAAACGAAAAATCGGAATGGCAATTTGGAGCAAACCATTACCTGGAACAATTTACAGAAGTCAATACTGATTCACTGCCAGTAAGAGATTACACACACAATACCATCGGTGGTTTCATTCAAAACACTACCGATTTTAACGAGAAATTAATTTTAGAAACAGGATTAAGAACCGACTACAATACTGATTATGGTACTTTTGTACTACCTCGTTTTTCATTGTTATTTAAAGCCAATAATAAGCTTAGCTCACGCATAGGTGGTGCAATGGGTTATAAGCTACCAACTATTTTTACCGAAGATGCAGAAAAGCTTTATTACAGAGGCATTCAGCCATTATCAACCGAGCAGGTAGATGCCGAAACTTCTATTGGGGGTAATTTCGACATTAACTACAAAACGGCTATAGGCGATGAAATGACTTTCTCCATTAATCAACTATTTTTTCTTACGCAGCTTAAAAGCGCATTGGTATTAAGAGAAGATGAAGCAACAAATCTTGCTTATTATGAAAGTGCTGACGGCAATATATTAAGTTCTGGTTTTGAAACCAATATCAAGCTAACATACGATGAATTCAAACTTTACTTAAACTATGCTTTAGTAAATGCAGAATTACAGTATGATAATATCAATAATCAAAAGCCATTAACACCAAAACATAATGCTGGGTTTGTTCTGTTTTATGAGATTGAAGAAAAATGGTCGGCAGGGTATGAAGTATATTACACCGGAGAACAGTACGATAATTTATACAATAGAAAAACAGACTTTTGGACTATGGGTGTAATGCTTATGCGTCATTGGGAACGTCTTTCTGTATTTGTGAATTTCGAGAACTTTACAAATGTTCTGCAAACCGATTTTGAACCTCTGGTATTACCACCAGCAAACAATCCTACATTTCCTGATATTTGGGCTCCAACTGATGGCTTTGTATTTAATTGTGGTATAAAACTTAGATTACTATAAGTTAAAATACAAGCTGTCGAAAACAAATCGCTAGGTGAAATAGCCTCTGAAATCACAAGGAAATTAGAACAAGTTGTCGAAAACGTTTAAATCATCAATTATGAAAAACTTAAAAATCATCTCATTGCTATTAATGGCATTCACTGTTCAATCATTAATTGCCCAAGAACAGGAATCATTCTATTTTTCAAAAACTGTAGATGGAACATTTGAAGAAGTAACAAACAAGACAAAAGCATTGTTAAAAGAACAGGGTTTTGGCGTTATCACTGAAATTGATATGGATGCTAAACTAAAAGAAAAACTTCCTGATATTGATATGAAACCCTATAAGATATTAGGGGTTTGTAATCCTTCATTTGCGCATAAGACATTGCAGATTGAAGAAAATATTGGTATTTTTCTTCCATGTAAAGCCATTGTAAAAGATATAGGTAATGGCAAAATTGAAGTAGTAATTGTTAATCCGGCTGCATTAATGGGTATGCTGAATAAACCAGAACTTGTAACCATTGCAAATGAAGTTTCTGAGAAATTTCAGAATGCACTTAAAAAATTATAGGAGCTTATGTACTTGTTTATTTTTTACTGTATTTTTCTAGTAGCACTTTTCATAGTGCCAAGCTATTTAACTTACAAACGAACAGGGATAAAACCTTTCAAATTTAGTACGGAAGAAACAGCTATAAACTATGTTGGTAAGGCATACAAAATTATTTCGGCAACGGCATTTGTCACTATATTAATCAATGCTTATTTTCCAAAAATGATGCTGTATTTTGTACCTATAGAATATTTGCAAAATGACATTTTAACGTGGATTGGGTTTGGGTTAGTACATCTCGCATTTCTTATCATATTTATTGCACAGCGCAATATGGCAAACGAATGGCGCATTGGAATTGATAATGAGAATAAAGTTAATCTGATTACAAAAGGAATGTTTGGTATTTCTCGCAACCCAATATTTCTTGGAGTAATTATTGTTTTCCTTGGGTTATTTTTTATCATTCCTAACCTTATCACAGCAATTATTCTTGTTGCTGGAGTAATCGTAATTCAGGTACAGGTTAGGTTGGAAGAAGAGTTTCTTTTGAATCAACTTGGTAATGAATACAAAGAATATATGACCAAGGTTAAAAGATGGATACTTTAATTAACTAATTTATGGCACATAATCACAGTCACGGACATAATCATTCACATACGAATAACTATAACAAAGCATTTGCAATAGGTATAGGTTTGAATATAGTATTTGTTGTTGTCGAAGTGTTTTATGGTTTAATAGCTAATTCTTCCGCCTTACTTGCAGATGCTGGACATAATGCAAGTGATGTACTTGGTTTGGTGTTTGCCTGGTTTGCTGTTTGGATGTCAACTAAAAAACCAACCAACCGTTTTACCTATGGATTTAAGAAAACAACAATTCTAATTTCCGTATTAAATGCCTTTCTTCTATTTGGTGCAGTGATTGCTATTGGGTGGGATGCCGTTGGAAAATTTAAGAATCCTGAACCTGTTGCAGGGACACAGGTAATGATAGTTGCAGGAATAGGTGTTTTTATTAATACCATCACCGCTCTAATGTTTTTAAAAGGACAAAAAGATGACTTGAACATTAAAGGGGCATTCTTGCACATGGCAGCCGATGCTGGTGTATCTTTAGGTGTTGTGATATCTGGTTTGTTGATTGTGAAAACGGGATTACAATGGATTGACCCTGTAATGAGTTTTATAATCATACTTGTAATATTATGGGGAACATGGAAGCTCTTTACAGAATCAATAAGGCTTGCTTTAGATGCAGTTCCAAGCAATATCAAATTTGAGAAAGTAAAATCTGCAATTATTGAAACAACCGAAGTAATTGATTTGCATGATTTACACATTTGGGCAATGAGTACAAATGAAAACGCCTTATCTGTTCATGTGTTAACATCAACTCAAGATACCGATAAATTAATTAGTGATTTGCAAAGCAAATTAGCAAAGCAGTTCAATATTAAGCATGTTACTGTACAGCTCGAAAAAGAAAGCTTAAATTGCACGAAATGTTAAAATCAGAATATCACATATCTAAAATGGACTGTCCCTCCGAAGAAAATATGATTCGGATGAAATTGGATGGTATAAATGTTATTAAAAAACTCGAATTCGATATTGAAAACCGTAATCTTACTGTCTTTCATGCCAAAGCGGATGAAGAAATTCTAAAACGGTTGGAATCGTTAAATTTTGGAGCAAAGTTATCTGGCACCGAAAATATTGATGAAAGTGAGGTTGTTTTGGAAAGTTCAGAAGTCCAGTCAAAACTCCTTTGGTCGGTATTGATTATAAACTTTGGCTTTTTCATTATTGAAATGACAACAGGTCTTATCTCAAAATCAATGGGGTTAGTTGCTGATTCACTTGATATGTTAGCTGATTCTTTTGTGTATGGATTAAGTCTTTGGGCAGTAGGTTCAACAGTTTTAAGGAAGAAGAAAGTAGCCCGATTAAGTGGTTACTTTCAACTATCATTAGCCCTTTTAGGGATTATTGAAGTAACCAGACGGTTTATTGGCTCAGAAGCTATGCCTGATTTCAGAATAATGATTGGCGTTTCAATCCTTGCATTAATAGCAAATGCAGCCTGTTTATATATTCTACAGAAATCAAAAAGCAAAGAAGCTCACATGAAGGCAAGTATGATTTTCACGTCAAACGATATAATAATAAACGGTGGTGTTATTCTTGCGGGAGTATTGGTGTTGCTAACTCAGTCGAAATATCCTGATTTGATAATTGGTTCAATTGTTTTCTTGATTGTTGTTAGAGGAGCATTTAGGATACTAAAACTTGGGAATTGATAAAAATATAAATCAGTCTTAATTGTACCTTTACAAAATGAATTCAACAACTCTACATATAAGAAACATGGTCTGTAACCGCTGCATTAAAGTGGTTCAGGATGAGTTTACAAAGTTGAATTTGGATATACAGGATATTGAACTTGGTAAAGTCGATGTTTCCTCACAGCTATCTGATGAGAAAATTGAAGAAGTAAGAACAGTCCTTGACCATAACGGTTTTGAGTTAATTGATGATAAGAAAAGTAAATTGATTGACCGTATTAGAACAATCATAATTGAAAAAATCCATTATTCTGAATCAGGCTTTGAATCAATAAATACTTCTGAATATCTTGCCAAAGAATTAGGACACGACTATTCATACTTAAGCAATTTGTTTTCATCGGTAGAAGGTATTACCATTGAAAAATATATCATCAACCAGAAAATTGAGAAAGTAAAAGAGCTTTTGGTCTATGATGAACTTTCCTTAAATGAGATTTCATATCAACTAGGTTACAGTAGTGTTCAGCACTTATCTAATCAGTTTAAAAAGATTACAGGACTAACTCCTTCTCACTTCAAGAAGCTAAAAGAGAATAAGCGAAAACCACTTGACAAAGTGTAATCCAAAAATGATATAACTCTTTTCCAAAATCGTGTAATATCTATCGGGTAGATACTTCCTTACTTTGTATTATCAAAAAAATCAGAGCTATGGAAGTACAACAATATA
>NZ_JAFMVC010000041.1 GCF_025499605.1 Carboxylicivirga litoralis | reverse complement strand
TTTTTATAAATGTGTCCTGTCCGTTTGCCTTTTTTATAAGGTGGTTGAAACGTTTACCGTTTTGGGTGTTTCGTGGGCCGGATACAATGCCCAATTCGCCCAATGCTAATCCGTTCATATTTTCGTCCTCTGATAATGATTGCGTGGTAGTAAGAGTTTCGCCATTAACGCTGATGGTCATGGTGAAAGTCATATCAGCTTTAAGCTGCTCGGTATTGGAAAGCACGGAAAGAGTAAGACCTTTACCCATAAGGTTTAGGTATGGCACTTGAAAAACGATTTCAGGCTCTTGTGTTTTGCCAGCACCAATGGTAAGTCCTTTAATATCGGGAGTAGAATAAGCGACCGCCGAACCTTTGTAATTTGCAACTACCTGGTTAACGGCTAATGTGATGGGTGCTTTTGTGGGGTTGTAGCAACGGAGCTTTACGGCAAATTGAACTTCCTGTAAGTTCATCTTGTGGATGCGGAATCCTAAAAGAGCAAAATTCATTTTTGCCCCGGCAAGAAGCTTTTTGCCTTTTTTAATCAGGTAGAAACCACCGCCAACGGCTGCAACTGCTGCTAAAGTGCCTAATATTTTCTTTGTGCTTGCTTCCATAATGGAAACAAACATATAGTAGGCTAATGGTGGGGGTGTTGGAGTTTAATGGTATTTGAAGGATTTTGTAAGTGTTTGAAGAAATTTGTTAGAATTTGAGCATAAAAAAAAGTCGGTGGTCTGCCGACTTATCAAACCATTCTTACAAAAGAATAAAACAAGTCCCATTTATAGTTCATTCAAAATGTCAACTACGTGACTAATCAATGTTTTCTTTAAGGTTGATTTCGTTTTATACATTTTCTCCTGTAAGTAATGCTGAGGCACTTGCTTTTTTATCAGGACTTTGGCAAGCCTTCCTAATTCGTTTATTAATTCATTTTCTGCGGAATTAGTTTTTACTGAAGATGTAACGACCTTTTGCTTTTGTTGTAAGTTTATAAGCAAATCCTTGTATTCAGTTTGCATCTTCTGAAACTCAATAGCAGTTCCGCCTTTATCAGGGTGTAATTGCTTTGCTAATTTTCGGTAATGTAATTTGGCTTGTTCAATATCGGTTATACCTAAGAAATACTTCATAGCTGTTCAAATTCTTCAAGTGTAATACAAAAATGTTCCAAGATTAAGAGAAGTTGTTGTTTGTTATAGTAATGGCGTTTGGTTTGCCCGGTATTTGCTATCTGCTCTTTCAATTTCGGACACAGTTCAATATCTCTTCTTAATTGCTGCATGGCTGCATCAACCGATACACTATCAGGGTAAAGTTTCTTTACCAAATCCTGTTTCAATATGGTTCTGCGTACAATCATAGCGTTGGATTTGGGTTAAAAAATGAGCGATAACGCCTGCCTGTTCGACAGACAAGCACCTGAAATATTGAGTAAAGCAGACTTGTAGAGTATATTTCAACTGCTTTTGAAGGCTTTTTAATACTTTTTAGCTTATGCAGACTGCTTTTGAGGACTTTAAGACAATATTTTAAACGCTTTTTTGAATATTGAGGAAAATGAAGAGGGCTTTTTATGTGGTTAGTCAAGCTTCCAAAAAATTGTTGCCAACTTGCCGAAGTATGAGGGATTTTGGAGGCTGTTTTGAGATATTTTGATGAAAAAGGAGACTGCTTTTGAGAAAAGCAGGTAATACTATGAGAATACCACCATATTACCAGCGTATTGCAAGGAACAAAACAAAGAATAACGCAATAAATAGTAAAACCACAAAATGCTACAAACACGAAAAGCCCCGATAGGAGGCTCATTTTTAATGAATTGGAATATATATTGGGCATAATTAAAAACATTATGCCCTTGACAATTAGCACTTTAAAAATAATAAATTATCCTATAGGAGGTGCAATTTTATTAAATAAGTTGGCTGTATTCTAATTAATGATTGATGGGTTGTTAATTAATGTTTATCAATGACTTATGGCAGGCTGATGAAGCTATAAATCACATAATACATTCAAAACTTTTTCAATAAGCACGTAGAGCCTTGGAAACAAGCAAGATACGCGGCGATAGATATTGTCAACTGTTAATTAGAATAGAGCTAATAAGTTTAATCATATATCATCTCCACATCATCAATAATTAAAGTGCTTCCAATTGCTCCGGCAAAATTTGCTCCATCGAAACTCGATGACGCCACAAATGTTATGTGTGTAGGCAAAACAAATGATGCCGAATCGGCACTTACAAAGCCGTGGTCACTGGGTAACATATAATCAGGATAAGAATTATCCAACTCTCCATAAATAAATGGAATTTCAAGTGTGGTTAAAGCTTCTTGTGTTTCAGAACTTCGTACCCAGGCTGTAGCCAATCGTTCAGTTTTTCCGCCCAGTCTAATTTCTAACAAAGCATAGATATCGCAAGCATCTGGGTAATCAAGAATGTTTCCGGTTTTGTCTTTATTTTCGTCGCCGGGTACATAAGAGTATTTTAACCTTATTTTTTCGGGTCTTCCAACAAAAGGAGTACCAAATTCGATGGCTGCTTGTGGATTAGACGGGTCGATATTATCTGGATTAAACACACCTGTAAAAATGGAGCCTGCCGAAATGGGTGCGCCAAATGTGCCTGCTAATTTACCATTGTCAAGGGTAATCATTTTGGCAGCCAGATTATCTGCTCCCAGATCTTCGGGAATGGTTGCCAATTTATTTAATATTTGGGTTCCCTGGTTGCCTGTTCCCCAAATGGTGTTTGAGGCATTTTCGCCCGGCTCATAATAATCAGACGCTGTTTTGTACCACAAGCTAAAGTCTCCGTTGGCAAGCTGAGGGGTTACTGACGCAACAAATGACTCCACTTCCCAAAGGTGTATACTTCCATCTTCAGCTGTGATAGTAATATTCTGTGGTGTATTTAAGTCTAAAATATCACCGACTTTCTTATCTGACTCTGCAAAAGAAGAAAGATTAATAGACTGTATCTGAATTTCTGATAAATCAACGCCTCCCGGAATTTCTACAATCACTTTATTGCTATCAGTTAATATTTTGGCGTTGCTTGCCTGGTTGCTAACCACAATGTCTTTAATATTGCCATAAGGGGAAAGACCAAAATAATCTTCCTTTATACATGATTGTATTAGCACAATTGCAAGTAAAGGGAATACTATTGTAAGTATATTTTTTTTCATTCTATGTAAATATTATTTATTAGAACCAAAATAATAGGCTAAGCCCAATTCCAGCGATAATATGTTGATATTAAAATCTACATTCTGGCGTATTTCTCTTGATGAAGGGTCATCATTTATGCTATTTTCTGAAACTTTCAGACTATAACCCAATACATTTAATTGTATTTCAAAAGCAAAATTTTCCATGGCAAAAAATGTAACTCCGGGGCTTATGCCAACACCAAATAAATAATCGGTGCCATATTGCTTTTGTATTTCATCGTTGTATTTAATTTCGCGTTTTAAACTGTTGGCCATGCCAAATGAAACGCCTATATCGGTAAAAAAACTTAACCTCTCATTTTTAGTTAAAGGTACCGAAGACCTAAAATGTGGAGTTATAGCAAATCCTCTGGTAATTGAATTTGATTGTAAGGTATCCGGATCTCTGAAAAGGCTTCCTTCAAAATGTGTTTGATAGTAATTGAAGTTAATACCAGCCATACCATAATTTCCGGTATAATAACCTACTTTAGCCACAATGTTATAATCCAACTTTTCACCTTCAATTACTTGCTGCACTAAGTAATCGGTGTTTTCCAGTTTTTTATCTTCAAGAGAAAATGCTAGCCCCACGTATATGTTTTTCTTTTTGAAAGGGTGAAAGTTATTTTCATAATAGCTGGACATTAGATCATAAGGCGTTAAATCATTTTCAAGAGAATCGTTCACATTTTGCCCATTAAGTAAGCCAGGGAAAACAATCAATAAAGCATAAATCCAATAAAGCCATTTGACTTTTTCTGTGCAGTTTACATATCTCACAATATAGTAGATTAAAAGTTCATTTTATTACTCTTTATATATTCTTTAGTTAAATATTGAGGTGTGAAAATAACAACCCCAATCTCGAAACCAGCCCCATTTGAACCATCCAGGCATGCTCCATACGAAATGGCAGGTACAATAAAATCGTTAGGTTCCCAGCGCAAGCCCACTTTGAATTCGGGTTTTGAATAGGCCTGGCCTTCTGTTCCAAAAAGCTCTCCCACAATGGCTGTTTTAGGAATGATTTTGTAAATAGCCAAACGGGAACTCCAGGTAAAACCCCAGGCCTTTTCTTTATCAGGGCCTCTTTCGTAATCGAACAAGGCGCCCGGCATAAGATCCCACGAAATAACATTGTTAAATAGTGGTACGGTAACCGGTACGGCAGTCCATATGTTACGATGCATTTGTGTATACTCAGTATTGGTGTAATTGCCGGGTGCCTGACCAAAGCCAAGGAATACTGCTCCACCACCGTTGTTTTTTCGGTTGACCCAAAACATGTATTTGGCGTATAAGGTAGTGGTGAAATGCTGGTTGTAGTCTTTTATTCTATAATCCCGGAACAAATTACCCTGGGCAAAAAACTCAAACCGGTCTATTAAGGCAAACGACATTAACAATGTTGAATTACGTTCACCACCGGTGATAACAAAAGTTCCTGTGCCATGTGGCATTGCCAGGTAGTTGTCGGAGTTAAATTGCTGAGAAAACCCATTAAATGCTATTCCCAAAAGAACAATTGAAATCCATGTTCTTCTTTTATTTTTACTTAAAAATTGTTTATCCAAGGTGAAAAAATATTATTTAGTGTTAAAATCAAAACCAAGAACTTCTAAATACAATATAAAAAGCAAAGTCTTATGCTTTTCCTACTCCCGTAAATGCCAGCATAGCGTAAGGCCTGTAAATATTATATCGCCAAACCAAATCCGGTAAATACATACCCCGAGCATAATGGCAAAGTTTCCCCTAGGGGGTATCTGTTCAATGGCAAACATACGCTCGTCAGCATCATTAACAGATAACATCCCGGCTTTTAGCTGTGGTGAATCAGTCGTTCCCGTAAACCAAAGCTAATTTTTACCGGTGTAGATTTAAATTCAACCTGATAGCTATAACCTTTGGTCAAGCTGGTAAATAAAGATTTAAATCTGCCTGATGTTAAGTCATCTTTATGAGCGGCCATGCCAACCTTTATGATAAAACGCCAAGCATCGTCAAAGGAAACCTTTGACGATGCAAAAGACGCTTATCCTAGCCGACCCGGCTATTTGTCAAATACCGATCCGGAGACCGGGAATTCGTCGACCGCCCCTTCACCCCGAATGAAGATCCGGTGGTTGAATCGCACGTAGTTGAGTTCTCCAGACGGATCTTTGAGCAATTCACCAAGAGATCCTTTGTTTGGGCCTTCGGTGATGATAAAATAGCCCTCGGCTGTGTTGGCCACATTGGCCGGCGCTGGATCTGCTCCCTTGGTCAATAAGGAGGACTGGACATATATATATTTGTCTCCCTCTTTGCGGATCTCGATGTTTTGGGAATTGCCCTTGAAGACGCCAACAAAGGGGTCGAGCACAGAGGGATCAACGCCAGCTGCAACCGGAGACTTGGCCTCGATTTTCGTGAAGGCTTTAACCATTGCGTTCGCAACTTTTTTGTAGGCCTCGACTCCGCGATCGCTGTGTACCAAAACCACCACTGCAAAGTTGTGATCAGGGATCAACTGAAGAAAAGAACGCGTGCCTGGCCAATTCCCCCCGTGGCTGGGGCTGGTGACCCCGTCGTAGTCGTGGACAAACCATGTCAGCCCGGTAAAGTCGCCAGCCTCAGCCTCGACTGCCGGAGCGTGGGCATAGTCCAGTGCTTTTTTAGATAACAGCTGGTTCCCGGAGGCGTCCTTACCGTCCAGCTGAAAGCGGGCGTATTTCAGCATATCGGTAACCGTAGACCGGATCCCGCCGGAGGCAGCGGACTCTCTTATCATGGGAATGTAGTACGGCTTGAGATCACTGATGCTGCCTTCCCCGTAGATCGGTGGATGACCCCATGCGTAATTTTTAGCCGGAGGGGTGGTTTCGTAATTAAAGGATGACGCATCCATGCCGAGTGGTGCTAACAGTTGCTCTTCGATCAGTGTCTCGATCGGCTTTCCTCCGACATGCGACACCACATGGGTAGCGAAGGTGATACTGGTGTTGTTGTACATCCAGGTTTGATCGAACGGATAGATCTGCTCGACGTAAGCCGCCTGGAGCATGACCTTCTCGCTGATCGACCCACCCGGAGGAACACGAAGGAACCCATGGTCGCCATACCAGCCAGCGCGATGGTGGAACAGGTCAACGACCCGCGCTTTCGACGTCGCGTCGGGATCCGAAACCCTCCACCAAGGCAGAATGTCCACGACACGCGCGTTCAAATCCAGAATGCCCTGTTCGGACTGCTGCATGGCCACCGTTGAAAGGAAGGTTTTTGTCACAGAGCCAATTTGAAATTGCGTAGCGGGGGTAACGGCCTCGTCGGTGCCTACCTTGGTGACACCGAGTCCGGCGCTGTAGGAGTTGTCTCCGTAGATGACACCGACAGCAAGCCCCGGGATGTTCATTTCCTTGATCAGTTCAGCAGTTTCGGCGACAACCGCATCGAAGGCTGCCTGCCCCTCCTGCTTTGTCATTGTTTTTTTGGACTGCTGCTTTTTCTGAGCAAATGCTGGTTGAACTGCAAATAATGCCGAGATTATTACAGTAAATAATAGTTTCATCTTTCTATTCATCTTTCTATTCTTTTAAAAATTAATCATTGAGTCTAGTTTATTTGAGTGCCTAAGGCTTTGGTTCAGTGGTGACTCATGGCGCTGTCCGCTGTAACCAATTGTTAGGCGCGATAAAGTTTATTTGTCTTGTGACTTTAAATAATAGAAGTCGAATAAAGTCCGGGTAACTTCAGCAATGGCCCGATCACGATCAGCTTCCGAGGTTGTACTGCTTTTGGTGAATACCACGATAGCAAAACGTCGGCCGTCGGGTAGCGTTACATACCCCACGTCATTAGCAACACCACCAATCGTTCCTGTTTTATGGGCAACCGGGGTTCGCCTTGGTAAAAGACCTTTTAGCCTTCCATTACCTGTACGAGTGCGCGACATTGTAGCAAGCAGGAATTCGCGGCTTTCCTCACTCAAGGCCTTTCCGCTGTCGATAGCCAACAGCAATTGTAACATGGTATTTGGTGAGCACTGATCACGTGGGTCTTCTTGTTCGAACTTAAGGTTTCGAAGTGGTTGCTTTGCCGCCAGTGTTGGATCTTTGGCAAGGGCCTCTGCAAGAACGGATGCATAAGCCTTGTCGTGTAAACCATAGAAGTCCCTTAAAATTTCGCTGGTATATCGATCAACTCGTAAATCTGTTATTCCAATACTTTGCATCATTTTCGTTACTGCTTCCGGACCACCCGCTAGTTTTAGACAGGCGTCCGTCGCGGTATTGTCACTTAAGGTTATCATTGGTTCAATTAAATTGGCTACCGATAACTTAATGCCAGGGTGCACGAAGTTCACTGCGATAGCACCGTCACCTGTAACCATGGTTTCTTGTTCAACATCAATTAAATCGGTAAGTTTAAGTTCACCTTTATCGATACGGTCCAGCAAGGCGACGGCAATGGCTACTTTATAGGTGCTCGCCATTACAAACTGTTCATCGCCGTTTACTGTGATTATCTCCTTAGAGCCAATTTCCTGTGCGGCCACACCAATGCGGCCAACCAGCCCCTCCGAAATTTTCTCAATCTTCTGAGAAATAGCTTCAACATTTTGTTTTTGAGCAAATGTTGGCTGAACTGCAAATAATGCCGAGATTATTACAGCAAATAATAGTTTCATGCTTCTTTTCATATTTCTTTTCTTTTAAATATTAATAATTATCGATTTATATTAATCTCCTATACTAAAAGTTGCGTTTTCGTTTAGAGGGTAGATAGGATATGTTAGCTGGGTGTGCTCGAAAAGTGTAATATCGCGACTAGTGGTTCCGGGAACATCAGCAATCAGTATTTTGTCGGTAAAGTTTTTATAGAACGCCCGAAAGTGCATCCCGCTTTTAACACCTATAACGTCATATTCCTGAATGATGATGCCATGAGGCCGTCCCTGCGTATCATCATAGGTCTGGCATAGGCCGGAAATAACGATGACATCCACCGTATTCTCCGCTTCGATGACCAACCTAACGGTAGGGCCAAGCTGGAATGGGCCGTTGAAAGCGGTCCCTCCACGAACGACCTCATTCCCATCCGAAATGGACTTGACATAGGCTTTGGTCTTGATCGGTTCTCCCGCCAATTTCTCAAATTTGCCACCGAGGCTCACATCGATTGTTGCTCCGACACCGGCAGCGGCTGCTGCCTTTGCAGTTTCTGGATCGTGTATGGACATGAAAGCGACTTTTCCCAGGCCTTTGGTCTCCATAAGGGCCTTCAGCAGGTGGGTGCCGCCACCTCCGGCTCCGCCACCGGGATTATCCGCAGCGTCTCCTATCACGATAGGTGTATGGTCGATGATATCGCCTTTTGTGGGTTGTTTACGTACATAGTGGCCGTCCTTTTCGAGCGTGGCCAGCACAGTGCCCATAGTTTTATCCAAAGTTTCTAATGGTAGGATGGACTCTTTCCGGTGATCCCATATCCACTGCGCGAGTTCGTCTACCAGTTCTTCCGCCAGTTTGGGGTTATTTTCGGTAGTAACCATCGGGAACACGCCACAAAAGTCGCTGTCCTGGTAAGGGAAACCATGCATAGCAGAGCAGTTAATAACACCGGGCCGCTTTTCTATTTCAATGCACTTTTCTTTCAATCGATTTGCAAAAGTGCCCTCCTCTTCGGTATTACTCATCCCCATCATCAGTGGCACTTTGCGATAGGCGGCGGTAGGATGCGATTCTCCTGCCAGGATTGCAGCGCCACGATACATCGCATCACGTGCGCAGGCATTCATATCCATGTGAGGATATTCTTTGCAGGCACTGAAGAAATTCATATTGTCCTTCATTTTCTCTGTGATCTTGCCATGCAGGTCGCCGCTCCAGACGATCATCGTCTCCTTTCCGACTATTTCTCTGACCGACTCCGCTAAGTCTCCTTCCAGATCGGGCGTGCTGTTCACCATGCCGGCACCGTGAACACCAAGGTAGACGATGTCTATGGGTAACTGTGATTTCAGTGTGTCCAGGATCTCCTTTTTGGCATCTTTCCAGGCCTGATCGTTCACCGTGCTAAAGCACCAGTCTATATAGTACAAGACACCCGGAAGCAGCTCCCAGCCTTTTTCTTCGCACACATCCACAGCCCCGCCAATGGCTGTCCCTTTCAACTGATTCCTGATCTGATCGCCCCGGAATGTGCGCATTCTGTCGAGCGTGGTTTCGCCCATACCTTCGGTGAGGTAGGTGTTGGTTTCATGGAAAAAACCAACATAGGAGACTCTTAATTTTTTGGAATTTTTCATTTGTTCTCCTTTTCCAATGTTGAAGGACAGCAAAGGTACTGCTGCTGCAGCAAGAGATACAAAGACAGCTAGTGTAATAAGTTTTCTTCTTTTCATAAGGGTTGATTTAAATCAAAAAAATGTTTTTGTTTATAGTTCTTGTTAAATAATTGCGCTATTAAAAATCAAATTTTACCATGGCCTGTAAGCGATTTGCACGCCCAAAATCACTGTTTTTATTTCTGCGTTCGCCCCACATATATTCAATGCCCGTATAAAAACGCTCGGTTGCCTGATAAATAAGATTTATGTGCGCAATAGCTGCTGCTTTCATCGATTCAGGAGCGCGGTATACTGACGGATCGAGTGCAGTATAAGCCAGGGATGCATTCGTGGTAAATTTGTCGTTCCATTTATGGACATAACCAAGTACAATTGCTGCAGCAGGCATGGTTTCAAGCTCGCCATCAGGAGTAAGGATTGCATTGGAATTACTTCCCGTGAGGGCCATAATATTATCTCCGGAACCCATGCCTAGCGCCACATTAAAGGTAAAAAAGTCTTTGCCGATATACTGGCGTCCTCCAATTACAGCAGCTAACTGCGTGGCTGTAGTGTAAAGACTATCTCCTCCATCCCAGCGCATTTGGGCAAGATTTACACCCAAAGCAACCATTCCTGTTTTCCAGCTGTAATCTAAGCGTCCAGCTAAAGCAGGCAGGCCGAGGCTTGAGCTGCCTGGGTGGTTAAAGGCATTATCTATGCCTATATAATCCATCATCTCTAATCCCAGTGCCCACTTCCATTTATCGTTAATACGGTTCTGGTACTTTACTTGAGTTGCTCTTCCACCATATAAGGCATCACCGGCGGCAAAATCAATTAAATTAGGGATCGACTCCATAATAGACGTTGTTGTCCATGTTTGCCCGAAAATGAAATTGCCGGCAACAATGTAGGCATGTCTTAAGCGAAAGTATGAGCTGCCGGTACTTGACCAGAAATCCCCTTCAATAAAAATATTCAAGGGTACTTTGCCCGGAGTTGTACGGCGCATGTCGAAGTTAATCCTTGATTCGCGAGCGAACATATTAAAGTAACCACGGTTGGCATCTTCAGGTGATCCTTCCGCTGGTATTTGAGACATTAAAAACTGATATCGGTCCCCTGATCCATTAATGTCATACAGCATATCCAGTTTAACCCTGCCGCCAATTTTCATGCGGTATTCAGAGCCAAACATAGGCCACGAAGCCGGAAAATTATCTTCCACCAGTTCACTACCGGTTAATAACTGGTGTGATTCTCTTAATTCAGATTTAGGAATGTCCACCATTTGTGAAGCAGTAGTGTTGCCTGCCCGTTCAGGCGCTAGTTTTTCCTGCACTTTTTGCTTGTCTCCCTCCAGTTCTGCAATTCGCATTTCCAGTTCATCCATCCGGTTTAGCCGCTCTTTGAGTAGTTGATTCTCTTTTCTTAGGGAATCGGCTTCTTGTGAGGACACTGTAACTGGTAAAAAAAACAGCAGGAATAACAGGCTCACAATACTGAAATTGTCAATTCGCCGACTATTAATTTTTAAGGGTGAGGTAAGTCTCATTATCATTTTGTTTTTATTTGTGATAGTATGGCAGTATCTGTGGATAACTGCGCAAATAAGCAGTGAGTCGATTATTCCTCAAATCGACTCACTGTTCGGTGACTTTAGTGTTTATGTCCTTCTGCATCAGCAAAGTCGCAGCATTTTAAGCCTGCTCCACCAAAGTCCTGAGGAACAGTATAAAATTCTTTTTGCCAACTATCAATATTCAAAGGCACAAGTTTACTCTCTGCTATAGGCTCGAAACGGATAGCTTGCCCCGGATTAACATTGTCGGGCATGCATTCAGAATCTTTTACAACAATAACTCCATTCACTAAAACGTATGGAATTCCGGACGATGGCGCGGTTCCCTTCGCATAGGTTGCATTGTCTTTTACATTCTCAGGACTGAAGATGGTGATGTCAGCCACCATACCTTCCTGCATACGACCACGCACCTGCATGGCTTTTAAACCCATTTCACCCAAAGGTTTGGCGCTATTGTAACTGGTCATAGAAACCAATTGCATTAATGGAACGTTATTGTCCTGGCCTAAGCGCAAAGCTTTCGCAAATGCACCAGAAGTTCGGGGATGGACATTTGGCATGTCTTCAAAAGGTGTATTTCTGGTCAGACCCGTATCAGGAATTAAAGGCATACCATCGCTACCAATGGCCACCTTTGGCATTTTTAGCCAGTCAACAATGGCTTCCACTGGCATTTTGTAAACGATAACAGCTCTGGTGGGTTCTTTTTTCAACATTTCCTCACGGCTTTTCTGAGTATAGAATTCGCCAGTTGCTACATCTTGCACGGTTTCTTCGTATTTGTTACCTAAAGATTTTACCCAAACATCGGGCTCAAGAAAAACGGCATTTAAAGCGGTAGAACCTGCAGCATAAGGATATACTTCGCCCCATACATTGTAGCCGCGTTCACGCATTTTAACCAATAATTCGTGTACCAAATTGTATCCGGGATTATTGAAATGGATGGCAATAGCTGGCGCGCCCAGGGCTGCCGCATTGGCCAACATTTCCTGTATACCATTTACCTCGGCCACATCGTTACCCGGAGTTCCTCTAAAATGCATACCTATTTGACGGCCATAGGCGCCGGCTAATTTTTGCAATTCATAAATTTCACGTGTTGACACACCCTCGCGCATATAACCCACCGTAGAACCGATGCCAATACCTCCCTGACGCAAACCTTCATCCATCTGTGCTAAAATTTCGTTTCCTTGCTCCAGATTAGGTCTTGTTTTCGACCAACCTTGTTTTACACGGGATTTTAAAGCATCCATTGTATAAAAGTATTCCCACTCATTGAAACCATCGAGTACAGCTGCACGTGCCAACTCATGAGCAACGGCCACTCCATAATTTAAAGGAGCCTTCCCTTCACGGCGTTTATACCACTCATCTAATTTGGGCCCATAGGCTCCAACTTCCAAATCCATAATGGTAGTACGACCATCGCGAAGCATTAGGCGATACATATAAGGCTCCAAGCAATGCTGGTGACCATCAATAAAACCGGGAGCAACTACATGACCAGTAGCATCAATAGTTTCTTTACCTTTGATTTCACTTTCGGTGATAATGGCAATTTTACCATCCTTAATACCAACATTCCGAATGCCATCGAAATTGGTTTCGGGGTCCATTACCCGGCCATTTAAAATGACCACATCAAATTCCTGATTCGGATCGGCAGCTTTTTTAGTAGCTGTTTGCTGACAGCTCGTAAAAATAAGAGCTGTAATAAATAAGGCAAAAATTATTCTTTTCATAGTAAAAAGTTTAGTTGATATCTATTGTTTTATTATTTGAACGGATTTGATCGTAAAGTGAATATCATGTAAGGTATTTAATAGCCCCATTAGCGCCGACTGATCTGGCAACCAGCCAATAAGGCTAATGATGTCAGAGTCAGTCTCCTGCCGCACTTGCATGTCATCAGTCATTTGTATCAGCGTAGTGGTGATCGTACCCTTTAATCTTATCTGATAAATGGCTGCATTATTAGGTATGGTTTTCTCTTGAGCAAACATTTCCTCTCTCATATTACATCACAGTTACAACGCCAATAATTAGTTTTTTGTAAAAGCTAGTCATGGCATTTTTAATAATACTTTAACGCAGCACAAGGTACGACAACACAAAAGCGCAATGCATCGTCTAAAAGTCGTAAAAAGGTATGATTACTAGGAAAAAATTGCCATACTCTTTACTTTATTGAGCATGGAAGTTCGATTGGGAACGTCGAGTTTACGATAGATATGGGTTAGATGACTCTTTACTGTAACAACAGAGATGTTTAACTCATCCGCAATTTCCTTATTTCGCAGACCGGTTGCAATTAGCTGAATGACTTGCTGCTCACGAAGGGATAATTCATCAGATGCAGCATTTGAGACAGGCGGTAACTCAGAATTTGAAGTATTTAAACCTATTCTGTATAAGAGTCTGCGAAAATTCGGGGATTGATTGACCAGATCGAATAAGGATGGCATAATATGGTGTGCTTCAATAATTGGTCGAATATTATCGTTCTGTTCAGCAAGTGTTAAAGCTTTATTAAGAGACGCTTTAGCATCTTCTTTTCTACCAATCCGGACTAGCGCCATTGCCTTCAGAAGCTCAATTTCAATAGTGTGATAATTGTTATGTACCTCATTCAGAAAAGCTTCTACCTCTGAAAGAACACAAAGCGCCTCTTCAACTTGTAATATAGAACCATGGTTTACAATGATTCTTATTTTGGTAAGTTCAGGTACATCCATCATGAACACATACAGTCCTTGAACTTGATTTAGCCAATTCATTTGAGCCCATTCCAACTCCATTTTTCCCAATCCTTTATGCAGATTAACCCTTGCTTTTACAGAACGTGCATAGGTCTGAAACTTTGGATTTTTAAATTTTTCAGATATCTGTTCCATTGTAAGCTGCATTGAATCAGCTTCTTTGGCATCTCCCTTTAGAGAATGCGACAAAACTAATCCTGCCAAGGCATCAAAATATACCCTATAATTAAAAACCTTGTCATAGCTTATAACCTCTCTAAGTGATTGAGAAGCCTTGTCCAAATTTGCTGTTTGAAATGCACTATTGCCAAGCAAATACAAACTCCACGCTCTCATAATTTTCAATTCACCCTTCTTGGCAATAAAGTGGAATTTTTCAGATTCAACCTCTGATTCTTTAAAATTTCCGGATTGTAAATGAACATATATCCTGGCATGCAATGAACGCATATGCATAACAGAACCGTACTGAAAGTTTTTATCATGCTCATTAAGGAGTTTCAAAGCCAAAGTTGACCTCCCCAACATTTGTCTTGTGTTTGCTGTTATTAATTCTCTGCGCCCGCCAAACATACCTGTTTCGTCATGATACAAAGCTTTGGATTGTTCCAGGCATTCTAAGGCTTTTTCAGGGTTGGGGCTAATATAGGTTAAATAATAGCCCAAATGATATAGGTAAAGAGATTGATTCTTTTTGCTAGAGTTTTTAACACCAACGGACTCAAGCGTATCTAATAAAAAAGAAAATTCCTTAACTTCATAAGTTTCCTGACAGAAATACAATTCTATTAGCAGCAAATCTATATTGCTCATTCGTATTTCCTCAGGAATATTTTCTATCCATCTCTTCACAACCCACCATTCGCCTAACTCAAATTTTGAGGTAGTATGCTCTACAATCAGATTGCCAGCCCTATTGTAATTTTCAGCCAAAATCGCATAATGAATAGCTTCATCAATTAGTCCCTTGCCTGCAAACCAAGAACTTATATGAATGTAAAGTGGATTAATGAGTTTAGGTTCTTTTATCTTCAATCGCCTTTTCAGAACATCTCCAAATAGATGATGGAAGCGAAACCAGCTACACTCATCTCCGGTAGGAATAAGAAAAAGATTTGAATCTATTAATTGTTCAAGGAAATTATTTGCCCCTCCTGATTCGTTGAGAGAAAAGCTGAATATTGAATCGATAAGCTCCTTGTTGAATTGTTCGCAGAGCGAGCAGAGTTGCATTTGTCTGAAAAACTCCGGACTAAAATTATCACCAATATGATCGATGAGAATATCCAGATCATTCGTCACATAATCGAGAGATCCTTTTCTACCCTCCTTGTATGGAGCCGGCTTTGCCAGGAGCATCATCCTGATACCCATTATCCAGCCCTCGGCTCGGAACAAAAGTTCGTTAACTTCATCTTGACTGAAATTAAACGTGGGCTTCATTTTAAGAAGTTCTCCAATTTCATTATTATTAAATCGGAGCTCATGCATCCTTATTTCCAGCAACTTTTGATAGAGTCGCAATTGTCTGAATTGAAGTGGCGGATCACGACGGGTAATGAGGACCAGTTGAAAATTATTGATATTTTCCTTAAGAATGGCGTTGATTAACTGATGGATTTCCTGATTCCGGATTAAATGATAGTCATCCAAAATCAGCCGGGCGTATTCGTTAAAAGTATTAATTTTATTAATAATTAAATCGATTATTGTTTCCCATGCAAGAAAATGGTATTGTTGAGCCAAATCTTTTAGGTCTGCCCAATTAACTGCACAGCATCTTTCAAGGCTTTCGATGAAATAAGTCAGGAACAAAGTTGAATCACTCATTGCCTGATTTAGTGCTAACCAACAGTATTTTGTTTCATGCTTTTCAAGCCATTGACTAATAAGGATGCTCTTACCATAACCAGCAGGTGCCGAGACTAAAATAAGTGGTAAATGACTGCTATCTTCTAGTTTGCGAATCAGATGTGGCCTTAAAAGAAGATCATCAGAAATTTTTGGTCTATTTAGTTTGGTATGCAGCATTGAGTAATTTAACTAGAAATAAGGTTGATTCAGTTATTTTATCTTGATAATAACATTGGCACTTTGGATTTGTTTAAAAAACAATCTTCAATTGTTGGTTTGGTTTTATTTTTACTGTTAATACTAATGTCAGCATAACAAATACTCTATTCTGTCAGCTCTTTATGGGTTTTTAATACTAACTCTAAGGCTTCAATTACATATTTATTGCTTTTTAATAATTCATTAATCTGACTTGCAAGCCATAAAGTCATCAATTCCTTTTCTTCTACATCAAATAGCTTTGCCATAACAGCCACCTGTTCTTTTTTAGCTCGTCTGTCTCCTCTTTCTATTTTGCTATAAAGGGGAGTGTCAATATCTAAGCTGTATGCCATTTGACGTTGAAGTAGGTTGTTTTCTTCTCGAAGTTCTTTTATCCTTTTTCCAAAAAAACATGAATCTTTCATATTTGACTTGTCATAATTTGTATAAAAATATAAAATTCAGATTAAATATCTGATTGTTTTAAGGTTAAATTAATGTGAATAAGAAATAAGCTAATGCTTTTCTGTGGGCTATGGTATTTTTATTAAACCGTCCTCATCCCTCACTTTTTATTTATATATCACATTATCAACGCACTAAACTGAGGACAATGAGGACAGGTGAGGGACGAGAGCCGTTTTTCCCTCACTCGTCCCTCATTTATCCCTCGTTCATCCCTCATCCGTCCTCACTTATTTTTAGAGTAAAAAAATATATAGTATTAAATATCAATCTATTAATATCTATCCTCATAGAGATTGAGGAAATGAGGACGATTTTTGCTTTAATACCATAGCTAAAGTAAAACTGCATAGTTTTATTTTATAAGGTTATCCTTTCCAATTCGATGCCCTGGTCTTTGAGCATGTCATAATTAAGTATGTAGGCACTTGTCCGGCTTTTGCCAAACAATACATTCTTCCTACGGTGTTCTATAAATGAGCGGTGTTTCTTCAGGTACTCACCAACAACCGCCTGGTCAAGTGTGGTCAATCCTTCTTTTCGTGCCTGTTCCCTGTACAGTCCATGTATCGAGCCAACTCTCAGGTAAAGTTGTTTGCTATTGTTTTCACCAACCACAATCTTGTAATGTACATCCTCGGTAAGTTTGTACAGATTAACCAAAGATTGAAGCACATGAAAGTATTGCTCCACTTCATCGCTCTGGTGCTGTACCGATATGGTAAGTTTTGCAGAGCGGATTAAAGCCTGTTTTGCTGTTTGGTAATCAAATGGAAACTCCAAATCGGAATGCTCCATAAGAATTTTCATTGGAGTAAGCACCGATGAAATATTGAGTACCGTCCTTCGGTCAACATTGCCGTATTCCCTGGTAAGTTCATCCATGACCTCTGAACTAACACCCGGTTCCTCTTTTGAGTAATGTTCTTCAACCAAATACCGAAAATCAAAAACGGAACATGTAATATTGGTAAACTGTAAACTTTCCTCGGCTGCTTTAAATGATTTTAAATCGGAATAGTTCCCCCGGTTGGTATCATCAAATTCGCCCAATAAACTACGGCTACATAAAGCAGGGTCTTGTGTCGGTAAATCCTGACCGCTAATTATACCCGAACCCCTGGGCTTGGCAATACGTGTTTCATTACCACCCGATTTTACACCTGTCAATTTTCCGTTTCGGTCTGCAATACCTTTTAACGCCTCGATGGTATTTTTGTGAATGCTATTCTTGTACTCATTACCCCAAAACGGATGGTTAGTCGTAGAATCCATACTACGCTGCATACCTGTACTTGTACTCCCTGATGCGAGGTTAATACCGTCCTCCATCGGTGGCTTGCCAAACATATACATGATACTACGAGCTGCGGTACTCTTACCTGATTGGCGTTTCCCAAACAGAAACAGTAAAGGAAAATACCCGAAATTGGCTTTGTAGATAAGGTCACTAAAAACGGTTGATATGTAATAAGCAATCAATAATTCAGCATTACCGGGATAAACACTACTCATTGAAGTTGCCCATTTTCCGAAGTTCCAATCGTTGCCTTTTATCGGCTTCACATACTTTGAGTTTTCTTTGAATGGATTACCACCATCGGTACTGCCAATTTTAAGAGCTTTACCATAGGGTAGATAGAAGAAATGCAACAAATGAACCTGGCTCTGTTTAATATTCTCCTTTAGCTTATCTTTTCCATACTTGCCGATAAATTCTGCTGTGGTATTGAGTACATGAAAGGTATCGTTAATTCGTATCTGACTTTCCGGAGGAATGTTTTCAAATTCATCCATATTGTTTATTTGTGTAGCGTGTGTAGTGATACCGTATTCATCAATTGGATGAAAGTTTTTAGTATAGTACAAGCCGTTTGCAAATACCCAAAAGCGGTTTTCCTCATTGTAACCTACACGCTCCAACTCTTTGGCTTCGGGTATTCCAAGCAGCTTTACGTTTTTAATATTGTCGAGCTGGCTATCGTTCCCATACCAAAAGAATCCATGACGGCGGTGTACCTGTTTCTTGAAAGATGCAGGGGTACAAAAATCATCAGATGAAATAATAGCCAGGCGTTTTCTTCCGTATTGGCTCATCAGGCGCAAAACATATTTCAGGTCGGTTCTTCCTTGAGGGTCTTTATGGAACACACAGAATAAGGCTTCAAAAGTAAAGTTTGATATTTGCTTCGGGTTCTTTCCTTCAACCGTCCAATAAGCTCCATCTTC
>NZ_JAFMVC010000040.1 GCF_025499605.1 Carboxylicivirga litoralis | reverse complement strand
CCCGATAGCGCCGATGGTACTGCGTAGAAGTGGGAGAGTAGGTCGCCGCCTTTTTTTAGAGAAATCCGATATTCATTTGAGTATCGGATTTTTTGTGTTTAATACCTACCTTTATCATCCAAATTGATTACGCTATGAAATTCCTGATTTTATTCTTCCTCTTTACAGCAACAACTTTATGTGCACAAACAGATACCACGCTCACATTGGTATTTATGGGAGATGTGATGGGACACGATTCACAAATAAACAGTGCACGAATTGGAGATTCGGATGAGTTTGACTACAACAGTTGTTTCAAGTATTTAAGGGACGATATTCAATCGGCTGATATTGCTATTGCCAATTTGGAAGTAACTTTAGCCGGCAAACCTTACAAAGGATATCCAAGCTTTTCATCACCCGATACACTCGTAGATGCTTTGCAAGGTGCAGGTATTGATGCTGTAGTAATGGCCAATAATCATTGTGTTGACAGAAGAAAATCTGGCTTGAATAGGACATGTGATATTCTTGATCAAAAAAGAATGCCGCGTACAGGAGCTTTTAAAGATTCACTGGATAGGATTAAAAATAATCCAATGATAATTGAAGCGAAAGGATTCAAGGTAGCTGTCTTAAATTACACCTATGGAACCAATGGTATTCGTGTTCAACAACCGAATATTGTAAATGCGATTGATACTGCTGTTATTTCAAAAGATATTGAATTAGCAGGAAGTTTGAACGTGGACGAGATTGTTTTGAGTATGCATTGGGGATGGGAATATCAAACCTTACCAAACCCTGAGCAAAAGAGATTAACAAGCTGGTTATATTCTAAAGGGATTAGGATAGTCATAGGTTCGCATCCGCATGTTCTGCAGCCAATGAAAAAGATTAAGGTCGATGGAGAACACAAACTGGTGGCATATAGTATGGGCAACTTCATTTCAAACCAACGAACAGCACCGCGCGATGGAGCTGCCATTCTTTTTGTTGAAATAAAAAAGGAAAACGGCCAAACTAAAGTGGTTAATGCGGAATATCAATTAACCTGGGTTTATACACCTGTAAAGGCTGGTAAAAAGCATTTCTATGTTTTGCCGGCACAACGCTATAAAAACAACAGTTGGATTGAAGAATCGGCGCGAAAACGCATGAAAGAATTCATTGCCGAAGCACAAGGCATATTAAAATATAACATTTGTGTAAATGAAAGGGTGTTTAATAGTGCGCTTGTCAGATTAAAAGGGCGGCAATTAAATATTACTGAAGTGACTGCTCCAGCTTGTATTAGCAACTAATTTATCTCTAAAACTAAGCTTAGAGGTAGAACCTTGCGGCATTATTTCTAAATTTGCAGCCTCAAACGTAAAACGATGCAGAATAAAAAAGCAATTATTGCCATTGATGGTCATTCATCGTGCGGAAAAAGTACGGTGGCAAAAGATTTAGCAAAAGAATTGGGTTATGTGTATATCGACACAGGTGCAATGTACAGGACTGTGACTCTTTTTGCCATGCGTCAACAGCTGATTAAAGATGGTAAAATTGATGAAGCAGCGTTAGAGAATAATTTGACTGAAATACACATTTCGTTTAAATACCAGCCTGAAGAAAAGAAGAATGAGACCTTCCTAAATGGGGAAAGTGTTGAAGAGGAAATACGTGGTCTGGAAGTGAGTAACAATGTAAGTGCCATTAGTGCAATTGGATTTGTGCGCCGCCGATTGGTTGAGCTTCAGCAGGAAATGGGGCATGAAGGAGGTATTGTGATGGATGGGCGCGATATTGGCACGGTTGTTTTTCCTGATGCTGATTTAAAACTGTTTATGACGGCATCGGCGGAGATTAGAGCACAGCGTCGCTATGATGAGTTGACAGCCAAGGGTGAACAGGTTGATTTTGACGCCATTCTTGAAAATGTAAAGCAGCGCGATCATCTTGATAGTACACGTGATGAAAGTCCGCTTAAACAAGCCGATGATGCTGTTGTTTTAGATAACAGCCACCTGAATAAGGAGCAACAGCTCGAATGGATTATAGACGTGTTAAAAGAGCGGAATTTAGCATAGCATACAATGGTAGTTGAGATTGATAAGCATTCTGGTTTTTGTTTTGGTGTAAAAAAGGCGATCGAATCGGCTTCACAAATGTTGGAGTTAGGCGAGGAAGTGTTTTGTGTGGGCGATATTGTGCATAACGAAGAAGAAGCCAAACGTCTTAACCAATTGGGAATGTCAATCATCAAGCTCGACGATGTTAAAGACATTAAAAGTGGTACTGTCTTATTCAGGGCGCACGGCGAAGCACCAACCTCTTATAAAATTATTGAAAAAGCCGGTTTACCTTTAAAAGATGCCACTTGTCCGGTTGTATTAAAATTGCATCAGCGCATTCGGAAAGCCTATGACGAGCAGAACCAACAAAACGGACAAATCGTCATTTACGGGAAAAGAGGCCATGCCGAGGTGATAGGGCTGGCCGGACAAACCCAAAACGAGGCCATTGTTATAGAGGATGAATCCGAAATTGATTTGATTGATTTTGGCAAGCCAATTGAAATATTCGCACAAACAACCAAAAGTCCCCGGAAATTTCAACAGATTGTTGAGCAGATTCAAAAGAAAAGCCATACCGAGGTAAAGTGGCATAACACTACCTGCAAACAAGTAACAGGTCGGGTACCTCGTATCCAGGAATTTGCCAAAGCTTATCCGCTTATTGTGTTTGTGGGAGGTAAAAAAAGTAGCAATGCCAAGGTATTATTTAGAGCCTGCAAAGAAGTTAATCCCAAAAGTCATTTCGTTTCATCGATTGAAGATGTTGAAAAAGAATGGTTTAATGAAGGGATTGATAAGGTGGGCATTTGTGGAGCGACATCTACACCACAATGGCTAATGGAGAAAATGGCAGATTTCATCAGGACTTTTTAAACATTTGCTCTAAAATTGCGTATAGTCATATTTTAATTTCAGAGGTATTGTGTTTTAACACTAAAATTATTTTAGTGTGGATTAATTTATAAAAGGTACAAATTACTCTTTTTGTAATATAACATCGTAATTTGAACGCTTTTATACCCTTCTAAATAAAATGCATCTATTATTTTTGTCTGAATCTGATTAAAAGGGAACATAATAAGTATCGAATTTATGGTGAGTTTACAAATTACACAACGTAGTGTTAATTTTGCTTTTGGTTTTTTCCTAACTGCGCTGTTATCGTGTCAAAGTAATTCGGGAACGGGAACATATGAAACATATGTTGTTGATAAAGGCAACATAGAAACATGGGAAACAACAGAAGGACGTGTTGAGCCAGCTAATGAAGTGTTACTGCTTAGTCCAACTTCCAGTATTATTACTGAAATAAGGAAGGAGCCCGGGCAAAAAGTAAAAGAAGGCGAGGTGTTGGTTGTTTTAAATACCAAAGAGGTGGAAGATAAGATTGAAAACTTAAATGACCAGCTGGCGGTAAAGCAGAATAACCTTGAAAAAACCCGCTTAAACGCCCGCAGTGCCAAAGCAGACTTATCGCATAACATAGAAACCAAGAAACTAAAAATATCATCCATCAAATCGGTCTTGGCCGATCAGGAACAACTGTTGGAAGTAGGAGGTATTTCGCAGGCAAAATTTGATAAAACTAAGCAGGAATTAGTCTTAGCTGAAAAAGAGCTTCAGCTGGTTCAGCAAAAAAATGCGATTAAACTGGAGCAACTGGCGGCTGATGAAAAAGGCTTGTTATTACAAATCGAAATTCAGGAAAAAGAATTAGCTCATCAGCAAGAGTTGTTAGGTCGGATGGAGGTGAAAGCACCTTCTGAAGGTATTGTTTTGGGTATTCATGCCAAGCAGGGTGAAAAAATACAGGGTGATAAGCTTTTGGTCACATTATCTGATTTAACTTGTTTCAAAATAAGAGCTACCATTAGTACCAAGCAAAAGGATATTGTCAAAACAGGCCGAAGAGCCTATGTAATGGTTGATAACACTCGATTAGAAGGGAGAATAGGAACGGTTAAGCCTAAAGTTGAAGATGGTAATTTATCCTTTTCGGTACATTTAACAGACAGTAACCATCCGAAATTAATTCCTAATCAGCGTGTGGATTTGCAGGTTGTTAAGCGGGCGCGATACAATGTTTTGCGCCTTAAGAAAGGTGCTATTATCAGTGATAAAAAAGTGCAGAACGTTTATAAGGTCAATGGCGATAGCGCCGAGCAGAAAGAACTTAAGCTCGGCCTTATCACGGACGAATACATAGAGATAAAAGATGGTTTGCAAGAGGGCGATGAAGTGGTTATTTCCACTGTTTCCAATTTCAAGGATGCCAATTCTATAAGTGTCGATAAATTTAAAAAGTAGCGTTGTGAGATTGTTAGGATATGTATTGTTGGCATTTGTGTTGTTGGTAAATGCAAAAGGACAAACGCCTGAGCCAGGTAAATTAAATTTAACTTTACACAATGTCATTGATTTGGCTGTTAGTCAGTCATCGTCTGTTAAATATGCACAAAACCGCTACGAAAACTATTTCTGGCGTTATAAGAATTTTCAGGCCCAATTTAGGCCTCAGTTGGTCGTATCAGGTAATTTGCCCAACTACTACGAAGGAACCGAACCTGTAAAGCAAGGAGATGGTAGTATTGAGTTTAGGGAAGTAGGTCGTTTTAACAACAATGTGGCACTGTCGGTTAATCAATCTATTCCACAAACCGGCACACGCATTTACGCCAGCAGTTCTGTTATTCGAAACCAGGATTTGCTTAAGGATGAAATCAGCTTTTCAGGCGATCCTTACAAAATAGGTTTTACGCAGCCCGTTTTTGCTTATAACTGGATGAAATGGTCGAAAAAAACAGAACCATTGGTGTACGACGAAGCACAAAAAGAGTTTGTTGAAACGATTGAGGAAATTTCGCGAAACGCAACGGGGCGTTTTTTTAAGTACCTTAAGGTACAAACCAATTTTAAACTGGCCGAAAATAACCTATCTAACAGTCAGGACAACCTAAGAATTGCTGAAACCAAGCGTAAGTTGGGCACGATTTCTGAGAACGATTATTCCCGCATTCGTCTTTCTGTGTTAACAGCACAAAAGTCATTAACGCAAGCTAGCATGGATTTAAAAAATGCTGACTTCGAACTGAAATCATACATTGGATTAGAGCAAGACACGCAAATTGATTTGGTAATGCCACTCAACATGTCCTTGTTTAAGGTTGATCCTGAATTGGCATTAAGTGAGGCTCTCGAAAATCGGAAAGAAACCTCACAATATGAGCGCCGCTTGATTGAAGCCGATCGCGAATTGACTAAAGCCAAACGAGGAAATGGTTTGTCAGCCACATTACATGGAAGCTATGGTACATCCAATATTGCCTACGACTTGCCTGGCGTATATGATGAGCCTGCCAATCAAAAATTTTTAAAATTATCGTTTTCTATTCCTATTCTCGATTGGGGTAAATCATCATCGAATGTAAAACTGGCGGAAAGTAAACGCGATTTAGTGGTGTTTGATGTAGAACAGGACAGGCAAAATTTTGAACGGACGGTGATAGTTAAAGTTGAGCAGTTCTCGCTTTTAAAGGCACAATTAGAGATTGCCGAGGAAGCTGATTTGGTGGCTAACAATGGCTATCAAATTGCCCTTAAGAAATTCCAGAATGGCGAAATAAGCATTACCGATTTAAACATATCATTATCGGAGCGAGAGAAGGCCAAACGTGATTATATTCAATCCTTAGAAACTTACTGGATTGCCTATTATCGACTTCGGGAGCTCACTTTATACGACTTTGAAAAGAGACAAAAAATAGTGTATGACAACCCTTTATTGAAGAATGTTATAAAGGTAAAATCAACCAATGAAGCCTGATTCAAGTATGGACGGACGACAGCGTAAAAATATTCAGCCCGGCATTGAAGTGGCCATAGTACTAAAGCAACACCAGCGAAGTGGAGAGTTGACGTATGGAGTAGTCAAAGATATTTTAACCAATAGTCAATATCATCCGCATGGTATCAAAGTACGATTGGAGGATGGTAGTGTGGGAAGAGTAAAAGAGTGTCTATAATCTACCTAAGCCTTTATCTCTATTTTATTGATAACCTCCTGAATGATGCGTTTATCGGCGCCGGCCCAGTTAAGTGCGGGCAATTCTTCAGGCGAAAACCAACTAACCTTTTCGTGCTCAACAGCACAAACAGTACCTTTGCTAATGGTGCAGATAAACGGAATTAATTCAATGGTTTTTTCGGGATAGACGTGAATGATAGAGGCCAGTCGTTCAGTAATAACTATACTGACAGCCAACTCTTCATTAATTTCTCGCTTGATACAATCTTCGGCCGATTCGCCCGCATCAATTTTACCTCCCGGAAACTCCCATTTCCAGCTTTCACTCATTTGACGATTGCGTAAAGCGGCCAGTATCTTCCCCTTTTCAATAATAATGGCGCATGTAACCTGCGTTACTTCGTTGCTTGTAGAACTCATTTTCATTCAGACTTATACTAAGTCTCCAATAATGGCGATTTAGTGTGATTTTGGTTTAGATGGGCATAAAAATAATAAAAGCGTTTAATTTGACAAGTTAATCAGGAAGTTGCTATACTTAAATCGGCAAATTAGAATTTTGCAGCTAACAGTACCGTAATAATAGAAAATAGAATACTTTTGAAGTAAGACACTTAAGGTCAATACCAAAAAATAATACCATGGGATTACTGCTATTTTATCTGTTTCTCGCATTATTCGTTTCATTTTTGTGTTCCATCATGGAGGCGGTTTTGTTATCCACAAAGCAATCGTTTTTGATGGTGAAAATGAGCGAGGGAAAAACCTGGGCCAAGCGCTTTATTAAGCTTAAAATAAATGTGGATCAACCTCTGTCGGCTATCTTGTCGCTAAATACGGTGGCGCACACCATTGGTGCTGCCGGAGTTGGGGCACAAGCCATTAAAGTTTTTGGCGAAGCATCGTTTGGCATTGTTTCAGCCGTGCTTACTATACTGATATTAGTGATTACCGAAATTATACCTAAAACCATTGGGGCTAAATACTGGCGCCATCTGGCTCATTTTTCCGCTATGACCATAAAAGGAATGGTGTTTATCACTTATCCGTTGGTTATAATGTCTTCTTTTATCACGCGGGCTATTTCAAGTAAAAAAGCCATGCAAACAACGAGTCGCGAAGAGATAGCAGCTTTAACTAATATTGGTGCCGATGAAGGTGTTTTTTCAAATAGCGAACACCGTATAATTCAAAATATGCTGAAGTTAAAACGAGTGACGGCTAAGCATATTATGACGCCCCGTGTGGTTGTAGCTGTGGCCGACGAGAATTTATTGCTTAATGAGTTTTTAAAAAATAAGGATTATTTGCGTTTTTCTCGTATTCCGGTTTATTCAGGCAACGACGAAAACATCACGGGCTATGTGTTGCGGCAAACGGTATTTGAAAAACTGGCTGAAGATCAACATCAGCTGAAGCTAAAAGATATTAAACGTCAGATTACTATTGTGCCGTTTACCATTGTGTTGTTTGAACTGTGGGAGAAACTGCTCGAAAAGAAAGAACACATCGCCCTGGTGGTGGACGAATATGGTGGAATGGATGGTATTGTGACCATGGAAGACATTATCGAAACACTGTTGGGCATGGAAATAGTGGACGAAACCGATGAAATTACCGATATGCAGGAGTATGCTCGTCAGCGCTGGAAAATGCGCCAGGAAAAATATAAGCAGTTGGGAAACATTGATAAAAAGGAGGAATAGAATTAAAGATACCATAAGAAACTAACCATGAAAAAGCTTCTTTTGCTAATTCCTGTTGTCTTGTTGCTTGGCTATTGGTCGTATTTGAGTCGCGACAAAGGGCAGCCTGTGGAGAACTTCGAAGTCTTTTTTAAGGCCTTTAGAGAGCATTACGCCTTGTTTGAAGTTAAGCAAATCGATTGGGATAAAGAATATGCCAGGTACGTATCTCAGATTAGTGAGCAAACAACGGATGATGAGCTTTACCAGATTTTTACCGAACTATTGTCAAAACTCAATGATAAACACTGTTATATCTACCGCTTTAACGAGATTTACTTTTCAGGATTTGGCTTACCATCATTAAACTATCTCGATTTGTTGGCTTTTGACTTTCGATTGCCTACCAACGATTTCTCCTTAAAACTGATTGAGAAGAAGTATTTAAAGAACTCTGAAAAAACGCTGCAGGTATATTCTACGCTTCCACCAATAGGCATCAGGCATATATTCACAACCGGCTGGTTGGCCGATTCCATTGCCTATATCCACATGACTGAAATGAGCCATCAAGCCGATAAAGTACAGCTTGCTATCCGTTCATTTATAGAAAACTACCAGGATGCCAGGGGCTATGTTATTGATATTCGAGACAATATTGGTGGTTATTCGATGCCCGTTAAAGAGCTGGCCGAGTATTTTACCAACGATACAAATACCTATGCCATTTCACGATTGAGGAGCCTTGATGATAGCACTGTTTATCAGGAGCCAGATTACTGGCAATTGATTCCCACAGCCAACAGCACCTATCAGCAACAGCCCATTGCTTTGCTAACGAATCAGAATACCCAAAGTGCAGCTGAATTATTTACCTTGATGATGAAGACCATTCCTTCAGTGACAATTATAGGTGATACTACATCGGGAATCTTTGCCGATACAATGGTTGGCCGGTTGCCCAATGGCTGGGAATACCGCTTGTCGGCTCGCCTCACCAACGATTGGAACGATATGGTGCTGGAAGATACGGGTATAGTGCCCGACACCATCATTATCAATACCGAGCAGGATTTGAACCAGGAGACAGATAGGGTTTTGGAGCAGGCAATGGCTTCTTTTTACAAAATACATCTCCATGCAAAGGCACAGAAATGAAGAGAGTTATGCCGTTTACTAATCAATACAATTAGCAAAATGATTAAGGTTCATTTGGTATTATAAACGATTTTTATCCATGGCTTTATACATTTTTGTGTCTCTGTGTTCGAAATGACGAAACAATTAAAAGTGAAACTTTTACATAACCATATTCTATGCAAGCACCACAACTGATAAGCAAGCGTTTATTGCTAAGAGCGATACAACCAGACGATAATAAAGCTATTTTGGCCTATCGCTCTGATGCTGAAACCAATCAATACCAGGGCTGGATTCCTAAAACACTATCCGATGTAGACGCTTTTATTGAAAAAATACCAACTGTATTTAACCAGGCTGATACTTGGTTTCAGTTGGTGATTGTTGAAAAAGATAGCCAGCAACTAATTGGTGATATGGGCATTCATTTTATCGACGAAGACCAGGTTGAACTAGGCTGTACTTTAATCAAAACCGTTCACAATAAAGGCTATGCAAGTGAAGCAATGCGTGAAGTCATCAACCATATGTTTTCTCAACTAAATAAACACCGCATAATTGCTTCCATCGATCCAGCTAATACAGCCTCTATTAAATTGGTGGAGCGACTGGGCTTTAGAAAAGAAGCCCATTTTGTTGAAAGTATCTGCAGCAATGGCCAGTGGGTTGATGATGTGGTGTATGCCGTGTTAAAAAGAGAATGGAAGTGATTGGGCGCCTATTCAGGTTTTCTACTCGCTTGCTCGACGTAATTTGTAATTACGTCGAAGTTAAAATGTAGTTTTAAACTAAAGATATAAGTCAATTAAAGTCGCAGACTTTGCTTCAAGCGGAAAAGAGGGAGCATTAAATATCAAACATCTTATTATATTTAGCAAAAACCTGCTTTATCAGCGGAAAGTAAATTGCGATAACATCAAAAACAAAATCATACAATGAATCCAAAACAACTTGTTCGCCTCAGTAATATTATTGGTACTATTTCTATTATCCTACTTATATACTGGGTCTTTGCCTTTATCACCATTGAGGTATTTGGCCTAAAAGTGTTTCGCGAGAATTTAACAGAAAGTTTCTACATGAGTATACTGGGCATACTTGCTTTGATGTCGGGTGCCTTAATAATCAACATCATGTTTAACCTGACGCGCATTGCTCAAAAGCACAATCAAGATAATGAGCTTAGCGGGAAGCATAAAAAACTTGTCTGGATGCTGCTGGCCAGCTTCCCCTTGTTGCTGCTCGTACTTTTTGGTGGCGACTATCTGACATCGCGTCAAAAGGAGCAGTTACTGGTGCAATCTGCTCAATCCATTGTTGAAACCAATAGCAAAAAGAGTCAACACCTGCTTAACTATTCGTTTGACAAGCAATGGATACACGAAACAGAAGAAATACTGGATATTCTTTCCAAAACAGATGATAACTTTCCACATGTATCCATATTAGTGAAGGATACCTTGTACAATGAGGCGGTATTCCTGGGGTTTACCAATGAGCGGTATTATCGCAATGACACTATTACGCCTGTTAAACGCGACTATATCAGGAAAACCACCCAGCCCGAACGTGACTATTTGAACAGTGTTTTTGAAGAAGGCAATAACGCTTACCGCTATAGTTCTCATGATGGCCGATACGAGTTGTTTTATCCGGTTTATAGTGGTGAACAGCGAATGGTCATTTATTTCTCGGAATACCAGCGGTACGGTAAAATAGGAAGTTGATAGGGCTGCTATAGAGGCATGCGACCGTATAATGTCATTCAATCCATCCCTATGAAACCCACACTAATACTCCTTATCCTGTTAACCACCCTGGCTTGCAGACAGAATACGAACCAGCAGCAGTTTAGCCAATTCATTAATGGTTATTATAACGAGGGCTTTGAAAGCTTTTCAAACTTATTGGCCGATTCGATAACGATTAAGGATGGTGATTATATGATGACCTATTCAAAGCAGGCGTTTAAGATATTCTTTCAATGGGATTCAGCCTTTAATATGAAGCATGAGTTGTTGGATTTTACAGTTGGCCAGTCATCGGTTGATTATACCGAATCGTTGGCATCGGTTCGTTTTCAGTTTTTGCAGGATACGGCATTGGTCACTAAAAAACGAGTGCATTTTAAAGATCAGAAAATTACCATGCTTGAGGTGGTGAAAAATCTGAATGCCGATTGGAAGAAGTGGATAGCCAGGCGCTATTCACTGGTGAACTGGGTCAATGTGCACCACCCTGAGCTAAACGGCTTTATTTACGATATGACGCCTCAAGGAGCTGAGCAATATAAAAAAGCCATTGCACTCATAGAAAAAGAATACAAGTAAGTGAAAGAGTATAATTTACAGGGTTTCAATACAAACCAGCATCGCATTTTTGAAAGTAGATATACTTTAAACGAAAAATGGATAAATTACGAGCTATAAAAATCGATAACACGTTTTTACCGGATTATTACAATTGACCGTACTTTTCGTATGTAAGCAATAGCCAGGTGCGCATACGTATTGGTGAAGCCAACAATGCAGTAGCCATCTCCAATGTTGATTTGTATAAATCATCACATAAAGAAGCCTTGTAGCCATCATTTTATAATTTTGTGCAAAACAACTCATTAAATTCGAAGAGATTTTCACTCGACAATAAACAACAATAGTAATGAAGAACTACTTTTTAATTTACCTACTCGTCATCTTTCACCTTACGGTGCATGCACAGGAAAGCAATTATGCCACAAAAGTGGATATACCCTACTACAATGCCGCCACGCATGAGCTGGATGCCTACATGAAAGAGCGATGTGTCCTCGATGTTTATTATCCAACTGATAAAAAAGATTTTGCCACCATCGTATGGTTTCATGGAGGAGGAATTCAAGCTGGTCAAAAAGAAATACCAGAAGCCTTAAAGAATAAAGGTGTAGCTGTCGTTGGTGTTAATTATCGATTGCACCCGAAAGTTAATGCGCCTGCTTATATTGAAGATGCCGCAGCAGCTGTGGCCTGGGTGTTTAATCATATTGCTGAATTTGGAGGCGATACCTCGCATATTTTTCTGTCGGGCCATTCGGCAGGTGGCTATTTAGCCAGCATGGTGGGAATGGATAAGCGCTGGTTGGCTGTTCACAGCATTGATGCCAACAACATTGCCGGCTTAATACCTTTTAGCGGGCATACCATCACGCATTTCACAGTGCGCAAGGAGAGGGGTATTGAAGGGACACAGCCCATTATCGATGATTTGGCACCGCTTTATCATGTAAGAGCCGATGCACCGCCTTTGTTGCTAATAACAGGCGACAGAGAGTTGGAAATGCTGGGGCGATACGAGGAAAATGCCTATATGATGCGAATGATGAAAGTGGTTGGTCACCCAGATACGCGTTTGTTAGAGTTGGATGGTTACGACCATGGCATGACAGAGCCGGCATTTCCATTGTTGCTAAAAGAAGTAGAGCGTTTGATGAAAAAATAGCCTTCGTTTCTGCATGAGGAATATTCAATCCGTGTTTATGGTTTATTGATATGATTATTAGTAAATTGACAATTCATTAATGTGTATAGTATGAAATCAGGATTGTTTATAATAATAAGTTGGCTGTTGGTAATATCGCCACTTTTAGCGCAAAATAAAGTAGTGGGCTATATCCCTCAAAGAAGTGTTAAGTCAATGACTAGCGAAACACTTAGCTGCATTACTCAAGCTATTTATTTTGGATTAGATGTCAGCCAGCAAGGTGAGCTTTTAATTGAACAGTCAAAAGATGATTTGGATGACTTGGATTCATTGCGACAGATTCAACCGGTTGAGCTAAGTGTTTGTTTTGGTGGTTGGGGGCGCTCCGATTTTTTTGCATCAGTTACTTCGTCCGAAGCATTGAGAGAAAAATTCTGCCAACAGGTATTCGACTTATGCCAGAGCTACCAACTAAAAAGTGTGGATCTCGATTGGGAGTATCCTGATACTGAGCAGCAAGTGGATGATTACATACGCATGGTCAAAGACTTACATCGTTTATTAAATCCGCAAGGGATTGGAATAACAATAGCGGTTGGTCATTGGGAAAAGCAAGCGAAACTGGTGGCTCAAATGGAGCCCTACCTGGCGGGCGTCAACCTGATGACATACGACAATGTGAGCCCATCGAAAGGACATGCTTCATATGATTTGGTGAAGCGCTCTGTCAAACGTTTTATCAAACATGGTATTCCACCTGAAAAAATACTGGTAGGTGTTCCTTTTTATGGTCGTCATCGTATTCATCGACAGAAAACAATGGCTTATCGCGAAGTACCCGGGCTTTGGGACTCCATAAGCGATAAAGGCGAATACGAAGGGTATTATTTTTCATCACCGCCAAACCTTAAACGCAAGCTGGATTTAATTCATAAAAAGGGATTAGCCGGTATCATGATTTGGGAGTTAGGCCACGATGTTGAAAGTACCAATCCTCAATCCCTACTGAATTACATTTCCACTTACAAACCATGAGCGATGTTGATTTTATATTACGGCTTCTGTGCTCCCTCGTGGCCGGATTGCTCATTGGCTTTGAGCGTGGCTGGCATCATAAAGCAGCAGGCTTACGCACCATTACCCTGGTAACGGTTGGGTCTGCTTTGTATGTGATGTTGTCGATTAAAATGACATTGCTCGAGGGTGATGTCACTCGGATAATTGCGCAGGTGGTAACCGGCATTGGTTTTTTAGGGGCAGGCATCATTTTTAAAGAAGGAAATATAGCTAGGGGATTAACAACTGCTGCAACCGTTTGGTGTAGTTCGGCCATTGGATGTATGGCGGCTGCGGGTTTTTATACTGAAACACTACTGGTTGCGTTGGCAGTGTTATTGGTTAATTCGGTTTTAATTATCGTAGATAAACATTTAGAAAAGCGAGATGCTGATAAAGAAGATAGCTGTGACTGATAGCAAGCCTTTAAAAAAACACAAAGACACCAAGGTCACATATAATAACTTGGTGTCTTTGTGGTATGTTTTGCCTGACTTTTAAAGCTTATTGTAAGTCAGTAATGTTATACTATCCAGATAATTGTAGAAATCGGCTATTTGCTTTTCATTGGGCGAAGACTCAAGTAATTCCTTAGTTTTTAAAAAGATATCCTCTTCAACTTTCTCTAACTCCTGAATAATTCCAGTACCTTCGCTATTTATCAGCTCCGACACGTTTAAATATTTATACCCGGCCGATCGTTTAATAGGGTAGCAGCGATCTTTTAGTGTTAATGCCATTGTATTCAATGGGCAGTTGTTATCATCATCGGCCACTAAAACAGCTGGTAGTTTATTGCCACCTTTCATCCAGACAGGTAAGGCAATGCAGGTATTCGGAAAGCCAATCATGGTCCAGATAGTTGATAGCTCAGGTGATTCGCCCTTTGCTACGCCTTCGATTAATAGGGTTGATGAGGAGCCATGACGCGTAATCATATCACCCGAGTTTATAAAGTGAGGTCCTTTGGGCACTGTGCTGTATTCTTCACGGAAATCTTTATCTAAAACCGAATGCTTGAGGCAGCGTGAAAAATCCTGTATAATGGTTCGGCTGTTAAGTTGTCCCATGGCATCGGCCTGGTAAAAAATATCCTGAGCAATCTGGTAACGAATAAAACCATAGCCAACATCTTTCTTTCCGGTAAACGAATAGTTGGTACGAATAATATAGCCATTGGGTGCCTGAGCCGGATCGTTGGCATCGAACTTCGTAAAGGTACGATTATTCACTTCGTAAAAGGCCACACCTCCTTGTGCATCCAATACACCAAAATGAGCGGCTAACCCTTTAGGCACCGGGCGTTCTTCAATCAGTTTTTCAAAATCGGCCAGGGTGGCACATGTCATTAAGACTTCCTTCATAAAATAACCTTCCTGGTCTTTGAACGATGTGGTGTCGTCCATATTGACATTGAAAGAGGCGCTGTTCATAATGGCAAAACCTGCAGCGTTGGAGCCGCCCCAGACTTGCTCTCCTTGGGCATCGTTTGAGTTTATCATGCCAATGTAATCGTATTTGCCATCGCTGAAATAGCGCATTTTATTTTCGAAAGTCTCGGTGTCGCGCAGTTTCCAGATGATAGGACGACCATTAGCAGTGTATTTGCCGGAGATAACAGCTGTGGTGCAGGCATAACCAGATTGGTTGCTAATTAGCATAGCCAGCAGGGCTAACAATAGATGCTTCATAGGAATGTTGTTGGATTGAGGATACAAGAAAGCCCTTTGTTTAGAGAAAAACAAAGAGCTTTGTCAGGAATTATATCATATTATCCATCTTAGAAATCAGGATTCATACAGGTAACGCAACTTATTGACTCAAGATTGTTGACAAAGTATGTTGCTGACCAGGCTGAATCGTAATTGTATCATTTAAGCTATTAGCCGCTTCCACACAAAGCATATGTTTATAGCCATCGAGTAAATCGGGCATTTGCATCGCCAACTCTTCCCCGGGGTTCCAAACAACCGTTATTTGACTTCCGGTTTTATCCACAATAATGTTGCGTTGGGCATCCCGAATAATGGCTTTTGAAGTGGATTGATAACGGCGGTCGGTACGTTGTCCAAAGCTTAATAGCTGGTCTTTCTGAATATTTTCAACATTTTCAACATCATCTTTATACGATGTGTTCTCCAGCCCTTCAAGTGTAACCGTATGAATGTCTGAAATATTAAAATAGCTGTGAAGAGCGGCACTGACATCAAAGGGTTGTTCGCCTTTGTTGATGGTGGTTAATGCCACGCTTAACTGGTCGGTTAAGGTTACCATTAACCTGACTTCGAATTGGTAAGGCCACAATTTTAAGGTGTCTGGGTTGGACGACAGCACTAACTCTAATTGAATTTTCTCTTCATCCGCTGAAGTGGAATTAACAGACCATTTAGAAATGCGGGCAAAACCGTGAGATGGTAAAGACTTATCAACCGGATGAGCATTAAACCAGGGCCAGCATATTGGGATTCCACCGCGAATGGCTTTCCCTTCTTGATAAACCGCATGAGGACTTACGAATAGGATATCATCCTGCTTATTGGGTATAAAGCTAAGCACATGAGCACCATATAACGAAATTTTTGCGCTTGCATGTTTGTTCGTAAGATGGGCAACTATGGTGTGTTCATAGGGCTGAAAAGAGATGCTGTTTTCGATTCCCCATTGTGCGTTTACTACTTCTGCATTCATAGTTTGTGTTTTGATGTAGTGCAAAAGTATTGAATAAGGAGGGATTACAAAAGGAATAGTTTTGAAACAACAACGGCACGAAGTTCACTAAGAAAAATTCTTTGTGGTCTTCGTGCCTTTTATGGTCAATCATTAGGCTATATAAAGGAATCTTTAGTTCTGCACTAACTTCCCTTTAATGCTATCTTCAAAAGCGGATAGTGCTGCTTTGGAGCCTTCACCCATGGCAATAACAATTTGCTTGTAAGGTACTACTGATACATCACCTGCGGCATAAACACCTGGTATTTTGGTTCGACAATGTGCATCTATTTCAATCTCGCCCATTCGGTTGGTTTCCACCACATCAGCAAACACTTTACTGTTGGCTTGTAAACCGATTTGTACAAATATACCATCGGTGTTAATCGTTTCTACTTCTTCTGTTTCCCGGTGTTTATATTGAAGCGCATTGACTTTGCTACCATCGCCATCCACACTTAAGGTTTGTGCATTCGTAATGATATTTACATTCGGTAATTGTGCTAATTTATCCTGAAGAACCTGGTCGCCTTTGAGCGTATCAAGGAATTCCAGAACGGTTACTTCTGAGGCAATGGCCGATAAATCAATGGCTGCTTCTAATCCGGAGTTACCACCTCCCACAACAACCACTTTTTTGTCTTTATAGAAAGGGCCGTCGCAGTGCGTGCAAAACGCCACCCCAGAACCAATATAATCCGTTTCGCCGGGCACACCCAGCTTACGCCAGCTGGCACCGGTTGCGATAATCAACGCCGGGGTGATTAATGTTTCGCCCAATGAAGTGGTCAAATGCTTTTTACCATCTATTAATTTCGTTTTTTCCACCAAACGGTTTTCTAATATATCGATAGGGTAGTCGTTCAGGTGTTTCGCCAGGTTGCCCGATAATTCGGCGCCAGTTGTTTTGGGCACTGAAATCATGTTTTCAATCGAAACCGTTTCGGTTACCTGACCACCAATTTTTTCAGCAACAATCGCCGTTGAAAAACCTTTGCGGGCTGAGTAAACGGCAGCTGAAACACCAGCCGGGCCACCACCTACCACAACGACATCGTATTCTTTCTGAACAGATTCTGTAGGCTTAAATTCAGCACCAACTTGTTCCTCAATTTTACCAAGTAACTCGCCCAGTGATGAACGCCCAATATGCAATGAATCTCCATTAGCATACACCGATGGTACTGCTTGAATCTCCAAAGCTTCCACTTCGGCTTTATTAATACCACCATCAATTATTTCGTGCGAAATATTCGGATTGAGAAATGCCATGATATTTAAAGCTTGAACCACAGCGGGACAGTTAGTGCAGGTTAATGAAATGTAGCTCTTTAACTCAACTCTGTTGTTGATATTTTGTATGCGTTGGGTCAACATCTCATCCGGCAGGTTTTTACCAATGCCATCCAGGTTAAGAACAGCTAAAAGCAATGTAGTAAATTCATGCCCCGTTGGCACGGCACGAAAGGTCACACGGCTGTCTTCGCCATCTTTTAAAATAGTAAATGATAAGGCATCACCATTGGCGACCTGTGTATTGATATTATCAGAACAAGCGGCCACTTCTTCAAGCAAGCCTGTTAATTCTTTTTTGTTAGGGTGGTTATCAGCAACAGAAATTTGAAAGGTGTAATTGCTTTTTAGTGATGAGAATACGTTTGTTACTTGGTCTTTTATAGCTTGTTCTAACATAGTTGTCTGTTTAAAGTTGTCTGTTTATTGGGAGTGTGAAAAAAAGGTGAGAGGAGAGAAGAAAGCGGTGAGAGTTAAGATGTAAAAACAATCTCATTTCTCACCGCTCCAGTCTCATCTCTTATTAAATCACGCCTACTAAATCAATGCTTGGCTGTAAGGTTTCTTTGCCTTCTTCCCATTTAGCCGGACAAACCTCTGATGGATTCTTAGCAACAAATTGTAAAGCTTTTAATTTACGTAATAATTCATCAGCGTTACGACCTACATTACCGGCAACTACTTCGTATGAAACGATTTCGCCTTCAGGATTTACAATGAAAGTACCGCGCTCTGCTAAACCTACTTCTTCAATCATCACTTCAAATCCGCGTGAAAGAACACCTGTTGGGTCGGCTAACATTGGGTACTGAATTTTTTTAATGGTATCTGATGTGTCGTGCCATGCTTTGTGCACAAAGTGTGTATCTGTAGAAACAGAGTAGATTTCAGCACCTGTTGCTTTAAACTCATCGTATGAATTGGCCAAATCTTCCAATTCGGTTGGACAAACGAATGTAAAGTCGGCAGGGTAGAAGAAGAATACTGACCATTTGCCTAATACATCTTCTTTTTTTACCGTTTTGAAATCATCGTTTACGTATGCTTGTACTTCAAAATCTACTACTTGTTTTCCAATTTGTGACATAGTTATAATTTTTAATTGTTTATAATTTTCGTTGTTTGATTTTTACAGGAGCAAAACTATATCCCTCAATCATATCAACCAAATAGATAGTAATTATGCAATAGATAGATGGTATTTATAACAGTTGAATAGCTGTTATATACAAGGTTGAATCTGTCGTTTTTAATGATGAAAAAAAGTTGTATTCGATTAGAGCGTACTTTTTGACTTAAGAAAGTTAGCGGTATAAATTATAATATTAACCTGAGTTCGATTTAAATTCCAGAATTCAGATTGTCATAAAGAATTGATATACAAGGCAAATTTTGCAGGGCTAGCGAGCTTGCTCGAAAAATTTAACGCAGAAGATTAGTTTTTTATGACAAAGCATTGATGTTTCACTTGTAAACAGCGATTTTCTTCCCGAAATTTATTCAAAA
>NZ_JAFMVC010000003.1 GCF_025499605.1 Carboxylicivirga litoralis | reverse complement strand
TTGCAGTAAATTCTCAAATACAGCAAGGCAATCCTTTTCAAAGTTCTCCGCAACAATTTTCTGATTTATCATCATAAGCTTCTTTTAAAATGTTATAAAATAATGGCTTATGATTATCCTCAAGCTCAACCGAAACTTGTGTTATTTCATCATATTATAAGTCTTATTTTTTGAATAAGTTTATTTCTGCCGTTCTCCGTTGTACCAATGAGTTTAACCATAAACAAAAATTTTGTGGTAAATAATTTTCATCGGCTGCAAAACTAATTTATTAGCAGAAAAACCGGATTGAATGCAATTGAAATAAAAATGAAAGGCAAAAACGGCTTGTTTGAAAAAAAATCAAAAAAATTTAATTTCTTTTTTCTCCGTTATTTTGCGTCAAAAAGTATAGTAAAATGTATGATAGGCAATTTTTAAACCTCGCCTAAAAAGCTCTGTATATTACTGTTTATTAGCCTGATATAAATTATTTATTTTTCGTTCGGATATACTTTTTATACATTGTTAGGCGTAGTTATTCGTTTTCAATTCTATCAAATTCTTTTACAATCTCATTTTGGAAAAAAACTAATAATTCAACAAGAACCTTATTCAAAATAGAATCTTCCATTCCGAGTAATACTGAACTCATTTCATATAAAGAGTCAGTTGCATATTGAATAGGGTCTAAAAAGCCACAATCATTTGGTCCTGTCAAAAAATTATTTTGTTCTTCATCTCTTAAGCTAAGTTTTGTATTTATTCCAGAAACTCCTGCATGAATGCTTTCATTCGACCAAGTATAGACAGCTCTCAAATTGTCTTTAGCTACAAGATTTTCAAGTTCCTTAAAATTTCTTTTCCCATTTGGAAGACTTTTCATTGTCCATCCATAACTTTTCTGAAAATCTTTCCCGTACTTACTTATTACTTCTTCTTTATCTAAAGATAATTGGTTAAGCTCTTTTTCTGAAATAGGTTCCCATTCAAAAAAATCAGAGCATTCATTATATGATTTAGCTTTTCGATATTCTTCAATCACTGCATAATCATTATACATTTCAATGATTTCGTATGATGAATCATATAAATAAAGAAAAACGACACAGATTTCATGTAATGTTCTCCACCTTGCAAAAGCGCCATCCGCAAATCCATTTGAAACCAATACTTTAATTTCATTTGCTATTTGGCAAGCTCTAACATGATTTGAAATTAGTGTATCTAGTTTTTGGTGGTCTTCATAAGTATCAAAGATTTTATAAAACTTATCATAGGTAATTGAGCTTATTTTTGAATTCAATTCTATAAATCCCTCAAACAAAGTCAATCCAGTTTTATATTTACTTTCAATTTTATCTGCTATTTCTAATTCACGTTTCTTTAAGTCATTTTCTTCGCCAACACAATATTCAAAAATTGTTTCAGCCAATCCACCTGTGATAGTTTTAATTAGCTCAGGAATTTTTTTATTAAACGCTTTTTCAAATTCTTCAGAAGTTCCTTGAAATTTGCTTCGTTCTTTATCAATTGTATCTTGTATCAGGTTTTCTATGTAATAAGGTCTTTCCACTCTTTTATGAATTTGTCTGCAATGTTGTCGCTAATTACGCCTAACGCTTATGTAAATGTACCAACACATATACATCTCTATTATTTTCCATCTAAAATAGTTAAATAAGCACACAAAGCAATCACTTGTTGATAACTTACCAAATCTACACATCGCAATATATATACCTAACTATTAATAAAAAACACCAACACCTTATTATTACCACCACCTTTTGCCTGCATTCGGCATATTATCTATAATAATTTTGTAGATTAATATAATTGCTTAATTTTAATACAAATTTTTTAACCGCTGGTTAACTTATTTGTACACACAGGTCAAATACATTTGTTAATGGAGTAAAGGAGCTTCGGTGGATCTAAAAACAGTTGTTGATCGTATGTTTCATCAATGAAATACACAATAATCATTTGTTTATTGCCCATTTCAACATTACAGGAGGCAAAAATGATTTATTTATTGCCCATTGTATCGTTACAGGAAGCCATTTACATTTGACAATGGTTCATTACATCACTGTTTGAATACAAATACATTTGTTTTTTGGCCAGGCACTAATGGTTAACCAACACAAACTTAACTATTATGAAGATTGAAAAACTAATGCACCGCAGCTACAATGGCGAGGTAGCTACCGTGTCGGAGAGCATCTTAAAAGCTTCGGCAACCAAAGGTTTAAGTGACGATTCATTCCTTTCAGATGTATTTCAAAAAATGGGCAATGAAGAAGAGAAATTAAGCTTTGCCATAAGGCAAGACAAAACGGTTTCGGAATTAGAAACAGCCGATGATAACCGCGATAATCAATTACGTGCCTTGTATAATTTATCAAGTGGATACCTCTATCATCCCAATGAAACTGTGAGCGCAGCTGCACACACCGTTTGTTCTATTTTTGACAAATACCCTTTATCAGAACTATTACGAGCCAACTATGCCCAGGAGTCGGCTTTAATTGAGTCGCTACTGAAAGACCTGGAAGCGGACGATGTAAAAGCTGCTATTGCGCTTTTGACTGGTGTAGCCGAAATAATAGCCACCATACGAACCGCCCAGGATGCTTTTACCAGTACTTTTGTGGCCTACTCCGAAGAAAAAGCCAAACACAACGGCAAGGATACAGCTACTAAATTGAAATCGGCACTATTAAAGCTAATTAACAATGAACTGGTAATTTACCTGCGAGCCATGGCCATAGCTGCGCCAGATACCTATGGCGATTTTGCAGCGGCAACAGCACAAATCATTGCCGATAATAATGATAAGGTGCGTAAGCGAATGATGAAGAAAAATAACGTTTCGACGGAAGAAAATTAGATTTAGATTACGAAAGGTTCATAAAATCTTAGTCTAAGATTCGAAAACCCGGCAGAAAAAGTTCTGTTGGGTTTTCTTTTTGTTCCCCCATCGCCTTACGGCACTTCCCCAAGGGGAAGATTCTTCCAATGCTGATATCAGGGGAGGTGCATACGCTGATTATCATAAAACCACACGAAAGGATTCGTGCAGTAGCTTAGTACTAGACTATTGTTGCTTTTGAGCAATGCAGAAGGAAGATAACATTGGCGCTTCGCCCAAACCAGAGTTACTTTTTTCTGCAGGAAAAAAACTAACGAAAAACCCCGCTGACTCCAGCACTCGATGACCTTTCATATTTCATTCACTGAATTAAAAGAACTCCCCGATAAAAATCGGGCTCAAACAGCTTTTAATTCTACGCTCATTTCAATTGAAAGGTGCCCATCTGCGTTGCTGATGTCAGGATTCCTGCAAACTCTGATTATCGTTCTTCCCTAATCAAAACAGAGTTTTGACAGAGCGCAGGCCAGTCAGGTATTAAGCCGGTGGTGGGGTGAATGGTCGATTTCGTAATACTTCTTAAAAGGAGCTCGCTTTTGCCTTCGATAGAAGGCCTTACTTTTAATAGAAGTATCGAAATCGGGCAGGGAGCGAAGGCAATTACCTGACTTGATTCTTTTGTTTCGTTTTCTTATCAAGAAGAAAATGAAAATATAAAAAAGAGAATCGCAGGCTCTCCACAAGGCGAAGTCAACGACTCCATGATAGATGAGTAGCTTAAAATTATTGGTTCGTTTCGGTGCAATTACAAATTACGATGAGCGAGAGTTATTCAACCCTAAAATAATATTCACGTTCTGATTCATTTAAAACTCTCCAAGTTATTTCACCACAACTGTTAAAACCTATTTGATTAGGAAAATCTGCAATTGGATAATCATTGATAATAAATTCATTTCTATCCGCATTCTGTATTATCGCATTACGCCAACTAATCACATAATCCCCAACATACAATGGCCTTAGACCTACCCTGTAAACATAGAACGAATCATTAAATTCTAGAGCTGGCATGGCAACCAAGTCTGCATTTTCGCATGAAAAGAAGGAAAATTCACCTTTATCAAAAATCAACTCAAATTTATCAACAGCCCCTTTACAGTTCGAGGCCTCGTCAGGCTCAACCAGCTTATAGACTGAAAAATAATCACTTTGAGGATACTCATTAAATACTGAATCGTTTATGGATAAATCGTAAACTTTTGAAGATACTATTGCCTTCACCCAAACGGTATCATCCACTGAAAAAGATGATGATGGGGTTATGCTTACTTTATAAGCATCATATTTTAAGAAATCTTCATTTTCATCCTCACATTGAAATGCCATCAAAAATATTGAGATAACAAAAAAATTAATACCTCTTTTTATAACGTTTATCAGTTTCATGGTAAGATTAGGTTAAGTTGTTTAATATTTAAAATACACACAATCATGCATGTGTTGCTTTGTCCATATTCGTCTTATAGCTTCAAGAACTCCACAGTTTCACCAATCGAATATAGTTAAATAACAACACAAATCAACTACTTACCAACAACTTCATCACGCTTTCATTCCCATACTATTTATTTATCCATCAACACATACCATTAATATCCTATCACTAGCAAAGCTCACACACCACATCTGCCCAAGTATCAATAATATTTTTGTAGATTAATCTAATGGACTTTTATTGCTTTTGAGCAATGCAGAAGGAAGATAACATTGGTGCTTCTCCCAAACCAGAGTTGCTCTATACGCTGTTCATCGTTTTCCCACAATCAAAACGGAGTTTTGACAGAGCGCAGGCCAGTCAGGCCTTTTACGGGAGCGCGAGTACAATAGCTATCGTACCTCTCGCGTTCCTGTAAATAAAACTACTCGAAAGGATTTCGGCTGCAGGGGGTCCCCCATCGCCTTACGGCACTTCCCCAAGGGGAAGAATCCTCCTATGCTGATCAGGGTTGATGACAAATAAAAACCTGACAAGAGTAACTCCTGTCAGGTCGTTATATTTTATTGTTAATATCAGCTTTTGACAACCGTCTCACAGGTGCTAAGCACCTTCTACTGACTAATTACTTTTATCCTTTTTCATTTTAACTGGTTTTGACTTTCCAGGAAGAATCAGGTTTAAGATAACCCCTACCACCGAAGCTAAACCAATGCCAGCCAATGAGAATGAACCAAGTTCAATGGATGCTCCACCAATACCCACGGTTAAAATAACCGATACAATAACCATGTTACGGGTTTTGTGAAAATTAGCTTTCGACTCCGTTAATGTTTTAATACCAACACTGGCAATCATACCAAACAACAATAGCATAATGCCTCCCAGCACCTCGGTAGGTATCGACTTTAAAAAGCCGCTTACTTTACCAACAACTGAAAATACGATAGCCGAAATAGCTGTAATACGCAATACTTTTGGGTCGGTCACTTTTGTTAGCTCAATGGCGCCGGTTACTTCTGAATAAGTGGTGTTAGGCACACTACCCACCAAACCAGCAAATGCAGTTGCCACACCATCACCCAACATGGTTCTGTTCAAGCCCGGCTCTTTTATAAAATCTTTTTCGGCCACAGCACCCACAGCATAAATATCTCCAACATGCTCAATCAATGGTGCAATAGCAACCGGAATCATAAATAAAATGGCCTGCCAGTTAAATTCAGGCACTGTAAACTCTGGTAATGCAAACCAGGCCGCCTCTTTAATAGGTGAAAAATCAACCACTCCCATTGCCAATGACAACAGGTAACCAACGATGATTCCAACAAACACCGGAATTAATCGTAACAAGCCTTTAAAATAAACCACTGCTATAATGGCCGCTAACAACGATACTCCTGAGATAATCCAATTACCTTTAGCCATATCAACACCTACCGATGCCAACGACAAACCAATGACCATAATAACAGGCCCTACAACTACTGATGGGAAGATTTGCTTGATAAAACCAACGCCTCGCCATTTAATTAAAAATGACATTACTGTATATACAACACCCACAGCAACTAAACCAGAAAGCGTACCTGCCCAGCCAAATTTCTCAGTAGCTAAAGTAATAGGTGCTATAAATGCAAAACTACTACCTAAGAATACTGGCACTTTACCTTTTGTTATCAGGTGAAAAATAAGTGTTCCAACACCCGCCGAGAAAAGAGCAATAGACGGGTTGATGCCTACTAATAATGGAACTAAAACCGTGGCCCCAAATGCCACAAATAAAAATTGAATACCGATAATGACCTGCTTACTCAGGCCTAATGATGGCGAAGAATCCTTCATAATGACGATGACGTTATATGTTAAACCCTGCAAAATTAAGAATATCAATGGAATTGTTGCCAATCATTACTTTATTTAGTGAGTTTCAAAATAACTTATTGGAAGAACAGTGAGTCATTAGTTATTTATACCCCTAAACTGTTTCCAAGCTTAAGATGTAAAGCTCTTTTTTGTGCAAAACAATTAAAAATATTAGGTTTGTTTGACTTGATACAGATAGCATATGCGAAAAACACTAACGAATCCCAATGCCGGTTTTGGTGCTATGGCCGTTTTTATGACAGCCATTTCTACTATTTTAGGTGCTATTTTATTTTTGCGATTTGGCTATGCCTTGGCCAATGTGGGTCTGGGCGGATTGATAGCTATAATTGTTATTGGTCACGTAGTTACCGTACCTACAGCGTTGGCCGTTGCCGAAATTGCCACTAATCAACGCGTTCAAGGAGGAGGAGCCTATTACATCATTTCCCGTTCGTTTGGTTTAAATATTGGTGGCGCTATTGGTTTGGCCTTATTTTTATCGCAGGCAGTTAGTGTGGCTTTCTATATTATTGCATTTGGCGAAGCGTTTGACCCATTGATTCCTTACTTACCATTCGAGGTCGATCCTCTGGTTTTCAAAAAGATGGTCACCTTAACTTTAATGTCTATTCTTTCTGTAGTTGTGATACTACGTGGGGCGAATATTGGCATGAAAGCATTGTACGGTGTGGTAGCACTACTATTTGTTTCCATCATCTTTTTCCTGATGGGAAAACCAGTATCCGAAGGTATTGAGCTATCATTTAACAACACCATTCCCAATGGCGATGGGTTCTTTGTGGTGTTCACCATTATCTTCCCGGCATTTACCGGCATTGCAGCTGGCCTGGGTTTATCAGGTGATTTAAAAGACCCGAAAAAAGCCATACCAAAAGGTACCTTGATGGCTACCATTGTTGGCATGGTCATTTATATCATTGTAGCTTTTAAGCTGGCGTCATCGGCTACCCCCGAAGATATGCAGAACGACCAGTTGATTATGGCTAAAGTATCTGCCTGGGGGCCAATCATCCCAATCGGACTGGCGGCAGCCTGTTTGTCATCAGCCATTGGTTCGTTGCTGGTAGCTCCACGCACATTGCAAGCCATTGGTTTCGACTGCATTTTGCCCTTTGACAACTTCAACAACTGGATTGCCAAAGGGCGTGAGGCTGATAATGAACCGATAAACGGCAGTGTTATCACCATCTTTATCGCCTTCTTCTTTATCATTATTGGTGACGTCAACTTTGTGGCAGAGATTATTTCGATGTTCTTTATGATTACCTACGGTTTTATCTGTTTGATTTCATTTTTAGAGCATTTCGCAGCCGATCCATCCTATCGACCAACTTTCAAATACAATAAATGGTATTTCTCGTTGATTGGTGCCATCCTTTCATTCTGGCTAATGTTCCAGATGAAATGGACATACGCTGCACTGGCCACATTAATGATGGCCGTCACCTATTATTTCATCACCGTTGCCAATCCCGATCGACAAGGGCTTGAGAAGTTATTCAAAGGTGTTATTTTCCAGTTAAGCCGCCAGATACAGATTTTCATACAACGCGCCAATAAAGATGAGCAAGAAGCTCACTGGCGACCATTTGCCATTTGTGTGTCAGAAGATTCTTTCAAGCGTCAGGCTGCCTTTGATTTGTTACGATGGGTGTGTTACAAACACGGCTTTGGCACCTACATCCATTTTATTAAAGGCTTTTTAAACAAAGAAACACATGTTGAATCGCAAAGTGTCTTAAAACGTTTGATTCATCAATCAGAAGGTAGTAAAAGCCGTTTATATCTTGATACCATCATCAGTCCGTCTTATACTTCTGCTATTGCTCAGGTTATTCAATTATCTGGCATTAGCGGCAAAGGAAATAACCTGATATTGTTCGAATTTTCGCGCAGCAACCCCGAATCACTGAAGCATGCATTGGATAATTACCAGTTATTTGAAGCAACCGGCTTTGATGTTTGTGTGCTTAATTCATCATACAAAGGCTTTGGTTATAAACGCGATATTCATGTATGGATTAGCGCTTTAGACTTCCGCAATGCTAACCTGATGATCCTGATGGCTTACATTATTTCGGGCCATCCCGAATGGCGCAACGCGGTCATTAAAATTTATGCTACTTTCCCTGAGAGCCAGGTTGAAAAACAACGTAAGCGTTTGTTAGAGCTCATCCAGGAAGGTCGACTACCAATCTCATCTTCTAATGTGCGCTTTTTACCAATGACCGGCGAACAAACAACCCAGGAGGTTATCAAGAGTCATAGCACAGATGCCGATTTAGCTATTGTTGGTTTCCGACCAGATGTAGTTAAAGAAAATCCGGACACGCTCATTGAATATGGCGATTTGAGTAATGTTTTGTTTGTTAACACGTCTCATAAAAAAGACATTTAAAGGAATGGCAAAGCCTAGCAACCAACCCAACTTCAATTTATTTGATAAAGTTGAAAACTGGAGTCAGAAACACCAGTTTGTTATTATCGGGACTATTTTGGGTGTCTTCACCTTGTTTTCACTGCTTTTATTCAACCTGAGAGTTAGTGAAGGTGGCGACGACAGTACCTATATCATCCGAGCTGTTAACTTTATTAACGATGGCAGCTATCCTTCGTTTCAGGGGCCTTTGTACCCCATGTTTTTATCCCTTTTTGTTGCTTTATCTGGCATCAAACTAGGCCTATTAAAAGTGACTTCTTTTGTTTTAATGCTGATAAGTCTATGGCTCATCTACCGAAGTTTTAAAGACAAAATTGCTTACACGCTCTTATTTGCTACTTTACTGATTATTTCGGCAAGCAGTTATTTCATTTACTTTACCAGCCAAACCTATAGCGAAGCATTATTTCTGTTGCTTCAGATTCCTGTTTTTGCCATCGTCTTTCAACTTCATGATGATGAATCAGGCCAAACAAACTGGAAAAGAGTTTTAGTACTGAGTGCATTAATCCTGGCATCGTACTTAACCCGAACCATTGGCCTTGGCACTTTAATAGCAGTGGTTCTGTTCTTCCTTATCAACAAAAGATACAAAGACGCTGGTTTAATCACAGGCAGTTTTATTCTAATGCTCGGATTGTTCCTCATTTTAAAGAGTGCCATCTGGGAAACATCAATTATTGATAGTGGACAAGCAACAACACTGATATACAAGCACCCCTACCAGCTGGACAAAGGCAAAGAGACAATAGGTGGTTTTATCACTCGTTTTATCGATAATTCAAACCTTTACCTGTCGAAGCACTTTTTAAAGATGACTGGTTTACGGGCAATGACAAAAAACTCAACCATTGGCCTTTTAACGATACTACTTTACGGACTTTTTGCCTTGGGCACATTCAAAGCTTTTAAAAACAACAAATACATGTTGTTTGTAGCCATTTACCTGGTGATAATGCTGGGCATCACCTTTGTTGTCCTTCAAAAGCTGTGGGATCAGTATCGCTTAATCATTCCTTTCTTTCCATTTATGGTACTGATTGTTCTATATGGATTATGGGAATTCTGCCGAACGCAAAAAAGCAAATTGCTGCATTACCTGTTTTTTGGCCTTGTTGCCATCAGTATTGTTAGTACCTCTGCCCAATCATTCTCAAAAATCGATCTGCTGACCTTACGCAAAAACCTTAAAGGGGATTTATACGAAGGCTATACCGATGACTGGAAAAACTACCTGTCTATGGCTGAATATACAGGTGAGAAACTACCGGGAAACACCATGGTGGCTGTACGCAAGCCTAATATGGCACGCATTTATGCCAATGGTAAAAAGTTTTATGGCATCTACCGTTTTGATACCGATGACCCGGATCAGCTATTACAACGATTAAAAGACAGAAAGGTCACACATGTAATTATGGCCAGTTTGCGCAAAAATCCACTTGTCAACAATGGCCAAACCATCAATACAATACAACGATATCTCTACATTATATCAAAAAAGTACCCAACTGTATTTAAGTTACAACATCAGATTGGCAAGGTGGAGCCAGCTTATTTATTCAGGGTAGACTATAGTGCTGCTGTAACAAAGGAAACAACAAATCAGGAAACAAATTAAGATGAAGGTTAACGAGGAGCGAAGAGCCTATTTTGAATCAAGGGCTAAAAACTGGGTAAAATATCGTCAACGACGTTCATATTATTGGGACTCCATTACTCGCTATTGCAACTATTACATACACAAAGAAAGCTCGGTATTAGAAATAGGTTGTGGTTCGGGCGAATTGCTGGCTGCCATAAAGGGAAAATCTAAAACAGGTATTGATTTCTGCGAACCTATCCTCAATCAGGCTAAAGAGCAGTTTCCTGACATTCGTTTCGAACTGATGGAAGCCGAAAACATTACCCTCAATGAGAAATACGATGTTATCATTTTATCGAACCTGATTGGTGTTATTGATGATATTGAGCACGTGTTTAAAGAGCTCAAAAAGGTGTGTCACGAACAAACGCGCATCATCGTCACCTATTACAACCGCATCTGGGAACCCATCATCCGTTTTGCAGAGTTTTTGCACATTAAAAAACGAACACCCGAACAAAACTGGCTATCAACCGGCGATATTGCCAACCTGCTTTATCTGGCCGATTTTGACGCTTATAAGAAAAACAGAAGCATGCTGATGCCCTATCGCATACCATTCGTTTCGTGGCTGATGAATCGATTTGTGTCGCGCTTACCGTTTTTCCAGATATTTGGCCTCAATCAATTTGTTTTTGCGCGCCCGTTTCCACCACGTTTAAAACAGGAGGAAGTAGATGAGCGATATTCGGTTTCGGTGGTTGTGCCGGCCCGTAATGAAAGTGGCAACATTGAGGCTGCCATTTTGCGTACGCCCCCAATGGGGCAATTCACCGAGCTTATATTTGTGGAAGGTAACTCAACAGACGACACCTGGGACACCATTCAGCAGATGGCTGAAAAATATAAAGAGACGCATCGCATTAAAATCATGCAGCAGGATGGCAAAGGTAAAGGCGATGCCGTTCGTAAAGGTTATGCTGCTGCCGAAGGTGATATCCTGATGATTTTGGATGCCGACTTAACCGTTCCTCCCGAAGATTTACCAAAATTCTATAATGCTATCACACGAGGTAAAGGTGAATTTATTAATGGTGTTCGTTTGGTTTATCCAATGGAGAAAAATGCCATGCGAACACTAAACAACATTGGCAACCATTTCTTCTCGCGCTTGTTTAGCTGGATTTTGGAGCGCCCCATTAAAGACACGCTTTGTGGCACCAAAGTGATGTTCAGAACCGATTATCTGAAATTGGCTGAGAACCGTTCATTCTTTGGTGATTTCGACCCATTTGGCGATTTCGACCTGTTATTTGGCGCTTATAAACTGAATCTTAAAATTGTTGATTTACCCATTCGATACCGCGAACGCAAATATGGTGACACCAACATTTCACGTTTCAGTCATGGTTTAATACTATTGCGCATGTCGGCCTTTGCAGCAGGCAAAATAAAGTTTTGGTAAATAAATAACATGACATCTTACAATAGAGGCTATGTTTTCTCAAATTTTACGCCTTATTTTGTAAGCTAGAAAAGCGTATTCAAGACAACTTAAGCTTACCTGCAGTGTTTAGTAAATAAAACTGCCTTAAGCCAATCGTCGGTTACCCTTGCTGTACTATAAACCAACCGGTTTCTCAGTAATGGTGGCCGATACTAAAACAACGAAATGAAAACAGCTATTTTTCCAGGTTCATTTGATCCGTTTACTGTTGGACACGAAGATGTTGTGCGACGAGGATTAAGCCTCTTTGATAAAATCATTATTGCCGTTGGCTATAATTCAAATAAACGCGATTTCTTTCCGCTTGACGATCGCATGCAATGGATTCGTGATGTGTTTGTTGATGATGAGCGTATCAGTGTTGAGAAATACGAAGGTCTAACAGTGGATTTTGCAAAAGAAATTGGCTGTACGCATATTTTACGCGGCATCAGAACAGCTGCCGACTTCGAGTACGAAAGAGCTATTGCACAAGTAAATAAAGCCATGAGCGGTATTGATTCGGTATTCTTATTAACAACACCAGAGCACACGCCTGTTAACAGCTCAATCATCCGCGATATTGTAAAACATGGTGGCAATGCCGGCCAGTTTTTACCAGAAGCCATTCAAAAAAACATTCAAAATTTTCTGTAGATGCGCGTAGGATTATTCGCCATATTTCTGTTTATAACAACTGTGATGCTGGCCCAACAGCCACCTCAATGGGTAACCATTAAAGGAAATGCTCCTGAGTATGCTGATTTCAGCCTGGTTATGCAGAAAATTGAAAATCCTATTTCTGGTGAGTTATCTGACCTGATGGTCATTAGTGTTTCCGACGACGGCTCATTTGAACAAAGCATCGAGATATCCTCCATTACCTATGCCACCATTAACATGGGCAAGTACGAAGGAAGCATCTATCTTGAACCGGGTCAAACCTACGAGTTGATACTTCCTCCTTTTCAGCCACGCACAGATGCCGAACGCTTTAATCCGTATTTCATCCCTGAAAGTATTGAGCTGGGCATTGCCAATGAAGAAGCCCAGGGACTTAATCGTATGATAACTGATTTTGATTCCTATTTTTCGCAGCAATACAATGCCAATGCTGTTAATGTCTTTTCAAGAGGAGATATACGCAAAGCTCAGGAAATAATAGATCAAACGGACAGTTTGTTTCACTCTATCCACCCCTATTTCGTTAAATACAAGCAATATGCGTATGGTGAATTATTAACCTTGGCTTACAAACGCAACAAACGTAAAGCCATGTATTTCACCATGAAAGGTGACTCGCTTAACTTCTCAATGCCTTCTTTTCAACGTTCGTTCAACACATTGTTTAAAAGCTTCTTCACATCATATTTTTCATCCAAACAAGGAGATGCATTGCGCGATGCCTATACAAAAACGACCTCTTTCGACAGCTTATCAACCGTATTTAGGAAAGATACCTTATTTACTAATCCGGAAATAGCAGAATTTGTGTTGTTAAAAGGCCTCTATGAAGCTTTTTATTCGGGTAGATATGATCAGGAGCAAATAATAGAACTGTTTAAGCAAGCGCATGAACAAGGAAGTACGCTTAACATTAAAGATTTTGCTAAAAGCCTGCATAGGAAAGTAACCTGGTTGCGCCCAGGCTCAGCAGCTCCACAATTTACCCTCTACCGCCTCGATGGCAAAGAGCGTTCGTTAAGTGATTATGAAGGTAAATTTGTGTACCTTAATTTTATGCACACCAGCAACCACACTTGTAAAGAGGAGCTTCAATTATTAGATATTTTATCCAAGGACAGAGAGCTGCGCCGTAAGCTAACGCTTGTTACAATCATTATGGATGAAGACCCAACAGCTGCAGAGAAATTGGTTAAAGACAATAAGTACCGCTGGGACTTTCTGCATTATGCCGCCATGCCAAAGGTAGCCCTTGATTATCGCATCAGAGCCTTGCCGGCTTATTTTGTGCTAGACCCAGGTCAGAAATTACGTTTATCGCCTTCACCATCACCAGGCGAGAGCTTTATCCCACAGTTTACGGAAGCTCAGCGCAAATACCATTACGAACAACTCCGCAAAGAAAAACCTAAAACGAAGAGTATTTACGATATCTAAAAAAGTTTCTTTTGAATTTGCACTATAACCTGTGGCGATAGTGGTCAATTTTATAATGAAGCTTTGAACGAGAATCTTTTTTAATTGTTCGTCACAATCAAATGAACAGCTCCTTCCAACTCAAGTGTTTCTCCTTTATTGTAACCTTCGGCCTTAATTTTATAGAAATAGACACCAGGTTCGGCTTTCTGACTTCCTATCTTCCCATTCCACCCTTCATCGGGATTACTGGATGAATACACTTTGCGTCCCCAACGGTTATAAATAACCATGGTAAATTTATTAACCGACCGGTACAGCACTCTAAACTCATCATTTTGAGTTGGACTACTAAAAGGCGTAAAAGCATTGGGAGCTCTAACCACCATTTCATTGACCGTAAACACTTCAGGATCCGTTTCACTTTCGCATTCCGATTCACTGTTGCGCACATAAAGCACCACCGGATAACCTCCATCAGTGAATTTCTGAAAGGTAAATATAGGATCGGACACAAAGTCTTTTCCTGCATCTCCAAAGGTCCATTCCCAGTCTGTTATCTTGCCTAACGATTCGTCTGTAAATCTAACTACCATTGGCGCCGAACCTTCAGTCGCCTCATTCTCGGCCGTTCCTTCTGTTTCAAAGGTGAACTTGGCTTCTACAGCAATGGCTGAATAAGAGTAATCGGCATTAACGGGTGTTATACCATCTGAAAATTTACTGCCCACTTCCACCGAATAATTGGTATCTTCTGTTGGAGCTTTAATAAATCTGGAGTATTCATTTTCATCACTAACAGGTCCGGCAGGCGTCGATATCCAATTAAACCCGTAATCAACCATCAGTTCGCTATGGTCACTTTTATGCCTGTAATACGTCAATGATTTATTTTTAGTATAAGCTGTCACTCGCAGATTACTACAGTCAGCAAAAGGTACACCCACTGAATCTATTTGCATTTGCGGAACAAAATTCCAACAATAATAATTGGCTTTGTTCCCATCTGAAGCCGTCACTTCAACCTGATAGCCTCCTTCACTAATACCATTAATAATAGACCCTGTTTCGCCAGCTATTAACTCAAAGGCATTTAAAACAGTCGAGTATTGATACCACTGATAAGCGCTTCCGGCTGGTGCTGTCAACTCGGAGCCTGCCATGTCCTCATAAAAGAAAATAGGATCGTTTACTACACCTCCACCATACTCTGTTGGTTCGGTATAAAAAGCATTGGAAGTAATTTGCGCATTCACCGAAGTGAATGTGATTATCAACAAAATTATCAGGGTTAAGAAACGACTCATCGAGCTTAATTTTACCATCTTACAAAAACAATCAAGAGCTTACAGAGTATCAACTTCTGCCTTCTACTTTTAAACTAATTCTCTTTTTCAAAGCTATATATAAATCTTCAAACGATAAAAAGCATAATATTATTACGTCTGAATTCGTTGTATTCAAATGAACGTTTATTTTTGCAAAAGGAAGTTCATCAATTATAAATCAAGTATATCGTGCAGGAATATTTAGAGGGATTAAATGAGGCTCAGCGCAATGCCGTTGTTGAAACAGAAGGGCCATCGTTGGTTATTGCGGGAGCGGGCTCGGGAAAAACACGTGTATTGACGTTTCGCATTGCTCACCTTTTGAGCGAAGGCGTTAAACCTTACCGCGTTTTGGCTTTAACCTTTACCAATAAAGCTGCCAAAGAAATGAAAGAGCGCATTGGCTCTGTCGTTGGTCAGCACATTGCCGGCAGCTTGTGGATGGGTACCTTTCACTCTATTTTTGCCCGTATCCTTCGTTACGAATCCAAACACCTGGGCTATCCTTCATCGTTTACCATTTACGACACTCAGGACTCCAAAAACCTGATTAAGAGCATCGTTAAAAAAATGAAACTGAACGAAAAGGCCTATAAGCCAGGCAGTGTTCTTTCGCGCATTTCAGCAGCTAAAAATGATTTAGTAACTCCCGTAGTGTACGCTCGCGATGTAAACCGAACCGCCAATGATAAAGCCTCGCAAATGCCAATGATTTATGAGATTTACGCACGCTACATGAAGGAGTGCTATAAATCGGGCGTAATGGACTTTGATGATTTATTACTGAATACCAACATCTTATTTCGCGACTTTCCGGATGTACTGAAAAAATACCAGGATCAGTTTGATTACATTATGGTTGATGAGTACCAGGATACTAACTACTCGCAGTACCTGATTATTAAGAAACTGGCCGAAAAGCATAAGAACATCTGTGTGGTGGGTGATGATGCGCAGAGTATATATAGTTTCCGCGGAGCCAAAATTGAAAACATCCTTAATTTCAGAAACGATTATCCGGGTTACAAACTGTTTAAGCTGGAGCAGAATTACCGCTCATCACAAAACATAGTCAATGCGGCCAACAGCATTATCGAGAAGAATAAAGGCCAGATTCAGAAAAATGTATTCTCGGCCAATGACGAGGGTAATCCGGTCCGTGTATTAAAAGCTTATTCCGATGTTGAAGAGGGCTTTTTAATCACCAACGACATTTTTGAGAAGCGCATGAAAGAGCACCTTGAGTATAAAGACTTTGCCATTTTATACAGAACCAATGCGCAATCGAGGGTATTTGAGGAAGCCTTACGGAAAAAGAATTTACCCTACAAAATTTATGGCGGCCTGTCATTCTATCAGCGCAAAGAGATAAAAGACCTGCTGGCCTATTTCCGTTTAACAATTAATCCATCGGATCAGGAAGCTCTGAAACGTGTCATCAATTATCCGGCACGTGGCATTGGTAAAACCACCATGGATAAAATAACAGCTGCTGCCGATTCGAGCGATCAAAGTATTTGGAATATTTTGATTAATCCAAATATCGCACAAATTGGCATCAATGCCGGAACACAAAAGAAACTCGCCAATTTTATAGCATTAATTGCACAGTTTAAAGCACAGCTCGAAAACCTCTCGGCCTATGAGCTGGCGGCCGAGATTGCATCGGCAAGTGGTATTATGAAAGACCTGCACAACGATAAATCCATCGAAGGTCAGGGGCGAATCGACAACATCGACGAATTACTAAATGGTATTAAAGAGTTTACCGAAACCAAACAAGAAGAAGGCGAACCGGCCAATTTAGTTAACTTCCTGGAAGATGTAGCGCTTTTAACCGACCAGGATAATGAAAAAGCCGATGATATTAATAAGGTAACGCTGATGACCATACACTCGGCCAAAGGACTGGAATTTAAAAACGTTTACATTGTTGGTGTGGAAGAAGGCCTTTTCCCGGCCACTCAATCAACCGATAGTGAAAAAAATCTGGAGGAAGAACGTCGCTTATTCTATGTAGCCGTAACCAGGGCTGAGAACAATGCAACTATCTCCTTTGCCCGATCACGCTATAAATATGGTGAACTAACATTTAGTAAACCCAGCCGTTTTATAGGCGATATAGACCAGTCTTACCTCGATATTAATCCTGAAGATTTTGTTGGTAATGAACGGCCACAACCGGCATTTCGTAAAACCGGCATTAATCAGCCAACGTCGGGCCTTAAACCACGCATCCGCATGAATTATACATCGGAAACGGGGCAGGCAAAACCTAAAATAAATTTCAAAGCCTCCAACACCAATGGTTTGGAAGCCGGCATGCGTGTAGAGCACGAACGCTTTGGGCAAGGTGAGGTTCTTAGTATTGAGGGAGTTGCCCCTAACACAAAAGCAACAGTAAAATTCGTTAACGCCGGGCAGAAACAATTATTACTCAAATTTGCCAAACTAAAAATTTTGAGTTAGTTTTGTGGCATTCAGTTACTGCGCTAATAAACAACAAAGTAACACTACTCCGAAAGGAATTATTAAAGAAAATTCCGTAGAACATACCACCGTTTGAAGGATAAAAAAGTAAGATTTTAATACCAATTGATGGATTACAATTCTAATCGAAAAAATTTGATTCTGCCTGAATATGGCCGTCATATTCAAAAGATGGTTGACCATGCGGTTACCATCGAGGATCGGGAAGAAAGAACAAAGTGTGCGAAGACTATTATTGGCATCATGGGAAATATGTTTCCTCACTTGCGTGATGTGAATGACTTCAAACACAAATTGTGGGATCATTTAGCCATTATGTCTGATTTTCAGTTAGACATAGACTACCCTTATGAGTTGCTGGCTAAAGAAACATTAACCAAACGACCAGATAAAATACCTTATCGTAACAGCAAAATCAGCTACATGCACTTTGGTGAGTTGGTTGAAAAAATGATTGAACAAGCCATCCTACTTGAAGATGAAACCGAGCGTAAACATCTCATTGTGATGATTTGCAACCACATGAAAAAGTCGTTGTTCATATGGAATAAAGACTCTGTGACCGACGATCGTATTTTTGATGATTTAAAAAAATTATCAAAAGGCAAACTCATTGCTGAAGAAGGAACCAAACTAACTGAGTTTAAGGAACAGCACCAAAATCGTAATGCTCGCAAAAAGCGTCCGCAAAACAAACCAAAGAAGAAGTAATAAAAAATTACCCTAAACTTATCGTAATGAATTGCTTTGAAATAGAAGGCGGTCATCGCCTGAAAGGAGAAATTACACCTCAGGGAGCTAAAAACGAAGCTTTACAGGTGATCTGTGCTGTATTACTGACTTCTGAAAAAGTCACTATTAATAACATACCCGACATTGTTGACGTTAACAACCTAATAGATTTATTAGGTGAAATGAGTGTTGTTATTAATCGCATTGATCGCAACACCTGTGAGTTTACAGCTGCCAATGTGAATTTGGAATTTCTTCAAACCAAAGCATTCAAGAAAAGAGCATCGTCATTACGTGGTTCAATAATGATAATGGGGCCTTTGTTAGCACGATTTGGGAAAGCTTATTTTCCTAAACCAGGAGGTGACAAAATTGGCCGTCGCCGTTTGGATACACACTTTATCGGGTTTGAAAAATTGGGGGCTCGCTTCAATTTCGATGCGGAAGACATCTTTTATACGGTTGAAGCATCAGAGATGAAAGGTTGCTATATGTTGCTTGACGAAGCATCAGTTACAGGAACAGCCAACATATTAATGGCAGCCGTGCTAACACCGGGAACAACCACGATATATAATGCAGCTTGCGAACCCTATTTGCAACAGCTATCCAAAATGCTGATTGCCATGGGCGCCAAAATCACAGGAGTAGGCTCCAACTTATTAACCATTGAAGGTGTCAAGGAGTTGAACGCATGCACGCACACAATTCTACCAGATATGATTGAGGTGGGTAGTTTTATTGGTATGGCCGCTATGACCAGCTCTGAAATAACCATTAAAAATGTTGGTTTTGAGCATTTAGGTATTATTCCAATGATGTTTCAGCGCATGGGTATTAAACTGGAGGTCGTTGGCGACGATATTCATATTCCAGCACAGGAAAGCTACGAAATTGACACCTTTATCGATGGTTCAATAATGACCATTGCCGATGCACCATGGCCAGGATTAACACCTGATTTACTGAGTGTATTTTTGGTGGTTGCAACTCAAGCTAAAGGTAGTGTGCTTATTCATCAAAAAATGTTTGAAAGCCGTTTATTCTTTGTCGATAAATTGATTGACATGGGTGCACGTATCATTCTTTGTGATCCACACCGTGCTACTGTGATTGGTTTAAACAAAGAAAATGCACTAAGAGGTGCCAATTTAACATCGCCGGATATACGCGCCGGAGTTGCTTTGCTAATAGCAGCGTTATCCGCTCAGGGGAAAAGTACCATTCAAAACATTGAGCAAATCGATCGCGGCTATCAAAACATTGATATTAGGCTTCAGAAACTAGGCGCTCGAATCAAAAGAATTTAAGTTCTCTTAACATTTTTTGTGCAACCAATCGGCTTAAAGTTAGCCTATTTAGAACTATTCTAAAAAATTATACTCGCAACTTACCATTGCATCTATCTGCATATCTGTTAATTACAAAATTACACTGACTAATATAAAAATAGATTCTACAAATACAAGTGTTTATTAATTGGCTATCGCGATATGTCAATTTACCTTTGCACATAGAAATCACACACTTCATCACATAAAACTGCATGTTCATCTAAAAAGAAAAAATACCTCGTTTATTTTTCTGAAACTTTACACGAAATTTAATTCAATTAATGTATCATGAAGCAGCTAAAATTAATATTAGCTACTATAACTGTGAGCTTATTCTTTTTGTCATTTAACACTGACAATCAGAAGCCTACAGTTGGCTTGGAAGCCGGAAATAAAGCGCCGGTTTTTCAAACTGAGCTTATCGATGGTACGCCGTTTAATCTGAAGGATCTTCAAGGAAAAATGGTTCTTCTTAATTTCTGGGCGTCCTACGATGCGCAGTCACGCATGAATAATTACTACTTGAATGCATTACACGAAACTTATCAGACTCAGAATTTCCACAATGGGCAAGAGTTTGTAGTAGTAAGTATATCGCTTGACCGCTTTAAAGCTCCACTAAACCTTGCCATTGAGCAAGACGAAACCATGGGATTTATGCACATCTGCAATTTCATGGGTGCTAACGGTAGCATTAGCAAGATGTACAACATCAAAGAGCCGATTAATATTCTTATTGACGGTGAGGGACGTATAGTTAATAAAGACGTCGAGTATTCAACGATTGAAAAATCGCTAGCCTTTCTTTCTGCGATTTAAACACCCAACTTTTATTTATGAAACAATTGAATAAATACCCTTTTGGGGTGCTTATCCTATTTATGCTGCTTAACGCTGTAACAGTATTGGGACAAAAAAAAGGTACTAATATTGGCGATATAGCGCCTAACATTAAACTGCGCAATCCTGAAGGAAAAGCCATTGAACTGGAGTCTTTACGAGGTCAGTTAGTATTAATCGACTTTTGGGCCAGCTGGTGCCCACCATGCCGACGCGAAAACCCATATGTTGTTGACACCTATAACTCATTTAAAGATATGGAATTTAAAGGAGGTAAGGGCTTTACTATTTACAGTGTCTCACTGGATAAAAAGCAGGCAGCCTGGAAGCATGCGATTGAAGACGATCAGTTGAGCTGGCCCTATCATGTAAGTGATTTAGCCGGTTGGAACAGTAGAGCCGCAGCCATGTATGGAGTCAACGGTATTCCTATGAACTTTTTGATTGATAAAGATGGGGTTATCATTGCTAAAAACCTGCGCGGGCAAAATCTAAAAGCCACTCTGCAAGGGTTGATTAAATAGATTTGAACATATTTAAATGGCAAAAAGGCACTTTCTCCATATAGGTTAGTGCCTTTTGTCATGCTATGGCTTTATGTCAATACATATCTAATGAAAAACTGTCATTTTGTCCATGCAAAATAAAATGGCAGAATAATTGTAAATTTGCAGCTGGAAAATCAAGTCAAAAACACTTGGTTCAAGGAAGAAAATAATAAAAGTAAGATATAATGGATAAGAAGTCATCGAAAAAGGAGAAAGCGAAAGAAAAAGCCATGGATACACAAGCTGCTGACGATATTAACGAAATGAATGAAGAAACAGTGACAAACGAAGAGCAGCAAGAAGAAGTTAATGAAGAAACAGTGACAAACGAAGAGCAGCAAGAAGAAGTTAATGAAGAAACTCGGGAGCAGACTGAAGAAGAAAAGACAGCCGATAAGCTGAGTGAGATTAACGATAAATACCTTCGCCTGAGTGCTGAATATGACAATTACCGCCGTCGTACTTTAAAAGAGAAGATGGAACTAACCAAGACAGCTGGCGAAAGCATTTTACTAGCCCTGCTGCCTGTCATTGATGATTTTGACCGAGCCATGGCTCACATGGATGATGCAAAAGATGTGGAGGCATTGAAGCAAGGTATGAAGCTTATCCATACTAAATTCAACGATTTTCTTGGCCAACAAGGCATGAAAGAAATTGAAGCAAAAGATAAAGAATTTGATACGGACCTGCACGAAGCAGTGACTAAAATACCCGCTCCTGCTGAGGAGATGAAAGGTAAAGTAATTGACTGCATTGAAAAGGGGTATACACTGCACGAAAAAGTAGTGCGTTTTTCTAAAGTTGTTGTTGGCGAATAAATAGGCTGAGCTATGTCGAAAAGAGATTATTATGAAGTGCTGGAAGTATCTAAAGGTGCTTCAAAAGAAGAAATAAAGAAAGCCTATCGTAAAAAGGCCATTAAATATCACCCGGACAAAAACCAGGGCGACAAAGCAGCTGAAGAAAAGTTTAAAGAAGCCGCTGAGGCTTATGAAGTGCTTTCGAGCGACGAAAAACGTCAGCGTTACGATCAATATGGACACGCTGGAGTAGGCGGTGCTGCAGGAGGTGGCTTCGGTGGTGGAGGTATGTCAATGGATGATATCTTCTCTCACTTTGGCGATATCTTTGGTGGCGGATTCGGCGGTTTTGGAGGCTTTGGTGGTTCTTCACGAGGTGGCCGTCGTGTTAACAAAGGCTCTAACCTTCGTGTAAAAGTAAAACTTAACCTCAGTGAAATTGCCAACGGTGCTGAGAAAAAGATTAAAGTTAAAAAATACGTTGAATGTAAACACTGTAGTGGCTCAGGTGCCGAAAACGGTTCATCATATAGCACCTGTTCAACGTGTCATGGTAGTGGTCAGGTAACACGCATTTCTAACACTATATTAGGACAAATGCAAACAGCATCAACCTGTCCTACATGTGGTGGCGAAGGAAAAATCATCACTAACAAGTGTAAGCATTGTGCTGGCGAAGGGATTATGCGTGATGAGGAAATTATCAGCTTGAATATTCCTGCTGGTGTTGAAGAAGGCATGCAGTTATCTGTTTCGGGTAAAGGAAATGCCGCTCGCCGGGGAGGTATCAATGGTGACTTGCTGGTGTTAATTGAAGAAGAAAAACACCCTGAATTGGTTCGCGATGGTAACAACCTTATTTACAGTTTAAACATCAGTATACCGGATGCTATCCTTGGTAAAACAGCCGAGATACCAACTGTTGATGGTGCTGTTAAAGTTAAAGTAGAAGCCGGAACGCAACCAGGTAAAATCTTACGCCTCCGCGGAAAAGGATTACCGGAAGTTAATAGTTACGGAAAAGGTGATTTATTGGTTCACATACAGGTTTTCATTCCGAAAGAAATTACAAAGGAAGAACGTAAAATAGTTGAGAAATTCCAGGGGGCTGAGAGCTTTGAACCACAACAAGGCAGTGGAGAAGGTTTTTTTAGTCGCATGCGTAGCATGTTCGATTAAATTGTATCAACAATCATACAACAGAGTCGGAATATTCCGGCTCTTTTTTTTGTATTAACCCAAGTTCGACGTAAAATTTCTGAAATTTAAATCGAACTCGGGTTATTAATCAAGTAAAAACCTGTATTCGTGTAAAAGCCACTTTTCGCCATTTACAACACCTTCCATCATATACGCAAGAAATTCTGACACTTAGAGCACATACCCATTGTGGGTGAGAAAAATCACAAAAACTTAAATCAAATCGGCATCAATTGCTGAAACCTTAGCTCACTCCTTACGTTATTCCCAAATATAATATTCAGCTTGGTGGGAACGGGCGAGAAACAATCTTTTTCAACATTTACCAGACACTAAAACAGTCGTTTTTGTGATGTGCTTGTTTTGTTCCTCGGGCATTGAAATAAAAAAAGGACATGAAAAAAATTTGGGTGAGCTTGCTTTCGCTATCATTGCTGGCAGGCTGTATTGGTGATGAATTTGACACCGATTTAATTGTGGATGATGTTAACCTAACAAGTGGAATTATTCTTCCGCTGGCACACACAACCGTTACAATGGGTGATATTCTATCGGATCAAACCGATATGATAAAGTATGAAGATGATAACATCATTTTTTTTAGTGAGAAGGATTCAGCTGAATATGTTGGCATTAATGACTTTTTCAGAGTCTCGGATGCTTCGTTAAGTAATCTTCCCTTCAACTATTATGTTTTTAATGAGCAAAAGCAAATTGAAGTGAGCAACACCATTGCTTTCACTATTCCTGATGCAACAGTAAAAGCTGTAGAAATGGACTACACCATTTCTGCTTCGGCCAGTAACATGCAAGAGCCTGTCATTTTAACCCTTGCTTTTCCATCGGCCAATGACGGAGTGGGTAAAACGATTGAACTGGAATTGAATAACTACCAAACCTCATCACAGAATTTTGAGGGTGATCATTTTGAATTAGCCAACAATCAACTTCCGGTCAATATCTCAATCAGACCGAAGTATACAGCCGCTTATTATCAAAATGCAACAGGCTACATTTCAATTAGTATGGGCGATTTTGTACTGAAGTATATTAAAGGTACCATGGCCGAAAACGCCGTTAAGATGGAAAGAAACACTTATGATCTTGACTTTGATATCTTAGAAGACATCCCAGGTGATGTGGAATTTAAAGACCCTCGCTTGTCGCTTATATTTGATAATGCAACACCATTTAAAGGTCTTATCGTACCTGATTTAACAGGTCAATTGGAAGATGGCGGAACAACCTCCTTAAGTTCTCCAGCAATTGAACTTCCAGCTTGTCCCCAAGGCGAAGACAAAATCAGATATAAATATGAGTTAAATCGCAATAACTCCGGTGTTATTGATTTTATCGCTAAAACACCAACCAACCTCATTTACGAAGGTGATCTGGTTCTAAATCCGGGCGCTACAAATGCCGACGAAATTGAGCTATATGAAGATGACCGCATTTATGTTGGCTATGGTGTTGAAGTGCCACTTGACCTGAAACTTGATGCGATGCTTGACGAGGAAGTGGTAGAATTGGATGATATTGATGTGATTGAAGACATTACCAACGCACGATTAGTCTTTACTTCAGAAAACGGATTTCCACTAGCGGCAAAGGCCGACCTGGAGTTCTACGATGAGGAAACACAGCAAGTACTTGAACTTATTGAAGTCAATATCATAAAAGCAGCAAGTGTTAACAGCGAAGGTTTAGTAACTGAAAAAGTAAGCCATACCGAGGTGATTGACCTAACAGATGCACAAATCAAGAATCTGAACCAATCAGAAGAGATACGTATTAAAGCCTCGCTTCAAACAAGTGACTACGAAAATGGAACATCGGTTGTTTTCTTAAAAAGCCATGAACTGACGATTCAGCTTGGTATTAAAGGCAAAATTGTTCAAAACAACTAATCCAACTATTTAAAGAAACTATACGATGAAACATATATATATTGCCATCATTTTGTTCTGTGCATCAATATTGACTCAAGCTCAGGACAATGCTTTTATGTTATTAAAAGGAGTGCCGCAAACCACTCAAATCAATCCTGCATTTCGCCCGGTTAAAGGCGGTTATTTTGCATTACCAGCTTTAGGTTCCGTAAAAATCAACGGCAGTAACACTGGTTTTTCATGGTCGGATGTAATCCGTAGTGGCACAGGCTTGCAAGCCGATTCATTGGTTATAGACCTTGATAATCTGGCCGAAAACATGCAAGCGAATAACTTATTTGCTACCGAAGCATCGGTCCAAATTGTTGGTTTTGGCTTTCGCATAAAAAAGGCCTTTATTACCTTCGACGTTAACCATCGACTAAAAGCGAAAATGAACTACCCAGAATCATTGCTTGATTTACGCTACGGTAATTACAACTATGACCAGGATGTACCCATCAACCATAGCTTGTCGGATTTATTTATAAATACCATGGATTACCATGAGGTGGCATTAGGCATTTCACACCCTATCACCGAGAAATTAACCTTTGGTGCACGCATTAAGTACCTTATTGGTGTAGCCAATGCTGAAACGGAAAAATTTAACGTAGGCATCGAAACTTTTGAAGATGGCCGCATGCTCATGACCTCTGATGCTGCTATCCGCACATCGTACCCATTAGTGGTTGATTTAGACGAAGATGGCTACATTGATGATATTAGCACCGATGACGATGCTGATGTGGCAGACATACTTATGGGCGATAACCGCGGTTTTGGTTTTGATGCCGGGTTAACATACCAACTCAACGAAAAATGGACCTTTGGTGCAGCTGTTAACGATATTGGTTTTATCAACTGGAAAAGCAACACCAATCGATTCTTCTCAAACGGCACTTTTGAATACAATGGTGTTGATATTTCTCAAACTATCACAGGTGATGATGATGATGTGGATTACCTGGAAGATTTAGCCGATGATTTTGAAGATTCATTTAAATTCAGCAGCGATGAATCGAGCTACAAAACCAATATTATGGGAAGCTTTAATGTCACCGCTCAGTATCAACCAAAAGAATGGTTGGATTTGGGTGCTATCTACAAATCCTACTTTGTTGATGGCAAAACAGTGCCCGAAACAACATTAGCCGTCGGCCTTAACCCGGGTAAAGCATTGTCAACAGTTTTCACCTATTCGCTAATGAAAAATGCACCTGCTAACTTTGGTACAGGCATTGCTTTAAAGCTAGGAGCATTCCAGATTTATGCTGCCACAGATAACCTGAACTCATTAATTGTTCCTGACAAAGCTAAATATGTCAATGCCCGATTAGGTATAAACTTTGTATTTAACGGTCGTAAAAAGAAACAACAAACAGAAGACGAACTCATTGTAGTTGAGGAAGAATAACCAATAGATAAACACCAATACAAACGGTTCTTACTAAAAGTAAGAGCCGTTTTTTGTTTACATTAAACAAAACCATCCTTAAATTTATGTGTTGTACAAGCTAATAACGAAACCTATTAATATGAAGAAACTTGTAGTTGCTCTATTGAGCATTACCCTATTTTCGTGCATCGGCGATGATTTCAACACCGATAAATTATCGGGCGAAATTGAATTAGATACCGGCCTCGCTTTGCCGCTCGTCAATGCATCGGTCACCATGGCTGATATTTTTTCCGAGAGTGCTGATTACGTCAAATACTACACCGATGAACAAGGTTTCGAGCGGATTATGCTCTATCAGGATAAAGATTCGGTTCGTTATATTGACTTAGATGACATCTATCAAGTAGAAGTTAAATCGGCTGACATTCCAATACCGTTTCTATTTTTAAATGATGGTGCTGAACACACCATCGACGATGTTAACATTCCAATTGAAGTCGACAATGGCAGCATTAGTAAAATGAAGCTAAGTTATGAGCTACATGTAAGTGGTACAGATTTCGCCACACCCTTATATGTGCGTGTTTTTTTTCCTACAGTTAACGCTGAGCAAGGAGGAAAAACCATTGAAATGACGGTAGATAATGATACGCCTGTCATACAATTTCATGAAAATGACTCTTTTGAATTGGTCGATGGAAAACTTCCGACTACACTCACTTTTAGAAGCATAAATGAAGGTTTACGCTTCAATGCTTTACAAATAGGTACGCTATCTGTATCAATGGAAAAGTACAATTTCGATTATATCAAAGGCACCTTAACCGAAATCATCACCCGTTTTGACAGAGGATCATTCGAGTTTGACTTCGATATTTTGGAAGAAATGTCAGACGGCATCGAATTTATCAAACCTGATTTAAAACTACTGGTTACCAACTCCACTCCTTTTGCAGGGCTGATTATGCCAGTATTTACTGCAGAAGGGGGAAGTGTAGATGGCATGCAACTAACCATATTTGACAATATTATTGTGCCACCTGCACCTGAAAATGTTACATCTGTTTCAGACACTATTTCTTTAGATAAAAACTCCAATCTCAAAGAGTTCTTCTCGGGCATCCCCGATTTAGTTAATTACTCTGCTGATCTAATTCTTCATCCCGGCTATGCCCTTACTGAAGAAGTTGAGCTGGATAATAGTAGTAGCGTCTATTTTGGTTATATGATTGAAATACCTGCTGAATTTTTATTAAATGCTTCCATCACCACAGACACCATTGATATTAGCGATATCGATTTTGTTCAGGACTTTGTAAAGGCAAGACTTGATGTAAAAGGCATCAGTAGTTTCCCCTTTGAGGCAGAAGCTTTTATTGATATATATAACGAAGAAGGCAAACAGGTGCGCGAAACCATTAAAGCAATCATCCTTAATCCTGCCGAGGTTAATAGCGACGGAATTGCCACCAAGGTTACAGAACGATTTTCGCAAGTTAATTTAACTGACAATCAAATCAGCGAACTCTCAGAAGCTGATAAATTGATTGTGCGTTTTAAACTACGTTCTGTCAATTATGAAGATAGACAGCCGGTAGTAATTTTAACCAACAATTCGCTTTCTGTTGATTTTACGATTAAAGGCCAATTGAACAACTAAGCCCTTTTAGCACTATGAAAATTACCAAACACATATACCTAACTGCAATAATAACACTCTGCACCATTGTTGCCTCAGGGCAGGACAACTCCCTGATGTTCACCAAAGGCATTCCGCAATCCACGCAGTTAAACGCTGCTTTTCGTCCGGTGAAAAAATGGTACCTGGCGATGCCAGCTTTGGGCAGCGTTCAAATCAATGGTTCCAATTCGGGCTTTGCCTGGGACGACATTATCCGCCAAGGCACAGGTCTTCAGGCCGATTCTTTGATTATTGATCTGGACTATGCAGCCGACCAAATGCAGGATAACAATATTTTTGCCACCGAGGCATCCATTCAGATTATCGGTTTTGGTTTCGCGTTTAAGGACTGGTTTTTCACTTTTGACATCAACCATAAGCTTAAAGCAAAAGTTAATTATCCGCAGGCCTTAATGGATTTGCGATACGGTAACTGGAACTACGAAGAAGAAATACCCATCAATCATTCGTTATCTGACTTATATGTCAATGGCATTGATTATAACGAGATTGCAATTGGAGCATCGAAACCAATAACTGACAAACTAACCTTGGGCTTGAGAATTAAATACCTGATGGGCGTTGCCAGCATGGAGTCGGAATACATGAACCTGGATATTCAAACTTTGGATAATGGATATATGCGAATAGCAGCCGATGCCGCTTTCAGAACCAATATGCCATTAGAAATCAGTTATGACGATGCTGGCTATGTGGACGATGTACAATTCGATAGCTTTAGTAATCAACTGGTCAGCACTAAAAATTCGGGATTCGGCTTCGATATTGGCGCCACCTATCAACTAACGGATAAACTTTTATTGGGCGCTGCCATTAACGATATTGGGTACATCAAATGGAAGGATGAAACATCGCGCTTCTATACCAATGGCGTATTTGAGTACACAGGTATTGATGTATCGGAGGAGCTTACCGGCGATGCCGGCGACCAGGAGTACCTTGAGGATATTGTTGATGATTTTGAAGACACCTTTCGCTTTAGCGATGAAGGAGGAAGCTACACCACCGGTTTAATGGGAAGCTTTAACGTATCGGCCGACTATCAGTTTAAGCATTGGCTTAACTTTGGTTTTGTATCCAAAAACTATTGGGTGGATAAAAAGCTGGTACCGCAAATCACTTTGGCTACAGGGCTGCAGGCTGGCCGAACCTTGTCAGGTGTTCTCTCCTATTCATATATGAAAAACGCTCCCGCCAATTTGGGAGCAGGAATGGCTTTTAACTTGAGGGCATTTCAGTTGTATGCAGTCACCGATAACCTCACTTCGATGTTTAAACCATCAACGGCTAAATATGTAAATGCCCGATTGGGCATCAACTTTGTGTTTAATGGGAAAATAGAGGAATCTGAAGAAGGTATTGACTAATTCCCATAGATACCATTTAAACCCATTGAGTTTAAATGGTCAATGTAGATGGGTAATCTTTCTTAAGAATTAAGCGTTAAGCCGTATTTTTCGGCTATTTGTTCTAATGTCATAGCTGAATTTGGCAATAAGTCAGGAGGACAAACGCCATATTTTACTTTTGTTTCAAAACGTTTGCATTTTGAATACTTTAATTCTCCTCCATTACAGTACTGTATCTGATATGACTTAGTTGTCATTTTTCGGTCTTTAAGGATACCGTTAAAAATGGGGCATTTTTCAACATTCGGACAATCTGTATTCATATAAAAGTGCGCTTATCTCCTACTCGTTTGGCTTTTCGGTTACGCCCCGTTTATTGGTTTCTGGACTCCATTTTAAGACTTAAAAATACTTAATAAAGAAACTTCATCCAATTATATATTTATAAAATGATTCCGCATAGCATAAACAGACCGCTTCAAGTTATATTCTTAGCCATCTCCATTGCCAGGTAAGGCGCCATTAAACCTCCACGCGATCCTAAACCATTAAATATTCCAAGTTGTGGTGTAGCATCCAGAAAAGCCGTAACTGGTCGCCGGTCGGCCAAAGTTGGGCGGATACCCGTTAATTGTTCCTTGATCGTGAGTGACGAGTCTGAAATTCGCTTCCATTTATCTAATAGTTCTCTTCGTTTCTCATCAGTCGGAATCAGATCACTCCAATGGTGTGCATAAGTCGCCCCAATTTTAAAATGCTGTTGACCAATCGGCATCACAAATATGCCTTTGCTAATAATGGTATCTAATTCCAGCCCTTCAACTTCAGCCTCGAGTAATTCCCCTTTGGTATTATTCCATTTCAAATATTTAAAAAAGCGACTATGTTCATCAAAAGCGCCGCGACAAAAAATAATGTGTTTGGCTTTTAAGCCGTTCCAACCAACACCTTCATTAGAAAGCACCAGATCATCATCATTAAAATCTGCCTCTATCAGTATGTCTTCCTTAATCAAGAACTGGCGATAAGCATCAAGCATAGTGGCCATATCCAGGCGTGCACAAGTTTTAATTGTGCCATAGCCATACGGCTGTTTAATATCCTCAGGCAAATCATACCTTGAAACAACTGAGATATAATCATCCAACTGTTCTTTTGCGTTACGATATTGCCAGAACTGGTGATCATCCTTACCGTAGAGTTTGCTAATGCTCATCGGGTAATAAAATTTAGTCTTCAGCTTCACCTCTAACTCTTGGTACAACTGGTAAGCATAAGGATAAAACAATTCAGCTTGCCAGGTTTTCGTCACTCGCTTCACTACAATAGGGTTAATTAATCCGGCGGCCACACGTGAAGCATGTCCAATTTTTGGTACATCAATCACCTTATGAGTAATGTTTTGTTTCAATAAATGATACGAAAGCATCGTGCCAGCCAATCCCTGACCAACTATCAATACATCAGTATTTTCTGTTTTATGCATCTTCTCTATACAACTTTGGTGTCATGAAAAGAAAAAAGATATGGCACATTTGTTCAATTATCTGTAACAAGATTTCAATTCGGCACCATACAGGCTTTCTATATTTCGGACTTTAAAATAAAAGGCTGACCTTAGAGCATATAACCTCTAAAAAGTATTGTTATGAAGCTAATTAATAAACTAATCGGTTTAATCGTATTATTCACAATAATCAGTTTATCGGCTTGCCAGCCTGCCAAAGAAGAATCATCGGCCAAACATTTTGTGTGGATGGGTGAAGGCAAAAACGAAGGCACCGAAGAACTGGAAAAGATGTTTATCAAGCTTAAAGAAACGGGCATTGATGGCGTGATGTATCAAACCTCATTGGAGAAATATGCTGCAGCGGTTGAGTTGGCACACAAACATGGATTAGAATTACATGCCTGGCAAACCATTTTGCGCCGTTATGATGATAAATTATTAAGCGAACATGCCGATTGGTATACTGTAAGCCGTGATGGTCGTTCAACAGCCGAGCATCAGCCTTTTGTTGATTACTACAAGTGGTTGTGTCCTACCAAGCCGGTAGTTAGAGCGTATCTGACAAAAGTGGTTGAAGACTTAGCCGAAGTTCCCAATATTGATGGTGTACACCTGGACTATATTCGCCATTCCGATGTGATTTTAGCACGCGATCTTTGGGATGTGTATGGTTTGGTTATGGATAAGGAATACGCCGAATTTGACTTTTGCTACTGCGATGACTGTATCGAACGCTACAAGAAAGAAACTGGTGAAGATGCTTCAACCTTTGGCGATGCAGCACCCGACAATGATAAATGGCGTCAGTTTCGATATGATATGGTTACTGAGACAGTTGCCGAACTAACAAAAGCGGTTCATGCCAAGGGTAATAAAATTAACGCAGCTGTTTTTCCAACACCAACCATCTCAAAAAAGCTGGTGCGCCAGGAATGGGACAAATGGGCCCTGGATGCTTATTATCCAATGAATTACCAGAGTTTTTACCGCGAAGGTATTGACTGGATTGAGCAATCGTGTGTGGAAGGTGTTGCAGCACTTAATGGACGAGCTCCTCTTTATAGCGGACTGTACATGCCGGCCTTTGAAACACCGGAAGATTTCCGAATGGGTATTCAGGCATCGAAAAAAGGTGGCGCAGCAGGCGTATGTATTTTCACACCTTATGAATTGACTGACGAGCACTGGGCTATCTTGAAAGAAGAAATTGATAAATGGTAATATGCAGACATACGATTAAAGACCATAGATATAAAAAAATCTAGTGTCTTATGTCTTGTGTCTTTAAATCTTAAAATTCAAATGAGAGTTAAACTACTGATCGCAGTGTTTATAGCCATTTTGGCTATATCATGCTCAAACAACAACGAAGAAGTAATGCTTAATCTGATTCCTTATCCGGCTGAGGTACAGCAACAAGGTGGCCATTTTGAGACTGAAGCAGAGATATTAAGTGTATCATCGGATGATGCATTTATTATTCAACTGCTAAACAAACAATTGTCACGCGAAAAAGGCCTGGAGTTGCCAATAGCTGAAGAAGGTATGATTCGTTTTAAGCTGGTACAAGACAATACGATTCCTACTGAAGGTTATCGTCTGACAGTTGATAAAGGCGTTTTGATTGAGGCAACAGAAAAAAGTGGATTGTTATATGGAGCACAGACATTGCGTCAATTGTTAACCCTTAATAACGGTAAAGTGTCAATACCAAAATTGACGATTACCGATTATCCGCGTTTTGCCTGGCGAGGCATGCACTTTGATGTTTCGCGTCACTTTTTTAGCGTAGAGGAAATAAAGCAATTCCTCGACTACATGGCCATGAACAAGCTCAATACTTTTCACTGGCATTTGGTTGATGATCAGGGCTGGCGTTTGGAGATAAAGAAATATCCTAAATTAACTGAAATTGGAGCCTGGCGCAAGAATGTGGGTTTCACAGCTAATCAGGAGAAAGGTTTAAACACCAAAAACACCGAATCATACGGTGGTTATTATACACAAACAGAAGTAAGAGAGATAGTAGCTTATGCCTCAGAACGTAACATTACTATTGTGCCTGAGATAGAATTACCGGGGCATTCGGCTGCTGCTCTTGTTGCTTATCCAGAGTATTACTGCGACAATGCCGGTGAACTGGAAATATGGGAACAAGCTGGCGTTTCAGCTGGAGTGTATTGTGCTGGTAAAGAGTCAACATTTCAGTTTCTCGAAGATGTACTAACCGAAACGATGGAACTGTTTCCGGGTGAGTTTATCCACATCGGAGGCGACGAAACACCCAAAGACACCTGGCTGGCCTGCCCCGATTGCCGCAAGCGCATGAAAGAAGAAGGTGCTCATGACGAACATGAGTTACAAAGCTATTTTGTGCATCGCATTGAGAAATTCCTGAACAAACACAATCGTCGTCTGATTGGATGGGATGAGATATTGGATGGTGGACTGGCACAAAGCGCAGCCGTTATGTCGTGGCGTGGTGTAGCCGGTGGTGTTAAAGCTGCCGAGGCCGGTCATGATGTGGTGATGACACCGATGTTCCCTTACTATTTTAACCATACCCAGAATCATTTAAGCACATCACCGGGGCACCCGGGTATCAGTACACTGCGCGATGTCTATACCTTCCCATCAATTCCAACGGATATATCGCCCGATAAACGACACCACGTCATTGGTGTACAGGCCAACATGTGGAGCGAGTACATGCCTAAATTCAAACATATCGAATATAACCTGTTTCCGCGTGTATTTGCTATAGCTGAAGTAGCCTGGAGCCCGGCTATTCGAGAGTGGGACGACTTTTATGCCCGTGTTAACAAGGCCATTCCAACATTGGAAAAACAAGGCATCCAACCCGGCGACATCTCTTACCATGTGCGCATTAATGTAGAGCCTGATTATGAAAATAAATCAGCCACGCTTGAGTTTGTGTCGGAGCGCCCCAATACCATCTACTATACAAAAGATGGCAGCAAACCAACAAAGCAAAGCACTGTTTATACCGGTTCATTTGTTTTAGCCGAAGATGCACACATAAAAGCCTGCCAGTTTAAAGAAGATGGCAGCACTACTTTTGTTTCGGAGAAAGAAATCATTTTCCACAAAGCATTTGGCAAGCCTTATCAATTGAAATATGCACATGCCCCACAATACGATGGTGGTGGTAAATATGGTTTAACCAACGGCTTCCTAGGTGTGGAAGTGGGTGTTGAAGAGAAACCGATTGACCTGATCATTGATATGGGTGAAGCAACAGAAATCAGCCATATCAACTCGCGTTATAAAAATGCACCACTATCATGGGTATTTGGTCCTAAGAAAGTGCGCTACGAGGTATCGGCGGATGGAAAATCATTTAATGAGGTAGCCTCATTTGAGCCTGGCATCACCGAAAGTGATGTGAATGAAATCGTTCAATATCCTGCAGAATTTGAACCGGTAAAAGCCCGTTATGTACGCATTGTTGCTGAGAACGTAGGCCTATGCCCTGCCTGGCATCCTGCAGCAGGTGGTAAAGCCTGGTTGTTTTCTGATGAAGTGATTGTGAAATAAAGACGGAAGACAGAAGACCGCGGACGAAAGACGGAAGATGAAAATAAGCGAATCTTGCGTCTTTAGTCTGGTATCTTAAGTCTTAAAAAATATTTGGTGTAGTTAGTAGTAGACGCCCTCTGGTTGGTAATGGTACAACAGGGGGCGTTTTATATTTGATGAATTGTTTATTTGTCGAATCGTCGAACTGTTAAAGTGGAAAATAGTTCTATCATTCACTTAAAGCACAGTTAGCTATAAAAGGACACATCAAATAATACCTTATATGCAAAGGCTGCTGACGCGCTTACATATCATGCTGCTGAACATACATAGCCCTCGGTATTATTTACATACACTATAGACGACCTTACATAAGATACTTTCATTTGCTGAATTACGTGCTGCACCTGTTACACTCCAATCTGTCGGCTTTACATACGCTTCTGTCATGCTTGCAATCGACTCTGACTGTCATACATATCGTGCTGACATACCCCACATACGCAACTAACGGCCTTTCAAATGGCATTGACACTCTTACATACCCTATTGAACGGGTAACATACCCTATTGGCATTATTGCATACCTAAATGCTTGTTGGTTATACTCATCTGTTTTGCTTACAAAATACAAGTAATTAACTTCATATTATATATATTGTTATTTTAACTAGATTGACAATTGGGATATACATCAAAGAAATTTATATGTTTACATAAAATATTAAATGATTCGTCATAACAATAAAAAATAAGCTCTAAAAAACTTATTACGTTTCTCATTTTCTGCAATTAACTAATGAGTACTCATTAGTGAGGCTCATTTTAATCAAACAAAATTGATAAACTATGAATGCAAAACAACGCAACAAAATGGCCATGTTTATGGCTGTAAAAAACGTGTTTGGTACTTACCCAACTGAGCTTAATCTGATTAAAGCCCTTGAAGGCTTTATCGTTAATTTTAATGAGCTGGTAGCCAGAATTGAAGCTGTACACCAGATACAGCAAGGCAATACCACAGGTGCCCGACAGCTAAAACTCAAAGAAGAAGCCGAAATGATAGACGCGACGGTGAAGCTGGCTGCTACCATGTATGTATATGCCCAAGTGAACGACATGCCCGACCTGCAAGCCAGGTGTGCTGTATCGGCCTCGCAATTGGAACGCATGCCCGACGAAAAAGTAAGAACTACCTGCCAAAATGTATATAATGAGGCTGTGCAACTAGGTGATGTTTTGGCCGACTTTGGCCAAACAGTAGAAGATGTAACGCAGCTAAAAAAAGAGATTGACGATTTTTCGGCACTTATTGCATCGCCTCGCTCGGCCATTGTAACCCGCTCGCAAGCAACTAAAGAGCTGAATAGCCTGATGCTGGAAGCCAACGACTTATTGCGTAACAAAATTGACAAGTTGATGGAGCTACTAAAAACCAGCCAGCCAAAGGTGTATAACACTTACCTGGCAGCACGCGTTATTGTTGACCTACGTGCCGGCATGAAGGTGGAGGAAGAGGAGTAGTTTAGCCCCTGGTTATTAGCTGATAGCTATAGTGATTCACAGAATGTAAAACAGGATGCGATCTTAACACCTATCTTGATAATAAAGATCGCATCCGATTACGCAACTTAAGAATAATCAATTAATCTTATATTTATTAACCCCTAAAATCACCTGAGAATGAAACAGATGAAAAGAAAAACACTATTAACCTTACTCCCTCTATTGCTACTTAGCTTAGGGTGCGATAAAAACAGCGACCCGCCACCCGACAACGAACTAAACGGGCACAGCACAGCCATTTTTAACCCGGACAAGAAATACGGAACAGTAAACGATATTGATGGCAATGTATACAAAACCATTAAGATTGGTAAGCAAACCTGTATGGCCGAAAACCTTCGTGTTACCCGTTTTCGCAATGGCGATGCCCTACCCAATATTACCGACAACGACAAGTGGAGTATACAGGCAGTAGCGGCCTATTGCAACTACAATAACACCGAGGACCTGGACACCATAGCTACCTATGGCCGCCTCTATAACTGGTATGCCGTAGCCGACAGCCGCAACATTGCACCCAAAGGCTGGCGCGTGGCAACGCCCGAAGACTGGAATATACTAATAGACTACCTGGGTGGTGGACAAGCGGACAAGGCAGTCTCCAAGTCGCAGCCCAGATTCAACTTTTTTGCTGGGGCACAAATGCTCTAAAAGGGTTCAATTCAATGAAAAATGGAAATTCCATAAGGTGTGTAAAAAAATAATTTAAAAACAAACGAAATGAAAAACCTAATACAAATTTCAATCCTTTTATTCCTGATATTGGTAAGTACAAATAGCATTGCACAAGACTTTATAGTAACTGTAGAATCTACCGAAAACCATGGCGACTATATCGTTCCTTTAAAACCGGGAGCTACAAAAACCTTTGAGGTAAAGGTGACGAACGGCCGTTCGGTTGGCTATACAGTTTCCATTAGAAAATACGCCATGGGCAATGTACAAGACTGGATGAGTTTTTCAACAGAAAGCATGGCCATTCAACCGTCGCAAACGGGCACTTTTCAGTTTACTATTACTGTGCCGAGTGGTACTACCGAAAATGTTTATACACTCCCTTTAGTTTTTGATGGCATAGATAGCAACAATAACACCGTTCCTTTTAGTGGAAATGACCAGTATATTATTGTTGATAGTTCAAAGCCTGATACACCAACCTTTTCGTACTACACTACCAGTAAAACTGTTCATGTTTACGGATGGAGCAGTTGGGATAATATGTCGAATACTTACACCACAAACAATACAAGTGCCGGTATTGGAGGCATTAAACACTATGTACTTAAGCTAGGGTCCAGTTCAAAAACAATTGCAGCAACAGGTGGAAGTAGTTATGATTTTAATGCTTCACCAAATACTTCTTATACGCTAAGTGTTACAGCGGTTGATATGGCAGGTAATTCTCAAAGCGCCTCAGAAAATGTCTCAACACCACCAGCTAAAGTAACAGGCTTATCTTTCTCAGATATTAAATATACAAATGTAAAGCTTTCATGGAATGCATCGGCAGGTGCAACAAGCTATGATGTTAATATGTATTACAATGGAGAAACAACTACGGTTGGTAATAATGTCACTACAACATCATTTACTATTCCAGGCTTAAGTCCGGACGAAACATATGATTTCTATGTGTATGCAAAAAACAGTGCTGGCTCTTCTGAAGTAAGTGATAAAGCCACTGTTACAACTGCTACACTACCTAGAATTACAGGAAGTGCATTATTATGCACAGGTGCCTACTCCTATTCAATTAACAACTTATTACCAGGCTATTCCATCACTTGGAATTCATTACTAACAAGAGTATCGGTTCAGGGTTCTAACCCTTGTACATTCAAAGCAGACCAAATAACAGGAAGAGCAACAATCAATGCCACAATAACAGATAGTTATTCAACAAGTGCTGATTTAAACCCGAAGTTAGTTTGGGCAGGAGAACCTGACATTTACAGATATAATGAATTTGGTGAAGAAGTTGAATATGGTGAAGTGGTTAAAGAGAACGTTGGAACAGTTGTAACTTTTGAAGCATACAGCCATGATTTTACTGCTAATATTAGCTGGGATGTAACGCCTTCTTCGGCCTATTATGTAGATAATGGTAACACTTGCAGTATTATGACAAGCTCAAGTGGATTTATAGGTGCCATGGCTATAGCTTCAAATACATGCGGTGAAGATATTATGATTAATACGCTTACCCCAAATAGTGGTGGCTTTCCATTGAGTATGGAAATATCCCCAAACCCAGCATCTGAAACTTTAAACATAACAATTAGTGAAGTAAAGTCAGAAACCATTGTAAATATGATGAGTACCTCCAGTGAATTAACTGTAGTGCCGGAGTCATACGAAATACAAATATGGAGTGAGCGTAAAGGATTGGTTAAAAAACAAAAACTGAAAGGCAAGAAAAATCAGATTGATATTTCTAGTTTGAAACCAGGTCTTTACTTTGTGCATCTCATTTATAACGACAAAGTTGTTAAAAAGCAATTGATTATTGAATAAAAAGCTGGTTGATAAGAATAAAGCAGGATGCGATCTTTATTTGCATGATGGTAATAAAGATCGCATCCTGTTATTTTATAAAATACACAGTGATTTTTAAACAAGACGTAAATCGCTCACTACTCATCTCTCACAGTCTCACATCTAATCGAATTGCTCCTAATTAACTACCAACCTATCGCCTCTTTCCCATTCGCTACCAAATACTCGTTGGCCTTGCTAAAATGTTTAGTCCCGAAAAATCCTCGATGAGCAGATAAGGGAGAAGGATGAACCGACTTAAGCACCAGGTGCTTGTTGCTATCAATCAGTTGTGCCTTTTTCTGTGCATAGGCTCCCCACAATACAAACACCACATTCTCCGATTGATCGGCAACGGTTTTTATCACGGCATCGGTAAATTGCTCCCAGCCCTGTTTTTGATGCGAGCCGGCATTGTGTGCCACAACGGTAAGTGTAGCGTTTAAAAGTAATACGCCTTGTTTGGCCCAATGCTCCAGGTTACCATGATCGGGTATATCAATACCTACATCAGTGTGCAGCTCTTTGTAAATATTTACCAGTGAAGGTGGCATCTTAATGCCTCTATTAACTGAAAAACACAAGCCATGCGCCTGGTTGGGACCATGATAAGGGTCTTGCCCTAAAATCACCACCTTGGTATTTTCAAACGGACATAAATCAAAAGCATTGAATATTTGTGAGGCAGGAGGATAAATGGTTTTACTTTGGTATTCTGAGCGAACAAATTCGGTCAGCTCTTTAAAGTAATCCTTATCAAACTCAGGCTGCAATACCTGTTTCCATCCAGCTTCTATTTTTACGTCCATTGTAGTGTATTGAGGTTAATTATGAGCGTAAAAATAGTAAAATAAAAAGGATGCTATCTCAATTACAACATGCAATTAAAATAGCATCCTACACTGTTTTATTTAACCACTACTTAGCAGTAATACTTAACGCCTGCCCACCACCGGCTGCTAACCTCATGGTGATTTTATCGCCATGCTTCACGGTTTGTTTGGTAATGGTGTATTGTTCCGGATTATTCAACCAATCGCAACCTTCTTTATCGGCATATATTGTTGCTTCGTAAGTTTTATCTTTATCGAGAAAATCAAGCATAATACTAATGTCTCGTGCTTTCTCGTTGGTAGCCGAACCAACTAACCAATTATTTCCTGTTCGACGTGCAGTGGTGATGTATTGCCCCACCTCAGCATTCAACACCCTTGTTTCATCGTAATCAATGTTGGCATTGGCAATAAAGGCAAAGGCCGGATGATTGATATAGTTATCCACTAAATCACTGGCCATCTGCATGGGGCTATATAGTATAACGAATAGAGCCAATTGCTTTGCTAAGGTTGTGTGTGTTCGTGTCTGGCTGATATCATCACAGTTCCAGGGAACACGTTCATCTTCAAAATTCTTTAGCAGGATATCAAAAGTACCTGGGGTATAATCAACCGGACCTCCCAGCATACGTGTAAACGGAATAGTTACTGTATGTGATGGTGGATTACCATCGCTCCATCCGTTCCACTCCATACCTCGAACGCCTTCACGTGTCATCATATTAGGCCAGGTACGTCGTTTACCCGTTGCTTTAATCGGTTCATGGGCATTAATCATGATGCCGTATTGAGCTGCAGTGGTGACTACTTTTTGGTAATGCTCCACCATGTACTGACCATGATGGTGCTCACCGCGCGGATAGATACCACCTGCGTAGCCCGTCTTAAGCGCTTTAATGCCCAGATGCTCACACAAAGCATAAGCCGAATCCATCAAAGCCTCATAACCAACAGCATCGCCACCCGTTTCGTGATGCATAATCAGCTCCACTCCCTTTTCTTTGGCGTAAGCAGCCACTTTCTTCAAATCATAGTCGGCTGCCGGTGTTACATGATCGAAGGCATCTTTAGCTCCCCATTTGTCCCAGCCAGCATTCCAGCCTTCAACAACGAGTCCTTGTACATTATTATCGGCAGCAAAGTCAATATAACGCATGGTATTTTCTGTTGTGGCTCCATGACGCTTACCTTCTGTCCAGGTTTCGGTACCAATGTGCATGCCCCACCAAATACCCATGTACTTCATTGGTTCAATCCAAGAGGTATCTTCAATCTTACAAGGTTCATTCAGGTTTATAATCATATCCGATTCCACCAAAGCAGCTGCATTATCAGCAATGGTAATCGTTCGCCAGGGTGTGTGCATGCCGGCCTTTGTTTTTACTTTAGCACCATCGGCCCAAGGCACCAAGTGTGAAACATAGGTGTTTTTCTTGCCTTTACCAATCTGTTTTAATGTCATGCCACTATAATTGGTCAAAGCTGCTTCATGCAATGAGATATGCAAACCTGAATTGGTGCGCATGGTAACGGGCGTATTAACCCACTCTGCCTTTGAAAGAGGCGTTTCGTTATAAAGTTTTTCGTAGCTATCGAAATCAGCCATTATCCACCAGGTAGTTGGATTACCAACCATAGCAAATTCGCTTAACTCATCCATTATAATGAACTCATTCAAGCCTTCCTGCTCCGGAAATTCGTAACGGAATGCCACACCATCGTTAAATGCCCTAAAAACAACATTCATTAGTATATTCGTTGGTTCATGCTTTAAAGCCAATCGTGCCTCATTATAGTGATTCACCATCTTTTTACGAGGCCCCCAAACAGCAGTCCATGACTCATTCATTTCTGCCCTGCTTCTGTCGAGCAATGTAAAACCATCAACTAAATCGCCATGTTCTTTTAGCTTAAATCCTAAAGAAGATGTTTGTATTACCAACTCCTCACCCTTCATCACCTGGTATGATAACTTGCCATTAATCAACTGAATGGTTGTCAGAATCTGACCATCGGGCGATTGTAATATTTTATTTTGCTTACAGCCCATAAGCCCAATGGCTAACAGTAAAATGGCTAATAATTTTGTGTGCATGGTGTATTGTATTTTGATTTTTTCAAAAATACTTCAGCCTCCTGTCTTGAACAGTGTGCTGTCGTTCAATTATTCGGTTATTTCCAATACTTGAAGTAACGTATCATCCCCCATCGCCTTTCAGGTACCTCCCCAAGGGGAAGATTTTGGGAGCCACGCTAATTCTCTACCAGGGGAGAAAGCTGAAGGGAGAGGGGTTATCATTACTCCACAGGAATAACTCTAATCTCATCCAACAAAGCGGAATTCACCTCGCCATTCATATTCGCGTTATAATCTTTGAATTGGATACTTAGCTTATTCGTTCCTTTATTAAGATTCGCTTTAATCAAATTGGTGTATCCCCAGTTCGACCACTCATCTTTACCACGCTGTGGCATCACCATCACACCGGCTTTATTGCTATTAACAAACAGTGTGCGGATAGCGCACCTATTATCTGTATTATCGGGACCTGAACCATTGCTGTAGCGAGCTTGAATCAGGTAGCTACCAGCTTGATGTATAGTAATAGTTGCGTTGATGGATGTATTGGCTTTTTTCGATAGTTCGATATAGCCTTTACCATTAAAGCCCTTGGCCATTATAGTAGCCTTTTCACCAAGTTTAGATGCGTCTATTGTTATGGCATTATCAGGTAAAATGGCTATTACATTACTTAAAAATGATTCGTTAGTATCAGAAACAGCTTTAATGGCCAACTCTTGATATACCTCACCAGGCTCAACAATATATTCAGTATTAGAGGTAGTGGTAACTAATACGCCGTTGTTATAAACCTCATAACTGGTTGCTTCTTCAACCTGATTCCAGTTTAACTTATTGCGATTAGCCGTTAACCGGGGAGTTTTTAATGAAAAGGCATTAGCTACTGCTTTCTTCTCACTACTCAATTGCTGTGTTTGCTCCAGAATAATCTCAATAACATGGTGCCCGGTTAAACTCTTATCAACCACTGGTTCTGCCTGTTGCCCATCAATAGTAAAGGACTTAATATGCGAACCATTGCCATTAATAGTTATATCCAATGTGGCATCGCGGTATTTAAAGTTGGTTAATCTTAACTGAGTACCATATGCTTTAGGAATAAAAGGCTTAAGATACAGGCCATCTAACTCAAACTGCATACCGGCAAAAATCCTATACACCGAACTTAGATAACCAGCCACGCTCCACAACTGACGATTGGAGTTAACCTCCGTATCTCTGAAATCGCCATTATCGGCGACCATGTTTTCTTTATTCGTCAAAAATAAAGCTGCTGCACGATGCATGCTTGCTAAGCCTTGTTCCAGGGCTGACGCATTACCCGCTTTGGCACAAGCCCAATTCCAATATGCTTGTACAAAAGGCCAGATGCCGTTGTTGTGATAAGGTGGTATTTCTGGTATTTGCGGGTAAATACATGGCACACCATAATCAACAACCGGTGTATTGGTTACGACCTGCTTAGCACGATTATCATTTGCAATATCAAATAAAACCGTGAAAGCTTCTCCTAATGCTTCACTGCGCGGAGACAGCAAGAGTTCATTTCGTCCATATAAATATTGCGCATAGTAGCCCTTATCGTCCATCCATAATTCTTTATTTATAGCGACTATAACTTCCTGTGCTTCGTGTTGATATCTCGATGCATCATCTCCCATCAATTGAGCCATCTCAGCTAATATGGTGTATGTTTGAGCATGCACTGCATTGGTTCCCAGGCAGCGCGATTCAAAAATATCAACACCATTCATCCAAACTGGATAGGTTTGCTTTCTCCAATCCAGAAACGACGATTCGCCTTTTATTAAGGCTGAGCGGTCATCTTTTAGTGTTTGCAAATCATCTTCAACGGAGTTTTTTATAATTGGATAGATAGTTTCCAGCCATTGTTGGTCACCAGTTACTTTATAGATTTCCCACGCGGCTAATGTCCATGTAGTGCGATCCGACGATACCGGCCAGGCGCCACCTGTTCCTGTATCCTGAATAATACGCTCGTTCTTCACTTTGCGCATCAGGCTGGTTTTAGCCACCTCGGTATTGGTATAGGCATAAGCTAATAAAATAGAGTAACTCACATCGCGCGTCCACACTCCCGGCCATTCTTCACCCGTTCTGAACGTACCATCGGCTTCAATGTTCATCTCGGTTTCATCCAACGCTAAATTGTATAAAGCATCAACTAATGATGTTGATGAGTATAGTTGCGGATAAGCACTAATATCGTGTTGAAGTGTCCACTCTTTGGCTGTAAAATCATCAGGGTTGTATGGGTTCAACGATAAGGTAATCTCGAATATACCGTCATTGTTATCATCTTTCAATTGACGATCGACACGGCCATTTAAATTATCAAAATCCCAGCCAAGAGGCGCCAGGTTACCGGCTATATAAATACCATTGTAGTCCTCTTTGTAAATTTTTTGACCATTGTAAGTTTCGTAGTAACCATTCTCTTTTAGCGATTTAACTATGGCACTGGCGTCCACTTTAATCACCAAAGGAGTATTAGGTTCGATGCTTCCGCTTGGTGTAGCAGATACCTCATCGGCATGGCGCTTACCAAAGGTTAGTGTTGGTAATTGAATGGTGCCATCATCATTGGCCTGAAGTAAAAAAGTATGATTGACACCAATTGGCAGCTCATTATCCTTACCATTGATGGCAAACTTAAACTCTATAAAATTAGGAAAGGTAGCATTGGCAGGACTTTGATAATCGGAAGTGATATGTGTTGGTGAGTGTACCTGCGCTGTGTATTCACCCTGAATGACTTTGTCACTATATAATGAAAAGGTATCGCCTTGATAAATGACGCTTGGCTCTTGCTGACAACTTAGTAGATAAAAAGTCAGCAATAATAATGCAAATTGCTTCATGCTGGTGTTTGTTAGTTAACTATATGGCATGCAAATTACTGAGACCAGAACGAAATAGCAAGAGAATGAAATAGTTACATGCAGATAGTCAGCTTAATAGCACATTCATCTAAACCTAAACTATTTCTGCAAACGATTGAAAAACGAATGAGTTCCTATAGTAACCTGGAACCATTACCCCAAACATCTTGGACACATAAGGTTTGATGGTTTGGATAGCTCGCATTTATAAACCATTACTTCCATGAGAACGGATGTCATCTTTACAATTAAACTGCCCATATAGATGACATCCGTAGATGACAAGTTAAAAAAAAGCGGCAGGAAAAATCCTGCCGCTCATATATATTGTTAATCCTAATCCCTTCGATTACTCAGCTGGCTGTGCCCACATAGCAGCCCAATCTGGCATGTCTTTACCGTTACCAGCACCTGTAGCATCAGCGTTTTCTGTGAATGTTAATCCATCCACTGCTTTTGGCTGATTAGCTGATACATCAACAAATTTTGCATTAGTAATTTTGATATCATTTGCAGCAATGCGAGCAGTTGCATCTGTATCATCGCTAGAAGTATAGAAGTAAGCTTGTTCTTTTGCTGCAACCAAACCTCCAATAACAACATTATCGATAGTTTGCTTACCAGCACCTTCTTTTAGGAACCAAGGCTTTTCACCCATTTTGTAAACTGTAACATTGTTAATGGTTGCAGTTGTCATTGGAGTAGCTGCACCATCAGTACCGTTGTTAGAACCTTCGATACCAGACTTAGCTGAATCATATGCATACCAATAGTTACCAGTTCCTGACCATCCGTCAGCAAAGTCAATACCATCATCGTTAGAGCCAATAGAAACAAGGTGATCAGCATTTACTGTTCCTCCGAAGAACTCAATACCATCATCGTTACCCATGTATGAAGAAAGATAGCTTACTTTAGTTTTAGAACCTACTCCGAAGAAAGAAACGCCGTTAAACTGCTTTTCATCTGTAAATACATAACCTGTATACTCTACACGTAGATACTCGATAGAGCCTGAATCATCATCAGTCACATCACCACCATATGGAAGGTTTCCAACTTCTGAAATACTACCTGCTCCAGTATTGATTGGTGCTTTACCACAAACTACTAGACCACCCCATTTACCAGCTACTTTTTCTTCGCAAGTCATTACAACCGGAGCATCTTCTGTACCTTCAACAAAGATTTTAGCACCTTGTGAAATTGCAATATATGTGGTTGATGCAGCTTTAGCAATAATAGTAGCACCTGCTTCAATAGTTAAAGAACCGCCTTCTTTAATAACCATGGCACCATTTAAAGTATAAGTTTTACCAGCGGCTAATACTTGGTCATCGGAGTATTCGCCTGCAATATTAGTTGAAGGATCCATTGGTTTAACAGCTCCTGGAGCAGCCCATCCGTCAGCCCATGTAGGCATGTCAATGCCGTTACCGGCACCTGTTGCCGTTTCGTCTTCAGTAATGGATACTCCTTCAACAGCTTTTACAGTGTTACCAATACCCATATCAACAAATTTAGCTTTCGTGATAGTGATTTTTGATGCGTCAAAGTCAGTATCGGAACTAGAAGCATAGAAATACTCCTGACCTTTACCTGCTACCAAACCACCTATTACGATGTTATCAATGGTTTGTGAACCAGCACCTTCTTTTAGGAACCATGGCTTTTCACCCATTCCGTAAACTGTGATGTTGTTGATAGTAGCAGTCGTCATTGGTGTAGCCGCACCGTCAGTACCATTGTTAGAACCTTCGATGCCAGATTTAGCAGAGTTCAATGAATACCAGTAGTTACCTGTACCTGACCATCCGTCAGCGAAATCAATACCATCATCGTTAGAACCGATAGATACTAAGTGATCAGCATTCACTGTACCACCAAAGAACTCGATACCATCATCGTTACCCATGTATGAAGATACATAATCAATAGTTGTACCAGCACCTACTCCGAAAAAAGAGACACCGTTAAATTGTTTTTCGTTTGTAAATACATAACCAGTATACTCAACACGTAAGTACTCAATAGAACCAGAGTTATCAGAAGCATCCGATCCACCATAAGGAAGATTACCAACCTCAGAAACACCTCCATCACCAGTATTAACAGGCGCTTTACCACATATTACTAAACCACCCCAGCTTCCAGCTTCTGATACATCAGAAGTCATTACAACAGGGTTGCTAGCAGTACCTTCAACAAAAATCTTACCTCCTTGAGCAACTGCAATGTAAGAAGTACTTCCTCCTTTAGCAGTAATCTTTGTTCCTGCAGGAATAGTTAATGAACCACCTTCTGCAACAATTAAGGCACCGTCTAATTTGTAAGCAGTAGCTGCATCAAATTCAACATCTTTCGTAATTGTTCCGGCAATGTTATCCGGATCAATTGGGTTTACCGGATCATCGTCATCGTTACAGCTTGCTAAAACAAGCACCATTAATGATAGAAAGAAAAAAGATAGCTTTTTCATCTTTTAAAATGTTAAGTTAAATATAGTCTTATTAGAAATTGTACTTTAGTGATAAACTGAAAGTTGTTCCTAGTTTATACTGGCGAACTAAATGGTCGCCATCCATATTTTCCTGTATGCGTTCAATATTTGGATTCAATAAGTTTTTAGCTGAGAAATCAACACCAAACCTGTTGAAATTAGTTTTCACGATAAAATCGAAAGTGTTAACCGCCTGGTCAACCTGATCGCCCATATTCGAGTGTCCAATTGAGTACAAGCGCTCTGATGTATAGTTATAAACACCTGCTACGTTAATCGTTTTATTATTCTCGTCCCACTTCTTCTTATAACCAATGGTTACATTAGCCAATAAAGGAGCTGCACCTTGTAATTCTGATGTTTCTTTATTAAAGTTGGCGTTGAAGTTGTAGTTTGTTTCGGTTCTAATCTTATCAGCATCAATATCAGTTTCAGAGGCCATTAATGTAATATTACCAGTTGCATAAACCTTTCTAATCTGCTCGTCTGTACTGAAGTTGATAAGATCTTTCTTGGCATCTATCTCAATACCATATACATGAGCTGCATCACCTGTGTTGGCATTCACAAACTCGTTAAATGTACCGGCAATAGTGAATTTATTGATTGGCTCGTTGATATACTTCCCAAAAACAGTTGCACTTAATGCTTCACCGTTTTTAGGGAAGAATTCCCACTTTAAATCCGCATTATAAACCGTTGATGGCTTTAACCATGGGTTACCCCAAATCACATCCGTTAAACCGGCAAAGGCAATAAACGGCATCTCCTGTAACTGAGGTAGTGTATAGGTTTGTGAAGCTGCAAAACGAAAGTTAGACTTCTGCGTTGCGGCATATTTCATCGATAAGCTTGGCAATACCTTAAACTCATTGAAGTCAATTGTTTCAGTACGACCCGAAATATTCTGACGCGAACGTGTTTTCATTTCCTGAAACACACTTTCGGCGCGTACACCAGCCAGAACAAGGAACTTAGGCGATACATTATACTCATACATCAAGAAACCCGAGTGAATATTCACTTTACCCTCATAGCTCTCACCATATTTTTGTTCACCATTTTCATCTCCGGCTGTTGGTGTATCAATTCGGAATAAGCCATCTATAAAGTTCTGTTCATTGAAGAAATTATCAACCTCATCGATATTAACCATTGTACCTGCACCAAGCACCTGGTGGTTAAACTGGTAGTTTTCGAAATTTCTTACTTTCATACGACCTGAATAACCCGCAGTTACCTTGCTACGGTAGTCAGCATCATCAGTTAGTGCTTCACCAAACTGCTTTGAAATAGAAAGGTTCGCTGCAATTTCGTTATCATCAAACTCCTGAGCATAGCGATAATTACGACCTACTGCTTCCGTATCTAACTCACCTAAATTGGTATCCTCGTAATAGAATAAGTAAGTATTTTCAATACGGTCTGGTACACTGTTCCAAACGTAATTATAAGCTACCCCCCAATCCAGATTTGTTGTTTCGTTTAGCTTGTGCTCACCAAGCAACTGATTTACCAACACAAAGTTTCGTTGAAAATCACCACGACGCTTTAATCCCGGAACATTTGGGTCATCATTTACATCACGAATGTGACCAGCCATAGTCGTTAGCTCCTGTTCCGATGAATTAAGTAGTAAGCTGTTAAAATAAATCTCAGTATTTGGACGCGAATAATTCAGATTAATCATCCCGCTTGTTTGAGTTGAGTAGTTATACTCATCACCCTCTAAATCATCCCAGGCATTACCTCCTGCATTTACAACGCGTTCAATTTTTTCAGTATAAGTTCTGTCGTTATCAAATGAAAACGTAAAGAATGTATTCAACTTCGATACTTCATTTATTTTAAATGACTTACCGCCTGAAATCCCCAAACCAATAGCAGGTACAACACTGCTTTCAACGGGATTCCATGATTTTTCGAACCCATATGCTTCTTTATTTTTGATAGCATCAATGTCAGGCAAATCTGTAGTAGAGAAACCTGTTTTGCTTGGTCCATCATTTAGATAAAAATTATCTAAATCGAATAAACTTGAGTTTTGTGATCCCTTTACACTCAAAGTAAGGAATGAATCACCAGTCAACCGCTTCGATACAATATTAATGTTAGCGCCACCAAAATCACCATATAATGGTACCGAGTATGTTTTCTCAATGTTAATGTGAGAAATAACATCAGTGCTAAATAAACCTAAGTCGATATTTTTAAGCTCTGAGTTATTCGATGGCAACGGCAAGCCATTATAAGTAGTTGTATTATAACGGTCACCCAAACCTCGCACATTCAGCGATTGCGATCCCTCTTGCTTCACAATACCAGAAACTTTTGTAACAGCAGCTGCTGCATCACCAACACCTTGAGCTGATAACTGAGCAGCACCAATACTTTCAACCGCAATAGCTGCCTTCTTCTGCTCCAACATCAAAAAATTCTCCGATTCGCGGTTAGCTTTAGCTACCACTTGTACTTCGGCAATATCTAATTCCGATTCACCCATTAAAAAGTCTAAAACAGTTTCTTCACCGTCTTTAATAACAACACCTTCCTTTACCTGCGCTTCGTATGAAATGTACTGGCAACGGATGGTGTAAGTACCTGGTTCCAGAGGAGGCATTGTATAGTCACCCATAAAATCGGTAGTAGTACCGGTAGTGGTTCCTTCAATAACAATAGCAGCTCCGATGAGCTCTTCTCCTGTTTTTCTGTCGGTTATTTTCCCTTTAAGAATCCCTGTTTGTGCAAATCCCTGTGTAAGACTTACAAGACATAGAATTACAATTCCTAATACTTGTTTTTTCATTTTTTCCTCGCAATAATTCAAATATTTCGAGAGCAAATGTATGGCAAGGTCATAGGATGCCTGATAAGAGATAATTAATTGAACTTTAAATGTATGTTAAGTGCAAATTAGACTTTAGCCGCTCATTTTGTGTCACTTACAAGCTTAAAAGTGATGCGGATAGAAGAAATCCTGAAAAGCTATTAAGATACGATTAACAGACGCTTAACATTAAGCCGTTTTGAGGCTGATTACAGAATAAAATCGTTAATTTTTATTGCTAAAAACGACAAAATATCAAGCCTCAAAGCAAAACTTAACATTGAACTAGTTATTTGATCGCGAGGATATTATAAAATCGCGGTGTGCTTTTAAGCAATTAATGGAATACAAGAGCACATTTTTTGTCTCAGCCAGCACATCCATAAACAAAATACTAACACGCGTGCGTCCCTCGCCCTTTTGAATGCGTTTAATCTGGTTACGCCGGATGCTGTCCTGAAAACTAATGAGGAAATTTTGCTTACTAATCATCTCATTCACCAGTTCAAACTTCTGTTCTTTTTCAACATGAATGATGTGATTAAAGTACCCCGACATTTCTTCCAATAACTCTTGCAGGTCATTCCGTTGCGATTTGGTCATCCCCTTATGCTGGTTTTCAATATGCTCAAATAAAGGTTGGGTAATATTTGTCAGGCAACCAACTAATTCAGTCAGGTAATCAAATGCCTGCACAAAATAATGCCCCGAATCAATGCCCTCTTCCGTCACCCTGGCATAGGCATAGAAAAACTTTGATTTACTGCTGCGCGTATATTTATCGAGCAACTGGGCTTTGTTATGGGCTTCGTGCAACTGACGAATATCTTCATCGATAAAACCTTGCAGACTTAGATAGAATACTTTGGAAGCTTCCTGAAGATGACGACGAATCTGCTCACTACCCGATTCTTTTAGGTGATCGAGGTTATTATCAATTTCATCCTGAAACTCTTCTTTGAGCATGCGTTTTTCTTCCTGTTTTCGCGAATGGTATTTCTTAGTTAATATTAATGTGGTTACCACTGTACCTGCCAGTAATATTGTAGCCACCCAGCTTCCATACCATATTAAGTAGGTAAATATAAAGGCGCCAATAAAGGCCATGCAAGCCGTAAAAAACCATCCGCCTAAGATAGATAACACACCCGACACACGATAAACGGCACTTTCACGTCCCCAGGCCTGATCAGCCAATGAGGTTCCCATTGCCACCATAAAAACCACAAAAGTGGTTGATAAAGGAAACCGCATATAAGTACCAAGTGAAATAAGAATACTGGCAACTACCAGGTTAACAGATGCCCGTACCGTATCAAAATAAATAACTCCATCGACTGTTGCTCCCTCAACATTTTCTGCCTTTTTATAACGTCGGTCGAAAAAGTTAACAACCTTTTTGGGCAAAATGCCTACAGCCAGACTATGTATATGTAAAAAATTACGAACCACAACCCTCGATAAATAAGATGGTTCAAACCTTTCGTAACCACTCGACTGACGCCCTAAATACACTTCCGTTTCGGTTACACTCCGGGCTTTTTTCGATTTAAAAAGCGTGATCGTCATCACAACGGCAGATAGCGTAAATATAATCGTATAGACATAATCGCTAAACACATCTTTTCGAATCACATTATTACTTATGAAGCCCATCGAAAATTCGTCAGGTGCCAAGGAGCCAGAAGCCAGAAAAGTTTTAAAACTCTCAACAGCGGTTAATGGAATACCTATAAAATTAACTAAGTCATTAGCAGCAAAAGACATGGCAAGCGCAAAAGTACCGAACAGCACGACCACCCTGGGGATATCCACATTAAATGATAAACCTAAAAAGAGAAATACAAAGGTGGATAAAGCAAAGACACCGAACAAAATCTCAGCCTGCAACCGTACCACAGGTTCGAACCAGGCATAAGAATGAAAGATGCTGGTATCGCCCATTCCTTTTTTAAAAATCATAAATACAATGGCAGTAATGGCAAAACCGCCTACCAAAGCAAAAAGATATTTAAAGCGTCGATGATAATTAAAGCTAAAGATGACCCGTGTTACAAACTGCACCACTATACCAACAACAAAAGCCAGAAAAATAGATAACAGTATTCCGGCCAGTATTATAAACGCCTTATCGGTATTAATCATCTGATCGATTTCCAAACCGTCGATGCGGGCCTCTCTATTTTTTATAATAGATAACGCCATAGCGCCACCAAGTAATTCAAAAACGATAGCTATAGTCGTAGACGTAGGAAAGCCGAGCGTATTAAAACCGTCAATCAGAATAATATCGACCAGCATAACAGCCACGAACACCACAATTATTTCAATAAATGTAAAACTCGAAGGATAAATAACGCCTTTACGCGCGACCTCCATCATATTGACCGACAACATTGAGCCTATCAGCAAACCAATAGCTGCCACCCAATAAACTAACTTACGCCGGGCTGCGCGCGAGCCAATTGCAGCATTTAAAAAATTAACGGCGTCATTAGAAACACCTACTACCAAATCCACAACAGCCAATACTCCTAATAAAATAACTGCTATCCAAATAAACGTCATATTATCCTTTTGATTATGCCAAAGATACGCGGATGCGACCGTGTAACGAGTAAGCCAATGTTAAGTTTATGTTACTATCCTTAATTAAGGAAGGTATACAAATGTATCTAATATCAGTCATGTAACGAAATATGTGCTTAACAATGTCTTAACATATGCAATAATCCAATAATTTGGATGATAAGGCAATAAATACAATAACTTTGTTTGCCAGAGAGCAACTTTTTTTGTTTAATGGCTGATTTGTCTATCTGTTAATGTAATTTAATAGTCCAAACCCGATTAACAATTAAGCAAATGAGCAAAAAAGCAATTTAAAGCATTACAATTATGAAATCATTAGAACCACAAAAAATAGCCGGTTTTGTGGCCATCGGCTTTTTGGTATTAGCTTTTATCTTTTTTGGCGTCAACTATTACAGTCCCAATTTATACTACTCGTTAGCCATATCGGTTCCCGTTTTTTTTGCCGTATCATTTGCACTGGTCAATTACTTTATCAATTCCTTTATTTACAGTAAAATTAAGCCATTATATCAGACCATTTACGGGCACGAAAACCAAGAGCAAATACAACTGCCAAACAGTAATTCCGACGACATATTATCGACTGTCAACCGTGAGGTGGTAACCTGGATGCACGACCGCACGGTTGAAATTGAAGAGCTGAAGAAGATGGAGAAGTACCGCAAAGAATATTTGGGTAATGTTTCGCACGAGTTAAAAACACCCATCTTTAATATACAAGGTTATATATTGACCTTGCTCGATGGCGGCATTGAAGACCCCAATATCAACATGCGCTACTTAACCCGCACCGAGAAAAGTATCGACCGCATGATCTCAATCATCGAAGATCTGGAGGCTATCTCCAAATTAGAAGCGGGCGAATTGCAACTGCATCCCGAAACATTTGACCTGCGTCAGCTCACCGACGATGTTATTGAATTACAAGAGATAAGAGCTAATAAAAGAAATATAAAATTACAATATGGCGAAGGTGCTGGTCAGCAACATTTTGTCATCGCTGATAAACAACGTATCTTTCAAGTTGTTAGTAATTTAGTAGTCAACTCAATTAATTATGGCAAAGACGGTGGTAAAACCGAAATCAGCTTTTTTAACATGGATAACCGCCTTTTGGTGGAAGTTAAGGATACAGGTATTGGAATAGCCGAAGATAGTCTTCCCCGTATATTTGAGCGTTTTTATCGTGCCGACAAAAGCCGAAGTCGTGAGCAAGGTGGTACAGGTCTTGGCTTAGCCATTGTAAAACATCTGATTGAGGCACACGGTCAGCGCATTAATGTTCGAAGTACTTTGGGACAAGGCACTGTTTTTTCATTTACTCTCGAAAAGGCCACTTAACATTTAATTAATGCAACTATAACCTATACGAAACTATTTGTTAATCTCATTACTTACTTTCGCGTAAAACTTTTTATAATGAATGTAGAAAATTACAAAGTTCTTTTAGTCGATGACGAGCCTGACATTCTGGAGTTTATAAGTTACAACATGAAAAAAGAAGGCTTCCAGGTATTAACCGCCTCTAACGGACAGGAAGCCATAGGCATTGCCCAGGCCGAGGTGCCGGAGCTAATTATCCTGGATGTGATGATGCCCGAAATGGATGGCATCGAAACATGTGAAGAAATTAAAAAGATACCAGCCCTTAAAAATTCAATTGTCGCTTTTCTAACAGCTCGCGGCGAAGACTATTCGCAAATAGCCGGTTTTGAGGCAGGTGCCGACGACTACATCACCAAGCCTGTTAAGCCTAAAGTACTCATTTCGCGTGCAAAGGCTTTGTTGAAACGATACCGTTCAGAAGGTGTCGTGGCCGAGCCGGAAGAAACCAACATCATTAAAATCGGTGATTTGGTTATCGACCGTGAAAGATACCTGATCATTAATGCCGGTGAAGAATTGATTCTGCCAAAGAAAGAATTCGAATTATTGGTGCTGCTAGCTTCTAAGCCCGAAAAAGTATTTACGCGCGATGAAATATACAACTCGGTGTGGGGCGATAACATTATTGTAGGCGACCGCACGATTGATGTTCACATCCGCAAACTGCGAGAGAAAATCGGGCAAGACCATATTAAAACCATCAAAGGTGTAGGCTACAAGTATGTTGTTTAAGCAACATACTTGTCATAAAAATTGCTAGGACAATTCAATTTCCTTACATTTATGCTTGCAATAAGTAGTTGAGCATTTGCTGCTCATTAATAAAACGCAAACTAGCTTTTATGAGGAAATTAACAACACTTCTTGCCATTACTGCTTTGTTAATGGCGGTTGGCTGTAAAGATAAACCAGCTAAAAAACCACAAAAACCTGTTAAAACAGCAGTGGTTCAGAAAAAAGTTGAAAAAGATACAGTTAAACAAGAAGTAAAAACACCCGAGGTAAAAGAGGTACAACCCGAACCTCCTAAGCCAGCCGACAAATACTTTTTAATTGCCGGCAGCTTCGAAAAGCAGCAAAATGCTGAAATATTCAAAGCTAAACTCGTAGCTGATGGATTTGATGCCAAAGTGATTGAACGACCAGGTGGCCCCAATGGTGAGTTTTACAAAGTAGCCTACAAATCGTTTTACGATCGCAATGAAGCTTATGCTGAACTGCGCACAGCTCGTAACAACGAAGGCCGCGACGATGTTTGGTTACTGGTAAAGAAATAAGAAAGTATGAAATATAAAAAAGAAGAGCTTGCCGTGGCAAGCTCTTCTTTTTTATCCTGGAATACAATATTAATTTGTTTTGTACTCGTACTTAACTTCTTTTAGCTCTTCGTTAGCCTTAACAATCTTATCTTTCAAGCTTTCTTTAAAAGCAGCCAGCTTTTCTGAAATCTCAGCATCACCGGTAGCAATCATTTGAGCTGCTAAAATACCAGCATTCTGAGCGCCGTTAATACCAACCGTTGCCACAGGAATTCCTGGAGGCATCTGAGCAATTGACAACAAGGCATCCATGCCATCAAGGCTCGCGTTGATAGGCACACCAATCACGGGAATTTTAACCATTGAAGCAATTACGCCTGGAAGATGAGCAGCCATACCAGCCGCTGCAATAATTACTTTAACACCACGATCTTCTGCACTTTTAGCAAAAGTCTCAACCTGGGCAGGTGTTCTGTGTGCTGATAAAGCATTAATTTCGAACGGAATCTTCAGATCATTTAAAAAATCAGCCGCCTTCTTCATCACAGGAAGATCAGACGTGCTACCCATAATAATACTAACTTTTGGTTGCATAGTCATTAATTTATTTTAGTTATGAAATTCTCTGCAAGAACCTTTCGTTAATTTTTTCCCGCCACAAAAATAGTTAAGAAAGCATTATAATCATGTGGTTATCTTTATTTTTTATACTTTTGCAGCTTAAAATCCAGATTTTTATTTAATTATTGAATAATTTGCAAATGTAATCATCTTTATTTCAGCTGATAACATAAGCAATTGGTATTTTTCAAACCAAAATAAAAAAAGAAACAATGAGCCGAGTTAAGTTGTTAGATAGAGAATTTGAGTTATCAATCCCTGAAGAAAAGCTTTTAAAGGCGGTTGATAAAGTGGCTGAACAGATGAATAAAGACCTTGAAGGAAAAAATCCTTTAATGGTATGTGTGTTGAATGGCTCGTTTATGTTCGCATCTGACCTAATGAAGCGCCTGACCATTCCTTGTGAAATCAGTTTTGTAAAGTTATCATCCTACTCAGGAACTGGTTCTACAGGAAAAGTAAAAGAACTAATTGGTTTGAATGAAGACATCGCCGGTCGTACCATTGTATTATTGGAAGACATTGTTGATACAGGCTTAACCATCATCAACACTGTGGAACAAGTAAAACAAATGGGCCCTGCAGATGTTAAAGTAGCAACCATGTTGTTTAAACCTGATGCCTGCAAACGTGATGTAAAATTGGATTACGTCGGCATGGACATTCCAAACGATTTTATCGTGGGTTACGGTTTAGATTACGACGGATACGGAAGAAATCTGAAAGACATATATACAGTAGTAGAATAACATCTATTTATTCATTTTTAAGGAGTAATAAACATGCTCAATGTTGTCATCTTTGGCGCACCCGGTTCTGGAAAGGGTACGCAAAGCAAATTAATTGCAGAAAAATTTAATTTAGCTCATGTTTCTACCGGGGAGTTATGTAGAAGAGCTATTCATAATAACACGCACGAAGGTGTAATTGCTAAAAGCTATATTGATAAAGGCGAGTTGGTTCCTGACGAAACCATTATCGATATGTTAGATGCTTTTTTGGAAAAATTGCCGATTGACAAAGGCATTATCTTCGATGGCTTTCCACGAACAGTAGCTCAGGCTGAAGCACTTATCGAGATTATGAAAGAGCACGGCACAAAAGTGTCTGTTTTACTAAATCTTGAGGTAGAAAAAGATGAGCTAATGGCTCGCCTATTGAAACGTGCAGAGACAGAAGATCGCTCAGACGATAATATGGAAACCATCAAAAAGCGCTTAGAGGTTTATGAAGAACAAACACTACCGGTGATTGAGTTCTACAGAAAGAAGCGCTTATACAAACCAATCAAGGGCGTTGGAAATATTGACGATATTTTTGGTCGTATTTCTGAAGTATTAAATAGTCTGAAGTAGTATAAATTGACGATATTAGAGCCACGGTAAGTTTTTGCCGTGGCTTATTGTGTTATAAAGATTTAGGTATGGCAAGTTCAAACTTTGTTGATTACGTAAAAATATTCTGCCGCTCTGGTAAAGGAGGTGCAGGATCAACGCACTTGCGACGCGAAAAATTTGTTGCCATGGGCGGACCTGATGGTGGCGATGGCGGTCGTGGTGGACACATTATTGTGCGTGGCAACCGCAATACCTGGACTTTATTACACCTGAAATACAAACGCCACGTCTTTGCCGGGCATGGCGAAAATGGCAGCAAGCAACGTTCGACAGGTGCCGATGGCGAAGACCGCATTATTGAAGTGCCATTGGGAACCATTGCCAAAGATGCCGAAACAGGTGAAGTGCTTTGCGAAATCACTGAGCACAACCAGGAAATCATCCTGGTAAAAGGTGGACGTGGAGGACTGGGCAACTGGAATTTTAAATCAGCTACCAACCAAACGCCCCGCTATGCGCAGCCGGGTGAAGATGGCATTGAAATGGCAGCCATTTTAGAACTTAAAGTCTTGGCCGATGTTGGTTTGGTAGGCTTTCCCAATGCCGGTAAATCAACATTATTGTCGGTTATGTCGGCTGCCAAACCTGAAATCGCTGATTATCCTTTTACAACATTGGTTCCTAACCTGGGCATCGTTTCTTATCGTGACCACCAGTCATTTGCCATGGCCGATATCCCTGGTATCATTGAAGGTGCCAGCGAAGGTAAAGGACTGGGAATTCGTTTTCTGCGACACATCGAGCGCAATTCCATTCTTCTGTTTTTAGTACCAGCCGACGCTGAAGACATAAAAAAGGAGTACCAGATTTTACTGAACGAGTTGAAACAGTATAATCCGGAATTACTGGACAAAGGTCGCATGCTGGCCATCTCAAAAGCTGACATGCTGGATGATGAACTGATGGAGGAAATTGAAAAAGATTTACCCGATCTGCCTTCTATTTTTATATCTTCGGTTGCCAATAAAGGCATCACCGAACTGAAAGATATGATATGGGAGCAATTGATGGCCGCCAACGAATAAAGGAACTTCAGAAAGAATATCAGCAAAGCAAAACCGACTGGCAACAGAAAGCCGATCAATTAAAAAAGCAATTCGTATTAAATGCCTGGCTTCGCCTGATTGCATTTGTGTGTGCTTTTGCCTTTCCTTTTACTTTTTTTACACACTGGTCAAGTGAATTCTTTTTCAACTTTACCCTGTGTTTCTCATGCTTTTTATGGTTGATATGGCGCGCTAACAAAATCAGCTCAGCCAGAGCTTATATTGGCCATCGCCTCGATTTATTATCAAAAGAACTCAACCGGCATTCACAACAATGGCTGAATGAAGAAGATGGCGCACAATTCATTGAACCAGAGCACAACTATGCCCATGACCTCGATTTATTTGGCAAAGGTTCCTTATTTCAGTTCATCAACCGCACTTCCACCCTTGGGGGACTAAAGCAATTAGCTTACAAACTCAAAAACATTTCGCTTTCATCGGATGATATCCAATCGAAACAAACCGCCATTAAAGAACTAGCCAGGCAAAATGAGTTCAGGCAACATTTTTATGCTTTAGGCGCCTTGGTGGCTGAAAGCAATAAAAAGAATCGTCAACTCGATTTGAACCAGCAGCCTGACTTAAACTTCATCACCCAATCAGGTAAAATAATTATCGCCCTATTTTTGGCAGCTGTAGGCATCTCCATCCTTCTAATATCGTTTGGCATCATCAACAGTGAAATCATTGCTTACCTGTTTTTTGTAGGCCTAACCATTGTTGGAACCCGCCTAAAAAAGATTAATAAGGTACACAGCGAAGTAGCATCACTGGGCAATTATCTGCAACGTTATTCGCAGATAATTAAGCATGTCGAAGAGGGCGATTGGCAAGCCGATTACCTGGTGTCGCTCCAAAGCCAACTCAAAAGCGAAGGCAAGACTGCCAGTGAAATCACCTCACAGCTAGCCGGGCATATCAAACGCTTCGACCAACGCTTGAATATGTTATTAGGAGTCGTTCTCAATGGTTTTTTATTATGGGATTTATTGATTTGCATTCGCCTGCAATCGTGGTGCGATAAATATGGGCATCAACTACACCAATGGCTGGAGACGCTTCATGAAGTGGAAGCGCTAAACAGCCTGGCCACTTTTGCCTACAATCATCCACATTTCGTTTATCCCACCACCTCCGATACAATAATTTTTAAAGCATCTGAATTAGGTCACCCTTTAATTCCTGGCGAAGAACGCATCAGCAATGACTTCTCTTTCAGCAAACAGCAGCGCATCTGTGTGGTAACCGGAGCCAACATGGCCGGCAAAAGCACCTTCCTGCGCACCGTTGGGGTGGCGCTGGTACTGGCAGGAAACGGCAGTGTGGTGGCGGCCAATACATTCCAATACAAACCACTGCCCTTTATCACCAACATGCGGGCCATCGACAATTTACTCAAACACGAATCCTATTTCTTTGCCGAACTCAGTCGATTGCAAATGATTTTAGAGTGTTTAAAAGAAGAGGGCGAACTATTTTTCATATTGGATGAAATTTTAAAAGGCACCAACTCGCTGGATAAGTACCAGGGCTCAATGGCATTAATCAAGCAATTATTAAATCACAATGGAACGGGCCTTGTGGCCACACACGATTTAGAGCTGGGAGAATTAGCGAAGCAAACCGATGGACAAGTTTTCAACAACTGCTTTGAAGTAAGCTTCAATGACGAAGGATTAAGTTTTGATTATAAACTCCGAACAGGCATTACCGAAAGTCATAATGCAACCTGGTTGATGGAGAAAATGGGACTGATACCAAGTGAAAACATAAGGCTTTAAAGACTTTTTGAACTGCGATTGTTAATAAAGAAATTACGAAACAATCCTTGTTTTAATTATATTTGGATGGTTTTCCACAAGAAGGAAGCCTTCACTTTTCCGAATATTTAGTTGATTTTTAAGTATGAGTAGTCAAAATACACAGAACTATTCCGAAGATGCGATCCGAACACTGGACTGGAAAGAGCACATCCGCCGACGTCCGGGTATGTACATTGGTAAGCTGGGAGATGGAACTTTTGCCGATGATGGTATTTATGTGTTACTCAAAGAAGTAATGGATAACTCCATCGATGAGTTTATGATGGGCAACGGTAAAAAGATTGAAGTAACCGTGCAGGAAGGACGTGTGACCGTGCGTGATTACGGTCGTGGTATTCCACTTGGAAAAGTGATTGATGTGGCATCGAAAATGAATACCGGTGCTAAATACGACTCCAAAGCATTTAAAAAATCAGTTGGACTGAATGGAGTTGGTATCAAAGCCGTCAACGCTTTAAGTACAAATTTTACAGTTCAGGCCTATCGCGAAGGCGAAACCAAGTTGGTAGAGTTTAGTCGTGGCGAAGTGGTAACCGACCATGAACTAAGCACGACAACGGATAAAAACGGAACTTACATCGCCTTTACTCCTGATAGCGAAATATTTGAAAATTATCAGTTTAGAGACGAATATATAGAAACACTTCTTCGTAACTATACTTACCTCAACAAAGGATTGGCCATTGTATATAATGGCAAGACCTTCCAGAGTAAAAACGGATTACTCGACCTGCTGAATGAAAACATGGATGCCGAAGGTTTGTATCCAATTATTCATTTGGAAGGCGAAGACCTGGAGATTGCCATCACGCACGGCAACCAGTATGGCGAAGATTATTACACCTTTGTAAACGGACAGCACACCACACAAGGTGGAACGCACTTAGTGGCTTTTCGCGAAGCTTATGTAAAAACCATTCGTGATTTTTACAACAAGAGTTTTGATGTTTCGGATATCAGAACCGGCATCATTGCTGCTGTCAGTATTAAAGTAGAAGAACCAGTCTTCGAATCACAAACAAAAACAAAGCTTGGTTCAAAAGACATTGGTCCTAATGGTCCATCGGTGCGTAACTTCATACTCGATTTTGTAACGGAACATCTGGATAACTTCCTGCATAAAAATGCACCGATAGCCGAAGCGCTGCAAAAGAAAATTCTGGAGTCGGAGAAAGAGCGCAAAGCCATTTCGGGCATTAAAAAACTGGCTCGTGAACGGGCTAAAAAAGTGAGCCTGCACAATAAGAAATTACGTGATTGCCGCATCCACTATACCGATATTAAAAATGATGAAAACGGCAATAGCTCTATTTTCATTACCGAGGGAGACTCGGCCAGTGGCTCCATTACCAAAGCACGTAATGTTAACTCGCAAGCAGTCTTTAGCTTAAAAGGTAAACCACTGAACAGCTATGGCTTAACCCGCAAAGTGGTGTACGAAAATGAAGAATTTAACTTACTTCAGGCTGCTCTGGATATTGAAGATGGTTTAGAAACCTTGCGTTACAACCATGTGATTATCGCCACCGATGCTGATGTTGACGGGATGCACATTCGCCTGCTATTGCTGACTTTCTTTTTGCAGTTCTTCCCTGAGTTGGTGAAGAACGGCCACTTATATATTTTGCAAACACCTCTTTTCCGTGTTCGCAATAAAAAGAAAACATTCTATTGCTACTCCGATGAAGAGAAATTTTCAGCTATTAAAAAATGTGGACCAAAACCGGAGATAACCCGATTTAAAGGATTGGGTGAAATTTCGCCGGATGAGTTTAAGCACTTCATCGGTAAAGATATTCGTCTAGAGCCTGTGCGCTTAAAGAAAGATGTGCCAGTTAAAGATTTGTTAGAGTTCTACATGGGTAAGAACACACCCGACCGACAGAATTTCATTATTGATAACCTGGTAATTGAAGAAGACCTTGTTACCCAAGAATAAATAATTAAGGAAGAATGAGTTTCGACGATACTAACACCCCAAATCTGCCGGAGGAAACACCTTCGGAATCATCAGAAAATCAGCATAAAGAAGAGCAGCACCTGTGGGATGCTGACTCGACTACTATCAGCCATTTGCCGGGTATGTACCGCGAGTGGTTCCTTGATTATGCCTCATACGTGATTCTGGAACGCGCGGTGCCGCACATTAACGATGGATTAAAACCTGTGCAGCGTCGTATCCTTCACTCCATGCGCCGTATGGATGATGGACGATACAACAAAGTGGCCAACATCATTGGTAACACCATGCAGTTTCACCCCCACGGCGACGCTTCCATTGGTGACGCACTGGTGCAGCTGGGGCAAAAAGATTTATTAATTGATTGCCAGGGTAACTGGGGTAACGTTTACACTGGCGATAGCGCAGCAGCTCCGCGTTATATTGAAGCACGCTTAACTAAGTTTGCGCAAGAGGTGGTGTTTAACCCCAAAACAACAGAATGGAAATTGAGTTACGATGGCCGTAACAACGAGCCAATAACACTTCCGGTTAAGTTTCCACTACTCTTGGCACAAGGTGTTGAAGGTATCGCGGTGGGTCTGGCATCAAAGCTACTGCCTCACAACTTCAATGAGTTAATTGATGCTTCCATCTTATACCTGCAAGAGAAACCGTTTGAGATATTCCCCGACTTTCCGACGGGAGGTATGATTGATGTCTCGCGCTACAACGATGGATTAAGAGGTGGAGCGGTTAAGGTACGCGCTAAAATCAGCAAGGTTGACAGCAAGACCTTAATGATCTCCGATATTCCTTATGGCAAGAATACGACGTCGTTGATTGAATCGATTCTGAAAGCCAACGATAAAGGAAAAATTAAGATTAAAAAGATTGATGATAACACGGCGGAGAATGTAGAGATTCTGATATACCTGCCAGCCGGTTCATCGCCAGATAAAATGATTGATGCTTTGTATGCTTTTACCGACTGCGAAGTATCGATTTCACCCAATGCCTGTGTGATTCAGGATAACAAGCCTTACTTCATTGGTGTAAGTGAAATTCTGAAAGAAAACACAGACAACACAGTTAAGCTTTTGAAGCGCGAGCTGGAAATACGCAAAAGCGAACTGGAAGAAGCCTGGCACATGTCATCGTTAGAGCGCATCTTTATCGAGAATAAGATTTACCAGCGCATGGAGGATTGCGAGACCATGGAAGCGGTTGTTCAAACCATCGACCATGGCCTGGAACCATTTAAGCAACTGCTAAGGCGCGAAGTAACCCGCGAAGACATCGTTAAGTTAACGCAAATACGAATGATTCGTATCTCTAAGTTTGATGCGAAAAAAGCGGATGAATACATTGCCTCACTTGAAGAGGAAATGGAGCAGATCGCGTATCATCTAGCCAATCTGATTACCTATGCGATTGATTATTATAAACGCATCAAGAAACAATTTGGCAAGAATTTCCCGCGTAAAACAGAGATTAGAAGTTTTGCTAACATTGAAGCGACCAAGGTAGTTGTTAAGAACGAAAAACTTTACATCAATCGTGAAGATGGATTTATTGGAACCTCTTTACGAAAAGATGAATTTGTTTGTGACTGTTCTGATATTGATGACATTATCATCTTCTACAAAGATGGAAAATACACCATCACAAAAGTATCGGACAAAGCCTTCGTTGGTAAGGATATCATTCATATTGCCGTGTTTAAGAAAAATGATAAACGCACTATTTATAATGCTGTTTATCGCGATGGAAAAGCCGGTAATGTGTACATGAAACGCTTTGCTGTAACGGGTGTTACCCGCGACAAAGAATACCATATCACCAAAGAGACACCAGGTTCTAAGTTGATGTATTTCAGCGCCAACCCCAATGGTGAATCGGAAATATTAAAAGTAGTACTTCGCCCCAAAGCACGTATTCGCAACCTTGTTTTCGATGTCAACCTGGGCGATTTAGCCATTAAAGGTCGGGCTGCTATGGGGAATATCCTCACAAAATATGAGGTTAAATCCATCTCGTTGAAAAAGAAAGGCGAATCGACATTGGGAGGACGAAAAATTTGGTTTGAACACGAAACCTTGCGCCTAAATGCCGATGGACGTGGTCAATTCCTGGGCGAGTTCCACGGTGGCGACCAGGTTTTGGTCATCACTAAAGATGGACAATATTACCTGACAACCTACGACTTAAGCAACCATTACGAAGACAATATCTTCTTAATCGAAAAGTTTAGAAACGATATTGTGTGGTCAGCCGTTTACTTTGATGCCGATCAGGATTTTTACTACATCAAGCGATTCCAGTTTGAGAACTCAAACAAAAAACAATCGTTTATTGGTGATAATCCCAAATCACGAATGGTTAAGGTGATGCATGTCGATTATCCACGTTTGGAGGTGAAATTTGGAGGTGAAGACAAACTTCGTGAAAAACTGATTGTTGAAGTCGCTGAGTTCATCGGTGTAAAAAGTCTCAAAGCTAAAGGTAAACGCTTGACGACATACCAGGTTTCTAAGATTCATGAGCTGGAACCCATCATTAAAGAAGAGCCAAAACCAGAGAGTTTAGAAACAGAAACGGGTGAACATCTCGAAGAAGATGATAAAAACCAAATGTCACTTTTCGAATAATTGACGATGGAGATAAAGCGCATTTTCTTAATTGGATTTATGGGAAGTGGAAAATCCACATTAGGCAGGCGACTAAAAACGGAGCTTGGCTGGGATTTTATCGACCTGGATGACTATTTTGAAATGCGCTACCAAACCACTATCAAGCAGTTTTTTGCCGAAAATGGTGAAACCGCCTTTCGTGAAGCAGAACGAAAAATGGTTTCAGAAGTGGTACACAAAGAGAAAACCATCATTGCCACAGGTGGTGGTGCTCCTTGCTATTTTGATAATATGCAGGTAATGAACAAGCATGGCTTAACCATTTACATTAAATTATCGGTTAACACCCTGGCCAATCGTTTAAGCAGCCCAAAACAAGTTCGCCCATTAGTAGCCGGTAAAAGCGGCGATGAACTGATAGCATACATTACAGAAAAATTGACTGAACGGGAACCATTCTACAACCAGGCTAAAGTAATTGCCGATGGCGATATGCTTGGTGTTGACGGTTTTGTGCGCATCATCGAGGCATCAGGTCAATTAATTAAATAGTTAACATATTGACAATAGCTGTAAAAAGCATGAAATTGCGAGTGCTTTTAATAAGACCATTATGTTTAAAACTGTAAAAATCTGTTGGCTTTCCTTTGTCCTGGCCTCCTTCCTGTTTCTCTTCTTAAGTCTTAATTTTGGAAGGCAATTCCTATTACCCATCAGTGTGTTTACCTTTTCACTTTTGTTACTTTTTTTCCGGTTTACCGTTATTGTTGACGAAGAATGGATCGAATATTCGATTGGTATTGGCATAGTAATAGGACGTTATGCTATTACTGATGTTGCTAACTGCAAAGTTATGGATAACCTTCCTCCCAATAAGTGGTTTCGCCATCGTTATTTTAAATCATTTTTATTTTCGGGATTCAACCTTATTGAGCTACATCTTAAAAACGGAGAATCGCACCTGCTGCCAACAAATGCGCCGCACTCATTATCACGTTTTATAAGCGAAATGTGTCGAAAATCGAGTACTATCAAAGCATAATCCGTCCCAAAAACAAAATCGATTTTATCTAAAAACATTCTAAACAAGTAGTCAGTTACCAAAATTGTCATTTCTTCAGATTTGCTACAGATTTGTATCTTACTTTTGATTCATAAGCTGCCAGGAGTAGCTTTCGCTAACAAATGAACAAGTAATTCTGAATTGAAATATGGTTGGTTTAATTGGAATTAGTCATCAAACTGCTTTGCTCGAGATTCGCGAACAACTCGTTATCACAAAGGAAGAGATTAACGGACTATACGAATACCTCAATCAAAAGTGCGATGTGGAAGGCATTATGGCACTGAGCACTTGTAATCGTACCGAATTATATTTTGAAGCTAACTCAGCACTTATTGCCAACACTAACAAGTATATTGACGAAGTAACCACCGCCTATATCTCCTATTTCAAGAAAGACCAAAGTGTTAAAAAATACCTTTATTCACACAAAGGTTTAGAATGTGCCCGCCATTTGTTCAGAGTCGCTACAGGTTTGGATTCATTAATATTGGGCGAATACCAAATTGTGTCGCAATTAAAAGAAGCTTTTTCGTGGGTGGACAACACCGCTTTAGTTGGGCCTGAGTTAACACGCATGGTTCATAAGGCCTTTGAAGCTGGTAAATTGGTAAGAACAAAAACTGCGCTTAACAAAGGAGCCGTATCTGTAAGCTCGGCAGCAGTAGAATTAGCCAGCAATAAATTAGGTGATTTCCCAAATATTAAAGCTTTAACTGTAGGTGCCGGCGAAACAGGAACCATTGTTGCGCTAAACTTGTCGAAAAAAGGATGCATCAACAACTGGATTACCAACCGCACATTAGGTAAAGCAGAGCAGTTGGCCGACCGCGTACATGGTGTTGCATTCCCATTTGAATCACATATTGAGCAGTTGTTAGCCGTTGATATGGTAACATACACTACAGGCTCATCGCGAGCCTTGCTAACCAAAGAAATGTTGGAAGAGGTGATGCAGAAGAGAAGCAACAAGCCATTGATGATTCTTGACTTGTGCAGTCCTCGCAACGTAGAACCAGAAGCAAAGAACGTGGATAACGTTTGCATATATGACTTAGACCACCTGGAAGAAGTGGTTAAGACCAATTTCGAAAAACGCAAAGGCAAGCTACAAGAAGCTGAGGCTATTATTGAAGAGGTGCTGGCTGAGTTTGATGATTGGTTAAACATTCGCCGCATGAGTTCTGCCATTGGTGCTATCACATCTACTTTTAAAGACGTTCATGCACTTGAAGCTAAAAACTATAAGAAAGTAAAAGATGATGCTGAAGCGTCTCAAAAAATAAATGAGTACGGCGACCACCTTAGTGCTAAGTTAACACGCATGTTAATAAAGCAGATGAAAGAAGTGACAAATGATGGTCGTGATTCAGAAAAAGTTAAAATACTCGAAGAATTTTTTAACTTTAACTCATAGAGAATTATACAGATGTTTTTCATCTGTATTTTTATTTCACAGCTCCAGAATTATATATGAATAAATCCACTATCCGCATAGGAACACGAGGAAGTAAACTCGCCCTTTATCAAGCCAACCTGGTTAAATCGAAGCTTGAAGAAGCATTTCCTGATAAATCATTTGAAACAGTCATTATCTCAACAAAAGGAGATAAAATACTGGATGTTGCGCTATCGAAAATAGGCGACAAAGGCTTGTTTACAAAAGAATTGGAACACGCCCTGTTTGCCAATGAAGTGGATATGTGTGTCCATAGTTTAAAGGATTTACCTACCATCTTCCCGGAAGGTGCTCAGTTAGGAGCTATTCTTAAACGAGCCGAATATAAAGATGCCTGGGTGAGTAAAGACGGCCTTGCGCTGGAAGACATGACTGAGGAACATACTGTAGCCACTTCAAGCCTTCGTCGTAAAGCGCAAGTGCATCGACTTAATCCAAAGGTGAAGGTAGTCGATATCCGTGGTAATGTGGATACTCGTCTTAATAAGATGAACAATGGTCACTGCGATGCCATGGTGATGGCTGGTGCCGGATTGATTCGCCTAGGATACAACGAGATAATCACCCAATTATTTGAAGCTGATTATTTTGTTTCAGCTTGCGGTCAAGGGGCTATTGCCATCGAAATAAGAGAAAACGATGCAACAATTGATGCTATCGTAAAAAAACTGCATTGCGAAACCAGTTACCAACAAATAACAGCCGAACGGAGTTTCCTTAATGAACTGGAAGGAGGCTGCCAGATACCAATTGGTGCCTATGCTAAAGTTGAGGATGAACAGCTTCACTTGCTTGGCTTGGTGGCCATGCCTGATGGCACAAAAGAATTACGTGCAGAATTGAGTGGAAAAGCTTGTGATGCTGAAGAAATTGGTCGTAAATTGGCTCAACAAATCGCCCAGTCGGGTGGAGTTGAAATTCTTGAAAAAGTTAGGACATTAAATAATCAGTAGCATGGATCCTTATTCGCGACAAACAACAGTTGTGCTGACCCACCCGATTGGTAATGATGATTTATTGTACAATGGGTTGATGAGTGAAGGTGTAGAGGTGATATGTGACCCAATGATTGATACCGAGCAAGTCACGCTTGAAGATGAATGCAAAAAACATTTGTATCAAAGCCGACGAATAATATTTACCAGCAAACGGGGCGTTGAATACTTTTTTCAACAGGTTAAGCCTGCTGATGTACTTGACAAAAGCTTTATATGCATTGGCAAAAAAACAGCCCAGGTACTTGAAAAACATGGAATGAAACCCTGGTGGGTGTCAGGCGGACGAACAGCATCTGACTTGGTTAAAGAATTACAGCAAGCACATGTTCGTCCAGGCGAAAAATGGGTAGGTATGCTTGGTGAACTGGCTGAAAACACATTGGCTGATGGACTGAAAAATGTATGCGACTATAAACGTTACAATGTATATCGAACCATTATAGCAGATAAGCAAAACGAAAAAACCGTCGAGCTACTTAAGTCACAAAAACCGATGTTGGTTGTCTGTACCAGTCCATCATGCTTCACCGGCTTTATGAACTTATATGGAGAATACCTACACAGCGAAGTAGGCTTTGCTTCCATTGGACCGGCCACCACAAAATCCATGCGTAAGAGAGAAATAGTACCGGCAGTTATTGCTCGTTTATCTACTTACGAAGGGCTTTGGCAAGAAATTAAATTACAATTAAAACCTCAATATCGTTAATAAAAAATAATACTATGGCATTTCCTGATACCCGTCTCAGAAGATTAAGATACAACAAGATATTACGCAACATGGTAACCGAAACGCACTTACGTGTTGAAGATTTGGTTTACCCATTATTTGTTTGTCCTGGCAAAGGCGTTAAAAATCCTATTAGTTCAATGCCTGGTAATTACCAGATGTCAGTCGACGTTTTGGTTGAAGAATGCAAACTGGCCGTATCAAAAGGCGTGAAAAGTGTTTTGCTTTTCGGCATTCCTGAAAGCAAGGACGAGCACGGTCATGTAGCCTGCCAGCACAATGGTATTGTACAAAAAGCTATTCGCGCCATTAAAGCCGAGATTGATGATATCCTGATCATCGCCGATGTATGTAACTGCGAATACACGACGCACGGACATTGCGGAACCATTATCGACGGCGATGTAGACAACGACAGTACGCTAAAAACATTAGCTGACCAATCGGTGTCATTAGCCGAAGCCGGTGCCGATGTTATTGCACCCAGTGATATGATGGATGGAAGAGTATTGCGTATCCGCGAAGCATTGGACTTAGCTGATTTTGAAAAAATTCCTATCATGTCATATGCTGCTAAATATGCATCAGGTTTTTATGGTCCTTTCCGCGAGGCTGCAGAAAGCGCACCCCAGTTTGGCGATCGTAGCACCTACCAGATGAATCCGGCCAACAGCGACGAAGCCATGCGCGAAATTGCTGCCGACATTGAAGAAGGTGCCGACATGGTGATGGTTAAGCCTGCACTCAGTTATTTAGACATTATCTATCGCACCAAGACTGAATTTGAAATGCCTACAGCAGCTTACAACGTGAGTGGCGAGTTTAGCATGGTGAAAGCAGCCGGTGCCAACGATTGGATTGATGAAGACCGCGTTATGATGGAGGTATTGCTATCGATAAAACGAGCTGGTGCCGACATCATCATTACCTATCATGCATTGGATGCGGCCGATATTTTAAACGGACAGAAGTAACAGAAAGAGACCAGAAGCTAGCTATTAGCCTCTAGCTTCTTTTTGTCTTGAGTCTTTTGTCTTAAATCTTACATCTAAAAAACAATGAATAACAACAATAGTAAAAACGCCTTTAAACAAGCACAGGAAGTAATTCCCGGAGGCGTTAACTCACCGGTACGTGCCTTTAAAAGTGTAGGTATCGACCCCATTTTTGTAAAGAAAGCCAAAGGAACCACCATCTGGGATATTGATGGTAACGAATATACTGACTTTGTTGCCTCATGGGGGCCACTTATTTTAGGCCATGCACATGATGATGTTTTGAAAGCTGTAGCAGAGGCGGCAGCCAATGGAACGAGTTATGGTGCGCCCACTCAGATAGAAACCGAGATGGCAGAACAAATCGTTAAGATGGTGCCTTCGGTGGAGAAAGTTCGTATGGTGAATTCCGGTACGGAAGCCACCATGAGTGCCATCCGTCTGGCGCGTGGATATACTAAGCGCGAGTTAATAATTAAGTTTGCCGGTTGCTACCACGGACATGGTGATAGTTTTTTAATTAAAGCAGGTTCAGGTGCCATTACACTTGGCTTGCCCGATAGTCCAGGTGTAACGAAAAGCACTGCCAAAGATACTTTAACCGCCGATTACAACAACCTGGACTCTGTATGTCAATTGTTTGATAAGCATCCGGAGCAAATAGCAGCCGTTATTGTTGAACCGGTTGCCGGTAATATGGGCGTAGTACCCCCGGCTGAAGGCTTCTTACAAGGCTTAAAAGAACTAACAGAAAAGCATGGTGCCTTATTGATTTTCGACGAAGTCATCACCGGTTTCCGTCTGGCTAAAGGAGGTGCACAGGAATACTTTGGTGTGATGCCTGACTTAACAACCATGGGTAAAATCATTGGTGGAGGTCTGCCCGTTGGTGCCTACGGCGGTCGTAAAGAAATTATGGACATTCTGGCTCCTATCGGCCCTGTTTACCAAGCTGGTACCTTGTCGGGTAACCCATTAGCAATGGCAGCTGGTTTAACGGCTCTCAAGAAGTTGGATGAAACGCCAAACGCCTACGAAGATTTGGAAAAGAAAGCTGCTTTTGTAGAAGCGGGTTTCCGCCTAAACGCCGAAGAGCTAGGCCTGAATGTGGTCTTAAACCGCGTGGGTTCAATGATGACCGCATTCTTTACAGAGGCTAAGCAAGTGACGTCCTTCGACGAAGCCATGACTTCGGATACCGGTAAATATGCCGAGTATTTCAAAAATGCAGTTGAAAATGGCTTGTACATCGCCCCCTCACAGTTTGAGTGCCTGTTTATTTCGATGGCGCACACCGAGGAAGATTTGGAGAAGCTGATAAAAGGAAATCGTAAAGCGTTAGAAGCTATAAAATAGACATAAGTATCAATACACAAGATGATTACCAATAGGCTACACCCAAGCTGTAAATCGTCTTGATACTGATATCTTAATACTTGATACTTTTTTTGTTATGAATAACATTTTTCTAGATACAATACACGGTAAAAATACCGAGCGTCCTCCGGTGTGGTTTATGCGCCAGGCAGGTCGCGTGTTACCAAACTACAGAGCACTCAAAGAGAATTATTCCTTCTCAGAGTTAATGGAAGACCCCAAGCTCGCAGCCGAAGTCACATTGATGCCAATTTATGATTTGGGCGTTGATGCGGCTATTTTGTTTTCTGACATTTTGGTGGTACCCGAAGCCCTGGGTATGAAACTAAAGTTTACAAAAGCAGGTCCTGAATTTGGCGCTCCTCTGCATACCTTCGACGACCCGGTGAAGCAGCTCAATAAAGACATGAGTAAGTTATCACATGTGTATGCTGCCATCGACAAAATTATTGAAACACGACCTGAGGGTAAGCCTTTGATTGGCTTCTGTGGTGGTTTATTGACCACATTCTGTTTTATGTTCCGCGATAATGTGCGTGACATTACCTTCAAGAATGCCACCGAATTTCTGTATAAAGACAGAAAAACCAGTGAGAAAATTATTGATGCTCTCGCTGAAGTATCCATCGAATATGCATTAACACAGGTGGAACATGGTGTTGAAGCTTTCCAGTTATTCGAAACCTATGGAGGCTTGTTGCCTGAGGATTTGTACCTGGAGCTATTCTTGCCAGCCTCTAAAAAGATATTAAACGCAGTGCGCGATAAGGGTGTACCAACCATCTACTTCCCAAAAGATTTGGGCAACGGCATCAAAGAAATCAACAAAGATGTCGCTGATTTTGTAGGCATCGACTGGCGCATGAACCTGAACCATGCCCGCGAGATTGTTGACCCGGAAGTAGGTTTGCAAGGCAATCTAGACCCGCGCCTGTTATACGCTTCACAAGCAGAGATTGAGAAAGTACTGAATGAGAAATACCTGCCATTTGGTCGCAATAACCAAAAGTGGATTTTCAACCTGGGCCATGGCATCTTACCCGACTTACCTGTTGAAAATGTGAAGTTTGTGATTGACTGGGTGAAATCAGTTGATTGGGGAAGAAAGTAATTATTAATGATTAGTGATAAATGGTTAATGAGTAATGAGCAAAACGCATTAACTGTTGTTTACCTATAGAAGCACTAATCATTAATCACTAACAATTAATCATTAAAAGAGATGTTACAATTTGATAGAAATCTGCTGGAAAAATACAATATAGCAGGTCCACGATATACAAGTTATCCACCGGCAACGTTTTTCCACGAGGAGTATGGGAATGAGAATTACAAGGAGAGTGTGATTCTATCAAATGGCGAGAAGCCTGAAAATGTATCAGTGTATGTCCACATCCCCTTTTGTCCACAGTTGTGTACCTTTTGCGGATGTACCACCTACACAGGCATGGGACAAAGCACCATAGAGAAATACATTGATGTACTCATTAAAGAAATTGAACTGGTATCAAAGGATGTTTCGAAAGACCGTCAACTCACCCAGGTTCACTGGGGCGGAGGAACACCAAATGCCATATCGGCCGACTTAATACGTAAAGTCACCGATACCATTAAGGCTAACTTCAATTTTGCCGATGAATACGAGATGGCCATGGAATGTAGCCCGGCCTACCTCGACTATGATATGGTGGATCAGTTGCGTGACATGGGTTTTAACCGTATTAGTCTGGGTATTCAGGACTTTAAAAAAGAAGTACTGACAGCCATCAATCGACGTCCGGCAAAAGTGCCTGTCAAAGACATGATTGCGTACCTGAAGAAAATTGGTTTCTCAGGCATCAACCTTGATTTGGTCTATGGCCTGCCGTTCCAGACACGTGAAAGCTTTAAAGAAACGGTAGCAGAAGCATTGGACGCTAATCCGGACAGACTGGTAACCTTCTCATATGCACATATTCCACAAGTCATCAGCCGTCAGCGCATGCTGGAACAGTACGGTTTACCTACGCCTGATGAAAAGATTTCAATGCTGGAAGATGCCTATAACATGGCCATCGAAGCCGGCTATGTAGCCATCGGTATGGATCACTTTGCCCGACCTGACGATGAGTTTGCCATTGCGCTGGCAGAAAAGAAACTGCACCGTAATTTCCAGGGCTATTGCACCCGCGAAACCACCGGTCAGGTCTATGGTTTTGGCACATCAAGCATTAGCCAGTTGTTTAATGCCTACAGCCAGAACGAGAAAACCATCAAGAAGTACATGGAACGGGTGGAAGCTGATGGCAGAGCCGTGGTTCGCGGTTACCGACTCAATCAGAAAGAACAGATTGTTCGCCAGGTGATAAACGAATTGATGTGTAATTATTACGCCGATTTCAAGCAAATTGCCAAAGACTTTTCAGTAGCCATTGATGATGTGTATGCAGCTGTTGAGTTTGCTGAAGAGAAAGTACAGTCTTTTATCGACGATGAATTACTGACCATTGAAAACGATGCCTTTACTGTTATTGGTCAAGGCCGTTATGTGATTAGAAACATTGCAATGGCTTTTGACCCCGCTTTGAAAAAAGGCAAAGGACAATATTCAAAAACTGTCTAAAAGAATTATTTTTTAATAGATGTTTTAAAGCTCTCCATTTATTGTGAGAGCTTTTTTAGTCCTTATAACCTGGCAATAAGTCTATCTTTAAAGCGAATAATTTATCACTAGCATAAATATCAAGTTACAATTCTAGGTGACTTAATAAGAGTTAATTAAAATAATTTCGTTTACTACTAACTCTATTTACACAAATAAAAAACAAAAATAAAGCATCAAAACTCTAACTATATATCAAATAATACGTAGAGAGATTCTGTTATCTTAATTAAATATATTTATTATTTATGTTTATTGTATTATTTGCAATAAACTAAACAGAAGCAAATACTATGAATAAAGTAAAATTACTAACCTTAATGCTAATTAGCATCCTGTCCATATCAGTAAATGCAACAAATGGTTATTATTTCATTGGATTCGGCACCACTAGCAAAGGCATGGGCGGCGCCGGTGTGGCCTATTACAAGACGTCATTAATTGGTAATAACCCGGCAGGGCGAGCTTATCTGGGCAAACAATTTAATGTGTCGGCCACACTTTTGTTTCCAACAACAAGCTACAAGGTTAGTGCCCCCAGTGGCGCAGCAGGGACATTACCCCTAGCTCCGGGAAAAATAGAGAGCGATGTTAAAATATTGTTTATCCCTAATCTCGGTGCCAATTGGCAATTGAATGAGAAAAGTGCTTTTGGCGTATCAGTTCATGGCAACGGATTGTCGTGTGAATATCCAACTCAAACATTTGGTGACGCGAGTAGCAAAACTACAAACATCACTTATTATCAGGTTTACATCGACCCTACTTACTCCTATAAAATAAATGAAAAGCATTCGTTTGGGATCTCTGCCATGATCGTAAGCCAGTTATTCGAAATCAATGGTTTAAACTCATTTAGTGCACTGTCCTCGTCCCCCAAAAATGTATCGGGCAATGGCTCTGACTTAAGTATTGGTATCGGCGCTAAAATTGGTTACCTCGGCGAACTTTTTGAGGGTTTTCACTTAGGTGCTACCTATCAGACCCGGGCGTTCACAAGTGAGTTTGATAACTATAAGGGCTTATTAGCTGAACAAGGCAGTATGGATGCTCCTTCCACATGGACCATTGGTGTTAACTACGCTATTACTGACAATTGGAGAGCTTTGTTCGATGTTCAGCAAATTAACTATAGCGAAATTAAATCGTTAAGCAATCCTTTTGCATCAACGGGAGCATTAGGCGCCGATAATGGTGCTGGTTTTGGCTGGGAAGATATGACAGTATTTAAATTTGGTACCGAATACCAGTTGAATGAGTCCCTGGCATTAAGAGCTGGTTACGCATTTACCGAGGAGCCAGTGCGTGATTCTGAAGTATACTTTAATATTATGGCCCCAATGGTGAATAATCAGCATTTTACATTAGGTGCAACCAAACAAGTTGGCAACAAAGACAATGCTTTGAACCTGGCTGTTACCTATGCGCCATCCAATGCTTTAACTGGTATTAATCCAATGGATCCGGGCCAACAAATAGAACTTGATTTAGAACTATTTGAATTAGAGCTAAGTTTCACATTTTAAGAAAAAAAACTGATAATTACTACTTAGGGTAAATATTTGACACAAAAATGAGAGATTAACACTTCATCCTGTTAATCTCTTTTTTGGTTGATAAAGTTCAGTTCATAGTAGAATTTAACAATATTGCAAGCTCTGCAACTGGGTTACATTAAATACTTATAAGTCGCCCTCTATTGCGGTTTTCTCAACCTTTCTGCCTATATTGTGTTACATCTTTTGATAGAAAAGAATAACTAATTCGCACAGTTTATATGAAGGGGATTTTATTAGTGAATATGGGCGGACCTCAGTCCTTGAGTGAAATGCGTGTGTTTCTTAAAAATATGTTTAGCGATAAATACATACTTCCTTTACCAGCAGGTTTAAGGCAGTTTGTGGCCAATATGATCGCTAAAAAACGTCATCCTGCTTCGTGGGAAAAATACCAGCTGATTGGAGGAACACCCATTATCAAGCACACCGAAGCAACAGGTAAAGCACTGGCTAAAAGTTCCAAACTACCTGTTTACACAGCCTATTCATATACTCCTCCTTTTATTGGCGATGTGGTTCAGCAGATGATAAACGATGGCATTGAGCGAATTGATGTCCTGACCATGTACCCTCAGGCAAGCGATACCACAACCACATCGGTTTTCTCCGATGTACAAAAAGCAGTTAAAAACAAGCTGGGGGTCTCATACCGCGAAATATGCGATTATAGTAATCATCCAACTTTTCTGGAATACTGGAAAACACTAATTGAAGAACACATTGCGAAAGAAGGTGTGGAAAACCCTCTTCTGCTGTTTACTGCCCATGCCATACCTATGTATGGAGTTAAACGGGGCGACAAATACCCCGATACCGTCCGTCATATGGCTAAAAGACTGGCCGATTTGATGAATCGCCCTTATGAAGTCGCTTTCCAATCGCGCGTGGGGCCGGTAAAATGGGTTGGACCAGACACAGATGATCATCTGGAAGAACTGGTCACTTCAGGTGAGAAGAAGGTTGTGCTTATTCCTGTCAGCTTCACCACCGAATGTCTCGAAACAGTCTATGACCTCAATATAAAGTTGGTGGACATCTATAAAAAAGATATGCGCATCGAACACATTTCCAGGGTAGAGATTCCGGTGGCTCATCCATTATTTATCGAAACTTTAAAACGGGTCGTCAATGAATAAAGAACACTATCCGGTTGTTATATTAGGAGCTGGTGTAACGGGTTTAACACTGGCACATCATCTCAACAAAAAGGGCATTCGCTTTAGGGTTATTGAGAAACTGGAACGCCCTGGAGGGGTTGTTCATACACAATCAGAAAATGGATTCGTATTTGAATCTGGCCCCAACTCCGGGGTTATTTCACATCCTGAAGTAGTCGCTTTGTTTGATGAACTGGGCGATGCCATTAAAGTGGAAAAAGGCAATGACCTGGTGAAGATTCGTTATGTGCTGAAAGATGGTGAATGGAATGCATTGCCTCACAGTCCAATATCAGCCATCACAACACCTCTTTTCAAATTAAAAGATAAATTCAGAATATTAGGCGAACCCTTCCGAAAGAAAGGCGACAACCCGGATGAGACATTAGCCGAACTGGTGAAGCGCCGTATGGGGTATAGCTTTTTAGATTATGCCATCGATCCTTTTATACTCGGCATTTATGCCGGCGATCCCGCTCAACTGGTTACGCGCTATGCTTTGCCTAAACTCTATAACCTGGAACAAAAATATGGCAGTTTTATTGGTGGTGCCCGCAAGAAAGCTAAAGAGCCCAAAACAGAACTGGAGAAGCGAACCGACCGCGCGGTTTTTTCCATCGAAGGTGGATTAAGCGGCTTGACAAAGGCTCTGTTGGAAAGTTCTGGCGAAGAAAATTTCAATTTTGGCGCGAACGATGTAAGTGTTGACGCAGTGGAGAATGGCTTCAAAATATCCTATTCTAAAGAAGGAAAAACAGAAGTTATTACAGCAGAAAAGGTAGTAACCACCTTTGGCTCGGTGGGCCTTGAAGAAACATTGCCCTTTATTGAACAAGCACAAATGAATCACCTGACGAATCTTAAATATGCAAGAGTCGTCGAAGTTTCCTTGGGTTTTGATAAATGGAAAGGCCGACCATTAGATGGTTTTGGCGGACTCATTCCGCATAAGGAAAAGAGGGATTTATTGGGTGTCTTGTTTATGTCATCACTTTTTAAGGGCCGTGCACCTAAAGACGGTGCTTTGCTGACCATTTTCATGGGAGGTATCCGCAACGAAGCACTGTGCGATTTAAACGACGAGGTGCTGATGCAAGTCTTAGAAAAAGAATTTACCACCCTGATGAAAGTGCCTGAATTCAATCCATCCATGGTGAAGATAAAGCGTTACTCATACGCCATTCCTCAGTATGGAGCCAACACAGGTGAGCGCTACAAAGCCATTGACGAAGTTCAACAACAATATCCTGGATTAATCGTTGCCGGCAACCTGCGCGATGGCATTGGCATGGCCGATCGCATTAAGCAAGCAACTGAAATTGCAAAGCAAATTATCGAATGAGAGAACTGATTTTGATATTACACATAGTAACCAGTGTTGTTGCCTGCATCCTCACTGGTATTATTCTTATTCGGGCTATTGGCGGTTTATTGGGTAAATTCAAGTTGACAAAGTGGGAGGTACAACTGCCATTTATAGCCACCATGTTGCTATATCTACAATTTATTCTGGGTACCATTTTGTTTGTTATGTATATGATTGAATTTGCCAGCGGAGAGATGAACGTGTATCAAAACCAAATGGTAAAAGGACGATTCTGGGCGGTTGAGCACTTCATCCTGATGGTGTTTACCTTAGTTATTAGTCATATTGGTTGGATATTCGCCAAAAGTAATCATACACCTAAGCTTATCTTTAAAAAGAATTTTCTTTATTTTGGTATTGCGTGCGCTATGATTATGATTTCAATGGCAATGAACATTATCAGGTATGCTATTTAGATTCTGAATCCCGACTTCGGACTTCGGTCTTCGGTCTTCGAGCTTAAAAAAATGAAAATACTAATTGTAGAAGACGAACCTCAACTGGCACAAAGCGTTCAGCATTTTATCATTTCTGAAGGTCATACGTGTGAGGTGGCTGGCGATTTGGCTTCCGCACTTTACCTGGTTGATAACCTCTTCGACATTATCATTCTCGACCTCAACCTGCCCGATGGCAATGGTCTTGAAGTCGTTAAAAAGGTAAAAAACGAAGGCATGCAAACAGGCGTCATTATTCTTTCGGCGCGCGATAGTTTAGAAAACAAAATAGAAGGACTGGAACTTGGAGCTGATGATTACCTGACCAAGCCATTCCAAATGGCAGAGTTGAATGCCCGCTTAAAATCGCTGGTGCGCCGTGTCCATTTTAAAGGAGAAGAGAACATTGTGTTCAATGAGCTGGAAATAACACCAAGCGAACTTCTGGTGAAGATTAACAATACACCTTTAGACCTTACTAAAAAAGAATTTGACTTATTAGTGTATTTTATTGCTAACAAAAACCGTGTTCTAACCAAAACAGGTATTGGCGAGCACATGTCGAAAGACTTTATGGACTATGGTTTTACCGATGATTTAATTTATTCGCACATCAAAAACTTGCGCAAGAAACTGATTAAAGCCGGCTGCAACGATTACATCAAAAACGTGTATGGTGTGGGCTATAAATTTACGGATGCATAATGGGTTCAATAGCGTATTAGAGCATTAGGTCGCTAGTTCATTAGAACTAATAAACTCAAAACAGAAAATCCAAACTGGGAACACAAAACGGAAGACACAAACATGAAATTACTAACCAAAACCGGACTTAATTTTATCTCAGCCAGTATTTTCTTCTTTTTTATCGGAAGTCTGGGCGGTTATTATTTTATCCGTTTTGCGGTTAATAAAATGTTTAACAACGAGCTGTTAGAAGCACAAAGTCAGGTTGATCATCACAATAATTCATGTCTTACCTATGCCGATGTCAGCATTGATACTTTACAGATTCAGATTAATAAAACCCAGCATGCTTTTACTGATACCATTATCCAGGATAAAACAACTTCTAACTATGAGTTTTATCGAAAACTAACCTATTTAAAACCAACTGATAAACAAACCATTCGCTACACTATCGTACGTTCTACGGCGCCGTCGGACTTAATGGTGATGAAGTTTACACTGATGTTAACGGTTTTTCCGGTTATTTTCTTTTTAATTCTATACCTGGTTAACCGTGCTTCCACTAAATATTCGCTGTCAGTTTTTTACGACACCATCAACAAGCTAAAAGCCTTTGATGTTAACAAAGACAATCGCTTAGACCTGATGACCTCAGACATAGATGAGTTTGAGCAGCTGAATGAGGTATTTAATGCGATGGATAAAAAGATTAAGGAAGATTATATCCGTCTGAAAGAATACACGGGCAACACATCGCATGAATTGCAGACACCTTTAGCCATCATCAACGCCAAACTGGATGAACTGATACAAGCCGATAACTTAACGGAAGAGCAGATTAAAACCATTGCCGGCTTAATCGAAACAACCAATCGACTGTCGAAAACCAATCAGGCCTTAATATTTCTGGCCAAACTGGATAACCGTGTCTTTGCCGATGCCGAAATGGTTAACTTCAATGAACTCATTCGCAAACAGCTGGAGAATTTAGAACCACTCATTGATGAAGCAGATTTGAAAGTTGACATTATTTCAAGAAGTCAGCTCAGTTCAACAATGAATATGTCGCTGGCGCATACCTTAATACTTAACCTGCTTAAAAATGCCATCCGACACAATATTAAGAATGGCTTCATCAAAGTGTTAATCGATAACAACTCACTGAAAATCAGCAACAGTGGTTTGGCAGTAACATACGAGCCTGAGAAACTCTTTGGCCGCTTTCAAAAAAACAGCCAACACCCGCAATCGTTGGGCATTGGCCTTTCTATCGTTAAACGCATCTGCGATATTTCCGGCATCTCCATCAGTTATCAGCAAGAGGGTAGTGAGCATATTTTTGAACTAAAATTCTAGACCAAAAACTTTCAATATTAGTCGAATAAAAATTCAGACACTTTACCATTCTCCCTAGGGGGAGAAACCCGAAGGGAGAGGGGGATTCAGCAGCATATGCTTAGTAAGTCGATAAAGCTTTACGCAAACCCTCAAAACGATTCTCGTAATCTTTAATCGACAGTTTAATCACTTCCTTGGCTTCTTCGGCACCATACACGTGTGTAATCTCCGAATCATTGCTTAAACCCGGCATATCTTTATAAGTCAGAAAATAGTGCTTTAATCGCTTAATCACCATTTCTGGCATGTCATTGATATCCTTGTATTCGCCATACACCACATCATTCTTCAGCACCGATATAATTTTATCGTCGGCCTGATTACCATCCAACATGCGGAAACCGCCAATAGGAATAGCCTGTGCCAACACATCGCCGTGCGGAATATCCTTTTCGGTCAGAACCAGAATATCCAATGGGTCGCCATCACCAATTATGTCTTTTTTACCCGATTTTTCGGCACAGTATTTCCCAACCAGCTTACCGCAATAGGTTTGCGGAATAAAACCATAAGGCGCCGGCACCACGTTGGAGTATTTCTGAGGACGATCAATACGCAGGTAACCGCTTTCTTTATCCACTTCGTATTTAATGGTATCCGTTGGTACTACCTCAATAAAACACGTTAGTATCTCCGGGCATTTGTCGCCAATGTCAACCCCATGCCAGGGATGCGATTTATATCTTAGGCCCATCAGGCGACCGATAGGATCCATTAAGCTATTCGATGTCATACGTTCCTTTTTAGTTGATTTTGGATTAGTTATACAACAACACGAAGTAAAAGAATGTTTTAGCATACTTCGATGATTGTTGCAACTATAAACCTGAGCATTTACTATAGCAAAGATAGGATTATATGTTTGATATCTTTGGCATAACGATAAGGCTTAAAAAACGTGCTTATGTTTTCACAAAAACGTAAGCATGTTTTTAGTAAAACGTAACGACGTTTTTGCAAAATCTTCCCTATGTTTTTTAAAATCGTTTCGAAGGCTTAATTAAATCACCCTTTCTTTTTTATTATTAGACAGTTATCCACTTTCTAAAGACAGTGATTAAAACATACATGATATAGAGAAACCCCGCTAGCGCAGACTCTAAGAAAAAGGTAAAACGTCGAGGCCATTTAAAAATAGTCCCGACGTTTTGCACAAATATTCCCGATTAGTTATTCGTTCATGATGTCTGGGTAAAGACTACGCCCCCCAATTACTTCTATCTAAACTACGGTATTGAACAGCTTCGGCTACATGGTGTGCCTGAACTGTTTCACAATCTTCCAAATCGGCAATGGTACGCGATACTTTCAGGATACGGTCGTAGGCCCTGGCCGATAAATCCAGCTTCTCCATGGCTGTCTTTAATATATTCATACCAGCCTCATCGGGTGTGGCATGTTTGGCCAGCAAACGACTGCTCATTTGGGCATTGCAATGCACTTTATCATCACCATTAAAGCGCTGGTTTTGTGTTTTACGCGCTTTTATCACCCGCTCTCTCACCGAAATACTATTCTCCGAAGGCGGTGCCTCGGCCAGTTTGTTAAAGGGTACGGGCACCACTTCGATGTGCAAATCGATGCGGTCTAGTAACGGTCCCGATATCTTACTTAAATATTTTTGCACAACACCAGGGCTGCACACACATTTCTTATCAGGATGATTAAAATAGCCACACGGACAAGGATTCATCGACGATACCAGCATAAAACTGGCCGGATAATCGATGGTAAAGCGAGCTCGCGAAATACTGATACGACGATCTTCTAATGGCTGGCGCATCACTTCTAATACAGTTCGTTTAAACTCCGGTAATTCATCCAGAAACAACACCCCATTGTGCGCCAATGATATTTCGCCTGGCTGCGGGAAAGAGCCACCCCCAACGAGGGCGACATCGCTAATAGTGTGATGAGGACTTCGGAAAGGACGTTGCGTAATCAAGGCGGTTTCGTTTCCTGTTTTACCAGCTACCGAATGAATCTTAGTGGTTTCAAGGGCTTCATCCAGTGTTAAAGGAGGTAGTATACTGGCCAGCCGTTTGGCCAACATCGATTTTCCTGCACCGGGCGGGCCAATCATAATCAGGTTGTGACCACCGGCGGCTGCAATCTCAAGCGAACGCTTGACACTCTCCTGTCCTTTTACTTCCGAAAAATCAAAATCAACGGCTTGTATGCCTCTTTCAAATTCCTGATCGGTATCTACTTTAACCGGCTCAAAAGAATCATCATCTTCCAAAAAACGAATGACTTGCGTGATGTTTTCAAAGCCAAAAATATCAATCCCTTTCACAACAGCTGCTTCGCGGGCATTTTCAAGTGGTAAGACACAGCCCTTAAAACCTTCTTCTTTGGCTCGCAATGCCATTGGCAGCACGCCTTTGATAGCTTGCAGACTGCCATCGAGCGATAATTCGCCCATAATGATGTAATCCTTGAGTTTATGATTAACGATTTGTGAAGAGGCAGCCAATATCCCAATGGCTAAAGGTAAATCGTAGGCAGCGCCTTCTTTGCGTATATCAGCAGGTGCCATATTGATAACAATCTTATGCCCCGGCCATTTATAGTTACTCACCTTTAAAGCCGACTCTATGCGTTGCTGACTCTCTTTCACGGCATTATCGGGCAAGCCAACCAAATAAAAACGAATACCTTTTGAGATATTTACTTCAATGGTTATAGTATAGGCATCTATGCCACTAACAGCAGAGCCAAAGGTTTTTACGAGCATGGTTAAAAGTATTTTACAAGTAAGATAAGTAAAATATATTTAACAGTATTTGACTTGTGTAAGAAGTTTTGACAGAAAGGTTTAATTTATTGCTCAATGATATAAAATTCGTGATGGAAGCCCCTACATGCTTAACACCAATCCTGCTCCAGCATATGTAACTCTCTCAGAATATGCTTTTTCAAATAATTCAAAAGCACAATCGCCGGTACAATGATTTAAAGCCCATTGCTCAACTTCAAATGCCGACAAACCACTAATGACATGTTCAACTTGCTGCTCATTGGCTCCGTTTAAGTGCAAGCCACCAGCCACTACTGAAAACGAACTAAACTGTAGCCGCTCTTTTACCTGGTGCAAAATATTAACAATACCTGTATGCGCACAACCACATAAAACAGCAGGTTTATTGTTGGTTTTAGCAACCAATATCAACTCATCAGTAAAAGTATCCGGAATAAATTGTTCGTTCTCTTTAACAACCAAACGTTCGTTCACCACTTCAAAATCTGCTTGGGGTTTGATATCACTTAAAATCCATATATCATCAGTGAGTTGATAATCTTCATCCAACAAAATAAACCGGGAAGCAAACTTTTCATATTGATCTCGCCAACGAATACCATTCTCTTTAATCATTGCTGATGAACGAGAAAAGCGTTGCTTGAAAGCCTTATTGTGAATAATGACTTTGGCTGTTGAGTTATATTCAAAAAAATCGATTAAACCGCCAGTATGATCATAATGCCCATGACTTAGTACCACATAGTCTACCTCAGCTAAATCAATGCCAAGTTTTTGAGCATTAACAATAAACTTATCTGTTTGCCCGGTATCAAAAAGAATTGTATGATTATCTGTTTGCAGCAAGAACGACAAACCATGTTCGCAAAGTAGCTGTTTTTTATGTTGCTTATTGTCTAGTAAAGTGGTTAGTTTTAGCATCATTCATCCATTAAAAAGACGAAGTTAACAAAACGTCTAGTTTTATCTTGATAAAAACATAGATACTAATAAAACCTTCGCCATCTTGAATCTTTTGTCTTTTCTCTGATTTCTAATTTTTATCTTTACACATTCAAATTTCATGAATGAGTAACAAGCCTCTTTTTGCCGATATCATTTTACCTGTGCCTCTGCCCAGGCTGTTTACCTATGCTGTGCCTGATGATTTAACACATCTGTCAAGTATTGGAAAGCGTGTAGCAGTACCTTTTGGAAAGAAGAAGGTGTACTCGGGCATTGTGTGCCAACTACATCATAACCAGCCTGAAGAATACGAAACGAAGGATATCATCTCAGTTTTAGATGATAAACCAGTGGTGAATGCTTATCAACTCATGTTCTGGAATTGGCTGGCTGATTACTACCAATGCACTTTAGGCGAAGTGTACAAAGCAGCTTTGCCATCGGGCTTGAAAATGGAAAGCGAAACACGCATTATCTACAATGCCGATTTTGAAGCCGAATTTCCACTTTCAGATCGAGAAAACAAAGTACTCGATATCATTGCCGGCAAAAAGGTATGCTCCATCAACGACATTAATCAATCAAGCGGTTTAAAAAATAGCTTGCCTGTTGTAAAACGCTTATTGGAGTATAACGCCGTTTTTGTCAATGAGCATTTAAAAGAAAGTTATAAAGCCAAAACTGAGAAGGTCATTTCTCTTCACCCTGATTGTCAGTCGGAAGAGGCACTTCAGCAGGTTTTTGATAAGTTGTCGAGAGCCCCCAGGCAGCAAGAGTTACTGATGACCTTATTGTCGCAGGTGGGTGGCTTAACAGGTGCCATAACGAACCAATCGGTTGGCAAAACCCAATTACTAAAAAATGCCAATGCCAGCCAGCCTGCCATTAAAGAGTTATGTAAAAAAAATATACTGCTCGAACAGGTACGTGCCATCGATCGACTTGATTTAGACGATAAAGAAGTACAAATAGCAAATGCCCTAAGTGAGGTTCAGCAAACTGCTTTTGATGAAATAAAAACGGGCTTTGAAACACATGACGTCACGTTACTACATGGTGTCACTTCAGGTGGAAAAACTGAGATTTATATTCATTTGATTGAAGAGCAGCTCCAGCAAGGCAAACAGGTGCTATATCTTTTGCCCGAAATTGCCTTAACCACGCAAATTACTTCACGCCTGCAAAAGCATTTTGGCAATAAAATGGGTATTTACCACAGTAAATTTGCCGATGCCGAACGTGTTGAAGTATGGAATAACCTATTGCAACAAAAAGATTACCAATTGATTGTAGGTGTTCGCTCTTCGGTGTTTTTGCCCTTCTCCAACCTGGGACTGATCATTGTTGATGAGGAACACGAAAATACCTATAAACAGTTTGACCCGGCACCTAGGTATCATGCACGCGATGCGGCTATTGTGTTGGGCAATTTCTTTGGAGCTAAAACACTTCTGGGGACAGCCACGCCTTCTATCGAATCGTATTACAATGCACAACAAGGAAAGTATGCATTGGTAGAATTAACTCAACGCTACGAAGGCATTGAGATGCCTGAAGTAATTGCTGTAGACGTGCGTGAAGCCAAGCGAAAGAAGCAGATGAATTCACATTTCTCGCCGGTTCTTCTAGAGAAGATTGATAACGCTTTACTAAAAGGTGAACAAGTCATCTTGTTTCAAAACCGTCGTGGATTTAGTCCCTTTATCGAATGCGGACAATGCGCTCATGTAGTCAAATGCGTTAACTGCGATGTGTCCATGACCTATCATAAGCACCTCAACCAGTTGGTTTGCCATTATTGCAACCACGCCATGCAGTTGCCTACTGTTTGTCCGGCTTGTCATAGTCCGGCCATTGAGACGCGTGGCTTTGGCACAGAAAAGATTGAGGAAGAAATGAGCCTGCTTTATCCAGACCATAAGGTGGCGCGAATGGATTTAGACACGACACGCAGCAAGTCGGGTTACGATAAAATAATCAAGAAATTTGAAGAGGGCGAAGTGCACATCCTTATTGGTACACAAATGATATCCAAAGGGCTCGACTTTGATAATGTAAGCGTGGTTGGTATCCTCAATGCCGATAACATGTTGAATTATCCCGACTTCAGGGCTTTTGAGCGCAGCTACCAACTAATGACACAAGTAAGTGGCCGTGCCGGTCGTAAAAACAAGCGAGGTTTAGTGGTGTTACAAACTTCTAATCCTAAACATCCGGTTATTATGGATGTCATCAACCATAACTTCAGCAATCATTACAATGGTCAGCTGGAAGAACGTCAACTGTTTAAATATCCACCTTTTTACCGCCTGATTAACATCACCGTTAAGCACAAAGATCAGCGGGTAACAAACAAAGCTTCACACCTCCTGGCCGAGCAACTACGAGTAATTTTTGGCAATCGTGTATTAGGTCCTCAGGCACCGGTTATCAACCGGATTCAAAACCTGTTTATTAAGAAGATTTTAATTAAGATGGAGAAGAAAGCATCGCCAGCCAAAGTGAAAGATTTAATGCGCGAAGCTATTTTTAACTTACAGGCACAGCAGGAATTTCGTTATGTCACCTTTCAGATAGATGTGGATCCTGCTTAGCTTACTTTTTAACGCGTCCAGGATTTTTACTCATAAACTCTTTCCAGCTCTTCGCTCCACCGGAAATATTCACGCGTTGATTTTGCAGAAAATGGCAATACGCGGCAGCTAATCCATCGGTAGCATCCAGGTATTTGGGTAGTTCTTTAATCTTCAACAGGTTTTGAAGCAACATAGCCACTTGCTCTTTTGATGCACGACCATTGCCGGTTATAGCTTGCTTGATACGTAACGGAGCATATTCAAAAATAGGCAGAGAACGCGTCAAAGCTGCTGCCATAGCCACACCTTGTGCTCGTCCTAATTTCAACATCGACTGAACGTTTTTGCCATAGAACGGAGCTTCAATAGCCAGCTCATCCGGATGATAGGTATCAACCAACTGCACCACACGCTCAAAAATCTTTTGCAACTTCAGGTAATGATCTCCGTACTTATGCAGCTCAAGCACACCCATTGTCACCATGTCAGCTTTATTACCCACACACCGAATAATACCGTAGCCCATCACAGTAGTACCTGGGTCAATACCGAGTATAATGCGCTCCTTAGCCAAGCTTTACTTCGTTAAGGATAGAACTGAAGGTCAGACACTTTTCGCCTAACTTTTCTTTCACATTATTGACTAGAATGGCGTTATATTTATTAATCGTATCCAAATCAGCGGGGTTAGTTACCTGCATCTGACACGAAAAATTGGTGTTTCCTTCCTCAACCACAGCCATTACTTCGTATAACTCAACACGAATACTTTTTACCAAGTCCTTCATCGTAGGAACATAGTTGCGGTTCATCCACTGTTTCCAATCATCAACAATGGCATCATCAATCATAAAAGTGGTGTTGAATATATACATAAGTATTTAGTAATAATATTATTTAAACTGTAGTCAGTAGAAAAAAAATAACCCCGACACCGCTCGGTGAACGATGTCGAGGTGTAGTATAAAGTAAATCTTACTTAATAATATCAAATCCGCAATAAGGAACCAATACCTCAGGCACCTTGATACCTTCAGGCGTTTGGTTATTTTCTAAAATAGCTGCAACAATACGCGGTAAGGCCAAAGCACTACCATTTAAAGTGTGCGCTAACTGGGCTTTCTTCTCACCGTCTTCTTTGTAACGCAGCTTTAAACGATTAGCCTGGTAACTCTCAAAATTTGATACCGAACTAACTTCTAACCAACGCTCCTGAGCGGCTGAGTACACCTCAAAGTCATATGTTAATGCCGATGTAAAACTTAAATCGCCACCACATAAACGCAAGATACGCCATGGCAATTCTAATTTTTCGACCAAAGTTTGTACATGAGCCACCATCTTATCCAAAATCTCATACGACTGATCAGGATGAGCCACTTGTACGATCTCTACCTTATCGAACTGGTGTAAGCGATTCAAACCCCGTACGTGAGCTCCCCATGAACCTGCCTCGCGACGGAAACAAGCTGAGTAAGCACAATGCTTCACCGGCATTTCTGAAGCTTTTAAAATTACATCTCGGAAAATATTCGTTACCGGTACTTCTGCCGTTGGAATTAAATACAGGTTGTCAGCTGTTACATGGTACATCTGCCCTTCTTTATCAGGTAACTGACCAGTGCCAAAACCAGAGTCTTCATTCACCACTAACGGCGGAATCACCTCGCTGTAACCAGCTTTCTCAGCTTCATCCAGGAAGAAATTAATTAAAGCACGCTGCAAACGAGCACCTTTTCCTTTATATACAGGGAATCCTGCTCCAGTGATTTTAGTACCCAATTCAAAATCAATCAGATCGTACTTTTTAATCAGATCCCAATGCGGTTCTTTCGCTTCCAGCTGTGGCATAGCACCACCCGCTTTCACTTCCACATTGTCTTCTTCACCTTTCCCGGGAGGAACAATCTCATTTGGAATGTTTGGTAATGCAACCAACTGCTCATTTAGCTGAGCGGTAATCTCATCTAATGAAGTATTTAGTTCCTTAATCTTATCTTTTAATTCGCCTGTGCGAGCCTTAGCCTGGTTGGCTTCTTCTGCTTTACCCGATTTAAATAGTTGACCAATTTCTTTAGACAGCGCATTCATCTCCTGCTGAAATGATTCTGCTTCAACCTGAGTCGCTTTTCGTTTATTATCTAAATCGATGATTGCATTAACAATCCCTGATGCGTCGAAGTTCTTGATTTTAAGACGTTCAACAACTAAATCTTTGTTATCCTGTATAAATTTTAACGTCAACATACCGTTATTTCGTTTTCGAGTAAAAAAAATCTCCTGAATTCATTACGAAAGTAATAAAAACAGGAGATTTAATAATGCTTTCAGTAATCTTATTATTCAGCAGTAAAAGGAACTACTGATACATAAGATTTGTTGTCTTTTTTCTTGCGGAAAGCAACAGTACCATTAATCAATGCGAACAAAGTGTGGTCTTTACCCATACCAACGTTCTCACCTGGATGGTGCTGTGTTCCTCGTTGTCTTACAAGGATGTTTCCAGCTTTGGCAGCCTGACCGCCATAAATTTTTACGCCAAGTCGTTTACTTTCCGACTCTCTACCGTTCTTCGAACTACCGACGCCTTTCTTATGTGCCATCTTATTCTAATTTTTTTGAGTTACTAACCTACGATTTCTTCAATTTGAATTTGAGTGAAGCACTGACGATGTCCATTCTTCTTCTGGTAACCTTTTCTTCTTTTCTTCTTGAAAACGATTACTTTATCACCTTTAACGTGTGATAGAACTTTCGCAGTTACTTTAGCACCTTCTACAACAGGAGCACCAATCTTAACGTCTCCTTCGTTGTCTGTTAAAAGTACTTTTTCAAATTCAACTGTAGCACCTTCCTCGGCACTCAATCGATGCACAAAGATTTTTCTTTCTTTCTCTACTTTGAATTGCTGTCCAGCAATATCAACAATTGCGTACATGTCACCAATTATTTATGGTTTTATCCAGGAGGTGGACTTACTTTAAAAGCCACTTTTTCTACCCCACAAGATTCTAATGGAGTGCAAAAGTATATAAAATTACTTTCCAACACAAATAAAAAAACGTTCTCTTTGCTGAAAATTAGTTTTTTATGCCCTCTAAAGATAATGAATCGCTTATTAAAAAGCCTTTATCTAAAAATGTTAAAAAGTAATTACTATATTTGTTTCAATGCATTATTAACACTAATCCTCTCTTCTTTTGAAGCAATTTCTTGCATCAGAAGCATAAGAGACAATGATCTAAGCAGCGATTATGAGCAGAAAAAAAATCAAGTTAAACATTCTTGGTTTATCGTATAGCCAAACTCAGTCAGGCGCTTACGCTCTGGTTTTGGCCGAAGAAGATGGAGAAAGACGAATTCCAATAATCATTGGAGGAGTAGAAGCACAATCAATCGCCATAAAGCTTGAAGGATTAGAACCACCCCGCCCGTTAACACACGATTTATTCCTTAACTTTTCAAAATCATTTAATATTGATATCCAGGAGGTAGTTGTGTACAAACTGGAAGAAGGCATTTTTTATTCTGAGTTAGTTTGTCAGAGAGAAAATGAGAAGCTTCACATCGACTCACGCACATCCGATGCTGTTGCTTTAGCCTTACGCTTTGGCTGCCCAATATATACCTATGATGATATTATAGAAAAAGCAGGTATTGTACTTGATTTTGATAAAAAGGAAGAAGGGCATACTATTACCCCTATTGAAAAAACAGAAACGAAGAAAAAGGAGAGCACAAAATATCAATCCAAATCATTGGATGACTTAAAAAAACTATTGGAGGAAGCCATCCTGGCTGAGGACTATGAAAAAGCCTCAAAAATCAGAGATGAAATCAACCGCAGAGAGAACCAATAGTTTGTTCTCTACTCCAACTATCATTTATTTAAATTCCTAAACCTTATGAAGAAATATCTTCTGGCATTAATTTGCTTAATATTCACGACGACTTTATTTGCCCAAAACCATAATGCAGTTGTAGAAATTAACACGGCTACGTCTTTTAACTTTATGGGAATTCTCCGCGGACTGTTTGGCATGGCCATATTAATTGGCATTGCCTGGTTATTTAGTTTAAACCGCAAAGGCATCTCCTGGAAAGTGGTTGGCATTGGCCTGACTATCCAGCTATTATTAGCTGTTTCCGTGCTTTACATTCCTTTCGTACAAAGCATTTTTGAATTTTTAGGTAAGCTATTCACACTTGTACTGGATTTTACAAAAGTAGGTAGTGAATTTCTGCTTGGCGACCTCTTAGATTCATCTACATTCGGTTACATTTTTGCATTCCAAATCTTACCAACCATTATATTCTTCTCGGCGCTGACCAGTGTGCTATTCTACTTAGGCATTATTCAGAAGATTGTTTGGGCACTGGCTTGGGCCTTAACCAAAGCACTTAAACTATCTGGAGCTGAAAGTTTATCCGTTGCCGGTAATATTTTCCTTGGTCAAACCGAAGCTCCCTTAATGATTAAGGCTTACTTGCCTAAGATGAATGCCTCGGAAATGTTTTTAGTGATGGTAGGCGGAATGGCAACAGTTGCCGGTGGAGTACTGGCAGCTTATATTGGTTTTTTGGGCGGCGATGACCCGGTTCAACGCCTGATGTTTGCCAAACACTTATTGACGGCCTCGGTTATGGCAGCTCCGGGCGCTATTGTTATTTCTAAAGTATTGGTTCCTCAAACAGAAGAAATTAAATCGGAGATTAAAATATCGATGGACAAAATTGGCAGCAACATTTTGGATGCCATGAGTAACGGAACAACTGAAGGTTTAAAGCTGGCAGCTAATGTTGGTGCCATGCTATTGGTATTCTTCGCCTTTATTGCGCTTATCAACTATGGTTTTGATAAAGTGGGCGAATGGACTACTTTAAATGACTCCATTGCACAATGGACCAACGGCCAGTACGAACATTTTAATCTTGAATTTATTTTAGGCTACTGCCTAGCACCACTGATGTGGCTGATTGGTGTTCCTTCACAGGATATTGCTTTAGTTGGTCAGCTATTGGGTGAGAAGATTATTGCCAGTGAATTTGTTGGATACACCAGCCTGGCTGAATTTAAATCGACCGGTGCTCTGATGCATAGTAAGTCGGTGATTATGGCCACTTATATGCTTTGTGGCTTTGCCAACTTTGCATCCATTGGCATACAGATTGGAGGAATCGGTGGTTTAGCTCCAAACAAACGAGAATTCCTTTCAAAGTTTGGATTCAGAGCATTATTAGCTGGTACATTAGCCTCCCTTATGTCGGCCACAATCGTAGGAATGATGATGGGATAAACACTATTGAATAGTCTGACTAGTCCTAAATAACCGTTACAGATTATTGGACTAGACAGTCAGAAAATAAAAAAGGCTCGGAAAATCAATTCCGAGCCTTTCATTTTATATCGTACTAACAATTATATTCCACGCGCATCAACTTTAACTGGCTTTTGCATAATCAACTGCAAACCATCCGTTGTTTTACAAACTGCTACAATGTTAAGCGTTTTGTTGATAGAACTACCCTTAGGAAGCTTAATGCTTATCTCACCTTTTTTAGATGATAACTTTTTAGCAGGCGATAAGTTTTTGTGGTAGTATTTACCTTCGATTAGCTGACCTTCATAATACTCAACAGATTTAATGCTTTTTACTCCTTCACCTGCCAAAGACAAACCTAGAACGTAAGTGCCCGTTGTACGAATATTATCGTTTTTAGTAATCTTTATTACAGGATCGGGACGTAGTTTACCCAGGTTGGTGTATCGCTTCAAACCAATACCTGGCAAACCATTTTTGTATTCATACTCGGCCGTTAACTCACCATCACGATCGTAGCGTTTACAAATACCATTTAACCGCCCATCTATATACGGCTGTTCTTTATATACTTTACCTGTTGAATGGTAGGTTAATCGGATACCATCTTTTTTATTTTCTTTATAAGTAATCGTTTCCAACAGCTTTCCGGACTTTGAAAAGCGCTTTGAAACACCATGACGAATAGCTGATTTGCTACCTTCCTGAAATTTCATTGATATCTCCCACTCAACAGGCGAGTGTGGATCATCATTGAAATGACGCTTTTTAATAAAAGTTCCATCTGCATTTTTAGAACCTGTTTTTACCACTTCTTTTTGTGGCCCAAAAAACTGACAACTGCTAAGTGCAATAACCATCACAGCCATCAATACATGTAATTGTTTCATAATAAATTAAAATAAGGGGGTAGTTTAAATTTAAGGATTAAAAAAAGGCTGTCAAAAATTTGACAGCCCTCATTATAAGTATTTTGTTACTATAATAGAGCATCAATTTTTGATGCCAATATAGTTTTTGGAACGGCTCCAACTTGTTTGTCAACTACTTCACCATTTTTAAAGAATAAAATGGTTGGGATGTTACGAATACCAAACTTAACTGAAGTACCAGGATTACTGTCCACATCCATTTTTGTGATTACGGCTTTATCACCATATTCTTCCGCCAATTCTTTAACAATAGGCGTAACCATACGACATGGCCCACACCATTCAGCCCAAAAATCAACCAATACTGGCTTGTCTGAATTTAATACTAACTCTTCAAAATTGGCATCAGTAACTTCGATCAACATAGCAAATCTGTTTTACTTTATTATTATTTAAAATTTTAACTTCCTAACTTAAAAGTGATTGCCCAAAGTTAAATATTTTTAATTGGGCATGTTCAAAAATACACATTTTTTAATATATAGAAATAAGAATAATAACTGATTCTCATCAAGTACTAAGCAATACTCATTTCTATATCCTGATGTTCATCTATATATTTTATCAAATCATCGTTTAAATCCACCCGCATGCTCCTTGACAGAAACTGCACCGCATTTTTTGTTTCCGGGTCCCTAACCATAAACTTTAGTGTTACATTGCCTTCATTACTCTGAAGAATGTTGGCCAGTTCAGTAATCAGCTCTTGCTTTATAGCGTTTAGCGGCACCGTTAAAGTGACCGTGTTAACCATGGTATCACGCAGTTCACTTAGGAACTTGATATTGTTAATTTTGAACTCCAGTTCTTCCTGGTTATATCGCCTTGGTTGAACACGGCCTTTCACCATAATAAAATAGCCTATTTCCAAATAGGGCAGATATTCTGTAAAATCATTCCCAAAAAAGGCGAATTCAAAGGAACCTGTATAATCTTCCATTGTCATAATGCCATACGGGTTTCCTTTTTTAGTTGTTCCGCGACGTACATTAACCACACTACCCGCCACTGTAATATCACGACCTCTCATGGCCTCCAAATCATCCAACTGCTTTAAGCGATGGTGGATAAAATGATTCATCTCCAACTTATATTGATCAAGCGGATGAGCTGACAGATAGATCCCAATGTATTCCTTCTCGTGATTGAGTTTTTCGATGATTGAATACTCAATACAATTGGGCATATCAGGTGTTTTAATGGCAATATCGCCCCCCATGGCACCAAACAACGAGTTTTGCGATGAGGCTTTATCGGCCTGATAGCGGTTACCGTATCGAATCAGATGCTCAATAAAGTTCATATCATCATTTTCGTGCTTGCCAAAGAATTGTGCACGATGATAGTCGCCCATCGTATCGAAAGCTCCGGAAAAGGCCAACGCTTCAATGTTCTTTTTGTTAACGGTGGTTAGCGGTAACCGCTCCACGAAATCGTAAACCGTTTTAAATGGCCCATTCTTTTCACGTTCCTGAATGATGGCTTCCACGGCACCTTCACCAACACCTTTAATACCCGCCATTCCAAAACGAATCGCCCCTTCTTTATTTACCGTAAACTTACGGTACGATTCATTGACATCAGGTCCCAATACATCCATCCCCATGTTCTTACACTCTTCCATGAAGTTGGTGATCTTGGTAATATCGCTCAGGTTACGACTTAATACACCTGCCATAAATTCAGCAGGGTAATGTGCTTTCAGGTAACCGGTTTGATAAGCAATATAGGCATAACACACCGAGTGCGACTTATTGAAGGCATAACTGGCAAAGGCTTCCCAGTCTTTCCAAATTTTCTCAATCAGATCCTCTGGTTTGGGAATAGAGGTTTTGCCATCTTTACAAGCACTCACAAACTCTTCACTGGCCAAACAGCCTTTGATGAACTTTTCTTTTAACTTATCCATCATGGCCATAATCTTCTTACCCATGGCCTTACGCAACGAATCGGAGTCACCACGGGTAAAACCACCCAAGGCCCTCGACTGAAGCATCACCTGCTCCTGATAAACAGTAATACCATAGGTATCTTTCAGGTAGGGCTCCATCATCGGGTGATCATATTCTATCTCTTCGCGCCCATGCTTACGGGCAATAAAAGAAGGGATGTATTCCATTGGTCCTGGACGATACAAGGCGTTCATGGCTACCAGGTCTTCGAAACGGTTTGGCTTTAACGCCTTAAGGTGTTTTTTCATTCCCGGCGACTCAAACTGGAAGATGGCTGTTGTTTCACCGCGGCTAAAGAGCTGAAAGGTCTCCTCATCTTCAAGGTTCACATTATTGATGTCTACATCAATGCCTTTTGAGAGCTTTACGTTATCCAGCACTTCTTTAATAATAGATAGTGTTTTCAGCCCCAGGAAGTCCATCTTCAACAAACCAATATCTTCTACAAAACGACCATCGTATTGGGTGGTGAGCAGCTCCTCTCCTTTGGTTGGCATAACGGGTACGTGCTCGTCAAGCGCATTTTTACCAATCAATACACCACAGGCGTGAACACCTGTTTGTCGTACCGATCCCTCTAAAGCCTCGGCAAACCGAATCGTTTGGGCAATAAGCGGATTCGATGATTCTTTTTCTTCAAGCAAGGCCGGTTCTTCCTTATAGGCCTTTTTAAAACTCATCTTAGGTGCTTCGGGCACCATCTTGGCCAGGCGGTTGGCTTCAGCCAAATCAAGACGCAATACTCGCGCCACATCCTTGATGGAACTCTTGGTAGCCATCGTACCAAAGGTACAGATGTGTGCTACTTTCTTTTGCCCATATTTATGTGTCACATAATCCAATACTTCTTGTCGTCCATCATCATCAAAATCGATATCGACATCGGGCATGGAGATACGGTCGGGATTCAGAAATCGCTCAAACAGCAAATCGTATTTAATCGGATCCACATCCGTAATACCCACACAATAGGCCACTGCAGCACCGGCAGCCGAACCACGACCGGGTCCTACCAGAACCCCGTTATCTTTGGCCCAGTTGATAAAATCCTGAACTATCAGGAAGTACCCCGGGAAACCCATGGTTTTAATTGTTTCTAACTCGAACTCCAGACGTTCTTTTTTATCACCGGTTAGTTCATCGCCCGGATAACGCTTTTTAGCACCTTCAAAGGTGAGGTGTTCAAGGTAATCGCTTTCCAGTTTAATGGGCAATACTTTATCATAGCCTCCCAGCTTCTCATATCTGTCTTCACCAAATTCTTCAATTAATTTGGCTTCATTAAATTTCTCGCGATACGAGTCCATTGTACCAAACTCCTCCGGAATATCAAAAGGTGGCATAATAGGGTTCGCATCCAACTTAAATGCTTCAACCTTATCAGCAATTTCAGCGGTATTGGCTAATGCTTCGGGCACATCGGCAAACAACTCGTTCATCTCCTCGGTGGTTTTAAACCACTCTTGCTTGGTGTATCGCATGCGCGTCGGATCATCGTAATCGCGCCCGGTGCTCAAACACACAAGAACATCGTGTGCCTCTGCATCTTCGGGATTCATAAAATGCGAGTCGTTGGTGGCAATCACCTTCACGCTCAATTCGGCTGCCAATCGACGAATCACTTTATTCACCCTCACCTGATTTTCATACACATCCGCTCGCAGGCGTGGATCGTTATTGCGGTGTCGCATGATTTCCAGGTAATAATCCTCTCCAAACACATCTTTATACCAAAGAATCGTCTCTTTAGCTTTATCAATATTACCAGCCATAATGTGTTGAGCCACTTCACCGCCCAGGCAGGCACTGCTCACAATCACGCCTTCGCTATACTGCTCCAATAAATCTTTATCGATACGCGGCTTGTAATACATACCATGCGTATGCGCTATGGAGGTCAACTTCATCAGGTTTTGATAACCTGTATAGTTTTTTGCCAGTAAAATAATATGATGACCGCCTGAATCTGTTTTATCGTCTTTGCGCAAATGACCTCGCTTAGCCACATAAGCCTCCACGCCAATAATGGGTTTTATATCCACTTTTGAACAGGCCACATGAAACTCTTTGGCTCCAAACATACTACCATGGTCTGTAATGGCCACAGCTGACATTCCATCTTCTTTTGCTTTAGCAGCAATATCAGCCGTTTTAGCAGCACCATCTAAAATAGAATATTGTGAATGCACGTGCAGGTGCACAAAAGGTTGAGGGTCAATATTCTTTTTGGCTTCCTCCCATTTCCGCTCTTCCTCTTCAATGGATACCTCATCAAAAGCCGACGCCACTTTAAAGGATTCGTATTCGATACCCACCAATTGAATGGTCGTCGGGTTATTGGCTTTAAAGGCCTGAATCTGTTTAGGCGATAGCTTATGCAGATCTGCACTTAATCCATCAACACGAATCAACTCCAGGAAACAACGCGAAGTCGCTTCCACATCGGCAGCAGCATTGTGCGCTTCAGCAAAAGGAACACCAAACAACTTCAGGTGAAGTTCGGTCAGTGTTGGATTCTTCAGCTGACCTTTGCGCTTCAGGTCACAATACTCTTTACTGCCCGTCATGGTATCAATAACAGGGGCGGTCGTCAGGTCGGTTTCATCCATCTCGCTGCGAAGCAATTCGCAACCAACAATATTGATGTCAAAGGATACATTATGGCCGATGATAAACTTCGCGTTTTTAACATCTTCCATAAAATCGAGCAAGGCCTCTTTGAGCGGAATACCTTTTTCCTGAGCTATTTCGGTTGATATACCATGCACCGCCACCACATCTTCGGGCACCACAAATCCATCGGGTGTGATTACATGGTTTTTGGCAAACAGGAAATTACCCTCCACATCGTGCACTTGCCAGGCCAACTGAACCATGCGTGGCCAGTTTTCAAAGTCAGTTAATGGTGCTTTCCACTTCTTGGGTAATCCGGTGGTTTCGGTATCAAATATTAAAAACATCTCAGAATCAGTATTATCGAATTTAGCGAACTTATATAGTTCCGGTTGGCGAATTTAACGAATTAAAAGGGGAATGCCGAGGAGAAAAATGTTAATGCTTTGTTTTCTGCTGATGGCGGATAAAAGCACAGTATCAGAAAATAAAACTCAACACAGAGGCGCTGAGACGCAGAGTTTTTTTAACACATTCTTGAATAACTCTGTGCCTTTGTGTCTCTGCGTTTATTATTTTGCATATTTACAATTCGTTATTCTTTTAGTGATTTAATCGAAATATTAAGATGCAACCTATTGTTAGATAACAATTAAAGCTCTATCTTTGCAGCCGCAAAACGAGTTTTTGCAATTGTTTAATTATTAAAACGAATACTATGCCTGTAAAAATTAGACTGGCACGTCACGGACGTAAAAGGTATGCTTACTACCACATTGTAGTAGCTGATAGCAGATCACCACGCGATGGTAAGTTCATTGAAAGAATTGGTTCTTACAACCCGAACACAAACCCTGCTACAATCAATTTAAACTTTGACAAAGCTCTTACATGGCTTGACAAAGGTGCTCAGCCAACTGACACTGCTCGTGCGATTTTATCGTACAAAGGTGTGATGATGAAGAAGCACTTATTGGAAGGTGTTAAGAAAGGTGCTTTTGATGAGGCAGAAGCTGAGAAGCGTTTCAACGCTTGGTTAGCTGAAAAAGAAGGTAAGGTTCAAGCTAAGAAAGATCAATTAGCAGGTGCTAAAGCTGACGCTACTAAAGAGCGTTTAGAGCAGGAAGCTAAGATCAACACTGAAAGAGCAGAAGCTCTTGCTGCTAAGAAAGCTGAATTGGCTGCTGAAGCTGAGGCTGCTGCCAAAGCTGCTGCTGCAGAAGCTGCAGGTGAGGAAGCTGAAGAAGAAGCTACTGAAGGAACTGAGGAAGCTCCTGAAGCTCCGGCTGCTGAGTAATTCAGTCCGATCTTTTTCAAAAGATAAGAAAGCCATCCAATCGGATGGCTTTTTTTATTTTATAAAGATTCAATCTTTATTAATATTTTTAGATGATTATAATCCAGTAAGTGTCACTCGCTAAAAAGAAAAGAAATGAATACTTTATATAGAATATCACTGGTATTATTGACTAGCTTCATCTATTCCTGCTCAACAAATGTGGAAAAAAACAAACCTAATGTTATCCTGATAATGGCTGATGACATGGGTTATGAATGCGTTGGTGCTTATGGCTCTACATCGTATCAAACACCCAACATTGACAAAATAGCCAATCAGGGAATCCTCTTCTCAAACTGTGTTTCGCAACCTTTGTGTACCCCTTCAAGGGTTAAAATAATGACCGGTAAATACAACTACAAAAACTATGATTTCTTTGGACACCTGAACCTTTCGGAATATACATTTGGAAATTTGATGCAGGATGCCGGTTACGCCACCTGCATAGCTGGAAAGTGGCAATTAAACGGACTAGCCTATCAAGATACTATTGCCGATTGGAATGATAACACACGCCCCAATAAATTCGGATTTGAAGAATACTGCTTATGGCAACTCACCCAAACAAGAGATAAAGGTGAGAGGTATGGAAATCCATTAATTGAACAAAACGGAAAAAGTCTGGAAAGAAACCGTGATGACTATGGACCGGATATTTTCTCCAATTTTGTACTGAATTTTATTGAGAGAAAAAAAGATGAACCATTTTTTGTTTACTACCCAATGGTTCTGGTTCATGATCCATTTGTTCCAACGCCGGAATCGCCTGAGTGGTCTAATCAGGAAATAAGATATAAAAATGACACCACCTATTTTAAAGATATGGTTGCTTATACCGATAAAATAGTTGGTAAGATTGTTAATAAACTTGAAGAGTTAAACCTGGATGACAACACCATAGTCATTTTCACAGGTGATAATGGTACACACCCTACTATTCAATCGCATTTGGCAAAGGAGGTCATCGTTGGAGGAAAAGGAAAGACAACGGATGCAGGAACACATGTGCCATTAGTTGTTAAATGGCCTTCTAAAATAAAAGAGAAAGCTGTATTTGAAGATTTGATTGAGTTTAGTGATTTTTTCCCTACACTGGCAGAGCTAACAGACACTGATGTTCAGTCTGATGGCAAAAGTTTTTACCCTTTACTAAATGGCGAAGACTATCAACCAAGACAGACCGCCTTTATTCATTATGATCCGCAATGGGGCAAGTATGTCAATCAATACAGAAACCAATTTATTCGAACGCTTGAGTATAAACTCTATCCTGACAGTAGTTTTTATAATCTCACCAATGATCGATTGGAAAAAAATCCGCTATGCCTCGATTCGCTCTCTAACAACGAACAAAACATAAAGGCTACACTGGAAAAAGAATTAAAAAAACATCCTCAATGGCAATAAGAACAAAGCCACCCAAACGGGTGGCTTTTATTTTGTATTTTTCTTAAGCTTCAACCAACTATTACGGCCAAATACTTAATCACAACTCAAAACACTCATCACCTGCTTACTTACCTTCAGAAGCTCTCATAAATCCTTCCATCACCTGCTCCAGGTTAAAAGATGCAGGCTTCTGACGTGGAGGATAATCCTTAAAGGTAGTTAGCATATTTGCTGCAATCACTTGCGCTCCAACCGCAACAAACTGAGCTTTATGTTCAAGCCATTCGTAATAGGTATTGGAATTATGCTGTGCCTTCTCAAATGGATCCATACGCAGGTCAAATATTAAAGGGATTCTTAGTTTTACGAATGGATACATCCAAACTCCAAATTTTTCAGATTGTTGCTCCATAAAAACAATTTTCCATTTTTCGTAGCGCATTGCTACCAAATCTCCATCATCACTCCAATAGTAGAACTCTCTGCGCGGCCAGGTTGTCCACCCGTACTCATCCTTTCCATATTTCTTTTCACCTGTTAAATAAGGTAATAAGTTATAACCATCCAAATGCACATTATAAGTTCTGTCAACCCCTTTATAACCTTTCTTCAACTTATTAATAATGTCGGATTCACCAACTGCTGCCATAATTGTAGGCACCCAATCTGTTCCGGTTACAATTTCATTAACGACACTATTGGGTTCAATTTTACCCGGCCAACGAATGAGACAAGGCACACGGTAACCACCTTCCCAGTTTGTATTCTTTTCTCCACGAAAAGGGGTAATAGCACCATCGGGCCACATATTAAAATGCGGACCATTATCGGTTGTATAAATCACAATCGTATTCTTGCTAATTCCCAATTCATCTAGTTTATCCAGTATTTGTCCTACATGGTCATCGTGTTGCATCATTCCATCGGCGTAAAAATTCAGGCCTGACTTGCCCTCATATTCTTTGGGCACATGTGTATTGTAATGCATCCGTGATGAATTAAACCAGCAGAAAAACGGTGTCTTATCTTTTGCTTTCTTTTCAATAAAATCGATAGCTGCATCAGCAAATTCCTGGTCGATCATTTCCATGCGTTTGCTGGTCAATGGACCTGTATCTTCAACTTTACCGTCAGCATAGCTTCGTATAACTCCTCTGGGGCCATAATTCTTTTTAAATTCCGGGTTTTTAGGATAATCAGGCTCTTCGGGTGTTTCTTCAGCATTCAAGTGATACAGATTCCCATAGAATTCATCAAAACCATGATTGGTTGGTAGAAACTCATCTAAATCACCCAAATGATTTTTACCAAACTGCCCTGTGGCATACCCAAGAGGTTTCAATAATTCAGCCAGTGTTGGATCTTCAGGCTGTATACCAAGGGTTGAACCCGGAAGACCTACTTTGGTTAATCCTGTTCGGATTGGCATTTGTCCGGTAATGAAGGCTGACCTTCCTGCCGTGCACGATTGCTCGGCATAATAATCAGTAAACTGCATCCCTTCATGGGCAAGCCGGTCGATATTGGGTGTTTTATACCCCATCATGCCTTTGTTATTGTAACTGAGATTCCAAAAACCGATGTCGTCACCCATTATTACAACAATATTGGGTTTTTTACTTTTTTGTGCACTCACCGCTGCAGCAAAAAGTAAAACGCATAATAACATTACTAATTTTCTCATATTCTACTTTTATAAAATGTAATTATTAGGATTATTTATTGTGTTAATGTCCATATAAACGCCACCATCTTATCACTGGCCTAAAAACTGAAGATTAATATCTGTTGTGCCTTTGTGCAACATTGAATATTGCGGTTTAATAAACAAGTTGAATACTGTATAACCGGCGAAGGAAGCTAGCCAGGTTATCAACCCACCGGCTTTTAAAAAACTTCGTTTAATCCCAGGTAAAATCCACTAGAACCATATTTGCCAAATGCATAGTCAAGGTTTAAGTTCATGCGCGACTTTTTGTTGATCATGATCCTCAAGCCGGCACCATAACCTAAATCAAGCCATTCAAACAGTGCAATATCATTTGTTCGACTACTAGCTGTTGTTCCATTGAGAAAGACGACAGCGCCAAACGTTTCTTTATTTTGCTGAAGTGGCACACGATATTCTACTTCTCCATACCAAATATCTTCTCCTCGAAAACGCCCCTGCGTGTAGGCTCGTCCAGAGCGGCCAAACTGATCCCAGCCAACAGCTGGCAGGTCGAGATAGGGCACCTTACCTGATGTAACGAACCACCCATAAGTCCAAAAACCTATCATATGGCGGGGTCTTTCCGGATTAACATGTATGTAATCACGATATTCCAACCAAAGTATTGATGAGCTTTCTGTGCTTCCCATAAACTTAGGATTAATCCGTATGTTAGCAAAAGCATAACGCCCACTATAAGGGTTTACAGCATTATCACGACTATCATATAACACATTTAAGGATAAACCCGATAAAGTGTATTGGTCTATTGGCATACCATGATACGTTTGGTAAATATAATGGCTGGTTAACACCTGCGGATCGGCATCAAAATCAAGTAAATTATCCTGTATATCACTATGATAGTCGAGATGATAGCCTACCCCTAAGAACAAACGTGAATCCTGGTAGCGCTTCAAGGCTGTTTGATGAAAACGGAAATAATTAAACTCCATCATTTGGGCTTTGTCGATTTTATCTGAAAATACGCCATCTGGAAATTCTATGCCACCAGATACTGCTTTATTGGAGTTCGGTCCCGTACCCAAACCATAGGTGGGCTGTGAGGTTATAAAATAGCGCCAGTCACCTAAAAGATTCCATCTGTCGCCCTTTAAAAAAACATTGGTTTTAGCGGTCAGCAACAACTGTTTATTAGTAGTATATACAATCGTGCCCAAACCTGATGATATACTCGTATTAGAGGCATCTCCCATAAACCAACTAGCGCCTGGTGCAAAACCATACAAAAAACCATTGGTAGGATTTGCTCCAATTACAGGAAGCGGAATTATTGACAGGTTCTTTTCCTTTTTGGCATCCTGTGTTACTTTAGTCGTATCTTTTTGTGCCTGCCCATTACCCCCAATCAACAATAACAGAGAGTATAATAGCATTGATTTTCTTATCATATCTTTCATCTTTAGAAGGATTCATGCCTCTAATGGCTACGATTTAATACTATCCCCAATAAGAAAGCGGGCAAATCGTTGCCCGCAGAACTTTTTTCTACTTCAAATCCACCTGCACATATTTTAAATCACCGGTGTATGCAAAAGGCCCTTTGTACTTATTGCTAACGACAGAGCCCAAGTCCATTCCTACATCCAGGGTTTCTGTAGCTGAAAAACGTGCCGGAACTTGTTTTCCTATTTGTGCTTTTCCCGCACTTTTACCATTGATAAATAACTCAGCTGTTCCTCCACCGCCCCATTCATTCGATTCCTGGGTATAAACCATTTTGAGTTCTAAAGCTCCTTTTGGCAAAGTAGACGACGAAACATCATAATGCGATTCGTGGAAGAAATTGTAGGTGTAATGCAGTTTGTTATTCTTAATAAAGAGGGTATAACCTGCCGAGCCTCCGCCACAAGCAAGCAACACGCCTTCGTCACCCGGTTTGAAATTAACATGAGCAGTGAGTACATGACTTCGCATATACACCGGCGCGGCACTACCTTCAGGGACACGCACTGTTCCGGGCATATACTTAAAAGTGGTTTTGCCCTTTGTTAATGACGGACGATTTGGATTGGATGCTCTTTCAGCAAAGCGATCGTCAAGCGGATAAACGTTGTATTTCTGCGCTTCCTTATCGAATATCGCTTTGAGCTCTTCCAGTTTTTCGGGCTCACTGGCTGCCAAATCGTTGGCTTCCGAAAAGTCTTCGTTAATGTTGTATAACTCCCATTTATTATCCTTGAAACCAATGGAACCCATTAACTCCCACGGTACACCATGGAAAGAGGCCGCCACCCATCCATCGTGATAAAGGGCGCGGTGTCCGCCCGTTTCGAAATATTGTGTTGAACGTGTATCTTTTGCATTAGTATCCTCAAAGGTATAGTTCATACTCACCCCAGCCATTGGCACTTGTTTAACTCCATTGACACTTGTTGGTATGTCAATACCGGCAGCCTGATAGATCGTTGGTGCAATATCAACGGCATGATGGAACTGCGTGCGCACTTCACCTTTGGACTTGATACCGGCTGGCCACGAAATGACCATTCCATTACGGGTTCCTCCAAAGTGCGAAGGCACACGTTTCATCCATTGGAAAGGAGCACATCCGGCCCAGGCCCAGGCCACAGCAAAGTGGTTTTCATGATTAGGACCGCCTATTTCGTCCAAAACAGCCAGCTGTCGCTCAACGTTATCGGGGAATCCGTTTTGGGTCATCATATTATTAAGCGTACCGGTAAGGCTACCCTCGGCGCTTGAACCGTTATCGCCGGCAATGTATATAACCATAGTGTTATCGCCTCCGGGCAATGCTCTGGCGGCATCCACCAGTTTACCAACATAGTGGTCGGTATGGGCCAAAAAGGCAGCAAAAACCTCCATCTGGCGGGCATATAATTTTTTGGCTTCCGCGCTTTGCTCATCCCACGAAGGAATCGATTCGGGACGTGGTGTCAGCTTTGTATCCGGAGGCACAATGCCCATTTGAATCTGACGCTCTAAGGTATGCTCACGCATGGCTTCCCATCCTTCGTCAAACTGACCTTTAAATTTGTCAATCCATTTTTGAGGCACGTGCAATGGCGCATGCGCAGCTCCGGTGGCAAAATACACGAAATACGGCCTATCGGGGTCGAGCGACTTTTGCCTTTGAATCCACTCAATGGCATCTTCAGTGAGGTCTTCGGTTAAATGATAACCTTCCTCAGGTGTTTTTTCTGGTTCAACAGGCAGGGTGTTGCGGAATAGCTGCGGTTCCCATTGACTTGTTTCACCACCCTGAAATCCGTAAAAATATTCAAATCCAAAACCTGTAGGCCATCGATTAAAAGGCCCAATGGGGCTGGTCTCCCAGTCGGGTGTATTGTGCCATTTACCCCAGGCAGCCGTATTGTAACCATTCTGGCGAAGCACTTCGGCCATACACGCAGCATCGGCACCCCACACACTATGATAGCCCGGATAGCCGGTAGAGAGTTCGGAAATAGTACCAAAACCTGTTTGATGATGGTTACGACCGGTTAAGAGGGCTGCCCTTGTAGGACTACAGATACCTGTTGTATGAAAACGGGTATAGGTTAATCCTTCATCGGCTAATTTATCCATGGTTGGTGTTGGAATAGGCCCTCCAGTTGTTCCCGGCTGACCGAAACCGACATCATCCAATAAAACTAGTATAACGTTGGGTGTTCCTTCAGCGGCCCGGTATGGCTGCGGATAATCTTCTTTCGAATCTTCAAATGTTTTTCCTAATACACCATTAAATTCGGATAAGGGACGAGGAAGTGTTGGCCCTTCCTCCGTTTTTTGAGTGGGCGGCGCGCACGACACAACGAGTGCCAATGCTGCAAATGTAAAAAGCGTTTTAATACTCATGTTAAGGTATTTAAAGTAAAAACCAATTAGATTGCCATATCGTATTCATTCGGTAACCCAAGTTCGAAATAATTCAATCTAAATTCCAATACTTTAACAAAATATTTGTATACTTGTTTTATAATAAACTTAAACAGTTAACCCATTATGACTACCTACCCATCTCCCCAAAGGGTTTGTCGGACGGCTTTATTCGACAATTTTCTCCAATTAAATCTCCTAATCATTACCGATTCCATGCAGCACAGTGACATAACGTAACAATTATATCTGCAAAGCCATCTGTTACAGCTCAGACACAACTACTATTCACCACCAAAGGTTATGAACGTTCACTAACCGCAACAGGAAGCCCGGTAACCACCTGAAACCATAATTTCCCGATTAGTTTTGCAATATCCCTGGTTCTTATGGAAAAATAAGTGGGACACGAGCAAATCTGCGCGGGAACATGTAAAACTTTGCGGTTCATTCGCAAAAAACAACGGGAGAATGTAAAACCTAACGGTGCGCACGCGAAATATTGCGGGATAATACAAAACCCCGAGGTTCAAATGAAAAATATGACAAGCCAAAGAAGAAAATAACAGAAGGGCCGGAATAATACCGGTTCATTAATTAAACCTAAATAAACATGTTAACAACAAACAAAGAGGTTAGTAAAATCCTGAATCAGGCACAAATTCGCCTAAACAATTCAAAGAATGATGCGGATATTAGCACAGCTGTCGGTGCTTTTGGTTACAATGAAGCTAAGTTTGCTGAAGGCGAGGCTTTGTATGAGGCCGCCAACAACGCAAACAGTAGATTTAGCAAGGAACAAGGTGAATTGGCACAGGCTTTTGAAAACAAACGCGTTAGCCTTGAGACTTGCCAGAAAAATTACCAGGCAAACATAAGTGTGGCACGTGTAGCCTTTAAAAATGATATGGATGCTACGGTAACCCTTCAGCTCAATGGCAGAAGAGCCAAAACGTTTAACACAATTATTAAGCAGCAGAGCAACTTCTACACCAACTTATTGGGCAACGAAAGCTGGTTAGCCAAAATGGCTGAATTTGGTCGCACTACTGAACACTTTACGGCCGAATTAGAAATTATTAAGCAACTGGAAAATCATGCCTCTTCTGTATTACGCGAGAAAGGTGAGGCACAACAGGCCACTGTAGAACGTGATGCTGCCATTGAAGCCCTGGCGGAATGGATAAGCGATTATATGCAAATAGCTAAAGTGGCACTGGCCGACAGACCACAGCTGCTTGAAAAGCTGGATGTAGTGGTGAGGAATTAAGGATGGAAGACCGGAGACGGGAAAAGGGGCTTGAATGGCCTCTTTTTTACTACGCCCCGTTGGGGCTAACACGTATGGGAATCAAGCACCAAAGGTGCGCAGTATTGAATGAATATAACTAAAATGGCCGCCCGACAGGCAGCCATTTTATGTATGACGGTTCAAAACTTAGTTATTGTCTTGTATCTGATTTCAATATTTTATCAATGGCTTTGTTAATATCCAGTGAAGCGGCTGCCTGACGAGGCGGGAAGGCCTTAAAGGTCATCAAATGTTCGTTTAATAAGCTAATAGCAGGCTGCATCACCCACGATTTGTGCATAATCTGGTGAAAACCAGTAATGTCGTCGTAGTACTCGAACGGATCTTTGCGCAAATTAAATAATTGAGGCATGGTATGAAACACCATATCATCGAAATAACGTTCTTTGGTGGCAAAATGCATTTTCCATGGCCCCACGCGCATGGCTGTTAAACTGGATTCATAATAATAGAAGAAGTGATTGCGGGCCGACTCATCGGTTTTACCAGTCCAGTAATCCAGGTTGTTATAGCCATCGATATAAACCTTGTACTCCATATCTCCAACTTTCTTCCCATTCTCCAACTCTTCATGAATGTTGCTATTACCCACTGCTGCCATTAGCGTCGGTAGCACATCTTCGTGTGCTGAGATACCGTTTCTAACCAATCCTGATGGGATTCGGGCTGGCCAACGTACCATAAACGGAGCGCGCACACCACCTTCGTAAGTCGTCATTTTTTCGCCTCTAAACATGGTTACCCCGGCATGTGGCCATGAACCGGCTTCTGGCCCATTGTCAGTAGTGTAAATAACAATCGTGTTGTCATCAACTCCTAATTCTTTCAGATAATCTAACAGTTGCCCCACATGACCATCGTGTTCCAGCAAACCATGTCCGAATAAATCCATATCAGTACTCACCTTGGTCGCCAGATTTTGCGATTCTTTTTTCAGGTGCGTATAAACGTGCATACGGCTGGTGGCATGCCAGATAAAAAATGGTTTACCCTCCTTCTTCGCACGTTTCATAAACTTCTTACTCTTTTTAACCAGCTCCTCATCAAAGGTCTTCATGCGTTCAGAAGTCAGTTTTCCCACATCTTTCACTTTTTGCTTTCCTATTACACCAAAGCGCGGGTCTTCGGTATTATCAAATTCATCACTCGCATAGGATTCAATAATGCCGCGTGGTCCAAATTTCTGATAGAATTCTTCACTTTTAGGATAATCGGCCTGTTCCTCTTCTTCCGATACGTTTAAGTGATAAAGGTTGCCAAAGAATTCGTCGAAACCATGCACCGTTGGAAGGTGCTCATTACGGTCGCCCAAATGGTTTTTACCGTATTGTGCGGTCATATAACCCAGTGGTTTTAGCAATTCTGCCAATGTTGGGTCCTCTTTTTTAATCCCCAGCGGATTACCGGGTTGTCCCACTGTTGTCAGTCCGGTACGCACAGGCTTTTGTCCTGTAATAAAGGCGGCACGGCCGGCCGTACAGCTGGGCTGTGCATAGTGATCAGTGAATATCGCGCCTTCTTTAGCGATGCGGTCGATATTGGGCGTGTTGTATTGCATCCCCAAGGTATAACAGCTTAATGAGTTGGGTGCAACGTCGTCCACCATTATTACTAAAATATTAGGTTGTTTCGATTGCCCCATTGCCGATAGAGCAAAAAAGCAAACCAGCATTAATAAAAAAGTCTTTTTCATTTTTCTTCAATTATAGAGTTACTATTTGACATATATGAATCATGATAAAATCGAATCATGTTTAACATACGATTACATAGATAATTTAACGTTGAATGTATAACATTCTAATACAACAATCTAATCTGGCTACTTGTTTTGTTACTTCGTTGTGCGCAAATTATGTAAGTAACGAAAAAAAATGGCCGCCCGACAGGCGGCCATCATACACATGAAATAACGAAGTATCTTAGTAGGTCAATGATTGTTCGGCCAATTTCTTACGATAGGCATCTATTTGTTCCTGGGTAAGATCGAGCTCTGTTATTTTTATATTGACCTTTTTAAGTTCGCCTGTAAAGTCAAACGGTACTTTATAGTCTTCACACACAGGTGTACCAGTATCTTGTCCAATATCAAGCGTTTCATCCAACGACATACGATAACCAATGGTTTGGTCTATTTTTGTTTGTCCAACCACATTGCCATCAATGGTCAAAGTAGCAACACCACCTTTACCAATGCCACCGCCATCGTATTTAAAGTCAACACCCAAAACATGCTTACCTGGTGTCAGGGTTTTATTACTCACCACCTGATAACGTTTTACACCAACTAAATTGTAATGGAATACCAGGCGATTGTTTTGTACAAAAAGTCCTAAACCGGCAAAACGTCCACCCTGTGTCATCAGTAATCCTTCAGCGCCTCCTTTAGGTATCACAACCTCTGCCGCAATACCAAATGATTTATTTTTAAGGTCAGGGGCCGAGCCTTCAGGAATACGAATCATGTCATCGTAATAAGTAAAATCTTTTTTACCACGTATATTGCTTGGGCGGTTACGCACATCGAGGCGTTCAACCTTGCTGTTGTCGATAGGCAGTTCATCATTCTTTCGTGCCTCGTCATAAAACAGCATTTTTAACTTGTTTATCCGTTGTATTAGGTTGGCAAGCTGCCAGTATCAACACCAATACAAGCCATAAATTGATTGTTCTCATAAGTAATCGTTTAAGGATTCGCATGGATTAACCATGCAAATTGTTACAGAACCTCCAATTTACAACATTCAATAACGAATAGCCAATATGTTTACAATATGATTTTTTATTTTATAGCAGCACACCAAAAAAAACCACAACAGTACCTAACAAATAACCTGTATGCACTTGAGCAGGCGTATGCGCATTAAGGAACAAACGCGAACTTCCTAATAGGCCTGATATAAGAAGAACTACAGTGAAAATCATCCAGGCATCGATACCAAAGCGAAGCGAAAGTGCCAGAATAGCACCTGTTAAGCCACCGATACCAATCATATGCATACTTATTTTCCAGAAAAATGTAATGGCAAGGGCAATAGAAATAGCAATAATGGTAGCCAACATAAAACCCTTTATAAATGACGGAACAACAGGAATGCGGTTTAATAAAAAGAAACCCAGCAAATAAAAGAAACCGGTAAAAACTGTGGGGATAATGCGCTCTCGTCTCTCCTTCATGTACACGGTTTTAATCACACCCAAAAGCATAAAAAGCGGCATCAATGTTAAAGGTAATACACAAGTGCTCAAGAAGACAATAAGATACACCACGCGCTGATGGTCGATAGGCAGATAGGTGAAATGTCCTCCCATATTAAATATTAAAAACAAACCCAATGTAGGAATGAGCATTGGATGAAAAACGGTGGATAAAACTTTGGAAACTATCTGCATGGTATGATTCAAAACATTCGTTCACTGAGCGAAGTCGAAGTGATTATTTGTTATCAGGGAGTATTACATTTCAACTGTCCCTTGCCCCCCTCGACTCCACCCTGCGGAACAACTCAGGATGCTTTTCAGGGTTCTTCAACTCCGGCTGTTATTTATAGTTCTTTTCTTAATCGGGCGACAGGGATATTTAACTGCTCACGGTATTTAGCCACCGTACGACGTGCAATATTGTATGATTTCTCTTTCAGAATGACAGCCAGTTTGTCGTCAGTCAGAGGCTTACGTTTGTCCTCATTGGAGATGCATTCTTCCAATATCTTTTTAATCTCGCGCGTACTCACTTCCTCTCCCGATTCAGTTTGCATACCTTCTGAGAAGAAATATTTTAAGGCAAAAATTCCAAAGTGCGTTTGAATATATTTACTGTTTGACACGCGAGAAATAGTTGATATATCAAGATTTGTTCGCTCTGCAATATCTTTCAAAATCATTGGCTTCATTCTGGTTTCATCACCTTCGATAAAGTAATCGTGCTGATAGTCAAGGATGGAGTTCATCACCGTCATTAAGGTGTTCTGACGCTGTTTGATGGCATCGATAAACCACTTGGCCGAGTCGAGCTTTTGCTTCACAAACATCACTGCATCTTTCTTATCCTGCGTCTGGTTCTTTTTGTTGGCACTGTAATCTTCCAACATATCAGAATAGGTATTGCTGATGCGTAACTCGGGCACATTGCGATTGTTCAAACTCAACTGAAACTGCTCATCTTCTATCTCCAGAATAAAGTCCGGTATAATGTGCTGTACCGTCTTACTCATCGGATTGCTATAGGAGCTTCCCGGTTTTGGATTTAACTTCAAAATCTCAGCTAAAGCATCTTTTAACTCATCTTCATCGATATGAAGGCGCTTGGTGATTTTATCGTAGTGCTTACGGGTGAACTCATCAAAATGATATTTCAACACCTGGAAGGCGTTTTCAATATCAGGGAATGAGCGGTCTTTACGCTGAATCTGTAATAACAAACACTCTTGCAAGTCGCGCGCAGCCACCCCGGCCGGATCAAAATCCTGAACTATTTCCAGTACGTCCAAGGCCTCTCGCTCATCAACTTCAATATTCTGAGCAAAAGCTAAATCATCGATTATCTCATCTACTTCGCGACGCAAATAACCGTCTTCGTCGACGTTACCAATAATGTACTCGGCAATATTACGCTGTCTATCGGTTAGTATGCGTAAGCCAAGCTGCCCTATTAAATGTTCATGAAATGTGGCACCTGTTGAAAACGGAATATCTTCGTGTTTATCATCCTTTGAGAAGTTACGCGCCTGAAGTTTATACGCAGGGATATCTTCGTTATTGATGTACTCATCAATAGACAACTCGTCTCGTTCTGTTTCCGGCTCAGGAGTATCTTGGTCATCCTTATCCGGATCCTGCTGTTCGCGTTCGAGTTCTAAAATCGGATTTTCTTCCAATTCCTTTTTGATACGCTGCTCCAACTGAGCGGTTGGTATTTCCAACAGCTTAATCACCTGTATTTGAAGAGGCGATAATTTTTGAAGTAACTTTTGTTGTAAACTCTGTTTTAACATCCTACTTGCTTCAATCTTAACATTCCTGTATCAACTTCACTGCTTGCCTACAAAACGAGTGAGCCTCAACAAAATTAAGATTAATTCATCAAAACCGATAGGAGTGGGCAGTTTTTTGACGAATAATCAACTTAGAAAGTTAGTTTTTTAATCAGTGGTATGTGATAAAAAAATGCCGGCTCTCATTGAAAACCGGCATTTATATTTTTTCTTAAGACATTATCTTTTGTCTTAAGTCTTAAATCTATCAATCTCTATTTTTAAAACTCTGCTGTTTTTGGCGCACGAGGGAACGGAATGACGTCGCGGATATTACCCATACCGGTCACAAACAACATTAATCGCTCAAAACCAAGACCAAAACCACTGTGTACAACAGTTCCGAAACGGCGGGTATCAAGATACCACCACATCTCTTCGGCTGGCACATCCATCTCTTTCATACGAGTTACTAACTTATCGTAGTTTTCTTCACGTTGCGAACCACCAATAATCTCACCAATCTGTGGGAACAATACGTCCATTGCACGAACCGTTTTACCATCATCGTTCTGTTTCATGTAGAAAGCTTTGATGTCTTTTGGATAATCGGTCAAAATCACTGGCTTTTTATAGTGCTTCTCAACTAAGTAACGCTCGTGCTCCGATTGCAAGTCACTTCCGAACCCATCAATAGGATATTTGAATTTACCTTTTTTGTTTGGTTTCGAATTCTTTAACACCTCAATAGCCTCAGTATATGGCAAGCGGATAAAGTCATTCGCTAATACAAACTGAAGTTTTTCAATCAGCTCCATTGAACGCTCATCAGCTTTTTTATTCTTCTCTTCCTCCTGCAAACGCTTGCTTAAGAATTGTAGGTCATCCATGCAATTATCCAATGCATATTTGATAAGGTACTTCAGGAATTCCTCAGCTAAATCCATGTTGTCATCCAGGTCATAGAAGGCCATCTCAGGTTCAATCATCCAGAACTCAGCCAAGTGACGCGATGTATTGGAGTTCTCAGCACGGAATGTTGGTCCGAAAGTGTAAATCTCACCCATGGCTAATGCTGCCAACTCACCCTCTAACTGACCCGATACAGTCAGGTTAGTGGCTTTACCAAAGAAATCTTGTGCGTAATCAATCGCGCCTTCTTCGGTACGTGGCATATTATCATAGTCCAAAGTGGTTACTTTAAACATTTCACCGGCTCCCTCTGCATCAGACGCTGTAATGATTGGTGTGTGAATATTGATAAATCCTTTCTTGGTATAGAATTCATGCACCGCAAAAATCATGGCATGACGAATACGTGCAATAGCTCCAAAAGTATTGGTTCTGTAGCGAAGGTGAGCATTCTCACGCAAGAACTCTAAAGTATGTTTCTTTGGCTGAATCGGATACTTCTCAGGATCACAATCGCCCATCACCTCAATTTCCTTAGCTTGAATCTCAACGCTTTGCCCGCTTCCTGCAGATTCAGTAATTATTCCGTTGATGGATACTGCTGCACCCGTGGTAATGCGTTTCAACATTTCCTCATCGAAATTAGGCACATCAACCACTATCTGTATATTATGAATGCATGACCCGTCATTTAAAGCAATAAAATTCACTTGTTTATTACCTCGCTTGGTTCTTACCCAACCTTTTACATTGGCCTGAGTACCATATTCGGTACTTTTCAACAGCTCTACAATTTTTGTTCGACGAATCTGTTCCATTTTATTTCTATTTTATTTCAGGATTGCAAAATTAATGATTTGTTTTTATTGACCGCTAAGTCATTGGTTAAATGCAAGTGAAATACTTGATTTTCTATCAATTTATACCATTATTACCCTAAAATATTGGCGCTTCGCCCAAACCCAACTTACTTTTCTTTCCTTGATGAAAGAAAGTAAGCAAAGAAAATCAAGGCTATTTTTAAAATGGCATTTTCCTTTTTTGAAAGATTAAGTGCGGCCGGGTGATCTTCGAGCAAGCTCTCAGCTTCCCGGTCTTACTAAATCATTCTTCAAATTAAAATTTATTTTAAAAGAGGCCATCCAACCACACTTCATTACATTACTTCAAACAGTCATTAATAGCATCTCAAATAATTTTAGGACAAGTCTGAATATATACAAAAAAAGGTGACTCGTAGCGAATCACCTTTCTTTAACCGATATATTCAGTTTATTTTTTTGTGAATCGCTCCATTTTATTGTCATAATTAATGTAGTAGCGTCCTTTTTCGATACCAGCTACATTAACCTCTGCTCCATAACCTTTAAATACGATACCACCATACTCATCATATATTTCATACAAAGTTGGGGATGAGAAGGTTATTTTATCATCTACTTTATTAGGACCAAACGTTACTTCAGCTTTGGTTGAAATACTCTTCACCTCATCGGAATAACGTGGCTTGTTGCGATAATCAATCTGCTTGATACGGAACTTGTTTTCTCCACTGTGCTTTCTGACTGTCACAGAATAATTGTTTGACTGAATAGAACCTTTGCCTTCTACTTCACCTACTTTCACCCACTTGTTCCAGCGATATTGCTCAACAACAAATGGTAAAGCACCTGATTCTTTTGATGTTTCCCAGCTTAGTTCATCATTATCAACATTAATACTGGTAATTTCAAATGTTGCACGTGGATTTAGCACTTCAGGATTAAGTACTTTAGGTTCACATCCATCTTTATATTTAATACCAACAATAAGCGCTTCACCAATAACGAACTGGTATACACCTAAGTCAATTTCAAAAGCACTGGAGTTTATCTCATCGGTGGTAGTTTGTCCGTTTACTGTCACTTCATAAACACAGAAACCCACACCAGAAGCGGCAAATGGATTCTTCACATACAGGTTTTCCCCCTGAAATGTCCCTTTCAGCTCCATCTCACCAGCGTGAGTGCTCATAATGGTTAAAACCGTCGCAAAGAAAAGTAGAAATATCCGTTTCATTTAGGCTAGACTCAATTAGTTAATTTTTGAGAAACGCAATTTATAAAATTAGACACACATAGCAAAAAAATCATTCCGAACGGCCAAAAAAATCCACGACTGTTCGTATTTCTTTGATTAAAAATCATTTCTAGGTGGGATCCACCCAATCGCCATGCTCTTTTATGAGCTTAATTAACTCTTCAACAGCTTCTTCACGTGGCAGATTTCGTTTTATCAATTCACGCTTCTTAAATAGGCTTACTATTGCTGGCCCCGAGCCAATATAGCCATAATCAGCATCGGCCATCTCACCAACGCCATTTACCACACAACCCATCACGGCTACTTTAAGACCTATCAGGTGCGATGTGCGTGCTTTAACCTGCTTTGTTGTCTCCTGTAAATCAAATAAAGTACGACCACAACCAGGACAAGAGATAAACTCTGTTTTGGTAAAACGTACGCGCGATGATTGCAATATTTCAAATGCAGTGCTTATGATCTCGGCATTAGATAATCGGCCATCGTTTTCGAGGTAAAGCCCATCGGCCAAACCATCAAGAAAAAGTATGCCGGCGTCGGCTGCTGATTTAATCTGAAAATCTTCTGCCTTATCTTCGTTATAGCAATTGTGCAATACTACAGGATGAGTCAAGCCTGCTTCATCCATTTTAAAAACAAAAGCACGTTGCTCAACCGGCGCATTAATATGATTAGAGTGTAGTAAAATAACCACATCTCTTTCAGCTTTTAACCGGCTAATTAGCTCATCACTCAATTGAGGATAACAAATTGATAAGAAGCACGGCGAAGGCAGTTCTTCTGTTTGTATAAACTCATCAGCCGTTAAAGCCGGATGTGTTTTACTCGATGTATTACCGGTTTTCCATCCTGCATAGGGTATCAGGTAATTTTGATAATGATTCTTAACATCTTCGGGCAACTCGATGAATTGGTAGTCGGCCTTTAGCTTTTCTCCTTTTACGAATTCATCCGTGGCATCAGCTATAACCACAGCTGTATTGTCACCACCAATATTTAATACCTTATGGGTTTTTCTCCGGTTATATTCAAAGGGTGTGAAATTAAACTTTTGAACCGGTTTGATAGCTTCATGGCTGTTGCGAGCACTGATATAATTAACCAATTTGTCCGCTACCGGCACTTCTTTCTCAGGATCTTCAGTTAATGACACCCGAATGGTATCGCCCAGGCCATCGACTAATAGAGCTCCAGTTCCAACAGCTGATTTAATGCGTCCTTCATCCTCGCTACCTGCTTCTGTTACCCCGAGGTGAAGCGGATAATTCATACCTTCCTTTTTCATGGCTACAACAAGCAGACGAACTGTATGAACCATGATACGCGTATTACTGGCTTTAATGCTCAACACGATATCTTTAAAATCAAGCTCTTCGCACATTCGCAGATACTCCATACAAGCCTCCACCATGCCTTGAGGTGTGTCGCCAAAGCGACTCATAATACGATCGGACAATGAACCATGGTTAGTTCCTACCCGAATAGCCGTACCATATTGTTTACAAACATCAAGGAATGAACTCAGCTTTTCTTTGGCCAGCTGAAGCTCTTCATTGTACTGTTCATCGGTGTAATCCAATTTAAACTTCTTAGCTCCACCAGCAAAGTTACCAGGATTAATGCGCACCTTTTCAACATTGGAAGCCGCTACTTTAGCAGCATTGGGATTAAAATGGATATCGGCCACCAAAGGAGCATCGTAGCCCTTTTCACGTATAATACGTTTTACATTTTCCAAGTTATGCGCTTCACTTCTTCCCTGAGTAGTAATACGAACAATATCTGCACCTTCATCTAAAATGCTCATCACCTGGGCAGCCGTTGCATCGGCATCCATTGAATTGGTGGTCGTCATCGACTGAATCTGAATGGGGCTATCGCCACCAATGGCAGTAACACCCACTTTCACCGTGCGGGTTGGGTTACGATGATAATTGAATAAATCTTCGCAGTACAAATACTCTTTTGACATTGCTCGTTCTCTAAGTTCAAGGAATAAATGCAAAAATAAAGAATAATGTTTATTTAGAGGCTATCAGCCATGGCAATCCCTTAAAGAAGTGTTTTGCTCGCGCTATACCGACATAATCAACGCAGTTTGGGACCCATTGGCATAAACGGAGGGGAGAAAAATTTGATACCAAGCTGTCAGTCTTTATATTTTTCCCGTAGTGATGTCATAATGGGTAAACGAGTGATTAAGTCGGCGGCCTTTTTCTCCCCTTTTTGGGCTGAAGGCAAAAAGGAGAAGCCTCAACGACTTGAGTTGAGAAAAGAGTTTCTTAAATGCGATTGCCGTGAGGCTATCAGCAAGTAGCTATCAGCTTATAGCTTTTTTTAATATTTTTGAATTTTAAAACCATTGAATATGTCGATTGTAGTTAAAGAGGTCATCAAACAATTTGGTCAACAAAAAGCTTTAAAAGGCGTGTCCTTCACGATCTCATCAGGTGAAATAGTAGGTTTTCTGGGGCCTAACGGAGCTGGTAAATCAACCATGATGAAAATTATTTCGGGCTTATTGCCACAATCGGCTGGCGAAGTAGAAGTGTGTGGCATCAACAATAGTGACTATACCGATACTTTTAGACGAAAGATAGGCTATCTGCCAGAGCATAATCCATTGTACCTGGATATGTATGTAAAGGAATACCTTTTAATGGTGGCCGAATTGTATAAACTACCCAATAAAAAAGAGCGGGTGGCTGAAATGGTTGAGTTGACTGGCTTAACTCTTGAGCAAAATAAAAAAATAGGAACCCTCTCAAAAGGCTATCGCCAACGCGTAGGTTTGGCACAGGCATTAATTCACGATCCTGAAGTGCTAATTCTGGATGAACCAACCACGGGACTCGATCCTAATCAGATACTTGAAATCCGTAACCTGATTAAATCAATCGGCAAAGAAAAAACAGTTATGCTCAGTACCCACATCATGCAAGAGGTGGAAGCAATCTGCGAACGCGTCATTATTCTTAACCGTGGTGAAGTAGTGGTTGACCACCCTTCAACTGATTTATCGGCTTTGCAAAAATCTGGCAATTCAAGCATTTTTGTAGAATTTGATAAAGAACCAACTATCGAATCACTTCAGAAATTGAGTGGTATACATTCTGTCGACCAACTTTCTAAAACTGAAATTAATGTTGATGCTAAAGAAGATGTCAGAAAAGCCATCTTCAAATATGCGGTTGAAAATGATTTAACGATACTGACAATGACGCGCCAGGAGCAAAATCTGGAAAGCGTATTCCATGGCTTAACAAAATAATATTCGATCGACTAATTAATGCATTAACTTAATCGTTACGGAGCTAACTGATTGATTTCCCATTTTTCAGCCTTTTGAACATACTGAAAACGGTCGTGCATGCGATTAGATCGCCCTTGCCAAAACTCAATAGAGTATGCTTTTACTATATAGCCACCCCAGTGGTCAGGGCGGGGAATTTTTTTGTCTTGGTATTTTTGCTCCAACTCAGAATAATTGCTTAATAATTCCGCTTTACTCTCAAGTGGTTCACTTTGATTAGATGCCCAGGCTCCTAATTGACTCTCGCGTGGTCGCGATTGAAAATAAGCATCCGATTTATGCGATGAAACTTTTTCAATGGTCCCACGAACACGTACCTGTCGTTCCAGTTCAGGCCAGAAAAAGTTTAAAGCTGCATTGGCTTTATGTCTCATCTCTTGTCCTTTGGTACTGTTATAATTAGTAAAAAACACAAAACCATCATCGCAAACATCCTTTAGAAGAACGATTCGACAATTCGGCATATTCACCTCATCCACAGTAGCCAAAGTCACTGCAGTCGGTTCATTACATTGAGCATCTATAGCTTCCTTCATCCATTTATTAAATTGCTTAAACGGATTTAAGTCTAAATCATCTCTGTTTAAACTTCCTTTTGTATAATCGTTACGTATATCGGCCAGATGTTTCATAAATTATTGCGTTGAGTAAAGACAAAACAAGCGGTTATTTTTTTTGTTTACCTCATATGAATGAAAATTAAACTTCAATCAAACTTTTTATCATAAGCCTTGTTTACTTTTCTCACACGAACATTAACTGATTGAAACAATAGATATGAAAATATATACGAAAACAGGCGATCGCGGACAAACTGACTTGCTTGGTGGAGTACGGGTTAATAAAGACGACATTAGGGTGGATGCTTACGGTACTTTTGATGAAGTCAATTCATTTATCGGCCTATTAAGAGCCAAATTAGACGCCAAACACCAGTGGCAGGAAAAACTGCATCACATTCAGGTGGAGTTGATGAACACCATGAGCCACCTGGCCACTCCAACTGAGTTTAAAGATAAAAACACCATGCCATTGCCTGATAATATGGACAAATTTTGCGAGCAATGGATTGATGAGATTGAATCAAACCTCAGCAGTCGTTCCGACCACTTTATCTTACCTGGTGGCAATGAAGTATCGGCCTTATGTCACGTCGTTCGTTCACAATTAAGAAAAGGAGAACGCAAATTAACATCATTACATCGAACATATCCTGTTGAACGCTCTATCTTATTTTTCATCAATCGTTTATCGGATTTATTTTTTAGCTTGTCAAGGGCCGCGATGGAAGAAGCCCATCTACCAGAAGAACGATGGAAGTCGTTTTTATACAACCGCGGAAAGTAATACCCGATTACGAATCAAAACGATTGATAAAAATTCTGTTTCGGCATTTACTCCCGAATAATCAGGACAGGCTATTGTAGTTTTAAAATTACACTGAAGGCACATCTTAAAATACAATTGGTATAAGTTCAACGCTTTTATTTTACCTTTGTCAGCTAAAGTTATGAACGATGATTGATAAGCACAGCTGTCGCCAAATTGGCGTGATTGTAAAAACCCATGGTATTGCCGGAGAAATGGTTGTCCGATTATTCGAAGAGTTTTCGATTGACGACATGGATGCCGAATTTCTATTTTTGGATTTGGATGGAGGTCTGGTACCCTTCTCACTGGATGAGGCGCGCGAAAAAAATCAATCGGATGTATTAGTGAAATTCGAACAGGTTCAAAGCGACAACGCCGCACTAAACCTGATCGATGCCCCTGTTTATGCAAAAAAATCTGAAGAAGATACTGAAGCTAATATCTCTGAGGATTTTTCAGCTTATCAATTAGTAGGTTACCAATGCCAGGCAGTTGGCCATGGCCCAATTGGTGAAATTGTTGCTATCCGCGATATTTCGAAGAATCCATTATTTGAAATAGACAATGATGGCGTAGAATTGTTAATCCCAATTGTTGAGCATTTTATTGCTGGCATTGACGACGAGCAACAACTGGTGATGTTTGATTTACCAGAAGGGCTGATTAATATTTAGAAAGTAGACTATTGCACCCCATCCCCACACCTTAGGCGCGGTACTTCCCCTTTTGCTCAAGCAAAAAGGGAAGAATGATTTCTATAACATTAGAAACGTTACAACAGCATATGGTTGTATCTTTCTAGAACGATGTATTTTCCCAACGACTAATAGCTTCTCGCCACGCGGGCAATAATTCTAATGATTCTTCAGTAACTTTATTAAAACCAACCATTACCGATTTACAACTGGCCTTTACAGCACCTGTCTCTTTGCAAACCACTTGTTGTACCATCTTTAAACTTTTGGTTCCCAATCCAATAATGGCAGTTTTCACTTCCATATTATCTCTGAGATAAACAGGTGTATAAAAATCAGTATTAATATTCACCAGGATAACTGTTTCATTTCCCTTAAAGACTGTATCGCCAAACACTTCGTTAAGGTAATACATACGACCCAGGTCAAAATACTCCTGAATAGTGGTATTATTGATATGTCCTAAGCCATCCACATCGTTAAAACGAATCTGAACCGGTGTGCTATGATTAAATTGTATATTTTCCATTGTGTTATTCTCTGATTATCGTAACCTGACCATCTTTGGCTAATTTAATAATACTGGATGGTGCCGGATTCTTCGTTTCCTCTTGTCGGAAATTAACGATGTAATCTACTCCGGCTTTAACAGCCTCGCTAACCTCACCAAAATGTTGCGGCGATGGCTCGCCACTTATATTAGCCGATGTTGACACAATTGGCTTTTTAAAACGGGCACACAATTGATTAGAGAATTCCTCCTCAGTAATTCGAATACCTACACTTCCATCTTCCGCCAAAAGGTTAGAAGCTAAATTTTTCGCATCATCATAAATAATCGTCAATGGTTTGGTGGTCAACTCTGCCATATCATAAGCCACCTCAGGAATGTCATTCACATAACCTCCCAACTTAGCCGTATTATCAAGCAACACCAGCATGCTTTTTGAATCAGCACGCTGCTTTAATTCATAAATCCGCTTCACAGCATCAGCATTGGTAGCGTCGCACCCAATACCCCATATAGTGTCGGTCGGATACAAAATGATGCCACCATTTCGTAAGACTTCAATAGCTTGTTTTAAATCGTCGTGCATGATTTTAAATTTTTGGCGCAAGATAGGAAAAAGAGCAAAAATTGAGAAAAACTATTGTCAGTGTATTTTGAAGATAAAAAAAGACGATGCTTATAGATAAACATCGCCCTTATATTATTACATTACTGATAATTACCCCACAAAACCCACAAAGAAGATGAGCAGAGCCAATACCAAAATGCCTGCAAGCAACAGACGGGCAAAGCTGCCATCGAGCCTTATTTTCATAAATACATTTAAAACTACTGCTGCACTTAAGGTGGCTAATCCAATGGCAATAATTGGATTTAAATAACCTAGGTTTATTGTACTTAAGCCCGTTGAGACGAGTGTTATGAGCACCAAACCAATGAAAACAAATAAATAGGTTTTAGCCGATACTGTATTTTGATTATCCATGTCTTTCGTTTTAAATAATAACTACAATAAATAGAACAAAGGAAAAACTAACACCCAAATAAGTGTTGCTAAATGCCAATAAACGCCGGCTTTCTCTAGTGACGAATGGTTAGATGCATTTAAGCTATTGTTGTTAACCTGGCTTGTAATATAAATAAGCACAACAAATCCGGCTATGAGATGAAGCGCGTGCAAGCCGGTCATAAAGAAATAAAGACCAAAAAATAACACATCTCCATGTCCTAATCGGGCTAATTCTTCACTTCCAGGAAACAATCCAAAATCGATGCGCCCTTTCCATTCAAAATACCGATTAGTCAGAAACATAAAACCAATAAACAAGGTGGTAAGCAACCAAAATAAAGCTGCCATTTTATTACCTTTTCGAATAGCAATGGATGCAAAAGCCATCACCAGACTTCCTGATAAAATAATAATGGTATTTAGCACTCCCGATGTTATACTTAGTTCTGTAGCTGCCAAATCAAAGGCGACAGCATTTTTATATCGATAGACGGCATAGAGCAAAAATAAACCAGCAAACAGGAGTAATTCAATAAAGATAAAGAGCCACACACCGTGTAAACCCGCTTCTTTTGATTTAGATAAATTTCCAGTCATAGATAATGTTTGACTCATAGTATTTCGAATTTGTTAAAGAATTCAGAGAGGAATAGTCCTACTACTTCGGTAGCTAAATTTTGTTCATTCGCCCCTCTGACTGATATTAACAATCGAATACCAAAGAAGTTCTATAACGAGAATATAAAAAAGGAGCTGCCATTACTGACAGCTCCTTATATATGATGAGATTAATTTCTACTTAAGCCATCCTAAGATGGTTTGACGACCAGTTACTTTCTGTTCCAATTTTACATCAATACGTGTATCGAGCGGTAGATATAAGTCAACGCGAGAACCGAATTTGATAAAACCCATTTGCTGACCCTGCGAAATATTGGTTTCTTCCTCGGCATAACAAACAATGCGTCGTGCCATTGCTCCAGCAACTTGACGAACTAAAATCTGGGTCCCTTTTTCATTTTCAATCACAACACTTGTTCGCTCATTTTCGGTTGACGATTTAGGCAGATAAGCAGCCATAAAACGGCCATTATGATGACGGAAATATTTTACAATACCTTTAATCGGAAACCAGTTAATATGCACATTAAAAACCGACATAAAAATTGATACCTGCAGGCATTTTGTCTTCAAATATTCGTCTTCCTCTACTTCTTCAATGGCAACAACTTTACCATCGGCAGGTGCAACAATTGCCCCATCCTGAATTATTGCATCACGCTTTGGGTTACGAAAGAAGTTAAGTACCAAAGCAAAAACAATAAACGATGCCAGGCTTGTAAATTTTGTTACCTCAACACCCGCTAAAAAATAAATACCGGTATTAACTGCCAACAAAAACGCAAGCACCACTAATATTGTTCCGAATCCTTCCTTGTGTATTGTCATTGTATTTTAAAACTAAATTATCCAAATAAAACAAACAGCGCAAAAATCATTGGAGCAGCAAATAATACAGCATCAAAGCGATCAAGCACTCCTCCATGGCCCGGCAGTATCGAACCTGAATCTTTAATATCAACGTTGCGCTTTAACATTGATTCAACTAAATCGCCAATGGTACCAAAAACAGATACTAAAAGCGCTGCGGCAATCCAAACCGCTAACGAAGCAATCCCTGTCATTGAAAATATAACAATGCCCGCAATAACGGTAAAAACAATTCCCCCGATAAAACCTTCCCAGGTCTTCTTGGGTGAAATTCGCTCAAACAATTTATGCTTACCAATCGTCACTCCTACGACATAAGCTCCACTATCGTTACACCAAACCAATATAAAGAAGCCAAGTAGTATGGCAGCCTGAAATTCACCATTAATACAACCAGTTAAAAATAAGAATGATAATGGTAATGACACATATACCGGTAATAACAAAGTAAGTGCAACGCGTTGAAATGGATTTTCTCCTCCTTTAAACAGCTCATAAACAAAGGGCAGCCAAACAAGCGGCATCAGTATTACATACCAGCTTCGTTCAATATATCCCTGCGTGTCGAGAAATACCAAAATTTGAAAGCTTATACCTAACAAAAGGGCAGCGAAGATATTTAGTTTACCATATTTACGCTCCAGTAAACGTCCTAACTCCAACATGCCTATTACAGCTACTACAATACAAACCAGAAAGAAAGCTATAGGATGTATAAATATCGATCCGGCAACTGCCCCTACGAACAAGATACCTGTTAATGTGCGCTGTAAGAAATTATTCATTTATCGTCTTTAGTGCTGCAAAGTTAATATATCCTGCTAAAAAAGAAAATCACCTTTATTTGTGAATTAACACAAACAATTCTTTGGGTCCATGGGCTCCCATTACCAGTGTTTTTTCAATATCGGCGGTCCTACTTGGTCCTGTTATTACCGTGGCTTGCGAAGGTAAATCTTCACTATACTTTTCTTTGAATTGATGAATGGCATCTTCAAGAAAAGGCACCAGTTGATTTTGTCTGGCAATAACAACATGTATCGGAGGAAACACATTAGCACGTCGTCCTGATTGCTGGGCCGAACTAACTAATACAGAACCTGAGCGTGCAATCAGATACTCACATCGGGTAATGCTTACTTCGACATTCACAAAGTCACTTTTATCTATTAGAGGAAAATTGCCATTTAGCATTGTTTTTAATTCATCATCAACGCAAAAGATATACTTCCATGCATTCTTTGCTCGTAATTCATCAAGCGTTTGCGCAAGCTCCATTGTATCTTCACAAACAAACACATGCCCGCTCACCTTTTTAAACTCTTCAATAAAGGTTTCTAATAAATTCATTGGTTGCGGAAAAACACGAACGGACCAACTCGCATCTGGAGTTAGTCCGTTCGTATTTTCACAAGCACCTTTTAAACGACTTAGAATCCGCTCTCGTGCTTTATCTGATTTATCTTTATGCGTCTTGTCCATTCTCTTCCGATGAACTTTCTTCACTTTTTTTCTCTTCTGGTTGATTAGCTTCTGCTGACACCTCTTTCTTATCTTCCTCTACTTCTTCTTCAATAACATGTTCCGATAACTTCCTTTTACCAAAAATCTTCTCCAGATCTTCGCTAAAAATCACTTCACGCTCAAGTAATAATTCAGCTAGCTTAGTGTGCTTTTCATGGTTTTCAACCAAAATTTGCTTTGCTCGTTTGTACTGCTCATCAACAATCAAGCCAACTTCTTGATCCATTAACTCAGCTGTTTTCTCACTATAAGGTTTGCTAAACGAATAATCAGACTGACCTGATGAATCATAATAACTGATGTTACCAACTTTGTCACTCATCCCATAATACGATACCATGGCATAGGCCTGCTTCGTCACTTTCTCTAAATCGTTTAAAGCCCCGGTACTAATCTTACCAAACATGATTTCTTCAGCAGCCCGACCACCTAATGTTGAACACATTTCGTCCAAAATCTGCTCTGTGGTAGTCAACTGACGCTCCTCGGGAAGATACCAGGCAGCACCTAACGCTTTCCCACGCGGCACAATGGTTACTTTTACCAAAGGATGAGCATGTTCTAACAACCAACTTATGGTAGCATGACCGGCTTCGTGATAAGCAATAGCCTTTTTCTCGTCTTTAGAAATAATTTTGTTTTTCTTCTCTAATCCACCAACGATACGGTCAACCGCACTTAAGAAATCTTCTTTCTCAACAATCTTTTTATCGTTACGAGCCGCAATTAGGGCCGCTTCATTACATACATTGGCAATATCTGCACCTGAGAAACCTGGTGTTTGCTTGGCCAGGAAATCACTCTCCACATCCTCATTTAATTTCAATGGACGCAGGTGAACTTCAAAAATAGCCTTACGTTCTTTCAAATCAGGTAATTCCACTTGAATCTGACGGTCAAAACGACCAGCACGCATCAAGGCACGATCCAGAATATCAGCTCGGTTGGTAGCAGCTAAAATGATAACACCACTATTGGTTCCAAAACCGTCCATCTCAGTTAAGAGCTGGTTAAGCGTATTTTCACGTTCATCGTTAGCACCCATGTTAGGACTCTTACCACGAGCGCGGCCAATGGCATCAATCTCATCGATAAAAACAATACAAGGTGATTTTTCTTTGGCTTTCTTAAATAAATCACGCACTCGGCTGGCGCCTACACCAACAAACATCTCCACAAAATCGGAACCTGACATACTAAAAAATGGCACGTTGGCCTCACCTGCAACGGCTTTCGCCAATAATGTTTTACCAGTCCCCGGAGGTCCCACAAGTAAGGCACCTTTTGGAATTTTACCACCAAGATTGGTATACTTTTCAGGCTTCTTTAAGAAAGAAACAATCTCTTCTAACTCCTGTTTGGCTTCAACCAGGCCAGCTACATCTTTAAAATTCACATTGATATTTGACTCCTTATCAAACATTTGAGCCTTTGATTTACCTACATTAAAGATATTACCGGCACCACCAGCACCGCCTTGAGCTCCCATACGACGGAAAATGAATACCCAAATGGCTATTAACAAAAGTAAAGGCCACATGAAGGTAAAGAAATCACCCAAAAAATCTGTTCTGTCATCAAGCTCTACCGGTATATCGCTTCCAGTCTCTTCTTCTGCTAATTCTAAAGCCTCATCAAGTTTATCTAAACTTGAATACTTAAATGTAAAATGCGGTCCTTCAGCAGATGGTCCTGAGTTCGTCAGATTTTCATTAAAGAGATGCTTATACTTGTCCAGTTGTTCTTCTTTAATGGTTACCTCGGCAACACCTTCATTTCGAACGACAAATATGTTCTTAATATCCCCACCCGTCAAAATCTCCTTCTTAAACTCGCTGTATGATATTTTATGCGGTCCTTGTCCAAAATCCATTCGGCTGACCAAAATCAATGCAACAGCAATTAAACCATAGGCCCAATAAAGATTGAACTTCGGAAACTTCGACTTTTCTTTATCGTTGCCCGGTGTATTTGGTTTTTCGTTTGACATCTGTTTACTTTCTAGTTAAAATAGGTTTTCTATATCAGTACGTTTGGCATCGGCCCACAGCCCTTCGAGGTTATAAAAGCCACGCTCTTCTTTATGAAAAACATGAACCACCACATCAAAATAATCGAGCAGCACCCAAAGTGCATTTTCTTTACCTTCAACGTGATTCGGCTTATCCCCCAGTTGCTTTCGTACATACTCTTCAACTCCATCAGCAATGGCATCAACTTGCGTTGTACTTTCGCCTTCACAAATCACAAAATACTGACAGATAGTGTTATCTAATTTCGACAAATCCAAGATAGCAATATTTGTGCCCTTCTTCTCCTGAATTCCTTCAACAATGGCATCTGCTAATTGTTTTGCAGAGTAATTCTCTTCATTCATTCGCAATCGTCTCTTATCTGTTGCTTTGTTTGCAGTTATATTGTTTGGATTAAAAGCATACCAGCTATAGGTTACACGCGTTTTACAAAGAAAACACCCAAAGGCATACTTTTGCTCAAAGATACTACTTTTAAAAAATTTTAAACACCTATTTTTGCCAAATAGACAAAGAGCCGCTTTAGCTGCCAATTTTTCACAATAAACTGTAATGATGACATATTCTGCTCCAGCGTTTTTAGTTTATCCTGAACTGGAATCCACCAATACTGAGCTAAAAAGGCTTCTTAACGAAAAAAAACTACCCGAATATAGTGTGGTTATCACACCTCATCAAACAGCAGGACGAGGACAGGTAGGCAATGGTTGGGAAAGCGAATTAAACAAGAATCTGACCTTTAGCTTATTGTTGAGACCAACATTTTTGGAACCTCACCTCCAATTTTATATTTCCAAAATTATTTCTTTAGCCATTGTTGATACGATTAAGCAAGTGGCTGAGATAGAGGCTTGCATTAAATGGCCCAACGATATTTATGTCAATGATTCAAAAATATGTGGCATTTTAATCGAAAACTCGATTTTGGGTTCACAGCTGGATTATTGCATTGCCGGTATCGGACTTAATGTTAGTCAGGAGCATTTTACATCAGATGCTCCGAATCCTATTTCGCTTAAACAACTAACGAGCAAGGATTTTAACCTTGAATTAGTTCTTGAGCAATTACTTGAAAACATTGAACAACGCTATCACCAATTGGAAATCAACCGACTGGACTTGATTAATAACGACTACTTTAATGCCATATACCGAAAAAATGGCTACCATGCATTTAGAGATGAAAAGGGTGAATTTGAAGCATGCATAGATACCATCAACGAAATGGGCTTGTTGACTTTAGTGGATAAAAGTGGCAAACAACGGGAATATGCATTTAAGGAGGTTAGTTTTGTGATTTGAGTCAGAAGAGGTAAGAAGTAAAGGATGAATGCTAAAACTAAACACGGAGACACTGAGGCGCAGAGTGTGTTTAGAGAAGAGATATGCGAGGTGAGTTCTGGGTTTCGGGTTCTGGGTTTGGATTTACCCCCTTCAGAATAAGTAATTAACTACAAACAGTTTGACAGTTTTATCAGTTTAACAAATAAACATTACTACAAGCCATCAGCTCCGAAAGTTGTCGAGGCAAGCTGACAGCTTACGACCATCTTTTAATACTGATGATTAGCTATGGCATCGCTTAATACTTCCAGAAACTTTTTGACGGGTTTGCTGGCCATCATTTTAATCATCGGATTCATATCGGCTTTGATGGTCAGCTTCACACGTGTATCGTCTTCGGCCTTTTCAACCAGTTGAATCCATAAAAAGAAGTTGAACGGTGTTTTACCTTCGGCCGTGTATTTAATCACTTTAGGCGATTCTTTATCCACAATGCGCAAACCAACTTCACCAACCGGGTCAATGGAAAAACGGCAGCTATCGCCAAACGATTGCCAGTTGTTGATTTTATCCTTGGGAATCACTTCGCCAAAATGGTCGAAGTCCGATAAAAAATTAAACATGGTTTCAGCCGGGTAAGCGGCTTTCTTTATATCGCTTTCAAAAGTTGTCATAAATTATAGATATTAGATTTAAGACAATAGACACAAGACTATTTACAGAACTTTAAGAAAAAAAGAGCAAGTCTAAATGAAGACCTGCTCAGAATTAATATTTTAAGCTGGCAGCCAGAAGCTATCAGCTATAAGCTTCATCATTTCTTCCAGCTGGCCGGGTCTTTGCGCCATTCCTGAAGCGTGGCTACATCTTCGGCTGAAACATAACCTGATTCGCTGGCAAAAGGAATCATTTCCTGGTAAGAACTTAATGTTGTCAACTCAACACCGACTTTCTCAAATGCTTCAGTAGCTACAGGAAATCCATAAGTAAAAATGGCCAACATACCCAACACTTCGGCACCGGCTTCGCGAATGGCTTCAACAGCTTTCAAACTACTGCCACCTGTCGAAATCAAATCCTCAATCACCACTACTTTTTGTCCAGGTTTTAAATCACCTTCAATCAGGTTGGTTAAACCATGACCTTTAGCTGCCGAACGCACATAAATAAAAGGCTTGTTGATGGAGTCAGCCACCAAAGCGCCCTGAGCAATAGCACCTGTTGCCACACCGGCAACCACGTCTACTTCAGGATATTTTTCCAATACTAAACGCGCAAATTCCAACTTGATAAAGTCGCGTACTTCAGGGTACGAAAGCGTTTTACGATTATCACAATAGATAGGTGAGTTCCACCCCGATGCCCATGTAAACGGGTTTGCAGGTTGCAATTTAATTGCCTTAATTTGCAACAGCTGTTTGGCTACAATTTCCGCTAATTTTTCCATACCGCAAATGTATAAAGTTTTTTTCAAGGATAGAACTCTTTTTTTGACTGATAATCTGACTTCAGACCTCTCCGAAAACTTTGATGCCCTGCACAAGTATACTTCTCATCATGAGTTGCAACAATTTATCGAAACCTTTGAGCAAAACGAACATTTAAAGGCAGGATATGTCTATGGTCGTAAGAAAGATTTTTTACTGGATGCGCTAAAGAAGTGCTATAAATTTATAACTGCAGCGGGTGGCTTAGTTGTTAATCCTAATAATGAATTTCTTGTCATCCACCGATTAGGCGTTTATGACTTACCCAAAGGCAAGTGCGAGCCAGGTGAAACATTCCGGAAAACAGCCATTCGTGAAGTGGAAGAAGAATGCGGTTTAGACAATCTCGTGATTCGCCACCCACTACTTTCCACCTTTCATACATACGAACAAAAGGGAGTGCATTATCTGAAAGAAACAGCCTGGTTTTTTATGGATTATTTTGGCTTTGAGCAACCTATTCCACAAACTGAGGAAAACATAGCTTCGGCTGAATGGATGAAGGAAAAAGACTTGACGAAAGTGTACCAAAGCACTTATCCATCCATATTGGAAGTATTTGAAAAAGCCGGTTTCCCAGTTTAGCGTTTGGGGTTCCAAATTTCGTTTTATCCTCAAGAAATACGGATGTCATCTTTCTTGGGCAGAACACAATTAAAGATGACATCCTTTCGGAGTCGACTCAACAAATTAACGAATCTGCAAATCAACAATTCTCATCCTGTTAATATCTTGTTAGTTAATATTAGCATTCAATCATTTACATCGTTGTAACAATCGTTTAAATTCGTAACAACATTAAATACCCAAATAATGTCGTTACCGGAAAATACATCACCTGAGCACAAGCTGCAGCTTCGTGTGGACGAATTAAACAATGAATTATCCCGACAACGGGAAATATCACAAAAACAAACAACCAAAATTGGTAATTTGCGCCTGTGGTTTTATTTCACATCTGTTTTTTCTTTAGCCTTATTCTCAATCTTATTCCTGCAAGGATTTATAAGCATACCTGGCCAGCAAACTTCCAGTCAATTAATGCCATTGGTGGATACGGTTTACATCGAAAAAGCAATCAACATTGATTCTCTGGAAAAGATTACCTATAACACGCATAAGGCAGCACTGCCTAAAGATGATTATGATGGCATTTTATTTGCCATTCAAATTGGTGCTTATAAAGATTTAGATTTGAGTGCCTACAAAGACAACATGTTGGGTTTGAAACAAGATACTTACGACAGTATCAACCAATTTACTTTAGGCGAATTCATTGACTATGAAGAAGCCCAGGAATTTCTGACTATTATGCAACATATGGGCTTTGAGCAGGCACATATTATGTCATTTAAAAATGGATACCGCATCAAATTAGAGAATGCATTAGCCATGCGTCCAAAACTTATAACTACTAATAAAGAAGCTGACAAAGGCTTTATAGAAGCCAATGATGAACGTTTTGAGCTAATGGCTCAATAAGGGAGACAGGGTATAGCAGGAGAAAAAGAAAAGCCCAATTGAAATTTAATCAATTGGGCTTTCTTTTAGAGTCAATTTTAGTTATGACTTTTCTTCATCAGTCACTGTTTCTGCAACATCTTCGCTCACATCAGTTTCAGCACTAGCTTCCGCTGCAGCTTTTTGAGCAGCTTCATCGGCTTTTGTATGCAATTCCTCACGGATGTATGACACAATTTTCCAACGTTCATCCGGTAATATTTGAGCACCGTGAGCGCCCATTACACCATAACCAACAGTTATCACCTGGAAAATTTCGCCATCCGGGTTGGTCCTTATCTTTTCTGAATTTAAATCGGCAGGCAAATACAAGTATTTTTGTGAGGTATATAAATGCCCTTTACCATCGCCCATGTCACCATGACAATGCAAACAGTAAATATCATACAGTTGCTTACCTTCATCTAAAACAGAAGCATCACCAGCATAAGGATTGTCCAGCTCCTGACCTGCCCAGGTTCGGTTCACATCTGTTTTTTCAAAATCATACGGTATCATTTCACGAGGCACCGTGCCTTCAACCGGCAACTGATTAGTACGGCCATTCTCCCAGTTAGGGTTTGAGGTATAGGTCTCGTAAGCCTGCGATTGCTCCATATCAGGAAAATAACTATACCCTGGCTTGTTTCTATTCTTATCACAACTTGTAACCAATACCAGCAACACGGCTGATAAACCCAGGTATTTAATCGGTCGTAAATACGTTTTATCGAATATTGTCATAATCAAAACTCTCTTTAAAGAATGGATGGTTTTCAGGAACAACAGGCGCTTTGGCAAAGTTCGTAAAGAAAACATACAAGAAAATACCAGCTACTAAAACAGTCATGCCAATTTCCAGTATACCAAACTCGGCATGGCCTATTGCACCAGGCATAATGGCTAAATACACATCAATCCAGTGACCAATAAATACAATGGCGGCGGCGGCAATCAACCAGTTTAACCGGCGTTTGGTGCCACGCGCCATCAGAATAAGGAATGGCGCCAGGAAGTTAATGATGACATTACCATAAAACAACGCTTCAAAGTCCTGGATGCGCTTCACATAATAGATGGTTTCTTCGGGGATATTACTGTACCAGATTAGCAGGTATTGCGACACCCAGAGGTAGGCCCAAAAAATACTGAATCCAAACAGGTACTTTCCTAAATCGTGTAAATGTTCGTCGTTAACATGTTCCATATAGCCCATGCGCTTTAGCACAAACAAGAGAACGATGATAATCGCTACCGCAGACACAAACGTACTAATGAACATGTACCAGCCGAACAATGTACTGAACCAATGCGAATCAATGGACATAATCCAGTCCCAGGCCGATGTAGAACTTGTTACTGCGAAGATAACTATGAATATACCAGCAATAGTCCGTTGTTTATTGAATAATCGGATATCATCATTGCTATCCGTTTTAAGCGATGTTTTACGGAACCAAATAACCAATAAACTCCAAATGACGATATAAGCGACTGTCCGGATACTAAAGAATATTGGATTGAGGTAAGGGGCTTTCCCTTGCAGAATCTCATCCAGATGCTCAGTATGACTCCAGTGATAAATATCGTGCATGCCCACCAACACCAATAGCATCAACACACCACCAACTGGCACATACATGGACATGGCTTCGGGAATGCGCTGCACCGCAGTGTGCCAACCTGATTCGCCCAGCACGTGCACAATGACAAAGAATCCGGCACTCATGGCAATGGCAATAAAGAAAAAGCCATTAAGCAACACATTAGCCCAGATTCGATGTGTATGGTCCAAATTCATCGCCACGCCAGCCACGGCTAACACTGCACCAATGACCATCATCGCGATTAAAAAGGATTTTATCTTTTTTGAAAATTCAAATGACTTATACATATTTCAAATAATTAGTATCAAGATTCGAGTATCAAGTATCAAGATTTTAAAACATAAAAGTCTTGTGTCGTTTGTCTTGTTACTTATATCTTATTTAAACTTCATGATGTTTCACCCCTTCAGCACCAGCTGCCTGTAATTCGGATTGAAGCGCTTCACTGTTGCCTCCCTTTACTTCAAGCAAAATCTGAAAACGGTCGTTGGTCACTTCTTCATCGAATATAATAGTATCGGCCCCCGGCCCCAGCTTACTGCTAATCAGAAAACCAAACACCAGCGCAAAAGCAGCCATCAACACGGTCAACTCAAATGTTACTGGTATAAATGAAGGCACCGATAAATAGGGTTTACCGCCAAAGTTCAAGGGCCAGGCTTCGGTAAAAACCCAGGCCTGAAAACCAAAACCAATAGCGGCCCCAACCACGCCTGCAATAAATCCGGCACGGGGTAAGCGCGAACGACGCATCTTCAACACCTTGTCCAGTCCATGAACCGGGAAAGGCGTGCGCACATCGGCAATCTCAATATTTTTTTCCTGTAAGGCCTTGATTCCATCAACCAAATCCTTATCATCCAGATAATAACCTGAAACAAAAGCTTTCTCTGCCATAATTACTTTCCTTTCTTAATAAACTTTTCGGTTGATGTTTTTAAGACGCTCTTCACCTCGGCGATAGCTATCACAGGGAAGAAACGAATAAACAAGAAGAACAGGGTAAAGAATAATCCGAAGGTTCCAATATAGATACCAACTTCTACCCATGTTGGTGAATACATGCTCCAGCTCGATGGCAGGAAGTCGCGATGCAGTGACGTGACGATAATAACGAAGCGTTCAAACCACATACCAATATTCACAAAAATGGAAATAACGAAGGTGGCGGCGAAGCTGCGGCGTATCTTTTTAAACCAGAATAGCTGCGGCGTAATCACATTACAGGTCATCATAATCCAGTAGGCCCACCAATAAGGTCCGAATGCCCGGTTAACAAAAGCATACTGCTCGTAAACCACACCTGAGTACCAGGCAATAAACAGCTCGGTAATGTAAGCTATACCAACAATCGATCCGGTGGCGATGATAATCTTATTCATCGATTCCAAATGCGACTTGGTAATATAATCTTCCAGGTTGATGGCCTTGCGTGTAATGATCATCAGCGTTAATACCATGGCAAAACCTGAGAATACCGCACCCGACACAAAGTAGGGCGGGAAGATAGTGGTGTGCCAGCCAGGTATCACCGAGGTAGCAAAGTCAAAACTTACGATGGTGTGCACCGACAAAACAAGAGGAGCAGCCAATCCGGCCAATATTAAACTCATGGATTCGTGACGAGCCCAGTGACGGGCTGAACCTGTCCACCCAAAGCTCAGGAACCAATAGATTTTCTTTTTAATACCTTCCTTCAGGCGGTCGCGAATGGTGCCGATATCCGGAATCAAACCCATGTACCAAAACAATAATGAAACGGTCAAATAGGTTGAGATAGCAAACACATCCCATAACAAGGGCGAGTTAAAGTTCACCCATACATCGCGTGTGTTTGGATAGGGAAAGATAAAGAACCCCAAAGGCAATCGTCCCATGTGAATCAAGGGGAACAAACCGGCACACATTACAGCAAAAATGGTCATGGCCTCAGCGCTGCGGTTAATGGAGGTACGCCATTTCTGGCGGAACAATAACAGGATGGCTGAGATAAAAGTACCGGCGTGACCAATACCTACCCACCATACAAAGTTGGTGATGCCCCATCCCCAACCGATGGTTCTGTCCAACCCCCAGGTTCCAATTCCATCCCATACGGTGATAAAGATGGAGAACAGTCCGAATCCCAGTGCAATCAATGCTAGTGTTAAGCCACCAAACCATAGTTTGCCAGGCTTACCGGTCATCGGGGCGTATATATCCTCGGTAACTTTTGTGTAGCTTTTTTCTCCGCTAATGAGCGGCTCTCTTACTGGTGATACGTACATTAGCTTAGCGTTTTATTTTTGTCTTTATTTCTTACTTTCGATAGGTAGACCACTGATGGCAAGGTGTGCAACTCTTCTAACAATCCATATTGACGAGCATCCTTCAATAATTGAGATACTTTGCTGTTTGGATCATTCATATCGCCAAAAGTGATGGCATCGGTCGGGCAGGTTTGCTGACATGCCGTTTTAATTTCACCATCCGCCAACTGGCGACCATCTTTCTTGGCAGTCAGTTTCTTATCCTGAATACGCTGAATACACATCGAGCATTTTTCAATCACCCCCTTGGCACGAACCGTTACATCAGGATTCAACACCATGCGTTTCAGATCCAAAGTCATACCTGCCACATCAACACGATTATTAGGAATGGTATCAGCTCCTGTATAATCGTACCAGTTGAATCGACGCACCTTATACGGACAGTTGTTATTACAATAACGTGTCCCGATACAACGGTTATAAGCCATCTGGTTGATACCTTCGGAGCTATGGTTAGTAGCCGCTACAGGACACACGTTTTCACAAGGTGCATTATCGCAATGCTGACACATCACCGGTTGGCGAACTACCTCCGGATTATCTGTATCACCTGAATAATAGCGGTCTAAACGAATCCAGTGCATCTCATGTGAACGACGTACTTCGTTGCGTCCAACCACAGGCACATTGTTTTCAGCCGAGCAAGCGACCACACAGGCATTACAGCCAATACACGAATTCAGGTCAATCACCATTCCCCAATGATGGCCTTTGTACTCATGCTCGTGATATAAAGAGGTATGTAGTTTTTCAACTTTTTCGTGCATCTCGTTGCCTGATGCCGGATTTTCCAGGTACTCGGCAATGGTTGTCTCCCGCACTAAAGCGCGGCCTTCCATCGAGTGGTGCGACTGTGTGGCCGCCAACTCATATGTTGAACTGGTTGCAGTGGCCTCTACTTTTGGCACTAGATAAGAACGATGCCCATTGTTTAAGGTAACAAAAGGATACACATTTTGACCCAAATCGCTGGCCACGCGCCCTGCATTGGAGCGCCCGTAACCAACAGCAACAGCCAACGTGTTGCGTCCCTGACCAGGCTGAACTAACACAGGCAGTTCAACACCATTGACCTCCACCACATCGCCTTGTGTCCATCCGCGGAGCGCAGCAAAAGCAGGTGAAACCGACACATAGTTGTCCCAGCAAACGCGGGAAACAGGTTCGGGTAACTCTTGTAACCAAGGATTATTGGCCAATGTGCCATCGCCCACAGGTACATTCTGATACAATACCAGTTCGAGGTCGTTGCCCGATTGACTGGTACTATTGACCTTAAGAACAGACGCCACATCAGCTCCAATATAACTAACACTTTCAGAAGCCTTGCCAGCGTCGGCCACAATACCATCGCGCAGGCTCACTTTCCAAAAGGTTTCAAACTGCTTACCTTTAGCTAATTCAGCGGTATAAATATTCTCTTTCCAGAAGAGTTTAAGGTAATCGTAATAAGTTCCGTCGAAACCAGCCCAGGCCATCAGATTCTCTTGTGCAGTACGCGTTTTAAACAACGGTCGAATAGCGGGCTGCATTAGGGTGTAAACGCCTTTGACTAACTCCGTATCATCCCAGCGCTCCAAAAAATGTGGCGCCGGCAACTGATAATTACAAAACAAGGCTGTTTCGGTTTGTTGCGATTGAACGGCGATGCGAAGCGGCACTTTCTTAATGGCTTCCTCTGTTCGACCCTGAAGTGGCGCATGATACACCGGATTGGTTTCCCAGAATAGAACGGCACCAACCTTGTCAGATTCCATGCGCGTCAATAAAGCCTCGTAAGCTTTGTCGTTGCCCTGATATAAATTAACAGGTTGATCAACCAAAACCGTCTGCCCAATATTTTGTAGCAAATGATTGATTTCAACCACCAGGGTTTGGATATCAATATTATTGGTACCGGAAACCACCAACGATTGCCCTTTGGCAGCTGCCAACTCATCAGCCACTTTCGCAATGGCTTCAGGTGCTTTCACCGCCGGAACACTGAGTCCCACCTTTTGTGCTAATTCGGAATACAGAGCAGCGAGGTAATACGCTTCGTCAACTGCCGGCATTGGTACCCGCTCATCTGCATTAGAGCCGGTTAAAGTCATGATTGGTTCAAACTGAATATGACGCATCATTTCGCGCTGCCCTCCAGTTAATTTTCGAGCCGCTGCATACTGACGACCAAAAACTGTTGGCTGTAACCAGGTTCCCAGGAAATCAGCATTGAATCCAACCACCAACTTCGCTTTATCAAATCGGAACGATGGTAGAATGGCTTCTCCAAAACCTTGTTTATAAGCTTCGCGTAAAGCCGAATACGAATAAGCATCAAAGGTTTCGTGAACCACAAACGGGTACTTAGCGATAAAATCAGCGATCAGCTTTTTGGTCGAAGGGCTGATAACACTTGAAGTGACAATGACAAATTCTTTGGAGGCATCCCAGTTGGTTAAGGTCTCGGTTAATTGCGCATCCACATCTTCCCATCGAATGGGGTTGCCGTCTAATGTAGGCTGCGCCGGACGCGACTCATCATATAAATTTAATAAGGAAGCCTGCACACGTGCCGAAGCAGAACCACCCGTCATCTGGCAAAGGTCATTTCCTTCTATTTTTATAGGTCGGCCATCGCGCACTTTAACAAGGATTGGCACCATTTCGGCTCCATCGTAAAAGGTTGATGCGTAATAATTAGCTGTTCCGGGCTTTACTTCCTCAGGTTGTATCAAATAGGGGATGGCTTTCTTGACAGGTCGTTCACATCCAGCTAATACGGCTGCCGATGCAATACTGAAACCGAAATACTTTAAAAAGTCACGTCGGGTATTTTTAGACGAATCTGTATCAGAAAGTACCACCGAAGACTTTTTCTCTTGCGGAGCTTCTTCAGCAGGCAATAAGTCTTCAAGGCTTCTCCAGTATTCTTTCATATTACTTTTTTTAGTATTAAGACTCAAGACAATGGTATCAAGATTATTTTACGTCTTGTATCTTTTATTTGCCCCGATAGCTATCGGGGTTAAATCTCTTTATTTATTAATGGTGACATTTCATACAATCGTTAGCGCCAATATCAGCTGCCTGAATAGAGTCTCGAACACCTTCAGCCAAGTCTTTATGTAAAGCTTCGAAGGTTTTGTAATAGTCGTTTCCTTTAAAATTCACATTGGTTTCTTTATGACAATCGAGACACCAGCCCATCGACAAATCATGCTCCTGCTTAAGAATGTGCATTTCTTCCACGGCACCGTGACACTCCTGACACTCCCGTTTTCCCACGTTAACATGTTGTGCATGGCTGAAGAATACATGATCGGGTAAGTTATGAATGCGCACCCATTCAATGTCTTTATTGTTCTCGTAGGCATCCACCACCTTGGCAATTTCGAACTGTCCTGAGTGAGAACCATTTCGCACCACCTGATGACAATTCATACATAAACCGGCACTTGGAAGCCCCGCTGACTTGCCTTCATCGGCATTGGAGTGACAATACAAACAATCGATTTTATTATCGCCAGCATGTACCTTATGGGAGAATTTGATTGGCTGGTCGGGCATATAACCTTCACTACGCCCAAGATCAATGGTCTCATGTGCGACAATCTTTAGCTGAAATGCAAGACCAAAAATGATAATCAAAACATGAATTGCTTTGTAAGGAATCTTCTTGGTGAAAAATAAGTCCACCAGTGCAAAAGTCATTAAACCACCAAAAAGCAAGAAGATTAAAAGTTTATTAATAGATAAAGGCTCATCTTCGATACCCGTATCTGCCAATTGCTTTAAATAACCCTGCAAATGAAAAAGTTGTTCATCATCCAACTGATACTTAACATGCACTTTTTCGCGCATTGCACCCGAAGGTGTTAGTAAATGTTCTTTAAAGGTTGCCAGATCCATTTCTGCAGCCACTTTAGCCATTTCAACAGCCGAGGGGTTCCAATTCATAGTATCAGCTGAATACATCGTGTGACAAGACACACAAGAATTTGAACCGTCACCGGTCGGAATTAAACCATAAAAAAGTCGCTCTCCAACTTTAACATCTGGTTCAGGTCCATTACCTTTTGCATGCATTGTTGCTATGCCCGCAAAAAACTGCAGCATAAAGAACAACGCGAAAAAATTTAAGATTTTTTTTCCATGGGACCTGGATAAAGTCTCTACCATAATTTGCCAATATTTATCATTGAGAATACTTAAAGAGGAATTTAACGCCCTGCGCTCCTCAAATCCTTTTTAAACTTTATTGTTATTTTTTAACACTTCAGTCTTCAAACATTGATAACGATTCAGTGGTAAAATTGTTTAGTGGATAATCATATTATTTGAGACCTTTTATTCTCTTATTTTTTCAGTAAGTTTTTGCACCAACTTATAATTAAAGAAAAATTCCTTGGCAATCACCCGAATAATAGTGTAAACAGGAATAGCTAAAAACATACCTATTATACCAGACATATAGCCAGCGGCCAGAATTAGAATGAATATTTCAAGCGGATGAGCACGCACACTGGCCGAAAAAATAAAAGGCTGAAAAATAATATTGTCCAAGAGCTGTACAATTAGAAAGACAATAAAAACACCAAACATATATGGCAGAAAGTCGGGCGCTACTGGCATTTGTACATAAACAACCAGAGCGACCAAAAAACCAAAGAATGCCCCAATCAATGGTCCCATGTAAGGAATAACATTAACAAAACCGGCAAACAAACCGATGATAACAGCATGCTGAAGTTCCATACCTACCAACGCCAATCCCAGGGTAACAAATAAACTGATTAGCGTTATCTGAATGATGATACCAATAAAATAACGACGAAGCAGTGTTTTAATAGATGCCAAAGCATGCTTAATACCTTCCTCATACTGGTTTGGTATAAATAGCAGTAGTCCTTGTACGATCAGCCATTCTTCTTTTAAAAAGAAAAATGTAATAAACGAAACGCTAAAAGCGAATATAAAAACTCCACCAAGGAAGCTTGCCAGAGAGGCAGCCAAATCACGTAAGCGAGAAAAATCGAAGAATGTTAGAGCTGTTTCTTTAATCTGATCTTGCACCACTTCAAGCCCTGCCTTGCCAAACTCTGTTTGTTTTAAAGGGCTAATTAATGAGCCCAGTAACCGTTCAGCCGTGTCGAACACAGCGTCGAGATCGACATTAGATAAGAAGTGAACTTCCTTTACAATAAACGGCACACTCACTCGAAAAAAAAACAGTATAAAAACCCATAAAGTCAAAACTGTTATTAAGGCTCCTAAGGTATTTGATGGATGCCACTTTCGTATCCTGATTTTTTTGATAATATCAAAGATGGGGCGAGCAACTAACGACAAAACAGCCGATACAATCAAAAAAGATACAACAGCTCTAAAATACCAAATCAACAGAATTGATAATGTTGCAACAACGAGCCAGATGATATATTTTAGTCGTTCTCCCATTTTTACAGCTTACTGATATATAAGCACGTGAAATAATCTAGTAAAATCAAGCTTACAGACCGAAATAATCCAGCAATTAGTCAAATAAATCGATTCGTTTATCACCATTAACCATACATTAACCATAAGATAAAGTCGATGATATCATAAGCCACGATGTAAACACTATTTTTACCACTCCAACACCTAACGAATTACATATGAGAGGAGCAATTGTAGGCGATATCATAGGCTCGGCTTTTATCGATTCGCCACAACCGGCAATAAATTTTCAACTATTAAAACCATTCTCGGCTTATACCGACGATACTGTATTAACCATCTCAACAGCAGATGCAATTTTAAAAGGTAAACCCTACTGCGATACTTTAAAAGAATGGACACGTGCATACCCCAGAGCCGGTTATCAACCGCAATTTTTGGAATGGGCCTTATCCAATAAAATAAATGAAACATACCATAGCACTGGCGATGGTGCTGCGCGAAGAGTTAGCCCTATTGGCTTTGCCGCACAATCATTAGATGAAGCCCTGAACGAAGCTCAAAAAGCAACCACCATCACACACCCTGATGAAGCTAAAGTAAAAGCTTCTCAAGCACTTTGCGGAGCTATTTACCTGGCCAAAACAGGTCATAAAAAAACGCAAATACGAGATTTTCTGGTTACTAAAATGGGATACCAGCTACCTGAAACATTATCAAAGGATTGTAGTTTAACCGAAAAATACCAATCACCTGTTCCATGTGCAATTATGGCTGTACTGACTTCCGAAAGTTTCGAAGAAGCCATTCGGCGAGCTATCTGGCTTGATGGACCAAGTAATACGTTAGCTGGCATAGCAGGCGCTGTAGCACAAGCTTATTATAAGCACATTCCGAAATCAATTATTCGTAAATCGTTATCGCGTTTGTCTCCAGAATTAGATAATTCGCTTAAAACGTTTGAAGATAAATACTGCTCTAATCTACTTTTCCAGAAGAAAGAAATACAAATTAATTTTCACTAATACCCAATTGTTTTTTGACAATTATTATAAACAACAAAAGGCACCAAGCTATTGAACTTGGTGCCTTTTTTTATCGTCTATTTCGTTTTAAGAAATCTCTAACGGATTCTTCACTTTCTCATCCAGCAACGCCAGCTTTAATACATCTGACACTTCTTTAACAAAGTGAAACTCCAATCCTTCCAAATAGATATTGTTGATTTCATGAATATCTTTCTCGTTTTCCTGCGAAAGAATAATATCAGTAATACCGGCCCGTTTAGCCGCTAAAATTTTCTCTTTAATACCTCCTACCGGCAACACCTTTCCGCGTAAAGTAATTTCACCAGTCATAGCTAGACGAGCGCGCACTTTACGTTGTGTAAACGCTGATGCCAAAGATGTGACCATGGTTACTCCAGCCGATGGACCATCTTTTGGAATAGCTCCTTCAGGTACATGAACGTGTACATTCCATTCGTCAAAGGCCTCGGTTTTAATGCCCAGCTTATCAGCATTGGCACGCAGGTACTCAAGCGCTAATAAAGCTGACTCCTTCATCACATCGCCTAAGTTACCAGTTAAGGTTAATTTTCCTTTTCCTTTACTCAAGCTGGTCTCCACAAACAGAATCTCACCTCCTACTGCCGTCCAGGCCAAGCCGGTAACAACACCAGCCGTAGAGTTATCCTGCCATTTGTCTTTTGAGAAGCGAGCTATTCCCAGATATTCAGCTACATCTTTAACCGCTAATGTCTTCTTCAACTCCTCATCCTTGGCAATCTTTAAGGCAATCTTACGAAACAACTTAGCCAACACTTTATCCAGCTCCCGAACACCTGATTCACGTGTATACGACTCAACGATATATGACAACACCTTTTTGCTGACAGAGATGGTGCCTTTCGGAATACCATGATTCTCCATCTGTTTTGGTAACAAATGGCGCTTAGCAATCTCTGTTTTCTCTTCAAGGATATAACCACTTACATTGATTAACTCCATACGGTCAAGCAATGGCTGTGAAATGCTTCCTAATGTGTTGGCTGTAGCCACAAACATGGTTTTCGACAGGTCGAAATCGACTTCCAGGAAGTTATCGTGGAAATGCTCATTCTGCTCAGGATCTAACACCTCTAACAACGCTGCTGAAGGATCGCCATGTGCACTTGAATTAACTTTATCAATCTCATCCAGGATAAAAACCGGGTTAGCTGCACCTGCCTTTTTAATACTTTGGATAATACGACCAGGCATAGCGCCAATATATGTTTTTCGGTGACCACGAATCTCTGCCTCATCGTGCACACCCCCTAAAGACATACGAACATACTTACGCCCCAACGACTCGGCAATGGATTTACCCAATGATGTTTTACCAACTCCCGGAGGGCCATATAAACAAACGATTGGCGATTTTAACTCACCCTTTAACTTTAAAACGGCCAAGTGCTCAAGTATGCGCTCTTTCACTTTATCTAAACCGTAATGGTCACGGTCTAAAATACGCTCAGCACGATTTAAATCGTAGTTATCCTTGGTGTATTCGTTCCATGGTAAATCAATTAGTGTCTGCAAATAATTGTGCTGCACAGAGTACTCGCCGGCGGCAGGGTTCAGGCGCTGCAATTTATCCAACTCTTTCTTGAATAAATCCTTTACCTCTTTGCTCCACTTTTTCTTTTTAGCCTTTTCTTTCAGGTCTATTATTTCCTGCTCGATAGGACTTGAGCCTAATTCATCCTGGATGGTTTTGATTTGCTGCTGCAACATGTATTCGCGCTGCTGCTGATCAATATCCAGCTTTACTTTGCTCTGGATGTCGCTCTTCAACTCTTGCATCTGCACCTCACGTGCCAAATGCTCAAGCAATAACATTCCCCTGTCAAACAGGCTATTCTTATCTAATAATTCCTGTTTTTCATCCACACTAATTTCTGAATTAGAGCAAACGAAATTAATCAGGAAACCATCATTTTCAATATTCTTAACAGCAAACGATGCTTCGGGTGGCACATTAGAATTAGCCTTAATCACACGAAGTGATAAATCTTTGATAGAACTAACAACCGCCTCAAATTCATTGCGTTGCTTTTCGTCCTTCTCGTCCTCAAGACCTTTCACCTTAGCCATGTGGTAGGGCTCATCAGTAACCATTTCTTCAAGCTGAAAGCGCTTTTTACCCTGAATAATAACCGAAGTAGAGTTATCAGGCATTTCCAACACTTTGATAACCTTAGCAACCGTTCCTATCTCAAATAAATCTTCTCGCTCAGGATTATCAACCTTCACATCTTTTTGGGCAATGGCTCCAAAAACACCTTTCGATTTTTGTATTTCACGTATTAATTTCAAAGATTTCTCACGCCCAATAGAAATAGGAATGATTACTCCCGGAAATAAGACCGTATTTCGTAGTGGTAAAATTGGCAAGATGTCAGGCACTTCAAAAGCACTGACATTTTGTTCATCTTCATCCGTTACAATCGGAATAAACTCAGCATCAGATTCAAAAACATCAGACATCAACACTTTATCTAAACCAAATTTATTATTATCCATATCTTAATTCTCTATATCACTGTCATTAAATGACAAAATGTCGGCAATTCAATACGAAACTTACCGCTTCCCTTATAGTCAATTGGCGTGCCAAAAAGTTAGCGCAACGACGCTCGGTATTTTTGAGTAAAATTAAAGACTTCTTCCAACACCTGCACGTCTTCTTCTTTTAATTCAACATGACGTCGTGCCATGGCCATTCGTCCTGTTTTTTCAACGGCTTTCAGTTGATTAACCTTATAACCCTGAGGCCCTCCAATTACAAATGACGGCACAAAGTTACGTGGAAATCCACTGCCGAAGATATTGCTTCCAACCCCGACAACCGTTCCTGAGTTAAAAGATGTGTTAATGGCGCAGCGCGAATAATCACCCATTACCAAGCCACAAAACTGAAGTCCTGTTTTTCCAAAACGCTCCGTTGAGTAATCCCACAACTTCACCATGGCAAAGTCATTCTTCAAATTTGATGTGTTGGTATCAGCTCCGAGGTTACACCATTCACCCAATACCGAATCACCTAAGTAGCCATCGTGCACTTTATTGGAATACCCGGTTATGACTGTATTACTTACCTCTCCTCCAACTTTTGACCAAGGGCCAATAGTAGCTCCTGGCAATATTTTAGCACCCATGCTAATCTGCGATGACTCACAAACGGCAATCGGACCACGCATCATGGCCCCTTCCAGTATTTTGGCATTTTTACCAATATAAATTGGCCCATCTTGTGGATTCAGATAGCAATACTCCACTTCTGCACCTTCTTCGATAAATATCTGTTCGGTGATTTGTGGATTTTTATGAGCCCCCACAACCGTCACCGTTTCATCAATAGGCTGCGATTGCCTGCCTTTAGTAATTAACTTAAAATCTTGCTTAATCTCATCCTGGTTATGCGGAATGAGCTTATAGATTTTATCAATCAACGTAAAATCACCTTCATATTCAACAACAGCAATTGGTGCATAATCACCTGAGGTAATAACCTCTTTTAAATCGGCACCACCACGCGCGGCTATTAACTCTCCTTTTTGAAACAATGCCTGACCAACATCCAGCTTTTTAACAGCCTCCACCAATTTCTGGTTCGGTAGAGTCGATGCCGATATATACAGGTTGTCTTCAGCCAGGATAAGCTCAAACTTATTGGCCAGCTTTCCTGATGTTAGGTAACTACCAATTCCATTGAGCCAGTGTTCCCACTTTTCTTTTATACTTAAAATACCAATGCGAATAGCAGCCTGAGGTCGCGTGAAACACAAAGGCAGCATACCTTCACGATATTGATTATCAAAGAGTATTAAATTCATTGGATGCGATTTTATTCAATAATAAGCATAAAAGATAAGCACCGAGGCGCAAAGGCGCAGAGTTATTTTTGAGTCATATTAGAAAACTCTGCGTCTCTGTGTTAAGTTTTGCGTTTGCAAAATGCTTTATCATCATACTTATGCACAATTACGAATATTCAAGAAAGCAATTTACGATTATTGTAAAAAAAAAGCTTCGGAAATTCCGAAGCTTTATATTTTTGTCTCCAAGCGTTAATTATTTACGCTTATCGAAATGCTTTTGGTATCTGCTCATGAACTTATCTACACGTCCTGCAGTATCAACAAGTTTCATCTTACCTGTATAAAATGGGTGAGAAGTACTTGAAATTTCTAATTTAACCTGAGGATATTCAACTCCGTCGATTTCAACAGTATCTTTAGTGTTAACAGTAGAACGAGTGATGAACGTATCCCCATTTGACATGTCGGTAAAAGCTACCAATCTGTAATTGTCTGGATGAATGCCCTGTTTCATTGCTATATAATTTTATTCTTTAATTTTCTAGTTCGTATCGGGCTGCAAAGGTAAATTATAAATTTTAACCTGCAAAGCTTTTAATGTATTTAATCTCTGAAATTTATCATTCTTTTTCACTTTGCGCATTATACTTTGTGTCTACAGGTATTGCTGTGGCACGCACTTGAGCCTTTTTTTTGTTATTAAAAAGATAGCGATATGTTATGTGCTTTTTTCCAAAAGTAGCACCCATTGACTCTTGCAAAACACGCATTTTTGGATTGAAATCTCCCACCCACGACAGCTCCAACTCTTTGAGGTGTGGATTTTTATCAACCGCTCCTTTTAAATGCCAGAATAGGCCCGACTCAATGCCTGAACGTTGAAACTTTGGTACTACGCCTAAAATAACGACACGCGCCCGCGTCATGTATTTATTCCGTTTCATATATAGAAAACGGAGCTTATTCCAAAGATTCATTTTACCATTAAAATATTTTAAAATCTGATTCACATCAGGGAATAACACAATAAAACCAATGGGTTTACCCTCATGATAAGCATACCAAATTAAGTCTTCCATCATAAAAGGTTTGGCTTTCATCATGGTGGCCTTCAACACCTTTTTATCTATTGGCGTGAAATTTTCGTGAAAACGCCAGGCATCGTTATAAACGGTTTCGAAATCATCAATAAAGCGATCGGCTTCTTTAATCTTAAAGTGCTTAAACGAAAACCCTTCTTTTTTAACCACCCAACCGGCAATCTTCCAGAAGCGTTCAGGGAATGGCACCGTCAAATCCAGGTGATTGGTGACTTGCTCAAAATAGGTGGAGAAACCGTAGGCTTCAAAAAAGTTCTTATAGTAGGGTGGGTTGTATTGCATACCAAAACCCGGCTGTGAAAATCCTTCCACCAGGCACCCCCAGAAATTATCGTTCTCACCAAAATTAATGGGACCATCCATGGCCTCCATCTTATTTTCTTTTAACCATTCCTGTGCCGTGTCAAACAGTTTAAAAGCAGCCTCCTGGTCATTGATACATTCAAAGAAACCCATACCTCCGGTTGGCTGCTCAAATCCTTCGGCTTTTTTATAGTTAATGAAGGCAGCAACACGTCCTATGACTTGTTCGTTGTTATCAAGCAAAATAAAACGAATAGCTTTTCCATGTCCCCAGTAACTGTTTTGAGAGCTATCAAACACTTCATCGATCATCCCATCCAATGGACGCACATAAGCATCGTCATCTTTGTAGATGGTATCAACCACATCTAAAAACAGTCTCTCGCTTGGCTTATCTGTAACTTCAAGTATTCTCATTCAATCGGTGATTAATAAAATGGTGAGCCTTACGACTCACCACAAAATTATACGATTTAATGAATTTTCCTAACACATCAGGTTGCAATCGCAATTTCATACCCTTCGTCCTGTTAACTCCTGCCAACAGAAGTTCTTTCTTCTACCTCCCGATTAAGTATTGGCACCACGTCCGCTGGCTCCGTTGCAGAAACAATTTTAGCAGGCTCGGGGTCAATCTTCTCCAATCACCTTTAATTCCGTTCGTCGATTACGTTGATGCTCTTCCTCCGAACAATCGGCGGGATTTGGACAAGGCACAATGGGTTTTGTTTCGCCATATCCTTTAGCAACCAGGCGAGTTGAATCAATACCTGATTCCACAAAGTAATCCACTACAGATTGAGCTCTTCGCTCAGATAAGCGCATATTGTAAGCTGCACGCCCCCGGTTATCGGTATGCGCACTTACTTCAATATTGATAGATGGATTATCCTCCAGCCATTTAATAATATAATTAAGCTGCACCAATGAGGTATCGCGTAAGGACGCCTTATCAAAGTCGTAATAAATCTCCTCCAACTCAACCGATGTTCCTTTCTCAATTTTTTGAATCGGGATCCGCCAGTTAACACATGCTTTTTCTAAGCCTTCTGTTGAAAAATGTGCATTTGAAGTAAAATAACCACTATGACTTACAATCGCTTTATAGGTTCGATCAGGTTCGATTACATATTTAAATACGCTGTCGTTCATAATTTCTATGGCCACCAGATAATCCCCAGATATTGTATCAATCATCTCAACATCTGGCTCTGGAAGCGTTATATTTGTTTTTGAATCATAGACCGACACTTCTGCACAGAATTCAGGTTCGGGCTTTACATCGACCCATATATAAATATCATCGTTTAAAGGATCTTCTCTATTTGAGGAAATGTAGCCCCGTTGATCGCCTTGCGTAGCAAAGCCAAAATCATCGGCCGGTGAGTTAATAGGGTAAGTAAAGCTAGTTATTTCAGTAGGTTTATCTTTTATTAATGTGGTGTGGTACACGTCTAAGCCTCCAATGCCTGGCCGACCATCAGAAGCAAAATAAAGAATGTTATCATTTAAATAAGGAAATAATTCCTGTTCTGAGGTATTGATTTCCGGTCCCAAATTGACCGGCGGTGTCCAAGAGTCAGCAACCCGATGAGACAAATAAAGATCTGACCCACCATAACCGTCGGGTCGATTGGCTACAAAAACAAGTGTTTTACCATCTTCAGAAACCGTTGGGTGCCCGGTTGAGAACTCATCACTGTTATACGGGAACTCCCGTTCATTGACAATATCACCATTGACAATATCTGCCATAAATAATTTCAAAACGGTTGTCCCCTCAGCACTCTGACCAGCTTTTTTACCCAACAGACTCCTTTCTTGAATATTGCTTCTGGTGAATATTACTTTTGTATCATTGTCATAAAATGCTAATGGCCCTTCATGATATCGTGTTTTAAGACCGTTAAATTTCTCTGGTTTGGTATAAGTAACACTATCTATTGGCTCCGAATAATAGAGGTTTAAATAATTGATCTCATCACTCTTAAACCACCGTTTAATATTGGGACCATTAACCCGCGAAGAAACAAATACCACTCCATTCTGATAATAGGTTGGTGAAAAATCACGATATCCTGAATTGAAAGCCGCCCGGTTAACCTGATAATTAGCCCCTTCCTTGGTAAAATCTGGCGCACTCATAAACTGTTTCATTCGTGAAATGCGACTATTATTCATCACACTCTCATTCAAATACTGAGAAAACCAATAACTCGCTTCATCATATTGCTGATTAGAAGCCAGAATCTCCACAAAGAAATACATCTGATTACTATTTAGTACATACCCTCCACTTACTAACTTCTTAGCCCAATATTCGGCATCTTTCAAATCGCGCATCTTATAATAGCACTGTGCCAATCTTAACTTAATAGCACTGGAGATAGTGTCTTCTTCATAGGCATTTTTGAAGTGCTTAATAGCAATACGGTAGGCATAACGTTTGTAATACTGCTCACCTAGTTCAAAATTAGCATTGTATTTATTTGGCTTAACATTTTCCTGCCCCAATAGTAAGGAAGGCAGAAGCCACAGAATTAGCAATATATATAATGTGTGTTTCATATTCACTAGAAATATCTAGGTGTAACAATACGTTTTTTGGAGAATGGGAACTTATAGTTAATCATGATTTCATGACTGCCGGTTGCCGCCTCGTTGATATCATTCAGAATGATGTCATAGGAGTAGCCAATCCGGATGTCTTCAGTCAGAAATATTTCAGCTATTGCTGCAACACTTTCTTTCCAACGGTAGGAAACACCTATGCCCAAGGCTTCAATAAAATAAGCATTCGCATTTAAATCTACTGTCATGGGTGCTCCATAATTGGTGCGCATCATCATACTCGGCTTCAACACAAAGTTGTCGCTTATCTCGAACAAATAACCACCTGTGAGGGCAAAATAAGGACGCATTTCACCAGCACCAGCGTCATCACCATCAATATCAGCATCCGTGCTAAAGTCATTCTTTAAAATCATTGGCATGGAAATACCGGCATAGTACTTCTGGGTATACCAATAGGCTCCAACTCCAAAATTCGGATACCATTTATTCACATCCTGATTCAGGGCGACGTCATTACCTTCAGTGGGGCTTAACTCACTAAACTTTGAACGGGCATTGGTCAGGTTAGCCTGCAAACCCAATGATAAGATGCCTTTACTCCCATGGTGGATGCGGTAGGCATATGATGGAGAGAAAGTGGTCACCGAAGTTACTCCCACTTTATCGTGCAAAATCATTAATCCTAATGCTACATTATCTTTGCGCAATGGCCCATGTGCACTAAACGATTGTGTCTTGGGTGCACCATCAAATCCGGCCCATTGCGAACGAAAATGTGCTGTTGCACTCAATGTCTCATGCGTACCGGCATAGGCCGGGTTGATGGCCAAGGTGTTAAACATGTATTGGGTAAACATTGCTTGCTGCTGGGCTTTACCAGCACCACAAAACAATAGTATCATTCCCAGTAAGATGAATTGTATGTTGATAATCTTCTTCATTTCCTCTTAATAATTAGCGATTAATAACCAGATAACCTTTAAGGATGTCGGTACCATCACCCAGATTAATGATGTAGAAGTAGGTACCATCGGCCACTTCTTTCGATGAACTCTGATTGCCTTTGCCATCAAATCGAATATCGGCATTATTATATCCACGGGATTCGTATATTTTCCCACCCCATCGATTAAATACCTGCACCTTGTTATTCGGATAGTTTTCAGCACCTTCGATGTACCAGAAATCGTTGACCCCATCACCATTTGGTGTAAAGGCATCCGGCAGATTTTCCAAGCCTTCACCGCAGATTGAACCTTCCAAAACTATCAACCTAACGGTATCACTTTCAATGGCAGCACACTCGCTGGTAAAGGCCAGCAACTTATACAAGTTACCATCATACAAGGTATTATCGTTGATAGTCAGAGTTTCGGTATTACTACCCGAATAAACACCCTGATCGCTCAATGGATTGTAAGAGGCTCCGTTATCTTCAGATACCATCCACTGGAACTCAACTATACCTGCTCCCAGGTTGTCTGCCAAGGATGTAAAGCTAGCCGACTCGCCCGAACATAAATTGTTAGGTTCAGGTTGTTCAATGATTTCAAGTGGACCTTCAATGTCGAATACACGCATTATATTCAACCCAGATGTGTTACAGGTGCCTGCATCGTGGATAATAGTAATATCAGTCACTGTTATTTCCTGTTCGCCACCGTTAACCAACTGGCTAGCCGGAATAGTGAAACTTGCTATACCATTTACTACTGTACCATTTGCTGTAAGATCGTTTGCATTATTTGCTCCACTCAAATTATAATAGAACACCAATTCACTATTCGGAAGTGTTGCAGTTAACTCAGCAAGAGCATCTTCTCCTTTACAAATATTAGCAACTTCAAACGTACCGGTTACACTGCCTTCGACTTCGACAATATTAAAATCATCCCGAATATTCAATGGCACACCACAGCCTATTCCAGTTTTATAAGAAACATTATGAAGTACAATATCTGTACTACCTGGATTAGGCAGTAAATCACTTGAAATAGTAAACGAAGCACTTCCATCTCTGGAACCAACCAGAACCAACTCAACAACAGGCTCATCTGTTACATTAGCACCTTCCAGAGTATAAGTAAATAAATAATTACCGTCTTTTAATTGACTCTGAATTTCAACGGTTGCATCCCGACCACTACAGGTGCTCGCCACATTAATACGCAACTCATCCACAATCGGTATTGGTTCTATCTCAAAGTCAGATTCAACATCAATAACCGGCGAACCACATTGAGCACCAATAGCATCAATTACCTCTAACACGCTAATGTTATGACTACCAAAATTAGGTAACAGGCTCGATGGAATAACAAAAGTACCTGAGCCATCGCCATTGGACAACAATAATTCTGTCTCGTAATGAGCAATAGGGTTCGCACCTGTTATATCCATTACGATGGTATATAAACCATTTAAAATATTTGATGTTACAGAAACCACCTGATCCTGCCCCTGACAAATATTGGCAGGTAAAATTTGCAGGTTGGTAATATTGGGCAGGCGTGAAATGGTAAAATTGTCTTTGGCTACAGCAGCTATTTCACATTGTTGTCCCGACAGGTATTTGACATTCGTCAGCCATAGGGTACTACTTCCCACATTTGGCACTAAAGAACCCGGTATTAGGAAGCTGAAATTACCATCTCCTGAATTAACATTAACAGTAATTATTTGCGTTGCTACATTGTTCTTACCTGTTATCTGGTATTGCAACTCATAACTATCATCCAGCAGGTTACTTACTACCTCAACCAGTATATCGTTTCCTTCGCATGCATTGCTGGCAAAAATATTTAAGCCATCAACCACAGGAAGTGGAGTCACTTCAAACTCTCCTTTCAGGGAAACATCCTCAGATACCTCACACATCTCACCATTTAATGAGCGAATGGAGAAGATATGAACAACAATAGCACCCACATTACCCAAATCAGCAGCATCTAATACAAAGTTCGCTGCACCACCTGTAACTGTCACAATTTCTGTTTCGGGCAGCTTCATATTACTACCCAACAGCTCGTAGGTCAATTCATACTCACCATCTATTAAGGAACTGGAAATATTGACATCGGCCTGATCATATAAACAGGCATTGTCAACTTCAACGGTAAAATCAGTAATATTAGGTAAACCTTCCACTTCAAAATCATCGGTAATCGTCAAGCCAGAAACACCACAAGCCAATTCAGTGGTGGATTTCACTTCAGATATAATGACCGAATAGTTGCCTGCCACATTTAAATCATAACCCGGAATATTAAAACTACCTTGTCCTTCTTCGTCTATCCGCACTAATGAAGCCAGATCTCGTAAACTACGAGCTCCGCTAAAATCATATTTGATTTGATAAACACCCGGTAATAAATTACTAGTGATAGTCACCGTTGAGGATTGCCCCACACAGGTGTTGGATGCTTCTATTGCCATACCATTGGTTAACGGTAAAGCCTCAATGTAGAAGCTGGTTTGGGCTAATGATATTGCCGTACAGTTTTGGGATGAATTTATATCCTCAACCCGCAGCATAGTAATGGTATTCATACCCGGATTGACCAACACACTGGCCGGAATCGTAAACAGGGCATTACCGTCACCTGTTGTGAAACTAATCTCCTGCACCTGGTCATAGATATTATTAGATCCATTAACCTGATAATAGAAACGATAATCACCATCTGGCAGATTACTTGTCAGGTAAACCACTACATCATTTGTTTCACACTCATCTTCAACAAACACCTTAAGCTCACCAACAACTGGCACCGGCTCAATTTCAAACGATGCTTCAACCGAAAGTCCTGCTTGGCTGCACAACTGACCAATTGCACTTGCAAGCCCTGTTATCTCCAGATTCTCCATGCCAACAGCTACCAAATGGTCTGCCGGAATCTCAAATTGGCCCGAGCCATCACCACTTGTAATAGATAAAGCAGCAACATTTACATTCGAATTATTGACTCCGGTCAGGTTATATACCACTTCATAGTCACCGTCATCCATATTACTTGTGAGGACAACCACTGCAGAATGACCTTCACAAATATTATCGATTGTGGCTGATAACCCTGTTACTTCAGGCGCTGGTTCCACAGTAAAGTCAACAGCAGGCTTCTCAATCACTGTTCCGCACATTTCACCATCCACACGTTCAATGGAAGTGACGTTAACAGATGTCACTCCAACTGTTGTTAAATTACCGGCAGGTATCTCAATCGTTCCTTGCTGACTCTCAAACACTAATTCTCCAATTAGTCCGGTGGCGGCATTGGCTCCTGATAAGTCATAAGTCACATCATAAATATTGGTTGAAAGAGTAGTGCTTTCCACCAACACAGAAGCATCATTTCCTTCACAGATATTATCAACCGATACTGTTAAATCACTGGCATCTGGCACTTCCTCTACATCAAATACATCTGAGGCTGCCAGTCCGGATGTTGAACAGTTATTACCATAAGCATAATCAATCTGCACAACGGTTATCCCAGTCGAACCACCATTGGGTATCTGAGCTGCCGGTATGGTAAAGGTGCCTGTTCCATCTGCCGAACTTAAGCGGGCAATAGCCGTTAATCCGGTTGCTGCATTATCGCCAAATAGATTATAGGTAAATTTATAATCAGTATAACCAACATCTGTATTCACAGATAGCATGCTGGTATAATTCACAACCGCATCGTTACCGGCACACAAATTATCGACTGATATCGCAAAATCATCTCCTGAAGGAGGCGTTGAACTATGCAAATGCGCAGCATCGGAGGTCACACTGGCACATTCCCCAGTTGAGATGATGACTGTAAAGGCAGCTCCATCGACTCCTCTTCCATAACCAAAAGCGGGATTAGCGGCTGCAAAAGCCGTTAAATCTATTAATGTCAGCGTTTCGCTGGTTGCCCCGGAAATAAGACCCGGATCATCCACTAAATCAACGCCATTCATTTGCCACTGGTAAGTTAATGTACCGCCAGCACCCGCATTAGCAATTACTTCAAAGAAGGCCGTTTGCGTATTACACACATGCGCATCGAGTGGTTGCTGCGTAATGGTTATAGGCCCTTCTACTGCAACCGTTACTTCAGCTGCTAATTGGTTCGCATTACAATTGGTCCCTGAAGCATCCGCATTTACGGGCGTTGCTATAATATTATATGTTGTTGCGTCAAGCGGTGTAACGATAAAGGACTGGTCGGCTCCATTGCCGGTAAACTCCTGCCCCGTTAAAACATCGTCAATACGCAACTGATACAACACATTATTTTCAGTTCCTGAAACAGTGATAGTTGAAGCCTCACCACTACAAACAATTGTTGGAATTGCTGCAACACCAAGATTTAGATTTGGTGAAGGTATCACCTGTATAATAGGACTGGCAACCAATACCTCAGGACAGTTTAAAATGGTGCTGCTCGCGGTAACTTCATAGGTGGTAGTGATACGTGGCAATTGAGGCAGGAATTGAATCGTTCCGCCCGTACCGGCAATCGCGCTGCCAATATTGACACCCACATCATCTTTCAACTGGTAGTTGACGTTAAGCTCAGAATCATCAATAGAGATAATCCCTCTATTACCTTCACAAATAATATCACCATTCACCGGAATAGATGTATCAGGTGCTGGTGCAAAAGTAACAATGGCTTCATCGGTCAATTTAACAGTATTACAGGCAACTCCTTCTGAATTTAACAATTCAGGTGTGGCATATACCTCGTAAATGGCATTAGCCGATGGTTCAGGCACAATAAAATTAAGCTCTGCCCCTGTACCTGAGAGTGTTTCAGTATAACTACCTCCCTGCTCGCGCAATTCATAAGATACACCAATCTCAGTTGGGTTAATTGTTATAGTAAAGTCACTTCCACTCTGACAAACATCAGGATCACTAACAATAGCATCAGTGGCCGGTACCTGTATGATGGTTACCACTGCTTCATCGGTTAATTGTACAACGGCACAAATTTCATTCAACGAAGTATTGGCAAATACCTGATAAGTAGTGTTAGTGTTTGGAGTTGGTGACAAAACAAATGATAAATCACCACCTGTTCCTGTTCCCGTTTGCACATCCACACCCCCTTGTCGAAGTGTGTAAGTGACATCCAGCTCGGCATTGCTTACCACAATAGTTGCATCATCACCGGCACAAACAATAGGGTCACTCACCGGATTAGTAGTGGTTGGAACAGGCACAATGCTAACAACTGATCGATCTGTTATTTCGACAGGTGCACACGCATTGCCATCGCCATTGGCCACAAGTGGCTGTGCCAGTACATCATAGGTTCTTGTAGTAATTGGTGTGGTAATGGTAAAGTTAATAGCACTTCCTGTTCCTACTACCGGTGAACCAATAATGGTTTTATCACTATCCAAGCGTAATTGATAACTTACATTTAATTCACTACCTGATAACGTAATGACGGTATTAGGCTCCGGAGCTTCGGCACATATTTTAGGATCGGACAAGGTGAATGTGATATCCGGTACGCCTATCACCTCAAATGAACCATCCTGATCCATGGTGTGCGAGCACGCTCCATTTTGCACATCAACCCGGTATTCAAACAAACCGGCATCAGGCAGATTGGCCGAAGGACAAACAATGTCCAAATCGCTACCAGTACCAACAGCACTTGCCACTTCGTCATTGCTGTTTATATCAACAATCGTATATATATAATCCAACTCACTGCCTGTAATGGTAATCAGCCCGTCCGTACCAAAACAAACATTACCTGCGTCGGTGACGGTCAGTGAGGTCGCTGGCATTTTATCGATACGAATGGCGACAGGTGTTTCGGGCCATACGCGGTAGCAAAAACCGGCATTGTCAACCCCCACCTGAAATAAGAAATCGTTGCCACCGGCAGGCAGCACGCTGTTAGGGATGGTAATAGACAAGTCGTTACCGGTTCCATTGGCCGTTGCCACAACTGCATTACCGTTCTCGACATCCAACACATAGTAGGTCATTTCAACTTCCGAATCCCTGATGATAATCAGTGCATCCTGATCCTCACAAGTATAATCAACATCAATTGGTAAAGTTAAATCCGGTGCTTTTGTCACAAACACCTCCAGGCTTTCGCTGATGACTTCACAATTACTATTAGAGGTAACGGCTCTTCGATAATACGTTGTTTGATTCAACAATGGAGGCTGATAGGTAGCATCAGTTGCTCCACTGATATCATTAAATGTAGTATTATCCAGGCTGCTCTGCCATTGGTAAGTAAAATTACCTTCACCACCAGCAGGCGCTGAAGCCGTTAACAAGGCCGGTAATTCATCTGAACAAATAGCCTGATCTTCACCAATCTTATTGCCCGTAATCTCAGGCAATATAATCAACTCAACTACATTTGAGTATTCCGGATCACAGACGCCACTCTGTACCAACACCCGGTAATAAGTTGTTTCAACTATATTCACAGGCGTGTATTCATCTGTGGTATTAGCAATGGATGTGTAAGTTGTAAAATCAGTTGTTAGTGATGATTGCCATTCTATAATATCGCCGATATAGTTATTCAAGGTTAATTGACGATTGTTATCAGCATAGCACTCGGTATAATTACCATCTAATGTGCCGGCATCAGTAACAGGATCGATAGTGACTTCAAACAACGGCGATGTCACACTACAATGACCCGAATGAATCTGGCGGCGGTAATAATAAGTTTGTTGGGTGGTGTTGGCCTTGGCTTCCACCTGGTAATCTTCCTGCTGATAATCACCTGGCGCATTGCTCCAGCTGCTTTTATCTGTACTTTCCTGCCATTTATAAATATACTCCGTTTCCCAACCGCCAGTAGGGGTTGCTGCATCAAGCAACGGAGGTTCAGCATCGCAAGTGGTTATCACTCCTCCTTCGGTTGTATCAGAAATTGGGTCAGTTACAACAATCTCCTGACTCACTGAAGCCTGACAACCTATCTCGGTAGTAACAGTCATGGTTACCGTATAACTACCCGGAGCATTATATGTAAAGGATGGATTTTGAGCTGTAGATGTGGAATTGGCAGCATCGCCAAACTCCCATAGCCAACCTACAATATCGAAGCGACTATCAATAATACCACCTGTTTCTTCGGTCTTATCCTTAAAATTTATATTTCTATCCTGGCAGCCAATGTTATTATCCAATTGAGCTTCAAAAGCCGGCACCGGCTTGTCGCTTATTACAATTGGTTCAATATCCGGTATATACACGAATGGCCCACAGGCTTCAGGACCACGGTGATCTTCTAAGGTCAGCTTAGGTTGAAAAGAACCAACTAAATCATATTGATGTTCAATGATATGTGTTGTTTCAGATTCTCCGCCAAAAGTATGTTTATAGGAAGGACTTCCATCTCCAAAATCGAGCTGCAGATATTTCGTATCTACCAGCCCTGTCACTACAAAGGTAGTAATCGGATCATCCGGACTATCCAAACAGTGGTTAGGTTCGGTGGTAGCTGTAAAATCATCATAATAAGAACCATCAACGGTTAAGGCGGCTGGTTGTGTCACAGTTGCTTTACAACCTCCCTTGCTGGTAGTGGTTAAGGTAATATCATACACACCGGGATATAAATAAAGCTGCGATGGATCCTGACGGTTAGAAGTAGAGCCATAACCATCATTAAATTCCCAAAACCAAGCGACTACATCAACCGAGGTATCGGTAAAAGTAACATCAACAGGCGCACAACCCACTTCTGAAGGAACAGTAAACGAGGCATTGGCTTCATAAATGGAAATATCGGTAGTATGAACACTTGTACAACCTGTATTATTGGTGACGCTTAGTGTAATGGTTTTCGTTCCCGTGGTTGAATAGCTCACAGCCGGTGGATTTGCTCCACTAAAAGTGGCAGGTGTAGCATCGGCTCCAAAACTCCATTGCCAGTCTTCTATGGTAAATGGGTCATTATCTTTTGATTGATCCGTAAAATTGATGCCCTCATCAATACAGAAATTTTCCTGTGCATCCACCTTAAAGTCGGCTTTTGGATTGGGTACTGATATTAGTGCAGGCTGGCTCAATGTATTGGAACACCCCTGACTATCGGTTACTTTTAACGTCACCGTTTTATCGCCAGCAGTTGTGTAATTAACCTCAACGGGCGTTTCACTGGTTCGTGTAGCTTCCAATGGATCTGCTCCAAAACCAAAGGTCCACTCAAACCCTACATTTTCATTGGGGTTAGGATGCAAATTAGTTGTACTTGTAAAAGTAACGGTTTGTGTCGGCTCTAAACACTGAATGGTATCATTGACATTGGTTGTTAACCAGGTAAAATCAGCAACTGGTCCGCGCACATCAATATAATCTTCTTTGACAACCTGCTTAAAACAGCCAAAACCTTCATCCATAGAAAGAGTAACAGTTTTTAAGCCCACCGTTGAATACAATACCGCAGGCGGATTAGGCCCTTCGTAAGTAGCCGGCTCAGCCCCTTCTCCAAAATCCCAGGTGTAAACTAAATCTGGTGCTGTTGAAAGAGATGTGTTTGTAAATGTTACCCTATCAACAAGAGCGCTATGACAAATCAATGTCTTATCGGCTTCAAAATCAACTTTACCTCTTGCTACTTGCAATGTTTGTGACATCACATCGATGCAACCAGTTGTATTATTACGCACATATAAAGTTGCTGTAAAAACACCCAGGTCAAGGTATCGATGTGTTCGTGTTGGATCGCTGCCTGTTGCCCATTCTGAACTACTAGGACCGGGATAGTACCTGCCATCACCAAACTCCCAGCGATATTCGTCAACACCTTCACTCAAGCGCCCCGGGTTGGACGCATCATTGGCAGTAAAAGTCACTTCATCAGCCAAACCACAATCAGATTCCTCTGGCAACTCAAAGCGCGCCACCGGATAACCAATTTCTAGTTGTTCCTCAAAAATATTAGATTCGCACCCATTACTATATACACGTAGTGTTACCGTATAAGGTGTTCCTGTATCTTCTGTATCATCCAGATATTCGTGTGAGGGATTATTTAACATTGGATTAAGAATCGGGTTGCCCGATAAGCCAGTACCATCTCCAAAATCCCAGATTAAGCTATCAATAGGAGCCGTGCCTGTTTCACTTGGAATTGATGTATTAACAAATTGCACAGGCGAACGGCGACATACATCACTCTGATCAATCGTGAAAGAGGCTGTTGGTGGATAGCCCCGCTGAACAGCAGCTGAAATAATGGTATCTTTGATACATCCTGTTGCTGTTTCAATGGTAAGTTTTACACTGTACCGACCTTCATCACTGTATTCATGCGAGGCTAACGGTTCTGTAGATTCAAAATCGATCACTCCATCGTTTTCAAAATCCCAACTATAATTAATGATGTCATTCGACCCATCGGGCAAATAGTTAGAAGAAGCGCTGGCATCAAACTGAGCTGTAGCAGCAAAACAGCCTTCCACGCCGGTTGAAACTGTAAACTCGGCATGCGGATAAATAATATCGATGTACTCATAAGTAGAATGCAAAACACATCCCGCCTCTGTTGTTGCCTGAAGATAAACAACAATGGAGTCGCGTGCCCCTGTATAAGTGTGACTAACAATATTCTCAGTACCTGAAACCGTATAGTTGGGCGTCTCACCATCGTAATCCAAATCCCACTCATAAAGCACAGACCCTTCTGTGGCGGTAAAAGTGGCTGTGTAATCCTGACAGCTTTGATTGATGTCAACAGTAATTTCAGGTGCCGAACCTTCATTCACCGTTATAAAATCACTCATGACTTTACTCGACTGACAACCATTACTAAAAGTCACAAATAAGGTAACGGTATAAGGACTGCCACTATGATCGTTATAAGCGTGTTTAGGGTTTTGCTTATCACTGGTAGTACCATCTCCAAAATCCCATAAATAACTAACTACTTCACCGCCATTACCATCTACAGAAGCATCTGTAAAAGTTATCTCTTCGCCCTGGCATACTTCCTGAGGTGTGTTGGGCAGAAAGTCAACCGTATTATCCTCAAACGAAATCACTTGTGTCATTTGATCCAAACAACCGCCAGGGGCCGTAGTTACAGTTAGTGTAATTTCGTAGGTACCCCCTGAAGCAATAGTGAAAGTTGGGCTTTGCTCCGAACTCATATCAATATTACTCCCACCTTGTTTATCTATCGACCAGTTATATCGGTCAATGCTGTTTTGTCCATCTGTTGATTGATCTGTTAGTTCTATATCTAAAGGGAAATTACAGGTGGCATCGTAGTCAATATCAAAATCAGCCTCCGGAGTAGAGTACAGAACCACTGCACTTGGCTCAAAATAAGAGGCGGTACAGCCGTTATCATCCGTTACATCTACCAAAACATTATAGGTTCCATAATCGGTATACGTATAGGTGGTGCTTCCGGAACCTGTTAGGGTGACGTCTTCTTTACCATCGCCAAAATTCCATTCCCAGGTGGAAATACTCGCGCCATACTCGGGCACAACACCAGTATAATGAAAGCTAACATCCTTGGATCGCTCAAAACAACCCGTTCCATCTATCACTTCAAAATTAGGCTCTGGTAAAGCATGGATGGTAATTGCAGCCACCTTTGAATCATCACCATTAATGGTTAATTGTGCACTGTAGATGCCGGCATCAATATACGTAGTTGAGGCTGTTCCATCGTTGGTATCACTAATAGTGCCGGTAACTACCGGTTCTCCGTTTCCAAAGTTCCACTCATAGCTTGAACCATTTACGGGATTAGTAATTGAAAAAGTGACTGTTTTCGAACCACAACTTTCATTGTTTAATAAATCGGTGGTAAAATCTGCAGACTGCGCATACGAAGCCCCTGATAAGAGCAGGAACAATAATAAAGGTATTATTCTTGTCAAATTCATTGTTTAGGTTTGTTTAAGGTTCACCCTCAGTTTTAATAACTGTTGGTAAGTACTAGCTGTCAATATACATAAAATATCATTTAATTAAGCACTCTTTTGATGAGGCATATCATTTATTTGATTTCAGCTGTGATACAGCCCATAACAGAAACGTTATCTGAATAAGATTATCAAGCGAGATTATTATTTAGTCAAAATAAAGTTCACCCTTTTTAACAAAAAGGTCAACAGTAATTAGTACAAAACAAAAAAGAGCGAACCATAACGATTCGCTCTTCTAATACTTTTTAAAACCTCTTTCTAAAACGAGAACCAAGTGTCGTAGTCTTCAGGCTTTTTATGTGGCACCGCTTTATGAAAATATTCATTGTGTGCAGGTACATAATTGTAGTCGCCCTCCATAACACGCCATTTTTCGGCCACTTCTCTTACCGATTTGATTAAGTAGTCCACCTCCTCACCTGTCATAGTTGGGTGGATAGACATACGAATCCAACCGGGTTTTTCGGATAAATCACCTTTATTAATCTTACTGGTAATCTTATTGGATGTGTAATAATCTACGTGTAACAAATAATGTCCATAGGTACCAGCACAAGAGCAACCACCACGTACCTGAATACCATAATGGTCATTCAACAAACGAACGGCCAGGTTGAAATGCAAATTATCGATATAAAAAGAGATAGCTCCCAGTCGCTGCTCTACATTATCGGCCAAAATATTCATACCCGGTATTTGTCGGAATTCTTTGAATATTTTTGCAATAATCTCATTCTCGCGAGCATGGATATTATCTATACCCATTTCTTCTTTTAGCTTAATCACCATGGCAGCTTTTATTGACTGCAAAAACCCTGGTGTACCACCATCTTCGCGTGCTTCAATATCATCAATATAGCGGTATTTACCCCAGCGGTTGGTCCAGTCAACCGTACCACCTCCTGAATTATCAGGTGACGAATTGTGGTACAAAGCCCGGTTAAACACCATAACACCTGAGCTTCCCGGTCCACCTAAGAATTTGTGTGGCGAGAAAAAGATGGCATCAAGGCTTTCCAAAGGATCGCCCGGATGCATATTAATTGTATCGTATGGAGCAGAAGCTGCAAAATCAACAAAACAAAACCCTCCATTTTCGTGCATAATACGTGCCAGCTGGTGGTATGGCGTTCGAACCCCCGTAACATTGGAGCAAGCACTAAACGAACCAATTTTAAGCGTTCTGTTTTTATATTTTTCTACTTCCCGCCTCAAAGCATCAGGATTAACCAACAACTGATCATCGGGCTCAATGACCACCACGTCGGCATTGGTTTCTAACCATGAGGTATGATTAGAGTGGTGCTCCAGATGCGTGAGAAACACAACAGGGCGTTGATCAACCGGAATAGAACAAAAACGCTGAGCTTGCTCAGGCACACGCATACCCAAGATACGTTGTAGTTTATTAATCACATTGGTCATTCCAAAGCCGGCCGTGATAATTAAATCATCTATCCCCGCATTAACATGGCGTTTGATAATCTGGTGCGAGTGCTTATAAATATTGGTCATAATCATACCCGTGTCACTCGACTCGGAATGCGTATTGGCCACCATCGGACCAATCTTATCCTTCATCAGCTCTTCAATAGGTTCGTATAATCGACCACTGGCAATCCAATCAGCATAAATCAAAGGTTTTTCACCATACGGTGTTTGGATGGTCGCATCCCACCCAATGGTATTTTTTCTATACTTCTCAAAATGCTTCTCCAATGTACTCATGAAAACCTCTATTTAAATTACTATTCTCTCCAACAGAACGTTAAAGAACACGAAACACTCGTAACTTCACAAATATATATATTATACCATGAATAAAAACATGATTTTTCACCAAATAACACCCCTTCAAACGAAACCCAAATGCTAACTATTAGCCATAAAATCAAGCTCATTAAACAGCTCCTCAGCCAACATTTGCTTGTTCATTTCACCTGAACTATTTAAGGATTGAGCAAACGCTTTTATTTCTTCCTTCTCTTGAGGACAATGACGTAATTTCATACGCAAAGCAAACGATAACGCCTTCATAATAAATAAGTCTTCACTACTTCTCAAAGCATTTACTAATTCAGACACATTAATACTTTTAACATCGGCTCGTGTCTGCAATAAGCGCCCCACCGTATAGAAAGCTGTAGCTAACAAATGCTTATTCTCTCCGGCCAACCATTCTAAAATAATGTTCTCAATATTATGAACTCGCGTCCATAAAAACATGGATGTCCGCTCTACCAAATCTTTGTTATTAATTTGCTTCGCCCAATCTCTGCAAAAATCCAGAGTCATATTCTCTGTCGGGACAATTAAAGCAGCCAGTAACATCATTTCCCGCACTTCAGAGAACCACATGCGCTCGGCCACTTCAAAACTGACAGGTATGCGTTTGGCTAATTGTTTTAAATGTGGTATACCAACCCCGTAATTAATCCTGTAATCTATGCCACTCCTTTCCATTTGTTCAGTAGTAGCACCATTCATGTGTAATCTTAGCTGAGCCTGCACCCAACTCATTTCTTTTTCTATCTTCTGATTTTCAACAAAAAACCTCATATCTACCATAAATAAACAGATACAAAGGAAAAGTTTTTTTTGATTTTTTTAGTTGGTTCTTGCAAATATTAAAACACAAATACTATCTTTGCAATCGCAAAAACAAAAATGGTGGTTGTAGCTCAGCTGGTTAGAGCGCTGGATTGTGGTTCCAGAGGTCGCCGGTTCGAAACCGGTCTTCCACCCAAAAGCCTCAGTTAGAAATAGCTGAGGCTTTTTTTTGTACAATAACATAACAAAACGGGGCGCACCTAAAATGCAGATCAGAAATAAATTCTGGATCTATGGATAAACTTCCCTCAACACACCCGCCTTACAACAATCAACACACCGCGCTAATAACTAAGATACCATAAAGCTATACTTAATACATATATCAGTCATATTAAACTCAATAAAGATCGAATTTAATATGAGTTTAGTATGAGTTAACTATGACTTTACTTTGAGTTTACCCAATCAAAGGTACTCTGTAAGTATAGACCTTGACAAAGCCAGAGGTAAATCTTCTTATTCACATGTAAAGTGATTGCTAAAAACGCTTTAGGAATTAGATAGATAAAATGTAATCAGCAAACTTAAAGCTAAATAGTCATCTGCCATGCAGGTTCTCAACATCTCCTTCGCCCTTAACTTTTGGGTTTTGACCGTATTCACTGAGATATTCAATTTTGATGCTATTTCTTCTACGATAAATCTATTAGTCCTAAATTGACAGTTGCATGCAAATTACATTTGCGAAACAAAACAAAAGCCACTTACAAAAAGATGTAAGTGGCTTTCTTTTAAGGGGTGGGCCCACCTGGGCTTGAACCAGGGACCCCCTGATTATGAGTCATTTCTATTTACCTTCTCTTTCTTTCTAAAGTTTTCTTATAGCCTGTATATCTGTACTTTATATAGTTATTTATTATTCTTTTTAACTCTTATTTGTTGTTTTTGTATGCATTTGTATGTATCTTGTATGTAGAATTAAAATTTATATCATACCCATTTACAGACACATACACTATGAACGGCGTAACAACATCTGTAATTTTAGACAAAAGAATACAGAAAAAAGACAAGACCTATGCAGTTAAACTGAGGGTTACACACAACCGGATTCAAAAATATTATCCTATTAATGTGTTCTTAACAGTTGACGAATGGGAAAAGGTACATTCAGAAAAACCACGCAAAACCTATAAAGACCATCTGCTATATTTCAACGAGGTTGAGCTTAAGGCCCGGGCAGTAGTAAAAGAAATCCACCCTTTTACTTTTACTGCATTTGAAAAGAAATTCAATCAGGCACCACGCTCTTCAATCGATGTATTTTCAGCCTTTCAGTCCTATATAGATGACTTATTAAAAGAAGGAAGAGCAAGCACATCAGAAAGCTATCTGTGTGCGTTGAACTCCCTTAAAAAGCGTCAGGAAGCCAAAAGAAGAAAGAAGCTTAACTTCTGGGATGTTACACCAGATTGGCTGAAAGAATATGAAAAATGGATGGTTGCCGAAGGAAAATCCCGCACAACCATCGGCATTTACCTTAGAAGCTTACGCACAATATTAAACAATGCCATTGCCGAAGGTCATCTCGACCGCGAATCATATCCTTTTGGGAAAAGAAAATATCAAATACCAGCCTCCAACAATAAGAAAAAAGCCTTAACCATTGAGCAGATTGGACAGCTTGTGAAGTATGAGCCACAGAACAAGTACGAGGCTAAGGCGCGTGATTTATGGTTATTTAGCTATTTATGCAATGGTGTAAATGTGAAGGATATTGCGCGTTTAAAATACAGCAGCATCAGCAACAATAAAATACACTTCTATAGGGCTAAAACTGAGAGAACCTCAAAGCACGATTTACAAGAAATTACGGTTGTTTTACTTCCTGAAATCGAAAAGATAATTGATAAATGGGGTGTTAAACCTATTGAATCCGACACTTATATCTTTGGTATAATAAGTAAAGACGATACGCCCGAACAGGAACTGGCAAAAGTCAAAAGTGCCATAAAATCGATTAACAAATTCATGGACCGCATAGGTAAAAATATAGGATTACCCTTTAAGCCTACAACCTATTTTGCACGCCACTCATTTGCAACTGTTTTAAAACGCTCCGGTGCGCCCACCGAGTTTATCAAAGAAAGCCTGGGGCACAAGGATTTAAAAACAACCGAACACTATTTAGATAGTTTTGATGATGACTTTAAAGAATCATTCCAGAAAAAGCTATTAAATTTTTAACTTAGCCCTAAAGACAATAACCTAATCCTATGCAGTATAGTACCATTGAAGGCGTTGTTGAGGAAAAGTTTTATTCGATATACAACGAAGCTGCCGACAAAGCGGAACGTGATTTTAAAGAAAATTACCTTAAGGAAATAGAAGGCAAACATCTGCTTGAGCAATACAAATTCTTATCAGAGAAGTACAACTGGCTGGACGAAAAAGTTGATGACCTAAATCCTTTCTATACGGAAGGCTACGACAACACAGATGCACTGCTCAAGACCTTTGCCTCACGTTCATTCATTTTAAGGATTGACGAAAGTGAAATCCTTTGGGATAGCATCTATTTCAGCATCATAAAATCTAAAGTTGTTGACTTACTAAGTGAGGCTAAGAAGAAAATACCCCCATACACATATCAGGATTTTCTAAACGGTAAACACGACCCATATTTTTTGGAGCTCGATTACCTATACCACATAAGCAAAGAGGATTACTACGCCATTAAGATATGGCAGGTTGATAAATTTATTGATGTTGTTTCATACGAGTCTCAAATACTAATCACCCTTTTGCAAAAGGAATTGGAAAGCGAGTTGCGCCCACAGGATTATTTAAACAAACTGAAACAATTCTATGAATCGAGAATTGAAGGACAGTTATTTGAAGATGCGGAAGACCTGGTCAGCCAATTAAAAAAGCTCCCTTTTATGAAAGGTTGCGACTTTTCGAAATTAAATCAGCCTTCTGCGCTGGCTAATTTCATTAAGTTCTCTGAAAATATTATTTATTGGGGACAAATAACACCTCCAAACATAAAACAGATTAAAGCCATTATGGAACAAAACCCTACGGCTGCATTTACCCCGGCCTACACTTTGTTTTATTCCATAAATAAAGTAATGCTCTGGGTAGATGATGCGCTTGATTCTGGCAACTTCTTTCAACCCATTGAAGCGCCTAATCTAGAAGATATTTTCACCTCTACTTGCCAAAATGCGGAACAACTTGCCGAGAAGAAAATAAGGACGCTTTCAAAGGGTTTTTCTCGCTTATCAGTTAATGATAAAAAACAACGCCTGTATGACATTTTAGAAGGTTTGCGCCATGAATTAAATGAAGAAGGACTATTTCAAGACTACTATCAGGTCATTTACAATGAGTCTGTAGTGAAATACTTTCTCTTCACTAATGCCTTTATGAGTAACCAACCAGACAGACACATTGAGCATTTTACCAAAGCATGGGTGATTAATGAGTGCTTGGAGCATTTTTGGTCTGAATGGGGTGACCTTACAGGCAAGGTTCAAATTAGTATGATTGGCAAAGCTTCTTTTGACTTTATGGAGGCAATGCAGATGGTTCGTGCAATGCCTTTCGATGTTGATTTATACAGACGCATTAGCAACATGTTTGAAAAAGTAGCGAATAGCTTGGAATCTCATCGCACACCTATAGATTTCATCCAACGCAACCTTGAAGAAGCAATGCGTGATTTATTTTTCGACTGTATTGAAAACCTATCAGCTCACTTGGCTAAAAGTCCAATCCCCCATAAAGATGCATACATTAGTTCAAAGCTAAATGATTTACGCATCCGCCAGATTGAACTTAAAAGGTACGAAGGACGTATCAATAGAAAGTCAGAAGACACATACACCAAAATCTTTCAGGATTGTCTGGAAGCACAAAAGCAGTACATTAATGATTTCAGAAATATTGATTTCACACCCATACTAAATAGCATGTCCAGGGCTCAGGCCAAACAACTACCTGAGAAAAGAGAGTTTACTTTTGGCTTAAAACCAACTGCCAATTCATTATTGAACCTTATTAAGGCCTTAACGGTTCATGTCAACTTTTTAAACACCGATTTAACTTCACCGCAAGATTTGTACGATGTACTAAGCGCAGAAAACACCTTAGAACTGGATATTAAAATTCATTTCGGGTGCTATACCAATCGGGTGGCTTATATCATTGACAAACTCAAACCCTATTTTAAAAATTTAAATCCCACTTCAATCGGTCATTCAGGCCTGTTTTTTACTAATGGAGGAAATGAACTTAGCAGGTCAAATCTATACTCAAACAAAGTTTCCAATCCTTCCGGTAAGGCAAAAATTGACAACATCTTCAAAGAATTCTAAACAAAAACAATGAGATGTATGAGATATCTCATACCCATCTAATACTTCCATTGCTGCCCTTATGGCTTCAAACTACTTTTGGATAAACGTTTGAAAATAAAGGCTTGCGCAAGTCTCATTATTAACTTCAAAAAAGATTAGAATGAGCCAGGAAGAATTAATTATGGTACGCTTAGAAACCATAGAAAAAAAACTGACGGAACAGGCATTAGCCACTAAGACAGTCTTAAACTTTAACGAAGGTGCCTCGTTTCTCGATTTAAGTAAAAGTCACCTCTATAAACTAACATCACAAAAACGCATTCCGCATTTTTGCCCCGAGGGTAAGAAAATCTATTTCCTGCGTGAAGACCTGCAAAACTGGTTACTGCGTAACCGTCAGGAGGAAGAACAAACAGTCGAAGAGCGCTTGAATAGTTTAACCATTGGTAACGGGGAGGGCTGATTATGCAGGAAGTATTATTATTGGTTAAAACCATCCGTTCCGACATTCAAACCTTACAAACCAAGTTGGATAAGTTTGTAAAAACACATAGCCAACAGCTTAAAGAGGAATGGATAACTAAAGAGGAAGTGATGTCAATTCTTAACATCAGCCCTCGCAAGCTACAAACCATGCGCGATAACGGCACCTTACCCTTTTCACAGATTGATGGCAAAATGTATTACCGCGCCTCAGATGTCGAAAACCTGTTAAAGCATAACTATAGCAGGCGATGAACACAAGCTACCTGAGTATACCCGGTTCAATCTGTTGCCATGCAGTACAGAAAAAACGCATTTATGAACTTCAGTTGTTTTGCTGGCTGAAACTGCAATGTAGTGGACATTTCAAGCTCAACAATCAGTTATTAGATAAAGCTTACAGAGAATTGGCAATAACAAAGCTAACCTTAAAAAAACGGCTGAATAACCTGTTAAAATGGCGTTGGATTGGATTAAATAGAAATTCAGGTAGCTATCACATTAATAGCTTTAAGGTGTTGCATCGCCGCCTTGATGATACAACCATTATCAGCGGCCTATGGGATGGTTACGATTTCAAAAAGTTTAAAGGCTTTATTCAAGCCGTGGCACTTTACACCGTTGCAAAGAAAAAACAACATTATGAGTTTAAATTAGCCAAAGAAAACGGACGGAGAGCAGTTGCTGTCGGAATGAAAAAAGGACGTTCCAGTTTGAACGGTAACCTCCCGTCCTTCTCTTTACCCATACACTACATAGCAAAGAAACTAAACATTAAACCGGGCTATGTATCCAAAATGAAATCTGCTGCAAAATGCGCTAAGTTTATCAGTACACGCAAACAAAAAGAAGAAGTAAAAGACAGTGTTATGCAATCAAAGCACGCACGCAAGTACCACCCCGAGGCACATAAGTACTTCTTCAAAGATGGTAAACTATTTGAGCAACTACCCGACAAAATCACCTTCCTTTTTATTGCTAAACGCAATCGCAGATTAAAGCACAATTAACCTGTAAAAGTAAAACGTATCTTAAAGGATAATAATATTAAATCAAGATTGAGAACAGAAGCAAAAAAGATGATAACAATATATTTTGTACATTCGCCTTACCACGAACAAACTTACATTTCGTTTCACATGGCTTCTAAAATAAACCAAAAGGTTAAAGAGAATTATGATTTCTACAGTTCATTACTGTCAGAACGTAAATCAATATTTTCTGAAGTCATTGAAATAAATGAGACCGGGAACAATGAGAATACATTATCAAAACAAGAGGTTTTAAAGCACAAAAGCATTCCTGATAAGATGGTTTTAATTGTGGATGTTAAGTATAACAATCATCGTTTCTTCCAATTTAAACTACGTTATAAAGAATATATTCCCCAACCATTCTTCCGCTTTGATAGTGATGGTGACACCCATAGAAATAGAATAGATGGTGTTCCTTTAAGTGAACAATCAATTACAACGCCTCATTTTCATCAGTATAACAATGATGGGGTTGAGATTGCTTTTAAAACTGATAAGCTTATTAATGAAAAGGAATGTAAAGCTTTAGAAGATATTAATTTATGTATTGCTCATTTCTTTCAAGTGTCAAACACAAGGCTAAATAATGAAGATTATCCCTCGGTGAAAATTTCCTCAGATAAATTAGCCTTTTCCTTTAAAGATGATGACCCAAACCAAAATGTAACATTCCCATGAAACTTCAACAACTATTTGAAAATATAAAAGGGGAGTTTAATGCCTTATGGAAATATAAACAGCGTGGCGACACTTTAGAAATAGTCTGTCCTTATGCTACAACACAAAATAGATTTGTTTCTGTATTTGTTACTAAGCAAGGTAATGACTTCATCATTTCAGATGGAGCATGGGTTAGTGGAGGTATTTATAATGAAGAAGGATTAGGTGATGAATCATGCTTTATCAAAGTACTTGAACACTTTAGAAACGCTTACAATATTTTAGAAACGCATGCCAGCAATGGCAGCATTTATTATTATTTAAAAACATCTAATCCTATTGACATTCCGTCTAAGGTTTTTGACCTGTCAACATTCATTCAAAATATATTAAGTGTAGCCGATATAGCATTCGAAAACAAACAAGAAAAGGAATCAGTCAAACGCTTTGCTTCAAAAGCAAATAACTTTTTAAAATCATTTATTCCATCCTATAAGATAAAAGTAAATGACTATCTAAATCCAGATAAAAAAGAATTAAAATTCAATGCCTTATATTTTGCCTCACCAAGTAAGATAACATTGATTAATTATATTACGGGTAGTACCAATACTCATTTTTCAAATAGTATTTTCAAAGCCAATACTTTATTTGAAATGGCTGAAGCATCTATAATGCAACCTCATATTGCTGAAAAATTATCAGTGGTGGATACAGACGCATTAGGTTATAGCCCTGAAAAAATAGGACATTATTTACTCCATTTAGAGAGGCAGACCGCATCTAAAATTATAAATTGGGTTGAACGTGAAAAGCTTCAATCATTATTAAATTAAACACAATCACAATAAATATAAAATGTCAGAAGACCAAAAGAAACAACTCGAAGCACAGCTTTGGGGCATAGCAAACTTATTAAGAGGGAAGATTAGTGCAGACGATTACCGGGATTACATTCTCGGTTTTATCTTTTATAAGTACCTGAGTGAAAAACAATACCTCTATGCCAACGGATTACTGGAAGGCGAAGAAGTAACCGATTATAAAAAAGTAACCGACCCCGAAACATTAGAAGCCATCAAAGAAGAGTCGCTTTTAAAGCTAGGTTACTTTTTACAACCCAAAGAGTTGTTTTCCGAACTGGCAGCAAAAGGCAATGCCGACACCGAAAGCGAAAGCAACTACATCATAGAAGACCTTCAGGCCGTAATGAACCACATTGAACAAAGCACAATGGGTACTGAGTCGGAAGAAGACTTCAATGCACTGTTCGAAGACCTGGACTTAACGTCTACCAAAATAGGCCGTACAGTAGGCGCACGTAACGAAGTCATTGTAAAAATCCTCAATCACCTAGAGAAAATCGACTTTAAACTCGAAGAGATAGACTCTGACGTATTGGGCGATGCATACGAATACCTCATTGGTAAATTCGCTGCCGGAGCAGGTAAATCAGCCGGTGAGTTTTACACACCTCAACAGGTTAGTAAAATATTGGCAAAAGTTGTAACCACAGGCAAAACCAAGTTAAAATCGGTATATGACCCAACCTGCGGTTCGGGTTCTTTATTGTTACGTGTAGCGCGCGAGGTAAGCGATGTTAGTGAGTTTTACGGTCAGGAACTAAACCGCACTACTTATAACCTGGCACGCATGAATATGATTCTGCACGATGTTCACTTTCGTGAGTTTGATATTCAGCAGGAGGACACCTTGGAAAATCCGCAACACCTTGATAAACGTTTTGAAGCAGTAGTCGCTAATCCGCCTTTCTCAGCGCATTGGAAAAGCGATGCCAATCCATTAAACAACACCGACGAGCGCTTTAACCAATATGGCAAGTTAGCCCCTAAAACAAAAGCCGATTACGCCTTTGTACAACACATGATACACCAGTTAGCCGATAACGGAACCATGGCAACCGTATTGCCACATGGCGTATTATTCCGTGGTGCTGCCGAAGGAGTTATTCGTAAATACTTAATACAAGACCGAAACTATTTAGATGCAGTGATTGGCCTGCCAGCTAACATCTTTTACGGCACATCCATACCAACCTGTATTTTGGTATTTAAAAAGTGTCGCGAAGTTGATGACAACGTTGTTTTTATCGATGCCAGCGGCGAAAACCATTACATCAAAAACGGCAACCAAAACGAACTGCGCGATTCTGATGTGGATAAAATCATTGAAACCTATCGCAAGCGCGAAACAATAGATAAATACAGCTACGTTGCCACTCTGGAAGAAATAGCTGATAACGATTACAACCTCAATATTCCCCGCTATGTCGATACCTTCGAAGAGGAAGAAGAAATAGTATTAGGTGATGTTTCGAATCGATTAATTGCAATAGATAATGACCTTGAAGATGTTAACGCTGAAATTATTGGTTTCTGCGACGCACTAGGCATTGTTCCACCTTTTAAAGTTGAAGAGGATGGAAAATAATGTGCCACAATTACGATTTCCTGAATTTAAGGACCAATGGAGTAAACTATTCATTAAGGATAAATTTAATCTGATATCAGGCCAACACTTAAACCCAGATGAATATACTAATGAAAAAAATAATGGCTCTTTGCCATACTTCACGGGGCCATCTGATTTCACAAACAACAAAGATTGTGTAACCAAGTGGAATATTAAGAAAGGTAAAGTTGCTAAAGAGGGAGATATTCTAATAACAGTAAAAGGAAGTGGAGTTGGTACTCATATGTTCCTTAAACTAAAGGAGGTTACTATGGGGAGACAGCTAATGGCTATTAATCCTTTAGATGCTTCTTCTAGATTTCTGTATCATAAACTATTCAGTTTCAAAAATCATTATTTAGCCTTGGCTAGTGGGAATATGATTCCTGGTCTGTCTAGGGATGATATTCTAAAAACAAAGGTTTACTTCCCTACAACGGATGAACAAACCAAAATTGCCAACTTCCTCACCTCAGTGGATAAGCGCATTAACCTGCTCCAAAAAAAGAAAATCGAATTAGAGCAGTACAAAAAAGGCGTAATGCAAAAACTCTTCTCCCAAACCATCCGCTTTAAAGATGATAACGGCAATGATTTTCCGGATTGGAAGAGGAAAAAACTAGGTGAAATTTGCGAGATTAAAAAGGGTCAGCAGTTGAATAAAGAAGAGTTAACTGATAGAGGTTCTTTCCCTGCTATTAACGGAGGTATTGAACCTTCAGGATATACAGAAGAGTGGAATACTCCTGAAAATACAATTACGATTAGTGAAGGAGGTAACTCTTGCGGATATATTAATTTTATAAAAACAAATTTTTGGTCTGGTGGACATTGTTACTCTCTATTGAAACTAAATAATGTAGTTGATAATGTATTCTTATATCAATCTTTAAAGTTTAATGAGCATCGTATAATGAGATTACGAGTTGGCTCTGGATTACCTAACATCCAGAAAGGTGATATTAATAACTTTAAATTATTAATCCCATCCACAGATGAACAAAAGAAAATAGCCAACTTTCTTTTATCCATCGATAAATCCATTGAAAAAGTAGGCCAACAAATAGAAGAATCGGTAACCTTTAAAAAAGGCTTATTGCAAAAAATGTTTGTGTAAATGAACAAAAAGTAAACTTATAGGTTGATATAATGAAGATAGTCTCTATATTTGCAAACCATTTATTCTCATTTGTCTATCAAAATGAAGATGGCACATACCAGGAAAATGAGTATGATAGATTAATGGACTTGTGGACAGATACCGAATATTTGTGGAACTATGCAAAAGAGAATAAAGTAAAAGACATTAAGCGATTCGTAAACCGCCGTTTAGAAGATGCTGAACTTATACAGGATTTATTGGAAGATTTATCCGAATCAGGTAAGCCTTTAGACCATTACTTTCAAGCTTTAGATGATTATGAAACTGGCTTTAAAATATTGGCACTCAAAAAGGGTAAAACCTCTAAATACGATGGTTTACGCTTATATGCAATCAAAATTGACGAAAACTTGTTTGTTATTACGGGCGGTGCCATAAAAATGAGTTTAAAGATGGACGACCATCCCGACACTAAAAACGAAAAAGTAAAAATCTATAGCGCACAAGCATTCTTGAATGAGAATGATGTGATTGACAGTGATTCTTTTTTTGAATTTCTAACTGAATTAGAATGAAAACGAACAAAGAAAAATTCTTAAACCTTGTTTCTAAAGAGGAAACAAATACTTTAAATAAAAACAAGGAAAGAATAAGAAATAGGAAAAGACTTCGTGAATCTCAGGCAATAGCAATGAAAGTGCTTGAAAAGTTAGAAGAGCCCGGCTGGACACAGCGAAGACTTGCACAGGAAATGGGTGTAAGTCCTCAGCAGATTACCAAAATTGTAAAGGGTAAGGAAAATCTTACATTGGAAACAATCGTTAAGTTGCAGGATATACTGGACATAGCTATTTTGGCCACCTATGTCGAAAAACACCAAAGAGAAAACGCCATTACAGCCAATGAAAAGCTTGTTTCTTCTGTACCGTATATAATAAGTACTCAAGCCTTACATGCTCAAACTTACACTGCTCCTGCTAAAAGTGTAAAAATGAATTATTATAAAGAAAAAGATAAATACGAATTTGAAACACTTACAGCATAATGGATAATACTAAAATAGGATTTAATTTATTAGCTGTTAAAACCGAAAATTTCGCACTTCTCGATGATAATTATACTGAATCAGAAGAAGTTAATTTCGGTTCAGATTTGGAATTTAAAATGAGTGTTGAGCACAAACAATTAGGGGTTTTTACAACTTTTAAATTTGCTCAAAACGAGAAGGTATTTCTCAAAATTCAGGTAAGCTGTCATTTTGCAATTCAACCTGAGTTTTGGGAGAGTTGCTGTGCAAGCAAAGAAATTTCTTTCCCTAAGAATTTAATGGCTCACCTATCTATGCTAACGGTTGGTACGGCCAGAGGAGTACTGCACACCAAAACAGAAGGTACTCCTTTTAACAAATTTTTAGTTCCCCTAATAAATGTAACTAACCTTATAACTGAAGATGTAGTCTTTAACCTCCCCGAATGACCATACAACCCGAACAAGTATTAGAGAATAATCTGATTGAGCAACTACAAGGTTTAGGCTATAAAAAAGTCGTAATCAACGATGAAAGTGACCTGCTGGCCAATTTCAAAAAACAGTTAGAGGTACATAACAAAACAAGCATCTCCGATAACGATTTTAAGCAGATAATCAACTACATCAACAAGGGTAATATCTTTGAGCGTTCAAAAGTATTGCGCGACCGTGTGCCCTACACCAACGATAACGGAGAACCGAAAACCGTTGAGTTAGTCAATCAAATCCATTGGTGTCAAAATCAGTTTCAGGTCACGCAGCAGGTCACTATGGAGGGGTCGTACAAAAACCGCTACGATGTTACCATTCTCATTAATGGCCTGCCTTTGGTTCAAATTGAATTAAAGCGCAGAGGTTTAGAGTTAAAAGAGGCCTTTAATCAAACCAATCGTTACGAGCGTCATTCCTATTGGGCTGGGCAAGGTCTGTTTCAGTTCATTCAGCTATTTGTTATCAGCAACGGAGTAAATACAAAATACTACACCAACAATTCAGTAAAGGCACGCACCTTTAAGCAAACATTTTATTGGAGCGATGAGAACAATAAGTTGGTTACGCAGCTGTCAAGTTTTACCGATGTATTTCTGGAACCCTGCCACGTAGCCAAAATGATAACCAAGTACATTGTACTAAATGAGTCGCAAAAAATATTAATGGTCTTGCGTCCCTACCAGTTTTATGCGGTGGAGTCAATTATTGAGCGGGTTCAAACAACTAAGAAGTACGGTTATATATGGCACACAACAGGTTCAGGTAAAACACTCACATCGTTTAAAACGGCTCAGATATTAACCAATTACCCGAAGGTATATAAAGTTGTATTTGTAGTTGACCGTAAAGACCTCGATTACCAAACAACCAAGGAGTTCAACAGCTTCAACAAGGGCAGTATCGATGGCACCAATAACACACAAACATTAGTAAAGCAACTATCAGGCGACAATAAACTCATTGTTACCACCATACAAAAGCTGAATAATGCCATTACAAAGGCGCGATATTTAGGTAAGATGGAAGCCTTACAAAAAGAGCGCATTGTATTCATCTTTGATGAGTGTCACCGCAGCCAGTTTGGTAAAACCCACAACGATATAAAGAACTTCTTTACCAACTGCCAGATGTTTGGCTTTACAGGTACGCCAATATTTGAAGATAACGCAGGCACCAACCAGTTTGGCAAGCGCACCACTTCAATGCTATTTGGCGATTGCCTGCATAAATATGTCATTACCGATGCCATCCGTGATGAAAATGTATTGAAGTTCTCGGTGGAGTACATTAGCACCTTTAAAAAGAAGGACAACATTCTGGATATTGAGGTGGAAGCAATTGACGAAGCCGAGGTAATGAATGCACCTGAGCGCTTAAATAACGTCACAGAATACATCATTGCCAATCATGCACGTAAAACCCACAACAAAGAATTTACGTCCATTTTTGCCGTTTCAAGCGTCGATACATTAATTGAATATTACAAGCTCTTCCACCAAAAGAAAGAGGAAGGTTTACACAACTTAAAGGTGGCTACCATCTTTTCCTACAATACCAACGAGGAAGATAAAGATGCAGTAGGTTTCACCACAGCCGATTTCGAGGATGATATGAACATGGCAGCGGAGCCGATTGCAACGTACAATACTCAGCATTCGCGCGACCAGCTTGAAACTTTTATCGGTCATTACAACAAAGAATTTAAAACCAACTACACCACAAAAGACAGTCAAAGTTTTTACAACTACTACAATGATATTGCCAAAAGAGTAAAGCACAAGCAAGTTGATGTATTGTTGGTAGTCAATATGTTCTTGACAGGTTTCGATAGCAAAACCTTAAACACCCTTTACGTTGACAAAAACCTGAAATACCATGGTTTAATACAAGCCTATTCCAGAACAAACCGCATACTCGATGAACTTAAATCACAAGGCAACATTGTCTGTTTCCGAAACCTAAAGGATGCGACAGACCAGGCAATCTCATTGTTTTCTAACATCAACGCCAAGGATGAAATCATCATGCAACCCTATGATGAATATGTTGGTTTATTCAATCAGGCATTTATTGCCATGCTGCAAATTACACCAACGGTAAACAGCGTTAACGATTTACAGGATGAAGAAAAAGAACTGGAATTCATCCGGGCATTCCGTGAGTTAATGAGGCTTAAAAATGTACTCAATACATTTACCGAGTTTTCATTCGAGGATTTATCAATGGAAGAGCAGTCCTTTGAAGATTATAAAAGCAAGTACCTCGATTTATACGACAAAGCAAAAGGACAGTCTCAAAAAGAAAAAGTATCCATCCTTAACGATGTCGATTTTGAGTTGGAACTCATCCATCGCGACGAAATTAATGTTACCTACATCCTAAAGCTACTCTCCAAGTTAAAGGATGCCACCGAAGAAGAACAAGACAAGCAGCGCAAAACAATTCTTGAAATCATATCAGGTGACACCCAACTACGCAGCAAACGAGAATTAATAGAGAAATTTATTAATGAGAACCTGCCACAAGTTGAAGATTCAGATGATATACCCGATGAGTTCTACAGCTTCCTCGATGAAGAACGTATGTTGGCAATCAAGCAACTTAGCGAAGAAGAAAATCTGGATGCCTCAAAACTCGAAAAAGTAATTGGCCATTACCTCTTCACCGAGAAAAAACCAATGCGCGATGACATTATCGGTATGCTCAACAAACGCCCTTCACTCAAAGAACGTGGTGCAGTAGCCGAACGCCTTACAGGTAAAATAATGTCCTACGTCGAAACCTTCATTAACGGAATCAGAGGAAAATAAATAACTCAAATAAACCCAAAGCCATGCACAAGTATTTAATCCCTGTTTTATTTTTAATTACAACCTTTGCTTCTGCTCAGGAATTTAATTATCTCCCTTTGGTGAAAGGCGATACATTAATTAAGCATACCTACTACACACTTTCTTATTCAGAACAACACGAACAGCCATATTGGGTAGCTTATGAATTAAAACCTGAAATGTTGCACAAAGTCGTAGAGCGTAAAGATAATTTTAGAGTTGACCCATCAGTAAAAACTAACACCCCAACATACGGTGATTATAAGTCTGCTCCGCTATACGATGCAGGTCACATGCTTTGTTCACGTAACATGCAGTTTAGCTGCGAATCAATGGACGAAACATTCTTCATGTCCAATATGTCACCACAGCACAAAGACTTAAACCGCATCAGATGGGCACATCTCGAAGCACTGGAAAGAAGCATGGTCGAACGTAACGGCACGCTATATGTTGTTTGTGGTCCTGTATTAAAAGACATCATTAAAACCATCGGCATCGATAACAAAGTCAGCGTACCTAACTATTACTATAAAGTAATCCTGGAGCATGATGCAGAATCAACAAAATGCATTGCATTTCTAATGCCAAATGAAAAATGTCCTTTACCATTAAAATCCTATGTGGTGTCAGTTGACAGCATCGAAAGCATGACCGGCATAGACTTTTTCCACGAACTACCCGACGCCATCGAAAACAAAATCGAATCATTCCCCGACACCATTAACTGGAGCTTCAAAAAACCAAGAAGCAACTACGGTTATAACAAAGAAGCAGTTAAGTGTAATTAATTCTTGCTAATAGTTTTTATTGTGTTTAAATTAAGGTCTTTAATAGCTATATTCTAAACATTATACTTGTAAACTGGTTTAATTTTATACTTTTGCGCAATTAATACAGTGGAATTATGGCATATAATGTAATCGATATCGCAAATAAGATTCTTGCAAGAGCAACTGACTCTGAGTTTGATGGACTAGTTTGTAATATGAAATTACAAAAGATGCTCTATTATATGCAGGGTTTTCATCTAGCATATTTTGATACCCCTCTTTTTGACGAAGAGATTGAAGCTTGGATGTATGGTCCCGTTGTTCCTTCCGTTTATGATAACTTCAAAATTAATGGAAATGCAGGGATTGAATATACAGGTGATGTAATCACACTTTCCCCAGAAGAAGAGGCTCTTTTTAACGAAGTTTATAGGGTTTATAGTGAATTTTCTGCTATAGGTTTAATGAATCGCACTCATTCCGAATCACCATGGCAATCTGTTGACACTGGGGTTGGTAGCATTATTCCAAAAGAAACAATGCATGCGTTTTTCAAAACGCGTTTACAATGAGTAAACAACAAAAGAAACACCTTCGTAAACCTGTAATTAAGCCAATTGAATCAGAAACTTCTATCAACACTAACAAGTTGTTTGAAGAGGATTATCCGATGTTTTGTTTCAAACATTTAAGTGAAACGTCTATTAAAGATTGTAAAGACTCTGACTTTTTCATTGAATTCTTACTACGCTTAAAAAAATTATCTGAGTTAGGCTGGAAAGAAATTCGCAAGTCCCAGCGTCATGGCTTTGGCATGGAAAAAATACCTATAAGTGAGATTCATCCAAAACTACCTAATTGCGTTACGCCTGAGGTAAAGCACCTTCATGTTTTTAGAGCTACAGGTAATAATTTACCATTTGTTGGTATTGTTATCCAGCAAGTATTTAGGATATTCTTCATAGAAACGAAATTTGGTGACATATACGACCACTAATCGTCTTATCTAATTATAAGTTTTTGGTTTTTAGATAGGAAAAGCGGTGTTCGTTCATTTTCCTTCGGCAAGTTCAATGCCAGCCCATTCAGCACTATTTAATTAGAATAAACTTTAAAGGTATTAAATAGAACTAAATGCCCTACAGGTTCGCTATCGCTCAGGCTGTCATAGCTCTTGCAGCTCAGTCAATGTCCTCACGTCAGCCTTTCTTGTCCTCCAAGCCACTTCACTACATTTCACCTTCACGTTGCTCAGAGCTTCGTACCTCAACTACTTCGCTACGTTTCGGCTCATTTCGTTCAGTAGCTTGTAGTCCATCGGCTGCCAGTGTTTGGCTCGCCTGCTGGTCGCTGCGGGCTGCGGCTATTAGGTTTTATTTGCCTCCGCTTCGCTCTAGCTATTAAAGCGGTAGCCTTGTGTGTTCCGTTTCACTCCACACATATGCTGTAAAGGGTTATCGCTAGCTTAAACCATCCCTTTCCATCACCCTTGCTCCACTCGCAGGCGGCTCGCGATGCTTGGTCGTTGTCTGCAACCCATTTCGCTCCGCTTCATTAATTGCAGCCATCGCCCAGCCGTTTAGCTCAAGGCTGTTTTTCCAGTCTCGTAGCGTAGTAGATAATGATTTATAGCGATTGTTAAATATCCACTTCTCAGTCCATATGCTTGCAGCACATTCATTGCTCTCATTTATACATTCCTCGGCACTCGTCATTCCTGCATTCGTTTCATTCATAAGCTTCAGCATCGCACGCAAAAGTGGCTCATTCACTCATTTCGTCCCTGTTCTCACAGGAACTACATTCCTTCAATCCCCACCTTTACCTTTCCATTCGCACCAACTGCCTGACATCAGACTTTGATTCCTGTATAACCAACCGCATTAATTGAACGCTTATGCAAAGCTAAGCTACGGGTCTGAAATCATCCAAAAGACTACGGCATAAAGCCGCTTCGCTATTTATTCCGTTTCCTTTTGTCTGTTTCATCCCCTGCTCTTAAAAGTTGCCTAAGCAATCAATTAAGCCATCCCAGGTCCTAATACTAACCTGAAAAGATAGCCGAACATAGCAAAGTAAAGCAAGACGATGTACTGAAATCCATAACACATTCACTGTCCAACAATTCCAATAACTTGAAGCAATGACAAGGTTTCAGAGGTATCAACTCCGTACCAAGTCCAAGCTTAAGATTTGTATGTTTCACTAAATATTGGGAAAATGGGTAAAATTAATCAGGGTATCTTAGGAGGGTTCAGCGGTAAGGTTGGAAACGTTATCGGTGGTAACTGGAAAGGGATTGACTACATGCGTGTAAAGCCTGCAAATGTGGCAAATCCAAAAACAGAAGGTCAAGTTGACCAGAGAACAAAATTCTCAACGGTATTGGAGTTCTTACAGCCTTTAAAAGATTTTGTAAAAGTCGGCTATAAAAACTACGCTATTAAAATGACAGAGTTTAATAGTGCAATGTCATATGTGCTTAAGAATGGTGTAACCGGGTCTTATCCGAACTTCACTATTCATTATGAAAATGCCTTAATCAGTAGAGGTTCTTTAGCTGGCGTACTGAATGGAACAATAACTTCATCTACCGCAGGAGCTATTGATTTTGCTTGGGAGGATAATTCTGCAGACAGTAATGCAAGTACAACCGATAAGGCAATGATTTTAGCTTTAAATAGCGCTAAACGTGAAGCTATTTTCATTACGGAAGGTGTTTCCAGAAGCACAAGAGCACAATCTTTAACAGTGCCTAATGATTTCTCAGGTGACTCTGTTGAGTGCTTTATTGCATTTATAAGCGAAGATGGGCTTTCTGTTGCTAACAGCAAGTATTTAGGTTCAGTTACAGTAGCCTAAACTGAAAACATCGTGAGATTAATTAGAAACCGCTTTTTTAAGGCGGTTTTTTTATTGTTTTTATTTTCCCTTTTTGAGCATATTTGTATGTATCTCGTATGTATCAAAAAGAAAAAGCAGTTACGACAATTCGTAACTGCTTGATTTTCTGTGGGCCCACCTGGGCTTGAACCAGGGACCCCCTGATTATGAGTCAGGTGCTCTAACCAACTGAGCTATAGGCCCGGCTTATCAGGTCTGTAACCTTTTCAGCGGATGCAAAAATAGTTAACAATTTCATATTATCAAATAGAACATCCAATATTTTAAGGCTTTTCAGAGGTATTTATCTAAATAAAGGAATTGTAATATTGACTAGACTTCTGTAATTTAGACTCATACACATTAATACGTTTAACAATGAAAAAAAATCGAAACGCTTATATTATTTTCACACTATTAATCCTTGCTTTGATAACTTCATCCTGCCTACCTGGCGGTGGCAACTATACACCTATAAAACCGGCTGGCTTCTTCACAGGCATCTGGCATGGATGGATTGCACCACTTTCGCTAATATTGGGCCTTTTTAATAAAGATATTACCATTTACGAATCGTTTAACACAGGCTGGTGGTACGACTTTGGTTTTTATATGTCTATTATTGCAGGCTTTGGCAGCTTACGTTTACTACGTAAAAAGAGTGATTAATCAAAAACAGCTCTTCCCATCTCGCCTATTATTCATTAAATTATAACTATCATTAGTTGATTTACGTATTGTCAATGCACCTGCAAAGTCACCATCTTTATGCGCGTCATATTCACCATATCGTTATTGATTGGATGGAGTGTTTTATCACTTCATGCGCAGTACTTTGGCCAAAACAAACCTTCTTACGATAACTTTGATTTTCAACTCTATAAAACACCAAACTTTGAGCTCTACCATTATTTCAGCAATCAAGAACAGATAAAGCTATTAGCACATCAGGCCGAAAAATGGTATTATTATCATCAACAGGTTTTATTAGATACCTTTTATATTAAGAATCCAATAATTTTTTACTCTAATCATGCCGATTTTCAACAAACAACAGCTGTAAGCAGTCGTATTGATGTGGGTACCGGTGGGGTTACCGAGGGCATGAAACGTCGGGTGGTGATGCCGGTTAGTTATACCCACCAACAGACCGACCATGTATTGGGACATGAACTGGTTCATGCTTTTCAATACCATATGCTCACCCACGATGAGGAGATTAACCTGATGGCCATTAACAATGTGCCTTTATGGATGATAGAAGGCATGGCCGAATACCTCTCATTGGGAAGCGCCAATAGCCACACAGCACTATGGATGCGCGATGCGTTAATAAACAATAACTTCCCAACACTGGAAGAAATGACACGGAGCTATCGCTATTCGCCTTACCGCTACGGTCATGCATTTTGGGCCTTTATCGCCTATCAATATGGCGAGCAATATATACCCCGGTTATTTAAAGCTGCGGCTCATGATGGCTATGAGCAAGCCATTGGTGACGTACTGATGCTATCTGACGATTCATTATCGGTGATTTGGCAAAAAACATTGCGGGAGCATCTGCTAACTTCAGCCATCGACTCCTCCTTTTCGATTATTGGCGATCGCATCATTTCGAAGAAAAACAGTGGCCGCTACAATCTAAATCCTTCACTTAGCCCCAATGGCAAATACCTGGTTTACCTTTCGGAACGAGATTTATACGACATTGATTTATTTTTAGCCGACGGAAAAACAGGCGAGCTGGTTTCTCGCCTATATACAGCCACCAGCCACGATGAAATAGATGCACTCAACTATTTAGAAACAGCCGGAACCTGGTCAGCTAACAGTCGCTTTTTTGCCTTTATCGCCTTTAAACAAGGACAGGCCACCTGCCAGGTTTTTGATGTCAAAAAGAAGCAAACAGTGCAGGAAATAATTCTTGACGAATATGACGAAATATGCTGGCCAGCCTGGAGTCCTGTTTCCAACTCCATCGCCTTCTCTGCACTAAAAGAAGGCACATCAGATATCATCGTATATAACCTGGATGATGATTCAGTAAAAAACATAACAAACAATCAACATTCGTGTATTCAACCCACCTGGACCAACGATGGTCAATACATCTACTATGTGAGCGATAAGAACCTGTCAAAAAAAGCAGATTATAAAAACTGTCTGAATATTGCACGCATCTCTCTCGATGGCAACGAACACCATTATTACCCAACATTTAACGGGGCTAAAAACCTGAACCCTACATCTACCCAACATAATGATGAAGTCCTATTCCTTTCAAACTGGGATGGACGACGCAATTTGTACCTTTTAAACACAAGAGATGGTTCGTACGAACAAATAACCCAATACCCCACCGGCATTACTGGCATGACAGATTATTCACCAGCCTTAAGCACATCGGGTGATACACTCCTTTATACGATGCTTTGGGATGGCGAATATACCATCTACCGCACCTCACTAGATAAGATAAAACAAAATGCGCTTCCCCTCTCAATCGATGAACATGACCAAAGTGCTTCACGTATCGTTCCCTATTCAAGCATTCCCTCGCAAGTCGAAACCAACCTTTACTTCAACCGTCAGCCATACTCCTTGCAGGCTGATAGCTTTTTCACAGATAAAATCAGAAAAAATTTTAAGCTTGATTACATTGGTAATGCCTCGGCTGGGGTGATGACAGGTCGTTTCGGCACAGGCATGGCCGGAAGTATTGAAGCCATGTTTAGTGATATACTGGGTAAAAACATGCTTTATACAGCACTTAGTATTAATGGCGAAATTTACGATTTTGGAGGACAGATAGCCTTTATCAATCAACGAAAACGGGTTAAAGTTGGTGTGGCTCTCTCACACATTCCCTATCGTACTGGCACTTATCAATACCAAATTGATTCATTGGCCGATGGCAGCACTTCTCGTTCACTCAATTACCTCTACAGACGCACTTTTGAAGATAAACTATCAGTATTCACTTTTATTCCTATCAACAAAACGAGGCGCTTTGAACTAGGTGCTTCCTACGCATTTTATAATTACAGAATTGAGAAGATTAAAAACATCAATTCCTTCTCACAAATCTACTCATCTGAAAAAGAAAAAATGCCTGCACCAGACGGCTTTGGAACGGCCATACTGGATGCTGCTTTTGTAATTGATAATGCTAAAATGGGTCTGGCCTCCCCGGTTGAAGGAAAACGCCTGAGAATACAAATGGAGCACTACCTGCACAAGATGCAAATGCAAACCTTATTGGTCGACTTCAGGCGCTATGTGTTTATCAAGCCATATAGCCTTGCCTTTCGCCTTTATCATTATGGGCGCTATGGCAAAGACTCTGACAGCAAACGTATGACAGAGCTCTTTTTGGGCTCTCCCTGGTTTGTCAGGGGCTATGACATGGGTAACTTCTATGGCGATGAATCGGTTAATGCCAACACCATCAGTATGAACCAACTTATAGGTACGCGACTGTTGGTCTCCAACATTGAGTGGCGCATACCCTTTACCGGCCCTCGAGAAATAGCCTGGTTCTCATCTGGCTTCTTGTTTAGCGAGCTGGCTCTTTTTATTGATGCCGGTGTTAGCTGGAACAAAAACTCCTACCCAGTGGCACGTTTAACAACCAACAACCTAAAGCAGCGTATACCCGTTTTTAGTGGTGGGCTAGCCTACCGCATCAACTTATTTGGCGCTATGATTCTGGAACCCTATTACGGCTTTCCATTTCATCAAAATCAGCTTAAAAAAGGTGAATTCGGCATTAACATCTTTGCCGGATGGTGATCTAAATCAGGAATATTTTTATCTGAATAGTTTAATACGCTCCTTAAAATCATTATCTTGTCGTTGCGGGGACAGATACAAGAATGAGAGAAATCACCAGGAGTGTAACCTGAAAAACGTAACTCATGGCATATCCAAGCCGGAACCAACCGACTTACTTCTGGATACTACCGAGTCGAAAAAGCACTACTTTCCGACAGCTTTATCATGTCGTCCTGTCCATGACCGCTCTGTCACTAACTCATTTACTAACTAAAACAAAACATCTATGAATTCAATTTTTTGGTTTATCCCATTTGCCTCAGTTTTGGCATTGGTTTTTGCATGGATATTCTTCAAATCCATGATGAAAGAATCGGAAGGTACCGATAAAATGAAAGAAATTGCCCAGCACGTCAGAGATGGAGCAATGGCCTATCTTTCAAGACAATATAAAGTTGTGGGTATCGTTTTTTTAGTTTTACTTATCATTCTCACCATATTAGCCTTTATCGGCGTTCAAAATCCTTTTGTACCAATCGCCTTTTTAACAGGTGGCTTCTTCTCCGGATTATGTGGATTCCTCGGCATGAAAACCGCTACCTTTGCATCAGCACGAACGGCTCATGGTGCTTCTAAATCATTAAACAGAGGATTAAAAGTAGCCTTTAGAAGTGGTGCCGTTATGGGATTGGTAGTCGTTGGTTTTGGCTTAATTGATATCGCTCTTTGGTACTGGTTATTAAATTACATCTACGACCACAACATATTTGGCCTTGGCTTAAAAGTAGCTGAAGAAGTAAGCCTGATGGGCACCTGGACATCTGATTTTGTGGCCAACTCAGAATGGACACATGCCAAAATGGTACACATTACAACTACGATGTTGACCTTCGGCATGGGAGCCTCAACTCAAGCACTATTTGCCCGTGTAGGTGGTGGTATTTACACCAAGGCGGCCGATGTAGGTGCCGACCTGGTTGGTAAGGTTGAAGCGGGTATTCCGGAAGACGATCCTCGTAACCCAGCCACCATTGCCGATAATGTAGGTGACAATGTAGGTGATGTTGCCGGAATGGGTGCCGACCTTTACGAATCGTATTGTGGTTCCATATTAGCTACAGCGGCATTGGGAGCAGCTATCTCTATGAACTCAGGAACATTTAATGAAAAAGCCATTATTGCACCTATGATTGTTGCGGCTATTGGCATTATCTTCTCCATACTGGGTATATTTATGGTACGCACCAAAGAAGATGCTACAGCTAAAAGCCTTTTAAACTCTCTTTTGGTCGGAACAGCAGGTTCATCAGTGTTGATATTAGTTGCAATTGGCGTAATGGCCTATTTAGGTTGGTTTGGATGGGGTATTTTTGGCTCCGTGGTAGCTGGCTTGATTGCCGGTATCATCATCGGACAGGGAACCGAATATTATACTTCTGACGGCTATAAACCAACTCAAGGCATTGCCAAGCAAGCTCAGCAAGGACCCGCTACTACCATTATCGATGGTATCGCTGTTGGTATGTACTCAACGTGGATTCCTGTGATTACGATTGTTGCTGGTATTATTGCAGCTTTTGGTTTTGCGGGTGGGTTCACCGATTTCAGCGAAGGTGTTTACGGTATTGGTTTTGCCGCGGTAGGCATGCTATCCACCTTAGGTATTACTTTGGCAACAGATGCCTTTGGACCTATTGCCGATAACGCCGGAGGTAACGCCGAGATGGCTGAATTACCCAAAGAAGTTCGTGAGCGCACTGATGCTTTAGACATGCTGGGTAACACAACAGCAGCAACCGGTAAAGGTTTTGCTATTGGTTCAGCGGCCTTAACAGCCATGGCCTTATTAGTGGCCTACATGGAGGAAGTCCGTATATGGTTGAAAAAAGTACCTGAATTGGGCAATGAATTCCTGGAAGTAACAGGGGCTGAGAGCTTAACAAAAGCATCGATCCAGAATTTTGTAGATTATTACGAACTCAATATGTTTAATCCGCTACTAATAGCCGGTTTGTTTATTGGCGCGATGATGGCCTTTGTATTCTGTGCCATGACGATGAAAGCAGTCGGTCGCGCAGCCGGTGCAATGGTTGACGAAGTACGTCGACAGTTTAAAGAGATACCAGGTATATTAGAAGGCACTGGACAACCTGAATATGCGAAGTGTGTAGCCATCTCTACCAAAGGTGCTCAACGCGAAATGATGGCGCCATCCATTTTAGCCATTGCAGTACCCATTATTGTTGGATTAGTATTTGGCGTTGCCGGTGTAATCGGCCTTTTGATGGGTGGATTAGTCACCGGGTTTACCCTAGCTGTGATGCTAAATAACTCAGGAGGTGCATGGGATAATGCCAAAAAATACATCGAAAAAGGCAACTATGGCGGCAAAGGGAGTGTAGCCCATCACGCAGGCGTTGTAGGCGATACAGTTGGCGACCCGTTTAAAGATACATCAGGTCCATCGTTAAACATTTTAATCAAGTTGATGACCATGGTTTCGGTTGTTATGTCCGGACTAACAGTTATCTATTCATTATTTTAGAGTATCCACTTCTACAAAATGCGAATGTTAAGCCATTCGTTATACCATCTAGATTAAATATATACCGCCCTTATTTACGGGGCGGTTTTTTTGTGAAACTATTCAACCAATTTAGTGATTTTGCATGCCTGTTGGTGATGCCTTACAACATGAAACTTTTTGTTCGATAACTATCCTTTATAAGAAATAAAAGCAGAACAGGTTTATGAAAATCATTGGAGATGCATAGTTGCTCTTTATTGTATACCATCGTTTAGCACCAACAAAAAAGCCACCTCTATCGAGATGGCTTTTGCTATATATTAATAGAAATTAGTTTCCTACAACTGCTTCACAAGCGACAATACTGATTTGGCACAACCTTCTTGTCCGCCTTTAAATGAGAAATACAAATGATATACGCCTGTTTTGCGACAAACAAACTGAAACTCATCGTACATTTTACCATTGTGAAAGTTACTACTGATAAGCTTTTCATTTTGCTTTAGCTGCATAATCATCTTTTCAGCATTAGAAGCACCATTAACAATATTAAACTTGTATTGCGTGTTACTATTCAGCACAACAGAAAATTTAACATAGCCGGTTTTGGTATCTTTCTTTTCTTTTACCATTTCAACGGTAAAATCCTTTATATACTGGCTCGATCCCATTTCTTTCAATGCTTGCTTTAGTAGATCATCGCCACATTGAGCCGACACGCTAAAAGCACTCATCATAAAAAGAACCAGGAAGCTATAAAATATTTTTTTCATCTTTCTAATTTTAATTGGTCCCAAAGAACATTTGCAAAAATAACTTTTTTTTCAAATACGCTCCCTTACGACACAATGAATTCTCTTAATGACTTGATTTCAGCAACAATAGCACTTACCTGTTCAGGGGTAATTTCTACGTGACTAACCTCGTCCTGTACGATGATTAATTTACCGTCCTGCTCAATCGTTTTCGCTTCGCCCATTTCAGTGGTAATCTTCACAGCACTATAGGCCTCCTTCAATTGGCTAATTCCTTTGGCCAATTCAGCGAAGTCAGGATCGCCACTGTAATTCTTTAAAATAATTTCAATGATATCAATGATATCTTTTTGCTCTGCTACACGATTAATCAAGCTCTCGTCGTTCGTTTCTTCAATCACATTAGCTGTAATGTACAAACCTTCAATCCAGGCGCCCGTAACAATCAGCGAAGATACATTGCTACGTTTCTGGCTGCGCAAGTATGAATCCATCTGGTTGAAACTAGAGATAGAAATCTGCATTAACGAGTCCAGGTTGTTATTGTTAGTAGCCATACGCTTCAACGAATTGAAGTCGAAGAACTGACCAACTTTAATGCCTTCAGCCAAAGATTTAATGGCTACCAGGTAAGACACAACAATACTATTCTTGTCGAATGTATTGATATATCCTAAATCGGCACTATAAACGCCTAAATTAAGTGCTCGCTTATAGCTGGTATTATAATTATCTACTTTATCGGTGCTGTTTAGTATTTTTTGAGAGAAATCAACGCCTGTAGCCTTAATTATTGAAGCCATCTCAACTGGTGATGAAATATTCTGAATTACATCGCTCATTACTTCTTCTGACAGTTCAAGCGCCCCACTTTCAGCTGGTGCAGAAAGCGTTAACTCATCAGATTCACTGCTCTTTTTTGATGACCCTGAACATGCTGACATTAAACAAATTCCGGCAACCATCAAGGTTAGGTAACTAAATTTTCTCAACATTTTAGTACGTTTTTAATTTCGATTGAAGCAATTATACTCAATTATTTAGTAAAAGGTTACTTTTTAAACAGTTTTAATTCCCCAAAGAAGTTCATTCCTTTCTTTAGTAAATCAAAATACAGCACCACATACATCATGATGGTCAACAGCCAGACAACTGTGATATTAAACCATAAGGTATCGTAGAAGACACCAGCAAAATGCTTTTGCGGGGCAAAAAAGTGCGTTCGGAACGACACGGCTGTTTCGGGTTCAGGCACCTGATAAATCGGGTCAACTACCTGAATCAGCTTATCGCCATCACGCAGTAACTTATTCTTATCAAATGTCTTACGAACGATATCGGAAATACTCTCGTTGTAATATGCATCTTTAATGGCGTTAAAACGGTCTTTGTTATTTCTGATATTCTCAGATAAGAATCGGTTAATCGTATTATCGGCCTTATTAAAGATATCGCGGTAATGATTTTTTAAACCTTCGATGTAGTTTTTAGTCTCTAAAGCCACCTCTTCATTAAAGCCCTCGACGTTTAGTTTATCAATTGCACTAAATGAAATATCCGGCACTCGCATCATCTCTTTCGACAGCTCATTATGCAACAAAGCCAAGTCATTTATATAAGCATCACTTGATTTGTCAGCAATGCGACACGCTTCCACCATCTCTTCCAATTCTGGCAAGTAATAAACATTTTTAAAATCCGAACTGCTTTGTTGCAACTCAACATCGAAAATGTTCTTCTTATAGTTATTGTGCTTATACTGGTGCACAATCAGCCCTTCGTAGATGTAGCGCGAAGGCATCACCTCTGCTACCAATGGCACCTTATCGACGCTGGTAAAATCTTTGTTCAGCTTATCAAAAGTAAACATGGCTCCACCTAATACCATTTGTGGTATCATCACCAATGGTATCAAAATATAAATGGTAACAATGGAGTTAAAAGAGGCTGATAATATAAGTCCCAGAATATTAGCAAAGGCTGATACTGAAAATAATGCCAGCCAAAATTCGAAGTTCATACCCTTAATACCCAATATAGTGTTGGCAACAAACACAAAAAGCGTCATCTGAATCGCTGACATTGTAAATAATATCAGGATTTTAGATGCCAGGTAACTGGATCGACTTAGGTTTAGAAACTTTTCCCGCTTTAATATCTTGGCGTCTTTGAAGATTTCTTCTGCACTAATAATCAAGCCAAAAAACAGGGCAACAATGATGCCCATAAAAATATATGGCGCGATGTTTTCATTCTCGCGGAAAATGTAAATATCCGATTCCGGATCAACGATGTAACGAATCAGGTAAGCCAGTATAAAACCTAGAAACGGCGCTTCCAACAGGTTTAATAGAATATACTGTGTGTTACTGATTTTTGACTTAAAATCGCGAAGTGTATAGATAAAGAACTGCTTAAACCACGATGGGATATTCAACGACTTTGGCGGCGTTGATGTTGCCTGTTCAACTTGTGGCAGTTCAATGTTTTCTTTATAGTGATCGTGCCACTCTTCCGGCGATGTTTTCCGCTTATTGGTGTAATTACCATATTCATCAATGACATTGGCATCGATGATATTGAAAATCAGCTCCGGATTAAGATTACCACATGTCCCACATTCGCCCTGGTCGCTATTGATTTGTGCATCGAGCCGCTTAAAGTAAATCAACGATTCACTTGGGTTACCATAATACACCGGATAACCACCTGTATCGAGGATGTACATCTTATCAAACATCTTGTAGATGTCGGACGATGGCTGGTGAATCACCACAAAAATAAGCTTACCTTTCAGCGCCAATTCACGTAAAAGGTTCATCACGTTTTCCGAATCGCGCGACGACAAGCCGGATGTAGGCTCATCAACAAATAAAATACCAGGCTCACGTATCAGCTCCAGGGCGATATTCAATCGCTTTCGCTGGCCACCACTAATCATTTTATTCAGTGGCGAACCCACTTTGAGGTTTCTGCGTTCATAAAGGCCAAGGCTCATGAGGGTATTGTTCACCATCTCCTCAATTTCTTTCTCGTCCTTGTCTTTAAAACACAACTTAGCGTTGTAGTAAAGGTTTTCGTAAACGGTCAGTTCCTCAATCAACAAGTCATCTTGTGGGATGTAACCGATTACACCTTCCACCTTATCACGCTCGTGGTGCAGGTTATAGCTGTTAATCAGCACTTCGCCACTTGTTGGAGTTTCATTGCCACAAAGCACGTTGAGCAACGTCGTTTTACCAGCACCACTGGCCCCCATAATTCCTATAAGCTTACCTTGTTCTTCAGAGATATTGACATTTCGTAATCCAATACCGCCTGTTTTGAACTGAAAACCTACATCTTTTACTTCATAGGAGATTTTAGATACCGATGAGTCGGACATGAAGCGCGACACCACATCGGTATAATATACCGGTTGTCCTTTTGGCAGCTTTACAAAACTTCCTTTTGGAAAAAGGTAAATACGACGGTTGTTAATCAGCAATCCGTTAAGGAAAATATCCTGCTCACCTGTATATCTGACAAAATACAGGCCAGCACTTTTCACCCTTAGTATCAGCACATGACCATCAAGCTCACCTGTTTTAATATGCTTGGCATTCTTATGCTCAGGCGCCTGATGATTAACAACTAAAACATCATCCAAATCGAGCTCTGCCAATTCGTTATTTACCGTATAGGTTTCGATGGCTTCAATCTCTTCTTTGGGTAATTTAAACACATCGGCCACCGTATTGATAATGGCCATGCGTTGCTCGGTAAACTTACGGTCGGCATTAACCAGCTCATACAAACGTAATAATACAACGACCTTCTGTTCTTTATTCAGCTTTTTGTTAATCTTCTTACAGATTCCGAGTATTTTGACGGAATCTTTCATCGAAGTTAACTTAACCTTGCCTTCAGGTTCTTCTTTCCCAAGCTTCGAATCTTTCGAGAATTTAAGAAATAGCGAATAGTACTCTTCTACAGCTTCTGCATTTAACTGCTGTTTCAGGAATGTTTTTACATATTCTATTTCATTCGCTTCAACACCTCCATCCTGCTTGGCAATTAAACCAAACAGTTGCATCAGTGCTTTCAGAATCTCTTCACTCATAAATTAAATTTCAAAAGTTAGTTTGGGTATTTGTGTCTTAGTCGGTGTATGAAATATAGTCGAAAGGAATTTCAACAATATCAGCATATTCTTCACCTGCTTCGAGCATGTCTTCTTCTTCTTCGTGATAGTGCCATTTAATCACCACATCGTGATCATTCTCAACGATTTCTTCAAATTTCAAAAGAATATCAAGAATAACTTTTGACGATGCGGTATTAAAATACTCTAATTTAAAATGGAACTCTGTTTTTTCAGCTGGTGCTTCAGCATAGTTGTCAATCCAGTTTAAGATTGGCTCATAAAACATATTCACATCTTCAGGTAGTGAACGTCCTGAAATTTCAAACTTATTATTGTCCTTATCCAGAATTACATTAGGCGTATCGTCCGTACCTGCAATATTAATTACTTCCATAATTTGTGTCAGATTAGTTTCGTTTTATTGTTGATGTTAAAATAAAGAAGCTAACTTCTTCATTTAGCTTTTTAAATTCATAGGTTAGTTTGCTGCCTGTTTTCTTGGCGATATCAATAAATCCAAGTCCGGCTCCACCTTTATCCGAAATCTTACCTTCGCGCATTTGCTTCTTGAAAAGCTCTGATAAGCCCTTTTTATCAAGGCTATTTACATGCTCAAGGTTAGCTTTCAACTCAGGAACCTTGTCATTTTTGATAACATTACCGGTAATAATGTTATAGCTTGTTTCACCATGACTCACCATCACAATACCTCGACGTTCACTTTCGTTCTCATCTAATGAATCGGCATGTTTGCTAATGTTCTGGAGGCACTCAACCATTACATTAAACACTTTTCGCTGCACCGTATTAGACTCTTGACTCTTCTCAAGGCTTTTTTCGGTAATTGACGTAAAGGTTTTTGTAATTTCCTGGGTAACTTCCCCTTCGTAAACCAAATTAATTTCATTGGTTTTCATAGTCTTATACATTTGATATGCAAAGTCTAAAAACCCATGATTTTCTTTATTCATATCCATACTCTGTAGTGTGTTTTACTAACTACTTTTAATCAATTTTCTAACCAAAATAAAGAAATGCAAAATTAGAAAGAACATGGAAATATCATTCCACTTCTCTCTATTGTTTTTCACATCACTTGAAGGAAGTATATCAACACCCCTCCTTAACTTTGACAAGATAGAAATAATTCTAACGTCACACGTCAGTGCTAGTACGGAAAAAACGGAGAATTGTTTTGTTATTTTACGTTAATTGATGTAAAGTCCCCCTTAAAGGGCATTTTTTTGTGATTAAACAAGCTTTAATCACATATATGCAAGGAGTTAATACCGTTTACTAATCAAAAGGCGGCTTTAAAGCGATTTGCTTTAAAATCACTTTAATTATGTATCGGAATTAACCAATATAAGTAGCAAAATGATTCAGGCTCATTTTGTAATACATTTGGTATAACTTGTGATAAGCTGGCAATATTAATTGAGGTTTATCAGGAAGTTAGATTGTAAATCGGTTTGCTCTTTGACACTACATTCATTGCCTAATTCTTTATCAAAAGAACTAATGCTAAATCCTTGTGACAAATAATTAGATATGGCCGCCATTTTTTCAAATTCACTGGCATGAAAGAAAATACGTTTGGGCTCAAACTGAAAACAATAATCAACGGCTTTGGAAAGGAACATGGCACGAATCTCAAAATCGATGAAATCATTAACAATTCCGAAGTTCTTAATTTCAACTTGTCTATCGGGCAGTACGATAAGGTCAAATGACCCTATAATTTCTCCTTCGTGCAAAGCTATAAAGAAGTGCACTTCAGGATATGCCAAGAAGCCTTTCAGGATGTCTTTATTCCAGGATAATTGTTCCCACCAGCCATTTGACAATTGACCCGACAAGGGAAAATTATAATCGAAACCAGAACTCTTCTTGATTTTAACCAACTCAATTTTTTTATCGTAGCCTTTGGCCGGAATAAAATGTGTTCGACTCGTCAGTTCCAGAATATTGTAATTAACCTTTTTCTTCATAACACCCTAATTAACATCCTGCCGGTGTTACGCATTTATCGTGCCAAGGTTTTTTAAAAAATGTGAAATTATCTCATTAACTGATCGTTTCCCACTTTTCCGATTCCGATGAGCGAAGAATAGCATCCAGCACCTTTTGGTTGCAAATAGCATCATCTTCGTCGTTTGAAGGCGGTACTTTTTCGATGATTTTTCGAGCAAAACTATCCACCATCAAGCCGTATTGATCAGTCGCCTCCACTTTCACCTCACGTGTTCCAATTGCTGTTTCTACAGTTACTTTAGCTGGCACATCGGCATAGGTATTAAAAGGCAAATTAACAACTATCATCCCTGCGCTTCCAACAATATCAACCCGCTGAAAAGCACTAGCGCATGTTGATACATTAAATGTAGAACGAACCGTTCCGAAATCAAGCATGGTCGATGTTAGCATATCAGTTCCGAACTCACTATGATAACTCAATAAGCTGATAACTTTTTGCGGTTCTTTATCCAATAGGAACCGAGGGACAGAAACGGCATAACAACCAATATCGCGCAGCGCTCCGCCACCATATTCTTTAATATTTCGGATATTTGAAGCAGAGGGGTTATTGTATGAAAACGAGGTATTGATGTATTGTATTTTTCCAATATTATTGGTCCGGATAATATCTTTCACTTTTATCCACTGCGGATGATGTTTATACATAAAAGCTTCCATCAAAACCACATTATTCTTTTGGCAGAATTCCACTAATTCCTGCACCTCATCGGCATCCATACACATTGGCTTTTCGCAAAGGATATGTTTCCCTGCCAATGCGGCTTTTTTAGCCCATTCGAAATGCATATGATTGGGTAATGGAATATACACGGCATCAATCGCCTTATCATCAAGCACGGCCTGATAATCACCATAATGCTTCTCAATCTCGAACTGACGTGCTACTTCGGATGCCTTTTTAATATTTCGCGATGCAAGAGCATACAACTCAACACTATTTAATTTCTTAACTGGCAAAACCACCCTTTTTATAAAGTGGTTTGAACACCCCAATACACCTAGTCTTAATTTTTCCATTCTTTCAACACTTAATCAACCTGATAATTATAAATATAGTTCTCAGAACCTCCCACGATTAAATTAAACCTCGAAGCAGACGACTTTAAAAAACCGATACTAAAACGTGAATTTCCTTTTAAAGGGAAACCCTTATACATCTTACCATCCTTGTTCAACAGGTAAATTTTTCCCTTGTCTTTTTCAGAGACACCAAACTTGATGTTTTGTGCCGAAAATTGATACCTGTCAATATTCAGATTTATCTCCTCATCAAACTCTTTATCAAACACCTCTTTGCCTTCAGAAGTGGCACACACAACCCGCTTGGGTTCAGACAACAGATAATGCGCTTTACCATTCATATTGAAAACACTAAAAGCGTGTTTACTTTCAACATCAAACATTTCTTTAGCGATCACCGAGCCATCAGCCAGTTTGATTTTCTTCAACAAGCCTTTTTCATCAGTTGTGACCAGGCAATCGTTGATCTTATTATCATTTTCTATAAAATAGGGCGAATCTGCATTTCTGACAAACTGTGATTTCAGCTTCACCCGTATATTTCCTTTTCTATCGCAAATATAGTTACGTTTATTGTCTGCAAAAGCAATGTAATCTTTACCGTTTGAACGGAAATGTTGAACAGGCAACGTTACTTTTCCATCCGTTTTCCCAAATTTCCATCCCGACACCCTATTGCCTTTTCCATCATACAGGTAGACATGTCGGTTTTCGCAAGCCACAAACAAGCGATATTTTCGGTTGTTATCATAGTCAACCACTGCCAGTCCATTGCTTGCCGGCGATGGTAACTTCACAGGGAACTTAGCTACATTATTACCATTTCTATCCAATAAAAAGATAGAATTTTGCGTGTTAAATAAGTATTGCAGCTTATTGTTTCGATAATAATCTATCTGTACTATCTCACTCATAACCGGACTATCTAATGGCCTTTTCCAAAGCACCCTGCCACTATTACTCAATAAATACAGGTTATTAGCTTCATCCTGAACCAGCACTTCTCGTTCATTGGTATAATGATTTTTTACCAGGGTTGGTTTCATCACCACAGTTGAATCGAGCAAACTTTGCCAAATAGTTCGTGGTTCAGATTCACGCATTGGCAGATATTGCAAGTAAGAAGTTGTATAAATCATCTTACCCGTTCCGCTCAATTGCACACCCATGCCGTAGAAATTGCCTAATGCTTCTTTTTGAGCTTCATCAATATCGCCTAAAAGAGGTTGGAAAAACGAACCCAGCAAGGAAGACATATGAGCCGTTTCACAAAAGACAAATACATTCTCGCGACTTGAAAAATTGCTTAAAAAAGATTGATGTGTCCGACTTTTGCTTAACGTTTTGTTGAGCATATTGCTATAAATAAATTGCTCAATCAAAACCGGGGCATCGGCCATTATGATGTTATCGTCGTAAAATCCTATATACTCATGAGGCACCTGTGGTAACAACGCCCCAAATAAATCCACTATTAAATCATCAGAAAAGCCTTTGTAAATATTGAACCTCATCTCAGCATCAGGCTTATACGTTTTTGCTAACAATGGAACGTTGTTTTGTTTGTGCATCTTTCGAAGCATCTCCAATATCAATTCTTTACCCCTTGACTGGCTCTTCATCTTTAAGACAAATGCCCCATTGGCTTTCGGCTGTAAATGATTATAGTCACTATAGGCCAAGGCCAAATCTCCGGTCAGCTGATTAAACAATTCATCTTTAAAGTTAAAAGCCAGTTCGTTCTCAATACGCTTCAGCTTGTGTTCCAGTTCACTTCCCGATTCATTGCCATTATAAAAGGTGGATAGTCGGCGCTTTAGTTCATTTCCACTTTCCATCGAAACAGTGATATAAGCCCTTGTATTACGAGGCAGAACATCGTGCATATGTGAACGTTGCGGTTGTGCATCGACCAAAAGCTGACTCATGATTCCTTGATTATTGGCACTCATAAATCCATTAAGCAAAACAGCCTGCTCATCAATTTCAACATCCAATTCGGCCCAATGACTTTGTTGAGCCAGCTTACCCAGCCGATTTTTTGCGACCTTTTCTACAAGTGGACTAATTACCGGTGGCAACTCTTTAAAATTTACAAAGACATTGAGTTTTGAGCCTGCTCCAATGGTCTTGTATATCTGTTTAAAATCGCCATTGTCAATCCAGCTTTCTTTTCGTTGTTGTTGCCTTATTGATGACTCAATCAGTAAGTTTGACGGACTTATCAGCAATAACCCATTATCGACATGTATAAAGAGCTGCTTTTTATGGTTGCCTACCTCATAAATAAGCTTTGAGTTGTATTTACGCTGATTAAGCTGGTAGCCGTATTCATTCAGATGTTTTATGAAGCGTTCAATTTTTGCCTCTTCTTTTCGATTTGGTATTTCAAACATAAACAGAGGACTAACACTTTCTTTTCCTTGTGCATGAATTGAACAGTAGAATGGCAGTTGATTGAGTTCTTTTGTTATTGCTACTCCTTCGTTACTCTTAAGCGAATCTAAATCGGAAAACAAAGCAATCAGTTTCGAAACAACGTTTGCTTGCTGTATCTCCTGCTTAAAATCGATGGTTTGAAACAATGAATTATGAATGTATCCTAAATCACTCGCTTTAATAATAGCGGCGGCGTCAGAAGGTATGGCGGCCAATGCAGAATCGTTGTTATAACTTCTTCCCCGGTTAACTTGAATTAAAATATAAACTAAAAGTAAACAGCTAATTAAAATGGTTGCAATAACCCAGCCCTTCTTCATATCAATACGTTAGATAGGTTAAAAAAACTAATGCAATGTAAGGATAATACCGTTGTACAAAACTAGTTTTGTATCATTAAACGGGCAAATATTAGTAAGTGAATTTAGACGACTTTTAGTTTTTATCTATGTTTGTCGCATTAATCATATTCGTATTATGAAGGGAAGTATAGAATTAATGAGGGTAATTGCAGTTATTTTAATCACCTTCACTCATACTCGACACAATATTGAAACAGGACCTTTTTGTTTCATTTTCGAAACATTACCTACATATGGTACTCCTTTATTATCTATTATCTCAGGATTTCTTTTCTGGGAAAAAACCCGATTCAAGAAAAACATTTTCAACTCAAAAGTTGCGAGCTTAATTGTTCCATATTTCATCGCGAATTTATTAGTATTATTACCTGTATTACTAGCCAATAGCCTGGGGTACAACTATCTAAATAGACTAACATATGATTACACTTTATTTACAGAAGGCCTACTAGCACTCAATTCACCACCTATTAACCCTCCTACTTATTTTATAAGAGATTTATTTATTCTTTTCGTTCTCCTAGAGTTACTATTTAAAAAGAATGTAAAAATGTTAATCATCCTTCTCCCATTAGCTTATTTTGGGAAAATATTTATTAGGATTGATATTGTTATCATGTTTTTTATGGGGAGTATATTTGCTACGCTAAAACACCACAATAAGTGGATCATCATAGGCCTAATTGGATTAAACATCTTTTCATTCATGATAGACATCTTACCAATTAAATATCCTCTTTCTGCTTTAGTATTCGCACTATTAATCAAAACAAAGTTCCAGCTCCCGAAAACTGGTGGCTTCACCTATCTTCTTCATTTATACCATTCGCCAATAATGGTTTTTTCATATCCGGTATTAGTACTTTTTATAACCAACCCTATAATGAATGTTTTTGCACAAGTATTTTTAAGCATATTCTTTGTAGGAATACTTTTTTACTTAAGCAGTAAAATAAAACCTTTAGGTTTGTTATCAGGAGACAGAACTTAAACACTTATCTAACAATCAATATTTTTGCCACTGCTGACTGAGCAGCGTCTTCTCCACTAGCATAGACAAGATACACACCCGTTTTTACTTTTTCACCTTTAAAATTCGTTCCATCCCAGTAGGCCTTACCTCCTAATGAAGTAGTTTCATGAACCAATTTCCCACTTATGGATGTTATTTTCACAATACTATTCTCCATAAGGCCTGTTATTGTAATTTCTCCAATAAAATCATTTCGAACTGGATTGGGGTAAGCATACACCTTATTAAAAGAACCTTCCCCTTCAATTGCTTTAGCTTTATAGGAGACTATCCCCTTTGCTGTTCCAATAAACACTTCTCCAGTAACAGGCAATATGGCTATACTGGTTATTGAATTGGATGGTAAGGGGCTATTATTGGTGTTGAAAGTATGATAGGTCTTCAATCCATCTTCTGAAACAAGATACAATCCTGAATTTTCGGTTCCAATCCATTTTCTATTGGCTCCATCAACAGCAATGCAGGATACACGTTCATCTTCCAACAGATAATCGGCCAGATTACTCCCATCATTGCGCGGAACTTTAATTCGGCTCGCAACCGGATAGTCTTCAGAAAAAATGGCCCATGGGCGATAGTAAACCAACACACCTTTATCGGTCCCTAGCCATATATAGCCGTTTTTATCCTCAGCCATACTAAGTACAACCTTGGTTATTACATTTCTATTTTCATCCCAGAGTTGTAGTTGACCTTTGTATAGTGGATCATCACTAGAGCTTAATCCACATTTATATTGATCATCTGAATTATCTAATAATGTTCCATTAGTATCGATGACTATAATTCCTTGTCGGTCTTCGAGCCACGACATTGGAGCAGGAATCCAAATTTCATCATTCTTAGTAATTAATATTTGTCCAGTGCTATGAAGATAATTCATCACTTCATAATCTAATTGATTCCAGCTACTTCCGGTTTTTACCACCATACCTTTTTCAGCATATCCATTAGACATCCAGATATTTCCTTCACTATCACTTGCAATACCTCCTACCCTGACATATTTTCTTGAATCAGGGTAGATATCTTCTAATGCACTATTTGTTTCATCGTAATGTTTAATAGATTTGGTTCCTTCAATTTCATATATTCCTCCTCCCCAAGAACACATATAGACAGTATCACTTGTTTGACTCGAACATATCCGTAGCAAATCTCGACTTGTTGATGAACTGGCCTTAGTGCCACTTATATAGTTGCCCCACTCTTTATAATCAAAATAAGAATACTCAATTGTTTTATTCAGGTTATTATATGTCGCAGTTATCCCCCCTGCTGTAGAATAAACCCCAGTACTCGTGGCATGCAAATCAAAGCAATTATTGGAGTATGGACCATTAGCCACATAATTAAGATCCTCAGAGGCATTTCCTACCTTTACCAGCCCAAAGTTTTTATCAGCGATAAATACAGCATCTTCAAAACCGGAATAAATAGCATCCTGAGCAGCTAATTGTTCATCAAAAGAATATTTGTCTATCAATTCATCTCTAACAAAAAGTTCATCAAACAACTCAACTTGTAACTGGTAGGATAGAACCATTTTACCACCAAAAACATCCAGACTTTCAAACCAGTTGATACCTGTTTTTAAATTACTCCACTGTTCCGGTTGGCCATAAAAAACATCATAGGTATTTGTCTTTTTAACCACTGATACCACTTGTCCATTATGTACATTAACCGCAACATGATCGAGTGTAGTATCTGACACCAGCGTCCATGCTTTATCATATACAATTAGAGGATTTGATAATTCAGAACGCAACAATCCTCGTTCAGTTGCAGCATAAATGTATTCTCCAAGAATGACGGTTTCATATATTTTTAGGCTTTCGGCATTGTAACCCAGGAAATAGGTGTCACTTATTTCTTTCTTTTCTATATCGATTACCAATAAAGCATAATCAGTACTACAGTATAGCTTATCTTCTGAACGGTAGAAATGATTAATTTGTTTGGAGCCTTGAATTTGCTTGAGCTTAAAATCAGGTATATTATAAACCCCACCTTCGGACACAACATCAATATTACCGTTAGCATAACCAATAATAAATGCATCATTATTAAAAGATTGCAACGCTGTAATATCAACATCACTCAAACCATTAACTCTGCTAAATGTTGCTATTTCTTTGTTTAGCTTATTAAACAGCATCAAGCCCATTTCGCCCGATGCGGCGACATATGAGTCACTTTCTGCAACATTCATTGCATTTCGATACGAAAAGTGATCGCGCCACCTTGAATCCTGAGCAGATACATTAATAATTAATACAAAACAAAACAGAATAGATAAAGTCGACTTAAGCATACTCCTTTTTTAAAAACTCAATCAATTTAACAACAGCTCTTCCGCGATGGCTAATTTTGTTCTTTTGCGTTAACTCCATCTCAGCAAACGAAACATCAAAACCTTCAGGTTTAAAAATAGGGTCATAACCAAATCCCTCACTTCCTGATTTTTCTTTCAAGATTTCTCCTTCAACACGTCCCTCAAACTGAAACTCTTTGCCATCCATAATTAAAGAAATAACCGTTCTAAATCGAGCTTTGCGATCTTCGACCCCATCAAGCTTTTGAAGTACTTTTTGCATATTAGCCTCAGCATCCTTGTCATCTCCGGCATATCGTGCCGAATAAACACCAGGTTCACCATTCAAAGCATCAACTTCAAGGCCTGTATCGTCGGCAAAACAATTGATTTTATACCTCGAATAAACGTAATCTGATTTCTGCAAGGCATTAGCTTCAAGTGTTGTTCCGGTTTCAGGAATCTCTTCATTACAATTGATATTCTTAAGACTTAAAACTTTTATTTGATTACCGAGCAAAGCCTGAATCTCTTCTAACTTGTGCAAATTGTTTGTTGCAAAAACCAATTTCATGTGTGAATACTTTGATTTTGTTATCTTTTACTTTAACGAGCTATCTACAAAAGTATTTTAATTGTGCGCGTAAAAAACATTGAAAACAAAAAAAGACGATCATTTGATCGTCTTTTAAATATTATGAGTTTAAAAATCATACATTAACTAAAGCCACCGTAACCATACTTCATCAAATCGGTTCGTGGATTAATAACCAGAACAGGCATTTTGGCACTATTGGCAATAATATATTGCTCGTAAGCACCCAATACATAATCGTGGAATGCAATATCCCGTGTGGTCATCACCAAAACAAGATCGGCATCAATCTTCTCTGAGAATTGAATTGTTTCTTGTGAAAATGAAGCATCACCTTCTGAAAGCACTAATTCATAATCTACCCCTTTTTCTTCAAGGTATTTCTTCGAAAACACTACATTGGCCTTTGTTCGACTATCAATAATGCCTTCTTTAGTTGCTGAAGCATAGATATATACCTTAGGCTTCGAAAATTGATACATAAACTGTATCCACTTTAACTTCTCTTTATTCTCGGATTTGTAGTCAATTGGAAAGACAATTTTTTGATAATCCTCACGCTTAGGTGCCGATTGAACAACCAAATAAGGGACTTTGGATCCAACAATTACTTTTAAAGCCCAACTGCCTGTCAGCTTTTGCAAGCCTTTCATACCATGCGTTCCCATCACCACCAACAAACACTCCAACTCTTCAACGACCGAGTTAATGGTCTTGAAAATAGTACCTTCTTTAACCGATGTTGAAGGCAAAACTCCCCACTTCTCTTTAATTGCTGCAGCTTCTTTAGTTATTTGCTCCTCCAGTTCAGCTATTTGTTCTTCTTTTTTTGCTATGTGCAACAGATGAATGTTTGCATCCAGCTCACCACCGACTTTAATAGCGTGCTGAACAGCGTTGTTCGCTACCTCGGTAAAATCGTAAGGAACCAGAATTGTGTTCTTTGATGTGTCCATAAAAAGCTCTCCTGAATGTTCTTTATTAACGGAATAAATATAGTACTTTTGATTCTAAATGCAAGCAAGCATCGATACCTATAAAATTATGCTGAAGGGAGCCATCAACATAACAGAATCACACTTACTACTTTTCAAAAAAAACCTATTATTCGCGATTGTATACGTATGCCTTTCATTTTTGTTCGCAAAAAATGCATCCGCACAAGAAGAATCCGTTAAAATAATAGCCGAAACACCAACAAATGAGCAAGTAAATGTTGAAAATAATTTCATTAAGATAAATGACAAGTCCTTTGCGTTTCATTGGTACAACGATAGCTTACCTTCAAGCGAAACGAGATATCGCTTGGTGCCCCACTCAAACGAATGGAGTAATTGGAGCAGCCGTAATTCAGCGACCTTCTTCAACCTAAAGGAAGGTACTTACCTATTTTTACTAGAATTACAAGATGGAACAATTCAAGAAGTAAGCATACAGATAGTTTTACCTATTTGGACGCACCCATTATTTTATATTGCAGGCATTGTCATCCTTAGTTTTGTTGCTTTTGTTCTCATCGTCATTCTTTTTAAACAGCGCATTAGAAAGATAACCCATAATATTGAAGAGGAATTCAGAAAAGCCTTTAAAATAAAACAAAAGGCAAAAGAAAAAAATATTGGTGTTAATGCACAAACCGTTAAAGCACAAGCCCGAATCCGCTCGCGTAAATACAAAAAGGTAACTGTACTTTTTGCCGACATTCAAGGCTTTACAAAAATTGTTGAGCACATTAACCCGGAGACGCTTATTGATGAGCTGGATCGCTTCTTTTTCTTTTTTGATGGCGTGGTTGAAAAGTACAATATCGAAAAAATTAAAACCATTGGCGATGCCTATATGTGCGCCGGCGGCATCCCTACTATTAACCGAACCAACCCGGTAGAGGTGGTGCTGGCTGGATTGGAAATGCAAAAATTCATGTACGACAGTAAAATGCAACAAGATAGAGAACTGGGTTTTTGGGAATTAAGAATTGGCATTCATACAGGACCGGTTATATCGGGAGAAATTGGTCGCAAAAATGTTTCATTCGATATCTGGGGCGATACAGTTAACATTGCTTCTCGTATGGAGAGTTCTGGCACAGCTGGTATGATAAATATAACCGGCGTCACCTACGAACTAATTAAAGACTTTTTTGACTGTGATTACCGAGGTAAAATGCCTATTAAATACAAAGGTGAAACCGACATGTACTTCGTTAAGCGCATTAAAGCCGACTTAGCAACTGACGAAAATGGCATTTTCCCCAATAAGAAATTTGAAATTAAACTTCAGCACATACGCTTTGGCGACCTGGAAGAATTCATCCTCAATAAACTTGAAACCGAGCTGGAAGATGGCATGTTTTATCATAACAAAGCCCACACACAAGACGTATTAACACAAGTAGAAATCATTGCCAGAGGAGAAAAAGTCAGCTCTGAAGATTTATTGCTTCTGAAAACGGCAGCGCTTCTGCACGACATAGGTTTTATTGTCGAATACCATAATCATGAAGATAACAGTATACGTTTTGCCAAAGAAGTACTTCCAACCTACCAATACCACGATTATCAAATTGACCAGGTGATCGAACTAATAAACGTGACACGCGTTGGCCATCGCCCAAAAAACTATTTGGAGAAAATACTTAAAGACGCCGACCTCGACTATTTAGGAAGAGCTGATTTCATTTCTATTTCAGACAACTTATTTAAAGAGCTAAACCAACACAACGGTACAATGACATTGGATGAATGGAACCGATTACAACATGATTTCATTGCCGACCATACCTATTTTACTTCTACTGCGCGAGGGTTAAGACAAGTTAATAAAGAACGACAATTACAAAAACTCAAAGTATTAGTCAATAACTAACACTCTGCACCTTACACAAACACCATCTTCATTTAGTGAAATAAAATGAAGAGTACATTTACTCATGTATTCTGAAATTTACTTTCCTACTTCTGCCTAAAAACTAATGAACTATTGTATATTTGCTTTATTCTTAAAACTAACAATTCGAAAATGGCTAAAAACTTCGAACCTGAAAATAAGTTACCCAACATGATTGGTCCGGGTACTAAAATCAAAGGGGACATTGAAACCAATGGCGACATTAAAATAGATGGTTCCATTGAAGGTAATATAGTATCAAAAGGTAAAGTTCTTATTGGGCAAAACGGCCAGGTTACTGGCGAAGTAAAATGTACCAATTGTGACATTTACGGTAATTTTGATGGCAAATTAAACGTAACAGAACTTCTATCATTAAAAGCCTCGAGCAAGTTGCATGGCGATGTTAAAACAAGCAAATTATCTATTGAACCAGGTGCCATATTTACAGGAACTTGCAAAATGGATGATAAAGTAACGCCGACAGTTGCAGGCAACACAGATGCCAAAAAGTAATACCGAAATCACAACAATACGTTCATCATTTGCATACATAATTGTTGCTCTTTTCTTAGGAAGTGCTTCATGGATGTGCCGCAAATGGCTACAGATATCATTTGAGAAGGTAAGTTCCGGACTCATTTTTTTAACCGGGCTTTACCTTCTTTTTTATTTTCTATCCGTTGTCATTCAAAAAAGGCACCCGGAAAAAAGCGGCTTTATATCCCTCATTTTAATACTATTAAAGCTCATTTTTATTATTGGATATTTATTTCTTTTTCTAAATCCCACTTCCGGCGAAAACAAAAGAGAAATACTATTGTTTTTAATGAACTATTTCGCACTACTAATCGTAGACTTAGCTATTAAGATTCGTTTGATGAAATAAGAAAAGTAAAACAGCACACAATAACTCGATGCAGAATATTCGACTCATTATTGTATTAATAGGCTTTTGGGCCTTTACTCAAACCACCTTTGCCGCCAACACAGCTGGCCAAAGTTCTGAAAATGAGTTTGACCCAATGGAGATGATTATGCATCACATTGCAGATGCACATGAATGGCACGTTATTTCGTATAAAAGCGATGGAGAAGAAAGGCACATTACATTACCTCTTCCTGTTATTTTAATCGACGATGGCCTACATGTTTTTATGTCATCTGCTTTTCATCATGGCGAAGAAGTAGTACAAAAAGGACAGTCGTATTATAAATTGTATCACGGTAAGATATACAAAACCGATGCAGCAGGAAGTATCAAATACGATGAGCACCACGAAATACTAAACGAAAAACCAATCGACTTATCCATTACACGTAATGTGGCATCTATGTGGTTAAGTATTGTTCTAATCATTTGGTTATTTACCACAGCTGCAAAACGATACAAAGGAGCTCCAGCTGCTCCTAAAGGTGTACAATCATTTGTTGAGCCCCTAATTTTATTTGTACGTGATGACATTGCCTATGCCCAGATTGAAAAGGGTAAAGCAGATAAGTTTTTACCATTTTTGCTAACACTCTTCTTTTTCATCTGGATAAATAACCTGATTGGCTTAATACCATTCTTCCCGGGAGGAAGTAATCTCACCGGTAATATATCGCTGACAATGGTATTAGCATTAATCACCTTTTTGGTCACCAACTTTAGTGGCTCGAAAAGTTATTGGGGTCATATTTTCTGGATGCCAGGTGTACCGGTGCCAATACGAATACTACTATCTGTGATCGAGTTTATTGGTTTATTCACAAAACCATTCGCCCTGATGATTCGTTTATTAGCTAACATCACCGCAGGGCACATCATCATTTTAAGTCTGTTCTCGCTCATTTTTGTGATGAAAAGTGCATATATCAGCTTCGTTTCAGTGCCGATGGCTCTAATGATGTTTATGTTGGAATTACTAGTTGCAGTATTGCAAGCTTATATATTTACACTATTATCTGCCTTATTTATAGGCATGGCAGTGCATAACGAGGAACATTAAAATTAATTTATAAAAGGTAATACAATGGAAGGTTTATCATTAACCACAATCGGATTAGGCTTAATCATTATTGGAGCCGGATATGGTATTGGTCGAATTGCTCAGAGCGCCATGGAAGCAATGGGACGTCAGCCAGAAATTAGTTCTAAAATTCAGACGGCGATGATTATTGCTGCTGCCCTTATTGAAGGTGCTGCCTTATTTGCGATTGTAGTTGCTTTGATGAAAGGATAAAAAGACACAATTATGGGATTGTTAACTCCAGATCCCGGTTTAGTCTTTTGGTCAGCGCTAACATTTGGTCTGCTGGTTTTCATTTTAAAGCGTTACGCCTGGAAACCAATATTGCAAGCCGTTAAATCTCGTGAAGAGACGATTGAATATGCATTAGCAGCAGCCGAAAAAGCCAAAGCTGAGGTAGAAGATTTAAATGCTACCAAGGTTCAGATAATGAACGATGCCAAGGCTGAGCGTGACACACTGATCAAACAAGCTCGGGAATTAAAACAATCAATGTTGGATGATGCCAGAAACAAGGCACAGGAAGAAGCGGACAAGATAATTGCATCGGCCCGACTTCAGATTGAGCGTGAAAAAAATGAGGCCATCCTTCAATTGAAAGAAAAAGTGGCAGAATTCTCTGTTGATATAGCTGGCAAGTTATTGGAAGAAGAATTACAAACAACCGATAAGCAGCAGGCCATCATCGACAAATATCTGCAGGAAGTGAATTTTAATTAGTGATTTTCACAATTAAAAAATCAAGTTGAACAACATTCTGAATAAAAGGGAATGAACAGAAGTTTAATAGCAGACAGGTATGCCAAGGCTCTATTTAAATTGGCCGAAGAGCAAAAAGAGTTGGAGCGCATTTATGAGGACGTAAACCTATTACAGTCCTACTGTAAAGATGCCGAAGGATTCACTGACTTACTCAATAGTCCTGTTATTAAGCCGACTCAAAAAAAGCAAGCCTTTCATTCTGTTTTAGATAAGAAAGTAGCGCAAAGCACTTTAAATCTGTTGGATTTACTGATAGCCAACAACCGCGAAGTTCTGCTTGAAGATATCAACAGGCGATTTATCTGGCTGTACAAAAATGAGAAAGGTATTAAAGAAGTAACTGTATTTACAGCTATTGAGTTTGATAACAAACAACAAGCAACACTCAATCAGTTTTTAAAAGACCAGTTTAAATCACCAATTGAGTTGACCATTAAGGTAAAACCCGAATTATTGGGTGGATTCATCTTAAAAGTTGATGGTAAAATGGCCGATGCCAGTATGAGCTCAAAGTTGAAACAAATTAAAAAGCAATTGCTTAGTTAAACGTACTAAATTAATAAGCGGATGGATACGATAAAACCGGCTGAAGTATCGGATTTGTTAAAAAAACAGATCGCAGGCTTCCAAACGTCGACCGACCTCGAAGAAGTAGGAACTGTTTTGCAGGTGGGTGATGGTATTGCCCGTGTTTTTGGCCTCACCAATGTTATGGCTAACGAATTGGTTGAGTTGGAATCATGCATGGGCGTGGTGCTTAACCTTGAACAGGATAATGTTGGGGTAGTGCTTTTTGGCTCTTCTCAGGCCGTGAAGGAAGGCGATTTAGTTAAACGTACCGGGCGAATTGCTTCTATTAATGTAGGCAAAGGCATGGTTGGACGTGTTATTAATGCCCTGGGTGCCCCCATCGATGGCAAAGGTCCCATTCAAGGCCAAACATATGAAATGCCTTTGGAGCGTAAAGCTCCACAGGTAATTTACCGTCAACCCGTAAAAGAACCTTTACAAACCGGTTTATTAGCTGTTGATGCCATGACACCAATTGGTCGTGGACAGCGGGAGCTGATTATTGGTGACCGACAAACGGGTAAAACTGCCATTGCCATAGATACCATCATTAACCAGCGTTCGTTCTATGACGATGGAGAACCGGTTTACTGTATTTATGTAGCTGTTGGACAAAAAGGAAGTACAGTTGCACAAATTGTAAATACACTTGAAAAGCACGGTGCTATGGAGTACACAATCGTAGTATCTGCTCCTGCAGCCGACCCGTCAGCTATGCAGTTTTATGCTCCATTCTCAGGGACAGCCATCGGCGAATATTTCCGCGACACAGGTCGCTCTGCCTTAATTATCTATGATGATTTATCAAAGCAAGCCGTTTCTTATCGTGAAGTAAGTTTGCTACTGCGTCGACCGCCAGGCCGTGAAGCCTATCCCGGAGATGTTTTTTACTTACACAGCCGTTTATTGGAGCGCGCTGCCAAAATCATTGAGTCGGATGAGATTGCTGCCCGAATGAACGATTTACCTGAATCAATTCGCCCACTGGTTAAAGGAGGTGGTTCATTAACAGCCTTGCCTATTATTGAAACACAGGCTGGTGATGTATCGGCCTATATACCTACTAACGTGATTTCGATTACTGATGGTCAGATCTTTTTGGAGAGTGATTTATTTAACTCCGGCGTTCGCCCCGCTATTAACGTGGGTATCTCCGTATCGCGAGTAGGAGGTAGCGCACAGATTAAACCAATGAAGAAGGTAGCCGGTACTTTAAAACTCGACCAGGCTCAGTACCGAGAACTGGAAGCATTCGCCAAATTTGGTTCCGACCTTGACCCGGCAACAATGCTGGTGTTGGATAAAGGGCGTAAAAACGTAGAGCTTCTTAAACAACCACAATATCAGCCTGTAAAAGTAGAAGAACAGGTAGCACTTATTTATTGCGGAACAAAAGGCTTATTAAAAGATGTTCCAGCCGATAAAGTGAAAGAGTGGCAAAAAGAATTTGTTGAAAGCCTGGAAATGGGGCATCCGGAATTGTTGCAAGAAATAAAAAAAGGCAGCTATCACGATGAAATTACAGCTAAGTTAGATGCCATTGCCAATGATGTTGCTCACAAATATTTAATTGAAGAGTAAGCGCTTATGCCAAGCTTGAAGGACATACGTATACGCATTAATTCGGTAAAAACCACCAGACAGGTGACGAGTGCTATGAAAATGGTGTCGGCGGCTAAGTTTAAAAAAGCGCAGGACGATATTTCATACATTCGCCCTTACGTTGGTCGTTTAGCAGGTATTATATACCGATTATCCGGCTCACTGGAAGAGGACTTTGAATTGGAGTGGTCAGAAGAACGGGTAGACAATAAGATATTGTTAGTGCCGGTTTCATCAAATCGCGGTCTGTGTGGTGCTTTTAATGCGAATGTGATAAAAGAGGTTGAGCGACTTTGTAAAGTAGACTTTAAACTTCAAAATGCTCTGGATAATGTAGATATACTGACGATTGGCAAACAGGCACAAAAGATACTGAAGGCACATGGATACAATGTTATAAATGACCATAACGAGCTATATTCTGATGTCAATTTTGAGAACGTTAGCCATATTGCTCAGGAATTAATGGAAGCATTTAGCATCAGAAAATACGATAAAATCGTGTTGGTATATAACGAATATAAAAATGCAGCAGTTCAAATTTTAAGAACTGAACAGTTTTTACCAATGGAACTGCCAGAGTGTGATGGAAAAGTGGATTGCAATCATGATTACATCATTGAACCTGATGTACCAACGTTTATTAAAAAGGTAATACCAGATGCCTTAAAAACCATGTTTTATCGTGTTATCCTGGAATCATTAGCCTCAGAGCATGGTGCCCGCATGACATCAATGCATAAGGCTACCGATAATGCCACCGAAATGCTTAGCGAGCTTCAGTTGCAATACAACAAAGCTCGACAAGGTGCTATTACCACCGAAATATTGGAGATTGTTGGTGGTGCTGAAGCCTTACAAAAATAGAGTTGAACATAGAGTATTGAGATATGAGAAAGCCACCGGAAGGTGGCTTTTGTCTTTATATCAATTACGCGAATGAACTTTCAGAACAACCGTACCAGCAATATAATCATGCAGAGCCCGACGCTTTGTATCAAAAAGCATAGTTACAATCTCCATAATTGACCATACGATTGAAACAGATAAAACTAAAAACGTTAGGTATAAAACAAAGTTTGTATCATCCAGTAAACCAAATAATGAAACAATCTGTAGTAAACCAATTAATCCTAAAGGGACAATTTCCCGATACAGTGCTTGTTTGTATGAAACAGCCTTTTCTTCTGACTTATCAAAAACTTTAACGTTAGCAGCCATCTTACCAATTGTTTGCCCACAGCAACCATGCATAACAATTGAATATGCATAGGGAATTATCAATTCAACAATTCCAATAAATGCTATTAAAAGTACAGAATCCAGAACATAGAAAAGCTTTAAAAACCATCCTATTACACTTATAATAATTCCATCAAGAACTAAAGCACCAAATCTGGATAAGCCGGTGTCATAGCGCTCCCGGTAGTTAATCTCACTTCTTTTAAGGGTTATTTTCTCTTCCAAGCTATGCTTTAAATTTGAAAATTCACTCTCCTTATGCCCTCTTTCAACCAGTATTTTTACCGCACACAATTTAGCATCGTCAGTATGCCCATTGCTGTGAACAACCTGTTTAAGTTCTTCATCTGACTTTTTGTTATAGATATTATAAAAGAAATTTGTCTCCATGTTTTTACAATTTAAAACCGATTCCGACGGTCAATCCTCCACTAATATTTTTAGCTTTTGAGTTTAATCCATAATAATTAGCCGAACTAATTGATGAGCTATAACCTGTAGTAAGTGGCATTGCTACTTCTGAATAATCATTGTTGTTTTCACCATCAATATTCCTGAGCCCAATGCCGAATGATAAATCAGCATTAATATACAATTTATCAGAAATAGGATAGTTGATGCCTGCACCAACAAAGACACCATAATCAAACTGACTAGTCAGCTCCTTATCGAAGTCATCGTCGTTTAACTCAATACCATAATATGAATTCTGCGCCTCAACATTTGTTAATTCAACACTTTCATTGAGCATGCTACTTACATAGGCACCTTCCATACTAATATCTACTGTAGATTGAAGTAAGTAAGCCAAATAACACCCTCCCTGAATATAGAAAGTACTGCTGGGATTTAGGTACTTTCGAAGTCCGATGGGCATCGTGATATAATGATTTGCAATATCAAAGGTATAATCCTCCTTTTTCACCCACATGGGCTCTGTTTCCAACTGCTTTTCTTCAAACATATAATCAATTGCAATTCCTTTGCCTTCATAATTAAGCGTTGCAAGCAATGATAAATCGGACTTCAAAGCATATTCGAAACTAAGTCCTCCAACAAAGCTGTATTTAATATCCTTCCAGAAACATGTTTGATAATTAAGCCCCGGTTCATTTGAATACACCAAATGGTAACTATCATCAAGGTTAATGATTTTATGAGGCGCTTCAGCATTAATAAGGTTGCTGGCACCTACACCAACATGAATATTTAAGATTTGAAGCCTTTTATTTTCATCCTGAGCGAAAAATGTACTTGCATGTAGAATGAATGCGAGTATTGCAAAAAGTTTGTAGATGTTCATATGAGGATTAGATTAACTTAAACACTAAACTATACAATTAAACCAAGCTTTCAAATCAACCTTGATTCAACAATTGCTTATAACACAAATACCATATACTCCAAAAGCATCAGTAATAGAATAGTAGTTCCAGGAATAGTTACATAACTACCCAAAGAAAAGGTAAGCCAACAAAATAGAAGCAATGATACCGGCAAAATCAGCAATTAAACCACACGACAAGGCATGACGCGTTTTTTTAATACCGACCGATCCAAAATAAACCGCCAGTACATAGAAAGTGGTATCAGTTGAACCCTGAATGGTACTGGCCATTCGACCGGCAAACGAGTCTACACCATGGGTATGAATCGCCTCTACCATCATACCACGCGCCGCACCACCGCTTAAAGGTTTCATAAAGGCAGTAGGTAGAGCATCGACAAAGCGTGTATCAACACCAATAAAAACACAAAAAGCCCTGACTCCTTCAAGGAGAAAATCCATGGTGCCGGAAGCTCTAAAAACACCCACAGCAACCAAAATGGCCACTAGAAATGGAATAATCTTTATAGCGATATTAAATCCTTCTTTGGCCCCATCAATAAAAGCATCGTATACGTTTACTTTTTTACGGATGGCCATAAGAATAAAAGTGATAATAACTGAAAATAATAAGAGGTTAGCACCTAGTAAAGAGACTGTATTTACTTCATCTTTGGATAGACTTGTTAGGTAGTAGATAAAGCCTCCGATAAGCACACTAAAACCTCCCAGATAAGCCAATATCACTTTGTCGAACAAGTTGATACGCTGAACAACGGAAACCGCAATAATACCAACAATCGTACTAAAGAACGTGGCCAATAAGATGGGTAGAAAAATATCGGATGGATTAGACGCTAATTCCGATGCACGAATAGCCATCACACTAATCGGTATAATAGTCAGCCCACTGGTATTGAGTACCAAAAACATGATTTGAGCATTAGAGGCCGTATCGTTGCTTTTATTGGTGGATTGCAACTCTTGCATGGCTTTCAATCCAACCGGCGTAGCTGCATTATCGAGCCCCAGCATATTCGCCGCGATATTCATCATCATACTACCATAAGCCGGATGATTTTTGGGCAACTCAGGAAACAGACGACTGAAAAACGGCCCTATCAGACGCGACATAACCGCTATCATTCCACCTTTTTCGCCAATGCGCATCAGTCCCATCCAAAGTGTTAATGCTCCAGTCAACCCTAATGAAATGTTGAAACCTGTTTTGGCACTATCAAAGGTGGCATTCATCATCTCAGGAAACACATCAACATCGCCAAAAAAAATGAGGCGTACCAAACCAACCATAAAGGCAATAAGAAAAAATGCAATCCAGAGATAATTAAGGGCCATAGTTTATAAGATATGAGTAGTGAGTCCGCGATAACTATCGCGGGAGTATAGAGACGAATTCTTTAATGTATCAACCAATTTTATTGAAATAGCACGACGCATCACAAATAACAAGTTTTAGTTTGAAGACTTAAAAAAGGTCTTTGACCTTGTTTCAAAAGATACTGCACTTATTTTTAGGTTATCAATCTTCAATGCGCTATTAGTAGAACCAAATCCAATATGTCCCGCATCAAAAGTATCATCGGCACATTGCAACACCAACTCATCGTTAAAATATACTTTCACCATTTTATCAGCAGATGTGCGCTCCATACGAATGCGCTGCCACTCTTTCATTTTCCAGATAACGCCTTTCTCATTCACAGAACCAACCCGCTTTGGTTTGTCGCCATCAACCATAAATACATTATGGCTCTTCTTGTCAGCCTTGCTGGCAACCTGAGCATAACAATAATGTTCGGTGTCTTTAATGCCAAAGAAAATACAGAAATCGAGCAGACTAAAGTCTTTACCATTCTGTACCACATCCATCTCGATCACAAAATCGCTTAGCTCAAAATCATTTAGAACCGCCACAACAGTCGGCCCCTCGTGCATACTATTATAGTCGCCGGCACCTAAACACTTTAATGATTTACCTGTTTTACCATTTTTACTTATTAGCCATTTAGAGGCATCGGAAAAACTAAAGTCATTGGTCGATTTTTCTTTACTAAATCCCTGATTATAGATGACTTTATAATCTTTGAATGTATTCGTTTGAGCGCTGGTAATTGTTGATAATACTAACCCAATAAGAAGAAGATAGTGTGAGAGTTGCATTCTGTTATTCATTAAAATGTAGTAATCAGTTACTAATATACAATAGTTCGCTATTTTTCCGGCAAAGGCAAAGTTTATTTCTATTCGAGCCTACTTTTTACCTGGATGCTTTTTGAGTTCTTCCATATTGCGTTTTAGCTTGTATTCATCGTGCGGAGCACCAAACTCCTTGCAAGACACTTCATCGATGGGCACTTTCCATATCTTCACGTTGCGCACCGCCGGATCACTGTATTTAAACGCCTTCTCGCTATAGGTTTTCATCAGAATATCCAATGCCTCACGCTTCTCATCCATATCTTCAATCCATTGTACTTTCCCCATCGCTACCACACTTTTGGATGTCATGCGGTAACTGCACGCTACTTCCGGATGTTGAAAAACCAATTCGTTATCAATGGAAAAAGTGATACAGATGTTAGGGTTATTATTAACAATGTCAATCAAACGCCCTTCAGGTGCCGAATGCAAGTAAATCACATTGTCTTTATAGCCATAATTCATTGGCAATACATATGGTTTATTGTCAGGATCAACCACGCCAACAAAACAAATATTGGCTTTTAAAATAATGGCTTCAATAACTTCTTTATCAGTGTGATTAAGTGTTTGCATAGCTTATCTATAGAATTTTATACAATTGTTCGTCCGCCTAGTTCTTTCGAAATATGCGCCAATACCTGCTGCCAGGTGGTTAGTTCCTGCATCAGCTCCATCAAACCATCCATATTACCCGATGCTTCCATTTGCTGCAATTGCTGACGCTTTTCTTTGATGACCAGTTTCACCTTTTTCCACTTCAGTTCCATCACAATCTTGGGCACCAGTTCAGGTAGTTTCTCTTCGGCGTGAGTTACGACCCCGAACTTACTGTGAATCCTGCTCAAATCGTGCTCTTTACCAATTAAGTCTGATGCCAGCTTACTCAACTCCGGATCAGAATTATTAACAAAGAACTTTAGCGCTGTTATATCTGAAGTTCCGATTGCTGCATCATAGGCCTCCATCATTTTGTTATACGATGGATTGGCGCTTAACAAATCATCCTGCTTCAACTCATGAAGTATGTATTGCCCAACCGACACTTTCTGTTCTTCATCAGGATTAACAGGTCGTTCACCAAACTTAACCAAAAAACGCAGTATTTCGCGCTCTTCCAGCTCTAGAGGATTAACTGCTACATTGGGCGTTTGCTGTGAAGTTGGTGCCGATGATGGCTGATTAAATATTTCAGGTGGTGGCTCGTTCGAAGGTCTGGGCGCATTTCGCCTAAACTCTTCCTCCAGTTTCTTCTTTTGCAGTTTACCAGTCTCCTGCATTAACACCCGCTCATCAACCTTCAAAAGCGTACTACATTCTTTTACATACACCGATTGTGTAATACGATCGGGGATGATGGAAATACTGCGCACAATATCCTGAATAAGTTGTGCTTTCTTTATCGGATCATTCTGCGCATCGGCTAACAACAGCGAGGTTTTAAACTTGATAAAATCCTGCTGATGCTCTTCAATATATTGAGTTAGCTGTTCTTCGTTACGTTCTTTGGCAAAAGTATCCGGATCTTCACCATCGGGCAGAAGCAGAATCTTCACATTCATACCTTCGGCCAGCACCAGGTCAATACCCCGTAAAGAGGCTTTTAATCCGGCCGGATCGCCATCATAAATAATGGTGATGTTCTTGGTAAAACGGGCAATTAACCGAATCTGATCCGATGTTAAAGCCGTACCCGATGAGGCCACCACATTATTAATACCAGCCTGATGAAACGACAAGACGTCGGTATAACCTTCCACCAGGTAACAACGGTCTTGACGAGTAATCTCTTGCTTGGCATGGTAGATACCGTATAAAACACGGCTCTTATGGTAGATGTCCGATTCAGGCGAGTTCAGATATTTGGCTGTCTTCTTATCGTTTTTAAGTATTCGTCCACCAAAGGCGATGACCTTTCCCGCCAAACTATGAATGGGGAACATGACACGTCCACGAAAACGGTCAGCCTGGTAATTATCGCGCACTATGGTTAAACCCGTTTTTTCGAGATACTCCAGTTTATAGCCTTGCTTCAGTGCTTCTTTAGTGAAAGCATCGCGCTGCTCAGGCGAATATCCCAGCTGGAACTTCTCAATGATATCGTCGCGAAAACCACGGCTTCGGAAATAGGATAATCCAACTGACTTGCCTTCATCGGTTTCTGTTAGGTTCTTCCCAAAAAAATGACCGGCAAACTCGCTGAGCACCATCATACTCTCGCGCTCATTCTTTTGCTTCAGCTGTTCTGGCGAATACTCCTCTTCTTCAATGTGGATATTAAATTTCTTACCCAGATATTTAATGGCATCAACAAACGACAACTGGTCGTGTTTCATCACAAAATTGAGCGCGTTACCTCCCTCACCACAACCAAAACATTTGAATATCCCCTTATGAGGTGAAACGGTAAATGAAGGTGTCTTCTCATTATGAAACGGACAATTCCCGAGGTAATTAATCCCTCTTCGGCGCAAGGTTACATAATCGGATACCACCTCAACTATCTGACTATTGGCTGTCTCCAACACTTTATCTACTGTAACCTGGTCTATCATTTAAAGGAATTCTATTAAATTTTTCGCGGTCTACAAAGATAGAAAAATAAGCGATTTTGTGATGTTTGATTGAAGATGTTCGATGAATGACAGTTAAAATTCTCACTTGTAATTTCCAAGCACCGAACACTACCTACAGAGCCTTTTTTTGTATTTGAATAGTCAACGATTTGATTTACTTTTATCTATTGAATAAACGATTGATTCATGAGCAAAAAGAAGTTGGTTGTACTAACTGGTGCTGGCATTAGCGCCGAGAGTGGCATTAAAACATTTAGAGATAATAATGGTTTGTGGGAAAACCATGATGTAACAGAGGTTGCCAGTCCTGAAGGTTGGGCTCGCAATCCTCATCTTGTTCTTGACTTTTACAATCAGCGACGCAAACAGCTCTACGAATGCCAACCCAATGCCGGACATTTTGGTCTGGCGGAGTTGGAAAAGCATTTCGACGTCAGTATTATCACTCAAAATATCGATGACTTACATGAGCAGGCAGGTAGTTCTGATGTGCTTCACTTACATGGTGAACTTAAAAAGGTAAGGAGCACCAAAGATGAATCATTAGTGTACGACCTTGAAGGCTGGGAATTAAATTGGGGCGACACCTGTGAAAAAGGGTCACAATTACGACCTCATATTGTTTGGTTTGGCGAAGCCGTTCCTGCTATTGAAACAGCCATCGAAATATCTGCCCAAGCTGATATTTTTGTAGTTGTTGGCACCTCGTTAAATGTGTACCCGGCAGCAGGCCTGCTCAACTATGTGCCTTCCAGGACACCTATTTACATAATCGACCCACATCATCCTGCTTTTACACCTTCAAAAAATATCACTTTTATTCAGGAAAAAGGCACAGAAGGAATACCTCAATTAATTAAACTACTAACAAACTAAACTCATGCTTAAATACATCCTAACCCTATTATTCATACTTCCTGTTCTATCATCAACCGCCCAGGAATTCAGAGCAGGTCCACTACTTGGCATGTCTTTTTCACAGGTTGATGGTGACAGCTTTGTAGGTTATAACAAGGTTGGTTTGAACCTGGGTGCATTCGTTAGCCGCCAAATATCTGAACAATGGGACATTCAATTAGACATTGCCTATATCCAAAAGGGAAGCCATGAACCACAAGATGCTGAGAAACGTATATTCGAATACAAAATAGCCCTGTCGTATATACAGTTTCCATTGGTTGCCCGTTACCGTTATAAGCAATTTTCCGGGGAAGCTGGCATTTCAGTTGGTGCTTTATTAAATAGTGAAGAAGAATATGACGGCATACCTGTTGATGAGGATGATAATTTTAACCCGATTCCATTTCAGAATGTAGAGTGGGCGACCGTATTTGGCCTAAACTATCATATTACCGATCGCTTATGGATAAATGCTCGCTGGCTTTATTCTATCAATCGCATTCGCATTCCATACGATGGCGATATCGACATCTACAACCCTCGTCCACACTGGATAAGTCGAAAACCAGGCCAATACAATAATAACTTTGTTGTAACAGCTTATTATTCATTCAATAAACTACTACAAGGCAGCACAAGCAATTGATGCTACACTTACTTTTAATCCTTCAATTGTTGTTAATTGATTAATACAAGCTTCCATTGTAGAACCAGTTGTTATCACATCATCTATTAAAAGAATATGTTTGTTTTTTAGTCGTTCCATATCTGTCATCTTGAAAATTTCCTCCACATTCTGCCAACGTTCAAATCGTCCCTTACGTGTCTGTGATGAGGTATGAATGTTACGGATTACTGAATCAACATCGAGGGGAACTTTCAATATTTCGGATATGCCTTTTGCAATGACTTCGGCCTGGTTATATCCTCGCTTAGCTAGTTTTTTAGGATGCAGGGGAATAGGCACTATAAAGTCAAATTCACATACATCCGACTTTTTAATACTCACTCCTAATTGACGACCAAGCTCTTCTCCCAATAATTGATTGCCTCGATATTTAATTTCATGCAACAAATATTGAACACGTTCTCCTTTACGATAAAAGAACAATACGAAGGCTAATTCGATTTTACAGCGTCCCCACATCATAATGGAAATTTGATTATCGTGTGGTCTGTTTTCAAAATGTGTACGAGGCAATCGACGAATACACATCTGGCAAATCTCCACTTCATTTTTAAATAAATGGGTTCCGCATGATATACAAATGGGAGGAAAAAATAATTCGCCGGTAGCTGATATTACTTCTGTTAACTTTTTGGTAAGACTCATATTGTCAGGTTTATATACAATATATCGAAGTCGATTTAAAAGTTCAAGTAATAAATACTTAACAGACACTTAATTATCCAATAAAAACTAATTAACGATTAGGTAACATAGACGCTCTATTTTTGTCAGTAACAAATTCAATAAGATTATGAAGACACAGGTTATTATATTGGTTGCTTTATTATTTGCAGGCGTTTCAAATAGTAATGCGGAGAAGGAAGAGATTTCTAAAGAAACAGCTACAACATTAACTACCTCAATTTCTGGAACAATTACAGATGCTGCAACAGGTGAGAACCTTGTTGGAGTTAAGGTAGTTTTGGAGGAACTTAATACAGTTGTATATACTGATTTTGATGGTAACTTTGAGTTTACAGGTATAACACAAGGTAACTATACAGTATCTACCAACTACGTATCATACAAAACCGACGATGTCGTTTCGGTTGACACTAAAAAAGCAAATAACCTTGACATCAAGTTAGAGGCTGATTTGTAGAAGACATTTAATTATAAAATAAAAGAGCGACCAATATGGTCGCTCTTTTATTTTTATAGCTGTTAGTCAACTACACTAATACTTTTTTGTTCCAACTACTTTACCAGTTTCATCCCAGATAGTCCATGTACTATCTTTAGCTCCATCGTTATAGGACATTTCATAGCGCTTTACACCGTTCTCATCCCAGATAAACCACTTACCGTGTTTCTTTCCTTCTTTATAGTTGGCAATACCGGTTTTTACACCAGTTGGTTCATAGGTACTCCAAGTTCCATCCATCTCATTACTTGAATAAGAACGGATTTCTTTTGTTTTCCCATTTTCGAAATAAAGTGTGGTAAGCCCATGTTTTTCCCCTTCCACTACATTCATCTCTAACTTTTTACTACCAGATTCATAATATTCAACATATAGTCCTGAATATAATTCGTTATTCTGATTGTAAAATTTACCGTTTTTTTCAGTTAATTGTGCATCTACAGCTACAACCCCGAAAACCATTAGGAATACTAATACTAACTTGTTCATAAGGCCTCCAATTTTTACGTTTATACTAATTCCCAAAAGTCCTGTGTGTATACTTTTTTCGCATCAATATGACGTACGAAAACCCCATTGAGTTAACGCAAAGTTAACATTTAATTTACAATGAATAAAGGTTTTGCCTCTTTTTTAGCTCAAAATGCTTTAAAACAGCTTTTGAAACCATAACACAGAGCGAGTATTAACATTTTCTTAATATTAAGAATTACCCTATATTACTGTATGGCTGAGCATTAATCTTCAATCAAATATTTAAGACTTTATCACTAACCTAATTATGAACTCAGATAACTAAAACTAATATGGAAGTAATTATTCATCAAGTTTAACTTCTGTTTTTGGTTTAATAATTACATTTACCTTCACGTATAAGAAAACATTTTTTATCGGTTGTATCCAGGAAAAGTTAAGAAGATGAGAGTTCATTTTATAGCAATAGGAGGAAGTGCCATGCATAACCTAGCCATCGCCCTCCATTTAAAAGGGTTTAACGTAAGTGGTTCTGATGATGAAATTTTCGAACCTTCCAAGTCACGTTTGAAAAAGCATGGCTTATTGCCTCAAAAGGAAGGCTGGCAACCCGAATTAATTGGTTCGGATATCGATGCTATCATCTTAGGTATGCACGCACGAAAGGATAATCCAGAATTACTCAAAGCACAAGAATTGGGCTTAAAAATTTATTCTTACCCTGAATACCTTTACGAGCAGACAAAAGATAAAAAAAGAGTAGTGATTGGAGGTAGCCACGGCAAAACAACCACTACAGCCATGGTGATGCATGTTCTTAAAAAGTTGAATATGGACTTTGACTACATGGTTGGTGCCCAACTTGAAGGTTTCGACACTATGGTTAAACTCACTAAAGAGGCTCCAATTGCCGTTTTTGAAGGTGACGAATACCTATCATCTCCAATTGACTTAACACCGAAATTTCATTGGTACAAGCCCCATGTGGCGATGCTTACCGGTATTGCCTGGGATCATATGAATGTATTCCCAACATGGGAAAACTACATCAGCCAGTTTACGATATTTGCCGATAGCATTGAAAGTGAAGGCACGCTCATTTATTTTAAAGATGATGTTGAACTTGAAATTATAGCCCGTAATCAAAATAATATTCAGTCAATCCCTTATTCTACTATCGAAAACAAGAATATCAACGGACAAACTGTCGTTCAATGGGGAACAAAAGATTACCCAATGGAAATATTCGGCAACCACAACCTTCAGAACCTTAACGGAGCACGTCTGGTATGTAATCAACTTGACATTGACGATGAGGCATTTTTAATGGCCATGCAAAGCTTTAAAGGGGCTGCCAAACGCCTTCAACTCCTTGAGAAAAATGATAATTGCAATATCTATCTTGATTTTGCCCACTCACCAAGTAAGCTCAAAGCAACCGTTACGGCCATGAAACAGCAGTTTGAAGACAGGCAATTGATTGCCGTGATGGAGTTGCATACCTTCAGCAGTCTGAATAAAGACTTCTTACCTCAATACAAAGACACGATGATTGAAGCAGATACGGCTATCGTTTTCTTCAATCCAGAGGTATTAAAACATAAAAAACTACCTGAAATTAATAAAGAAGATGTGGTCTCAGCCTTTGCCCAGAAAGGCTTGCAAGTTATTACTGAATCAAATGAATTAGTTGACTGCTTAAAACAGCAGAATTACACAGATACGAATTTATTGATTATGACTTCCGGTAATTTTTCAGGTGTTGACATTAAACAACTTGCCAAAGAACTAATCTAATGAACATGTTGAGTTGTAGCTCAGGCTACAACTCAATACCTATTAACAATACATCATCTACTTGCTTAAGCTCTCCCATCCAATTGTAAAAATCGTTGGAGAAATGACGCTCAAAATGAGCCATTGTTTGATTCGGTTCAGCTTCTAAAGCCTCTCTAATACGTTTTGATTGATACTTACGCCCCTTTGGTCCACCCACCTGATCAGGTAATCCATCGGAGAAAATAAAGAACTGATCGCCTTTCTTATATTGCACAATGTTGTTTTCAAAGTCTTTCTCCACTTTTCTGGCTAATGGTTTACCACCAATTCCTTTACGTGAGCCTTTATAAACAGATAGCTCGCCATCGCTAAGGTAATACAATGGATTGTGCGCACCAGAAAACTGTAATTCATTTGACTCCAAATCGATTTTAACAAGCGCCAAATCCATTCCATCGCGTCCGTTGGAACCTTCCTGATCCTGACGCAGTGTGCGACGCACATCAAGGTGTAATTTATCAAGTAATTCAGCCGCTGTCACACTGTCACTTGCATTCACAATGTTATTCATCAGGAAGTAACCAATAAATGACAACAATGCTCCCGGAACACCATGCCCGGTACAGTCAACCGCAGCCACATAGAAATGATTCCCTTTTTTAAACATCCATGGAAAATCACCACTTACCACATCTTTTGGACGATAGAAAATAAACGATCGCGGGAAGAATTGCTGCAGCACATTGGTATCGGGCAAAATAGCAGTTTGAATACGCTGTGCATAGTTGATACTATCGGATATCTTTTTATTCTTCTCTTTTATTTCCTGTTCAATTTTTTTGAACTCGGTCATATCATGCGCTACGAATAATACCGATTCCAGATCTTTATCTTCGTTCAACTCAGGAATGGCCTTTATCTCCATAATAAGTGTCTGTTCTGCAGCTTCCACTTCAATTTCGGAGATAATTTGTTTTTCCTCTGAACGAATTTGCTTCAGCGATTCAAGCATATACTGTTTAAATCGTTCATCAATATCTAATTCAGTAACACGCTTCTTAACCAAATCATTCGATGAAACACCAATAAAATCAGCCACCTTTGGGTTGACATAAACCAGTTTACCGCCAGTATTAATACGGATGATCATATCAGGTGAATTCTCAGAAAGCGACTGCATACGACTTTTCATGCGTTCCTCTTTCTCAGCTCGTTTCCGTTCAGTTATATCTTGCGTATTGAAAATAATTCCTTTAATAGCCGGATCGTGCAATAAGTTCTTTCCGGTCGTTTCCAAAAAGAGCTTTTCTCCACTTTTCTTCAGGTAGGTGTATTGAGCTGTTTGCTCGCCACCCGGCGTTACCAACAAGTATTGAAACAAATTATTGATGGTTTTGTACCCGCGTGGAGTCATCAGCTCAGGATCCATACCCGATACTTCATCTTCCGGACTATAGCCTAAAATTTGCTTAACTGACGGGCTCTCAAAGACCAATTTCTGGTTCTCATCATAAATAGAAATAAACTCAGATGCATTGGTTAATAATGCTTCAAGGCGTTGCTGTGCATGCTCAACCTCCTGTATATGGCCTTCTAGTAATTTGTTAGATTTCTCTAATTCTTCTTGAGCCTCTAACATCTCAGCAGCATTCAGTTGCAACTGCTTCTCATTCTCTTTTAGTGTCACGGTCATCTCCTGCGACTCCTTCAATAGCTGCTCCGTTCGTTCGTTAATTTTCAGGTTGTAAAACGTACGACCGATCACACTACTTAGTTCCTCCGCAAATTTGATAACGTGCTTTGGAAGACTTTCCTGCAAATAACCAATTTCAAAAACACCTTGTAATTCTTCCTCTTGCAACAATGGTACGATCAGCAGACTTTTAGGCTTTCGATCGCCTAACAAACCAGATGTAACATGAAAATAGTCATCCGGGATTTCTGTGCGATATATTATCTGCTTCTCATAAGCTACATCACCCAACAATCCTTTACCAATGGGCACTATCTGTCTTTCGAATCGCTTCCGATTATGCGCGTAAGTCGCAATATTAACCAGTTGATTATTCTTCAATAAGTACAAACTACCTTGCAAACCACCAGAGTATTCAATAATACCACGGATGACATCATCGGCCAGAAGGTTGACTTTATTGTGAGTTCGTAAAATATCTGATATTTTCTCTTTCCCTTTTGACACCCAGTTGTAAGCTTCTTCTTTCGACTTGGTGTTTTTCAGATTAGCTCCCAGGTTGTATAATGTTTCAGATAGCTTACCATCCACTAATTCAATATCATCCAGTTCACCGCGACCAATTTTTTCAGCCAAATAAATATTTTTATTCAGCTGTTGCTTTAAATCATGAATCTCGTTACTAAGTTTCTTCTTTTGTTGTGAATTATAGTTAATAATGGCCAGAATAACCACTGGAATGGAGATAACCAGTAAATCGATGCCCCACACTAATAGCGAGCGGTGGATCACAGCAATGTTTCGAGCAGAGAAATACAATCCATCGAACGACATAAATCCTGACCATACCAAAAACAGTATGAACAATAATCCTAGCAATAACAAATACCAGTCGCGCTCGCTAAAGACCGATATTGAAATTAATTGCTTTATTTTTTTTGAAAATTTAGTCATATCTCGTATTTCTCTTGTAATTACTGTGCTTCGTTCAACTGATTCCACACTTCAACTAAATCAAGCTTTTTAAATGCGGCTACTTCCAACACAATACCGCTATCTCCATTTACTATGGGCAGAATATACAACACCAATGGCTTGGCATTGCCCGATCCGGATCCAACCTTAATATAATCGGCAGGAATATCAGTAATTTCCATTGCTTTATTGTCAGAAATAGCCTGTGCATGCAATCCATCTTCCAATTCAATTGACGCTATTGTAATCTCCTCATCAATACCATATAGCTTAACTGGTACGAATTGCTTATCATCATTACTGCAATAACCTACTGCTGCCATCACTTCGTAACGTTCCGTTATTGCATTCATCATTTCTTCAACCGTTTCGGCGCTAAGCTTATTAACTTTACCTCTAAGCTTAGATAATAGCAACTCACTTTCAACACCATCACCTGTTTCGTCTTCAAGTTTTTCCAGCTCTAAACGATTCAGCTTAGCTTCTAATCGGCTTATTTCGGCCTGACGCCTTATACATTCTTTGTCCATTTTGGCATCATCCGAGCCGTGCATGCAAATCTCAATAAAATTAAGAAGATAGTAAATGATATATAGAACAACGAAAAAAGATAGTATTTCAAATACGATAAAGGTAGTTGGCAACTCATCACCCATGAAAGCATATTTAACTAATGCAAACAAGAAAAATAATGCTCCCAGCAGGAATATATGTTTGTTTTTTCTCATATAATTAAATAGCTAATTGGTTTAAAAATGTGGATATCTCATCGGGAGACAATACTTTGTCGGGTTTAATTAATCGCGCCACACTTTTGGGCATCGTATCCATTTCGCAAGTCTTTGGGTCCTGAATAATGGTCAACCCTTTTTTGTCGGCGATATCCTTCATTCCTTTTGCACCATCTTTATTAGCACCTGTTAACACAATGCCAATTAATTTATTACGATAGACATAAGCAGCTGAAGTAAGTGTATGATCAATGGATGGACGACTATGGTTTAATGGTTTTTCTGTTGATAAGGAAAACGTACCATCGTATTCAACAAACATATGATAGTTAGACGGTGCCAGATAAACTTTACCGGCCATAATCTGTTCCTTGTCATTGGGTTCAATCACCTCCAGTTTTGACTTTAAACGAATACTTTCGACCAAACCTGAGCGCACATGTTTTAAGCGGTGCAAGCATATAATAACCGGCAACGGAAAATCTTCCCTAAGCTGCGACAACAACTTAGATACCACCGAAAAGCTTCCGGCAGAACCTCCAATTACTACGGCTTTATATTTTGGTCTAACCATTAGTCTCTTAGAAATTTAAACTTTTTATATATCTTTTCTTTTGTATCGATGCATTCAAAACGATCATCAAAAGGCGTGGCCAGTTGCTCTTTAACACCGAGACATAAATAACCACCACTAAGCAAGGTTGAATCAATAATGTTTTTAACCTCTGTATGATAATCTCGGGCGTAATATAACATGCAATTACGCATGATTATGAAATCACATTTAGTATCCAGTACTGTATCAAAACCCACTCGCCCAAAACTTACATTCTTAAGCAAAGAACTTTCAATACATGGTCCTTCTTCCGATTCATTGAAGTAATCCTCTAAACTATTCACACCTTCAAAACGCTTATAATTATAGGCGTTAACATCCATCTTTTTTGAACCAAGGAGTCCCTTTTTTATCCTTTCTACACCTAGCTCAGATGTACTATTCACAGTTATTTCTGCCTTATCAATACACTTCAATTCATCGAGCAGAATCAACAAACTATACAATTCTTCACCTGAACTTACTTGGGGAAACCAAACTTTAAAATTGGCTCCGGTATATTGTTCGTTAATGATTTTCCTAAGATGTCGCCAAAATCCAGCGTCTCTGAATAATTCAGTTGTATCCACGGAAAAGTAATGACAAAATTCATCAGCAAACGCCTCATTATCCAATTGTTCCATCAACTGTTCCACTTTGCGAATGCCATTCATTTCAATGAACTGTCCAAGCCGACGCTTAAAAAACGAATGCGTCATCTGCTTGAATGGCAAATTCAGCTTCTCGCTCAACTGCTCAGACAAAACCCTTAATTCACTGATGTTAAACCCCAATGCCATGCTATTGATATTTAAAATGAAACACATTGGTTTTAGTATACAGTGGTCCGTTTTTTGAGAACTTAGTTTTATAAAACCCAGTTAAACTTTCATGATTACCAAGTATCATTGACCCCTTTGGATACAATTGATTATGAAACATCTGATAGATTTTTGACTGAAGGTTTGCATTAAAATAAATCAATACATTTCGACAAAAAATCACATCAAACTTATTGTAAAATGGCACCTTTTCTTGCACCAGATCGTGCTGTCTTATCTCTACTTTTTTCTTGAGAAAATCTTTAATATTGATCCGGTCATTCTCCAAATCGAAATCAAAGTATTTGTTAAAATCAATTTTGGATATTCCCTGAATAGGCGACTTTTTAATGATGTCTTCAAAGTCGCTTAATTGCTTTTTATTGAATTCGTAACGATAACTTCCATTTGTACACTGACGTACCATTCCAAGGCTAATATCAGTTGCAAAAATCCTGGCTTGCTCCAACAACCCTAACTCATTCAGGATGATCATATTAGAGTACACTTCCATACCAGAGCTACAGCCAGCATGCCAGATATTAAACGTTTTTTTACCTTTTAAAGCCGGATACAGCTTTTCATAAAACTGCGGCCATATCTCAGGATCGCGAAATAGCTCAGTTGTATTGACCGTAATATCTTCAACCAAACGTTCTACAAAACCTTTATCAGTTTGAGTTTTATCAAGCAGTTCATCAATCGTCAAACCATTATCCAGTATTACTTTTTGCAATCGTCTTTTAATAGAATTATCAGAGTAATTGCTAAAATCATAAGGCGTATTGTCTTTCAATACTTGTAAATAATGCTTGAAATCCATTGATGTGGCCTTTAGAAATAATCTAAAACAATTCTACTTCTACCTGTTGAATAAAGGCTGTATACGAGTGATCTTCACCAACCTGCGCTTCTGAAAGCAGGAATAAAACAGGCTCTTCACTTCCTACTTTATTCTTAATTGGCGCTTCGCGTCGCTCTCCAATTATCTTACTCTTATCGCTATTTACAAAAGCAGATATAAACTCATCGTTAGCAGCGGTAGTTTCTGAAAACAACATTGAAACATGCTGTCCTAGTACTTCGCTACGTTCATAGCCCCATAGCTTTTCTGCAGCAGCGTTGAAGAATTCAACAATACCATCCTTATTCGTGGTAATAATAGAGTCGAGCGCTCCTTCTAAAGTTTTTTCGTTACGTATTTTAACTGCTTCAACTTCTTTAAATTGCTCTGTAATTTCTTTCTTCGCCTCTTCGAGCATCACCCCTAACTCATCTTTGCTATGTTTCAGCTCTTCTTCCATCTTCACCTGCTCGGTAATATCGTTTTCAAGACTCAGAATTTTAATTATCTCGCCTTCGTGATCAATAACCGGAGTATAGGTTGTTAACAAGTAAATTTCATCCCCCATTTTAGTACGGCGACGCACACGACCTTTAAAATTATGGCCATTACGCAAGTCAGTCAGTATTTGATCCATCTCGGCGGCATCGTCTTTAAAGAAGAAAATCTTAAGATTCTGCCCCTCTATCTCCTCCGGATTATAACGGAATGTTCTTAAGAAATTTTGGTTGACATTGATAAGTGTGCCGTCCGTCTCAAATTCGGAGCTGATAGCGGCATGTTCAATGGCTTCTAAAATACCCTTCATTTCCACCTCACGACGATCACTCTCTTCCTGGGTAGCTTGCATCTCTTCCAAATTCTGACGTAACTCTTCTTCCTGCTGCAACATTCGTTCAGCCTGGTTCTGCGTTTCTTTCAGAAGTTTAGTTGTACGAATAGTGTTTTGTACCGAAGAAATCGTTAATGCAATACTCTCAGCTATCTTCTCTACAAATTCTACCTCAAACTCAGCAAAATCTTTGAAGGATGCCATTTCAAGCACTCCATAGATTTCGTCATTTGTTTTTAGGGGCACAATCAATATTGAACGCGGATTAGCATCTCCCAATCCTGAAGTGATGTTCAAATAGTTATCGGGCACATCGGTTAGGTGGATTGTTTCTTTTTCAAGTGCACAACGCCCAATTAGTCCTTCTTCCCAATTTATACGTTTATCGGCAAATTTTTTTCTATCGTAAGCAACACAAGCCGTTAACTCAAAATAACGGTCTTTGTTATTAATCGTATTCAACAGATAGAAACCCGCCTGATTGATTTTCATATAGTCAACCAGGTACCTGATGATATTATAACTCAGGTCCTCAATATTATCATTTTCTTTTCGCAGCAACTCGCCAAAATGCGCTAATCCTTGTGTTACCCAGGTACGCTGATCCTCTTCAATTCGGCGTTGCTCAATGTCTTTTTTACTTTGAATCAAATAGTCGCGAAGACGTAACAAGGACTGCCCTAACTTATCATTACGATTATCAATATTTAGTTTAGATTCAAAGTTATCTTGTCGCAGGTTTTCAACAAATTCGTGTACCTGCTCACTTTTTGCCGCTTCAATCTTTATATGCTTGCGCTGCTTGCGGATAAAAACAGCAAAATTACCAGCTATAACGTAACCTGCAAAAGCCGTTATAAACGGTAAGAAAGTAATAAACCACAAACCCGGAAAAAACCTGTAGAGGTTGTAGAAAGTAACAGGTTGGTTAAGGTGTTCAAAAATACTGGTACTTGATATTATGGTTAGGATATAAATAATAATCCCTAGCATGAACCCACGTAAAGTATATCTGCTTTTGATATTCTTAATATTGACCTTTGCCATATGTAATTTTCTTAAATAGACGAACGATAAAAATAGTAATTATTACCATTATCCTAAGCGGGATAATAAATAACTGGCCATTTTGTCCAGCGGCATTACTTTATCAGCTGCATTTAGCTTAATGGCTTCCTTCGGCATTCCAAAAACAACTGAAGAAGCTTCATCTTGAGCAACGGTGTGCGCTCCCGACTCTTTTAGCTCCAGCAATCCTTTGGCTCCATCGTTACCCATTCCGGTAAGTAAAATACCAGTAGCATTATTCCCGGCATAGCGGGCGGCAGAGCGAAACAGTACATCGACCGATGGGCGGTGACGGTTAACCAGCGGGCCTTCCTTCACTTCCACCATATACTCTTTACCAACACGCTTTAACAGCATGTGCTTACTGCCTGGTGCTATTAATACGCGCCCCTGATAAAGTTTATCGCCATTCTCCGCTTCTTTTACTTCCAACCCACAAATATTATTCAAACTGTTGGCAAACGACTTTGTAAAACCTTCCGGCATGTGTTGTACAATTGCAATACCTGGCACTTTAGCTGGTAATTCTTTCAGAAAATTACGGATGGCTTCTGTTCCTCCAGTGGAAGCCCCCAAAACAACCACTTTTTCAGTATCAATAATTTGTTTAAAGCTGGATGCCTTGTTTAAAATAACATCGGCAGAGTATTTTGGTTTAACAGTGGTTGCCACTGGTGTAGCAATCTTACGTCGCTTCAGTTTTACTTGTGAAGCTGCTTTAACAGCATCACAAAGCATTATTTTTGATTCATTGATAAACTGAGCCGCATTCATGGCCGGTTTACCTATTATTTCGCTGGCACCGTATTCGAGCGCTTTCATAGCCACTTCGGTACCTTCGGTTGTTAAGCTGGAAATGACGACAACGGGAATTGGATGTTGTGACATAATTTTACGCAGAAAGGTCAATCCATCCATGCGCGGCATCTCAATATCCAGTGTAATCACATCCGGAATCTCCTTCTGAATTTTCTTTACCGCAATTATAGGATCGGCAGCCGTTCCCATTACTTCAATGCCCGGATCAGATTCAAGGATTGAAGACAAGCTCTGCCTGACAACCGCAGAATCATCAACTACTAATACTCGAATCTTTTTCTTCATGCGTTAAAACTTTACTCATTAACAGAAATCCCAATTTCCCTATTAAATCGCTTTCACACTTCAGACAGCACATTCTCACTTTTGCCATCCTCCTACGCAGAACTTTCATTTTCAACAACTAATAAAAGAACTACTCTTTTCACACTCAACACACAGACCACATGGTCTGCTCAATACAGGTTTAATATACCTTTTTTTCCAGAAACTTATGGCGTACTTCGCCTGTATCATTAAAAAAAATAATCTTCCTACCCCTTCTTCCGCCTGTGCTTGACGCTACAATCGGAATCTTTTTCTCTTCTAACATTAACCGCGCCACCCGAATGTTTCGTTCTCCAATCATGTTGGAGTTACCTGTTGCTGATTCGAGCAACTCACCTCCGCCAAATATTTTGGCTTGTATGTCTTTAATATCACTTCCTAAATAAAGCATGCGCTCTACCAGTTTATCAATGGCGATATTACCATATTTTGGCGATGCTAAATCGTTACCATTCCAGTTGGGAAGCATGTAGTGGTTCATTCCACCAATCTTCAGCTTCTTATCCCACAGGCAGATGGCAACACAACTACCAAGTATGGTTTTGATAACATACGGGTCTTTGCTTGCAAACAATGAAGAGGGGTATAGAAAATGTTGCAAATATCTATTATCCATCTATCATCATCTTAAAAAATCTCATCATCGTCATCAAAGAACACATCATTTCCGTCGCCACTAAAACCTTCAACGATATTGCGGGCCTCCGGAAGTGTTATTGAAAACTCTGAACCTTCACCTTTTTTACTCTTAATATCAATATCACCGCCTAATACATCTAATAGAGCTTTGGTGATTGACAAACCAAGTCCGTGTCCTCGGTTGATTGAGTTAATACCAGAATCAAGACGCTTGAAACGCTCGAATATAATCTTCTGATTCTTTTCAGAAATACCTGTTCCATTGTCTTTAACAGCAGCATGAAGCACATCTTCGTCAACCCACACTGTTAGAACCACCTGGCTATCTTTATAACTGTATTTTAAAGCATTATTAAGCAAGTTGCTTAAGATAAGCTTCAACTTCTCTGAATCGGTTTTGAAATAGAAATTCTTACCAAAACCGTGTTCAATATTAAATTCGATTTTAATATCGATGCCCATTTTGCGCGATATGATGTTGAATGAATCAACAACAGTTTGCACCAGGCTGCGGATATTAACTTTGGTAATGTTTGGAGCAATTTCACCCGCTTCAATTTTAGCGGCAACAAAAATATTACGCAACTGAAAATCGAGGTTAAACGCTTCGCTATGGATTAAAGCTACCATCGACACCACCTTTTTCCAGTCGTTCTTTTCAACCGACAGAATAGCCTTAGATAAACCAAGGATAGATGTAAATGGGTTAACTATTTCGTTAGAGATATTTGAAATAAAATGGCTCTTTAATGCCTCCGACTCCTTTAGCTTTTTTGTTACACTTTGGAAGTCTTTTGACAGTTCTTTCATCTCATTATCTAACTTTTTCCTTTCTTCAAGTCGTAACCTGAGTTCTCGTAAAAGTTGCTTGTCAGATAAATTGCTCATAATTAAATTTTTATATTCCGGACTAATTATACTTTTCTAAAAATTGTTGGCTTTATATGCTCCAACGGCACATCCATTCCTGATAATGATTCGGAGTGACCAATAAAGAAGATCCCTCCGGGTTTCAGATAGTTACACAGTTTCCCAATGACTTTTTCTTGTGTAGCTCTATCGAAATAAATCAGCACATTACGACAAAATATAACATCAAAGGTCTCATTCATATCGTAATGACCATCCATTAAATTAACATGCTTCAGCACGATGTTCTTTTGCAACTCGGGCTTCACACGAACGGTTGGGTTCAGTCGATCTTTGCTTTTCAGGAAATAGCGCTTCTTCATCTCAAGAGGAAGCAAGGTTATTTTATTTTCGGCGTAAACACCTTTGGCGGCTTTGGTCAGCACCTTGTTTGAGATGTCTGAACCATGAATGGAGAAATTAAAACCTGACGACATTCGTTTGTATTCATTCAACACGATAGATATCGTGTAAGGTTCTTCACCACTTGAGCAACCAGCGCTCCACACCTTAAAAAAACCGTTTCCATTATGTTGAGGCAACACTTCATCCCGTAGAAAATCGAAATGAACCGGTTCGCGAAAGAAATCTGTTTTGTTAGTCGTTACTACATTCAGAAAATTAAATATTTCTTTCTTTTGCCCGTCTTTGCTAAAAAAATACTCTTTGTATTCGCTGTATGATTTCATGTTCAGCTCACGAATACGTTTTAGTAAACGTCCCTGCAGCATAACGCGCTTAACGGGTGGCATCTTAATGCCATATTCACTATAGATAAAATCACTAAATGCCTGAAAATCCTTCTCCGATAATTCAGCTTTGAAAGCATCCAGCTCTTTGTCCTTTCCTGTATTATTAGCTGCAAACATTACTCACTACTAATTAACAGCGTCAATCACTTCACCCAGGCTGATAATATCTGTTTCACTAAATATTTTATCAGCATTTAAAATCATTACTAAGTCGTCGTTGTTTTGATACGATGCCAGAATATAGCCAGGCTTATAATCTGTTTCGATATCTTTAATATTAGCTTCATCAGCTTCAAAAACGTCTGAAACAGCATCTACCAATACTCCAACGCTCATGATATTACCATCAGCCTTATTAATATCTAACACCACAAAACACGACTGCGGCGTTATCTGAACACTCCCCAAATTAAATTTGGCAGCAGCATCGATAATAGGAATGATTTTATCGCGATGATCAACCACACCCTTCACATAAGCCATACTTTCGGGCACTGCTTTAGGCTCGACGTACTCTTTTATTTCAACTACCTTCTCAACGTGAACACCAAAAATGTTTTCACCAATTGAAAATGTAAGATATGCATTCACTTCCTGACTCATGCTGGTGCTTATTTTTCAATTTCTTGTACTACTTCACTTAACTCAATGATGTGAATAAACTCATCATTTTTATGGAGACTTCCGGTAAAAGAATGAACTAATCCGGTATTTCCATTAATCACAGATTCTTTCAGTTCCGACTCATCAAGGTCAAATACTTCCTTAACGCCATCAACTACAAAGCCAAGTAACGAATCTGTCTTATCATCCTCAGACACAACAATAACTGCTGTATCTTGTCCGTTTTCAACATTTTCCACTCCCATCATCATACGCAAATCGGCAATTGGAATAATGTTACCGTGCAGGTTAATCACCCCAATCAAATAGTCTTTGGTATTGGGTACCCAGGTCACTTTATCGAATTCAAGAATATTACGAACCTTAAGAGTATCGAACGCAAACACTTCTTTATTGATCAAAAACGATATAATGGATGTCATTTGTTCCTTCATGTGATTAGTTCTTAGTTCGATATTTCTTAACTGCGTTATTATGAATCAAGCGGTTAGTGTCAATAACCAAGGCAATTGTTCCATCCCCCATGATTGAGGCTCCCGAGATATTTTCCTGCTTTTTAAGGAATCGTCCCAATGGTTTCACCACGGTTTGATACTCTCCAATAACCTGGTCAACCAATAAGCCCACTTTTCGGTCTTCATACTTCACCAGAATTAACTGTTCAGTTCCTTTATTGACCACTTCTGTTTCAAAACTCTCGCGTAAATCGATGAACGGGTATTGCTCGTCATCGATATTCACCACATGGTTGAATGTCTTACCAAATGAAACGGTATCAAGAGCATGAATCTTCTCAATATTGGCAATTGGAATAACATATTGATTTTTAAATACTTTCACCAATAAACCATCAATGATAGATAAGGTCATTGGCAGCTCAAGTGTTAATGTTGTGCCTTTCCCAATTTCAGAATCTAACGATACTTCACCACGAATCTCGCCAATCTTCTTCTTCACCACATCCATTCCAACACCACGGCCAGATACATCGGTTACTTCTTCTTTGGTAGAGAATCCACTTAAGAACACCAATTCAAAAATTTCTTTACGGCTCAATTCGGTATTGGCATCAATCAACCCTTTATTGATGGCTTTGTTGCGGATAAATTCCGGATCGATACCTTTACCATCGTCCATCACTTCAACCATTACACTGGCACCGGAGTAATAGGCTTTGAAAAGAATGGTTCCTTTTGGTGCTTTACCATTTTTAATACGTTCATCGGGCATTTCAATTCCATGGTCAACAGCATTACGAATAATATGTAACAATGGGTCGGTTAAATGCTCAATGATGTTTTTATCTAATTCGATATCTCCTCCTTCAATGACAAAATCGATATCTTTATCCAATTCCTTCGATAAGTCGCGAACCAAACGTTGAAAACGCATCAACTCGCTCTGCAATGGGATCAGACTTATAGAGAAGGCGTTGTCGCGCAACTGGCGGCTCAGCTTTTGAATATTTTCTGCCAACGCTAAAACAGCAGGGTTACCATCGTTTTCGGCAAACAGGTTAAGCTGCGCCTGAATGGTTACTAACTCACTTACCAGGTTAACCAACTCATCAATTTTAGTTGAATTAACACGGATACTTGAAATTTTATGCTCCTTAAGCTGAACTTTCTTTTTAGTCTCTTTCTTATCCTGACCAGGGATTGATGCGGCTGCTTTGGCGATTAGGTCTTCTTTCGTCAGGCTCTTTTGCAGCTTGGAAGCTTCTTCAATAGTACTTGAAATAGCTTCTGCCGTCAACAAGTTACCCGAACCAATCTCTTCAATGCTTATTTCGCATTCGTCTTCAACGAAAATGAATACATCTTTAATATCGTTCACCGACTCTTCGGTGTTAAGAACAACCTGCCAGTGACAGTAACTATTAACAGGGTTGAAATTGCTAAGAACAGGCACCTTTTCGTAAAAAGCCACCACTTTAGCTTCGCCCATTGCATGAAGATCGTCTAACAAATAAAATGGATTCGTACCATTCCTAAGGATTTCTTCATTGGGCTTTATAGTGATCAAAAATGTTTTTGAACCATCGTCTTTTACTGTACTTGCACTGCTTGCTGATGCAACGGGAGCTGCGGCAGGTGCATCGCTATTCGAAAACTGTTGGACGCGTTGAATAAAAGCAGCCTGGTTAGCTAGTTCATCAGCATCATCAACATCACCCATTTCCAACATGTTTTTAATGTGGTCGATGGATTCGAATGTGAGTGAAATAATATCATCGGTAACGCTTAGTTTATTATTTCTAACCAAGTCGAAAACCGTTTCGAGGTGATGGGTAAATTCACTCAACTGGTTAAAGCCAAACATTGCTCCTCCGCCCTTTAGCGTGTGCATTGCTCGGAAAATACGCTCAATAATCTCATTATTTGAGGTATCTTTCTCCAGAAGCAACAGCGCTTCCTCTAAGTCATGAACATTATCGTTTGACTCTTCTACAAATTTTGCCTTAAACTTATCAATCATTTGTTTGTGCTTTTAACCGGTGATGGTGTTAAAATAGTCTATCAAAACGTGCTTTTCCTCCTCAGTTTGTGGTGTATGAGCTTCTTCATTAGTCAATAATTGCTGTAAAACCGACACAGCCGATTTAGTTTTCTCCAGCATGCACCCATTTACATCCAGCTTATTGTTTAGCACTTCCTTATAGGCTTGCTCAATAGGAGTCGCAATGACCGGCATCTCTTTGAAACCTACCATTGGTGCTGTTCCTTTGATATTGTGCATGGTGCGAACCACCATTTCCACAGCATCGTGAGACAGGCGTGTTGGTTGTGCCAATTCTTGCTCCAACTCAGCAAGGTTATCAGACGTTTCTTTGATAAAAATATTCTTAACTCTCATCTTATCTTAAGACACGAGAAATTGCGCTCAACAACTTAGCTGGTACGAAAGGTTTAATAATCCATCCGGTTGCGCCGGCCTGCTTTGCTTCCATTTTCTTCGAAGCTTGCGATTCAGTTGTTAAAAATAAGATTGGAATATGCTTATAAGCATCAATCTCCCTGATTTTTCTAATTAATCCTAAACCATCAAGGTTAGGCATGTGAAGGTCGGTGATAACAATATCAATCGTTCTGCCATCCAGGAACTTTTGTGCATCTTCGCCATCAACACCAACTAATACTTCGTAACCTTCGTTCTGAAGGGTAAAGTTGACTACTTCGCGGATACTTTCTGAATCATCAACGATGAGAACTGTCTTAGCCATAATGTATTTTTCTAGTTATAATATTTTAGGTTAATTAAGCACGTATTGGAATCCTGAGTTTTTAACCAAAGTTTGAAGCTCTGGTTTCAACTCCGAAATAATGGTTGTTGTTTTACCATTAGCCTTTAAAGTGGCCTTCAATGACAACACCAGTTGTATAAAAGTAACATCCACACTTTCCGGATTATCAATTTCGATTTGAAGATCTTTATCGGTTTTAAGCCTGCTTTTTACCGCCTCAGCAATCTTTTCAATATGATTGATAATAAGTTGTCCTGAGAAACGAAGAATCGTTTGCTCAGGTAACTCATCATGAATGACTGTATATGGTAATTTATCCATTATCTACGTCTTAGAATTTCTCGTAATTATCTAAATCAAAGTCCTTATCAAAGTTAGAGAAAGGATTCTCTGATTGCTTTGTTTTATCAACCGGCTTAGCTTCAGGCTTCTTCACCTCTTTTTTAGGAGCTGAACCTTTAGGCTTTACTTCAGTCTTAGGTTGAGCAACCTTTTCAGCGACTTTTTTAGTTGTTGCCTTTTTGCTGGTAGCATCTAACTTAAAATAGCTAACTACTTCGTTTAAGTTATCTGCCAGATTAGCCAATTGATCAGAACTCTGCGTTAATTCATCCGATGAAGAAGCGTTTTCCTGAGTAATCATATTCAACTGCTGCATCGCTAAGTTAATTTGCTCTGCACCTGTTTTCTGCTCCATACTGGCCGCAGAAATCTCTTTAATCAGTTGCGTTGTCTTTTCAATATCAGGAACAAGCGCTTTCGATTTCTCACCCGCCTCAGTTGACACTTTTAAGCCTGTTGACACCAACGAAACAATCTCATCAGCGGCCGATTTACTGCGCTCAGCTAACTTACGAACTTCGGCAGCTACCACAGAGAAACCACGTCCATGTTCACCTGCACGGGCTGCCTCAACAGCAGCATTCAACGCCAATATATTCGTCTGGAAAGCGATATCACTAATGATTGTTATCTTTTCTGATACATCTTTCATGACTTTAGCGGCCTGTGATGACAACTCATCAGCTACACTAACATCTTTAGCTGTTTCAACAGTAATCTTTTCGGTTTGAATAGAGTTATCTGTATTCTGGTCGATATTAGCCACCATTTCTTCAATTGAAGTAGAAACTTCTTCGGCAGAAGCTGCCTGGTCGGCAGAACCTTTAGACAACTGCAAAGAACTCGACTTTAGCTGAGTACTTGAGGTTACCAGGTCGTCGGCATTTGACTTAATAGTATTAACCGTACGTTTAAGGTTTTCAGCCATGTTAACCAAAGCCTTAGCTAAATCACCAATTTCATCATTCTGATCTACATCAACTGTTGCCGTTAAATCACCTTCTCCAATAGCCTGCGCAAATGTAACACCTTTGTTAAGCGGTGCCACAATTGAGTTATACAACAAGTAAGCTGTGATAAGTGCACCAGCAATAACCAATAAACTCATAATGATGATAACAATTTGTAAAACTGTAAAACTACCATTACTATCAGTTAATGCCTCGTTAGTGGCTTCTTCGTATTTGGTCACCAATTCTTTAATCTGCTCATCTACCTCTGCAGTAAGCATAATGATCTCGCCTCCATCCTGTACTTTATCTTCTGTTTCAAACTTGATCATTACGTCTTCATAAGCTTCAAATGAATTCAAGCTACTCATGACATACTGCTGAATTTGAAAAAGTGTATCAACATCGTGAAAGATATGGTTCAACTCATCAACATCACCCTTATCTTCCCATTCCTTACTAAGCGTCAGTAAACTTTCCTTTAACTGAGGAAAACTCTTTTCATGGAGGTCTTTCAAACGAAGCTTATCCGGTGTATCGGTTTGAATATCGATAAATACCCAACTACGAATTAACATCTTACTGTCGATTACCAGATCGCTCAGGTTACTTAATTTCTCTAAAGATGGTGTGTAAACCTCTGTTAATAATTTGTTCTTACTCTTACTACCTGTTAGTGTTGAGAAGGTCCAAACACCTTGCACAATGATTAATAACAGGATTAATCCAAACCCAGCCAGCAATTTTTGGGCAATATTCAGTTTGATGTTTTTCATACTTTACTTCTTATAAGCTAATTGCATTTGACATCCCTTCAAGCTTCGAGCTAATTTGCAAACCAAATTTAGCTGCGTTGGCTTTGTGGACCTCAAATTTAAGTTTATCATCTCTAACAACAAAGTTAATCATTGCCCCAGAGTTACACGCTCCTTCTGATTCGGTAATAATCAAGGTACTACCACCTTTAACTTTATCAACAATTGTTGAAGCATGCTTATTGAAATTAACGTTAGATGAAACGTAAACAACCTGGCAATCTACTACTTCCTCAGGTGATTTAAACTCTTTAATCACAACATTTTGGAAGCCGAATTTTTTGCCGGCCGACAACTTTCCTAACCAATCAGCAATTTCTCTGTCGCGCACAACTCCAATCACAAAATCACCTTGTTTAGCTGATTCTGTCCAACCTATGTGCCTGATAAAACTTAAAGTAAAAACTGACTTAAACTTTGCTACCTGTGCTTGTCCTGCTAATGGTAACATTAGTAATGCCAAAAAGAAAATAATCTTCTTCATAATAAAATCTGTCCTACGAAATTCAACATCTTAATGCGCTTTGGTACGCACCAGAAGATATTAAGTTTCTTTTTAGCCCAATATTTTTGATTTTTAGGTATAAACTAACCGAAATGATCATTTTTTATGATTCAATTCGCTTAACTTTGCCCCGATTTTACCATTTCCTGACCTGCTGTAAAATTAACACTGACGAGCAAAATCAATCAAATATAATGAAATACACTTCCTTAAGATTAGACGCGCAATTGCTTTTTATGGACAAAACCGATGAACTAACAAAAGAGATTCAATCGTTTTTATCTGATTTAAGCATCGCAACAAATACAATTGTTAAGGTTGAATGTTATGCTTCGGTTAACAATCAGGATGAATACACCACATGCCTGGATGCTTTCAATACTGTTTTAACAAGCGTTTTTAACAAACAAAAACCTGCCAAATTATTTATTGCACAGTCTTTGGCCGATGATGCACAAAAAGCATTATTTAAATTCAGTATTTGCGACGATAAAGAGTATTCGATCGAATACAAAGAATTTCAAAAACATCCGTATTGTTTGGTTAGTCGCAATGAAGAAAACATTTTGATTAGTGGTGGTATTTCATTTGATTCAACTATTGACACACTACGATTAGTTCAAAGCACCTTTGATTTTATGGAGCAATTGCTCGACCATGAAGAGATGCATTTTGGTCATGTTGCTTATCAGGCTAATTTCATCAACGATATTCAAAGTACTAAAAAAGATGCCACAACAGGCTGGACTAAGGCCCAAACCATTGATGAAATCCGTGCTCTTTATTTCGATCCTAATTTGTTTAGGCACGGTTACCCCTTGCAACACAACAGCCATATTAGTACAAGTGGTTTTATTATCGATTTTATGGCGTCATCAAAAGATGGCTTCCCAACAGCACAGTACAATTTAAACACCCAAGCTGAACAAACGCAAAATTGCTTCATCCCTGGTCTTAAAAAATTGCTGATCAAACCCCAAGTAAACCACGAAAAAACAAGCTGTGAACTACAATTAAAGTCGGCTTTGAATACTGTTAAAACAACTATTGACAATTGTGGTAAAGAAATTGATGACATGATAGATGAGATTAAGGTAACCATTTCTGACAAAAATAACCTTGACGGTATCGAAGCTATCATATCGGATACGATTAAAACCAACAAATTGGTTTTATTCCATTCGCCATTACAATCAACTGATTTAAAAGTGGATATTGAGGTTATATCCTCCGTTATTTGTTAAAATTAATCATTGCCAATACTACCCTTTTTACCTATTTTCGCACAACTTATAAGAAAGGAAAGAATAGCTGATGTGGATTAATATAGCACGCTTTATACTACGTAATCGAATTGCGATTTTAGTTGCCTTGTTTTTGGTAACTGTTTTTATGGGTATCATGTCTCGACGCATTGAGATGTCGTACCAATATGCTCCTTTGTTACCTGAGGATGATCCAACCTATGTTGAATACCAGGATTTCCTGAGCATTTATGGCAACGAAGGCAACATGGTCATTGTGGGTATTCAAAATGAAGATTTTTTTGAACTAAACGACTTCAATGTCTGGCAGGATTTTTCTGAATCATTACTTGAAGTCGAGGGTGTCACATCTGTTTTCTCAGTAGGACAGTCATACAACCTGAAAAAGAACAGCAAACAAAAACGCTTCGAAATTGAGCCTATTTTCCCAGAGCGTGTCAAATACCAAAGTGAACTCGACTCACTTAAAGAGGTATTTTACAACTTGCCTTTTTACAAGGAGCTGTTGTATAACAAAAGTAATGATGCCTATTTACTAGCCATTTCACTGGATGCCGACATTTTACACAGTAAAGAACGCGTCAAACTTATCAGTGATATTCAGGAAAAAGGGAAAGCTTTTGTTGAAAAAAGCAAACGTGAGATACATTACTCAGGCCTGCCATACATCCGTGTTGTAACAGCAGAGATGATTAAGAAAGAATTGAATATGTTCATCTTTTTGGCACTGGGCATCACCGCATTAATCATCTTCTTATTCTTCCGCTCATTTAAAGTGGTCATGTTCTCTATGTTGGTGGTAGCTGTGGCTGTAATCTGGGCGTTAGGCATTCAGGCCTTGTTTGGTTATAAAATCACCATTTTAACCGGGATGATTCCGCCTCTGATTATTGTAATTGGTATTCCCAACTCGGTATTCTTGCTCAATAAGTATCACCAGGAATACCGCAAGCACAAAAATAAAATAAAAGCATTGCAGCGTGTCATCCGTAAAATTGGTAATGCCACTTTCTTAACTAATTTAACAACAGCCTCTGGTTTTGCCACCTTTATTTTTACCAGTAGTAAAATATTAGTCGAATTTGGTGTGATTGCTGCCATCAATATTATGGTGGTGTTTGTGCTATCCATTTTTCTAATACCGATCATCTTCAGCTTTCTTGATGGCCCCAAAGAGCGCCATCTCAACCATTTGGATAACCAAATCATTGGCAACGCGGTGAATGGCTTGGTTAAAATATCCTTAAACCACCGCTCCAAGGTTTATTGGGTAGCTGGCATTATGTTGTTTTTGGGCATCATCGGCATCTTAAAAATTAAAACAACGGGCTACATGCTGGATGATATTCCGCACGACGACCCGCTATATGTCGACCTTAAGTTTTTTGAAGAAAACTTTAACGGTCTGATGCCTTTGGAGTTGATGATTGACACCAAGAAACCCAATGGAGCTATATCGGGCAGCAACCTGCGACGAATGGATAAACTGCAGGAAGAACTGAAAGAATTTGAAGCTATTTCGCATCCGCTTTCAATGGTGGAAGTGGTTAAGTTTGCCCGTCAGGCTTTTTACAATGGCAAAGAAAGACACTTTAAAGTACCGAGCAGCCAGGAACGTAATTTTATACTTTCTTATGTTAATCGCAGCAATAGCGAGGCAGCCAGCAATGGCTTGGTCACTACTTTTATTGACTCAACTAAACAACGCGCTCGTTTAAGTTTCCGAATGAAGGATATTGGCACAACAGAGATGGCGGTTTTGGATCAAAAAATCCGTGAAACCATCTCGAAAGTGTTTCCTGGCGATAAATATTATACTTCCTTAACCGGGGCTAGCGTCGTCTTTTTTAAAGGAACCGATTACCTGGTGCGCAACCTGTTTACCAGTTTAATGTTAGCTGTAGTACTAATCGCCTCATTTATGGCCTGGATGTTCTCATCGAAACGTATGGTGCTGGTATCGCTAATACCTAATATCTTTCCACTGATCATGACAGCAGCTTTAATGGGTTTCTTCCACATCCCTATTAAGCCATCTACCATTTTGGTCTTCAGTATTGCTTTTGGTATTAGTGTGGATGACACCATTCACTACCTTGCTAAATATCGACAAGAGCTATCTGAAACCAACTGGAGTATTCGTGCAGCCGTTGTACTAGCTTTAAAAGAAACCGGCGTTAGCATGATCTACACATCTATTATCTTGTTCTTTGGCTTTGGTATTTTTAGCGTATCGCAATTTGGCGGAACGGTGGCCTTAGGTGTTTTAGTGGCTGTCACACTCTTAATAGCCTTGTTTTCGAACCTCATTCTACTTCCAGCGTTATTATTAACATTGGAAAAATCAATTACCAATCAATCGTTTAAAGAACCATTGTTACATATCTATGACGAGGATGAAGACATTGAGCTGGAGGAATTGAGAATTGAAAACAAACAAGACAAAAAAACAGAATAACTTATCAATATCTATGTACAAAATATCTGACCTTCAAAAAATTGTTGAGAAAGAGCTTACCAAACAGCAATTTGTAGTTGAACCCAAAGGTTTATATGAACCCATTGAATATGTGATGGGTATGGGCGGCAAGCGTATTCGCCCTACATTATGCCTGGCAGGTTGCTATTTGTTTACAGATGAAATAGAACAAGCCGTTAAACCTAGTCTTTCATTGGAGATATTCCACAACTTCACCTTATTGCACGATGACATTATGGATAATGCTGATGTTCGTCGTAACCAACCAACCGTTCATAAGAAGTGGGATGAAAACACGGGTATTTTGTCGGGCGATGCCATGCTGATTAAAGCCTACCAGTATGCTACAAAAATTGACGGTCAGTACTTAAAGAAAGTACTGGATCTATTCAGTCAAACAGCTATTGAAGTATGCGAAGGTCAGCAATACGACATGGAGTTTGAAACGCGCGATGATGTGAAGGTAGAGGATTACCTGACTATGATTCGTTTAAAGACAGCTGTGCTTTTGGCAGCCAGTTTAAAAACAGGCGCTATCATTGGTGGAGCAAGTGATAAAGATGCCGATTTATTGTACCAGTTTGGCGAAAATATTGGCCTGGCTTTCCAGCTACAAGATGACTTTTTAGATGTTTACGGTAACATTGAAACGTTTGGTAAAGCCATTGGTGGAGATATTGTTGCCAATAAGAAAACATTTTTATTACTTAATGCGTTACAATTGGCGTCGGGTTCGTTGCAACAAGATCTGTTAACCTGGGTTAATGCCAAAGAGTTTGATACTACAGAAAAGATAGAAAGCGTTCGGAATATCTATAACTCGCTTAAAGTTGATGAGTTAGCAAAAGAGAAGATGAATTTCTATTTTGAAAAAGCTATCTCAGCACTCAATCAGGTAAATGGTCGCGACAGTATGAAAGAAGAGTTACGTCAATTTGCCATTAAGCTTATTGAACGTTCCCGATAAGGAACTTTAACAACGCGAGATTAATACGCATACTATGGAAAAATTGGTTGGTACCATCATTCAGATAGTTGGTCCTGTTATAGACGTTAGCTTTGACTTAAATGATCAAGAGCTTCCAAACATCTTAGATGCATTAGAAATTAAGCGCGAAGGGCATCCTTCAATCATCATTGAGTGCCAGCAACATATTGGTGAAAATACCATCCGTTGCATTGCCATGGACTCAACCGATGGTTTAACACGAGGGATGGAAGTCAGTCATTTGGGAAGCCCCATTACGATGCCGGCTGGCGAAAAAGTAAAAGGTCGCCTGTTAAACGTTGTGGGTAATGCTATTGATGGCATTGGTAACGTCACCAAAGAAGGCGGAAGCCCTATCCATAAAGCCCCTCCATCTTTTGAAGAATTATCAACCCAAGCAGAGATTCTCTATACGGGAATTAAGGTTGTTGACTTGATTGAGCCCTATGCCAAAGGTGGTAAAATTGGATTATTCGGTGGTGCCGGTGTTGGAAAAACCGTGTTGATTCAAGAGTTAATTAATAACATTGCCAAAGGACACGATGGTCTTTCGGTATTTGCCGGTGTTGGCGAACGCACGCGTGAGGGTAACGACTTGCTGCGCGAGATGATAGAGTCGGGTATTGTTAACTATGGCGATGCCTTCAAAGAAGACATGGAAAATGGTGGCTGGGACCTATCTAAGGTTGATAAAGACGCCTTGGATACATCTCAGGTAACCATGGTGTTTGGTCAGATGAATGAACCACCTGGAGCTCGTGCTCGTGTGGCTTTATCGGGGCTAACCATTGCCGAAAGTTTCCGCGATGGTGACGGAACAGGTTCGGGACGTGACGTTCTGCTCTTTGTTGATAATATTTTCCGATTTACCCAGGCTGGTTCTGAGGTGTCAGCCCTGTTAGGACGTATGCCATCAGCGGTAGGTTATCAGCCTACACTTTCATCAGAGATGGGTGCGCTGCAAGAGCGAATTGCATCCACTAAGCACGGTTCTATTACATCGGTTCAGGCCGTTTATGTACCAGCCGATGACTTAACTGACCCAGCACCTGCAACAACCTTTGCACACCTGGATGCCAAAACAGTATTGAGTCGTAAAATTGCTGAGTTAGGCATTTATCCGGCTGTGGATCCATTAGATTCTACTTCACGAATGTTAAGCCCTGAAATTGTTGGTAATGATCATTACAACACCGCTCAGGCCGTTATTGAAATATTGCAACGCTACAAAGAGCTTCAGGATATTATTGCTATCCTTGGTATGGAAGAATTATCGGAAGAAGATAAATTAGTTGTACACCGCGCTCGTCGTGTTCAGCGCTTCCTATCGCAACCATTCCACGTAGCTGAGCAATTTACTGGCCTGAAAGGAGTATTCGTTTCCATTGAAGATACTATCAAAGGTTTTAAGATGATTTTAAATGGCGAAGTGGACAAATACCCTGAAGCTGCCTTTAACCTGGTTGGAACCATTGAAGATGCTATTGCCAAAGGTGAAGAAATGTTGAAACAAGCTAAATCGGCCTAATGGAAGATCTGTATTGCGAAATAGTGACGCCTGATAAAGTCATTTATGGCGAAACAGTTGGTTTGGTAACAGTGCCAGGGGAAAAGGGTCAGTTTACCTTATTGAAGAACCATGCTCCAATCATTTCCGTTTTAAAAGAAGGAAAAATACGCGTCATCAGTAAAACTGGTCGTGAAGAGTATTACGACTGCAAAAGTGGTGTATTGGAGTGCGAAAACAATAAAGTGACTATTTTGATACATAAAGGCGCATAGTCGCTATATGATATAAACGAACTTAAATCCCGGCATTGCGTCGGGATTTTTTTATTTTTGCCCTACAAAAGTACGAGCAATGAAAATCCTTATTATACGACTCAGCTCCATCGGAGATATTATTCAGTGCATGTCGGTTGTGACCGGATTGAAGAATACATTTCCCAACGCCCAAATACATTGGGTGGTGCGTTCCGATATGCAATCATTGGTCAAAATTGATCCGCGCATTGATAAAGCCTGGGCTTTTGATCGTAAGGAAGGATTTGGAGGTGTATTTAAGCTCGGCGCAGAGCTAAAGAAGGAAAAGTTTGACTTAATATACGATGCACACAGTAACATTCGTTCCAACATATTAAAGCTGGTACTTTGTCCCTTTGGCATCTGTAACCTCATGAATAAGAATAAGCTGGTAACACGTCATAAAGATCGTTTTAAACGTTTTTTGCTTTTCAACTTTGGCATTAACAAGCTTCCTAAGCCATTTAGAGCATTGGCTTCATTTCAAACACCATTGGCAAAATGGAATGTAAAAGCGTTTAATACCCCTTTTGAAAATTGGGCTTTTCCACGTGAAACAGAGCAAAAAATTGAAGAACTCGTTTTAGCCAATCTACCTGAAGGCCAAAAATGGGTAGCCTTAGTTCCGTCGGCTGCCTGGGAGTTAAAACGCTGGCCTGTAAAATACTGGCAAAAATTGGTTGAATTAAGACAAGACTTGCACTTTGTTGTATTAGGTGGTCCTGGTGATGATTTCTGTGAAGAGATTCGTTCAGTAGCCCCCGAAAGGGTTATTAACCTGGCCGGCAAAACATCGTTAATGGAAAGCTTTTGCACCGTGTGGCATGCGCCCTATGTCATCAGTGGCGATACAGGCTTTTTACACGCCGCTGATTTGTTCCAAAAACCAGGTCAGGCCATTATTGGTCCAACAGCATTTGGTTATCCATCGAATCCAAAGATGAAGATTATGGAAGTAGATTTACCTTGCCGTCCCTGCACCAAAGATGGCAGTACCAAATGCAAGATAAAAGAAGAGAGGAAATGCCTGATGGACATCACCCCTCGTATGGTTGCTGATTCAATAGACTGGTAAACTGGTGAATCGTTGAAATGAAAAAACCAGAAACCCATTCGAATTTAGTCCATTACTTTAATTGCGATTGAATGTATTTGGCCGCCTCAGTATGCCCGTTTGTTTGAGCAAAATCAAGAGCTGATTCACCATCAATATCCACCTTGTTTAAATCTGCTCCGTTAGCCACTAAGAGCTTTATCACTCCAAGCTGCCCCTCACCAGCGGCAAACATAACTGGTGTCCAGTTTTCATGGCTATCGATGGCATTTACATTGGCACCTGCCTTAATTAACACTTCAACAGCCGCTTCAAATGGTCCGGTAGATGCAAACATCAGAGCAGTACGATTTAAGCCATCAACAGCGTCAATATTTGGTTTATGTTCCAATAGCAATTTGATAATATGATGATGACCATTATAACCGGACAACATTAGGGCAGTGTACCCATTTTCGTTTCGGGCTTCAATATCAACACCACTATCAATAGCCTTTTGTACCAAATCAATATTTCCGTTTAATGCTGCCTCGAAATACTCAGCCATATTGATAGCTGGCTTGGCAATTGCCTGCTCGGCACTTTCCGGCGTGACCGTATTTTCAGATTGTGACTGTTTTGTGGGCGATTGACATCCAAAACCTATTAGCAGTATAATTACCAATAGTCTACTCTTCTTAATTAATTTCATACCTGAGTTTTAAGTTTAAAGCGAATGTACACAATTGGCCGCATATAAATCTGGTATACACAAAGAAGAAGTAATCTTATACCGTTTATTAATTTGGTATTACTTAATTCTGAACAACTATTTTTTTCACAAAGGTCTTTCCGTCAACTGCCAGAGAAACAATATATAATCCATTGGGTAAATAACGAACTGACATATGAGAATCAGACACAAGCTGCTGAGAAATGCATTGACCTGTTAAATTATAAATAAATAACTGTGAGCGTCCTGTTAAGGATTCATCTAGCATTAATCGCTGATGGGTTACATCAAACTCGAGTTCAATTTGTTTTGTTTCGTCACCAACAGCGGTTGTTATACCATCCCAACCTGCCAAACGCGCCAAAATCCACCACATGGCATAAGCCTTTCGATTAGAAGTAATATGCTGGGTTGTATGTGAACCATACTCAACTTCACCATCCGGTATTAATTTATTCTCATAATAATCTTGTCCTAATATGGAAGCATTCTCAAAATCATGGTAGTAATTTCCGCCATAAAGTCTCGAATCACCATCATCACCAGCATCTTCGTAATAAATATCCTTCATGCAATAGCTGTCAATACTATAATAATCAAGACAATAATAACCCTTCAACTGGCAATAATTAGTAATCAAATCAGCTTGATTTTTAGGTTTACCGTCACCAATGTTATTATCAAGGTTGGCATGACCCGTCATAAAAATAAAGTGTACCGACTTTGATCGTTGCCCTTCCCCGCTACCAATTTTAGTTCCTCCAGATCCATATTCATTAATAAGCGTTTGCATGCCTGGCAAATAATTACCTGACACATCATGATCTTCAATATTACACCAACTCCACATCACTACATTAACACTAGCGTTAACCGGATCATCTAAAAAATTACGTGTAGCCTGCACAAAGGCCGTTTCTTGCTTACTGCTTAAGTCAGTAGCGTCGTCACCGGGAGCAGCATAGGCTTCAATGGCATAATCATATAAAGCCAACATATTGGTTTCTTCGCTATTTCGGCTTACAGCAAACAATTGCCGGTCGCCAATCTTATAATCCTGAAGGCCAAAAAGCCCATATGTCACATGCGTTCCGTGCGATGTGTGCTGGTAAGCAATCACAAAATCTTGTCGGGCTTTATCAATATACTGAACAGGAATACTTCGAATAACAGTTTCTTTAGCAACCTGGTAATTGGCTATATATTGCTGCGAATGAGTTCCACAAGAAGCCAGGTAATAAAGAATAACCAAGACAAATACTTTCATTTTTTTTAAGGTTTAAGAAACCAATATAAGGTCGTAGAAAGACGCGTGTCAACCATTCATCGTTTTTTAACTATTAAAAAAACACTATTTATATTCAATTTAGTTTTAATTATATTTATCAACCAAAAACCTAATTCCATGAAAATAAAATCCATTTCAGTTTTTGTACTGTGCTTATTATCTTTTACTTCCTCAGCACAAATAGCCTACGAACGCATTACAAACAAAAGCTTCTCATTAGGTTCTTATGGTCGAGCAGGCGTTGACTGGTCTGCAGAAAACAGTGGTTCTATAGGTCGGCGACTCAACCTTAATAACATGGGCTCCATAGGAGGACGCATGGAAGAACAGGATTATATGGAGCTCGTTCCCGCTTTTCATTTTAAACCTGTTGGCGACAATAACCCAACCAACATACATGTCCAAATGCGTTTATCAGCATTCTCAAAGGACTTAACACATATTGCTTATACTTCCACAGCCTCAAATTTAACTTTAGTGATGCCAGAGCTATTTGCAGAAGCGGAAAATATTGGAGGTTCTGGATGGACAATCTGGATAGGCGCTCGTCTATATCGTGGCACCGACATACACATTGCCGATCACTTTTACTTTAATGACCATTCTGGTCAAGGTGTTGGTTTCGAGTATAAAAAAATGCGCTTCGGAGGGCTATTTATCGCCTCAACAGATACAACTACTACATACCCACCATATTTCTACATCAATATTGCTACCGGAACTGCTTCGGCAGAACTTCGACAGCGGGTTAAAGTCTTTTTTGAATATGATTTTCATCTGAATGAGCAAAATACCTTAACCGCGTTATCCGAGATCCACTTTATGAGTGCGGCTCAAGATGAAGAGGATGCAGAAGAATTACCGGATGAAATAGATTATCCGAGAGACTATGGCTATGTCATTGGAGGGCGTCTAAAGTCGGACATTGACCTGTTTGGTGGTGTTACCAACCAATTTGCAGCCCGACTGGGCAAAGGAATAGCGAATGGTGGCGATGGCGGTCTGTCGAACACACACTTAACCTTTGGCGCACCTAATCTGGAGAATAAAAACTTCCGTAAGGCCTATTCTGTTTCCATTGTCAATGATTTATTTATAAAACACAATGAAAATACTAGCACCAGTGCTTACTTGATTTATACAAATAGCAAAGGTGCTGCAGATACAAATGGTGAAGCACCCAGCTATTATGGTAAAACAGTGCCATTCAACAAAAAAGTTGATTTTGCCATTGGAGCGCGTAATTCATATGCGTTTAGTAATTACTTTAAGTTGCTCACCGATTTGCACTATTCTCAACGTAAAGACGGTGACAATCCATGGGCAAGTGTTACTAAGCTAAGTTTAGCGCCAACCATCTGCCCAACAGGTGAAAAAGGTTTTTGGGCACGTCCTGAATTACGCTTTGTAGCGTCTTTTGCCTATTATAATGATTTTGCCAGTGAGGCCTTATACTCCCCGTATCTTCAAGTTGTTGGAAACCGGCGATTTGGTCACTATTTTGGTTTTAAAATGGAATGGTGGATTTGGAATTAAAGAAAGTGCAAAGTGCGTTATGCGCGGTGCACTTTGCACAATGTCTTAATAAATAGCCTCAGCCACTTTGCGTGTACTATTAGTGGCCATCATGGTATAAAAATGAAGGATCGGTACATTATGTGTCATCAGGTCTTTGGCTTGCTGAATGCACCATTCAACCCCAACCTGCTTCACCTCATCATTATTCTTACACTTCCTGATTTCTTTTGCAAAATCTTCAGGAATATCCACATGAAATATCTTAGGCAGCACCGTCAGTTGATTCATCAAGGTAATAGGCTTTAAACCCGGCACTATTGGCACATTAATGCCCAGATCCCGTGCTCTTTTTACAAAATCAAAGTATTTGGCATTATCAAAAAACATCTGAGTCACCACATATTCGGCTCCGGCATCAACCTTCTGTTTTAACCAATGTAAATCCGAATCCATATTTGGTGCCTCCTCATGCTTCTCTGGATAACCAGCAACACCATAGCTAAAAGGTGTATCGAAAGCATCGAGCAAAGTACCATCCAAAAACTGTCCGGTATTAAGCTCATTCACCTGATGAACCAAATCCAAAGCATACTGGTTGCCTTCGTCAGTGACAGAAGCAAAACGTGATTTATTAGCATTATCGCCTCGCAACAATAATACATCGTGTATACCTAAGAAATTAAGATCAATCAAAGCATATTCTGTTTCACTCTTGGTAAAACCACTACAAATAATGTGTGGTACAACCTTGATACCATAACTATGCTGAATAGACGCAGCGACAGCCACCGTACCCGGACGCTTACGAATGACTTTTCGCTCATACAAGCCATTGGCCGTGTCTTTGTATTGCATCTCATCACGATGCGAAGTAATATTGATATAGAGCGGATTAAACTCTTTGAGCTGCTCAATGGTATTAAACACTTTATCGATGCTATTACCTTTTAAAGGCGGTAACAACTCAAAGGAGAACCCGGTTTTTGAGGAGGATTTGATTAACTCAGCAACGGTCATTTTATTGTCAATTTGTTAGTGTGTTGATTTGCTTATTTGTGAAATGCCCATTTCAATTTAGCAACTCCGCAAATAAACAAATCAACATTTTTTTACTTATAATTCAGGTTAAGTGGAATCCATTTCTCCACATCTTCCACGCTTGTGCCTTTACGTTTGGCTACATCTTTCACCTGGTCTTCACCAATCTTACCCAATCCAAAGTAAATCGCATCAGGATGCGCCAGGTAAATACCACTCACCGACGCATTCGGATACATGCTAAAATGCTCTGTTAGCGTGATGCCGGCATTATCTTCAGCCGACAACAGGTCAAACAAAGTGCGTTTCTCACTATGGTCGGGACATGCGGGATAACCTAATGCTGGTCGGATACCACGATAACGCTCGCGAATCAGATTATCATGATTGATTTCCTCATCTGGTGCATAGCCCCAAAACTCGGTTCGAATGCGGTAATGCAGCAACTCGGCAAAAGCCTCAGCCAAGCGGTCGGCCAGTGACTTTAGCAGAATGCTGCTATAATCATCGTGGTCGGCTTCAAATTGCTCAATCCACTTTTCGATACCGATACCAGCTGTAACAGCAAAACCACCCACATGATCAAATCGTCCGCTTTCTTTCGGTGCCACGTAATCGCTCAGGCAATGGAAGGTTTCCTTACCCGGCTTGTCTTGCTGCTCACGCAAATGATGGAAAGTTGCTAAAAGATGCTCACGCGATTCATCGGTATAGACTTCAATATCGTCGCCCACACTATGAGCCGGGAAAATACCAAACACCGCATTGGCTTGCAGCATGTGTTCCTTCTCAATACGATCGAGCATAGCCATTGAATCTTTGTACAGTTTCAATGCTTCTTCGGCTTTTGCTTTCGCTTCTTCAGTGCGGAAACGCTCTAACCATTTAGCCTTTGAAGCTTCATCAACTACCGACTCCATATCGTTGTAGTTACCTGTCAGTTTCCAAGCCTGGTAGAAGAAGGTCCAGTCGATAAACTTACGAATTTCACTAATTGGGTAATCTTCTAATACGCGCACACCAACTTCGGCAGGCAAGGGCAGAATTGTATTGCTCCAGTCAATCTGGTGCTTTTTAGCACGCGCCTCTTCGATAGGCAAAAGAGTAATCGTCTTCTTAGCAGAGTTACGCTCACGCAAGCCTTCGTATTCAGCTTTTAAACCGCTTACAAAATTAGCTTTCTCTTTTGCTGATAGCAAGGCACTCACCACCTGTGCACTTTTTGAAGCATCCTTCACATGCACCACCGGATTATCGTACTCAGGCTCTATCTTAACAGCTGTATGAATCTTTGATGTCGTAGCCCCACCAATCATCAGCGGAATATTAAAACCACTGCGCTTCATCTCTTTGGCCACGGTCACCATTTCTTCGAGTGATGGAGTAATCAATCCACTAAGCCCGATGATATCGACACCGTGCTCTATGGCCTTTTTCAAGATTTCTTCGGTGGGCACCATCACACCCAGGTCAATCACCTGATAGTTGTTACAGCCCAGGATAACGCTCACAATGTTTTTACCAATATCGTGCACATCACCTTTTACGGTAGCCATTAGTATTTTACCATTACTACCTGAGCCTCCACCTTCGGCTTTTTCTTTCTCGATGATTGGTTGCAGGATAGCCACCGCCTTTTTCATTACACGCGCTGTTTTAACCACCTGTGGCAAAAACATTTTTCCGCTTCCAAATAGCTCCCCAACTACGTTCATGCCGCTCATCAGTGGCTGTTCAATAATTTCGAGGGCAGTAGGATATTTCTCAAGCGCTTCGGCTAAATCCACATCCAAGTAATCGCTGATACCCTTAACTAAGCAATGGCTCAAGCGCTCTTCCAGTGTTCCTTCGCGCCAGGCGGCTACCTGAGCTTCTACCTCTTCTTGCTGTGTGTTTTTTATGGTCTCGGCATATTCCACCAATCGGTCTGTGGCATCGTCACGTTTGTTGAGTACCACATCTTCAACATAAGTCAGCAATTCTTTAGGTATATCATCGTACACCTGCAGCATAGCAGGGTTAACAATACCCATGTCCAGCCCTTGCTGAATGGCATAGTACAAGAACACCGAATGAATGGCCTCGCGCACCACATTATTACCACGGAACGAGAATGACAGGTTACTGATACCACCACTAATGTGCGCATGTGGCAAATTGGCTTTTATCCAGGTACAGGTATTGATAAAATCGACCGCATAGTTGTTGTGCTCTTCAATACCTGTGGCAATGGCCAACACGTTAGGGTCGAAAATAATGTCCTGTGGCGGGAAGTTCACTTTTTCGGTCAGTAGCTTATAGGCACGTCCGCAAATTTCTTTACGACGCTCAAAGCTATCGGCTTGTCCTTTTTCGTCGAAAGCCATCACTACAACAGCTGCCCCATATTTCTTCAAAGTGCGGGCATGCTCTAAGAACAGATCCTCGCCTTCTTTCAGGCTGATACTGTTCACCACCGACTTACCTTGCAGACATTTTAACCCGGCTTCGATGACGTCAAACTTTGATGAATCGACCATAACCGGAACTTTTGACACATCCGGGTCGGACATCAACATATTAAGGAAGGTCACCATCTCCTCTTTGGCATCTAACATGGCATCATCCATGTTGACATCCACTATCTGGGCACCATTCTCTACCTGGTGACGGGCAATATCGACCGCCTCTTCGTATTTCTTTTCTTTGATTAACCGCAAGAACTTGCGTGAGCCAGCCACGTTACAACGCTCGCCTATATTCACAAAATTGGCGTCCTTTCGCATTTGTAAGGACTCCAATCCACTTAAATGGGTGATGTCGGAAGGCTGAGTTTTTATATGACCGTTGTAGCTTTGCGCCACTTTAGCCATAGCTGCAATATGCTCGGGTGTGGTTCCACAGCAACCACCAATAATATTCACTTTACCATCGGCCATCCATTCGCCCACCAGCTTCGACATCTCGTCGGGTGTTTGGTCGTACTCTCCAAACTGGTTAGGTAAACCGGCGTTGGGGTGTGTACTGATATAGAATGGCGCATTCTTTGATAACTCGGTTACATAAGGCTCCAGCTCTTTGGCGCCCAACGAGCAGTTGAGACCAATACTCAAAATGTCCATGTGTGAGATGGAATCGATAAAAGCCTGCAGCGTTTGTCCCGACAGGGTACGACCACTGGCATCGGTAATGGTACCTGACACCATAATCGGCATTTTAACACCCAGCTCGTTTAGTACCTCATCAATGGCCATCAAAGCTGCCTTAGCATTCAAGGTATCAAACACTGTTTCGATCATCAGCAAATCAGCACCTCCTTTAATCAAGGCGGTAACCTGCTCTTTATATGCTTCCTTCACCTCATCGAAAGTAGTGGCACGGTAACCCGGGTTATTGACATCGGGCGATAAAGACAGTGCTTTATTCAAGGGCCCGATGGAACCACAAACAAAGCGGGGTTTATCAGGTGTAAGAGCTGTATATTCCTGCGCTACTTCTTTGGCAATCTTAGCCGACTCAAAATTGATGTCCCAAACAGCGGCCTGCATATCGTAATCGGCCTGCGAGATAGAGGTGGCGTTAAAAGTATTGGTCTCGATAATGTCGGAACCAGCCTCCAGGTACTTGGCGTGAATCTCTTTAATAATGTGTGGCTGCGTTATCGACAGGATATCGTTATTCCCCTTAATGGGCATATGATAATCTTTAAAGCGCTCACCCCTGTAATCTTCTTCCTCCAATTTATAGGTCTGAATAAGGCTACCCATAGCACCGTCGAGCAACAGTACACGCTCCTTAATGACTTTATACAACAATTCCGTTTGCGTCATGATATTAAATCAATTGAAAATGTGGTTACTTTTTTATGGTTTTGTTTTACTTCAACTCAATTGAGCAGTAAAGGTGGTTTTCAACTACCTAACAATCGTTTTCATTAATGGTTAAGTGCTGAATCACCAAAATTACGATATTTTTTAGCAATTAGGCATTCTAGCATTATGAAGTATGGCACGTGCGAGTGAAATTGGAAAAATCAATCGTTTTACCACTAAGATTCTATGTCTAATTCCAATTAGTGCCTGTTAGATTATTTATATACTTAGCACAGATTACAAATCTGCGCTAGCGGGTGACTATTTAAACCTCGTATTTTATCGATACTACCTTCAGCACTCCATTAAAGTAGCTAACATGAAGATATATCTTTACAGGTTTTACTCTATACGGAGTATTATAACTCACAATAATTTGATTAACATTATTCTCACTTTGCTCTACTTGCAGTGAGTTAATCATAGAGTTAGTTATATCTTGAGAATTAAGGAACGGATCATATTCTAAACTATCAAAAGTGTTATAAAGATTCTCAGTACAAATTGATTTCCTTAAACTATCAATTTGATTATATTCTTGGTCAAACGCTATACAATATTTCTTATAAAAATTCCTAATAATGTCTTCATTTACACTAGTCTTATTTTGACAATGAATCCCTACACTCATGAAAACATTTAATGATAATATAATAAAAGTCCTTTTAAATCGCATATTATATATTTCCTGGTTCATATAATTCAACTTTCCCTATGCTGCCGCGCGAATCCCATATGCTTGCGCGAATTTACAATCCGTGCCTATTAATTTATATACTTAGCACAGATTACAAATCTGCGCTAGCGGGGGCTTCTTTTTGTAATTACTGACTAGAAATTCTATTCAGAACACCTACTAAGAACGCAATAAAAGAGACTATATACACACATAAAATTGATATATACATAATTCTTCTCTTCCAAGATATACCAGTTCCTAATAACCTTAAAAAAGCAACCGGGTCTTTGTGGTGGTCATTAAACAAACTAATATCCTGTCCATGTTCTTTTAATATAAACTTTATAAAATAACTCGTGATAATAAAAACCCCTAAGGCCAAGAATAGTGTTCCTTCTGTCATACTTTAATAATTTACACATTTCTTGATAAAAGCTAAGTCCTAATCCCCCATGCTGCCGCGCGAATCCTTTCGCGTGGTGCCATTATTTACTAACAATCACATCCAACAAGCCTTTTTCTCCGCTATAATCCAGTGCACTACTGTATACATAATCCTCAGGACGGAAAACTAAACCTTCTTCAACTGGATTATTATGGATATAACTTATTTTCTCATTTATTACTTTATTGCTCCACAATTCAATTGGCTTATTATCATGCCGCCAAAACTGATAATGATTAACATTTGATGATTTTAATGCTGCTTTCGCAAATTGTTCTACCAACCATTCTTTACGGCTTTCTCTTGGATTAATTTTTATCGCTTTAATAATCTCATTGCTGGTAAAACGTTTAAAATCGCCTAACAACAACTCCGGTTTCTGACCATTAATACTTCTAAATATCAAATGAACATGATTGGTCATTATGCACCAGGCAAATAGTTCCATTCCTTTGTTTCTCTGACAAAACTCCAAACTATCAAGCAGTATATTTTTGTATTCATTTCGAGTAAATACATCTAACCACTCTACCACTGCAAAGCTAACAAAATAGACACCTTCTGGATTATGGAACTTATAGTTACGGCTCATAGAACCAAATATAAACAAAGCTGCACTTTTTAATGCAGCCTTGTTTATTATTTATCGTTTACCACGCGAAAGGATTCGCGCGGGAGCGGGGGGGGGTAAAGGGAGTACTTACCTGTTCGAAGCCGGGCGTTGTTAGGGCATTGTTGTCAATAAGCTGCATTATGCGAGCTCCAAGGTTGTGGGTTTCGCCTAATTGCAGGCGAGTTAGGGCAATCGATTTGATCATATTACTTGTTTTTTAGTTAAACAAGACACTAATTTAATTTTAATATTTGAAAATACAATGATTATGTTTCTTAACATCAGGGGAATCGCTTTTAAAAACAAATATACCACCCCGCCTGTCGGCACCCCTCCTTAAATTCAGAGCTTGTCCCGACTTTGTCAGGAAGGGGACGAGATTGCATCACTCTCCTCCTTTTGAAGGAGGAGTACCACGAAGTGGGGAGGTGGTTAAAATGGCTAAAAAGCGATTTCCCTGTTCTTTACATCCTTATGCTCGGCCATTCATCAATTTATAATCGTATTTAATCTATTCCCATTCAATAATACACAACCATTACCCCCTAATTTTGTTATTTTTGAGCTATTGTAACCGTAAGCCTATGACAATTGCCAAACTCATATCAGTCCTGTTCATAATTGCTTTGCCCTTGATGGCGCAAGGGCAATCCATTGTTGAAATCATTAATTCAACAGAAAAGGCTGTGTTTGAAACCCGCACCTACAACAGTGCCGACCTGATGACAGGCAGGGCTTCGGGCTTCTTTTTGAGTAGTGATGGACTCGGCATTACCATGGGTCATATTTTTGAGAAAGCCGATTCGGCTGTTATCACCACGCGCAACGGTAAAACATTTGAGGTGCAGCGAATCGTTTCTATCCATCCGCAAAGCAATCTGGCATTGATTAAGGTGGAACAAAACCGACAAAAAACCTTTAGCTTTTTATTGCCGGCCAAACAGTCGTTCAAACAAAATGAAGAATTACTGTTTTTTACCCACCCCATCGAGTCGGACGATGGCATGACCATTGGCCCGGTTAACGATTTAAGTTACTTCCCCTATCTGTCGCGCACCGGATTGGTTGATGGCAGCTATTTTATTAATTCAGCAGGCGCACCGGCCATCAACCGCAGCGGTCAGCTGTGTGGCATCATCAATGTTTCGCGCAACGGCATGCATAAAGTTCTGTATAATACTTATCTGCTTAACGACTCCAATTGGGTAAATATTAATATTCCGGTTAAGGAAATAAGCCATTATCAGAATAAGCGCGAATACCTGGACTCCTACCTCAGCCAGTCGATTCTTAATATTATAAGTCTGCAATACATTGAGGCGGCTAAAAATTTAAGTAAATACATTAAAAAGCACCCGGAAGATGATGTCGCTCATTGCCTGAGAGGCTACGCACGTTTTCATTACCAAAATATGGTAGGCAGTCGTGAAGACATGAATATTTGTTACGACCTAAACCCCGATGGGTTTCTGCAATATTATTTCAAGGCACTCTTCAACATGAGCCAGGCTAAGAATGAGGAGGCCCGCATTAATTTAAACCTGTGTTTGGATAAAAAGGTTGATTTTGCACCGGCAATCTGTCAATTGGCTTTATTGAACTTTGAAAAGGACAAAGATGTCAAAACAGCTTTCAACTGGTATTCGAGTGCCATCGATGCCGATTCCTTACTGGCCGTTGCCTACTACGAACGGGCACGTTTACGAATGCAACATTCATCGGACGAGGAAGCTACTTTAGACGATATTAATAAAACCATTTATCTCGATCCTGACCAATCAGGGATATACTCCATACGAGGCACCATCTATTTCTCCAACCAGGATTACCTTCCCGCTATTCAGGACTACGACCGGGCCATCGAAAAAGACATAAAAGATGTACACGCCTGGTTTAACCGCGGTGTTGCTCACTACAATTTAGGCCTCCACCAAAAAGCATGCTACGACTGGGAAAGAGCAGGTAAGCTGGGTAACTACGATGCCTTTAAATACATCTCGCGCTATTGCAAAAATGTGAAGCGTAATGTGTATGGACGGTAAGAGGTTTAGGTTTTTGTGCTTTTCGGTTTTCAATTCAACAGTTCTTCAATTTCTCAGTTCTACCATTCCACAATCAACTTCCGTCCTCCGTCTTCCGTCCTCAATTTGGCAAACTATTACTACCTTTACGTCCTTAATTATAGACAATGATTACACAAGAAATACTTAAGGATTTAGCAGGACGCGAGTTAGCGTTAAGGAGGTATCTTTGACATCGACCGAAAAAAGGTTGAGATAGAAGAAGAAGAAATGCGCTCGCAGGCTCCCGACTTCTGGGACGATGCCAAAAAAGCCGAGCAACAAATGAAAAAGCTGCGCGAGCTTAAAAGCTGGGTGAATGACTACGAAGAAGTGGCTTCAGCCGTTGAAGATTTGCAGGTTCTGTTTGATTTCCACAAAGCCGGTGAAGCCGATGCCGAAGATGTGGATGAACAGCATCGCTTAACCTCAGAGCTTATTGAAAGCCTGGAGCTTAAGAACATGTTGCGTCGCGAGGAAGATAAGATGGGAGCTGTGCTCAAAATTAATGCCGGTGCTGGTGGAACCGAGAGTCAGGACTGGGCAGAGATGTTGATGCGCATGTACATCCGTTGGGGCGAGTCGCATGGTTACAAGATGAAAGAGGTTAACTATCAGCCGGGCGACGATGCCGGTATCAAAACCGTTAGCCTTCAGTTCGAAGGTGACTTTGCCTATGGCTACCTGAAGAGTGAGAATGGTGTGCACCGTTTGGTGCGACTATCGCCGTTTAATGCAGCCAACAAGCGAATGACGTCCTTCACCTCTGTTTTTGTTATCCCTTTGATTGATGATTCCATCGACATCGACATCAACCCCAGTGATATCACCTGGGAGACATTCCGATCGGGCGGTGCCGGTGGTCAGAATGTGAACAAGGTAGAAACGGGTGTTCGCTTACGACATGCCCCGTCGGGCATTGTGATTGAAAACACTGAGTCGCGCTCGCAGCTGGGCAACAAGGAAAATGCCATGCGCCTGCTTAAATCACAATTATATGAGATTGAGCTGCGCAAAAAGCTGGAAGAGCAGAATAAAGTGGAGTCGCAGAAAAAGAAGATTGAATGGGGCTCGCAAATTCGTTCGTATGTGATGCAGCCATACAAATTGGTTAAAGACGTGCGCACCAATCACGAAACATCCAATGTACAGGCGGTGATGGATGGCGACATCGATGGCTTTATCAAAGCTTACCTGATGGAATTTGGGGGTCAGGAAGTTTTTTAATACATCCCCCTCTCCCTTCGGGTATCTCCCCAAGGGGAGAACTATTGCAACCGAACCACAGCTTCCCCTTGGGGCTGTGCCGTTAGGCGATGGGGGAATAATAAATTACGATGTTTGTAAAAAACGATGTAATTTGCAATGAAAGTAATAATAGACTAGCTTCTGGTCTCTAACAGCTAAAAACTAAATAATATGATTAAAATATTACATAATCCAAGATGCTCAAAAAGTAGAGCAGGTGTCACTTTGCTTGAAGAAAAAGGCGTAGAGTTTGAAATTATCAAATACCTTGACGACCCGTTAACACCAGATGAACTAACAACCGTTATTGAAAAGCTGGGTATCCGCCCTTTAGAACTTGTTCGTAAAAACGAAGCGGATTACAAAGAGGAATTAGCTGATAAAGAATTATCGGATGAGGAATGGATTTTGGCCATGGTGGAGAATCCGCGCTTGATTGAACGTCCGGTAGTTATTAATGGCGATAAAGCTGTTATTGGCCGGCCTGTTGAAGCCATTGATAGCATTCTATAAATAGAATATTCAGATAAAAAATAACCGCTTAGTGAACGAATCGCTAAGCGGTTTTTATTTTAAAAATCACCGGACAAACCTTCCCAAGAAACTCCACCCGGTGAAAGAACCGTTTCTTTATCTGTACGACTGACTACCTGAACTACTGTTACCGGTAATTTTAATAGGACCACGATCAATAACCAGATTTTTGCGTCCGCTACTACCTTTAGCATTCAAACTTCCTGAAGACGCTTTTAATGCAAAGCTCAACTCTTCGGTATCGTTCGTCAAATCCATTGACACACTGCCCGATGAGGATTTAAAGTTTGAATTACCAGTTAACTTGATATTAGTACCACGTTGACTACCACTTGTTGTCGACAAGTTAAGTGCACCTGTTACACCGTTTAAACTCATACCACCTGATGATGTTGCACCACGCACATCACCTCTTACATCATTAATTTTAATACTACCGGATGAAGCCTGTGCATACAAATTAGAACCAATAGTATGGATGGATTGGCTTCCTGAAGAGGTGGTTACTTCCGCTTCACCTTTCACCTCATTTACTTTTATACTACCCGATGAAGCTTTAGCTTTCAGGCTACCACCAATGCCTTCGTGGCGCTGACTTCCCGATGAAGTCGTTGCGCGAGCGTCTCCTGAAATATCACTTAATGAAATACTGCCTGATGAGGCCTGGGCCGTAATATTTGAATCAATATTCATGGCACGGACGCTTCCGCTCGAAGCTTCCAGCTTCACCACCACCTGACCAATATCGCTCACGCTAACACTACCACTCGAGTTATCAACATCAATATTCGTATTGCTTGGCACACTAAATTCCAATTTACCTTTTACATTTCGCAAACTATTAGGACGATCAATCCAAACACGCAAAGTACCACCGCTCATATTATGGCGTATTTTAATATCGTATTTATTTGAACCAATTACTTCGCCGGTAAAATGAACGTCATTGCCGTTTCCTCCAACAATATTTACCGAACAAAAAGAGCCTTCAACTTCAACCGCTGTCACATTATTATAGGTCTCATCAACCTTATCAATAACATCCTGGGCCTGAACACATGACAACAACACCAAAGTCGACATCACAATTAATGAACTCATTTTTTTAAATTTCATCATAGCATATTTTTGGGTATAACAATCTTTTAATAGGGCTTTAACAGCCTCTGAAAAATAGGACGCTCAAATTCTTTAAGAAGTTACACATAATAGTAAAAAAATCAACCATTTATTAATTACGCTGTTTGCTTACCAAACAACTTGTGCATTACAAGTGATTGATTAATTTTGAAACATGGCAGAAATGACAGCAGAAGAGTTTGAACAAGAATGGGATAAACTGGTACTGAAAGTGAGCAAACACTTTAAAGTCAGTGCAGAATACGAATTTATCCTGTTTGTAACAGGCATACAGGAAATGGGCTGGGGATTAAGAGAATTTTCAAAGACCGAAAAGATGGATTTAATTAATGTAGCACGATGTCGCATTCTGGTTCGACAAGGTTATATTAAAGAAACTGGCATTGATGCCGAAGGCTTTCCCATCTTTGAAGCATCACGCAAACTAAAATCCATGATGCCCTCATTTCAGAATCAACTCATTAAAAAAGGGTTGATTGACTATTTTAAAACCGTTGAATTCGCATAATGACAACTAATAAATAAAACGATGAAGTATTTATTATCCATGGCCGTGGCCCTTGTTTTGCTTTCGGCTTGTAGTACCCAACCCAAAGAAGGCATCCTATTATTGATGGAAACATCAAAAGGTGACATGAAAATTAAATTATATGATGAAACACCTCAACACCGTGATAACTTTGTGAAGCTGGCCGAACAAGGTTTCTACGATTCATTGTTGTTTCACCGGGTGATTAATGAATTTATGATTCAGGGAGGCGACCCCGAATCGAGGGGTGCTGAACCTGCAAAAATGCTTGGCAATGGAGGCCCGGGTTATCAAATCCCTGCCGAGATTAACTACCCAACACTTTTCCATAAAAAAGGAGCATTAGCAGCAGCTCGTACAGGCGACAACGTTAACCCCGAACGAAAGTCATCGGGTTCGCAATTCTACATCGTGCAAGGTAAAACCTATAACGATGAAGGTTTTGCCTCGATTGAAAAGCGTTACGAAGACATGAAACGTCAGCAACTTTTCTATAAAACACTGGAAGAATATAAAGATACTTTACAAGCAATTCAGCAGACTGGTGACCAAAAGACCTTTATGGACATGCGCGTGCTGATTGAAGAAGAAGTAGAGAAAAAACTAGCCAATGAGCCAAAACAGACCATTCCTGAAGAGCTAAAAGAAGTGTACAGCACTATTGGCGGTGTACCACACTTAGACGATAACTACACTGTATTTGGCGAAGTTGTGGAAGGATTGGAAGTGATTGATGCGATTGCCGGTGTTGAAACGGGACAAGCCGATCGCCCACGCGAAGATGTGTATATCATCAAAGTAAAGGTGCTGAATTAGATTTAGAAAACATCTAAAATATATCCGGTAGTAACATAGTCACTACCGGATTTTTTGTTTCAAAGCCTCTCCTTCAGGAAACTCACTAACTATTAACTATCTTGCAATTCCAAAAACAATTTTACCAATGCAAAAAGTAGTATTCCTCCTTTTAAGTCTTCTTATTGGTTCGACGGCGATGGCGCAAGAACCAGTTTACTATGTCAACATTTCAACAAACATGGGCACGATGAAGGTGAAGCTTTACAACGAAACACCCAATCACCGTGATAACTTTTTAAAATTGGTTGAGGAAAAGCACTTTGATGGCACCTTGTTTTACAGGGTTGTTAAAGGCTTTGTGATTCAGGGAGGTTCTTCCGATTCGCGTAATGCAGCACCGGGTCGGGCCATTGGATATGGTAAAGCCATCAACATTGACGCCGAGTACCACGACAACTGTTACCATAAGAAAGGAGCTATATGCGCACCGCGCCAGCCCGAAGAGGTTAACCACTTTAAGATGTCGGATATTTCGCAGTTTTATGTGGTACAGGGACGAAAGTACTCCAACGAAGAACTGGATATGATAGAGAAAGCCACAAATAACCCCATCAAAATTGAACTGAAGAAACAATATTATCTGCCCCATAAAGAAGAACTGGCCCGTTTAAAAAAAGAAGACCCTAAAGCATTTAATAAACTCTTGCGCGAAATAAAAGACAAGATTAACTTTCACTACAGCATCTCTGATAAAGTAGAATTTACCGAGCAACAACGTCAGGTTTATTCGACTATTGGTGGCACACCTGAGTTAGATGGCGATTACACTGTATTTGGCGAAGTTGTGGAAGGCCTGAGCGTCATCAATAAAATTGCCGCTTTGCCTGTTGATAAGCACAACCGTCCACGCACCGATGTGAAGATTAAAGTGAGTATAGTAACTCAATAATATCAAAACTCAAGATTTAAGACACAAGATATTTGCATGATGCCAAAAACGCTTTTCTACATTACAATCATATTTGTGCTGATAAGCTGCCATAACAAATCGAGCCAAAACAAACAAACGGTTGATACCTTTAAAGGCTCTTATAAGGACAATGTTAAAAGCATCGTCAGCCTCCGAACGTTTGACCATTACACCCGTCGCCTCGAAGATAGCTACGGCTTTTATGTGGCTCCGAACCTAGTTGTAACCAATCTGAGTTTTATACAAGGTGCCGCTAAGGTCAAAGCTTCTCCAATGGATTTAGAAGACTTCTCACTGGTACAAGGCTTTGTAGCTTATGATATTAATCTGGATTTGGTCTTACTTAAAGTCGCCCGACGCAATTTAAATTACCTGCGTTTAGACGAGGCGACTTTCAAAGCCGACTCCGTTTATCAGCTCTATCGTAAAAACAGAAAGCTATACGTTTACAATGATGTTTGCGCTGAGTTAAGTTATAATGACAGCTTATCGTTTAAAAATTATGAAGGCGATTTCAAACCGGGTAAACCTGTGTTCGCTAACAGTCATCGTCTGGCAGGGTTGGTGCAGGAACAAGACGGCCAAAAACGCATTTTGGAATCAAAATGGATTAAGCAATTGCTAATTCAGCAGGAGAAAACACCGAAATCAATTTACGACTTGCGAAACAAAAGCAACAAGGTGTATATCTCGCACACTAAAGTCGCAGGCTTTCGTATTAAAACTACGATGGGCAATATCGAAATAGCCCTTTCTGACAAAACACCTAAGTACCGTGATAACTTTATCAAGCTGGTGAGCGACCACTTTTACGATAGCCTTTTGGTACATCGTGTGATAAAAGATTTTCTGGTTCAAACAGGGGCGGCCGATACTAAATACGCCAAAAAAGATGACGTTGTTGGTTGGCAAGGTCCGGGTTACACATTGAAAATGAACATTCAACCCGACCTCTTTCACAAACGTGGGATGATAGCTGCCTCCAAACTACCTGAAGATCGCAACCGACACAACCGCAGCGATGGCTCCCAATTCTATATTGTTGCCGGTCGTATCTTCAACAATACCGAATTAAACGATTTGGAAACTGAAAAAGGTATTAAATACACAGCCGCACAACGCAAAGCCTACACAACGATTGGTGGTGCACCCTATCTCGATGGCGATTACACAGTGTTTGGCTGGGTAACCAAAGGCATGGATGTAGTGGACCGCATGGCAGCTGTTAAAACCTATTCGGTTGATCGTCCGGTGGATGACATACGCATTCACACCATTGAGATAATTAAGAAATAGCCTATTCAACTGATGACTAACAAAATAATCTAATCGCCATCGGTTGAATTTTAAAAAGAATCTCAATAATCATCTGTCATACCAATCGTTTTATTAATTTTGCAAGTCGCTATATTAAAGTAATTAAACAATCATGTTAGATAGAATTAATCAACTAGTTGAAGAGATAAAAAGCCTGGCAGCTTCATCGGCTGAAGAGGCTGAGCAATTGAGAATTAAGTATTTGAGCAAAAAGGGTTTGGTTTCTCAGCTATTTGATGAGTTTAAAACAATTCCTAACGAGCAAAAGCGTGAAGTTGGTAAAGTGTTGAATGTGCTGAAAACACAGGCACTAGACAAAATCAACGAGCTAAAAGAAGGGTTTGCTTCCAATGGGCAAGGTGAAGTTGGAGCTGATTTAACCTTACCAGGTACCTCATTTGAATTAGGAAGCCGCCACCCATTATCGATTGTCAAGAACGAGATTGTTGAGATATTTTCACGCCTTGGCTTTACGGTATCTGACGGACCGGAGATTGAAGATGACCACCACGTGTTTGAAGCATTGAACTTCCCGCCAGAGCACCCTGCTCGCGATATGCAGGATACGTTCTTTATTGCCACTAATCCGGATGTATTGTTACGCACACACACCTCATCGGTGCAAGTGCGTGTAATGGAAAAGCAACAACCTCCAATCCGTTCAATTTTCCCTGGTCGTGTGTTCCGTAACGAAGCTATTTCAGCTCGTGCACACTGTATCTTCCACCAGGTTGAAGGATTATACATCGATAAAAATGTATCATTTGCTGACTTAAAGCAGACTTTATTATATTTCTCAAAAGAGTTATTTGGTGCCGATACCAAGATTCGTTTGCGTCCGTCTTATTTCCCATTTACCGAGCCATCGGCAGAGATGGATATCTCGTGCTCACTTTGTGGTGGAAAAGGATGTAACGTGTGTAAATACACAGGCTGGGTAGAGATTTTGGGTTGTGGTATGGTCGATCCGGCAGTACTTGAAGCCAGCAACATCGATAGCAACGAATACACTGGTTTTGCTTTTGGCATGGGTATTGAGCGTATCACCATGTTAAAATACCAGATAAAAGATATTCGCCTGTTCTTTGAAAACGATAAGCGATTCCTCGACCAATTTAAGTCGGCCGGTCAATAGTAGTAAACAACATGACATATATCAGAAAACCCTGTTCACAATGAGCAGGGTTTTCTTTGTTAATGATAGTTTAATACCAATAGTTTTGATGTTTAATAACATTTTTTAAACTATTCGATAACTTGTATTTCAGTTGTAACGGGTATAGCTTTTTTGTATAGAGCCGAAACACCGCAGTATTTTTCCTCTGACAAGTTCACTGCTTTTTCCAATTTATCCATTGGTAAATCTTTTCCCTTAAATTGATAAATCACGTGCATCTTTTCGTAATACTTAGGATGTTCCTCTGTCATATCACCCTCTACAATTATCTGTATATCTTCTACTTCCACACGCATCTTTTTTAAAATGGAGACGACATCCATACCAGTACAACCAGCCAAGGCCGTTAACATAAGTACCTTTGGACGTGGCCCTTTATCTTCCCCGCCATTTTCCTTACCAGCATCTAAAACTAATTTGTGTCCGAACAATTCGGTCTCCCAGGACATGTTACCTGTCCATTGAATTTTTGTTGATGTTTTCATGTATTAATATATTTAGATATTTGACACAATGTAAATATGTTACCTTTTTATATCTTTGTTCCAAAATTATGACATTTATCACTTTTTTATTCATTCAGTTGTTAGTCAAGTTATGAAAAATATTCAAAGTGTCCCTTTCAGCGACGAGGTAGATTTACTGTCGTACGAAATTTTCAGCGGTTTGACCGAAGAGGAACTCGACTCTTTGACGCAGTCCATGAGCTGCACCCTTCACAAACGTGGTAATATACTTTACCATGAAGGTAGCCGTATTAATGGCGCATATGTTGTGATTAAAGGGATATTGAAGATTTATAAGACCGGCTTTGATGGCAAAGAACAAATTATCCGATTTGCCAAAGACGGTGATTTAATTGGCTTTAGATCAGTTGTAAGTGACGAGTTAGCTTGTACCACGTCAAAAGTTGTCAATGATGCCGTTTTGTGCTATCTGCCATCTGAAGTGTTGACCAGCTTAATAAAAGTCAACCCTGAATTTGCCATGTCGCTAATGAAGCTAACATGCAGGGAATTAGGAGAATCAAATAAATTCCTAACAGATATTGCACAGAAAACTGTTCGTGAACGCCTGGCTGAAGTGCTTTTATTGTTGATGGATACCTTCGATTTGGATGAAGACAGCACGCTGCAGATTTCACTTACCCGCGAAGAGTTAGCCAACATGGTAGGAACAGCAACAGAATCGGTTATTCGCTTGCTTTCGGAGTTTAAGTCAGATAAATTGATTGAGTTGAATGGCCGCAAAATTAAACTGATTAATATACCTAAGCTGATTAAAATTGGTAACGTGTATATTTAATCGAGAAGCAAAAATTAAGTTAAGACATAAAAAATGCCTGAGTTCAGATGAGCTCAGGCATTTTTGCCTTTTATACTAACTGTATCTTTAGTGGAGGAATAGGAAAATCCTTTCCACCTCGTGAGGTTCCTTCCTTCTTTACTTCTAAACCGTGTTCGCTTACTATTTCACCTGATAAAGCCGCTAAAATAGCTGAACCTGTAGGCGTACTCAGCTCCTTATCAATTGGCCCCATTTGACCAGGTAAAGAATGTTTATCGAATATGATTTTAGTTGCTGGTGCCGGCACTGGTAAGTGACCATGTGAAAACGTAATATGACCGCCCCCAAAACTAACCGGAGCAAGCAGGTTAGCTTTTGTTGGAGCTCCTAACAATTGTAATCCCATAACTGCACCGGTGATGTCAATCAGGATATCTTGCGCCTCGTGCAAATAGGCATCTTCTTTATGCTCATGATGATGGTCTGTATCATCATGGTGGTGATGGTGATGCGCATGAATATGGTCGGTCAAAAACGTATTTTCTTTATGAGCCTTTATCTCGGCTTCAACCAGCACTTGCAAAGCCTTGAATCCGAAATCCTGATACTCTTTTTTAATCCCTAATTCTTCAAAAATTGCTTCCAATAAATGATAGGCTTTATGCCCTGATAGATGCCCATGGTGATGCTCAATAGCGATGTGCAAACGCAGGGCCTTATCGTGAGTTACTGAAGTACTAATTCGCGCATTACCAATTTTTTCAGCGGCCAAAGTCATGGCGTTGAGCATTTGGCTTTCATCAGCACCAGCCGAAATTAAAGCAGCAGCAAACATATCACCTGCTATACCGCCTGTTGGATCAATATATAGTTTCATAATTTAAAAGCTATTAGCTATCAGCTGTAAGCCGATGACTTGTTTTATCTTTAGAGGTTAGAAATAATACTCATGCATTCTAATGACCTAACGACCTCAACACCTTCTGACCTATAATATTATTTCATCTTCCTCGGCCGTGATGCCACGGTTGATAAAGGTATTGTGGGGCTCCAGTGTATGAATAATATGGCGAATATGATTCACGGCTTTGCCCCCCATCATTTCTTCATCAGTAGCTGCATGAACGGGAGCAAAAGATTTGTATTTAAGTAGCTCAATGTCTTCAAAATCCTTCGGAAATCCTTTGGGTGCCATCTTTAATTTATCTTCGTACATTTCAGGAAACACCTGTGTAAATGCCTTATCATAAATGATGGCCTTATACTCATCCGCAAAATTATAAATCTCACGACGAATGGCTTTTAAGACATCCGATGGAGGACAATAACTGCCGCCAGCCACCATGCAATCACCTGGCTCCACGTGCAAATAATAGCCGGCCAGCAAACTTTTGCGACCTCCTTTGGCAACAAATCCACCCATATTGGTTTTATAAGGTGTCTTATCTTTTGCAAAACGAGTATCGCGATAAATGCGGAACACACATTCTTTGGGCGTTAATTCGCCCACTGTTGGATCAGCCTCGTGAACGATATCAATAAACTGCTGCATTGATGCTTCGAAAGATGCTTTAGCTTCATTATAAAAGGCTTTATTCTCGTGAAACCAATCGCGATTATTATTCGCTTTCAATTGACTTAGAAAATCAAAAACTATTGGGTTAATCATACTATAAGCGTTAAGTGATGTTCATGCAAAATACAAAATAAGATGGATAAAGTATCAAGATTCAAGACTTAAGACAAAAGACGAAATCTAAAACCAAATGCTTGTGATATTAGTGGAAGCACCTTAAATTTGATGCAGGGAAAAAATTAAAAACGTTGACCCATGAACGAATGACAAACTATGCAGTGATTGTAGCCGGCGGTAGCGGCACACGTATGGGAAGCTCTATTCCCAAGCAATTCCTACACATCAATGACTTGCCTGTCTTGATGCATACGATGAACACCTTTCACAATTTTGATGCTCATATAAAGCTCATACTGGTTTTACCCGAGAGTCAGATTGACTATTGGCAGCAGCTTTGCAAAGAGTATCAATTCCAAGTTAATCACCAAATAGCTAAAGGCGGTTCAACGCGCTTCGAGAGTGTAAAAAATGGCCTTTCACTCATTAAAGAACCCGCCCTTATAGGTGTTCACGATGGGGTGCGACCTTTTGTTTCGCCTGACACTTTAAAGCGTTGTTATCATCATGCCAAAGCACTGGGTAATGCTATCCCAGTGCTTGATGCCTTTGAATCCATTCGCCAGGTTGATGATGAATGTAGTAAAGCGCTTGACCGTTCAACTATTAAGCTGGTACAAACCCCACAAGTATTTCATTCCGATATCTTATTACCGGCATATAACCAGAAGTACACTTCACTTTTTACTGATGATGCGTCAGTGGTGGAGGCTTATGGAAAAACCATTCATCTTGTTGCAGGGAATCGCGAAAATATAAAGATTACCACACCTTTTGATTTGGTGCTGGCCGAAGCCTTTATTAAAGCAGGTTTTGAAGAAAGCGAAGAAGAAGAATTAGAAATTTAGTTTTACGATTATAAAGCGATAATAAGAAAGGCCTTAAGGTTTTTAAAAACCTTAAGGCCTATAAGTATATATCTACAACTACTTTCTAGTATCTGTAATGTTCTGGCTTATATGGCCCATCTGGACTAATGCCAATATATTCTGCCTGTTCGTCTGTTAAACGAGTCAATTTCACACCCAATTGCTCAAGATGCAAACGTGCTACTTCCTCATCTAAGTGTTTTGGAAGCGTGTATACACCAACTTCGTAATCGTTTTTCCAAATCTCGATTTGCGCTAAAGTTTGGTTAGTAAATGAGTTACTCATCACGAAACTTGGGTGACCAGTTGCATTACCAAGGTTAACCAAGCGACCGCGAGATAATAAGATGATGCTGTGTCCATCAGGGAACTCAAACTGGTCTACCTGTGGCTTAATGTTGATTTCCTTAATGCCCGGATAATTTTCCAACTTCTCAACCTGAATCTCATTATCGAAGTGACCAATGTTACAAACAATAGTCTGATCCTTCATAGCCGCCATGTGCTCAATAGTAATCACATCCTTGTTACCAGTTGTTGTTACCACAATGTTTGCTTCAGCTAAGGCATCTTCAACAGTCGATACTTCGTAACCTTCCATAGCAGCTTGTAAAGCACAGATTGGGTCAATTTCAGTAACGATAACACGAGCACCGAAACCACGCATACTTTGCGCACAGCCTTTACCAACGTCACCATAACCGCAAACCACAACCGTTTTACCGGCTACCATCACGTCAGTACCACGCTTGATACCGTCGGCTAAACTTTCACGACATCCATATAGGTTATCAAACTTCGACTTTGTTACCGAGTCGTTTACGTTAATAGCCGGGAATAATAACTCACCGCGTTCCATCATCTGGTACAAACGGTGAACACCAGTTGTTGTTTCTTCACTAACTCCTTTGATGCCATCAGCCACGTTTTTCCAACGCTGAGGATCTTCATTAAATGTGCGTTTCACCAAAGCCATCAACTCGCGGAAATCCTCACCTTCGCCGCTATAATCTGCGTCTAATATTTCAGGTTTGCTTAATGCTTCAACTCCTTTGTGAATCATTAAAGTAGCATCACCACCATCATCAACAATCATTTCAGGGCCAAGGCCATTACCGAAGTTTAAAGCCTTTTCGGTACACCACCAGTATTCCTCTAGAGTCTCACCTTTCCAGGCAAAAACAGGTACACCAGCCTGTGCAATAGCTGCAGCTGCATGATCCTGTGTACTGTAAATATTACAACTACACCAACGCACATCAGCACCCAACTCAACCAATGTTTCAATCAACACAGCCGTTTGAATGGTCATGTGTAACGAACCCATGATGCGAGCTCCTTTTAAAGGTTTCTCTTCCCCATATTTTGCGCGAAGTGCCATCAAACCTGGCATTTCTTTTTCTGCAATTAAAATCTCTTTCCTTCCGTAATCTGCCAGACTCAGATCAGCTACTTTATAATCAGCCATAACTGTTATTTTATTTTAAATGTTTTTCATGTAAAAAAGGACTACAAAAGTAGTAAAAATGTTTGAAAGCCAACAGCTGATAGCTTGTAGCTAGTAGCCTTTTACAAAAAGCCTTATGCAACAATAGCCCGAATGGTTTCTTCATCCTTTTTTAGCTGAGCCTTCAATTCATCCACATTGGCAAACTTTTGCTCATCGCGTACACGTTGGATAAACTCCAATTCAATTTCTTCGGAGTAAATATCTTTGTTAAAGTCAAATATATGCACTTCTAACGAACGATGATCCACATTGTGACTAACTGTTGGGCGAAAACCGATATTAAGCATGCCGCCATAGCGCTTACCTTCCACACGAACTTTAACCGCATAAACACCATCGGGTGGTATCAGTTTATGAGGCTCTTCCACCTCAACATTGGCTGTAGGGTAGCCAATACGTCGTCCCAACTGCTGACCACCAACCACACGACCCGTAACAGTATATTCATAACCCAATATTCGGTTGGCCGCTTTCATTTCGCCAGCCAACAAATGGTTGCGTATATCAGTTGAGCTGGTTTGCATGCCATCTGTCAGCACCGCTTCCACCATTGAGATGGAAAAATTGTATTGTTGTGCAAAAGCCTGATACTCTTCATAACTGTGCTGGCGACCTTTGCCAAATCGATGATTGTAGCCCACCATCAAATGATGGATATTGAGTTTGTCAATCAATATCTGCTGAATAAACTCTTCGGCTGTCAGGTTAGCCAACTCCAAAGAAAAAGGGATTAGGACGAGGTGATCGATGCCCAGCTGTCCAAACAATTTAGTCCGCTCTTCAGGCGAAGTCAGGAAACGCAGTTTATCAGCATCTTGTTTTAACACCATTCGTGGGTGCGGCCAGAACGTGATAACCACCGATTCGCCACCAACCGCTTCAGCTTTATCGGTTAATTGCCCCAATAACACACGATGACCTGAATGAACGCCATCGAACATGCCTATGGTGATAACGGGCTTATGGGCTTTAAATGTGGAAAAATCGGAATGTACTTTCACAGAAATTATTTTTCGCAAAAATACCATTTAAGATGCAAGAGTCAAGACAAAAGACTTAAGATTTATTAACCCATCCACGCACCTTTGGGGCGGCACTTCCCCTTATTCTCACGAAAAAACAGGAAGATGGTCATCGTACTAAACACTTTTTTGTCTTTGTTCTTTTTTGTGCATCCAATGTCCAGGGTATTAAAAATCCATATGCTCCTTAAGCTTCTTATAGCCAGTGCGGCTTACTTTGAGCTTACAGTCCGGATTAAGTATAGCCTTATATGTATCTTTGTCGTATGGTTCCAACCCTTTAATTTTTGATGCATTCACAATATAACTGCGATGAATGCGAATAAACTGCTCCGACGGCAGGTGCTCCTCGAAGTATTTCATCGTTTTCGACTTAAGGTAATTGCCCGTTTCAGTATAAAGCATTACATAATCGTCTTGTGCTTCAAGGTAAAGCAAGTTCTGTAAATCGACCACAGTCAGTATAGTCCCTTTTTTAACCACAATTCGATCCAGCTTCTCCTGCTTACTTTGCTGCATTTGCTCAATCTGAATCTGATTTGAATAATCTCCCGATTGTAACTTATCTAATACTTTTTGAACTGCGCTATCGAAGCGCTTTTCATCGAATGGCTTCAACAAATAATCAATTGCATTGAGTTCAAAAGCTTTTAAGGCATATTGGTCATAGGCGGTTGTAAACACTACCTGTAAAGGCTCATCAATCACTTCCAGCAGTTCCAGACCGGTTACCTTGGGCATCTGAATATCAAGAAAAAGAATTTGTGGCCGATGTTCTTTGATGGCTTTTATAGCTTCGAATCCATTGGCGCATTCTTCAACAACTTCAATTGTTTCATGCTTCTTCAGATAGGCTCGAATAATGCTTCTTGCCGGTGGTTCATCGTCGATGATTAGTGCTTTGTATTTCATTGAAAGTAGTCTGTTTAAGGGCAGAAATATCACGTTCAGTTGCTTAACTGTGGCAAGCGTATAATCACTTCAAAATAGTGATTCTCTTGATTAATTGTCAACAAATCGTTGCGGTTATAAATCAATTGCAGGCGATTACGTACATTAGCCAAACCAACACCTGCTCCTTTTTGCTGAGCAGCACCTTCCTCAAAATTATTAATAATACTTATCTCCAAGCTATTATCAACCATTCGGCAAAAGGTGCGTATTTTAACCGGTTCAATACTTTCGTAAACACCGTGCTTGATAGCATTCTCAAAAATAGGCTGAAGGATCAAGACTGGCACCTTCATATCTTTGCATTCATCAGGAATATCCAGCTCACACAACAGACGATCACCAAAACGCACTTTCTCAATCTCTAAATAACGGGCTATGTTCTTTAATTCTTCACGAAGTGACAACAAGGCGTCCTCGTTTTTCCTCAGCGAGTAACGCATAAACTCCGATAGCTTATTAATCATCGTTCGCGCTGCATCGGGCTCGCTAATAGTCAGCGAACTCACACTATTTAGACTATTAAAAAGAAAATGCGGATTCAGTTGTGATTTTAATGCATTCAGTTCCGTTTCTCGCAGCAAACGGTTCATGCTTTCATGCTGACGATTTTTCTCCTCCAACTCATTATAAAAATTGAACATGTAATAAATCATCACAAAAATCATGAAGATAAGCCCACCAACTGTAGCTCGTATTATCAGTCCGTTTCTATCGAAAAGCTGGTTGATGATGTCTTCTGAAAAAATGAGCTCCAGAAACTGATATCCTAAAAACAGCCAAATAAAAACAATGATGATCCCTACGAGCACTATCTGCATGACAACATTAAGTTGTCCTTTTGTACGATCGCTATAAACGATAGGAAACCAAATGCTCAAGCCCAAAAAAAACATCAACACATTGAAGGTTAAGCTGTCGATAATGGCCAACTCAATGGGCAATTCATAAATAATGACATTTATAGTAGCATGAACGGTGCAAACAATCAGCCATATGAGCGCATAAAGTTTGAATATGCGAAATTCGGAAACAATGGGATGGTTCATGGTTTTAATGGTTAATGAGTAATGGTTAATGATTAATTGACATTAACCCTTATTAAATGCTTCTGATTTCACCACCTCCAAAAATAGCAACTCCTTTAATAATAAGTGTTTTAGATGGATCATTGGGTGTTTCGGAGAAGAAATTCCGCTTATCGGCAAAACCACCGAAAATAGAAACAACCTCAGTTTTTACATTCCAATCGCGCGGAACAATAATTTTAGAACCGCCAAACACCATGGCAATGTCCAAAACAGCGCCTTCGGGTGATAATTTACAGCGATCCATATAAATCTCGCCACCTCCAAAAATTGCAGTTATCTTACCTCCCTTAAAGTTATTGGATTCAACCTGGGTTGTGCCACCTCCAAAAATATCCACTTCATCTATAACTTCATCTGAGTTAGTTGCAGTCCGATGCATCGGCATAACCTCTTTACGTTTAAAATAAAACGTTACTCCAGCCAAAATGAGAAAGGCCGGCCAAAATTTAAAGATATCTCTGAAACTTAGCCCTTCGACAATATGCGGTGCCAAAAAAACACCCCCTATGGCTAATGTTACAATAGCTGCTGAATATTGTTTCCGAATCAGGTTAAACACCCCTATTGCTATTAAAATCATTGGCCATCTGAAAATGACATCGGTTATTTGATACGGCAAATAACCAAGATTGCCCAACAATAAAATAGCTCCCATAATAATTAAAAACGCGCCTAAAAATCCTCGCTTGTTATGATTTCTTACCTTATTCATCACTATATTATTTTAAGTTTTTACTAAATATGATGCTAAAGTAAGGCTAGAACCAATCACTTAAAACACAAATTCGGCGAATTGCGGAATAAGGACGATGAGTTGCGAAAAAGTTATACCAAGTATCCCATGCGCAATATCCAATAATCTAACAATTAAACTCCCTTCGACTCCGCTCAGGGAGCGCCTTAGAGCATTAGCTAAAAGCTGGTAACTAGTAGCTTTTTTTAGAAGTGGTTAAAAGCTCTATTCGGATATAAATTTCATCATTTCACTTAAATAGAAGTTATAATCCACACCATGAGGCGATGAGTTTAAGCAAGCAACTACCATATTTTTGGAAGGGATAATAGCAACACGTTGCCCACGATAACCATTTAGAAAATAGACATCAGCAGGCATATGGGGCATGTGAATTTGAGAGGCATTAAGCCATATCTGCACCCCATATTTTCCGTTGGAACTAATGGCTGGAGTTGTACTATATTCAACCCACCACTCAGGTAAAATCTGTTCACCAAACCAATTTCCATCGTATAGATATAACATACCTAACCTTGCCCAATCACGAGCCGAGCAATAGCCGTAGGATGAGCCCACGAATGTTCCGGTGGCATCCGTTTCGATATAACTATGCATCATCCCCAACTTGTTAAACAAAGCCTTTTGTGGAAACTGATAATAACTTTGATAGTCATCGAAGCAAGAATGCAAAATGCCGGAAATGATGTTGGTAGTACCGGATGAGTATTGCCAAACGGCATCGGGGCTTGAAGCCAATTTAGGCGATGATGCAAAATCAAACATATCACTTTCAACATAGAGCATCTTCGACACGTCGGTGAGACTGGTTTTTGAATAGTCTTCGTTCCATTCTAATCCGCTGCTCATCTGTAATAGGTTATTAAGTGTTATGTCACGACGTTCGTCATCTTTCCATTTCTCGAGCAGTGCACTTTTTTCAATATCCAGTTTGCCATCTTTAACGAGTATTCCGGTTAAAGCAGCGGTGATGGTTTTTGTCATGCTCCAACCTAGCAATGGGGTAAATTCACTAATACCTTCAGCATATTTCTCGAGTATCAGCTGTCCATCTTTCACAATCACTACAGCCCTTGAAGTTGCAATAAACTGTTCATCTACAAAACGACTCAGACCTTCGACATCGACACCCTGAGGCAAAGTATCAGTAAGCATACTTCCCTGTGGCCATAGTAATGTATCATTATTTGGACGAGGCAAAGCTATTCGCCCTTCAATACTTTTATAACCATCCGGGTATAAGGTTGCACCTATTTCATCTTCGAAAACAGCCTTCTGCGAAACCAACCCGAATATGGCACTTTTAACAGATTTGGTTTCAATATCAACCCTACTGACCACTTTATTAAATGGAAAGGCTGTTAACTCCCTTAGTTCAACTTGTTGTTGAGACAAGCCTTCTACAAAAACACCCGAACACAGCATTTTGGCTGTATAACCGGTGGCGCCACGTAACAGTGGATAAAGAATAAAGCCGCTTGTAATAAGGGTTACAGCAAGGATAATCCCTAGCCATTTAAAGAATAGTTTGAAACCTTTCATAGAATAACGCTATTAATTCACGCCAACAAGTAACCAATAAGCTTATGAAAAGTCAAAAAAACTTAGAAAATCATTAGGCCAGCATCTCAAATACCACATTACCTATTGACAGATATAGGAACATGCCAATGATATCATTCATAGTAGTGATAAAGGGGCCGGTTGCAACGGCCGGATCAATCTTCATCTTATTTAATAGTAATGGTACAAATGTACCGAATAAACTTGCGAAGAAAACCACTGAAAACATGGCAGAACCAAGTGTAAAGGTTAGGGCCATGCTATCTTTAAAAATAAAACTGTAGGCAAAAATCAATGTGGATAAAATACTGGCATTTAACAATGCTATGCCCAATTCCTTTAATAGTTTCAACCAATTTGTTTCCAAGCCAACAGAACCGGAAGCTAAAGATTGTACTACAATGGCAGATGATTGCATTCCTACATTACCGCCCATCGCCGCAATCAGGGGCATAAACATGGCAACTCCAGGATAAGTATCAATTAAATCAACATGGCCAAATGCCACCCACGAGGCCAAAATACCACCAGCCAACCCAATCAATAGCCAGGGAATACGAGCCCTGGTGTGTTGCCACACACTATCTGAGGCTTCTACATCTTCGGTAATACCCGATGCCAACTGGTAATCTTTTTCTGCCTCTTCACGCATCACATCTACCACATCATCAATGGTAATGCGCCCCACCAATCGTCCTACGGAATCAGTTACAGGTAAAGCTACCAGATCATACTTATCCATGATATTACTAACATCTTCGGCATCAACATCCACCTTCACCGAGATAACATCTGAATTATAAATATCTTTTACCAACACATCGGCCGGACTTAACAACATGCGCTTCAGAGAAAGAGTCCCCTTGAGAATTCCATCATTATCAACCACGTATACATAGTACACCTCATCTATTTCTTCGGCTTGACGGCGCATACTCCGCAAACAGGTTGGAACGCCCCAGTTCTCTTTTACTTTAATCAGCTCTTTAGCCATCAAACCACCGGCAGTATCCTCATCGTAAGCCAGAAGGTCGGCAATATCGCCGGCAGTAGACACATCATCGATGTGAGATAATACTTCCTGTTGCCGTTCATCATCCAGCTCTCCAAGTATATCGGCTGCATCGTCCGAATCCATGTTGTCGATAAAGCGCTTGGCTATCACATCACTTGGCAGGCTTTCCAGAAACTTCTTACGATCGTCTTCTTCAAGCTCAGTCAACACATCGGCAGCCGTATCATCGTCCATTAAAAAGTAAACGAACTTGGCTTCGTCAATGCTTAGCTCTTCATAAATCTCAGCAATATCGGCGGGGTGCAACTCTTCCAATAGTTCTGAAATGGCCGTTTCGTTTTTGGCTTCAATCAGTTCTTTCAGTTGGTCTATATACTCCCTCGTTAGTTCAAAATTCACCATAATACTGAGAATTAGATAATTTTACTTCAATGGATTCTTTTCGATCATACAGGTTAACTCGATAAAGTCATTCACACTCATCTGCTCAGGACGGCGGGTCAAATAATCATGATCGGCTATTGCTTCTTTATTAAACGGAATGGCTTTCAGCGAATTTCGTATGGCTTTGCGTCGCTGGTTAAAGATAGCTTTCACCACTTTAACAAACAACTTCTCGTCACATGGTAGTTCTTTTACATTATTTCTGGTCAGACGAATAACACCTGACTGCACTTTTGGTGGAGGATTAAACACATGCGCACCTACCGTAAACAAATAATCGATTTTATAAAAAGCCTGTAACAACACACTCAACACTCCATACACCTTTGTTCCTGGTCCTGCTGCCAATCGTTCGGCCACTTCCTTTTGTAACATTCCTACTACCTCTGGTATCTGGTTACGGTATTCGAACACCTTGAAAAAGATTGGGCCTGAAATATTGTAGGGGAAATTTCCAATCAAAGCGAATGGTGTTTCAAAAATCTCTTTTAAGTCTAACTTTAAGAAATCCTTAAAAAAGATGCGCCCGCTTAATTCCGGATAATGAGCTGTCAAATATTCAACCGACTCTTTATCAAGCTCAATAAGGTTCAAATCAACATTGGGACGTTGCACCAGGTATTGGGTTAAAACGCCCGTACCCGGACCAATCTCCATTACCTTGTCCTGATCTAATGATAAGCTGTCAACAATACGTTGGGCTATCTCTAAATCAGTCAGAAAATGTTGACCTAAGTGCTTTTTTGCTTTTACCATAACCCAATCTTGTTTTATTAAGTGAAATATCCGGCTGAGAATACCGTTTTTGTATAAGGCTTACAAATTAGTATCTTTCGGCGCTCATTTAGCGCGCAAAGGTAAAAAAACGTGCCTGAAAGCCGTTATGAAGGTAGCTAATTTTTTAAATTCGTTCAATCTGTGAAGAAATCCATATCCAAAGTCATACAATTCATTCTTTTTCCAGCCATTGGATTATTCATCATCTATCAACTTTATAAAGACCAAAATGCTGCTGAAATAGCTGAAGCTCTTCGTAACGATGTTGATTACAAATGGATTGCTTTATCAATTGCCTTAGGTTTATTAAGTCATGTGAGCCGTGCCTTGCGGTGGCAAATGCTGATCGAACCAATTGAAAAAAAGCCGGGACTAGTGAATACCTTTTGCGCCGTGATGACAGGTTATCTGGCCAACCTTGTTTTTCCGCGTATGGGCGAAGTATCGCGCTGTGGCGTATTAAGTAAATATGAGCGTTTATCGTTTACCCGGGTAGTGGGCACCGTAGTTGCTGAGCGTTTGACGGACCTATTTATGCTCATTTTAATCATGATTGCAGTATTAACCTTGCAATTTGATTTTCTAGGTGGCTTCTTACTTAAAACATTAAAACTGGATTCTGTAGGTGAAATTTTCTTATCTCCATTATTTTATGGGCTGATCACCTTAGTTGGCGTATCAATCTTTTTGGTTAAACGATATGCCAAGCAGTATCGCGCTTTGATGTTCCTAAAAAACCTGATGGCAAAATTTACCGAAGGCGTCAGTTCAATCCGGAAGATTGAAAATAAACCCCTTTTCATATTCCACACCTTGTTTATCTGGACCATGTACTTCCTTATGATTTACGTGTGTTTCTACAGCATGCCGGCCACGTCGTCATTGGGCATTGATGCTGGAATAACAATTCTACTCACTGGCAGTTTAGGGATGATTGCTCCTGTTCAGGGCGGTATTGGGGCCTGGCATTTTATGGTGATTGCCACGCTTAAGCTCTATGGCATACCAAGTGATGAAGGTGGTGTTTTCGCGTTGCTTGTACATGCAGCACAAAACTTAATGATAATTGGCGCAGGCCTACTGGCTTTTGGCGCATTGCCAATCATCAATGGCACAAAAAATGGAAAAGAAACATTGGCCACTAATAGCTAAAGCACTGCTTATTATATGTGCCGGTTTAGCTTACGGGTTCATTTTCCAGAAGCTGGCCGGTTTTGAGCATTGGGACACTTTAGTTTCTTCGTTTACATTATCCATAAAAACAGTAAAACTACTTGCTCTCCTTGGTTTTTTATGGTTTATCAACCTTTCTTGTGAAACAAAAAAATGGCAAGCACTGATGCGACCATTCAGCCATATTAATTTTAAAGATGCCTGGAGACAGGTAATGGCCGGAACGACGACTGCTGTTGGTTCTCCCGCGCGTATTGCAGAAATGGGTGGACGCATGGCTCTATTTCCTAAACAACAACGCATGAATGCCGCAGTAATGACAAGCCTGGGTGGCATTATCCAAAGCGCCGTCATTTTCATTGGCGGAATCACCATACTACTGATGGTTCCAAAGGTGGGGGAGCAATTTAAATTACCGCTAAATCTATTTGGTGTAACCATTGTTTCAGTGGTGGCAGTCATTTTGATAGTTCTCGCATTACGCTTTGTTTTCCCAAATAAATTCAAATACTATCTGTCCCTGCTTCGAAAAACCAACAGAAGAACAATTTTAAAATCAGTCACCTGGACTACATTACGTTATTTCACATTTATAATTCAACTCTATATTTGGCTAGACCTTTGGGGACTATCAACGCCATTTTTTGCCTATGTTTCCTTGGCAGCATTTTACTTTTTTCTAATTACCATCATTCCATCGCACATATTGGCAGATATAGGCATCAGGGGCAGTGTTGCTCTTATAGTGTTCTCGACACTTTTCGAAAATTCACCTTTAGTTTTGGCAGCCATATTTTGCTTATGGAGTAGTAATGTTATCATCCCAACAATAATTGGTTCCTTTATATTAATTAGACAAAAGCTGATAAAACAGCGAGTTATAGAAAAAGAAACATAAGACCTTCTCATTTTTTTAGAATTCTGATTATCTTAGTTGCTTCATAGTATTTGTTAACCTGAACAAACCGTAATGGAAAACTACATTCTTTCATTAATTAAAGAGAATAATCGTGTTATCGTACCAAATTTTGGGGCTTTTATAGTTGCCAAGGAAAATGGTTTTTCTGTCCTTTTTAATAATTTTTTGAGCTTCAACGATGGTCTTTTGGTCGATTATATTGTTGAAAAGGAAGACATCTCCAGAGAAGATGCAGAGAAGAAGGTTGATGAATATGTAAAGAAACTAAAACAGGATCTCGATGATAATGGCTCCTATACAATCCCGGGTCTTGGAACATTTACCAAAGATGCAACAGGTATTCTCCGGTTTGAGCAAAGCAGTGAATTAACTGAAGAAAGCTCAATTCCCGAACCTGCCGTTGAAGAAAAAAAATCGGACGATTTATTAGATATAGACAATACCAATTCGGAAAAAGAAGAAATAGTTGAGCCAGCCGAAACTCCATTAACAGCCAGCCACCTCAATGACACGACTCCAATTGCTGAGTTTGAAGAAGAAACAGAAGTGGGAAAGGAGACTGTTCAGGAATCAACAGTTGGGGCTAAGGTATTTGAACCGACAAGTGAAACAAAAGAAAATAGTAAAGAAGAACAAGATCCGGTAGCCATTGCCAATAAGTATTTAGAAGAAGATAATTCGAAGCGAAATCGTTCAATAGTTGTTTTTCTATCCCTGTTTATCCTTCTTCCCCTTATTGGATTCTCCATCTATTTCTTTTTAATTAAGGATAATAAACCATCTGATACAAAAGAGCAAATTGCCGAAATTAAACAACCTGAGACCGTTGATTTAAAACCTGCTGCAGGCACCATTGAAGCCGGCCCTGATACCGCTTCTCAACAAATAGAAAAAGTTGCTGCCATAGAAGAGCCACAACCAGTTGTTGAACCAGTAGTTAATAAGCCTCATCAATTGATTGTGGGAAGTTTTAGCAACGAAATAAATGCTGATAAAATGATTCAAAAGCTAAAAGCTAAGGGCTATGACCAATGCTTCTGGTTTATGCACAACAATCGCTACCTGGTTAGTCTCGAATCATTTGATAAAGTATACCAGGCGCAAGCCCGACAAGAAGAGATTCTCAATAGCGAGCGAATGGAAAGCTGGATAATTACCAAAAGGAACTAAGATAAAGAGCCGGACATTGTTTCCGGCTTTATTTTTTATATGCACTTACTAATTTTCATATTACTTATTCCCCTGTTTTTGTATACTATAAAAGTTTTTAACTGGTATATAATATGGATTAAAGAAGATGAATATAAAAGTGATAGTAATGCAACAACAAGTCTTTCCGTTATCATTCCGTTTAAAGATGAAGCCAATAATTTGCCCCAATTAATTGACTCATTAAAGGCACAAACATTTAATCAGTGGGAACTCATCCTGGTTAATGACCACTCAACTGACGATGGAGTAAGTATCGCTAAAAAACTAATAGACAACAGCTCTATTGATACTTACATCATTGATGCTAAAAAAAATGGAAAAAAAGCAGCCTTACATCAGGGAGCGCAATTGGCCAGATATCCAGTTATTGTTACCACCGATGCTGACTGCACTTTCCATGCCAATTGGTTGACAACCCTAAGCTCATTTTACACTTCGCAGCAAGTTGATTTAGCCATTGCACTCGTATCTATCAAACGCACCAAGGGCTTATTAAATCGATTTCAACAAGTTGATTTTGCAGCCCTTCAATTGAGCGGCGCTGCGGCTGCTCTCCAACAAAAAGCCATCATGTGCAATGGCGCCAACCTAATGTGTACTAAAGAATTATACCTCCAGTCGCAACTACAAGATCACATTGCCTCGGGCGATGATATGTTCTTACTCGAATGGATAAAAGCTCAATCAAAAACCATTCGTTTTATTAAAACAAAACACGCATTAGTTGAAACTGAGCCAACTGAAACAATCAATGATTTTTTGCAACAACGAGCGCGCTGGGCAGCAAAAGCCCCTCGCTACAAAGACAAACATATTATTGCCACAGGACTTATTGTGAGTGCGTTAAATATGGTAATTCTAATAAGCCTGTTAACTGGATTATGGTTTCCACTTCTATTGAAAGTCTTTGGTGTTTCTTTATTGGTTAAAAGTATTGCCGATTATATGCTGCTTAAAGCAGGTAGTAGAGATTTCAATTTCAGCATAACACTTTTTAAAGTACTTTTCATACAGTTACTCTATCCTTTTTATGTCTTTGCTGTCCTCCTTTTTCCTGTCTTTACAACGATAAAATGGAAATCGCGGCACATTTAATTTTGTCTTAATATCGGCCTATTTAGCTAATTTTCAATTAACAAATCCTTCATTCACACTTTAACAGTCTCCTATTGACATTGGGTATTTTTGTTGTTCACCATGAGCATTCGAAACTGTGAGATTAAGTAAGCAACTATTTTTGTGGATTTCCCTTGTATTAGCAACAGCAATACTACTTACCGTCTTAATGGCCAATAAGTACATCAGAGAAACACGAAGAATTAACGACAATAAGGAGCATATCACTGATTTAAAACTTAGATTTCTTAATAGCAGTGTTGTTATTAGTAACTTTCTGTCCATCGAATCAGTCAATCCACAATTCTTTCGTTCAGGTTCAAGTCCTTTTATAAAGCGAAAATATGAACAGGACTCTTTAATTTATTCAACCTTCAATTATTTGAAGGACGAGTATAATAATAACCCTGTCAGAATCCATGCAATTGCAGAACTGGAGGCCAACATGAATAAACAGGAGCTGATTTTCACCAAACTGGTTCATAAGGTTTGGGAACGTGGTTATAAAGATTTTGGACTAGTGGGACAAATGCGTCGTCATGCGCATAGTCTGGAAACATTCCCACAACTTGATAAAGAGTTACTGTTAAACCTTCGCAGACGCGAAAAAGATTACATTATCCGACACGAGCAGCAATATATTACCAATTTTGATTCAATAATGACCCAAATCCGCTCCAAAGTACGTTCTAATATTATTGATTCAACTAGGCAAAACAATTACCTTGAAGTCCTCTTAAAATACTCCTACTGTTTTCATACACTTATTAAATTAGATACCGAACTAGGAATATACAACAACACCGGTTTAAAAACCCAACTTGACGCCTCGCAGTTTGAAGCCCAGGAAAAATTTGAAACATTGCAATTAATGATTGCTAAAGATGCCGATGAAGCTGTCTGTAAACTAAAGCTCTTCTATTTTCTTAGTTCCATAATACTGTTTGTTTTTTGCCTATTTATCAGCGCCTTACTGTCTCGAAAAATTTCAAAACCACTTACTGACTTTGTTCAACACCTGAAATCGATGAAACAAGGTAATTACAATCAATTACCTGAACTGGAAGTGAAACAATACTCCTATGAAATAAAGATTTTATACCAGGCCTACAATCGTTTACTAAGTCAACTATCCATTCATGAAAACGAGCGAAATGTATTGATAAATAAACTTTTATCAAGTGAAGAGAAATACCGGAACATGGCCGACAGACTTCCACAAAGTATCTTTGAAACCAATACAAAGGGACATTTTAAGTACACCAACACCCATTGGAAAAAGTCCTTTGGCTATAAAGAGTCAGAACTCGGTAGTCAGATTACCCTTGCTAAGATCATTATTAAGAAGAAGCATAGCAAAGAGCAGGCACGCATTAACGAGGTAGTAGCTAAACGCAAAGATGGCAGCTGGTTTCCTGCACTTCTTTATACCGATGAAATCATTCTCGATGGCGAAATAAAAGGTATGCGGGGAGTTATCATAGATATTTCAGACCGCTATCGCTACCTTAAAATACTTAAAGCAGAGCGCAAAAAAGCATTGGCCGCAGACAAACTAAAATCAGCTTTTATAGCGAATGTGTCACATGAAGTTAGAACGCCATTAAATGCCGTACTGGGCTATAGCCATTTACTGAGCGACCGTCTTCCGAATAACTTTGATGATGAAGGATTTATCAAACAAATCATTGCCAATGGCAACCGGTTACTTCATTTATTTGATGATATAATGGACTTCTCATTGATTAAAACTGATCAGTTTAAAATTAACCATAACGAAATTGAAGTAAACGAAGTTTTAGCTAGCCAGCAAAGTCTGATTTCAAATATTCAGGCCACTATTAACAAACCCCAATTAAAGGTTAACTTCCTTAAGCTACCTACTAACAAAACAATTAAGAGTGATCAACGCCATATAAATACTATCTTCAGACATCTGATTCAAAATGCTTTTAAATTCACTAATGAAGGTCAAATTGATATTGGAGCATACGTTAGTGAGCATCAACTCATCTTTTTTGTGAAAGATACAGGTGTTGGCATTTCAAACGATGAACAACAGGTTATATTCGAACCATTCAGACAAATTGATGAAAGCCTGGCCCGCTCTTACCAGGGAACCGGTATTGGACTCGCACTTTGCAAAGCATTAACAACTACGCTCGATGGGCAAATTTGGCTTGTTTCGGAACCCGGCGAAGGTTGTACCTTCTATTTTAGTTTACCCCTTAAAAACAATCAATCGCAGCACATTAATAACCCGAGCACGATTAATGAAGTAATTGCATAGCCCACAACAAAAAAAAGCAGCCAGAAGGCTGCTTTTTCATTATATTCTCTACTAATTATCAGCTGGCTTTTAGCCGAGCCATGTTAGCATGTTCCATTTTCTTTTTGGCAAAATCAAGCGAAATAACCAACTCCTTCACATCCTCGGATGGCGCATTAAACATCGCATCCATCATAATGGTTTCACAGATAGAGCGCAAGCCACGTGCACCCAACTTAAATTCAACAGCTGTATCTACCACATATTCCAACACCTCATCTTCAAACTTTAGTTTGATGCCATCAATTTCAAACAGTTTTTCATATTGTTTGATGATAGAATTCTTTGGTTCTGTCAAAATACGACGTAAGATCTCGCGATTTAACGGTTGCAAATACGTTAATACCGGCAGACGTCCGATGATTTCAGGAATCAATCCAAATGATTTCAAATCTTGCGGAGCGATGTATTGTAACAGATTCTGCGCGTCAATCTTTTCAATTGATTTACTGGCCATGTAACCCACCACTTTTGTATTTAAGCGCTGAGCAATCTTGCGTTCAATGCCATCAAAAGCACCACCACAAACAAACAAGATGTTTTTGGTATTGACTGGAATCATTTTTTGCTCAGGGTGCTTACGCCCACCTTGTGGCGGCACGTTAACCACAGATCCTTCTAATAGCTTCAATAAACCTTGCTGAACACCTTCTCCAGACACATCACGCGTGATGGATGGGTTGTCGCTTTTGCGGGCAATTTTATCAATCTCATCAATAAATACAATGCCCTTTTCGGCTGCTTCTACATTGTAGTCGGCAGCTTGTAATAAACGCGTCAGGATACTTTCAATATCCTCACCCACATAACCAGCTTCAGTCAATACAGTGGCATCAACAATGGTAAACGGCACATGCAGCATTTTTGCGATTGTACGCGCCAACAATGTTTTACCCGTTCCGGTTTCTCCCACCAGAATAATATTCGATTTCTCAATCTCAACCTCGTCCGAACTGCTTTTCTGCATCAAACGCTTGTAGTGGTTATAAACAGCTACCGACAAGTATTTTTTAGCTGCTTCCTGGCCAATCACATATTGATCCAGAAAATTTTTGATTTCTAACGGTTTTAAAAGCGTTATCTCATCAACGTCAAACGAATTCTTCTTCTTAACTTCTTCATCTAAGATGGAATGCGCCTGTTCAATACAGCTATCGCAGATATGTCCAGAAACACCAGCTATCAATAAGTTAGTGTCTTTTCTCTCTCTACCGCAAAATGAACATTTATCCATATTTCTTTCCCTAGTAAAAAATACGAATGCAGAGTCAACTAAATAGCTGATTCTGCATCGCTTATAATTTTAAATTTGCTTATTTACCCGAATTTCGAACCAGAACTTCATCAATCATTCCGTATTCTTTAGCCTCTTCGGCTGTCATCCAGTAATCGCGATCAGAATCTTTCTCCACCTTCTTAAAGGTATTGCCTGAGTGATCGGCGATAATGGTATATAATTCTTTCTTCAACTTACCAATTTCGCGAGCTGTAATCTCGATATCTGAAGCCTGTCCCTGAGCCCCACCCATTGGTTGGTGAATCATAATACGCGAGTGCTTTAAAGCAGTTCGCTTACCTTTTGTCCCGGCGGTTAATAGCACCGCTCCCATTGAAGCTGCCATACCTGTACAAATAGTCGCTATATCCGATGAAATGTATTGCATGGTATCGTAAATACCTAAGCCCGCATAAACCGAACCTCCAGGAGTATTAAAATAAATTGAAATATCTTTCGAAGGATCAGCTGACTCTAAATAAAGTAACTGGGCTTGAATAACATTTGCTACATAATCATCAATAGGCAAGCCTAAGAAGATAATTCGATCCATCATCAAACGCGAGAAAACGTCCATGCTGGCCACGTTTAACTGACGCTCTTCGATAATAGTTGGTGAAATGTAACTGTTTGTTACTGATGTATATTGATCTAAAGCCAGGCTATTGATGCCCAAATGCTTTGTTGCGTATTTTTTAAAATCTTTTGGATCAATCATTTTCAAAAGTTTTTGTTTGAATGTGCTAATTTAACAATTTACGGCGAACTATCTTACAAACTATGCAGATATGCGCTATTCTTAACACTTATTGTATAATGAAGGTTTTTAGAAACGAGAATAATTCCCCAACTACCTTGTAGAAGATTATCTCCAATCAGTATTATAAAAAAATAGCCCCGAATAAATCGGGGCTACTATATCATTGAAAGTAAAACTCAGGCAAAACCTGTGTTGCTTACTTTGTTTCAAACAATTTATTGAAGTCATCGCGAGAAATCTCTTTCTCTTCAATTTTAACCGCTTCTTTGATGAAAGCAATCACTTTGTCCTGCATCGCACCTTCCGCCATCTGACGACGCTGCTCTTCCTGCTTAATCATCTCCTGCGCATAGTTCTCCAAGTGCTCATCCGGCACGCTGGCTAAACCATACTGCATAAACTGCATCTTAGCCGATTTCTTAGCAAATTCGATAACATCAGCTTCTTCAACTTTAATTTCGTTGGTTTTGATGATGTTATTACGAATTAACTGCCATTTCAAATCTTCTAAGAAACGTGGCATTTCAGCATCAATTGTTTCAGCATCTAACTTATCATTGTCACGGTTAGTCGCTAATAACCAACGCTTCAAAAATGCCTCTGGGAAGTCAACTTTAACTTTACCCATCAATTTCTCTTTCACGTCTAATGAGAAACGGTATTCGGTTTCCATCTCAAGGTTCTTAGCGATATCTTCGTTGATACGAGCGTTGAATTCCTCTTCAGAATTTACTGTTCCTTCGCCAAATGCTTTGTCAAACAATTCCTGGTTTAACTCAGCCTCAACAAATTCAGTTACTTCAGTGATGGTATATTGGAAATCACCAGTTAAAGCTTCCGCTTCTTCCTTTGTAATCTTCAACATGTGTGAAATCTCTGTATCATTCGGGAATGCTTTCTTAGGATCGAAAACGATAACATCACCTGCTTTAGCACCCATCAATTTAGCTTTCTCGTCTTCATCTTTAACGATAGCCATTGACAATACTACATCTTCAGGAGCAATACCATCTTCTTTAACTTCGCCGTTCTCTAACTGAGCGAAATTACCTTTTACCAAGGCTTTCTCCGAAACAGCTTCAACAACTTCAGACTTACCAAAACGGCCAGTTACTGAATCTTTCTGCTGCTTAAACATCTCTTCCGAGATTTCAACATTGTAGTAAGGTAACTTAAGACGCTTACTCAGGCTTAACTCAACCTCAGGCGCAATAGCTACATCAAATACAAAATCGAATTTATCAGAGTTATCGAAGTCGATTAACTCTTGTGTTTCTGATGGAAGAGGCTCTCCCAAAAGATCCAATTTTTCTTCTACGATGAAGTTGTGAATTTTTTCAGAAACCAGCTTGTTCACTTCATCAGCAATAACTGCTTTTCCGTACATCTTCTTAACAACACCCATTGGCACTTTTCCAGCACGGAAACCTGGCATATTAACACGCTTACGATAGTCTTTAAGCACATTATCAACTCGGTCTGCATAGTCCTCTTTCTCAACAGTTAATTTAATAACCGCGTTCAATGCATCAATGTTTTCCTTTGAAATATTCATTTCTTAAAGATTTAAAGTGAACCGCTCCTCGTTAGTTTTCTCGAAACCTTTTGAGGATGGCATCTATTTTAACTTCACAATTTGTACCAAATTAGAAAACCGCCTCTCCACCGAATTGAATCGAAAGTGAGGCGGTTTTTGTGCGGATGAAGGGACTCGAACCCCCACGCCCGAAGGCACTAGATCCTAAGTCTAGCGCGGCTACCAATTACGCCACATCCGCATTTCTTAGTTTCGCGGTGCAAAGATATATCCTTTTTCTTTGCCTCCAAATTTTTCAGTAATATTTTTTAAAATTATTTCTCTGGCTCAAACTCACGACGACGTAATTCAAAGTCATCACCCAGGTATAATCGCTTCACATCTTCATCAGCTGCTAATTCTTCTGCCGTGCCGGCTTTCAGTATCTTACCTTCAAAAAGCAAGTAGGCTCTATCGCATATTGCCAGTGTTTCATGCACGTTGTGGTCAGTTATTAAGATGCCAATATTTTTAAATTTTAATTTGGCTACAATCTCCTGAATATCTCTTACCGCAATCGGGTCAACACCGGCAAACGGTTCATCCAGTAAAATAAATTTAGGATTGATGGCTAATGCACGAGCTATCTCCGTACGTCGTCGCTCACCTCCCGATAACTGAATACCTAAACTTTTACGAATGTGGTTTAAACTAAATTCTTCCAACAACTCTTCCAGGCGCTGCTTCTGATAATCTTTTGAAAAATCAGTCATCTGTAACACAGCTTTAATATTATCCTCAACACTCAACTGTCGAAACACACTTGCTTCCTGTGCCAGATATCCGATACCTTTTTGAGCACGCTTATAAACAGGCGCATCGGTTATCTCTTCATCATTCAGAAATATTTTACCACTATTGGGTTGTATCAAACCTACCATCATGTAAAACGATGTGGTTTTACCAGCTCCATTAGGACCTAGTAACCCAACAATTTCACCCTGTTTCACATTAACAGAAACGCCTTTTACAACAGTTCTGCTCTTGTATTTCTTAATCAGTGTGTCGGTATGTAATTTTAACGGTTGTTCTTCCATCTTTCTAAACATTAGCAGGCACGTCCACCTGATTTTTCTTCTCCAGTCTTTTGGCGATCATTATACCCGATTCATACAATATAATTAAAGGAAAGCAAACCAGCAATTGACTAATTACGTCAGGAGGCGTAATAACAGCAGCCAATAATAAGGCCACTACAATTGAATGTTTGCGATATTTAATTAAGAATCCGGAAGTCACTAATCCCACTTTAGCCAGAAAATATATGAATATGGGTAATTCAAATATGATGCCTCCAGCTAATACAATCGAAGTAATTGTACTTATATAAGAACCCAGATTAACAATATTCTCAACCTTATCACTCACCTGATAAGTTCCTAAAAAATGCACCGACAAAGGACATATTATATAATAAGCGAATAGTATCCCAATTGAAAATAAAGTCGAAGCAAAAAAGATAGCTCCTCGCGAATTATTAATTTCATTTTGATAGAGAGCCGGCTTGACGAAACGCCAAAACTCCCAGAAAATATATGGGAAAGCAGCAACAATGCCAGCTACAAACGACACCCAAATATGTGTAGTGAACTGCCCCGACATATTAATATTTTGAAAACTAAGCGGAATCTGATTAATACACAATAGAGGCATTTCCATTATTCCGGCCAGGCTGCATAACATCCGATTCGTAAAAAACCCAGGACTCGATGGCGCCAGAATAATCGTATCAAATACGAAACCCTTAAAAATGAAAGCTGCAATGGCAAAAACCAATACACTAGCAAAGGCTCTAACCAGGTGCCACCTGAGAACCTCCAGGTGTTCTAAAAAGGACATTTCTTTATTGGTGTCTTCAGACATGAATTGCGGCTTAATAAATAATTTCCGGTAAACAAAAGTAGAGTATCAGCCTTTAACAAAAAGTTAAAAAAACATAAACCAACATCTACTAAATAGTAGCAATAAGCTGTATGCGAAGATAACACACCTAAGGCTAAACACAAACTTTTTGGTTATACCAAAGATATTATCTAACTTCATTGAACATTGCAACACATCCAATTGACAAATGTAACTCGACAAACACTTATTTAGAGTGACATTGACAGGTATATTTGATAATAAATTAAAAGGTTATTTTATTTTTGTTGCAATCTATTATAATCGAGGATAAATAGTATTTGCATTTAAGGGTGTAATACGAAAATAGGGAATTTGTTATGGCAAAGCAGGTTGATCTAAATGCTAGTTTAAAAAAGCATTTTGGGTTTGATACCTTCAAGGGGAATCAAGAGGAGGTCATCAACAATGTTTTAAAAGGGAACGACACATTTGTTTTAATGCCTACAGGTGGCGGCAAATCATTGTGTTATCAGCTTCCGGCTTTAATACTTGAGGGAACGGCTATTATTATATCACCGTTAATCGCCTTAATGAAAAATCAGGTGGATGCCATGCGCAACTTCAGTGCAGACGATGGCATTGCGCATTTTCTAAACTCTTCACTGACCAAAACGGCCATTGCAAAAGTTAAAGAAGACATATTAGCCGGCAAGACCAAACTTCTGTACGTAGCTCCAGAATCTTTAACCAAAGAAGAAAACATTGAGTTTTTAAAACAGGTTAAAATTTCTTTCTACGCAGTTGATGAGGCCCACTGTATTTCAGAATGGGGACATGATTTCAGACCCGAATACAGACGTATCCGGCCAATAATCAGTGAAATTGGCGATTCACCGGTTATCGCATTAACAGCAACAGCAACACCTAAAGTGCAGCACGATATCCAGAAAAACCTGGGCATGCTAGATGCCATGGTGTTCAAATCGTCGTTTAACAGACCAAACCTGTATTACGAGGTACGACCTAAAAACAGTGCTTCAAAAGAGATTATTAAAATACTTAAGAACTACACGGGCAAATCATCCATTATTTATTGCCTTAGTCGAAAAAAAGTTGAAGAACTAGCAGAGACATTGGTTGTAAATGGCATTAAAGCATTACCCTACCACGCGGGAATGGACGCTTCAACTCGGGCTAAGAACCAGGATCAGTTCCTAATGGAAGAAACCGATGTAATTGTAGCCACAATAGCGTTTGGAATGGGCATCGATAAGCCCGATGTACGCCTGGTGATGCACTATGATATACCTAAAAGCCTGGAAGGTTATTACCAAGAGACAGGACGCGCTGGTCGTGATGGCGGCGAAGGGCGATGCATTGCTTTTTACAGTTACAAAGACATTCAGAAGCTTGAGAAATTTATGCAAGGCAAACCTTTGGCCGAGCAAGAAATTGGCAAGCAATTGTTGCTGGAAACGGTAGCTTATGCAGAGTCATCCGTTTGTCGACGCAAAACACTCTTGCATTATTTCGGAGAAAAATACACGGTTAAAGACTGCGAAACATGCGACAATTGCGTTAATCCAAAAGAAGAGTTTGAAGCCAAGAACGACATCGTCAAATTGCTCAACATGATTGTTTTATTGAAAGAGCGCTTTAAGTCGGATCATATCATCCATGTATTGACTGGAAATGTTAATACAGCCATCAAATCATATAAACACAACGAACTTAAGGAATTTGGCTCGGGCGACGATCATGATGAAAAACACTGGAATGCCGTTGTTCGACAATCACTGGTAAGAGGCTATATTATAAAAGACATCGAATCGTATGGTTTACTTCGTGTAAGTAAAAGCGGTCATGATTTTTTAAAGAAGCCTGAATCGACCATGATGACCAAAGACCATGACTTTGACGTGGTTGAAGAAGAAACTAGCACGGGAGGCACAGCTGCAGTTGACACTACACTTTTCAACATGTTAAAAGACCTAAGGAAAGATTTATCAAAAAAATTAAATCTGCCTCCTTTTGTCATCTTTCAAGATCCCTCGTTGGAAGCTATGTCAACCTATTACCCAATATCCACTGAAGAGCTACAGAACATTCCTGGCGTTGGTACAGGTAAAGCATCCCGCTTTGGTAAAGAGTTTGTTAAACTGATTGCGAGACATGTTGACGAAAATGAAATTGACCGCCCAATGGACATGGTGGTAAAGTCAGTTGCTAACAAATCGAAAAACAAAATCGCCATCATCCAAAGCATTGACAGACAAATGCCTTTAGACGACATTGCAGCTTCAAAAGGTTTGGAAATGGACGAATTAATTAAAGAATTGGAATCAATCGTCTATTCAGGTACTCGTGTTAACATCGATTACTACATCGACCAGGTGATGGATGAAGATCATCGCGACGACATTTTCTATTATTTTAAAGAAGATGCCGAAACTGATGATATACAAGCAGCTTTAGAAGAGCTAGGAGAGGATCAATACTCCGAAGAAGATGTGAGAATAGTCCGAATCAAGTTTATTTCTGAAGTCGGAAACTAATAATAAAATCAACCAAGGAGTCCATTGCGACTCCTTTTCTTTTATTATTTGTTTGTCAAATCATTATTTTACAAGGGTAATTTTCTATAATTTATAACTTTCCACAAGCAAGTACCTGATAATTATCATCTATATTAAAAGATTACCAGTTGAAAAATCTAATTAGAAGTCAAACATTAACTTACAAACCTCATCCACCCTTTCTATCACACAACATAACCTCAACAATATCAACTCTTTCAAGACAACTAAAACTACCCTAACCACCCATACTAGTATTACTATTCTATTTGTTTTTTATGTTTAATTGTAATTATTTATTGAAATAATTTAGAATTATTAACATTCAAAACCTGATAAAATGTTATTAAAACATCATTGAATTATTTAAATTTGTCGCTCATTCATAACTTAAAACGCGTACCAAAATGAAAGATGATATGCAAAAGAAGCTAAAACCTAGTAAGAAGGACCGCAAGGATATGATTCAATACATCAACTTGCAACTAGCCTCAATTGGTCAGCCTTTGTACTATGATGCCTGTGACGCCGATACCAAATACTCTAATTCTAAATTCCTTTCATTAACAGAGGGATTAATTAATAGTTTCAAAGAGAAATCACGTTTATTATCAGATCATTTATCACCTGCTGATACGCGTATTCAAAACTTTTTGAACTCTTACCTAAGTGATGTTGATTTTGATAATTCAGAATATCGCTTACCAAATAAAACATTCGTTTTAAACCAAAAAGGATTAGCGCGTGAAGTAAGTCTTCCACCAGATTCAAACGAGTTTAAAAGTGAATTAATTAGTTCGCATCGTCTTCGTCAGGGAATTTTGAACAACCCCGTACACGATAAGCGCACAACAAAAGGAACTTTTCACATTGTAGAAGGTGGCCTACCAGTGCCTTTGGATAAAAAGGAAGTGCCAAAGATTGCTTTTGCCAATATGCTGAAAGCAGCTGTTAATCCATCGGATGACTTAAACATTTTACCATTTACTTCAACACAAAAAGAAAAGGCTAAAACAATGGTGTCGTTATTGCTTCGCCCAATTGTTTGCCCTGAAGTACCAGGTGTCATTGCAGAGAAAAGCATGGAAGTACGCTTCTTTGCCCCAGGTACATTGGTTAGTAACCTTGATTTCGTTGAGAATATCTTTGGCAACGCTGGCGACCACAACCTGGCTGAAAACGATGCTGCTCTTGATGTTGAACACTGGACAGGAACAACAGGATGTATCATTCTTGCTCCTCAGCTAATTCACCTTAAGAAAAAAGATATTGGTCTTCCTCACTACGACAATGCCACTGAGCGTCAGCGTAACGATGGTATGTGCTGGAAAGACGAAAACGAATTATACAACGACGGTGGTGCTTTCAAAATAACATGTCGTGACGACCGCGGTGTAGTTGTTACTTTAATTGCCGATAACTATTACGGTTACTCTAAAAAAGAAATTAAAACTCAGATTAGCTACTCAGCCAACATGTATGGCTTGGTAGAAGAGGAACACGCCGGTGGTGCAATTGCCTACCCACGCGGAATCATGAGTGACAGTGTTTATGGCGAGATTTTCTCAGCTAAACTGAAAGACTCATATGTGTTCGCCGAAGCAATGGATTTATTAGGAGACAGAGTTGACGTTCAACCTGAAGGGTATGCGATTGACAAGAAATTCTCCAACATCATTTATATTCAGGAGCATGCTGATATAGACATTGACAACAGCGTTGTTAAATGGAATGCAAACGGTAAAGAGCAATCGCTAAAACTTGATCCTGAGAAGATTTACATTCACCCATCAGGTCACAAATTCCAGTTGGCAAAACACCCAACGCAACCAATGTGGCGTATTGTAAATACACAGCCTGAGGGTGTTTTCTGTCACAAGCCATGTACAGTTTCTGGTGGTGGTAAGTCAGAGATTTCTAAATCGATGCAGAACGCTATTCAGTATGGTACTTTCCAAATTGTTAATTTAGAAGAAGACTTTAAAGCAGCTGACGACATCATTAACTACGATTTCTCAAACCGTTGGAAAGATATTCGTCCGGATGCAGAGCCCTCACGTCCTTTCTTGAGTCCTAAGCGCGCACTGGGTTCGGCTGTTAAGTTGTTAACGCCTTCTGATCAATATAGCGACGAGTACAATGCATTCTTAAACAGCATTCCTTCTCACATTCGTTCATTGGTGCTTTTTATTAAGCGCCTATACCGCAACGAAAGCGAAAAAGGAAACTGGAAAGACTACATGTCTGTTGAATTTATCAATGGTCGCCAGGGAACAACACTTCAATACAAGAACAACAAGGTGACGGCAAGTTACGTTCGTATCGGATTTAACGAAGACGGCAACTGGTTACTTCACAAGTTACGTTCTGACTTTGTTCCCAGCCAGAAAATTCAGATGGAAGATGACATCTCAGCAACCATTGTTTTACCTGCCAGCCAGTTAAACAATTTGAATCCTGAATACAAAAACAAGAGTTACAAAGTAGTTATCAACTGCGAAAATCACTTGTTCCAGCGTCCTGATGAAGCCATTATTCGCGGATACGATAAAGAAGCTGAAGCAGACATCGTAAGCGATAACACTTTCTTAACTAACTACGCTCCACTTTCAAAAGAGGATGCAGTTGAGCTATACGAAGATGCTATCAACTTTGACAAATACACACAACCGGTTAAAGACTTTGTTCAAAAAGTAATTAACAGTGACAAAGATGATTATTTTGTTGTGCCATCACATCCACGTATTGTTGAGGATGGTCCAACCAAAAACCCACGCTACCTTGAGCGTAACATCTTTAAAGATGACATCATCGACAATTATTTAAGTGAACTTGGTGTTCGTCTATTCCGTAAAATCAAGTCGGAAGAGCCAGTAGTTGACGTAGTAAACGCCGTTTTACCTGGTCGCCGTAACAACCCGGTTGACAAAGTAAATGGTATTCGTCCATTGGCTGTTTACAATCCAATTCACTACCAGGAATTGCCTGAGCTGTTCATGGATTTCATCTGTAGTTTAACAGGTAAGTCGCCATCAACAACAGGTGCAGGTACTGAAGGTGCATTAACAAAAGGACCTTTCAACATGTTGGTTCCTACAACGGATTTAAACAACGCCTTGTTATCATATATCTTAACCGAGTACCAAGGATTCAGTTCAGCTGCCGGTTATGTTGGACAAAGCCGTTTCGACCACGATATCTCAATCTTAATTCCTGAGATATGGGCGCGTTTGGTTCCTGAAGATCGCGATCCTAAGTTGCTAATCGAAAATGGTTCATTAGAAAAGCTTGAGGATTTTGAGTACGAAGGACAAAAAGTATTGGCGAGCCGCTTAGGTTATCGCATTACCGAAAACTTTGCTTTCCGCTGTATGAACCGCTTATTTGACGAGCCATTGGCCGTATTTAACGAGCAAATGCTGAAGCCGGAACTTCAGGGAATGGAAGACTTTGTGGACGGCATTAACAACATTGTTGAAGCACAGCAGAAAGTGGCTAAACGTTACTTCGAAGAAGGAAGTATTGACGGAGCCATTCCTCCATTGAAGATCTTATTGCACATTATGGCGTATGGTGAATACGAAGGTAAAGACATCAGCCACCCAGAATTGCGTCAATATTTTGACCGCGATTATGTTATCAATAGCGATTGGTACAAAGCACGCCTGGCATTGAAGCAAGAAAAAGATGTGAAGTTCCATAACGAACAAATCGCTTATCTTGAAAACTTCGTTTCGAAGGCTGAGAATGCTGAAATTAAGGTTGACTTAGATATTGAAGGACGATTGGCAAGAGCTAAAGAATTATTGGCTTACGCTTCGTCGGAAGCATATTTGAAAGATCTTGAAGGCACAATCGGTGCGGACATCATCTACAGAGGATAAACACATCGAGGTTATTCATTACAATACACAACAGAAGGAAGAGGTAATCGGAAGGTTACCTCTTTTTTATTATTATCCTTTTGTTAGCTTATAGTTAACATTGCCTTTACATTAGCCCTATAGCATGATCCTATCTTTGTTACCAACTGTTGGGGAATCAAAATAAATAACTTTACATCATGCAACAAGGAACAATGCGTTTTCGCTTTACCTTACTAACTGTTCTTCTCATTACAACGTTTAGTGGAATTGGCTTTTACACACACTTTGCTCTTAAAAACATAAAGAGCAATAACACCATTGAAAACAACATTTACGAACTGGAGTCGTTGATGCTTCAAATGCGAAGAAATGAAAAAGACTTTCTGGCACGGGCAGTTAGCGACCCCAAATTTTACACATCGCAACAAAGTAAATATGCCAGCCAATTAAACGCTAACATGAAGGCGGCGAAACACATCTGCACTGAGCTATCAAACAACCAATTTATTACCAATAATAACATGACACTGATGGTTGACTCCATCAACCAATCTTTATCAAATTATCATAGGCTATTTCAGCAAATCAAGACTAACGTCCTTCAGAAAGGCTTTAAAGATTATGGCATGGTTGGAGAAATGCGACAGGCTATTCATGAAATTGAATCAACACTCAAACAGTGCAACGATGACCACCTGATGGTTTATATGTTGATGAGTCGTAGACATGAGAAAGATTTTTTATTGCGTCATGACCTGAAGTATCAAAGTAAGTTTTTAGATAATGCTGAAACATTCAGAATAGCTATAAAGCAGTCGAAGCACAAAGCAAAAGAGGAGATGATTGCCTTGCTCGATAATTACGAAACAACGTTTTTAAATGTTGTTAGTAAACAAACGGATTTAGGCTTAGATGAAAAAAGTGGTCTTTTAGGTCATCTCAGAGATGAAGTACATAAAGTAGAACCTATCATTGCACGGTCGAAAACAATACTGGTTGAGGCGCTGGCGAGTAATACTCGTGCTATTACCTGGTGGATTATCTTTTTCATCACCGTGGGCGCTACACTGGTCATCATTTTTAGTATTTATATTCTACGCGGTGTTAGACAAATGCTGGGAGCAGAACCATACCAGGTGGCAGAAATTGCCAGGCAGGTGGCAAACGGCGATTTAGAAATTGACAACGATATACGAAATAATGCCAAGGGCGTGTTACACACGTTTGTGATTATGGTAGATACCTTACAATCACTAATGAAGGAAATTTCAGAGGTCGTTTCACAGCTCAATAAAACAAGTTATGCATTGGGTATCACATCAGGCGAGATGGCCCAGGGCGCTTTGACACAAGCCTCATCTTTTGAAGAAATTGCTACATCAATGGAAGAAATTAATTCCAATGCACAACAAAACTCTTTTAATTCACAAAACACCTTTAAATCGTCCAATAAAGCTAGCCTGGAACTTGAAAAAGTGAAAAATAAAGCCGGTGATTCATACGAAACAGTAAAAATCATTAGCGATAAAGTTCGTGTCATTACTGAAATTGCCAATCAAACCAATATACTGGCTCTTAATGCAGCTGTGGAAGCATCGCGTGCAGGAGCGCAAGGAAGAGGATTTGCAGTGGTGGCACAGGAGGTGAAAAAACTGGCAGAGAAAACTCGTGATGCAGCACAGGAGATTGTTGCAATGGCACACGAAAGCCTTGAAGTTTCCACCTTAACAACCGACAGCCTGTTTAAACTGATTCCTACAGTAAAACAAAATTCGACATTGATTGAAGAAATTGCCATGGCCAGCAACGAGCAATCCAATGGCATCAACCAGGTTACTACAACCCTTCAGGAGATCAACCACATAACGCAACAAAATGCAGCAGCTTCTGAACGCATGACCCACACAGTTAATGAACTGAATGAGCAATCATCAAAACTTAAAAATGTACTAGGCTATTTCCAACTCAACAAGGAAGCGGATTTATATAACTAACTATATTTCTACACCTTATACAACTAGCAGATTCACCCCTCAAATGAATCTGCTTTTTTGTTAATCGAAATATTGCATTCCCTAAACAAGTTTATATCTTTGCAGCGCTTTTGGTGATTGAACTATTCGCAATAGTTTGATTGAAAAGGGAATCCGGTGAAAATCCGGAACAGTACCCGCTACTGTAATCCCGTTAATATCTATGATATTAATGTGTTCTCAACAGTCAGAATCCACTGTCGACATCAGGTTGATGGGAAGGAGTTGAGAATCGGGAAAGTCAGGAAACCTGCCAACAGCTAGTAATAATTTATTGCTTCCGGGAAAAGAAGTTAATGCTGTTCGGATTATTCCAGAATATGAGTCATTAGAAGGGTTCCATGGATGCATTAGTAATGTGTGTTTACTATGCATAAGTTTGTAGTGGTTGCAGCGCTTCTGATAACTTTAAGCCTGCCAACTTACAGTCAGAGTGCCACCTTAAAGGGGAATATTTATAATAAAGAAAGCCTTGAAAGCATTGGATTTGCTAATGTTTATATCGACAGCTTATACTCAACAGCTACTGCCAGCAATGCTTACGGCCATTATCAACTCAACAAGTTAAAACCTGGTCATTATACACTGTGTGTTTCGCACTTAGGATATGAGATTCATCAACAAAAAGTTGAGTTACAAGAAGGCCTTAATACCATCGATATAGCACTTAATCCAAAGTCAGAAACATTATCACCAATTGTAGTAACAGGTACTGGTACGCATCATCGTATAGATAATGTTCCCGTTCAAACCGAAATCATCACACAAAAAGATATCGCTGAATTATCAGGTAGAAATGTGGAAGAAATCATCTCGTCCATTTCTTCATCTATTGATTATACCAATAGTTCCATGGGCACCAATATCAAAATTAATGGATTGGGTAGCGATTACGTGCTTATCCTGCTAAATGGAAAGCGTCTCACTGGTGGTGTTGGTTCGTATGTGGATTTAACTCGTATTAATTCCGAAGACATTGCCCAAATTGAAATAGTAAAAGGCGCTTCATCAACATTGTATGGTTCTGATGCCATTGCTGGTGTTATCAATATTATCACAAAAAAACCTAAACAAAATCTTTCAATTACTAATAACACGCGATTAGGTGCTTATGGTGAATTAAAACAGCTAAATTCAGTAAACTATAGCAAAGGCAAATTAAGCAGCAAAACCACCTTTAATTACAAGCAAAAGGATGGTTACCAGATTAACAACATGCGCTTTAATAATAAGTGGGAAAGTAACCATGATTTGCCTTACCTGGTGCCTACATACTACAAACCGGTAAATAAAAGCAGAGCCTACACCATCAGTCAGCATTTTGCTTATGATATCAATAACAAGTTAAGCATCAATACGGATTTATCGTGGTACGAAAAACGTTTATTTTTTCCATTTAAAGCGCAGATGCACGACTATTATTACAACGACAGGACAGCTGCAGCAGGTGCCAAATACAAACTAAAAAACAAGAATTTCATCGAGCTAAGTCTTAGCTACAATAATTACCTGTATTATACCGAATACCCCTACAAGTTCAACGAAACATTTATCACAAACACGGAGGTACTGAACCAAACCATTTACTCTGGCGACCGCTTTAAGAACTCGGAAACACAAACCATCAACACACAGTTCAAAGGTGTATTTAACTTAAATAAAAAAAACAGGTTGAGTGTTGGAGCGGAGTTACTCAGTGAATATCTAGAGGCTCAATACCGATTAACAAAACCGGATGTTGAAGCACATACCTATGCTGTTTATGCACAAAACGAAACCAAGTTAACCGACAAACTGGATTTGGTAACCGGCTTGCGCGCTATCTATCATAACCAGGCAGGTTTCTCACTGACACCAAAGTTAACGTTGATGTATAAGCATTCTAACTTGATTCATCGCTTAACCTACTCTAATGGTTTTAAAAGTCCAACACTAAAAGAGCTCTACTACTATTACGAAAGTGACCGCATGGGTATGTATCGCTTATACCTTGGCAACAAAGATTTAAAACCTCAGCGATCGCACTACATCTCCTATTCAACGGAAGTCAAAATCAAAGCATTACGAACGAGCATTAACTTGTATATCAACCGTGTGAATGATAAAATTGATTACGCTATTATACCAACTTCCTACGACCATAGACGACGCGGCATTGAAGAAACCAAAATGCGTTACAACATTGATGAAGCCCAAACAATCGGTATTGACTGGCACGCTGCTTTTACATTCTTTAAGCAGCTGCAGGTTCAAACCGGCTATAGCTATGTTGATGCCCGCAACCTCACACAAAATATCCGCCTGAATGGTGTTTCGAAGCATAGTGCAACGGCCAAAGCCGCCTGGACCAAACGCTGGAAATCCTATCACCTTAACCTGACGCTTGCTGGGGTATATAAATCAGACCGCTTTTATCTCGAAGAAGATTTAGAGCGCACAACAGCTAAACCCTATCAACTCTGGAAACTAACGTCGAGTCATACGCTTAAATACATCAAATCGTGCAACATCACCGGCATCATTGGGGTCGATAATATCCTCGATTATGTTGATGATAGTCCTTATGGCTCACATTATGGCACACTCAATCCAGGACGCACCATTTTCGCCGGTGTCAACCTGAAGTTTTCGAAAAGTAATAAAACCTAAACTCACAAAAACCATCATTATGAATAGAATCATCATATTAATGCTAGCCCTTATGACTGTTTTTACAGGCTGTGAAAACCATAACAACGAGGCTATTTTATTGGTTACATTTGGCTCCTCATACGAAGCGCCACAACAAACCTTTAAAACAATTGATGCTGCCTTTAAAAACCACTATCCAGAACTTGATGTTAGTTGGGCCTACACCTCAAGCTTTATAATAAAAAAGCTACGCGAAGGCAGAGGTGGAGGTAGCCTGAAAGGTCAGAAAATAATCAATTACACGCCTGAAGAAGCATTGCGGCTGTTGGCTAAAAAAGGCTATACACAAATTAATGTTCAGTCTCTACATATTATTCCGGGCGAAGAATATGATGACTTAGTTGAAACCATTTGTGCCTTTACAAGCAAACACCCTAAAGTTAAAATCAATATTGGTGCGCCGCTCTTAAACGACGCTAATGATATTCGATACATCGCCCAAATGCTATCGGCAAAATTTGCACAGCAAGCGAAGCAAGGACCTGTATGTTTTATGGGTCATGGCACTCCCCACAAGGCAGATACCATGTATACCACTCTTGATACCGAACTAAAACGCATTAATCCCAACTTTTTTGTGGGAACAGTTGAAGGTACTGCCTTCGACAACGGAATAACATCGGTTGATGGACTTTTAAATACCATTGGTGCAATAAATGAAAAACCAATGCAAGTAACATTGAGTCCTTTAATGTCGGTTGTGGGCGACCATGCCAGTAACGACATGAACGGCACAAGTGGTGAAAGTGAGCCAGCCAAACAATCGTGGCGCGAACGCTTTGAAGCAGAAAACTACCAAGTACAATGCGATATGACCGGATTGGGTGACTACCCTGAAGTGCTTGCCCTTTGGATTCAGCATTTACAAACCGCAATGAACCAGTAACTGGAATTTTAATACTTAACTTAAAAATGAAACAAATGAACTTATTTAAGAAAGCAGCCTGGGCATTAATGGCCACAACAGTAATGTTTACCGCCTGTAGCGATGACGACGACAACAGCGAGTTTAAACTAGGTGACAAGGAAGGTAACCTTTTGGTAACTTTTGGTTCGTCATTTCCAGAACCTCAATTGACGTTTCAGAAAATTGATGAAACAGCTAAAAAAGAATTTAAGAATGAAGAAATCCGTTGGGGTTATACATCAGATCTAATTCTTAATAAACTTCGTCAGGGTAACGGAGAAGGCTCATTAAATGGTACTGTAATCGACAATGATACACCTCAGGAAGCCTTAGAGGTAATGGTTAAAGAGGGTTATTCTACTTTCTATGTGCAATCACTACATGTTATTCCTGGAGAAGAATTTGAAGAACTAAATGAAGCCATTGAAGCATTTGAACACAAGTATGAAGGTGTCAAAGTAAAGGTTGGTACTCCATTATTAACAAGCGATGCAGACATCAAAGCTGTTGCTAAAGTATTAGCTGACAAATTTGCAACACAGGTAGCCGAAGGTCCGGTTTTATTTATGGGTCACGGTACGCCACACCAAGCAGATGGTCAATACACTAAACTTCAGGCAGAACTAACCGCATTGAATCCAAACTTCTTTGTTGGAACGGTTGAAGGTATTGGTTTTGGCAAAGAAGAAAACGAAGGCAAGGGGCCATTGGCCATTGGTAGTTTAGTTGCGAAAGTTAATGCTATTACTCCAAAACCAACTAAAGTAACCATCACTCCATTAATGTCAATAGCTGGAGACCATGCTAATAACGATATGAATGGTATAACCGGTAAAACAGATCCAATTGAACAGTCGTGGAGAGAGCGCCTTGAAGCTGAGGGCTACGAGGTTACTGATATTATGAAAGGATTGGGTGACTACGAGGAAATCAATGCCATTTGGATGAATCATCTAAAAGCAATTAAATAGGACGGTAATAAGAAAGAGGCTGTAAAGACACCATTGGTCATTGAAGTCTGCAACAGCTTCTTTCTAATTCTAATAAACACATCTGGACCTTCAATAGAAGGGATAAACATCAAACACATGGAAAGATTTTTTACGCTATTATTAATTCTTGTACTAAGTTGTGGGTTAGCACAAGCACAGCAGAAACACAGCATTTCAGGAAAAGTAACTGATAACACTGGCGAAGCACTAACCGGCGCCAATGTTTACATCAATGGTACAACCATTGGAACAGCCACTAATGCCAAGGGTGAATTTACTTTAAAAAATATAACAGCAGGCAACTACCAGATATGTGCCTCTTTCTCTGGCTTCAAACGTTACAGAGAAAATATTGAACTAAATGCTTCCATCCAAAACTTAGAAATGAGCATGGAGGAAAGCACTGGTACCTTAGGCGAAGTGGTAGTAACAGGTACAGGTACACCGCATCACCTTAAAACCGCTCCTGTTCCGACTGAGCTGTTGAACTCACAAATGATAGAATCAGCAGCAGCTCCAGACTTTATTAACTTGATGGGTTCCGTTAGTCCGTCTTTTGACTTTAGCCCAAATACAATGGGTTCATTTATGCAATTAAATGGTTTGGGCAACGATTTTATTGTCATCCTCATTGATGGCCGACGTGTATATGGCGATATGGGTGGTATGAACGACTTAGGCCGCATTAATCCCAACAACATCGAGCGTGTTGAAGTGGTAAAAGGTGCTTCATCAGCCTTATATGGCTCCGATGCCATTGCCGGTGTGATTAACATCATCACCAAAAAATCGAAGCGTAGCATCTCGGCCAATCACAATACACAATATGGCACTTACAACACCTATCAATCAACCACCAATATTGATTTTAACTCAAAAATCGTATCAGGCCATACCACTTTTTCTCAAAGCAAAACAGACGGCTGGCAAAACAGTCCTTATGAAGTTGATGGTGATGAGTTAGTTGAAACCGACGAAATGACTCAAAACGCCTATCTGCGTCGCAATGTTCGACAAGATTTAGAGTTTCGTATAAGCGATAAATTAAGCATATACGGAGGTGGCTCGTACTACATGAACGATAACAAACGCGCATTATCGGTCAAAGATTATGGTTTGTTTTTCGAAGATTTCAGCTACAACGCAGGGGCTAAATATCTTCTGTCAAAGTCTTCAAACATCACTTTCGACTATACATCTGACACCTATAAGTACTATTACAAATACAATCAGACCAAAGAGGGCAAATACGAAGCTGGCGATTATCAGCTCAACAGCGACCAGCGACGCGATGATTACAACTTGCGATGGATAAGCAAATTAGGAAAGCATCAAACCATAACACTTGGTTCGGAATTAGTACAAGAATTTTACCGCTCAGAAGGGCGTCTGCAGCACGATGAGGAAAGTGTTAATACTTTGTCTTTTTACCTTCAAGACGAAATCAGTTTATTTGATGACTTGATGTTAACTGCAGGCTTGCGCGTAGTTAAACACGATAACTTTGGAACCATTGCAACTCCAAAACTATCGGCTTTATATCAACTGGGTCACTTCAATCTGCGCGGTACTTACTCGCGTGGCTTTAAAGCACCAACCTTGAAAGAGCAGTACTATTACTACGAAAAGCGAGGTACTTTATATTTAGGTAATACCGATCTGGATCCACAAAAATCGAACTATTACAGCGCAGGTGTGGACTATAACAACAAATGGTTATCAACCAACATGAGCGTTTATCAAAACGATGTGGATGGCCTAATAGCCTATGAAAACACCGAATTATTGCCTGGAGATGCAGATAATGGTATCAAAAAACGTCGCCAACATTTCAACATTGAAGAAGCACGTACGCGTGGCTTTGACGTAATGGTAGATGTTAAGCTACCTCTTGGTTTCTCGTTTGGAGGTGGCTATAGCTATGTAGATGCCATGAACCTGACTGAAGATATTCGTCTGGATTACGTGGCCCGTCACTATGGAAATGTGCGTGTTGGCTATTTCCATCATTGGAATAACTACCATCTGAATGTTCAGCTATTGGGTCGCCTACAAGATGATAAATACTATCATGAGGAACCGAATGCAAAGGGCTATGACCTATGGAAGCTAACAACGACACACCAGTTGCTTCATTCAAACAAAGTGAACCTGAAGCTAACAGCTGGTATTGATAATGTTTTCGATTACGTGGATGATGTTCCTTACGGTGAGAATCGTGGTACCATCAATCCTGGACGCACCTATTTTGTTGGTGTGAATATCAATTTTGCTAATTAAAACCACTTAATAGCTCAATTAGCAGAGTCGAAATGAATGATCTACTATTCATCTCGACTCTGCTAATTGAGCCGTTACTTTAATAAATCACCTTAGTATCGCCATGAAAAAACTAAAAACAGCACTAATTCAGCTCCACAAAATAAGCGGCTCTTTCATTAGCCTGCTGTTTCTGATGTGGTTTCTAACGGGTTTTGTGCTAATTTTTGCCGGTTTTCCACATGCGTCGCGACAAGAGCGCTTTGAGCATTTGAGACCTTTTAACCCATCCGACGTTGAAAACATACAAGCTTTTCCAAAACACAAAGGCAAGGTTGAGCTTGAGAAATACTATGACAGACCTGTTTATCGTTTATATTCAGGCCGCCGTGGCCAAAGCGTTTATGATGCCAGAACACTTAAAAAAATTGAATCTTTCTCACAAGATGAGGCAAAAGCCATCTCTGAAAGTTATAGAAAGCATCCGGTAACAAAAATAGAACGCCTTGAAACATTAGATTCCTGGATTCCATGGAGCTACTATAAACCACTGCTTCCTTTTTATAAATGCTACATTGATGATGAAGCACATACTGTACTCTATGTCTCCTCAAGTAGTGGTGCAATCATTCAGGAAACCAACCGAAAATCACGCTGGATGGCACGTATAGGTGCCATTCCACACTGGATTTATTTCAAACAATTAAAAAGTAATGATGAGCTTTGGAAAACCATCATTGTTATCCTTGGCATCATCGGTTTGCTGGCGTGCTTATCAGGCTTTTGGGTAGCTTTTTATCGTGTAAAAAAAGATGCTAACAATGAAATAATTAAACTTACCATTTACAAAAAGTGGGATTATAAATGGCATCATTTATTAGGTTGGTTTCTCGTTTTATTCTTAAGCACTTTTACCCTTAGCGGTGTTTTCTATACCACAGATATTCCTGCTTGGATAAGTGCCAAACCCGAAGGCCGTTCCTACTTGTCGAAATGGAACAAAGCACATGCTGCTAACAACACGATTTCTCCATCTGCCTTTTGGAAGCAATTACCTATCAAATCAGGTCTGCGAAAAATAGCACCATCATCATCAATGAATAAACAGGTGATAAATGCATATTACGATGATTACCAAAACCCCCAATCGTTTCTCGTCATCAACCGGGATTCAATAGTTCCTTTTTCCTTCACTGAAAACGAACTCATTAGCTATGCACAAACAGTGTTTAAGCAACATACATTTGAGCTCAGTTTACAAACTACCTATGACGATTACTACCGTCAGTCGGGCATGTTTAATCATCCTCTGCCAGTGTATAAAATACAAGTTAATGACGCATACAACACTCAGCTTTTCATCGATAGTAATACGGGTAAGGCACTGACATATATTGATAACAATAAAAAAACTCGTCGTTGGTTAACCAAAGCATTACATAAGTTTGACTTTCCATTTTTAGTTAACCACGATTGGCTGCGAAAGCTTTTGCTAATCATCGTTCTTCTGCCATGTACTTTCATGTGTATAACAAGTGTGGTTTTGAGTTGGAGATGGTTGAAGAGGCAAATTAAAAGGACCAATAGAAAAAAGAAAATTAAACATGAAGATCACATATAATCTCATTCTAGGATGTCTGGTGATTTTAATGACATCTTGTCAAGGTAAAACCAGTCAAAAGCAAAACACCAAACCGCTGACAAAGCAACAACTTAGCTATGCCAAAGGCTTTAGTATTTCGAAAGACGGTCATAAAACCATTCTCGATATCTACTCACCCAAAGACACATCTAAACTGCTTCAGTCATTTACCTTGATGCCTGCCGATTATAACCAGGCGCTAAAAGAAAATGAAATTAAAGTACCATGTAGACGCATCATCTGCTTAAGTTCTACTCAGTTGGCTTACCTGATTGAGTTAGATGCCTTGGATAACATCGTTGGTATCAACAGTAGTCGTCACCTGTTTAACCAAAATATCAACGACAAAGTAAAAGCTAATGCGATTCAAAAAGTAGGTAAAGAAGGCATATTCAATATAGAAACAATTGTGAGCCTTTCACCGGATGTGATATTTGTTTCACCTTTTAAAACGGGCGGTTACGATGCCATTAAAAACCTGGGTGTTCCGCTTGTGCCCATGGCAGCCTTTGCCGAACAAACACCACTGGGGCGAGCCGAATGGATAAAAATGTTGGCTCTTTTTGCCGATAAAGAAGCGGCCGCAGACTCCATCTATACCGCTATAGAGGCAGACTACTTGCGCCTTAAAAAGCTGACGCAAACAGTTGAGCATCGCCCTAGTGTATTTAGTGGTAAAATGAAAGGCGGTACCTGGTATGCAGCCGGAGGAGATAGTTTTTTTGCCCATTATTTTCGCGATGCGGGCGCCGATTACATAATTAAAAACCAGCTGACCGCCTCAATGCCCATGGATTATGAATCCATTTACAGCCTGGCAGCGAAAGCAGATTACTGGCGATTGCTGACCAGTTCGCCTAATGGGTTTGGAAAGCAGATGCTGAAAGAAGAGGACGAACGATATGCCGATTTCAAAGCCTATAAAACAGGTAATGTGTTGGTATGTAACCTTCGACAAGTGCCCTACAGAGAGGAATCAGCCATCAAGCCCAATATTCTGTTGGCCGATTACATTTACCACTTCCATCCGAAGTTACTGCCAGATTATCAGCCACGCTATTGGAAGAAGATTGAAGAATAAGAAGATAAAAGATTCAAGACATAAGACTGATTGACATGATGCACATAGTCAACAATAAAACAAAGTATGCCACCCTCATTCTGCTGGTATTAGCCTTGCTTCTACTCAATATGATATTGGGTTCGGTGCATATACCCATAAAAGCCGTATTCCAGATTATTAGCGGCCAGGAAACATCCAATATCATCTGGGAAAACATCATCACCCGATCGCGCTTACCTCAGGCTATAGTTGCCCTGGGAGCAGGAATGGGCTTAGGCATCGCTGGCTTGCTTATGCAAACTTTGTTTCGAAATCCCTTAGCCGGCCCTTCTGTATTGGGTATTTCATCGGGAGCCAGCCTGGGCGTTGGTTTCGTGATATTGGTAGCAGGTCAATTCTTTGGCTTTAGCTTTTCCTCGTTGGGTTTATTTGGCGATTTATCTTTACTGGTGGCGGCCTTGGCTGGTTCGCTATGCATTTTGTTGGTCATACTATTTGTTTCCCGACGAATAGGCGGCACCTTAGCGGTTTTGATAATTGGCGTAATGATTGGTTACCTCAGTAATTCGGTGGTAGGCATTATGAAATTTTATAGCCTCGAAGAAGATGTTCACACCTATGTTATATGGGGTTTGGGTAGTTTTTCGCGCCTGTCACTGGCACGAGCCCAACTGTTTTTGGTACTGATAACAATACCGGCTGTGGCCTGCCTCTTTATTTCCAAGTGGCTTAACCTACTGTCTCTTGGTGAGAATTATGCCCAGAACCTGGGACTAAAAATTCATCGCGCCCGCATGGTTGTTATCTTAATGTCTGGTGTCTTGACGGCCTTAGTCACTGCATTCTGCGGTCCTATCGTATTTATAGGCATGGCGGTGCCCCATATGGCTAAGTTGGTGGCACGCACCTCCAATCATTTTACCCTTATATTACACGCCGGCTTATTAGGAGCTGCTACTGCCTTGCTTTGCAATGTTATAGCGCGAATGCCTGGCTTAGATAGTGCATTACCCATCAACTCAGTAACAGCTTTTATTGGGGCACCGGTAGTTATATCCGTTATTTGGAAGCGTAGAAAAGAACAATTTGCAGAATAATTATGGCAGCTCTCATTGACATCAACAATCTGACCATTGGCTACACCAACTCGAAACAGCATAAAGTGGTTGCTCAAAGCCTTAATGCACACCTAAACGAAGGCGAAATGACTTGTCTTCTGGGTGCCAACGGCAAAGGTAAAAGCACGCTGATGAAAACCATTTGTGGCTTTTTGAAATCTATGCATGGAGACATCTTGCTAAATGGTAAAAGCACAGCTCTTATGTCTGAAAAGGAATTGGCCAAAGCCATTGCCGTTGTACTGACTGATAAAATAAGTATTCCGAACGCCACAGTTTTTGAACTCGTGGCCTATGGACGAAGCCCTTTTACCGGATTGATGGGTCGCTTGAGCGATAGGGATAAAACCATTGTTAAAACAGCCATTGAACAATGTGGCATCAGCCATAAAATACACAGCCCACTATCGGCTCTGAGTGATGGCGAACGACAAAAAGCCACCATTGCCAAAGCGTTAGCTCAGGATACTGACATCATTATACTGGATGAACCAACAGCCTTTCTGGACTTACCGGCAAGAGTAGAAATCATGCAGTTGCTTCGGCAATTGGCTTCGGCAGGAAAATCCATTCTGATGTCGACTCATGACTTAGATTTGGCCCTGCAAATGGCCGATAAGCTGTGGCTGCTCAATCGCGATGGTGTGACCTCGGGTAGTCCCGAAGATCTCCTGCTCAACAACGCTTTTCAATCAATGTTTAGGGGCAAGGGCATTGAATTTGATAATAAAACAGGTTTATTCACTGTGCGTTATCATCACAATCAGACGATAGCCGTTAAAGGCCATGGCTTCGAATATGTATTGTTGCGTCGCGCTTTGATGCGCAAAGGCATAAAACCAGTCAAAGCAAATCACACAGATTCCGTTTATATCTCCATCAATAAAAATGAAGCATCTGTTTATAAATTGATGGTTGATGATATTTGTAGCTTTGAGAACTCATCCGTGGAAGCAACAACCAAGATGATTCTAGAGGTCATCCAAACGTATGTCAATACAACATCTAATTTGATGCCTTATGATTAAAGTAGCTGCCATTAATAGTTGGAGCGAACCTTTAGCTATTGACAAAAACATAAATGGGATTGAGCATCATTTAAACGAGCTTGGTCATCAAGGTGTTAACTACGCCTTATTCCCGGAATTAGGAGTGTCGGGCTACATCAACAATAAACAAGATTTATATGTTTACGTGCAGCAATATGATGAAATCTTGAAGCAACTCATAAACCTGTCAGAGCATAATTCCATCACCTTTTCGGTTGGATTACCAATGCCAATAAACAATCATTGGGGTATTGCCCATCTCACCTTATATGGAGGACAGCAAGTTGCGCTTCATTATAAAACCCATTTATCGGTGCACGAGAAAGAGGTGTTTAGTCCAGGCAACCAACTTCAGATTTTTGAGCAGAATGGTATTAAAACTGGCCTGCAATTGTGCCTCGAAAGCCATTATCCAGAGCTAAGCCTGTCCATGAGCCAGCAACAGGCCGAACTGCTTTGTTTTGCTTTTGCCTCGCCCCGCGAAACACCTGAGGAAAAACTAGAGCGATTTAAGATGCTGTTACAGGCGCGAGCCTACGATAACGCCTGTTTTGTAATGGCCTGCAACCAAACCGGCCTCACTCCCAGTGGTAAAAATTATGCCGGTGTAGCCTTAATTCTCTCGCCTCGCGGAAAAGTTCTGGCACGAAGCACAGGCATGAAATCCAATTATTGCATAGCCGAAATAGATTTAAAAGCCATTGAAACAATTAAAAATAGCGTGATGAGTAATTTTCCGGCTTATCGCAATACGGACTTTGAGCTGCGGTTTAAGGAGTAGCTGTGAGTACAAATCGTCGCTAGTACAAACTAAGCAACTCTTCGTCCAACTACTTTGCTCCATTCAATAAAAATGTGATCCTTTTAAAACAGCGGATAAACATTCATTGTTAACAACTTTGTTTATAAATACTGCACAAATCATTAAACATTTCTCATTTTTTCTTCTTTGCTTTGTTCTGTAATCGGTTCTTTACTAAAGATTAAAAGGGAATCCCGTGAAAATCGGGAACTATCCCCGTAGCTGTAAGTTCCACAAGGTTTTTAATCATAGGTCACTATTCGTCTCAAACGGATGGGAAGGCGATTAAAACAGGAATAAGTCAGAAGACCTGCCGGATACACTAGTTTTCGTAGCTTTCGGGTGAAAAGCAATGAACTGCGTTGTGTGCGGCTTGGCCAACAACTGTTCTTACACTTATCCCGCGAGTTACCATTTATTCATTTTTTAAAACTGATTAACATGAATGGTGCATCTCGTTTCCAGCAAATTATCAAGCGCAATGGCGAAGTCGTTAACTTCGAAGCCAATAAAATTGAACATGCCATTTTTAAGGCTATGCGCGCCATAGGTCGACCAAATCGAAGTCGTGCCCGTCGCCTGGTTGAAACCATTATTAGCAATGCTGATAAAGAATTAACAACCGATATTCCATCAGTAGAACAAGTGCAGGATTTTGTTGAAAAAACCTTGTTTGAACTGGAAGGTTATCAACTGGCTAAAGCCTATATGCTGTATCGTCGAAAACGTGAAGAGTCGCGTAATACCAAAGAACTCTTTTCAAACATCGATGCCATGGACGACTATTTATCGCTTGATGACTGGCGCGTGAAGGAAAGTGCCAATTCGGCTTATTCGTTACAAGGACTGAACCAACATATTTCCACCATTATTACCTCGCAATACTGGCTTAACAAATTATATCCTGAAAACATATCAGAAGCACATAAAAAGGGCTATCTGCACATCCACGATCTGGGTTTTCTCAGCGTTTATTGTGTTGGTTGGGACTTGAGAGACCTGCTGATGCACGGTTTCAGAGGTGTATTGGGTAAAGCCGAAAGCAACCCGGCCAAACACCTGCGAACGGCATTGGGACAAATAGTCAACTTTTTCTATACCATGCAGGGCGAGGCTGCAGGAGCACAGGCCTTTTCTAATTTCGACACCTACCTGGCTCCCTATATTCGTCGCGATAATTTGAACTATCAGCAAGTGAAACAATGCCTGCAGGAATTTTTATTCAACATTAATATTCCTACTCGTGTAGGCTTTCAAACACCGTTTACCAACATCACCATGGACTTGACAGTGCCTGATTTTATGAAGGATGAGCCGGTGGTGTGGGGAGGCGAAATTCAGCTGGATACCTACAAAGATTACCAGGAAGAGATGACCATGTTGAATAAAGCATTTGCCGAGGTCATGATTCAGGGCGATGCCAATGGAAGCCTCTTCTCTTTCCCGATTCCAACTTATAACATCACACCTGATTTTGACTGGAATAAGTCTGAATATGAAGTCATTTGGGAGATGACTGCTAAATACGGTATTCCATACTTCTCCAACTTTGTAAACTCCGATATGAAACCCGATGATGTGCGCAGTATGTGTTGCCGTCTTCGCCTTGATAAACGTGAACTAAACAAGCGTGGAGGTGGACTGTTTGCCTCTAACCCGTTAACTGGTTCGGTGGGTGTTGTAACCATTAACCTGCCAAAACTTGGCTTTGAAGTCAGCTCCGAAGAGAATCTTTATCAACGCTTGCGCAACCTGATGATACTGGCTAAAAACAGCCTCGAGATTAAAAGAAAAATCATTGAGGACTATACGCAGAAAGGCTTGTATCCTTATTCTAAATTCTATCTGCGACACATTTACGAACGCCATAACTGTTACTGGAAAAACCACTTTTCAACCATCGGCATTAACGGGATGAATGAATTGTGCCTCAACTTCCTGGGGCAAGGCATTGCCAGCGAAGAGGGTAAAGCACTGGCCATTCGTATTATGAATTTTATGCGCGATGTGATGAGCGAATTCCAGGAAGAAACAGGTAATATTTACAACCTCGAAGCTACACCTGCCGAAAGTACAGCCTATCGCTTTGCCAAGATTGACACCATGCAGCATCCGGATATAATAGTGGCTAACCACGATGCCTATCGCAATGGCTCAGAGCCCTATTACACTAACTCAACACATTTGCCGGTAGGTTATTCCGATGATGTGTTTGATGTGCTTCGCATGCAAGATGAACTACAAACTTTATACACTGGGGGAACAGTATTGCACCTGTTTACGGGCGAAAAAGATATGCCGGCTGCATCGGCCAAAAACCTGATTCGTAAAATCACCAACTCATTCCATCTGCCCTATGTCACTTTATCGCCCACCTTTAGTATTTGTCCAACACATGGCTATCTGCAAGGCGAACATTTCCAATGCCCCAATTGTGATGCCGAAACCGAAGTATACAGTCGTATTGTCGGTTACATGCGCCCGGTTAAGCAATGGAACAAAGGTAAGCAAGAGGAGTTTAAGGACAGAAAGCTATTTGACCGCACTAAGTTCGAAGAAGCCAAGGTTGAGTCGAACGAATGCCTTAAAGAAGCATTAATAAATGAATAATACCATACCTCCATTTGGCTAGTAATGTAACGTTTGAACGATGCTTCCCTGAGTAGAGTCGATGTAAGTTGATCGCTATCTTTTGATAATCACTTTATCTTCCTCTTTGACTATACTCAGGGAGCTCAACAAACTTTCTATTCGCCCATATAATTTCAAACAAATGAAAATAGCATCCTACATCAGGCAAAGTTTTATTGACTGGCCTGGTAAAACCTGTGCTGTCATCTTTACCCGTGGTTGTAACTTTCGGTGTGGCTATTGTCATAATCCCAGTTTGGTGCTGCCATCTTATTACAAAGGTCAGACAAATATAGCACAGGAAGAAGTACTGCAATTTTTGAACGATCGCAAAGGCTGGCTGGACGGTGTGGTTATCAGTGGCGGTGAACCAACACTTCAGCCCGACCTGCCTGAATTAATACAGAGCATCAAAGAAATGGGTTATCCGGTTAAGATTGACACCAATGGATCGCGCCCGGCCATAATAGAAGATCTGATTAGGAATCAACTCGTCGATTACATTGCCATGGACATTAAAACGCTTATTAATCGAAAGTGCTATTACCAGGTAACAGGTGTTAATAATGCCGATTTGATGATTCAGATTAAGCAATCCATCGAAATCATTCGTCAATCAGGTATTCCATTCCAGTTCCGCACAACTATTTTACCAGATCATCATTCGCCATATATCATCAATAGATTAAAGAATCAATTTGCATACGAAAACTATGTTTTACAAGAGTTTCGAGAAGGTGAAACCGTGGATGCTTTAAGCTCGGTGTATTAGTCGAGTTAAGTCCAAAAGATTATTTATAGATAGGAGCTCCAACGGGAGCCGTTTTTAAAAGGTGAGACCCGCTAGGTGAATGTATGCGCTTAGCGGGTTTGTTTATCCTTTGCATTAATCATTAGGGCTGAAGCGAATTTGTAAATCGTATCCTTCACAGATTACAAATCTGCGCTAACTTGTTACTACACTCTACTGACTATTTATCCCTATCTTTGTATCATGATGAAGTATTTGATTTTGCAATACCCGGGACATAACCGCGTGTATTATAATGAAGCCGCACAGCTGGCGGTTTCTGAGTTAAGTATTGCTGCCAAACGTTTAAGTGTTGGTTGCCAGAAAATCGACTTTGAAGATGTGTGTGGTGTGCGCTATATCACCATCACTTTAAATGATGAATTAAGCACCGAAGACATTGCTATTTTATCGCGCTTATCTTTTGTCTTTGCCATTTTCAACCAGTTTGGCCTGCATGCCGATGATGGTTTGGCACCAATACCGATGGCTAACTTTCAATACATTGACAGCAAAATCAGTACTATTCAAAAATATGCTGGCAAAACCAATGAGCTATTTACCAAAATGATGGTGAACGTAGCCCTGCTGGCGAGTGATTTTACATACGAGGACGACATCAGTTTGCTCGATCCTGTAGCCGGACGAGGCACCACACTCAACGAAGCTACCGTATATGGTTTTAATGCTTTTGGTATCGAAATAGAGAATAAATCGGTACATGAAAATCAAATCTTCTTTAAAAAGTACCTTCAGAACGAGCGTTATAAATTCACTGCGGATAAACGCATGGTATATGGCAAAAGTAAGAAGGATGCCATTTATATGCATGAATTTGAATATGCCAACAGTAAAGATGCCTTTAAAAACAAAGCGGAACGCAAACAACTGGGACTGATATGTGGCAACTCGCAAGAGGCCGATAAATACTTTAAAAAGAACAGTTTTAACCTAATTGTAGGTGATTTGCCATACGGCATCGCTCACGGCAATACTGGCGCCAATAAAAGTTCAACAGGCACGCGTAATCCGTCCGAATTAATTGAACAATGCCTGCCAGCCTGGAAAGCCGTATTGAAAAAAGGCGGTACCATCGTTTTGGCCTGGAACAGTTTTGTAGCACCTAAGCAAAAGTTAGCAGAGTTGTTTAAAAATCATGGCATGAAAGTTCTAAACAGAACACCCTACGATGGTTTTGAGCACATGGTGGATAAGTCGATTAAGCGCGATATTATTGTAGCGAAAAAGATGTAGGATTTAATCCACTTTTCTTAGAAAGAGGCCAGTAACTGAAAGTGGTTTAATTATACATTTCATTTTTAGTCATACGTCTCAAAAATGCTGAACAGATTTTCTATCATTGAACCCATTTTTCTTATCATCAATTAATTATTAGCAGATTAAACAACTAATGAACTAAATATAATTTGGTAAATTAGCTAAAATCAGAAATCTGAATGATGCTGCAACATTATATCAACTGGAACCCCAATCCCGAGATTGTTAATCTATTTGGCGTCTCTATCCGTTTTTACGGACTACTGTTTGTTTTGGGCTTAATCTTAAGCATAAGCATGTTGCAATATCTTTACAAGCAAGAAGGACTTCCGAAATCGTATTTAGATAAATTGACCTCGTTTGGTTTAATAGGTATTATTGTAGGCGCCCGTTTAGGTCACTGCTTGTTTTACGAGCCGGCCTATTATTTATCTAACCCTCTGGAAATGCTACTGCCCATTAAAATACTGGAATCTGGTGGTATTGAAGTCACCGGTTATCGTGGCCTAGCCAGTCACGGAGGCGCCTTGGGATTGATAATTGCTTTGATCATTTATTCACGCAAAACCAAACACCATTTATCAGATGCATTGGATTTATTAGCCATAGTAGCCGGCTTGGGTGCTGGTTTTATTCGTCTGGCCAACCTGATGAATTCAGAGATTATTGGCCAACCAACTAATGTGCCCTGGGCCTTTATTTTTAAACAGGTTGACATGTTGCCTCGTCATCCTACCCAATTGTACGAAGCACTTTGTTACTTCAGTATTTTTGCTCTGATGTTAGTCTTATATCACACCCAAAGAGCCTTGCTTAAGCACGGTGGAGCTTTTGGTTTGGCACTGACACTAATTTTCACGGCTCGTTTCTTCCTGGAGTTTATTAAGGAACACCAGGTGGCTTTTGAAAATGATATCCTATTGAATATGGGACAGATACTAAGCATACCATACATCGTTATTGGAATAGTTTTTATTTTTTATGCCCGAAAAAAGCAGGCTATGAAATAATTTTTCGCATTTATTTTATGGAATAGATGGTATTGACGCATCCTATGGCAACAAAACACATCATTCATTAAAATTTATTATTATGAAACGAACAACCTACGTTAGCCTTTTATTCGCATTTTTCAGCTTGAGTGTAGCTGCACAAAGCAATAAAACAATTAAAGTAGAAGGCATCGCACGCATTAGCGAAGTGCCCGAAGAAATTATTGTCTCAGTTGATTTAACGATTAAAGACAGTCTTTACCAGGATTGTTTTAACAAATCTATGGCATCACTAAATGCCTTAAAGAAAGTATTTAAAAACAACGGCATCGATCCTAAACTAATTAAATCAAAAGCCATTGCTGTTAATGAAAATTACGAATGGCAACAGAACAAAAGGCATAAAACAGGATATATATCCCATATTTCCATAGAAGTCAAAGGAGCGTTTACCCAAAAATTTTCCGAATCGCTTTTAAAAAGCCTCGACCAGAAAAACCTCAATATCAACTACCAGATTGCTTTTGGTTTTAGTGAGGAACAAAAAACAAAGCTCAGAAAGAAAGTAATTGAGCTGGCAGTGGCGGATGCTACCGAAAAAGCAGAAACCATTGCTCAGGCAGCTAAACTGAAGCTTATTGGTATTTCAACGATTAACTATGGCTCCTCGCCTTTTTACGGCCCAATGGACATTGTATCGGAAGGTGTATTTGACGCACCGCCGATCAAAGGCGTTGATAAACATTTTGCCGGCGTTGATCTTAATCCTAAAGAACAACAAATTCAAAAATCAATTTCTATCGAATGGGCTTTTGAATAAAAACAATAAAGGCTGTCCAGTTTGGACAGCCTTTATTCTCATATATTCATGAGACGATTTCCTGATAAGCATTATGCTTCTTCACTCTTCTCACACTCTTTCTCGCATTTTTCGCTACACGCTTTTTCGCATTCTGTTTTTGCTACTTCAGTTGCTGTGCTATCTTTTTCACAACATGCTTTTTTCTCAGCATCGGTACATTCTGTACTATCTTTTTCACAACAGCCTTCTTTTTTAGCCTCTTTATCGCAACATGCTTTTTCAGCATCAACAGAAGCTTCAACAGCAGCTTTTTCTTTTGACTCTTCACCTTGAGCGTTTGTTTTCATACCACATGATGATACAACAAAAGCGGCTACGGCTAACATTAATAGAATTTTTTTCATTTTTAAAATAGTTTGAGTTAATAAAATGTATGTGAATGTTTAAATAAAACACTTGTTTAAGATAGCTTATTTCTTTACGTCATAATTACTACAGGGTTACAATAGTATGACTATTTTATCAATTCTGTTGCAATCAGCATAAAAAAGGCTCAACCGATTACTATGAATGGTACAATAAATGCCCCTATCTACCTTTAAAAATGAAGTTTTAAATAGAGTAAGGGTGTAAATGGTACTGCTTCTGAATTAAGATAAGCGGTGGTTAGTTGCTCAAGAGGAATGCGTTCAAACTGGTTGAATTTAATGTTGTCAGCATTGGTCACATTCAGTACCGATAGCCCAACTTCGCCAGTAAAATGAGGCGACGACAGGCGGTAAATCAAAGCGGCATCCATCCGGTTATAATCTGGTTCGGTATATATTTCATCGCGGTAGTTGGTATAAAGCGGAAAGCCCGAACCATAGACATAGCTGAGCGACAAATGAAAGGAACCCACATTAAAAAGTCCGGCGACTTTCACTTCGTGGCGCTGATCTTGTAAGGCCCTACGGTATTTATCATCGACATAAAAAGGAAAATACTCTTCGGTTTTACTTAATGAATAGGAAGCCCAGATAGAATGACCTTTAAAGTCCTTTTTGCCATAGAAATCAACTCCATAAGAACGTGAGTCTCCATGGATAATATAATTTTGTTGCCGATAACGGATAAAGCGTGATATGCCTGAATTTTCTTTATAAAACCCATCTATGCTAAACAGAAAATTGGGCAGCGTATAAGCCCCTCCAACAACATAATGCGTCGATTCCATAACAGGCACCTCCGAATCATCGGCAATGGTCCAGCTATAACGAAAGTTTCCATATTCATCTACCACCGAACTCTTCACCAAAAACTGATGATATTGCCCCCAGGAGGCATTTAACCTGATATTGCCCGATGCCCTCACAGACAGACTCAGCCGAGGATCAAAATAAAGTTTATCAATAAAAAACGAGTGGTTATAACGTAAGCCAGCTGTTACTTGCACTTTGCTACCAAGCTGCAGCCTATCTTGCACAAACATGGATAAACGGCTGGCCCGCTCTGATAAATCGATGTAGCGATAATCAAAGGTATCCTCGGTTAAGATCAGGTTGTTTTGAACCAATTCAGCGCCCCAATCGATACTTTGCTTTTCGCCGGCAAGCAGTTTGTTATGCCACTCAACCGAAAGTTCTGATACGTCATTTTGCGAAACCACATCTTTAGCAGTAAAACTAAACTGCCTTCCCTGCGAACCAGTAAAAACCCGATCCTGTTTACTTTTATACGTTGATTCAAGACCCGAATAACTTACCTTCATATGTGATGAAGCCCCATTCGCCCATGTTTTACCATAGAAGACGGTGCCACCCATTTGCGTATTATCTTCCTCTGTTTTAAACTCTAAACGTCTCCTTGTGAATTCCTGGTTGGCCTCAATTTGATAATTATCGGTTCCGTGCAACAGGCTAATGTAAAACAGGTCGCCATTATCGCCCTGAAGAGAATATTTCAGGTTAAAATCTCGAAACTGATAATCGGGAACAGCATTGATTTTGTTTTCAAGGTTTTCATTCAGCGTCTCAATATTTTCTAGATCTTCCTTACCAAACAGATTGTAATACGTTTGCCTGAATGCGATCATCACCGCTGATTTTTGATTAAGCGGCAATTCGACCATACCATTCACCGTTTGATTATTGATAAAAAGATTAAGACCGGGCTGTTGTGTACTTCCGTTTTTTCCGGCGATGTCAACAATACCACCCACCACATCTTCATTGGTGGCATCGTAACCACCTTTTTTAATTTCAATGTTTTTGGCCAGGTAAGGGTTAACGGCACTGATGTTATCATTAAAATTCTTCAAGCCCCAAATGGTGTAACCATCAAAAGTCACCCGACTGGTTCCTTCAGGACTTCCCCAGATAATTAAATCATTGGGTTGTTCGCCAGCTGCCAGAATACCGGGTTGCAGCCGCAATAAGTTAAAGACCGAATTATCACCATTACCGGGCAGGTAATAAGCAATGTGATGGTTCAAACTGGTTAAACCCGGCTCTTCACCAATCTGTGTGGCTTTCTCAACAATATTATTGGTGACCACTACTTCTTTAATCCCAACCGCAGATGGGTTTAGAACCAAAATATGGTCATTACCCGCTACCAGAGTTGTATCCAAAATAAAACAACCCAAGTGTGACGCTGTAATTTGATAGACGCTATCATCAACAAAATTGAAGCTGAACATGCCTTTTACATCCGTAACCGACTGCTGACTATTGGCCTTTATATGCGAAAAGGGCAATGGTTCGCCCGTTCCCCTTTCAATGATTTTTCCAACTAAAGTATAATGCTTTGGTTTCTTCTCTTTTTTAATCGGAAAGATGATGTAAACCTCATCGCTTTGCTCATAATCAAGTGGCAAGCCTTTTAAGAGGGTTTTGAGCGCTTCGTCAGGTGTTTTAAAGCGTTGTTTGATGGTGATGTTATAAGCGGCCAGCTGCGCATCGTTAAACGAAAATTGCAGATCGTACTTGTCGCGCCACTCAATCAGTATTACGTTGAGGGGTTTAGACTTGTAATCCACCTCAATCATTTGCGAATAAACGGATGAGATGGATAAACTCCATATACCTATGAAAAGTGCGATTAATCGTTTCACCTAAATTTATTAAGTCCGGAGTCCGTTGCTCAGAGTCCGAAGTATATTAAAAGCAATGGTTAGAGGTTACAGAGTGTCGAATTGTGCAACTGTCGAATTGAAACCTGAAATCACAAATATCATACATCATCAATCGCACATCCCAACATCTTATTACTTGCTTACTTTATAACCATAACTTGTTTTCTCAAAATTTAGTCCCATTGAGCGACAAATCATGTGCATCACATCATCGACTGATCGTTCGCGGGAGAAATTACCAGTATAAACATAACCAAAGTGCTCGCTCGATTTTATGGTAATACCATACTGGCGCTCCACCTCATCAAACACATCTTCGATTGGTGTACCGGTAAAGTAAAACATTTCATTGACCCACGAAATGGTTTCCGACATATTTATTTCTTCGGTACTCAACACACGACCATTGTTTTTGATGGTGGCCTGCATATTCGGTGTAATATCGGTTGACTCACCACTTACCACACTCACCACGCGAACCTTACCTGTGTAACACGTCACTTTGTAATCGGTTTTTCGAGCATAAATGTTAAAGCTGGTTCCTAACACGATGGTTCGGCCCATGGATGAAACCACTTCAAACGATTTCCCCTTCTGAACCTTGAAAAAGCCTTCGCCTTCGAACTGCACCTGGCGGTTGAAACGCCACCAGAAAGGATTGTATTTAATCACCGATCCGGCATTTAATTCAATGCTCGAACCATCGGGCAATAATGCAGTGAGGTGCTGACCTGCCAGCGCGTTGACTGTTTTAATATATAAGCGGAAAAAAGCTGTTGTACCCAATAACACTATCAAAAGAGCAGCGACTGACAGCAATAGTGGACGCAGCATTCTGACTTTAACTTCTTTTGGCTCTTCAAATGACTTCTTTTCCTGACTTTCATCGGCCAATAAGGCCTCCATCTCCTCCCAAACATCCTCTTTTGAACGCGAGTATGGCAGCTCCACCTTCGGTAATGACTTCATCAAATCATCATCGTTGGTCCATTGTTCGTTATGTAATTCTTCGTTTTTCATGTTACTGCCAATGCTTGTCTTAAAAATTGCAATGCGTTTGTCATTCGCTTTTCTACTGCCTTGATGCTTAGTTCCAGTCGTTCGGCTATTTCACTGTATTTGAGCTCTTCGTTGCGACTCATCAGGAACACTTCCCGTTGAATGTCTGGCATCTCCTTCAGCGCTCGTTCATATTTACTTTTGAGTTCTTTATAGTGGAGTGCCTCATCGGGCGACTGACTTTCGCCATTGTTGGGCGGCCTTGATATAAATTCCTGCTCTGTTTTGCTTCGTCGGTATTTACTGATAAAAGCATCTTTAGCCATTTTGTAGAGCAATCCTACTAACTCATTGGGTGGCTTATCGGGTTGCTTTTCCCACAGTTTCATAAACACATCTTGCGCAATGTCCGTGGCCAGATCGGCATCTCCACAGCGGTAATAAATATAATTACGCAGTGGATCAAAATGCTCATCAAACAATTTTTTAAAATCTTCCCGCTTCAAAATAGTAATAATTGATTGTCTTTCCGTTAGCTAAGTTACTACCTTAAAAGTAAACCTGTATGTTTTGTTGTTGCTATTATTATTTTCGGTGAATCCCGAAGAAGTACGTTTACCTCTTCGGGAACTCTTAGTTTTAAGTGAACGGGAAGTTGTTATTGTCCGTTATGATTATGGTTCTGTTCACCATTACGCTCTTCTCTTTTTTCTCTTACTCGTTTGCCAATTTCAAACTCTTCGCTGCCATCGGCTGTTGTCATCACTGCAATGTTATCGCATTCACCTTCGCCATAATTGATGGTTGCAAACTCAACACCATTTTTCGTTAGTGAAATTTCACCAGCAACAATCCAGCGACAGTCACCTTTTTTAATTAATGGCACCGTAATATCGCGTCGGTATACATTATCGTCAGAATCAACACAGTTAACAAAACCTGTAATTTCAAAAACATCGTCGGTGTGATCAAATGGAGTGTCCATTCCTTCAACCCATGTAATAAGACGTTCTGCATCGCGGTCAATGGTTGTTCCATCTTCCAAAGTGAAGGTTAAATCGCGCACAACCGAGATGGTTAATGCTGTTGCATCAAAGGTTTTAACACTTGTGCCTGCTATGCCAACACCATCAACACTAAAATCGATAAAAGTAACGGTGCGAATACCGTTCTCTCGTCGTGGGGCTGTTTGATAAATCTCAATGATACCAGCAATAACTCGGCCATTCATCAACTCTGTTCCTTCACCATAATTTAAAGTAATCGTACGTGGCCATCCGCCTTCTTCTTTCACAATATGAATATCGGGGCATTTTCCCAACTTGTAACGATTGCGATAACGATTCTGGGTTTGGTCGCCTTCTCCACCCGACTTAAGACTTGTTCCTACCTGTAAAGTAGCCATTTGCTCCACTGTATCATCGGTTCCGGTAAAAAGGTCCACTTCATATTCGGCTGCTTCGGCCACATCGTCTAATGAAGCCTCGGTTGTAACCACTGATTCTGTCGTCGATTTTAAATCAACATCTGCCATTGGCAGGTCGTCAATAATGTTGTCATTCTTATCGCACGATGCTAGTGCAGCAACAACAGCTAATGATAATAATACCTTTTTCATAATTCTATCTTTTATGTAATTAGTTAATTTCATGTTTTTGGAGCTCTCAAAGTTCCATTGAACCTTGTTTTAAGTGCTCTTACATCTGATTACCGCACCAATCACATTTTACCCTACCCAAAAAATAACCTTTTTTGAAAGAAAGTTGATACACACTGATAAACTGCAAGTTAAACAACGAATTTATAATAAATAATGTGGAAATAGTTGCTCACTTGATTGATGAGAAAGAAACTAATGGAAATAAAAAGCCCAAATAGAATAATCTATCTGGGCTCATTTATGGAAATAAATTTATGAATATCTTTATTTGAAAAGAAATACAACCCTTTTTTGGTTACTCGATACGCCAATAATATTGTTGATATAATCGCTTTTCTTTGTCATCTCTCCGCGCTGAATATAACCTTCTCCATACGGCATATTCGTTTGCCAGGCACCCGAAGCAATACGCTTATCAAAATCACTTACTCTTGCAACGGTATGACTACCCGCAAAAACAATGCAATGTTTGTAATTAACGGCCTTTTTGAATACGTCATCGGCGTTGGCTGGAGTTAAAACATAAAGCGTATCGGCTTGTACCGATGCCAGCTGTCGAATCTTTGTCATTGGGCGGTTGGCATCAAGCGTTACTTCGTCAAATGAAATAACATCGCATAAAAATGATTGAAGTGTTTCGGCATTAGTTTGCGCCTTTAAACACAATCCTAATGCTAATAAACAAAAAAGAGTAATTGTATTTTTCATATTTGTATCGTATATGCTTTTGTGACGAACATTGATTTTCATGTGATTAATCAACACAATTTGATGATTAAACATCATTAGACGAGGATTAAGCTATAAAGTTGCGTTATTACATCTTTTTAACAGAATATCGATCTATCAAAGGTAGATTCACAAAATCATGAAACACGTTTGCTTGAGCTTAGTATACCGCTTTACTCAATTGTAATAATTTATGAATTATTTCCGCTGATAATATTCGAAACCGCTTTATAACGCGGAAACTGGTCGAAGCATATTTTGGCAAAGACGGTTAAAGGAATGGACAGAATCAATCCCGGTATCCCCCATATATACCCCCATAGCATTAACATCACTAAGATGATAATTACATTAACGGAGAAGGTTTTGCCCATAAAAACAGGCTCTAATACACCACCCATAACAGCCTGCACTGCAGTTATGCTTAATATAAAAAACAATAAGGTGCCACTTGGGTCTAATTCCACTAAGGCAAATAAGGATAATAATACTACCGAAATGATGGAACCTATCATCTGAACAAAGTTGATAGCAAAGGCAAATAAACCCCAGAATATAGGAAAACTAACATCGAAGAAAACGCAAGCCAGACTAAAACCTACGCCAGTTAATAAGCTGATAATAAACTTAACCTGCACAAATTTAATGATGTCCTTTTCGACCTGACGAAAGGCTTTAACGGATGAATACCTGACTTTGAATAAAGTTGAATTCAATAGCTTTTCAAAATTCATTGAACCTGTTAGCAGCAACACAACAAAAAACGCTGTGGTCAAAGTTAATGACAAAGCATTGCCAATAAAATCAATGGTCATGCCAATATTATTCAGCATGTTATTACTTTTAAAGTAATGACTGAAAACCGTTTCGCCCTGCAGGCGGGTGATGCCAAAGAAGTCTTCAATAGAAACAACTACACCCACCAACTTTTTCTCTGCCATTTGAAAAAACTGACTATCAGCTGAGAGAATTTCCTGGCTCGACAGTTTAATTAGCTCACCTCCTACCTTAAAAACACCAGTTATCATTACGATGACCAATAGTATACTCACTGCCTTTGGCACTTTTTTCTTTGTGAGCCAGCGCATAACAGGCAAGAATAACAGCGAGATAAACATAGCCAAAACCAAGGGCACAAAAATAAAAGACAATACTTTGAGCAAGTAAAAAATAAAAGGAATGACTATGATTAATAATAGTGTGTTAGTGGTTTTAAGGTCGTTCATCAGTATGTTTCTAAGTATAATCTATTGTGCAAAGATATTGAATTAGGTAAAGTAATCTTTGAAAGATTAAAAGATTGCATTTTTACTTGTAATATGTAACTAATGATTCAATCCATAACAGTACTTTTCCATACTAAAAAAGCGGCTACCTTATTACAAGATAACCGCTTTTAGTTGTTGTTGATTGGATATGAGAGTTATTACTCTAATCCGCGCTGACGAAGCAATGCTTCAATCTTTGGCTCGCGCCCACGGAAATTCTTATACATCTCCATTGCATCAACCGTTCCACCTCTTTCAAGAATGTTTTTGCGGAACGATTGAGCTGTCGCCTGATCGTATAGGCTTGTTTCTTTGAAGGCTTCAAAGGCATCGGCATCTAACACACCCGACCAGATGTAGCTGTAGTAACCAGCTGTGTAACCGCTACTGGCAAAAATGTGCATGAAATAGGTTGATTTGTAACGAGAAATAATCTCTGGAATCAAACCAATGCTCTTTAAATAATCTTCTTCAAACTGGTTAACATCAATGGCTTTCACTTCTTTCTGCGTGTGATAGTTCATATCTAATAAAGCAGCTGCCAGGTATTCGGTTGTTGCAAATCCCTGGTTGAACTGACCACTGTTCTTCAATTTAGTAACCAACTCGTCAGGAATCACTTCACCTGTTTCGTAATGACGTGCATACTCCTTCATAACAGCAGGATCGCCTGCCCAGTTTTCCATTACCTGCGACGGTAATTCAACAAAGTCGCGTGGTACAGATGTACCAGATAAACTCTGATAAGTACAGTCACTAAATAACTGGTGCAAGCCGTGACCAAACTCGTGAAATAGGGTAGAAGCCTCATCAAAGCTTAATAAAGCAGGCATATCGCCAACAGGCTTTGAGAAGTTACAAACGATGGTAACCACAGGAGGAATTTCTTCACCACCACGGCGGCTTTGCTTACGGAAAGCCCCACACCAGGCTCCTTGTTTTTTAGTAGCACGTGGGTGGAAATCCATGTATAAAATACCTTTGTGTGAACCGTCAGCTTCGGTTACTTTAAATACTTGTGCATCGGCATGTGGTTTTGGGAATTCAGTGGTGATTTCTTCAAACTGCAAACCCCAAAGCTTTGTAGCCACAGCAAATGCACCATCGCGCACATTGTTTAACTCAAAATAAGGGCGTACTTCGCTTTCATCCAGGTTGTATTTCTCCTGACGTACTTTCTCAGCATAATACCACCAGTCCCACGAAGCTAGTTTAAATCCACCTTTTTCACGGTCGATAATAGCCTGCATGGCCGCACGTTCTTTCTTCGCTACCGGCAATGCACGGTCCCAAAGCTGCTCTAATAACTCATATACCTTATCAGATGTCTTTGACATGCGCTCTTCCAACACATAATCAGCGTATGTTTCGTAACCCAATAAATTAGCTCGCTTAATACGCAGGTTAACAATCTCTTCGATATTCTTTTTGTTGTCTAACTCATTGTTATTATTACCGCGCATGTAGTAACCTTTATAAAGCTTCTCACGCAACTCGCGTTTATCGGCATACGATAAGAATGGCAACATACTTGGCTTTTGAGTGGTGAACACCCATTTACCTTCCATGCCCATTTCTTTTGCTGTTTCGGCAGCGCCTAAAATAGCTGATTGTGGTAAGCCGGTTAAGTCAGCTTCATTATCAATCACCAATTTAAAACCATTGGTTTCTTTCAATACATTGGTCGAAAAGGCGTTATACAACTCCGAAAGGCGTGAGTTAATCTGACGTAATTCAGCCTTTTTATCTTCTGGCAAATTAACTCCACTTCGCACAAAACCCTTGTAGGTATCGTCCAACAACATCATTTGCTCGCCATTTAAGCCTAGCTCATCCTTTTGCTCATATACAACTTTTACGCGCTCAAATAAGGCTGGATTTAAACTAATATCATCACCATGAGCACTCATCTTTTTACCTACTTCAGGTGCAATAGCCATAATACCTTCGGTTCCGTGAGCCGATTTTAAACCGTAATAAACCGATGTTACTTCAGATAACATTTTTCCGGCATCGTCTAACGCCACTATGGTATTCTCAAAAGTAGCTGCTTCTTTGTTGTTGATAATCGCTTCGACCTCCTGCTTATGCTCTGCCATAGCTTTATCAAGGGCAGGCATGTAATGTTCAGCCTTTATCTTATCAAATGGTGGCACGTTAAAAGGTGTGTCGTATTGACTAAAAAACGGGTTATCACCGCTTTGTTCATTTTTTTGTGGCGACTGGCAAGCCGAAAAGGCGAATACCATTGCCAACGAAAGCAATAGAAATTGTCTCATCTGTTCTTTAATTATATAATTGAATATAGGTTGCGCATTGAAAGTGGTGCAATATATGCAAAAATGACTGATTGATAGCATGACATATTACAGTTTCAAAACATGTCGTATAGCAGAATGTTTAACTCATTTAGCCATGAACAATGCCATAAATCGGCTGTTTAGTTACGGTAAGTTGATATTCAGCTGAGTTAAATACCAATATTGCTCATTTTTTAGACCAACATTTTTAAGTAATATTGCCGAATTATAAAGGCTTAAATAGTGATTTGATGGTGAAGATTAGAGAAAAAAGACTAAGACAAAAACCTGACTGGCTTAAAATACAACTCCCCAATACGAGTGATTATAAATGGATGCATAACACCATCCGCGATAATAAACTACACACCATTTGTACAAGTGGTAAATGCCCCAATGCAGCCGAGTGCTGGGCAGCGGGCACAGCTACTTTTATGATTTTAGGAGATATCTGTACCAGGGCGTGTAAGTTTTGTAATGTTAAAACGGGTAAACCCGACGCAGTGGATATTAAAGAACCCTTGCGAATTGCACGCTCCATCGAGATAATGAAGTTGAAACATGCCGTTATTACCTCAGTTGATCGCGATGACCTGGAAGATGGCGGTGCTGGTATTTGGGCGGCCACCATTCGTAAAACAAAGGAATTAAATCCGAATACCACCATGGAAGTGTTGATTCCAGATTTTAATGGCTTGCATCACCTGATTCAGGAAGTGATGGATGCCAAACCTGAAGTTATCTCGCATAACCTGGAGACGGTTCGTCGTTTAACACCACAAATCAGAACGAAAGCTAAATACGATTTAAGCCTGAAGGTGTTAAAGTATATAGCAGATGGAGGCATGGTAGCCAAGTCGGGCATTATGCTTGGTTTAGGCGAAAAGGAAGAAGAAGTGTTTGAAACCATGGATGATTTATTGGCAGCTGGCGTCACAGTTATGACCATAGGCCAGTACCTTCAACCCTCTAAAAACCATTTGCCTGTTTCGGAGTATGTGACGCCCGAACAATTTGAAAAATATAAACAAGTTGGCCTCGAAAAGGGTTTTAAATACGTTGAAAGCGGACCGATGGTGCGATCATCGTACCACGCTGATCAACACATTAACGCACTAAATAACCAATAATGAGCAATACATACACCGTATTTGAAGACCTTGGTAGTAGCGATTATAAAGAGGTTTGGGATTACCAGGAACAACTGTTTGCTGAAGTGGTTGATGTAAAATTGCACAACCGTGATAACAAAGATGATTTAAAGCCCATTATCAATCACTTGCTGTTTGTGGAACATCCACACGTTTATACCTTAGGTAAAAGTGGTGTTCAGAATAATTTGTTAATCAACGAGCAGTTTCTGAAACAGATAAATGCGACATTCTATAAAATCAACCGGGGTGGAGACATCACTTATCACGGCCCCGGTCAGATTGTTGGTTATCCAATTCTGGATTTAGAAGAGTTGGGCTTAACCGTTAAGACCTACATTCATAAGTTGGAAGAAGCTATCATTCAGACTTTAGCAGAATACAATATTAAGAGCGAACGACTGGATGGAGCCACCGGTGTATGGCTGGATACCACCGTTCCCGGAAAATCCCGCAAGGTTTGCGCAATAGGAGTGAAAGCCAGCCGTTATGTATCTATGCATGGTTTTGCATTGAATGTTAATACTAATCTCAATTATTTTAACCATATCAATCCATGCGGATTTGTGGATAAGGGCGTAACCTCGATGGAAAAGGAACTTGGTATAAAACTTGATATGCAGGAAGTGAAAGATGTTTTACTTCAAAAATTATCTGCCATCTTCGAATTGCAATTAAACAAGTGAGCATAAACAATATAGCGTTATTTATCCTTTATTAGTAATTAATTTTTATTAACAATTGCACTTTCGGCTTTTGATTTAAGATAATTTTTCGAAAAATTTATGCTCTTAAACGGGCAAGTAAGGAGATGGAAAAAAGGTGGAGTATACGACCCGAAAGTGACGAAGACATAATCGCTCACTTATCCGAGGTTTTAAATATCAATCGTGTATTGGCTAATTTGCTCGTGCAACGAGGAGTTACTAATTACGATGAGGCAAAAGCATTCTTTCGCCCGAAGCTCACCGATCTACATAATCCTTTCCTGATGAAGGATATGGAAGAGGCCGTTCACCGCATTGTTAAGGCTTTTGACAACAACGAAAAGATTCTAATTTACGGCGATTATGACGTTGATGGAACCACCAGTGTGGCCTTAGTCTACTCATTTCTCAGCCTGCATTATAATCAAATAGATTATTACATACCCAATCGATATGAAGAAGGCTACGGTATATCGTACAAAGGCATTGATTACGCAGCCGATAACGACATAACATTAGTTATTGCTTTAGATTGTGGTATAAAGGCTGTAGAAAAAATGGATTACGCCCGTGAAAAAGGCATCGAATTTATCATCTGCGATCACCATACTCCTGGCGATGTACTGCCCAATGCAGCAGCTTGTCTTGATCCTAAACGGCACGATTGTAATTATCCCGATAAAAACTTATCGGGTTGTGGCGTTGGTTTTAAGCTAATGCAAGGATTCTGCCGCTTTAAAGATTACAAAGAATCACAGCTATACGATTTAATTGATTTAGTGGCTGTAAGTATTGCCTCCGATATCGTTCCAATTGTTGGTGAAAACCGTATAATGGCTTATTATGGCTTAGAAAAACTTAATTCTAATCCGGGTATAGGTCTAAGCTCCATTATTAAAATTGCCGGAATGGAAGGTCGCGAAATCACCATTAGTGATATTGTGTTTAAAATTGGGCCTCGCATTAATGCAGCTGGTCGAATTGACGCCGGTAGCGATGCGGTGGATTTGTTGGTAAGCCGCGATTCAGGCAATGCAGGCATCATGAGTAAAGACATCGATGAGTGTAACGAAACCCGTAAAGATTTAGACAGAAGCATCACCATTGAGGCGCATGATTTGATTGCAACAAACCCTGAACTACTCAATAAAAAGTCAACCGTTCTTTATAACAAAGACTGGCATAAGGGGGTGATTGGCATTGTAGCATCGCGCCTGACAGAGTCATTTTACCGTCCTACAGTAATTTTAACCGAATCAAAAGGGCTGGCAACTGGTAGCGCGCGTTCGGTTGAAGGTTTTGATTTGTACAAAGCCATTGAATCGTGCAGCGATCTGCTCGAAAACTTTGGTGGCCATATGTATGCAGCCGGGTTAACTTTGAAAATTGAGCATATTCCGGAATTCCAAAGGCGTTTTGAGCAATATGTGGAAGATAATATCACACCCGATCAGCTGATTCCGCAAATAGAAATAGATTCGAAGCTTCACCTGAAGGATATCAACCCAAAGTTCTACCGCATATTAAAGCAATTTCGCCCATTTGGACCAGGTAATATGAAACCTGTTTTCTCATCGGAGCGCGTTTTTGACTATGGAACAAGTAAGTGTGTTGGTAAAGATCGTGACCACCTTAAGCTGGAAATAATCGAAGAACATTCAGCTGCCATTAAACAAGGCATTGCTTTTTCGATGGGACATATAATTGATAACATCAAATCCAATGATCCATTCGATATCTGCTATACGGTGGAGGAAAACGTGTATAATGGCATCACCTCGTTACAAGTCATGGTTAAAGATATTAAATTCCCCTATGCTGAATAGTCTTATTTTGAATGACTATAAATAGCAACCTAAAAAACAAATACTATTTTTAATACTAAATAGGGGGTCTTGATAAAAATTATAACTTTTCTTTAATGACATCCCTAATTTTATAGGGGTGATTTTATAAAAACTCATTTTAACAATTTTTTACATCTAATTATTAGGGGGTTGTTTATAAAAATACACATTGCAAAAGTTCAATTTATTAGCAATGAGTTAATTACATCTATATTTTTTTGAAGGCAAACGAAGGATCAACTGCATTTTTATATATATTTAACACGTGAAAGTTAAGCCCTTTCCCTTAAATCAGATAAAATCCAGATGAAAAAAGGTTCGGTTAAGCCGGACCTTTTTGCGTATATAAGTATTCCAAAAAACTATGAGCTAAGTATAATCTTACAATCATTAAAGTAACTATTATACTGCCACCTTCTTCTACTGAATATCATCGTAATAGTTAATTATATACAAAAGCAATAATTAAGTAAGCAATAGCTTTATAATCCATTTCATATCATTAATTTAACATCTTAACATTTAAGATATTTCATGATAAAGTAAAATTAAGTTTGAATTAAAAAGGGCCAATTACGCCTCCTCTACATTTGCATCAAACTTATTTTTCTAACAAACTTAATTAATCATGAAAACATCTTGGCTGATAACCTCACTGATTCTACTATTAGTGAGTTTTACAAGCTTTGCCCAAAGCGGCTTTATACACGGACGTGTAACCGATTCAGAAAACTATCCTTTACCAGGTGCAGCGGTCTATATACAAGGGCTAATAGAAACCGGAACAATTACGGATGTTAACGGTTTTTACCGTCTTAAAAACATTGCAGATGGCAGTTATACAATTGAAGTCAACTATATTGGTTTCGAAGATGCTACTCAAACGGTAGAAATAAATCACAATGGAATAGAAGCCAACTTCACACTAAAAGAAGGTATCGAATTACAAGAAATAAAAATCAATGGTCAGTTACAGGGTCAAACCAAAGCTTTAAATCAGCAGAAAAATAGCATTAATGTTACCAACATTATCGCTGCCGACCAGGTAGAACGCTTCCCTGATTCAAACATCGGCGATGCATTAAAGCGTATTCCTGGCATCAATGTACAATATGACCAGGGCGAAGCGCGCTTTGGTAATATTCGTGGTACCGCGCCCGATCTTAATTCGGTCACCATTAACGGCGAACGTATCCCTTCGGCCGAGGCTGAAACCCGTTCGGTTCAGTTAGACCTTATTCCTGCTGATATGGTTCAAACCATTGAAGTTAACAAAGTAGTAACTGCCGATATGGAAGGCGATGCTATAGGCGGTTCTGTTAACCTTGTAACACGCTCAAAACCTACTGGTCGTCGTATATCCGGAACCATTGGAAGTGGTTATAACTTTTTAGCTGAAAAACCTATGGCGATAGGCTCAGTTGTCTATGCCGATCGTTTTTTAAATAACAAAATTGGTATGGTTGTTTCAGGTTCTTATTACAACCACCACTTAGGCTCTGATAATATTGAAGCCGAATGGGATGATGACGCCACTATGAAAGATTTTCAGGTACGTACTTATGAACTACAGCGCGAACGACAGAGTTATTCCGCCTCCTTCGATTTCAAAATTAATGAGAACCACACCTTTGATTTAAAAGGTATCTATAACCGCCGTAAAGACTGGGAAAATCGTTTTCGTTTACGTTATAAAGACATCGAAGAAGATGATGAAGGCAATATGGTTGCTGAAATTCGTCGAGAAACAAAAGCCAGTACCAGCGATAATAAGCATGCCCGACTGGAAGATCAGGCAACTATGAATTTTTCACTGGGTGGTGAGCACCATTTTGGCAAATTAACAGCCGACTGGAAGGCTTCTTACTCAAAAGCTAAAGAAGAACGTCCCAATGAGCGTTATTTAAACATGCGCTACAAGGATGCAAACATCACCCCTGATAATTTAAATACAGAATCACCAAATGTGATTGTTAACGATGCGGATGCACTTGATCTTAACAGCAATTGGGGGTTTAAAGAACTTACAGAAGAATTCCAATATACCGACGATATTGATAAAGCTTTCAAAGTAAATTTTGACCTTCCAATCAATGCGAATTCAACCTTAAAATTTGGTTTAAAATACAAGGCGAAAGAAAAAGAACGCGACAATCATTTCTACGAATATGAGCCGGTTGATGAAGATGCCTTTGTTGCTGCGGCAACAAGTGCAGCCAACATAACTGACAAAACAAAAGATAATTTCCGCGCTGGTGATTACACAGCAGGTCATTTCGTAAAACCAGAATATGTTGGTGACCTTGACCTGCGCGGCGGTGGCGATTTTGGTTATGCAATTCCAAATCCTGAAGAAACAGCCGGCAACTTTGAAGCTCAAGAAACAGTGACAGCAGGTTTTATCCGGTGGGATCAAAATTTTGGTGCTCGTTTAAAAGCTGTGGCTGGTATTCGCTACGAAATGACTGATTTGGAGTATTCAGGTTATGTATTTGATCCTGACAATGACATTTACGAACCAACAGGTAAACAATCGAGCGATTATGGCAATGTCTTGCCAAGTCTATTGATTAAATACGATTTATCGAAAGACACAAAATTGAAAGCTGCATGGACAAATACTATGGCACGTCCGAAGTACTTTGATTTGGTTCCTTATCAAATCATTAACCAGGAAGACGAAGAGATGGAGTTGGGTAATCCTGAATTAGATGCTACCACCTCAATGAACTTTGACCTGATGCTGGAGCACTATTTCAAATCAATTGGTTTAATTTCTGCTGGTGTCTATTACAAAAGCATAAGCGATTATATTGCCACTCAAAATACGTCGATAATGAAGGATGGTACAGAGTGGGAAGTCTATCAGCCAATCAATGCCGGCGATGCCGATTTATTTGGTTTTGAAGCCTCATTTCAACGACAGTTTAATTTTCTACCAGGGTTTCTTAAAAACATTGGTTTTTATGCCAACTATAGTTACAACTACAACGAAGTAAAAAATATCCAGTTAGAAGGAAGAGAAGAGGAGGATCTTAAATTAACAGGTACACCAGAACACACAGTTAATGCTTCTTTGTTCTATGAAAGTAAGAAATTGACGCTTCGCGCTTCATTGAATTATGCAGGCGATTTTGTGGATGAATATGGTGAAGAAGCTTATGAAGATCGTTACTACGATAAAGCCACACATGTTGATCTAAGTGGGTCGTACGATATCACTAAAAACCTGAAATTCTTCGCAGAAGTTAATAACTTATTCGATCAACCATTACGCTACTATCAAGGCGATACAAAATTCACAATGCAAGAAGAATACTGTGGCATTCGCATGCAGGGAGGTATTCGTTTTAACTTTTAATGCTTATGAAATCTATACTAATAGTACTTGCTTTATTTGTTGTTGTAATGACGGGGTGTTGGCATAAGGTCAACACTAGCACTCACCAAATGACTGATAAAGCAATAACCAAACTAGACGGGAGTACAGAAGCTATCGAAGATTCACTCAAGAAAGCCAATGCTCTCCAGCTTCAATCGCAGTTTAATCGTGTTGTTACACCAAAAGCACAAACAAAACCTGTGGATCAGCACCATTCAATCGATGCTGCGGACGATCCTGCAATCTGGTATAATGAGCTTAATCCATCGGAATCGCGCATAATTGGCACCGATAAACAGGCCGGATTGGCACTTTATAACCTGCAAGGTCAATTAATCAACTTTGCCTCTGCAGGAAGAGTCAATAACGTCGATGTGCGCTATAATTATCCTTTGAATAATAAGCGTATTGCAGTTGCAGCAGCATCAGAGCGCAATCAGAATGCCATCATACTATTTGAAGTCAATGCCGACAGTTTACGAAGCATCCACACTCAACCAACTTTATTGGATAGTAACATTATTGATGATGCTTATGGATGCTGCATGTACTATAGTCGCAAAAAACAAGCGTATTATACATTTGTTGGAGGCAAAAATGGTCATGTTCAACAATGGAAACTTATTACGAAAGGCAAAAAAATCAGCCTTAAACATGTAAGAACTATCTCATTAGCATCGCAGTGCGAAGGTATGGTGGCCGACGATGAAACGGGCACATTATATATCGCCGAAGAAGGTAATGCCATTTGGAAACTTAATGCAGAAGAAGATGCAGATAATGAAATGCTTAAGATAACTGATAGTGATAGCCTAAATCATAACATTGCCTACGATTTGGAAGGCTTAGACATTTATTATGCCGGTGATGGCAAAGGTTATCTGTTAGCCTCTGTTCAAGGTAATTTTTCCTATGCCGTATTTGAGAAAGAAAGTAACAATAAATATTTGGGTAATTTCACTGTCAAAGCTTCAGAAACCATCGATGGGGCAGAGGAGACTGATGGATTAGCAGTGACTAATATTGCCTTAGGCCATCAATTCCCAAAAGGATTATTGGTCGTTCAGGATGGCTTTAATGAAGAAAACGGTGTGCCTAAAGCACAAAATTTTAAGTTGGTCGATTGGGCTGACATTGCAAAAGCCTATTCTCCAGAATTAAACATCACACCAGATAATGTTTGGTTTAAATAAGACAAAAAAAAGACCGTTTTCACGGTCTTTTTTTTTTATATATTTTCAGCTCATTTATTGTGCATGCACTTCGGCTAATGCCTCAGATACATTAATGGCATAATCGGCTAATTTCTCACATTCAGAGAATAAATCGTTGAAGATAATACCAGCTTCATAGGTGTAAACACCGTTCTTCAGATTATCGAGGTGCTCAACTTTAAGCTGATTTCTGTAATTATTGATTTCATCTTCTAATTGCTTAGCCTTAGTAATATGAATATCTTCATTCGAATCATCCAGGTTGGTAATCATTACTTCTAATGATTCATCCACGAGGTTAAACATTAATTCCAATTTCTTTAGAATGGTTTCATCGAACTTAATGCTGGCATTGCGCATTCTATTAATGGTTTTGGCCAGGTTATAATTACAGTCACCAATACTTTCCAAATCATCCACTAATTTAAGCATAGAACGAACGCGTCGTCGGCCAACATCACTAAGTTTACCCTGGTTAACCTGTGCCAGGTAATTGGCAATTTCAACTTCTATGTTATCACAAATACCTTCGTACTTTTCAATTCGGGCAAACTGCTTGCTAAACTTACTATCCTTATTTTGGTTCATCAACTTGCGGATAAAACCAAACATCTTATGACTGTGTTTGCCAAACCAATGGACTTCTTTACGAGCCTGTAAAATAGACAGCTCAGATGTGGATAACATACCGGTTGTAATAAACTTCAATCGGAATTCTTCTTCCTCCAACTCTGATGAAGGCACCATTTTAACCACCACCTTTTTGAATATCGGCACAAACCAAATGAAAATTAAAACATTCAGAACGTTAAATGAAGTATGGAAGATAGATAAAGCTGTAGGTATTGCAGCAACAGATTCACTTGGAGAAACCCCATTGCTTTTCGATACAAAATGATCTATGGCATCAACAAACCATGGGAAAACCATTAACATCCAGGTAACACCCATCAGGTTGAATAATAGGTGAACACGAGCAGCTCGCTTCGCCGAAACATTACCAACAGCGGCCGCAATGTTTGCTGTAATAGTCGTACCTATGTTTTCACCCATAACCATGGCGGCTGCCAGGTGGAATGGAATCCAGCCCTGGTTACACATAACAAAAGTAAGTGCCATTGTAGCACTCGATGATTGAATAACAACCGTTAATATAGCTCCTATAAATAAGAAAATTAGAGTAGAGCCAAATCCAAGATTCGTATAATGCTGCAAGAAGCTTAACACTTCAGGGCTTTCTTTAATATTTGGCACTGACCCTTTTAAGTATTCAAGACCGAGAAATAGTAAAGCAAATCCCACTAAAAACTCACCCCATGAGCGGCGCGATGAATTTTTTGAAAAAATAAGCGGTAAGCCTAAACCTATCATCGGTAGCGCGTAAGCACTAATTTTTACTTTAAAACCAAGTAAGGTAATCATCCAACCAGTTACGGTTGTACCAATATTGGCTCCCATAATAACACCAATGGACTCAACCAACGACATTAAACCGGCATTTACAAAACTTACCACCATTACCGTGGTAGCCGATGAAGATTGAATAATGGTTGTTACTAAAAACCCGGTTAATACACCTAAAAAACGATTCGATGTCATGGCCGACAGAATCTTACGCATGCGACCACCTGCAACCTTTTGTAAGGCTTCGCTCATCATCTTCATCCCGAAGAGAAACAACCCTAATGAACCAATCAGGGTCAGAAAATCAAAAAGTGAATAATTCATAATTAATTCCAAAGTAGAGGCTCACACCCTCCCAAACATAAATCGATTCAAATATCTCTAATCAAAGCCCAAAGATGTCATTTTTTTCCATCTCTTAATGTTGATTTAATGTTCATTTAAGCTTTTTTTAACCTTAAAGGATGCTTTTTAGAACCGGTCTAAGTAACATGACGATATTCAACATGTGATAAATCACTAAAAAAGGAATAATATACCAATTTGAACCTCTGACCACCATACTCAAGCACTATGCGTATTTTCTTTGTAAATTAATGCATTACAACAGAAAATACGCTTCAAATGAAAAACATTAATATTCTTTTAACGGCAATATTGGTCAGCCTTTTGCTTTCATGTAAGCATGAAACAAAACCAACGAAAGAAAGACTAACGGCGTTCGTAAATCCATTTATGGGCACCGATGGTCCGGGTAATACTTATCCTGGCGCCACTGTGCCTTTTGGTATGATACAACTGAGCCCCGATCATGGCATTGGCGGATGGGACAGAATAGCCGGCTATTTTTATCCCGATACCATCATTACAGGTTTTAGTCATATGCACCTGACCGGAACGGGAGCAGGCGATTTATACGATATACTCATAAGCCCTATTAATTCGAAGGCAACCAAAACCCTAAAAGAAAACGGCAACCGCCCATACAGCACATTTTCACACGATAATGAACAAGCCGAACCAGGCTATTACCAGGTATATTTACAGGATTATGGTATTAATGCGGAGTTAACCACAACAAAACGAACTGGTATTCATCAGTATACATTTACCGAAGATCAAAACTCTGGAATTATAATTGATTTAGGATATGCTTTAAACTGGGATGCTCCGGTAGATACTTATTTAAAAATAGTTGACAACACCACCATCGAAGGCTATCGGTTCTCAACAGGCTGGGCCAAAGACCAGCGTGTATTTTTTACAGCCAAGTTCTCAAAACCATTTGAATCAACTGAGTTATTTGCTAATAACGAAGCTGTAAATGCGCCATCGGTAAAGGATAAAAACACCAAGGTCATTGTTAAATTTTCTACCAAGGATAAAGAAAAGGTATTGGTAAAAGTTGGTTTTTCGTCAGCTTCTAATAACAGTTCGAAAAACAGCTTAATGGCAGAAGCCAAGCACAATGACTTTAATAAATACCGACAAGATGCTTCTGATGTCTGGGAAAACGAATTATCAAAAATTACGATTGAAACAGATAATATCACGCATAAAAAAACCTTTTATACAACGCTTTATCAATCCATGCTGGCACCAACTTTACTGAGCGATACAGATAGCAATTACAAAGGTGCTGATGGTGACTATCACCAAGCCAAAGGGTACGACAAATACGATACTTTTTCGTTGTGGGATACGTTTAGAGCTGCTCATCCTCTTTACACAATCATGCATCCTGAGCGGGCAAAAGACTTTGTAAGCAGTATGATTAGTCATTACGAGCAAACTGGCTTATCACCGGTATGGTCGATGCAAGGTAACGAAACCGATATGATGATTGGCTACCATGCGGTACCGGTTATTGTGGATGCCTATTTTAAAGGTTTATTAAACGATTTTGATGCTGAATTGCTTTACGAAGCATGTAAATCGAATGCTATGGATGATTCCCATGGCATTAAAGAATACCGCGAATTAGGGTATGTACCTGTTTCATTCGACCACGAAAACTGGTCGGTGTCTAAAACAGTTGAATATGCCTACGACGATTGGTGTATTGCACAATTGGCCAAAGCTTTAAATAAGACAGATGAATACAATTATTTTATGAAACGTGCCAATAACTGGCAAAATCATTACGATACAGAGTCCTCATTTTTACGCCCTAAAAAAGCTGATGGACAATTTTTAGAAGGTTTTGTTGCCAAGGATTATACCGACCATTTTTGCGAGAGTAATGCCTGGCACTATTTCTGGTTTGTTCCTCATAATATCGAAGGCTTAATTAATAAAACAGGGGGCTATCAACGTTTTGAGGAGAAATTGGATAGCATGTTCACTTATCATCCAAAAGATGATGATGAATTACCAATATTCAGTACCGGAATGATTGGCCAATATGCACATGGTAATGAACCGAGTCACCATGTCGCCTATTTATATAACTACCTTGGTAAGCCCTGGAAAACACAAGAACGAGTACGAGAAATTTTAGAAACACAATACGCTCCAATACCTAACGGTCATTGCGGCAATGAAGATTGCGGCCAGATGTCATCGTGGTATATTTTCAGCTCAATGGGATTTTATCCGGTTAACCCGGCAGATGGTATTTATGTTATTGGAACACCACTTTGGAACAAGGCAAGTATTAAAGTTGACGATGGAAAATTGTTTGAAATAACAGCGCATAACGCATCGGAATCAAATAAACACATTGCAAGCGTCAAACTTAACGGTAAGCTTTTAAATCGCTCATACATTTATCACCACGAGATTATGCAAGGAGGACACTTAGAGTTTGAAATGACGAATGCCGAGAATTTAGAATTATGGACTGAAAAAGAGGCCTTTCCGCCATCAAATCCATAAAAAACAAAAAACTGATTGGAGTATGTTTTGCCATACTTCAATCAGCTTTTTTAACCTTACAAGGCAAGGCTTAAGGCGATAACAGATAATATAAAAATCTGTAAAATCAGGAACCTTACAGGAATATCAATTCCTCTGACCCATTCTTTAACGGTTAATAATTTTCGAGTCATCATAGTAAATTGGGATTAACTAAATTGGTTATTAACTACTATTACAACTCCCGATTCCTCTTTCTAGACGTAACATATTAAATAAGGTTGCGTAAGTCAAGAAAAAAATTTCATACAATATTTCTTATTACCATTAACGCGTTGATTTTCTATTTATTATATAGGTAAAATAAAAAATTAACTAAAAAAACATTTGAATTTAAGAGTAAAATCTCTTTATTTGTAAGCAATGAAAAAGCAATTATTTCATATCACTTCTACCAAATTAATCGCTGCTAAGGCAATTAATTTCACTTCTCATATGATGATGTGTATGATGATGACACGCTAAGTGTCACAACGCATCGTATCTGAAAATCAAATAATAGTTAGTACAGACCGGTGCGTTGAGCACGGGTAGAGGTTAAAACAAGAAACATTAACCATAAAAACTAAATAATTATGTCTGATTTTCATTTTGAAACACTGCAATTACACGCAGGCCACGATGTAGACGAAACAACACTTTCGAGAGCAGTACCCATTTACCAAACCAGCTCTTACCTTTTCAAAGACTCTGAACATGCCGCTAACCTATTTGGCTTAAAGGAATTTGGAAATATTTATACGCGCATTCAAAACCCAACCACCGATGTATTTGAAAAACGCATAGCCGCGCTGGAAGGTGGAGTAGGGGCCTTAGCCGTTTCATCGGGGCAGGCAGCCCAGTTTATTGCCTTGACAAACTTCCTGGAGGCAGGCGATAACTTTGTTTCAACATCGTATTTGTACGGCGGAACGTATAACCAGTTTAAAGTTCAGTTTAAGCGCCTGGGCATTAATGTTAAATTCGTTGAAGGAGACAACCCGCAGGATTTTGAGACAGCTATTGATGAAAATACCAAAGCTATCTACATCGAAACCATTGGTAATCCTCAGTTTAACATTCCTGATTTTGAAGCCATCGCAGCTATCGCTCAAAAACACGACATTCCTTTAGTAGTTGATAATACATTTGGTGCTGGCGGTTACCTGTTTCGCCCAATAGAGCATGGAGCCAATATTGTGGTTGAATCGGCCACCAAATGGATTGGGGGTCATGGTACATCCATTGGCGGTGTTATTGTTGATGGCGGTAATTTCAACTGGGGAAATGGTAAGTTTCCGTCATTTACCGAACCTTCGGAAGGTTATCACGGCTTGAAATACTGGGACGTATTTGGAGCTGACAGCCAGTTTGGTAATATTGCTTTTATCATTCGTGCACGCGTGGAAGGATTGCGCGATTACGGTTCGGCCCTAAGTCCGTTTAATGCCTTTTTGCTGATTCAGGGACTCGAAACCTTATCACTACGCGTTGATCGCCATGTGGAGAATGCTTTAAAAATTGCAGAATGGCTCGAAAACCACCCTAAAGTGGACTACGTGAAGTATCCGGGCTTAGCATCAAGTCCGTATCATTCGTTGGCTAAAAAGTATCTTAAACGAGGTTTTGGAGGGGTGATGAGCTTTAAGATCAAAGGCGATGCACAGGCGGCCGATCAATTCATTAATAATCTGTCGCTCATTAGCCACCTGGCCAATATTGGCGATGCCAAGTCATTGATTATTCACCCAAGCTCAACCACGCACGAACAACTCAGTTTAGAAGAGCAAAAAGCATCAGGTGTAGAGCCGGGCTTACTTCGCTTATCGGTAGGTATTGAGCATATCGATGACATTAAAAACGATTTAGAAGGAGCATTTGCTAAACTTTAATACAACTTAAAACCATCTGATGAGCTCACTCACAGGGCAATTGCTTTTAAAGATAAATATACCACCCCGCCTGTCGGCACCCCTCCTAAAATTCAGGAGGGGACGGGATTGCGCCATTCTCCTCCTTTTGAAGGAGGAGTACCATGAAGTGGGGAGGTGGTTAAACTAGTTAAATGCAATAACCCCAGGCTAACTCATTGGATGGTTAGTATTTTCGTTTACTTTTGTAGAGCAAAACAAAATTACCACTAACAAGCTTAAATAAGTTTGTAGAAACAGACAACCATGAAACAAAAACTAAACATCGGTCTTTTTGGCTTCGGCGTAGTTGGTCAGGGCTTATACGATGTATTAAAGACCAGTCCTGCCTTTGATTCTGAAATTTCGAAGATTTGTGTGAAGAACAAAAAAGAACGTTCACTTCCCGAACAGTTTTTTTGCTACAATGCTGATGATATTTTAGACGATCCAAATATCAACACGGTAGTTGAACTAATTGATAATGCCGATGAAGCTTATCACATCGTTAAAAAAGCCTTACAAAAGGGTAAACATGTGGTTTCGGCCAATAAAAAGATGCTGGCCGAAAATATGGCGGAGATGATTCAGCTGCAAAAAGAAAACAACGTGTCACTCTTATACGAAGCATCTGCCTGCGGTAGTATACCGGTTATTCGTAACCTTGAAGAGTATTACGATAACGACCTGTTACTATCGGTGACCGGTATTCTAAACGGATCATCTAACTATATCTTGTCTAAAATTTTCGACCACGACCAATCCTACGAAACAGCATTGAAAGATGCACAAGATTTAGGTTTTGCCGAAAGCGATCCCACCTTTGATGTAGAAGGGTTCGACTCGCTTTACAAACTGATTATTTTAACCTTACACAGCTTTGGCTCCGTTATCAACCCCGATGATGTATTGACCTACGGTATCTCCAATATCTCGGATTTTGATATACAGTATGCACGCGAAAAACGCTATAAAATAAAGCTGGTAGGGCAGGTTGAACGACTGGAGGGTAACAACATCACATTGTTTGTTCTACCTCGTTTTGTGCGCAAAGATAAATACATCTATAGTGTTGAGGATGAGTTTAACGGCGTAGTCATTAAAGGAAAAGCCTACGACAAACAGTTTATGTTTGGAAAAGGGGCAGGGGCACACCCAACCGGTTCGGCGGTATTGTCGGACATAACGGCACTGGCACATAACTATGCCTACGAGTATAAAAAAATGAAATACGCCGATGATTTCAACTACTCGAAAGAGCACCAGGTAGAACTCTACTTGCGTTATTCTGACGAAGCGGTGCTTGATAAATTTAAGTTTGAATCCATTACCGAAGAATACAAAGGCCCTGAGTACAACTATAAAATTGGCTTTATCAAACTATCTCAACTACTTGATATAAAAGACGAGTTGCGCGATTTAGATATTTTTATGGCCATAACAGGCGCTTCGTTGAATTACTAGGATAACATACAACATCAAAATGCAGAGCTTTTAAACCATAAAAGACTCTGCATTTTTTTTAGAAAGTCTTCAAACCGCTTAGTGTTTCTCTAAATCATAAAGGGTTTTGTATCACTATACAGACATAAGCAACGCATTGGCAAATTAGCCCCCGCTATCACACAAATCCATTCGCGCGAAATTTTAACCAACAAAGCACAGGAGAAGACTCCTTCGGCAGCCTAGGAGTTTAGTATCAATTTCTTTCTGCCAATAACGAGTGATTTTTGTTTTTAATTATATTTATTATCTTCATTAGCAATTTAGTGTCACACACAGGAAAAACAACTTCAGTAAGGACAGATGCACGCATAAAACAGATGCGTAATTGTTTCATATTTAAAAGCTAATAATATGGCTGAAGAAAATGCACTTCAGGAAATGCTTCCTGAAATTCATAATGTAAAAAAGGAGGATATTAAACCGTGTAATATCCCAATTAGTGTAGCAGTTCAAGAGGCTGGTAATTTAAACGAACGCGTGAACCTTGATATTGACAAGCTTCTTGCACTAGGTATGCCGGCTGAACTGCAACAGCGCCTTGACAAATTGCGGGCTGCCTTGTTTACTGCCGAAGTAAACTGGCAGGAACAGAAAAGCGACCGCCAAAAAGCGCTTGACTTGTGGAAAGAAAAATCGCCCGAGCTATATACTTTACGAAACGAATTGATGGAGCACCTGGGCTTTGCCTTTCGCAAAGATGAGCGCCTGATGGAGCAGTTGGCCGATATTGAAGATGGTGATTCGCATGCCGATGCCATTGAAGACTTGGCTCGACTGGCTGTATTAGGAACGCAAAATCTAGAATTAGTGCAAGCCATTAACTACGAAGCGGCCAAATTTGACCTGGCCAATACAATGGCCAGTGAGATGAGTGGCATGCTGTCGGCAGCCAATGGTTACATGTACCGCGACGACGAACGTAAGCTAATACGCGACAAAGCTTATACATTGCTGAAAGAAGTAGTGGATGAGATACGTGATTATGGTAAGTTTGCTTTCCGCAACAACCCTGAGCATGTTAAGGGCTATTCAAGCAAGTATCAGCGTGATCAGTCCCGAGCTTATCGCCGTTCGTTAAAAGAACAATAAATTTAAATTTGACACTAAATGATTAAGGGTGCTTCGGCACCCTTTTTTATTATCATTTGAGCGACGGGAAGGGGTACAATACCGACGGGAAGCCTTACTTTGGCGACGGGAGAGGGTATAACAGCGACGGAAGGCATGGTATCACCGACGGGAACCCACACTTTAACGACGGGAAGGCCAACATATGCGACGGGAGCACTACCAAGCACAACGGGATTAAAATATGTGAATAGTAAACAACTTTTCTATTAACAATAAAGCGGATTAATTATACTAAAAAGCTATTTTAGTGCTTTATATTGTACCATATAAGCATATTATAGAGCATTGGTGCATTATATCGACTAGTTGGCAACAACCCTTACAAAAAACGAAGTGCAAAATGGCAACTGATGGACCAAAAATAATTGATGGTGATACTGCTCATGATACCTATTGGGGAATTATGGACTTGTACGATAATGAAGTTGACTTAGAAAAAATTAAAGAAGAATTTCCTTTCGATGTAGATTATGATGACTTTGATTATGAAAATTATTTAACCTCATTAGCATTAGCTTTTTGGGAAATTGGATTAATGAATGATTCACTTTTAAAAAAGGTAAGTAATACAATTGCTAAAGGTGTTGGAGTAAAAGTTTGGACTGAAGAGTGCGATAAAAAAACTGGAAGACAGCGTGAGCTAGCATTGAATCGTTTAATTAAAAAGATTAGTGTTGAAAATGTAAAGATTCGGAAACCGAAAAAGAAAAGGAAGGTTACCAATTTTCATTTTCAGCCTGATGACTTATTAACTTTTAAATTAAACGATGGACAATATAGAGCCGTAATTTGCACAAAGATTACTCAACAAAGAGGGCTATGCACATATGATTTAGTGGGAACAACATATAAAGGTGAATTTAAACCAGACTCAAAAGTAATTGAAGATTATGCAGTTTGTGGTAGATGGATAAGTAGTGGATTTTATAGAAATGAAATAATAGAAATGCAAACTGATATTGATAAACTATGGGAAAAAATACCAAACTCATCAAATCGATTTCTAGGATTATCATATCATTTGGTTACACACAAGGCATTTTATGGATTTAAAGAAAAATTTGAGAAAGTTGGAGTTGTAAAACTAAAAGAATCATACAAAAGAGATGGAAGCTATGGTTATGAATCAACATTTGATAGATTTGAGGAAATTTTCGGAGATATTCAAAATCATATGCAGATTTTTGGAGAGAAATGTATTCCGATTGTGCATTTAATTGATGACGGAGCATAAAGGGCAGTTGCCAACACGGCATCATAAACCATGCGGGGCGCTGTGATTTGCGAAGTTGCGGTGATTTCACTAAGTCCGCCCAATGCTTTTAAAGAAACTATTAATTGTTAAATTTAGTCCCTATAAAACCATTGGGCTTAGTGCGTTGAAAAGAGGGAAGTACTATTTTAATCCCCGCACGGTTCATATGCCCAATCCGTTGTGCCCTATATTTTTTCAGCGGTAAGCTTTTTGTTGGCTTCCAGAAACAAGAATTCAAAAATAATCCAACGCACTGTAACGGTTAGATTT
>NZ_JAFMVC010000039.1 GCF_025499605.1 Carboxylicivirga litoralis | reverse complement strand
CGTGAGAATTTCATATTTAAAACTAGCTGGTCATCAGTTCAGAATACTTTAAGCATTACGCTATTTAAATAGGACTATTATTAGTTTCCAAATTGAAGTCTGGTTTGGCGATAAACCCAATTGTAATGTGAATAGAATACCTAGAGCTTACAGTAGCAAGAAATTTTAGAAATGATAGTCTGCTTATTCCTAAAGCTGCTGAGAATTGAATATTTCAGTACTATTTTATATATCTCCCAAATTATTCAATTTACATTTCGGAATTGCAGTGCCGAAATTAGTTGTATATAATAAGAAGTTTAAGAAGCACGTGAATCAAGATAAAGTACCATTTATTCTGAAAAATAAATTTATCGTATCCTAGCGTTTCACTCAAGTAAACAAATGTTTTCTACATCATCTTTACTTGCTATACCGTTATTACTTCATTAAGATTCCCTAAAATTAATGAATAATTAATATTAATAAAGTATTGTTATTGAGCCATCAATACTGAATTCCTTACGTCTTTTAACTGATTCACTTAATTAAAAAAACTACGCATGTATTATGATAAAAAGAATAGGTTTTAATTGGTAATTAGTGGTAATTTGTGTCATTAGTGGACTAAAAGTAAGCACGTGTCCCGACACCTCTGGAAGCTGTCAATGCTCCACTTTGGTGGTCATCGAGCGTAGCCGAGATGGAGCTGTCCGCAGGACTGAGGGGGAATAAGTTATACGATTGTAAAATGATAATCGAATTAGAGGAATAAATTACCGTACTCTTATGGAAGTTGGTGATAAACTGAACAATACAGATGAAATAGCCGCATAACTTAACTGAATGTCCGAAAAACTATTGCAAGTTCAAGCGGTTATTTGTGCGATTTATGGACAAACAAAATAACCAAGCTGTAATTCATCGATTTAACAAATTGGCAATTCGACAGTTCGACAATAAAAATAGCTGGGAATTGACAATTCTGCAATATTTTAAATATAAACCACTTCGGCCAGCCTCTGTGCTTTATGAACAGCTAAAGCAGCAATTGCAGTACTCGACTTAACTTTTTTTATTAAATTCGCATGTATTTTTAGAAAGAGGTTTTGGACAAATATTTGTTTTCGAAGAAAATTACACCCTTTATTCAAGCATACCTGTATTTTTATAATATGGGTATCAGGCTGATGACTAGTCTGGGGTCTATACTGCTTGTTATATCCTACTGTATTTTATCATTTTACGTAAATTTAAAGGCTTCAATTTATTTGGAGCATCGATATGCTGTAGGCAACAATAAACGAGGATTCGCAACGTTACAATAGGCGTATAAAAATCACTGTTTTTAGGGTAACCTATCCCCTTTTTCGGTGTATACATACAATAGAAATCGCCATTACCTCACAAAATACTCTACTGGATTTAAGTTGATGTTAATCAACCGCTTAATCCTTATTTATCGAAAGTATTAAACTCACACCCTGTGACTGAGGAGGCGAAGCTGTGCAAGTCGACGAAGTGTTAACGACTATCAGGAGGAAATCCCGACCCTTCGGGAAGGAGGCGAAGCTATGTATATAGATGAGCCTTGCCGCGAGAGCTTGCTCGAGTCCCAATACCTCTGGAAGCTGTCAATCAATGCTCCACTTTGGTGGTCATCGAGCGTAGCCGAGATGGAGCTTCCGCCTTAGGCGGATGAGGGGGAATAAGTTATACGATTGTAAAATGATAATCAAATTAGAGGAATTGGTTGAATCTAAGAAAAATACCCCCTCCGCCTCCTGCACCTCCCCCTTTTTAAGGAGGAGGAAAAGTGCACAGAGATATAACGGAGGATTGATTGAATCTACTGCTAACGCAGACAATAGGTATATAATATAAAAAGTCTTTTCCCCCTTGGCGAATAGCCTGTCCCGATTACCATCGGGAGGAAATGATTTAAAAGCTTGTTATAATATAAGAGAATGAGGGGGATTGATTAATTATAAATACCCCTTCGACTCCGCTCAGGGAGCAGCTCGGTGACCGCGCTCACACTGCTACCGCACGAATCATTTCGTGTGGGCGACGCAGATAAAGTGAAATAACTCCTTCACCTCGGCTCTACTTCGACTCCGCTCGATGTACAAGCTCAGGGTGCAGCTCGGCAACCGCGCTCAGTAACCACGCTCGATGACCGCCTTAAGAAGGGCGAAAAAGCTGAAGGAGGATAAAGAAATTGGTGGTAATTCGTGTCATTAGTGGATAAAAAATAATAAGTGTCCTGACATCTCTGGAAGCTGTCAATCACAGTTCAGTAGTTTTTCACCCGATAGCTATCGGGTTCGACAATTCGACAACAAAAAATACCCCCTCCGCCTCCTGCACCTCCCCCTTTTTAAGGAGGAGGAAAAGTGCACAGAGATATAACGGAGGATTGATTGAATCAACTGCTAACGCAGACAATAGGTATATAATATAAAAAGTCTTTTCCCCCTTGGCGAAGGGGAATGATTTAAAAGCTTTTTATAATATGAACGAATCAGGGGGATTGATTAATTATAAATACCCCTTCGACTCCACCTCGACATCATACTGCTACCGCACGAATCATTTCGTGTGGGGAAGCAGATAAAGTTAAATTACTCCTTCACCTCGGCTCTACTTCGACTACGCTCAGTAACCACGCTCGGTGACCGTACTCAGGGAACTCCCAAATGGAGGAGGAAAAGTTTAATAAGCAGAAATAACACGAAATATAAATGAAGAATTTTGCATTAGTAGGAGCAGCAGGTTACATCGCTCCACGACATATGAAAGCCATTAAAGAAACCAATAATCAACTGGTGGCAGCCTACGACCCTTACGACGGTGTGGGTATTATGGATAGTTTCTTTCCCAATGCAGATTTCTTTGTTGAGTTTGAGCGCTTCGATCGTCATATCGAGAAGCTGAAACGTAACAATACGCCTTTGGATTTTGTATCGGTCTGTTCGCCCAACTATCTGCACGATTCGCATATCCGCTTTGGACTGCGCCGCGATGCTGATGTGATTTGTGAAAAGCCAATCGTGTTAAACCCCTGGAACATTGACGCTCTGGAGGATGTGGAGAAAGAATCGAAAGGTAATATCTATACCATCCTGCAATTGCGCCATCACCCAAGTATTGTGGCACTGAAACAAAAAGTAGAAGAAGGCGATCCTGATAAGATATACGATATCGACCTCTCCTACCTCACTTCCCGTGGTCACTGGTACTATACCTCGTGGAAAGGCGATGTGAGCAAATCAGGCGGTATTGCCACCAATATAGGCGTACACTTTTACGACATGTTGACCTGGGTATTCGGACCGGTCATAAGCAATACGGTTCATATCCATACCCACGACCGGGCCGCTGGTTACCTGGAGCTGGAGAAAGCACGCGTGCGCTGGTTTCTTTCTATTAACTACGATACCATACCCGAAGCCATTAAAGCCAAAGGCATGCGTACCTACCGTTCCATCACTGTGGATGGCCAGGAAATTGAGTTCAGCGGCGGTTTTACCGACTTGCATACAGTGAGCTACCAGCATATAATAAATGGCACCGGCTACCGCATTGGCGACACCCGCCAGGCCATTGAGATTGTACACGATATTCGCAATAAAGAAGCCATTGGCTTAACTGGTGATTACCACCCATTGGCCAAAGGCGAGCTGGCTAAACATCCGTTTAGTAGAGATTAGAACGCTTCGCTTATAGAAAAAGAGCAATGAGAAGTGAGAAAGTTTTCTCGCCAAGCACTGCTACCGCACGACTCCGATCGTGTGGGCGACGAAAATAAGAAAAATACCCCCTCCGCCTCCGGCACCTCCCCCTTTTATAGGGGAGGAAAAGTGCGCAGGGATACATAGGGTGAACTTGATACTGTGTTCAGTTTTTCAAAAAAAAAGATTACCCCTATAATCACCTTAAAAAGGGCATGGTTAAAGGTTTTATAAACATTGGGAATAGCAAATTTTAAAAGGCAACAAATTAGTAAGTACACGCACTGACCTCAGCAACGTAGCTTGGGCCCCACTTATCGAAGGTGAAACAAAAGACAGATGGCTGTCTGAGCCTGATGATAATCAGGTGAGTTCCAGCTGTCGTTTCAACAAGATAATAGTGGGTAAGCGAGTGCTGGAGTCTTGACTTTCTTTGTTTCGTTTCTTGTGTTAAGACAAGAAATGAAATACTTGTCCCGTGTCAAAACGGGAGCCCCTGCGGCTCGAGCAGAATATAGATAGAAAAGAGCAATGAGAAATGTGAAAGGTTTCTCGCCAGGATAGACGCGAAGCACGTAAAGAAAACGCAATGAAAAGCTATTAACCACCTGGAAAGTTTACATGAAGCTCAAGTTTTAAACTATCTCAAAGCAACAGGATTCAAACTAGGTTTATTAGTCAACTTTGGTGAGCAATCATTGAAATACAAACGAATAGTAAAAGAAAAATATTAATCCACTAATGACGCTAATTGAACGAATTAAATTATTACAAATAAAAATTCGCGTTAATTAGCGCCATTGACTTCGTCGAACGTTGTTTCGCGGACAAAAAAATAACGGAACTGCAAATCTCAATAATCTTATTAATCTGTGGTTAAAAGAAATTACCAAGCTGTAAATAATACATGGAGTTTATAAAAACTGAAATAAAAGACTTAATCCTAATCAAACCTACCGTTTTCGGTGATAAGCGGGGTTATTTCCTGGAAGCCTATAATCAGGAGAAATTTAAACAACACATAGGCGACCTTAACTTTATCCAGGTCAATGAATCCAAATCATCCTATGGTGTATTACGAGGGCTTCATTTTCAAAAGCCTCCCTATACGCAAGCCAAGCTGGTACGTTGCATTGAAGGCAAAGTGCTGGATGTAGCGGTTGACCTGCGCCAGGACTCCCCCACATACGGCCAACACCAAAGCTTTGAATTATCAGGCGACAATAAACACCAATTGTTTGTGCCCCGAGGTTTTGCCCATGGCTTTGTAGTCTTAAGTGAAACAGCCATTTTTAGTTATATGGTGGATAACCACTATGCACCTGATTATGATAGTGGCATTGCCTGGAATGACGAAGATTTAAATATTGACTGGCAATTACCGGTTGAGGAGATTGTGTTATCTGAAAAAGATAGGGTCTTAAAACCCTTAAAAGAGAATGAAATTCCAATATTTTAGTCCACCAATTACACTAATTTGACTAATTAATTCGAGTCAATTTGTGTGATTAGCGGACAACCATTAACCAAGCATCAAAGCCTATCCCGTGAGAAACGAACGAGATTAAACATCATAAATCAACATTCATCCATCATAAATCTAAAATGAACAATCTGATTTTCTCAACTATAAAACGCATCCTTCAAGTACTACCTCCCGGTTATAAAAAGAAAAGTGCCAAAATGATGGTACTACTATTTATTAACTCAGTAATGGAGCTTTTTGGATTAGCTGCATTTCTCCCACTTTTCTCTGTAATTCTGCAGGATGGTGTCATACAGACTCATCCTATTATTAGTAAAGTATATAAAATTGGGGGATTTGTTAGCGAAAATCAATTTATACTTTTCTTAGCAGGATTTATTGTGTTTGCTATTATTTTTAAGAATGTGATGAGTTTATTTATCTTACGTTCGCAGGCTCGTTTTTCATTATCCTTGTATCAATACTTTGCCATACGACTCCATGAACTCTTTTACAGTAAAGGATTTGCTTTCTTCAAGCAAACCAATAGTAACGTGATTATGCGGGATGTAAATGTAATACCCCAGCGTTTTGCTAATAACATGGTTTTGCCTGTTTTTAATTTTCTCAATGAGTTATTTGTCCTTTCGTTTATATTAATCAGTCTTGTACTATATGACTGGAAAGCCATCGTTCTGCTAAGTTGCACTATTTTACCAATCTTTATGTTGTTTTACAATTGGGTAAAAGGCCGGACAGCCAAAGTGGAAAAGGTGTCCAATGAGATAGTTCCATTACTGGGTAAGAGTATTTTTCAAAGCATTTTTGGTTATACGGACGTTGAGATTACTAATTCACAGTATAAGTTCCGTAATAAAATTGCCTATTACCTTAATAAATTAGTCAAATTGAGCGTTAAGAGAACCATATATGCCCAAGCACCCACAAAAGTAATTGAAGCGGGCATGGTCATTACCATATTTGCCATCACAGCTTATGGATTATTCTTTTTACCTGATCGCTCAGGACTGGCAGCTCTATTAGGTTTGTTTGCTTTAGCTGCTTATCGAATTCTGCCATCCGTTAATCGTATTATGATTGCCTTAATAAGTATTAAAGGGCATCAATTTACATTTGATACAATTTTAGATGTGAAAGAATTTACACCAGATGTTGAAAATGAAGAACATATTACTTTTAATAATAACATTAAACTTAATAATATTAGTTTCCGTTTTCCAGACAGTAAGACTAATTTATTAAATAAAATCAACCTTAATATCGCAAAAGGTGAATCCATTGGCTTTATTGGCCCTTCAGGCGCTGGGAAAACAACCTTGATGAATATGATGCTGGGTTTCTGGAAAGCAACAGAAGGACAGATACAAGTTGATAATTCAATATTAAAAGATAGTACCATTAAATCATGGCGTGACTATGTCGGGTATGTGCAACAGGAAGTTTATATTTTAGATGGTACACTAGCTGAAAATATTGCATTTGGTATAGATAAGTCTCAGATTAACCAGAAGAAGCTTGTAAAAGCTATAAAACAAGCAAGTTTGTGGAATTTTGTTCAAAGTTTACCTCAAAAGATGGAGACAATGATAGGAGAACGCGGTACAAAACTATCCGGTGGTCAACGTCAGCGTGTTGGAATAGCCAGGGCGATATATTCAGGTGCAACTATCCTCTTTTTTGATGAAGCGACCTCTGCCTTGGATTCTCAAACCGAACAAGAAATTACAGAATCCATCCGGCTGTTAAGTGGTGGCGATTTAACCATTATTGTGATTGCTCATCGCATCAGTACCTTAAAGTATAGTGATCGAATTATCGAGATCAATAATGGAAGCATTACCCGGGAAGTAACTTATGAAGAATTGAGTAATTAAGCTTCTCATTCTCAATCTTAATCTCAGCTTTAACCTAAGTCTCAATTTTATTCTCAAGTAAATGAATATATTACAACTAATAGGACGAAATAGAGCCCTTTTCACTCAGGATATTAATAAGCACGAGGAAAGCCTCCAACATATTGTATCCTCTTCATCATTTCTTGTCATTGGTGGTGCAGGTTCCATTGGGCAAGCTGTTACAAAAGAGATTTTTAAACGCAAGCCTCTAAAATTGCATGTTGTTGATATCAGTGAAAATAATATGGTGGAACTGGTTCGCGATATCAGAAGCTCTTTTGGTTATATTAAAGGGGATTTCCAGACATTCGCCCTTGATATAGGTTCTATAGAATACGATGCGTTTATCGAAGCCGATGGACAATATGATTACGTCTTAAACCTATCAGCTCTAAAGCATGTGCGGAGTGAAAAGGATCCTTTCACTTTAATGCGCATGATCGATGTTAATGTTTTTAATACGGATAAAACCATTCAGCAAGCAATAAAAAATGGTACTAAGAAATACTTTTGCGTTTCAACCGATAAGGCTGCGAATCCGGTGAATATGATGGGAGCTTCTAAACGTATTATGGAACTATTCCTAACACGTCGAAGCAAAGACATAACGATTTCAACAGCACGGTTTGCGAATGTTGCTTTTTCAGATGGATCATTATTGCATGGTTTTAATCAGCGGATTCAAAAGAAACAACCGATTGTAGCTCCAAAAGACATTAAACGTTACTTTGTGACGCCACAGGAATCAGGAGAACTCTGTTTGATGTCCTGCATTTTTGGTGAGAACAGGGATGTATTCTTTCCTAAATTAAGTGAAGACTTACACTTGATCACCTTTGCCGATATAGCGGTGAAATACCTAAAAGAACTAGGTTATGAACCATATTTATGCGAATCGGAAGATGAAGCACGCCAACTGGTTGATAGCTTACCGGCTAAAGGACAATGGCCGTGTTTATTCACCCCAAGTGATACCACCGGGGAAAAGGATTTTGAGGAGTTTTATACCGATAATGAAGTGCTTGATATGGAACGTTTTGAAAACCTTGGAATCATTAAGAATGAGCTGAGTTATGCGAATGATAAACTGGAACTATTTACCAGTCAAATCAAGCAAATGAAGGATAGTAAACGATGGAGCAAGGAAGCGATCGTTGACTTATTTCATCAGATGATACCCGATTTTGGTCATAAAGAAACGGGTAAGTACTTAGATTCAAAAATGTAAAAACAAAGAATAAGGTTAAGAAATTCCAAAGTACTTCTCAACCTAAACCTCAGTCTCAACCTCATATAATGGACAAATACCATCAACTAATAAAATTTATCAGGAATGCCTACTCTACCCCTGAGGCATTTATTCCACTTCATGAGCCACGTTTCTCAGGCAATGAAAAAGCCTATGTGGCCGATGCCATAGATTCCACTTTTGTGTCTTCTGTAGGGGAATATGTTAATCGCTTTGAACAGATGATGTGCGATATCACTGGAGCTAAGTATGCTATTGCCACAGTTAATGGTACATCGGCGCTTCATGTGGCACTGCAGTTAGCAGGTGTAGAGAAAGGTGATGAAGTCATTACCCAGGCATTATCCTTTATCGCTACGGCCAATGCCATCAATTACACTGGAGCCAGACCGGTATTTTTGGATGTTGACAGGCATACAATGGGTTTATCACCAGTGACACTTGAGCTTTGGCTGAAAAAAAATGTAGAATTAAAAGAGGTTAAGGCAGGGAGTTCTCAATCTAATACTCAGTCTCAGCCATTCAATAAGATCACTGGTCGTAGAATTGCTGCCATAGTACCCATGCATACTTTTGGTCATCCGGTAGAACTAGACGACATTATTGAAATAGCTAATCGTTATAATATACCGGTGGTTGAAGATGCGGCTGAATCGCTTGGCAGTTATTATAAAAACGAACACACTGGTACCAGAGGTATTTTGGGAGCTTTTAGTTTTAATGGTAATAAAACAGTGACCTGTGGAGGCGGTGGTGCTATTGTTACCAACGATGAGAAACTGGCCAGGATAGCCAAGCACATTACCACAACAGCTAAAGTGCCCCACCCTTATGAATATACGCATGATATGGTGGGTTATAATTATAGAATGCCCAACCTAAATGCAGCTTTAGCCTGTGCTCAATTAGAAAATTTAAAGGATTTTGTCATCAATAAGAGAAACTGGGCCAATAAGTTGGAACAATTCTGTCAAAATCATGAACTAGATTTTATAAAAGAACCTGGAAACACAAAATCTAATTACTGGCTGAATGCCATATGTTTAAAAAACCGTGATGAAAGAGACAAGGTGCTTAAACTATTAAATAAAGAAGGTGTGATGTGTCGTCCAATCTGGACATTACTCTATAAAATGCCAATGTATGCAGACTGCTTTCGAGATGAACAGACCAATGCCCAATGGCTGGAAGATAGAATTGTTAATATACCAAGTAGTGTAATATAAACTAAGAATAAGGTTGAGGTTAAGAAGTCTCAACTTTAATCTTAGCCTCAACGGTAAACTTAGAAATGGAGAAACTTTTACTAATCGGTGGTGGTGGTCATTGTAAGGCCTGTATTGATGTTATTGAGCAGGAAGGCCGCTTTGAAATAGCGGGTATCATTGATCAAAAGGATAAGCTTGGTAAAACGGTGATGGGCTATCGGGTTATTGGTTGTGATGATGAACTGCCTGAATTATTTAAGAAATATAAGCATGCATTAATTACAGTCGGACAGATACGATCTGCTAAGCTGAGGATAAAACTATTTACAAAACTAAAACAGATAGGATTTAACCTGCCTGTCATCATATCGCCATTGGCTTATGTCAGTCAGTCAGCAACAATTGATGAAGGAACGATAGTTATGCACCATGTGCTGGTGAATGCTGAAGCACAGATTGGTAGTAACAATATTTTTAACAGCAAAGCATTAATTGAGCATGAAGCCATAGTTGGCAATCACAATCATATTTCTACTGGCGCTAAACTAAACGGACAGGTACAGGTGCAAGATGAATGTTTTATTGGCAGCGGTTCTACCATCGCCAATAATGTATCGATTGTCTCTAATGTCATAGTACCTGCTGGCAGTACAGTATTTAAAAATATCAACAAAGCAGGCATCTATATTCGCTGATAACTCAACCTAAACTTAGTCTCAAACTTAAACCATGCATACAATAATCATTGCCGAAGCTGGCGTTAACCACAATGGTGATATAGAACTGGCTAAGCAACTCATTGAAGTTGCTGCTGACTGTGGGGCTGACTTTGTGAAATTTCAGACCTTTAAAGCTGATCAACTTGTTTCCAGGGAAGCTGAACAAGCAGAATACCAAAAACAAAATACCGGTAAATCTGAAAGTCAGTACGATATGTTGAAGCGCCTTGAGCTTTCTGATGATGAGCATCTCTTATTAAAAGAACATTGTATCAAATACAATATTAAGTTTTTATCCACTGGTTTTGATCATGATAGTCTTAACTTCCTGAATTCAATGGGTATGGAACTGTGGAAAATTCCATCAGGCGAGTTGACCAATCTCCCCTATTTAGAGTTTATGGCATCTCAATCTCAACCTCTAATTTTATCCTCAGGTATGGCTACTAAGGAGGAAATAAACGATGCTATAGAAGTGCTGACAAGCAAAGGAAAAAGTAAGGATGAGATTACAGTCTTACACTGTACGACGGAGTATCCAACTCCAATGGAAGAAGTAAACTTGAAAGCTTTGCATGACCTGGCTCAAAGCTTTGGATGTAAAGTGGGGTACAGCGATCATACAAAAGGCATTGAAGTGCCCATTGCTTCAGTGGCATTGGGTGCTACAGTTATTGAAAAGCATTTTACGTTGGATAATAGTTTGCCAGGACCAGATCATAAAGCATCATTGGAGCCTGAGGAATTTAAAAATATGGTTAAAGGCATTCGTAACATTGAAAGGGCACTCGGTACAGGTAATAAGGCACCTACTCCCTCAGAACTAAAAAACAAAGCCATTGCCAGAAAATCAATACATTTAAGATCTGATTTATGCGAAGGACATATATTGACTGCAGGTGACCTTGAAATGAAGCGACCGGGTGATGGGATTTCTCCAATGCGGATGTATGATGTTATTGGCAAGAAAACAAAAAGATCTATTGACCAGGGTAGTCTTTTGCAATGGGAGGATTTAAAATGAACATAGCGGTTTTAACCAGTTCAAGAGCAGACTATGGCATTTACAGACCATTGTTAAAAGGCTTAAGTAATATAAATAGTGTCCGGCTAACGATTATTGCTTTTGGCACACACCTCTCCCCTTTTTATGGTCATACGGTGGATCAGATCATAGAAGATGGCTTTGAGGTTAACCACCGGATAGAGTCCATATTGGCGAGCGATTCGGCTAATGCCGTGGCCACAGCCATAAGCTTGACTTCATTGAAATTTGCTGAGTTTTGGCAGCATTATCAGTTTGACCAGGTACTTTGCCTTGGCGATCGCTATGAGATGTTTGCGGCTGTAACAGCAGGCGTGCCTTATGGGGTAAAGTTTGCTCATATCCATGGAGGTGAACGAACCTTGGGGGCGATAGACAATGTATTCCGGCACAGTATCACTCTGGCCAGCTCATTGCACTTCACCGCCACCGAAGAATATGCACTAAGAGTTGCTGAATTAACCGAGTCAAAGGATAATATCCATGTGGTTGGAGCATTGAGCCTCGATAACCTGAATGAATTAAAATTACTCTCAATAAACGCGTTTAAAGAGCGTTTTAAAATTAACCTGGAATTACCGACAGTATTGTGTACGTTTCATCCTGAGACCGTTGGCGCAGATAGCAATGAAGCTTATGCCACTACAATGGCTGACACCTTACTGGAACTTTCAAGACGCTACCAGATTGTTATTACCCTGCCAAATGCCGATACCAACGGTACCCAAATAAGACAGGCTTTTCTTGAGCTGCCTGAATTAAGCAATCACAAAGTGATTTGTGTAGAGAACTTTGGCACATTGGGCTATTTCTCGTGCATGAAACACTGTAGCTTTCTTTTGGGCAATACCTCCAGTGGCATCATTGAAGCAGCCAGCTTTGGCAAAAGAGTTATAAATATTGGTGACCGTCAAAAAGGCAGAGCTTGCGGAAGTAATGTGATCCATACGCCTATTATCAAAAAGGAAATACTGGAAGCAGCAACATGGATTGAAAACCAAGGTTCGTTTAAAGGTAAAAATCCTTACGACCAGGGTGGTGCTGTTGATAAAATCATTGAAATATTAAAAAAAATGTGATCCACTAATTACACGGATGATCACAAATATTCATTTTCTTAATTCGAGTAATTAGTGCAATTCGTGGACAAAAAGAAAACATGAAGAATTTCCAACAACATATCATCAATCAAAACGAAAATATCCTCAAAGCCTTTGAGCTCCTCAATCATGTTCCGGAAAACCTCACCCTGTTTGTGGTAAACGAATCCAATCAGATGGTAGGCACCTTAACGGATGGGGATATTCGCAGAGGCTTCCTGGCCGGCAGAAACACACAGGACAACGTAGCAGCCTTTATGAAACAATCTTTTCATGCCATCACCCGTCAAATGGACCCACAAGAAATAAACCGTATCAAAAAATTGGGTATTGGATTGTTGCCGGTATTGAAAGAGGATGGTAAGATATATCGGGTTATTGACTTAAAAAAGACAAAAACCATCTTACCCGTTGATGCCGTTATTATGGCCGGCGGTAAAGGCGAACGACTTCGTCCACTAACGGACAAGACACCCAAACCCATGTTACCATTGGGCGATAAACCCATTATTGAACACAATATTGATCGGCTTATCTCATTTGGGATTGAAAACATCTATATATCGGTGAATTACCTGGCAGATCAAATAATCGATTACTTTGGTGATGGCAGTAGCAAAGGGGTTAACATCCACTATATCAAAGAAAATAAATTTTTAGGGACTATTGGTGCTCTCAGTCAAGTTGAGGAGTTTTGGAATCCATACATACTGGTGATGAACTCCGATTTATTTACAGATATTGACTTTGAGGATTTATATATTAATCACCTGGAACAAAATGCTGAACTATCAGTCGCTTCTATCCCGTATACTGTCAATATACCTTTTGGTATTATGCTACGAGAGAATGGTCAAATAATAGGACTGAAAGAAAAACCCAGCCAGACGCATTATGCCAATGCGGGGATTTATTTAATGAATACAGAATTAAGTAACAATATTCCAAACGAAACATTTTATAATGCCACCGACTTAATTGACGATACGATAAAATCTGGTGGTAAAGTAGTTGATAATCCAATAACTGGTTATTGGATTGATATTGGCCGACATGATGAGTATGCCAAGGCAAAAGAGATTATTAAACACCTCAAACATTAAGTTTAACCTTAAGCTAAGCCTAAAACTCATTTTATGCAATCAATAAAAGATACACTCGTCATAATTCCTGCTCGTGGTGGCTCTAAAGGATTACCAGGTAAAAATATAAAGCCTCTCAATGGTAAACCCCTAATACATTATACCATTGAAGCGGCACTAGATGTAACCGATAAAGAACATATCTGTGTAACAACAGATGATAAAGAAATCATTAAAGTAGCAGAGCAAACTGGCATAAAAGTGCCATTTATCAGACCGGCAGAACTGGCTACTGATACTGCCAATACCTGGGATGTGGTAAAGCATGCCATCGATTGGTATAGAGCGAATGGAAAAGTATATAGTAAAATTATTTTACTTCAGCCTACTTCGCCTTTTCGCACAGGGCTGCACATAAATGAAGCATTCAAACTAATGGATAAAAATACTGAAATGGTGGTGTCGGTAAAGGAAACTAAATCCAATCCTTATTTTACACTTTTTGAAGAGGATGACAATGGTTTTATACATCAATCAAAACAAGCCAGTTTTACTCGTAGACAAGATTGCCCCCCTATATATGAATTGAATGGGGCCATCTACATCCTTAATCTAAACCTTAACCTTAACCTTAGTAAGCCCTGGAATTCAAATCAAATAAAAAAGTACACGATGACAGCTGAAGACTCCATTGATATCGACAATGAACAAGACTGGGATAGAGCTGAGAAAAAATATTCATACAAATAAATAATTCGTATAGCTACTTATGCTGTTTAATTCGTTCGAATATGCCCTATTTCTTCCGATAGTTTTTATATTGTATTGGTTTGTTTTTAACAGAAACATTCGGGCTCAAAACTTCTTTTTATTAATAGTATCTTATATTTTTTATGGTTGGTGGGATTGGCGATTTTTATCCCTGATAGCTTTTAGCTCCTTGGTGGATTACATTGCAGGAATTCAGATAGAGCATAGTGAAAAGCGACACACTCGACGCCTCTTCTTGACCATTAGCCTGATTACTAACTTGGGCTTTTTAGGTGTCTTTAAATACTTTAATTTCTTTTCTCAGTCATTGGCCGATGGTTTTGAACAAATTGGTTATACCATAAACCCACTCACTTTAAATGTAGTGCTACCTGTTGGAATTAGCTTCTATACTTTCCAAACCATGAGCTATTCCATCGATATTTATCGAAACAAGCTAAAATCAACCAAAGATATTATTGCCTTTTTTGCCTATGTAAGCTTCTTTCCCCAACTGGTGGCCGGCCCAATTGAACGAGCTACCAATTTACTTCCTCAATTTTATAAGAAAAGAGAATTTTCCTACCAACAGGGTGCAACTGGGATGCGCCAAATACTTTGGGGGCTGTTTAAAAAAATGGTAATAGCTGACAATTGTGCAGTAATGGTCGATCAAATATTTGACAACCATGAAACATTACCAGGCTCTGTATTGATTATGGGTAGTATCTATTTTGCTTTCCAGATTTATGGCGACTTCTCGGGTTATTCCGACATTGCCATTGGTACTGCCAGGCTGTTTGGTTTCAACCTGATGACTAACTTCCGAACGCCCTATTTTTCCAGGGACATGGCCGAATTTTGGCGCCGCTGGCACATCTCTCTCAGTACCTGGTTTCGCGATTACTTATACATCCCACTTGGTGGGAGCAGGGTGAATACTCAAAGAGCTATTCGGAACACATTTATTATTTTCCTCGTGAGTGGTTTCTGGCATGGAGCAAACTGGACTTTCCTGGCTTGGGGTGCAATCAATGCCATCTATTTTATTCCGCTATTGCTGACAGGTTATAACCGCAAAAATATTGGTACTGTTGCAGAAAACAAATGGTTACCAAGTATCAAAGAGTTAGTACAAATGGGTTTTACATTTGCATTAACCTGTTTGGCCTGGATTTTCTTTAGGGCAGAAAATATAACTGAAGCCTTTTCGTATCTGAACAATATAGTTTCAAACTCATTTATGCCGGATAACTTCTTCTATTTCCAACCTATATATATATATTTAATTTGTTTATGCTTAATATTTGATTGGTTTATATTTAGACATGATTATGGTTTTGAATACATTACATCACTTAATGTATTGAGCAGGAGATTAATTTATATATGCATAGCTTTACTAATTTTTATATTTACCGTTAATCAGACACAATCTTTTATCTATTTTCAATTTTAAAATTATGTAACCTTTAATAATTGCTAATACGAAGTCTAAAAATTAGTAATTTAGTTTGAAGCAGATGAAAAAATTCATATTTAATACATTCATATTTATAATAATATTGATAAGCTTAATTTGGATATATACTAAAGGCGGCAATTCAGTTTTAAGAGAATATCTTGGCCCCAATACTCAACAACAAATAGACCAGAGCTTTAAAAATGCACTAGAAAGAGATTATACTACCTTAATCCTTGGTAATTCAAGAATCTATCGAGGAATAAATCCTGATTTATGCTGTAGCCCTTCATATAATTTTGCACATGATAACGATAGTTATAATCAAATATACTATAAGCTTAAATACATACTAAATTGTAAGAAAAATATTAAAAACATAATACTAGGGGTTGACTATTTTCAGTTCTCATTTATATCTGAAAACAGAAATTATGCTTACGGAAAACATCTAGGGAAAGAGTATCTCAAGGATTATGATTATTCATTTAACTATTTTTATGAATACGAAAATATAAGAGGTATCAATAAGTTTCTTACAATATACAGAGCTTCCAAAGAAATAATCCAGAAAAATGAAACATCAAAGAAAACAACCTTGAAAGGAAATGGTCAATATTTAATGCCAATACCTAATATGCAAAAGGCCAAATTGACAAGAGATCCAAAACGCCTATTAATACAAGAGAAATATTTTAGTCAAATAATTGAGTTGTGTAAGGAGCGAAATGTAAATGTATTCTTAGTAATGCCACCTCTACAAGCTGAAGAGATAATGTTATATAATGAAGACGTGATCAAAGAATTTGAAAATTACATAAAAAGTTTTAGTGCGGATTACATTGATTATTATAATTACAGTAGCACTGGATTATTTACGTCAAATGATTTTACAGATATAACACATCTTAACTGTTCTGGTGCGGATAAATTTTCTAGGTTTATAAACGATTCTATTGAATCATGTTACAATTACTACTGACAGATAAACATATGATTAAATGGTTAGTTAAAACTACTAAACAAACCTATCGAAACAATATAATGCATTAGTGTTGATAAACCGTAAAATATTGTTAGGCAATAAATGAAAGCTAATAAAGTTAATGTACCATACATAATTAAAGAAAGATTTTTATCTTCCATACAAGATTTTTCTATATTCAATTGCGAAAATTTTAATTTGACAAAAGTAATACTACGTGGACTTATATATAAGTTTGGGCAAAAGAATACAATAAGGTGTTATTTGTTATGGCCGAGCTTAATATATTCTTTAGTGGAATTTGCAAAGCAAGTAATATTTTCAAAATCAAAAGAAGAGATTATACAAAAAACTAACGAAAAAGAAGTTTTATTATTAGATATTGGAAGATCTGAATATGATTCTGATATGAAAGAACGCTCATTACATTTTGACAACATTAAATCTATTATCGGAAATGATAGAGTACTTCATATAAATGCAGGAAACAATAGTTTTGAATATGATTACAATCTACAGTTCATAACAACTACATTCAGTAGGCAGCGACTCGATAAATCACAATTAATCCTAGTTAAAAGACTTAAACATATCTATAAAGAAACTAAACGCTTAAAAATATACAGCAAAGCCGATTTAAAAAATATAAAATATAGCCTACAGATATTCTTTTTAGACTATAAATGTTGGGATAACTTTTTTTCATCAGGTAATTTTAAGTCGCTAATAATTATAAATAATTTTGGAAAAGAGGGTTTAATTGCTGCGGCAAAAAAATATAACATTAAAGTGATTGAACTACAGCATGGATTAATTATTAAAGAAAGTGTGCCATATGTTTTTAATCTGCCTGAAACGGAAAAAAAGCATGGCTATTTATTCCCTGATATTTTCCTGGCTTATGGTTCATATTGGAAAAAATTCCTCCTAAAAGGCAGCGAGTACTCTGAGCATCAGATTAAAGTTTTGGGTAAAAGTACATTTAATAACAATAAAGGTCCAAAGCTTAATAAGGACATTAAAATAGAAAATAAAAATACAATAGTAATACTTGTAACAACGCAATATAACTTACATAATTCTTTCATTAAATATATAAAAAGTATAAAGCGCAAAGTAATCGAAAATAATTTGATGTTGATTATTAAACCACACCCACTAGAGCATTCTGCACTATATAAATCGCTTGAGATTAAAGATAAAATCCTAATTACAACTAAACCCATTGCACAGTTATTTGAAATAACTAATATATTAATCAGTTCGTATTCTACTACCCTCTTTGAAGCATTCGATAATAATATTCCATGCTACTGTATCAAAGCAGATAATTTTGAAAATTATGCGGAATCAATTATCGAAACAGGAATAGCTAAACATATATCTTTGGGGGAAATACCGAAATTAAACAATGTTGGGGAATCTAAAATATCGAAAAATGAGATATACGATAGTTTTAATAAGGAGTTATTATTAAGTGAAGTAAATTAAGCACTTTATTATTATGATAAAGCAATATTATTGCTCAATTCTATAAGTTAGCCATAATAGATATGAATAAGTCTAATTTAAAGTCTTAAAGTTGAAAAAGGGTATTAATGAGTAAACAAACCATATATGTATTTGGCACACGCCTCCAGCCAGAAAAAATCCTCAACCTAATAAGTATTGAGGAACTAAAAAAAAGGTATATATCTATGATTTTCATTGATACGACAAAGCTTTATCACAGTATACCTCAAGATTTTAAAATGGAAAAGATATCAGATAACATCATTGAATATTATGACATCGACAAATTTGATGATTTAAATAAGCTTTTCTTCCAAACAGATAATTGTCACTCGTATGCCATTATTGCGGGTTGGATACTTGCTGAGCAACAGGAAATAATTAAATATTTAAAATCAAAAAAACTACACACAATTACATTAAACCTATTACCTGTAAATAAACCAAGTTATTCTTCCTTATATTATAATTATTTAAAATCATTTTTTAGTAAGCCAAAATATTTACCTGATAGTATGATTGTAGAGGCGGCTTATAAAGAAAAGTTGCTAAAATCAATGGGCCATAAAGATATTTGGCCTATTCACTCACATATTTATGAAACTAACTACACGATTAGTAGGTTAAGTACTAATAAATCAATCGTATATATTGACCAAAATTTTAGTGAGCACCCTGATTTTAAATGGTTTTCAATTAAGAAAGAGTCTTTTTCAAAATACTATCAGGATGTCTATAAGCTCTTATTGCGATATTCCTTCAAATATAAGCTGCCTATTACTATAGCCTTGCACCCAACATCAGATATTGATAAATATAAAAAGTTGTTTCCAAAAGCAACCTTGGTTAAAGGGAAAACCTTTAAGCTTATAAATGAAGCAAAAGTAGTATTCGGACATTATTCTGGAGCTTTGGAATTTGGTATATTATTAAACAAACCCATGTTAACTTTCAAAATTCCAAAATATCTGGGTGCTAAAATTAACTACAATCAGGAGGTTTTTAATAGAAAAACGAGAATAAATAATATATCTGTGTTTTCAACAAAACTAAGATTACCCAATATGATGAATCAAAAAAAAAGAAGTCAGTATATCCACAGATATATAAAGAGCAAAAATAGCCCTAAGGCATCATTTGCTGATATATTCTTTACGAAACTTAATGAAACCATTGATGATTAGTATTATTATCCCATACTATAAGAACTGTAATCAAATTGAACGAACGATTCTTAGTGTTATAAATCAAACCTATTCTTTTTATGAATTAATTATTATTAACGATTGTTCACCTGACTGGAAGAAAGCCTTAGGGATTATACAGTTATTTAATGATAAACGAATTAAAACTATTTCTCATACTTACAACAAAAACGGTGCAGCAGCGCGTAACACGGGAATAAAAAATAGCATTGGAGAATATATTGCCTTTTTGGACGCAGATGACGAATGGTTGCCTAACCATCTGGAAGATGCTTTGAAAGTGCTTAAAGAAAATAATAAAGACTTAGTCTATACCCAAGCTACTGTAAAGTCGAAATATAAGGACGAAATAATGCCGATACAAGGGATTAAATACTCTCAGTCCATTTCAGATTATCTTTTTGTTGATGGTGGATTAATGTTCACCCCTACCCTTGTTGTTAAAAGTGAAGTTGCTAAACAAGTATTGTTTAATGAGCAGCTTCGACGTCATCAGGATTATGATTTTTTATTACGAGCCGAAGCACAAGGTCTTAAGATAGGATTTGTACCCAAAGCGAATGTTATTGTACATTGGGAAACCAATAATCCTAAAGCTAAAGGTGGGACATGGGATTTTAGTTTACAATTTGTAATGAAGTACAAAAAGTATTTAACACCCAAAGCTTATAGTAGATTTGTTTTTAAAAATAGTTTTATACCATTATTAGAAGATAGGAAGATAATTAAGGCATTTAAAGTACTAAGTAAACACATCAAACTATTGCATCTTAATA
>NZ_JAFMVC010000038.1 GCF_025499605.1 Carboxylicivirga litoralis | reverse complement strand
CTTCTTAAAAATATACGAATCAACTACTACGCAGGTCGACTCTTCGGTTATTAAACTGATTGACAACATTGTTTCGTCCTACAAATGGAATGATGCGGCAATTGTAGAACAATGGCTAAGTGTATTATATGCCGCCATGATTGCTGAAGAAAATAAGAAGAAAGCCATCCTAAGAAAACGCATCAAACGACTGGGGCTATATCAATTGTTTTTTATGGACTTTTCGCCTAAAGAAGCGGCGAACTATAGCAAGGGTAAAAGCTGGCAACAATTGGATAGCATTATGAAAGAACTAAAATTTTAGATGCTTTTAATACCACCAATAAATTATAACCAATTGCAATAATACGTTTCTAATCTGGCATTTACGCGGCATAGAGCAGCAATTAACAACGCATTGGACAACCATTGCCAACTTTGTCTCCCTCACGAAAATCAATAGCTTTGCTCCTTCTAAAATCAAATACAAAGTAATGACTAAAAACGCAGAAGAAATCGCTTTGAGACAACAACGGTTTCAAAAGTTGATGCAGGAGCATATGCCACAAACTGATGGTGCTTTTATTTTTTCACGTCTTAACATTTACTACTTCACCGGCACCATGAATGTAGGTGTGCTCTGGATTCCCAAAGATGGTCAATCCATTTTGTTTATCAGAAAAGGAGAAGAGCGTGCTAAGTACGAGTCGGCATTAGATGCTATTGTAACATTTAGCTCCTACAAAAACATCCCGGCTACTTTTCTGGATAGAGGAATGAAAATACCCTCCTGCATTGCAGCTGAAATGAATGGCTTAAACTGGTCACTGTCGGCCCGATTAACCAAAAGTCTTCCGAACACGCAGTTTATACCGGGAGACCATCTGCTCGCCATGACTCGTGCTCTAAAATCTGAATCAGAATTACAAATTATGCGCGATGCAGGCGCACGTCACCACAAGTGCATGAACGACTTGTTACCTGAGCATTTGCACGAGGGCATTAGTGAGTTGGAGGTCGCACATAAGCTATTAGAACTTTATTATCAGGAAGGCCATAATGGCATTCTACGTTTAGAATCTTTTGGTGAAGAGCTATTCGCAGGCCTCGTATCCATTGGTGATAGTGGTAACTTTCCAAGTGCTTTCAATGGCCCCAACGGTGCATACGGCTTACACCCGGCTGTTCCGTACATGGGTAATAAGAACATTAAATGGGAGAAAAATACACCCATGATTATTGATAACTGCTTTAATCTGCATGGCTACCACACCGATAAAACACATACCTATTGGCGTGGTAAGAAGAGTGATATACCAGCTAATATTCAGCATGCCTTTGACTTTTGTGTAGAGACTCAAAACTATTTTGCCGAACAACTAAAGCCCGGTGCTATTCCAAGCCAAATATGGGCCGAATGTCAGCAACGCGTGGCTGCATCACCCTGGGCCGATGGTTTTATGGGCTTAGGCAAGAACAAAGTGGTCTTCCTTGGTCATGGTATCGGTCTGGCTATCGACGAATATCCGGCCATTGCCAGAGGTTTTGACCAAGCTCTTCAGGAAGGTATGACCATGGCTCTTGAACCAAAAATTGGCATTAAAGGCATTGGCATGGTGGGTATTGAAAACACTTTTGAAATTACTGCCAATGGTGGTAAAGTGATCACTGGTAAAAACGATGAAATAATTGTGGTATAACAATTATCAGAAGACACTAACTAAGAAAATATCAAAACCATTAGTGTTTCTCGCGAAGTGCGGAAAGTAAAAAAATCGCAAAGAACACAAAGCTGTGAAAAAAACAATACTCTATACTTTGCTTCATTTGCGAAAATATTAGCGGTCTTTGCGCGAAACACTATTTTTGATCTCCATATAACTTGCCTACCGGATACACATTCTTTAGTTGGTCGTAATACGGTGTTCGCTCATAAAACCAAAACACTTTGGCCCATTGATTATTGTACACATCAGGCTGTTCCTTCACTGCTTGCTGATAATCTTTAAGCAGCTGCGGATTTTCCTTAATCATTTCACGAGCCATTTTCTCCATCACATAGGTCTCAACATACTCTTTGCGCTCAAAGATGGCGTTAAAAAAGCCCCATCGCACAAATGAATCAGGACCATCTGGCTCGAGCAAGTGAGCTATAATTTTAGCCGTTCGCTGGTTAACCGGCACGATAACAGAACCTGCCGAAAAGGTTTTGGTCATACTTAACTCATCCATTTCAAAACTTTCCACCATCTGCCGTCCTTCATATGGACGATTGGCAAACGTCACATCTCTAAATTTGTAGGTTTTAATAGCAAAGGTTTGGGCTTCATTCAAGGTGGTATAATGGACGCCATGCATTTTAAGCCGGTTAATAACATGGTACCATTCCACCGGAATAATATAGGCATCGGGTAAATTGGCTGTTTTATCTTCCATCAACCTATCGAACAAAACCAACTGGTAGTCTTTAGGCATATCGCTGAACTGCACCCAATCACCTTCGGTTAAGTCGCTATGTACAATATCATACTCCACCCCTTTAAAAAGTGTCATACTGCTATCTTTCTGCGAAGTATAATAACTCAGAACAAACTCCTTTCCTGCCAGCTCCTTCGCCTCTTTATCGGCGTACTCGTTCATCGCTTTAAGCGTTTGATACTGTGCATCGGTGTATTCTACAGTATACCTAAGCAAATGATAGGTAGCATCTACCCTGGTTTTATAATCTTTCAGCATATGGGTTTCAACCAGCAGTGCTGGTCGATTTTGATTGGCCAGGTAACCGGTTGAATAACGTGGTGACGATGTTTGTCGGATTAAGCCACTCCTTGGATCATGCCATCTTCTGAATGAAACATAGGGAAACATCAATATGTCATCCTTTTTAAGCTGCCCTTCGATGGTCGTAAGGTACTGATTTTGCCAGCTTGTTTGTTCCGGGTTCATATCGCCCATGATGTGCATACCATACGTCAGTGAATATTGGTAGTCGGCACCATCCGTAGTATGTATATCAATAAACATATCAGGCAACCATTGATTAAATAAGGCCAGCCACTGTTGCATTTCCAAAGCATCGGCCTTTATAAAATCCCTGTTTAAATTATAATTTTCGGCGGTAGTGCGCCACCCCATCTCTTTGGGGCCATTCTGATTAATACGGCTATAGGCACTAAAACGCTCGTGTCCATCGGTATTAAAAATGGGAATAAAAAGCAGGGTTGTATTTTTAAGAAGATCGGGATATTCCTGATGAATAAAGACATCACGTAAGAACATTAAACCGGCATCTTTGCCTTCTGATTCACCTGGATGAATGCAGGCTTCTATTAGCAATACTGTGTTACCGGATGCTTTAACTCGCTCAGGTGTGAAATTCTGGTTTCTGTCAACAATCAGCAATGGTAAATCACGTCCCTGCGCACTTTTTCCGAAACTGGTGTAGTCGATATATTCAGAAGCTGCCGCTAGTTTTTCACAATAATCTATGGTTGATGTATAACGGGGTGTTTCCAAACAATTGGATTGCTCATAGTAGGTTTCCCAGCCGGTATTCTGAGCATTGGCCATTCCAACAAACATACTTATTAAGCCGAATACAAACCACTTCATCATATTTCAACATTTTTAGTTAATAATGTGAAATAAAAGTATAGGTTTTCTTCTGAATAAAGCGACATATCTACTCCTAATTGTTTCCTTATTAAGGATAGAGTTCAAAGTAAGCTTTGCTAAAACTGAGAATAATTGTCAATACTGCTCAACTATCAACAATTTGCGTTAATGCCACAATATTGCATTGAGAACTTAAGTGTAGATTTATACAATAACTATAGATACACGATTTTCTATATAAATAAGATTTTATCCATGCTCCGAAATCTGCTGCAACTTATGCTCGTCAATGATTTCGATGACTTTCCCGAATATCTTGATAATTCCATCTTTTCTGAATTCTGTTAACGCTCGAATCACATTCTCCGTGGTCATTCCTATATATTCGGCTATTTCTTTACGACTCACAGGCAATTCAAATGCTTCAGTTTTGTAGATATCACGATAAAAATGAAGTAACACATAAGCCACACGACCTCTAAGATTACGGCGTCTGATGGCCAAAGATTCATCAATAACATTATCACTCACCATACTCATCTTTTCGAGTATACTCATGGCAAATTTGCCATTTTCACGAATAATACGTTTGACATCTCGGATTGAAATATTGCAGGTGGTTGAATCCTCAATGGCCATTACCGAATAACTGTGATGCTTCTTTGAAAGAATACTTAGCAGGCTAACAAAATCAAAAGGTTTGGCAAACGAAAGTATTTGTTCTTTATCGTTAGCATTGGTAATAAATAGTTTTACTAATCCTCTTTTCAGGTAAATAAACTCTTCCACTGGCTTACCCTGTTCAATTATGTAATCACCTTTGTCATAATTCTGCTCAACACGACTTTGACACAAGCTCTCCATTTCACTTGCTGAAATATTCTGAAAAAAAAGCTCCTTTAACTCGCATTCATCGCAACTACATTCAATAGCCATATCTGATTCTATTTACAAGTTTTTTATCAATCGGGTCAACTGATATATATCATAAACTGATAATTATTACCGCACTCAAGATACCGAATAAAACCAGCTCTAAGTAAATTGAATTCCAAAGTAATACAAAAGGGGCTAATTACAAACTATAGAATAAAACAATAACTCATTTCGTATTAACACCATTAAAAATACATCTATGAAAAAAATAGTTATACTTGGTGGAGGAACGGCCGGAACCATGATGGCCAATAAACTTCGTAAAGCACTCGATCGTGACACATGGGACATAACCATTGTTGACAGACATCGTACTCATTACTACCAACCCGGTTTTTTGTTTATCCCGTTTGGTATCTACTCCGAGCATGACGTCAGAAAGCCTAAGAGCAGTTTCTTTCCGGTGGGTGTTAACGTGATGTATACAGGTGTTGATAAGATTGATGCAGCCAATAAGGTGGTACACCTCGATGAAGGGAAAGTGTTGCATTACGATTACCTGATTATTGCAACGGGTACACAAACCAAACCAGATGAAACACCTGGATTAAAAGATAAGTTATGGTACAAAGACATCTTTGATTTTTATACCATTGAAGGAGCACTGGCTTTGCAAAGGCACTTTAAAACGTGGCAAGGGGGAAAACTTGTTATGGCGATTACTGAGTTGCCCTACAAATGTCCGGTGGCTCCTTTAGAGTTTGTTTTTCTGGCCGAAGAATTCTTCACTAAAAAAGGCATGCGAGATAAAGTTGACATTACCATTATAACGCCGATGCCGGGAGTTTTTACCAAACCTATAGCTACCAAAATGCTGGCCGAGCTATTGGTAGAGAAAAACATCAATGTAGTATCTGATTTTTATATCGAACACATTGATAACGATAAGAAAATACTGGTATCGTATGATGAAAAGGAAGTGCCTTTTGATACACTCACCATTGTTCCGGTTAATATGGGTGATGAAATGGTTGAACGAAGTGGTTTGGGCGACGACCTTAACTTTGTCTATACCGACAAACACACCCTTCAGCAACGCGATTATAAGGAAATATTTGTATTGGGCGATGCGGCTAATATACCTACTTCAAAAGCCGGCTCGGTAGCCCACTTTGCTGCAGAAATATTGTTCGAAAACCTGATGAGTGCCATTGAAGACCGTCCTTTGCTAGCCAGGTTTGATGGTCATGCCAACTGTTATATTGAAACCGGTTATGGCAAGGGCGCTCTCATTGATTTTAACTACGAAACAGAGCCTTTACCAGGCACCTTCCCATTACCTGGCATTGGGCCCTTCGGGCTTTTGAAAAATACGAAAATCAATCACTATGGTAAAATCATGTTCCGCTGGATTTATTGGCACATGCTACTTAGAGGTAAGGAACTTCCGGTAGAAGCTGATATGACCATGGCGGGTAAAAAACGGGTCACTTTCTAATCATTAAAGAAGAGAGTTATGAACGAAACAGACTTACAAGCACAGGTAAATCAGCTGAACCAAAAGATGGACATTGTACTCAACATTGTGACCCAGCAACAACTAAAAACCGAGAGTGTAGAAGACCTGCTCTCTGACCTTCAGATTGTTGGGAAAGACATGTACGACACAGCTGTTGTTGAGCTGGAAAATCAACAGGTAGAGATAGATATTGACGAGATAAAGAAACTGGGCATCCGCCTGTTGCATAATGTAGAAAACATTGGAGTGGTGCTAAGCATGTTCGAAAGCATGGTAGACTTTGCTAAAGACGCCGGACCATTGGTACGCGAATCTATCATCGACCTTACCAAGCGCCTGCATGAATTTGAACAGAAAGGCTACTTCGAGTTTTTTGCCGAAACTGGCAAGGTTATCGATAACGTGGTCAGTGCTTTTTCAAAAGAGGATGTGGCGAAACTGGCCGATAATATCGTAACCATTCTTAATACTGTTAAAAGCCTGACACAGCCTGAAATGATGCACGCCATGGATAATGCATTAAAAGCCTATAATAGCATGGAAATAGAAAATATACCTGAGTATTCGGTATTCAAATTAATACGCGAAATCAATAAGCCGGAAATGAAAAAAGCCATGGGCTTCATGGTCACTTTTATGAAAAATATATCAGCTAAATAAATATCAGTTAACATTTAAAATCTAAACATTATGGCACAAGTAGAAATCGCAAATAAAATGGTGGATGTAACAGAAGAAGGCTATCTGACCGACCCTTCTCAGTGGAACGAAGACATCGCCAGGGCTATTGCCGAGGAAATTGGCATCAGTCTTACGGATAAACACATGGAAGTAGTTATGTTTTTGCGCGAGAAACAAGCGCAAGGAGAAGCATTAACCATTCGCAAAGTAGGTAAATCGGGCATTGTCGATATAAAAGGCCTATATAAACTGTTTCCGGGTGGACCATTAAAGTTTTCATCAAAAATTGCAGGTATCCCCAAGCCTGTTAGTTGTGTTTAATTCTAAAATCAGGTAGTTATGACAAAAGAAGAAAATCCATTACAAAAAGTATGTATCATTTGTGCCAAAGGCACTATTGAAGATGTTTATGCCACATTGGTTTTAGCGAATGGAGCAGTTATGGAAGGTATTGAAGCCAAAGTGTTTTTTACCTTTTTCGGACTGGATGCCATTACCAAAAAACAAATGAATAAACTGCATACCGGAACAATAGGAAATCCGGCCATGCGCATGCCAGGTGGCTTACCATTCCCTTCTCTATTAGGGGCTTTACCTGGTGTTGAAGCTGGTGTTTCGACTATGATGAAAAGTCAGATGGAAAAACTGGATATACCTCCTGTCGATGAATTTCTTGAGATGATTACAGCGGGGGGCGGCGAAATATATGCCTGCAAACTGGCCATGGACATGTTTAAGTTGAAACAAGATGATTTGTGGGAAGATGTTTCAGGTGTACTGACTGTAGGTGACTTCTATGGTATGTGCGGTGGCACAAACACTCAAATTATTTTTACTTAAAATTATAGCACCAACATTTGTAACAGACTATTAACATAGCACTTACAAAATACGAAGGTAGTTTAAAAAGAATCTAAATATATAATTATTGAAATATTTCTATATTTAGACGTTAAAATATGTATACACTTGTATATTTAAATCTGATTTTTATGAAAAAATTACACATTATTGCATTATTAATCGGCCTACTAATACCCTCTATTACATGGGCCACAGATGGTTACTTCGGCGTAGGCTATGGTGCCCAAAACAAAGGATTGGCCGGAGCAGGAGTGGCCTGGTATAAGTATTCATTAATGAACGGAAATCCGGCGGGTAACGTGTTTCTTGGGAAGCAATACCAGGTAGGCGTTGGCTTTTTCAATCCCAACCGACAGTACACCGTCACTGGTAATCCTTCGATGATGGATGGAACCATGGGTTTAATGCCTGGAACTGTAGAAAGCGATTCGAAGTGGTTTATTATGCCTAGCATGGGAGCCAACTGGATGATCAATGAAAAAAGCAGCTTCTCTGCCGCTCTTTTCGGTAATGGAGGTATGAATACCGATTACCCTCCTACAATAATGCCTGATGGAACACCAGTAGGGACCTTTGGTAGTAACGGTGCGACTGGCGTTGATCTAGCCCAGATGTTCCTGGACTTAACCTATTCTCGTAAACTAGGTGAAAAACACAGCGTTGGTATCAGCCTTATTGGTACCTTCCAATACTTTGAAGCAACAGGATTATCAAATTTTGCACCTTTTTCCAGCAACCCTGAAAAATTAACTGCCAACGGACATGACAACTCATTTGGTATCGGCTTTAAAATTGGTTATATGGGCCATTTAACTGATGCGCTATCTGTTGGCGCCAGCTATCAGCCCAAAATTAAAATGAGTGAGTTTGATGAGTATGCCGGTTTATTTGCTGAGCAAGGTGGTTTCGATATTCCATCGAACCTGACAGTTGGTGTGGCTTATCAGGTAACCGATAAGCTAACAGCTATGTTTGACTTCAAACGCATTAACTATTCTAATGTGGCATCTATTGGCAATCCAATTGACCCAATGGCTTTACCACCTGCATTTCAAAATCCAGATGGCAGTTATACTCCAAACCCAAACCACGTGCCTCTTGGCGCTGACGACGGTTCCGGTTTTGGATGGAATGACATTAATGTATACAAATTAGGCCTTGAGTTTGATACCCAAAACAGCTGGATATTCAGAGGTGGGTTTTCGCATAACGACCAGCCAATTCCTGAATCGGAAGTGATGTTTAATATTTTGGCACCTGGTGTTATTGAAAATCACATCTCATTAGGTTGTTCAAAAGGTTTTGGCGAATCAGGCAAAGCCATTCATTTGGCAATGGTCTATGCCTTACCTGCAACAGTTAAAGGCTACAATCCATTCGATTTCGACCCTGAACAAGCCATGCAAGGCAATATGGTACCGAATCAAACCATTGAGTTAGAAATGAACCAATTTGAATTAGAAATAGCATTTACTTTTTAATTTATCCCCAAAATATAGACTTTGAACCGTGCAAAGTCTAGTATTGCAAAACAGGAATCGCTTTCCGGAGTGGTTCCTGTTATTGTAAAGTGAAAGTAATTAAGTGCTGATTGATATTGCTTCGGTATCTTATTTTTACGTCAAACTCAGGTTTGTAAGCCATAAGATTTTCGTTACTAACACTTAAAGCCCGCCAGCTTTTAAATAATCTCTTTCAAATTATCCACTAAACAATCAATCTGCTCATTCGTGTGTGTCGAAAACATCACAGTACGTAAAACCCCTTCAGGCCCTGCCCCTATGTATTTGGTATATTGTATATAGATATTTCTTTTTAACAGTTCAGCATGTATCTTTTGCATCTGCTCTGCTCCGCCAATCTTAAATGTTGTAATCGGGAAATCGTTATTCTCAACATCAATACCAATCGAGCGCAAACCTCCTTTTACCCGAAGGGCATTTTGACGAATTTTATTGCGCCATTCTGGATTCTCTTCCACCAGTTGTAACCCTTTCAGCGCTGCACCTGCCGCCGCACTCACTGGTGATGATGAGCCATCGATTACATGTCCGCGTTTAACGTGGTAAATAAACTCCTCTGAACCAAGGATAAAACCACCATATGCCCCGAATGCCTTAGATAGAGTAGCTCCCATAAATAAACGTTCCGATTTCAGGCTGAAATAATCATAGGTTCCACGGCCGTTAGCACCAATAATACCGACCGGGTGTGCATCGTCCACCCAAACTATACCATCGTATTTCTCCGCAATTGCTAAATACTCCGGTACAGGAGCCATCCAACCCCAGACCGGAAACATACCATCACTAAGTATCAATGGTTTTTCATTGGCCTTCAAGTGCAACTGAATTTGTTCCTCTAGATCTTTCGGGTCGCGATTTTTAAAAGTATAGATAGTAACTCCAGCAATTAATGCTGCCTCTTTGTTGCAGTAGTGCACCAGCTCATCCATAAAAATCACATCAAACTTATTCATGGCTTTCAGGGCCTGTATGCCAGCCATATTACTCAGGTAACCCGACGGTAGATAAACGGCATCTTCGGTATCGAAATATTCCGCTATTTTTTTATCTAAAGCCAATAATAAATCTGTGGTTCCAACACCTGGACGAGCAGTGGCGCTAGTAATACCATATTTTTGTAAAGCCTCAATGGAAGCCCTCAGCATATCGGGATGATTCTGCAATTGAAAATAACCGACCCCGGCGAAGTAATGCATGTTCTTATCTTCAATCCTGGTGGTTGCCCCGGTTGGTCCGTCAAGAATATATCTAAAAGGTGATTGAGCTACATTCATAATGTAATATTGTTTTCTGCTGAAATAGAAGCTTAAATATAGAAAACAATATTTGTAATACATATTACTTATGACTGATTTATTTCAAAAATAGCTGATTCCCATCTTCATTGATTCACTCCTTAAATAATGGCTGGGGTTTTTAGAAATAAAAAAGCCTTGCATCCATAGATACAAGGCTTGTAGTGGAGAATAGCGGAATCGAACCGCTGACCTTTTGACTGCCAGTCAAACGCTCTAGCCAACTGAGCTAATCCCCCATCATTTTAATATTGCGTCATGACCCTTTGTCATTTTTGCGATGCAAATATAATTGTTTTTTCCATGCTTGCAACATTAATATCAACTCTCAAATGATGATTATTGTCAAATTAAGTATTTTTAAAACCGCTTAACTTGACACTTCCCATAAAAACTATGGAAATTTGAATGGAATTTGATTTTAAAATTCTATTTTTATGCACTCAAAATTTGGGTGAGGGAATTAGAATCCTCTTTTGAATTGAGAATAACTGGTAATAATAGCTATCTTTAGGCACCAAAACTTTGATCTATTATGGAAGTAAAAAAGTCGCCGAAGGCAGATCTTGAGAACAAGAAGAGCGTCTTTATGCAGATCGGGTTGGTTATTACATTAGGAATCGTTTTGATTGCTTTTGAATGGACCTCTACCGATGTGGATGCATCTCAGTTTGAGATGGTAGAAGAGCTTGAAGCCGAGGAAGAAATCATGCCTATCACAAGGCAGGAAGAAGTAAAACCGCCACCACCACCGCCACCACCAAAGGTTGCTGACGTATTAAACATCGTAGAAGATGACGTGGAGTTGGACGAAGAATTAGACATCGAAGACACTGAAATGGAAGAAGATACTGAGATTGATTTCTCAGACCTAGCCATGGAAGAAGAAGAGTCTGACGATGCACCGGTCTTCTTTATTGTAGAAGACATGCCTGAATTCCCGGGAGGTGAAGAGGCGTTGCGTAAGTACATTGCACAATCGGTGAAGTATCCTGTAATTGCTCAGGAAAACGGTATCCAGGGTCGTGTTTATGTGTCTTTCGTTGTTAACACTAAAGGTAAAGTAACAGATGTGAAAATTGCCCGTGGTGTTGACCCTAACCTGGATAAAGAAGCGATTCGTGTGGTAAATGCCATGCCAGCGTGGAAACCAGGTAAACAAAGGGGTAAAGCAGTAAAAGTATCTTATACTGTGCCTATCAACTTTGTATTGCAGTAGTAATTACTACAGTAACAATATAAAAAACCCCGCAATAGCGGGGTTTTTTGTTGCCCTAAAATTGCGTTATATTTGTCGTTCGAAAAAAAGGACATAAAGAAGTAGTCAATGATTGAGAATCCTTCATCACAAAAGGAATTGGAGAAAGTGGTATTGGTAGCGGTTAAAACACCCGAAGTATCAATGCAACAAGTGAATGAGTATTTAGATGAGTTAGCTTTTTTGGCCGAAACAGCCGGAGCTATTCCTTTTGAACGATTCACTCAGAACCTGACCATGCCCGATCCTAAAACATTTGTAGGACGCGGTAAATTGCAGGAAATAATCGACTTTATGAAAGTGCACGAGGTGAAAACCATCATTTTTGATGATGAACTATCTCCCTCTCAATTGCGTAACCTCGAACGCGAATTAAAAGTATTGGTGCTCGATCGTACCAATTTGATTCTGGATATTTTTGCCCGACGTGCACAAACAGCTCATGCCAAAACACAGGTTGAGCTGGCGCAATACCAATATTTATTACCGCGATTAACTCGCATGTGGACTCACCTGGAGCGTCAGCGAGGTGGTATTGGGATGCGTGGTCCGGGTGAGAAAGAGATTGAAACCGACCGACGTATTATACGCGATAAGATTGCCAAGCTAAAGGTGGATCTGAAGAAGATTGACCGACAGATGGCCACACAACGTCAGAATCGTGGTAAGCTGGTGCGTGTTGCTTTGGTTGGTTATACCAACGTGGGTAAAAGCACCCTGATGAATGTATTGAGTAAATCGGAGGTTTTTGCTGAGAATAAGCTCTTTGCAACACTGGACACAACCGTTCGCAAAGTGGTGGTCGACAATATTCCATTTTTATTAGCTGATACTGTTGGTTTTATCCGCAAGCTACCTCACCACCTGGTGGAGTCCTTTAAATCAACACTGGACGAGGTTCGTGAAGCTGATATTTTATTGCATGTGGTTGACGTATCGCACCCGGGTTTTGAACAACAGATTGAAGTGGTGAACAAAACACTAAGTGAAATAGATAAAACGGTTAAGCCCAATATCCTTGTTTTTAACAAAGTGGATGCCTACGAGTATACACCAAAGGACGAAGATGATTTAACGCCTAAAAAACGTGAAAATTATTCTCTCGATGATCTAAAAGAAACCTGGATGGGGCAACAGGCAGATTGCATTTTTATCTCGGCTAAAAACAAGGTGAATTTTGTCGAGTTTAAAAATATGATTTATGATGAAGTTAAAAAGATTCACGCCCAACGTTTTCCTTTTAACGATTATCTGTACAACTCATATGGCGAAGATGGTCAGATTGAATAAAAAATAAAATGCTCAAATAATTTGAGGGATGCTGATTAGCGTCCCTTTTTTTTTGCAAAATCGTTCTGTCTGTTTGAAAACCTCCTCCCCTCGCCTTCGTTGAGGGACTCTTCCTTTAAAAAAGGAGAATTGACTGCCAGCTTGCAACCATTATGTGTATTTCTATTATTCTGGCTGTTGCACTTGATAAACCTGCACACCACGCGACTTACCTTTTAGTTTCAGGTTGCCTACTTCTTTGGTTTTGAATTTGCCAATATGCGGCAAGCTTTCGTATAAAATGCCTGAAATTAGCAAATCCTGTTTGTATTCATTGCACATCGATTCGATGCGGGCTGTTGTATTCAAAGTATCTCCATTGTAGGAAATATCCCTTTTGAGTCGCCCTACCTGTAAAACCATAATATCCCCTACATGCAGACCTGCTTTAAACTCAGGCATCAGCCCATAGCGCTTTTTATACCAGAAACGGTTTCGTCTAATCACTTTCTGAAATGCAAAAAAAGCTTTCAGGCAATTGTTATTGCGGATACCCTTCTTCAAATTCCAGGAGATAATCGCACCATCGCCCAGGTATTGATAGATGGCACCCCCATAATTTTCCACTACTGCCAGGTCATTAAATACATCCTGCACCAGATAACTAAACTTTTTATGCTGCAGCTTTTCGGCAATGGTCACCGATGAACGCATATCAACAAACATGAAGATGCGCTTTTCAGCACGCGGTTTATTCAAGGTGCCCATCAACCATTGTAACACATTTGACAGGCCAATTTTCCTAAGTAAGCCACGCACCATGGTACTTAAAATACATGAAAAATAGAACCAGAGTGTGAACCGCAATGAACGAATACCCAGTTCGGGCATATTTTTGAGATAAATTTCATAATCCTGCAACTGCTCAAAGGTCAGGTTTTTATTCGCTGATAAAAAGATAATCAACAGTGCCATCAACAAGTACAACACATGTCGAAAAAAAGCAATGATGCGAATGGGCAATTTGCGCACCACCCAACCAATAAATACAGCATCGAGCAGGGTAAAAAAAGAGGCAACAAAAAACGACAGCAATACTGTATTGCCATAAATATCATCCTTTTCGAGAAGATTGAGGTAATTGACAAACAAGCGCTCATCTTGCGTATAAAACACATAAGCTGCCAATGCCAACAACCAGAATATTTGATGAAACAGGTAAGACCTAAAAAATATACTGAACCAAATTTTTACTTTCTCAAATGAAAACATTGCAATGGTATGTGAGGTAATTCATCTGCTTTTACAGTCAAGTGAGCAGAATGGTTACAGTAAGTTATTAACAACAGCTCCTTAAAAAAAAACAGACCTTAAGGCTTTAAAAACCTTAAGGTCTTGAGATTTTATTATCTCCATCCGAAAATCGGAATTGGGAACGAACAATTATTTAATCAAGCCTTCCTTAATCATGTACTCAGCAATCTGAACAGCATTAAGTGCAGCTCCTTTTTTAATTTGATCAGACACACACCAGAATGTTAATCCGTTTGGATTGGCTAAATCCTGACGCACACGACCTACAAATACTTCATCCTTACCAGCTAAAAACAATGGCATCGGGTATTCCTTATTAGCCGGTTCGTCCATTAAGATAACACCATCAGCTTTTGCGAAAGCACCCTTTGCCTGAGCTGGCGTAACTGGTGCTTCAGTCTCAAGCCAAACAGCCTCGGAGTGAGCACGAAGAATAGGTACACGCACACACATAGCACTCACCGAAATATCGCTATGCATAATCTTTCGTGTTTCGTTAAACATCTTCATTTCCTCTTTGGTATAGTCGTTGTCGGTAAATACATCCACCTGTGGAATCAAGTTCATCGCCAACTGATACTGGAAAACATCAACCTTTGTCTCTTCTCCATTGACAATGGCTTTTGTTTGCTCTTCCAACTCCTGCATACCACTCGCTCCAGCCCCGCTCGATGCCTGGTATGTAGATAGATGTACACGCTTAATGTGCGATAACTCCTCAATCGGTTTCAAAGCCACCACCATCTGGATGGTTGTACAATTAGGGTTGGCAATAATATTACGTGGTGCATTTTTACAATCCTCAGCATTTACTTCAGGTACTACCAATGGCACATCGTCATCCATACGGAAAGCACTTGAATTATCAATCATAACGGCACCGTGCTTGGTAATGGTTTGGGCATATTCTTTAGATGTTCCACCACCAGCTGATGTTAAGGCAATATCAATGTCTTTAAAATCATCATTATGCTGAAGCTCTTTAACAGTCAGCTCCTGACCCCTAAATATTATCTTTTTTCCGGCACTTCGTTTCGAACCAAATAATACTAATTCATCCATTGGAAAATTACGTTCTTCCAATACTTTCAGGAATTCCTGTCCTACAGCGCCACTAGCACCAACGATTGCTACTTTCATCACTCAATAATTTAAATGCTTAAGTCATATTTTTTCATATTGATATAAAAAACATAACCTAAACGGTCATATAACTTTACTTAGTAAGCAAATTGTGTTAAATTGTTTTGTGTTGGTGGATTGATAAGTTGCTTACATTCCAATGCAAAAATAGAAATATTTACTTTAACCCTTAACCCAATGCGCCTGATTTTTATCTTTCTAGTATGTTTTCCCAATATCTGCTTCTCTCAAATACAAGAATCTTTTAACGATGGAGATTACCAAAACAACCCGGCCTGGTCGGGTAGCGAAGATTATTTTATTGTCAATACCAGCAACGAACTACAGCTCAGCGATACCGATGCTCGTGAGTCCTACTTGTCAACAGCTAGTCAGGCTATTGAAGAAGCCAGCTGGCAAATGAGAGTGAAAATGGACTTTAATCCGTCATCGAGCAACTTTACCCGAATCTTTCTTGCCTGTGAAACAGAGGCATTAACTAATGCCAATAATGCATTATTTGTTGAGTTAGGAAGTACCGATGATAATATCTGCTTATACAAAATAGAAAATGGCTCGAAAGAAAAACTGATTGAAGGTGCTGTGGACCGCATCAACCTATCAGCTGTTGATGTGCTAGTTAAAGTAACGCGAACAGACAATAATTGGACCCTGGCAGTTGACCTGGGTTCGGGATGGATTGATGAGGGACAAGCTACCTTTGAGCTTAACTTTCCATCCAGTCACTTTGGCATCTACTGTAAATACACCAAAACACGCGCCAACAAATTCTTTTTTGACGACATCAGCGTTGAAGGCCAACCCTATCGTGATAAAACACCACCTGAAGTAAGGCACTTCGAACTAATTAACGGAACACAACTTCGACTGACATTCAATGAAGCACTGGACGAGTCGAGTATTGGCACTGAAGATTTTATGCTTGAGAACAGTCAGCGCCAACCTTCCAGTTTCAGTTATAATAAAGAAAACCTTACAATAAGCCTTTTCTATGATCCTATCCTGGACGACACCCCAGATGAAACATTACAAGTTTCCAATATTCTTGATCTTGATGGCAACGCATTAGCCGAGTGTTCTTTCCCTTTTAGCTACGAAAGAATTAAAGTCAACAACATTGAACTTACTGACCGGCAAACCATTAAACTTACTTTCTCTAAAACAGTCTACATTGCTGGCTTTGACAAGGCCATACTAAAAATAGATGAACTAGCCATTGAACCGATAGACATCAGCACCGAAGATGAATTAAGCTTTCATATATCATTACCCGAATCGCTCGACAATGGCAGACGATACACTTTGCAAATAGAGGGAATTACAGATGCTATCAATGATGCTGTTCCTGCTATTAACACAACCATTTCACACTATAGTGCCTCCCGTTTTGATGTGGTATTTAATGAATGGATGGCCGATCCTAATCCTTCGATGGGTTTGCCCGAAGTGGAATTTATCGAGCTATTTAATAACTCGGCCTATGATATTAGTCTTAAAAACTGGAGCTTACAGATTAATGATAAAGCCGTTATATTGCCGGACTCTAGCATCTCATCCAATGGGTTTATCTGCCTCGTTTCGGCGACTGACATGGATAAATGGAACTCCAGGATACCAACTGCATTTGTTAAGAGCCTGCCTGCACTTAACAACTCAGGCTTCGAAATGAGCCTTTTCAATGAAAGCACGGCAGTGGTTGATGCCTTTATTTATCAACCAACAACCATACCTGGCGAAGGATTTAAGAAAGATGGTGGCTGGTCGGTTGAACGAATTGATTCCCAAAACCTGAGCGGCGAAGCTGATAACTTTCACTGGAGCATGGATTTAAATGGCGGCACACCTGGCAGCAACAATTCTGTTCAAGCAAAAAATACTGATACAAAAGCTCCACACATTGCATCTTTGACCTTACTCGATGCTAAAACGCTCAACATGGAGTTTAACGAAACGATGAACTTTAATACCTTTTCAGTAGAAATAGAACCACAATTACAGATACACAAACAGGTTTTTGATGAAATATTCCTTAATACTTTAAAAATTGAGTTTGAAAATACCTTGCTATCTAATGCTATTCATCAACTCAACGCCATTGATATAAATGACCTGGCAGGTAATAAGCTTGAATTGAATGAGCCATTCCTGTTTGGCATGCCTGACACCCTTGAACTCAATGATGTATTGATTAACGAAGTACTGTTTAATCCGTATCCGGATGGAGCTGATTTTGTCGAATTATACAACACGAGCGATAAATTAATCGACCTGTCCGACATGTATTTTGCTCAAATTGAAGATGATGCCATTGAGAAATTATATCCGGTAAGTGATGAATGCGTTTTGTTGCACCCCCACGCCTATGTCGCCATCACAACTAATAAAGAAAGCTTGCTGCAACACTATACCTGCTCACAACCCAACGCTATTTTTGAAGCCTCCGGTTTACCGTCCTTCCCCGATGACGAAGGCCTTGTTGCCATTGGAAATAAAAAAGGAATCATATTAGATAAATTCTCCTATCATCAAAACATGCATTTTGACCTGTTAAAAGACAAAGAAGGCGTTTCGCTGGAGCGCTTATCGTGGCAGCTGGCAACACAAGAAAGCAGCAATTGGCAGTCGGCAGCGTCAACGGCAGGTTTTGCCACTCCCGGCTACATTAACTCACAACAGCTCAACGCTTCAGTAGAAACAACAAATATTGTAAGCCTTTCTCCAGAGGTATTTACGCCCAATGGCGATGGAATTGATGACTGGCTCCAAATTCACATCACCCCCGAAGAACTGAATACGATAGCCACGATTCGCATCTTTGATGCTAACGGCAAAGAAGTGCGTTACCTCATCAACAATCAATCGCTGCCCAATAGCCACTTCTTTCTATGGGATGGTTTAAATGACGCCAATGCTGCTCTTAAACCAGGTATTTATATCATTTATGTGCAGTGCGTCTATCCATCGGGCAAAGTGCATGAAGAAAAGTTGAGTTGCGTGATTGGCATAAAAAGTAATTAATCTGGTAAGGTAGTTTCTACAATAATGATTATTTTGGCGTTGGGACAAAATTCTAACTGACTACAAAATGAACAGACAGGAACGATTGAAGTATTGCAAAGTATGCTCTTATCAACGATTTAACACACAAAAAGGCATCATCTGTAGCTTAACCAATGCACCGGCTGAGTTTGAGGTATCGTGTACCACTTACAAAGAAGACCCGGAATTAAAGCACAAAGCAGATATGGAGGCGATTCGCAATCAGTTATATGCGCAGGAAGCGAGCAAATTGCAAAGAATCATTAACAGAGCTGTTGACATATTCTGCATTGTAGTAACGCTTGTCATTTTGCTAAATATTATCGATGTGATTAATGTATTTGTTTTAGGGAATACAACAAACAGTTTTAACGACACCACTCTGGAGAATTATTTGTGGGCTTATTTTGCCACATTCCTGTATTATTTCTTATTTGAATCCCTAACAGGCAGAACAATCGGAAAAATCTTTACGCAAACAAAAGTTATTAATACAGATGGGGAAAGACCAGCTGTTGGTACTATTTTTATTCGAACACTTTCCAGGCTTGTCCCTTTTGATGCCTGGTCATTTGTTTTTACTAATTACGAAGGCTGGCACGATGCCTGGAGTAAAACCAAAGTTGTAAGCATAAAATAAACCATCTGGATATTATATTAAGAGCAGCCACTTAGTTACTCTTTTTTTATACAATTCTTTAGCATAGACTTAACCTTAACTTATTATGGACTAACTAATTTAGTAATCCATAACAATAAGGAGGAGAATCTATGAATCGGGAACACCAATTGCGCTTCTGCAAGGCTTGTCTGCACCAGAAAAACGACAACGAAAGAGGTTTAATATGCCGGATTACCCACGATACGCCTAATTTCACATCGGAATGCACCACCTATCATGAGGACAAATTTCTTAAGAACAAATACGAACTTCATGAGGTCGCTAAATGTTTGCAATGCCATCAGGCCAGCAAGGGACAACGCATCGTCAATGGTTTAATTGATTGGGCTTTTTCATTTCTGTTTTTCATCCTTACCATTAACTTATTTAATGTTGTTATACCAGAAACCAATCAAATGCCCAATCTTATTGTCTTTAAATACACCTTAGGAGCTGTTGCCATCATCCTATACTATAGCATTATGGAAAGCATTACGGGACGTACCTTTGGCAAGATGATAACAGGCACTAAGGTGGTGAGTGAAAGTGGCCAACAGCCTCCATTGTCAAGTATTCTGATGCGCTCCGTTTACCGCATCATACCTATTGACTGGCTTTCGCTTCTCTATTGGAAATACGAATGTGGGCACGACCGCTGGACCAAAACCAGGGTCGTTTTATACCAGGCAGCTTTCAAACAGCTCTGACCTGTTTAATTCACCTATTCTACCACTTTTCCCAATGCACATTTGACTCATCCCATTTGTCTTTAGGTTTCTCCTGTCCGGTTGGATAACCTATCACAATCACGTTTAATGGCACGATTGATTCAGGGGCATTCAATACCTTGCGCACATCAACTTCGCGCTCTTGAATAGGATGAACACCTGTCCAAACAGCACCCAAGCCCATGCTTTCGGCTGCCAGCAGAATATTCTGAGAAGCGGCGGAACAGTCCTGAATCCAATACGGCTGCCCCTGGCCCTCCAGGGCTTTATTCATATCGCCACAAACCACAATAGCTGCACTGGCTTGCTTCAACATCTTGGCATAAGGCAAAACACCAGCCAGGCTATCAAGCATGCTTCGTTCACTCACAGCTACAAAGGCCCACGGACGTTTATCAACAGCCGTTGGGGCAGCCATACCAGCCTTAACCAATTCTGTAAGCTGTTCTTTCGTAACTTTTTTGTCGGTATAGTGGCGTACACTCTTACGATTATAAATACTTGCCAAAGTAGAGTTGGCATAAGTGTTTGGTTGAAAATCAGGTTCCATATCGTCTTTAAATAATTTATAGGCATCACCCGGTTTGGCTATGCGCTGACCAAATCCATAATAATAATCACCCCCGTAAATAACGGGATTAATGGCTTCAACATCCACCTGATTATCGGCATCCAGGTAGCGTTCATCCACCTTTGTGTCAATTACCTTTCCAATAAACTGCCGGTGCGAACCTAAGTCAACCACTTCGGTTAATTCGCACTCAATAACAATCGGAAATTCACCAATGTATGGCGCATTCACAAAATCGCCTTTAACAGCCGTCAGATTCAATGATTCAAACTTATTTTCATCGTGCCCCGATATTCTGCCAACATAATCCATGTATGCCACATGACGGGCCGATGGCACATTAATCGTAAAAGCTTTTGCAGCCATAATGTTATCATAGGTTTTGCAGGCCGGACGAATAGATACGCCAATGCTCATTGGGCGGGAGTTAACAATGCCAGCCCAGGCAGCTGTCATAATATTGGGCGTTCCATCCTCGCTATACGAGCCAATAACCAAAGCCGGCTTGGGATGAATATGCCCCTTGGCTCCTACCGAACGCTTGGTGGTGCTTCCTTGCTCCAACTGGCTGATAAGCGCTTCCGTTTTAACGGTATTGCCAACCGGTTTATCAGGTTTATGCGTACTTAACTGATAAACCAATACAACGACAACAAGAGCTAATACGATATTTAGTAGTGTGGCTTTATTTTTCATATTGAAATGATTTATGTTTTGAATGGAATGAAGGGATACTATCGAGTAAACAACCCGTTGGGCACAGCTGGCACCACGGACGGTTGAAGAAAACTGACAGGACGACAATTAAAGCGCCGGCACCCAACAGCATCCACGAAGCAACTTTAAACGAAAAAGCAATAAATGGTTCTATGTTTGACATGGGCAGGGCAAAACCCAGTATCAGGCTGGCCCATATAAATGTGAGATAAATCTGACGTAAAGTAACCACGGATATTTTTAGTTTAAAGCTGCGTTTTTTAAAAGGTGACGCTTTGGCTACCAACATCTGCAAAGCACCCATGGGGCACAGGTAGGTACAATAGTATTTTTTATGTCCGGCTATAGCCAACACAACAGACATACTCAATATAACAATCAGCTCCCAGTTGCTCTGCCACGGCAATCCTTTTGTCAACCAGCTATTCAGCAATTCAAGGCTCAGCATTTTCTTGAGCCACAAGCCCATGACTAACACAACACCAACCAGGTAGTAGATATAAAATTGCCTGAATCGCTTACCCAGCATCATGGTCAATGAAAGCACCAGCAACACCAACATCAGCACCAGCTGAATAATACGCATCAGGGATAAGGAGGCACGCTCTTGTTCAGCCTGCAAATAATTAGCCACCGAATATTGAAAGGTGCGGATAATGGCCTTACTACTTTTGGTGGCTCCCGTAACAGCATCCACCTCAAGCGATAACAAAGTGGTATCCAGCGGCAGCTTATCCCAGGTATTGAGCAGCTTTTCTTCATGCACATGGTCGATAAACTCAGGGGTTTCGTTGTGCCTCAACAAGTGGGTTGAGATAATTTGCTTGTTCAAATCCAGGGCAATCAGCAACGGAACTGCACCACTATAGCCCTGGTAGCGGGCATCCAGCTCTTCAGATATCAACACATAACCCAGCGATTTATTGCTGCTATCTAAGACAAGCAGACTATTATCACTTTGCTTTTTATACGATTGAGTTTCGGGAAAAACCTGCTGAATATCGGCCAGGCTATATACCGGAGCATCATCGGCCTTGAGCCACTCAAAATCAGCCCCTCCTCTAATAGCCACAGCCAGTAACAATAGAAAAATAACCAGATAGCTGTAAATGCTATTGGTCCTGTTTGTGTGAGTCATAAGTTTTCATTTTGTCGACACAAAAGTAAAGCATGCCCTGCGCTCACACAATATTTGGCTTGTTAAGAGGATGTGAAAAGAAACATCTCTGTATTGAAATCATGTCGCTCCTGGACAACATACTACCAACATTATACCTGCTTATCTATAAAATCATATTTCAGTTATACTTAATACACTTTTAACTCAAGTTAAACTCAACTACAATCGAATTTAGTTTGAGTTTAATATGACTTTACTTTGAATTTAATCCCTTGTTGGTAGCTGGCAAATACGAAGTTGATACAAGCAAGTAGCTTAACGTTTATAACTAATCATTTATATCCCTGCATAGTTTAATTTGTAAAATTAGTCAGGAGAACAGGTACACAATCGGAATATTCAGTAGAATGAAGTTTACGGACGAGCCGCTATTTAATTCTATACAAGAATAATGTAGCAACGATATAAACTTTCTTCTTGATAAAAATGTCCTACCTCATTTTTAGTTGCCACTCATCTATTTGCCAGCGCAGAATTCGATAAACATAGGCTATTTGGATAGATAATACCAGACTTTACAACTTTTCAGCACTTAACATATAAAGGTGCGCTATTCTTGCCTATATGGCATGTATTGTGCACCTTTAGGTTTCGTAAAGAAGAAATAAATGCTATATGTTTATAAAAACGTTGTGTGGCATTGAAAACAGCATTAACATCAACAGAAACTAAACAATGAAATTTACTCTACTTATCTTGGCATTTATAAGCTTGTTTCTTACT
>NZ_JAFMVC010000037.1 GCF_025499605.1 Carboxylicivirga litoralis | reverse complement strand
TAAATACGGACTGATTAGAATCGCAAATGCGTTAATCAATCCAATAAATAACAGCGATTTAGATAAATGTTATAAACTTTTGTCATGTACTTAGCTGTCAGATATAAAATAATAACGCAAAAAAAAGCCCGGATGCAAAATCCGGGCTTTTTAATACCATTATATAATGGCTTAGCTTCTTTTCTCTTTGATACGAGCTTTTTTACCAGTAAGACCGCGTAAGTAGTACAACTTAGCACGACGAACTTTACCCTGACGTAATAACTCAACTTTTTCAATAAATGGAGAGTTAAATGGGAAGATACGCTCAACACCAACGTTGTTAGAGATTTTTCTAACAGTAAAACGTTTGTTGTTTCCCTGTCCTTTAATTTGGATAACAACGCCTTTAAATACCTGAATACGTTCTTTGTTACCCTCTTTAATTTTGTACGATACTGCGATATTATCACCAGGACCGAACTCAGGCATTTCAACTCCGCCTTCAAAAGCGGCTTCGGCTACTTTAATTAAATCCATTTTTGGAATTTTTTATTGGATTAAACTTCATTCACGCAACATTACCTGACTCCCTTGTTCAATAAGAGGTTACGCAAACCGGCTGCAAAATTAGTGATAATAACATTAAAAAGAAAAACTTTTAATCTCATTTTCTTAGATGGAATCGCTTTTTTGGTCGTTTTCTTCTGGTTTTGATTCACAACTAGCTTCTTTATTGGTGAAAAAACCAATAATTAAGTTTTTGATGGATGTTGCAATGGGAGCCAACCAACTGTTAACTAAAAAGGGAACAAAACGCATTGGATTAAGAAAGGAGACTAATTCAATATACCTTAATTCCAATTTTTTTTCAGAAAGCCTTATCTGAAAATAAAGCTTCATTTTTTCATTTTCAAAGTCGCCAAATGATTTAATATGATTATAGGAGTTTCTATTTAGATTCATCGTAATCAGTGTATTTAGGGAAAAATAATTGGATAAAAGATTGAATAACTGGTTTATGAATTAATGTTTTTCGCATGGCAAAAAACATTAGGGCTAATAGCATGTAAAAACCTGCTATGATTATAAAACCAGTACCTTGGCTTTCAAACAGTGTGTTGAGCCAAAAAGCTACAGCAATTGATGCAAAAAATAAAACGAAGAATAGGAGGTAGAATAAACCTATTTTTAAAATCATTCCTGACATAAAGCGTGAGAGATTTTCTGCAGCATGTAGTTTAGCTAAGTCAAGTCGGGCATTTACATACTCTTCAAAATCATCTTTTACTTCATTCATTTCTTCAGTTAGTTTATCTTTCATGATGTGTGTTAAGAAAATACCCCGAAAATAAATTTCCGGGATATCAGGTTATAAAAGTTCTTTAAAGCTAAATCTTAGTTGGCTCCATGAGTTGGTTCAAGGTTCTGCTTGTATTCTTTAATGAGGTTTTCGATTTTCTTTTCTAAATCATTCATTTTTACCTTCATTTCTTCTTTAAGCTCTCCGCCTTTTACTTTTACCTTCTCTCTTAGTTGCTGCAATTCAGCTTCCATTTCTTTAATTTTTCCTTTTACTTGCTCACGTGTTTCGCTGCCTTTTTGAGGTGCGTAAAGTAACGCGATTGAGGCCCCCAGAGCTGCTCCGGTCAACAAACCTCCTAAAAATAATCCAGTATACTTCATGGCCTTGTAATTTACGGTTATTAAAGTTAATAAGGTACAAAAGCTTGTTTAATATGTCAATTTATTTCGTGGAGCAAATTGTATGATTCATGGAAAGTTAACGTCAGGTTGTCACTCATCGTTCGTTTATACAATTTATCTGTTATCAGATATTTTGATAAAGTTATAACTTTACAGACATAATTGTATTTTCCATTATATGGTATTTTTTGACACGAATGGTTATTCGGTGTAAATTAAACCAGATCGTTTAAAGGGGATGAGAATGAAAATGAATAATGCTATTTCTGATATTGAAAGAAAAGAGGTTCAACAGGTTTACAAGCAGCTCTTAAAAGCTTGTATGCCATTGATGAAAGAAGGTGATATTGATTTGATTAGGAAGGCGTTAAGCTTAACCGCTTTAAGTGAAGGTAAAATTGCTCGTAACGAGGCTGGAGAATTAAAAATTAAAGAGTCTTTAGAAGTAGCTTTGGTTGTAGTTAACGAGTTGGGATTGAGTCGTGTGGCTGTTATAGGAGCTCTATTATACGATTCGGTATTAGAGGGCGATGTCGGTGTTGAGAAGGTTGAAAATGACTTTGGTAAACAGGTAGCTCTTATCACTCGTGGTCTGGTTAAGGTAGGAGAGCTGTATAGCAGAAATACGTCCATTAAAAATGAGAACTTTAGAAAGTTGCTTCTGACTTTTGCTGAGGATATACGTGTTGTGTTGTTGATTATTGCCAACCGACTGCGTACTATGCGGAGCCTGGCTTTGTACAATAAAGATGATCAGGAACGAATAAGCAGTGAAGTGGCGTATTTGTATGCTCCAATGGCTCACCGTTTGGGATTATACAATATCAAGTCGGAGATGGAAGATTTGGTAATGAAATTCACCAACCGTGATATGTATTCATTCATTGCCCGTAAGTTAAATGAAACTAAGCGAGCGCGCGATAAATACATCAAAGAGTTTATAGAACCACTTGAAAAACAACTGAGTAAGCAAGGTCTGCAATTCGAAATTAAAGGACGTACTAAAACCATTCACTCTATCTACAATAAAATCAAAAAGCAGAATACGGAATTTGAGAATGTGTATGATCTATTCGCAATTCGCGTGATTTTAAATAGTGATTTAGAGAAAGAAAAGGCTGAATGCTGGCAGGTTTACTCTGTAGTAACCGATAAATACCAACCTAATCCAAGCCGTTTGCGAGATTGGATTTCAGTGCCTAAATCCAATGGATACGAATCGTTGCACACCACGGTGCTTGGGCCCGATAAAAAATGGGTAGAGGTTCAGATTCGTACCGAACGGATGAATGAAGTGGCGGAAAAAGGCTTGGCTGCCCATTGGAAGTACAAAGGTCACAAGGGAGAGAAAGGCATGGATGAGTGGTTGGCTAATGTTCGTGAAATACTTGAAAATCCTGAACTTAATGCTGTTGATTTTATCGATGACTTTAAGTTGGATCTATACGATGAAGAAGTGTTTGTGTTTACGCCCAAAGGTGATTTGCGTCGCTTGAAAAAGGGTGCTACAGTTCTCGATTTTGCTTTTGAAATTCATTCTGAAGTCGGAAAGAAATGTGTTGGCGCCAGGGTCAATAATAAAAATGTACCCATTAAATATGAATTGAAAAATGGAGACCATGTTGATATTCAAACAACTACGAATCAAGAGCCTAAAAAAGACTGGTTAAACATAGTAGTAACCTCAAAGGCCAAGTCAAAATTAAAACAGGCCTTACGCGATATTGAATACAAAGAAGCTGAGATTGGGCGAGAGATGCTTGTTAGGCGTTTAAAGAATTGGAAATATGAGCTTAACGACCAATTATTGAATCAATTAGTTAAGTTCTTTGGATTCAAAACTGTTCAGGATTTTATGCGAGCAATTGCCATTGATAAAATAGATTTTGCACGCATTAAAGATTACATCACAAAATCGGAAAGAAAAGAGGAGGAAGCCTCAGAAACGGACAAAGAACGCAGCGCCGAAAACTTTGTGGCTGGCAACGAATCATTGCCCGATGATGATGTGTTGATGATTGACAAGAACCTGACCAATGTAGATTACAAATTGGCGAAGTGTTGTAACCCTATTTTTGGTGACGAGATATTTGGTTTTGTAGCATCTATGGGCGGGATTAAAATTCATCGAAAAAACTGTCCGAATGCGGTGGATATGCACACCAAATTTGGCTATCGAATTGTTAAAGCACAATGGACAAGCGGTGCTGATGCCACTTACCAGGCTACATTGAAGGTAACTGGGGTTGATGATATTGGTATTGTCACTAATATTTCGCAAGTTATTTCTAAAGAGATGAAGGTAAAAATTCGTTCTATGTCTATCGATTCGCACGAAGGGGTTTTCGAAGGAAATGTGACTGTTTTTGTGGATAACACCAATAGTTTATCGGCCTTAATTAAGAAAATTAAGAATGTGAAGGGAGTATACTCTGTATCAAGGGTTGGAGCTTAAAATAAATCGTTTATTTAGGTTGATTTTTTCTCGTTTTTGAGTTAACTTTTTTCAAAACGTGTCTGACTTCTAAACTTTACAGCCATGGAAGAAAAAATCATCACTTTAGTCGTATTATCCTTTGAAAAAGCTCATATTCTCAAATCATTGCTCGAAACCGAGGGGGTGGAATGTTTTCTTGAAAACACTAATTTGATTCAAGGGGCTATATCAACCGGTGTGAAGGTGAGAATTTCGGAGGTGCATCTTGAAAGTGCTATGAAAGTGCTGGAAGGAATGATGCAAGAAGAGTTAGAGCCTGTTGAAGTTGAAAATATCCCACCAAGAATTCTTTTGCCTGTCGATTTTTCTGAATATTCACGCAAAGCCGCAGAGTTTGCTATGGATTGGGCACATGAGCTCGAGGCCGAACTAACGGTTTTTCACACCTATTTCAATCCAATCATTAGCACTATGCCATTCTCCGATACTTTTGCTTACGAGGTCAATACCGAGGAAATGGTAATGGAGCTGGAGGAGAAGGCCAAAGAAGGGATGGAAGAAATGAAAAACTTTCTGAACAAGAAGAATGAACAACTCGATAAGCCGGTTTCTTTAAAAATGGAGATGGTTAAAGGTATTGCTGAGGATGAAATCATTAAATTCAGCAAGGTGTATCGCCCCTTAGTAATTATTATGGGAACACGCGGAGCCGATCGAAAGGCCACAGATTTAATAGGAAGTGTAACGGCCGAAGTGATGGAAGGCACCAAGGTACCTGTGTTGGCTATTCCCGAAAACTTTCAGTATTCAGGATTGGGAGGGATGAAGAACCTTTTGTATGCTACCGATTTTCAAGAAGCTGATTTTCGTTCTTTAGAGAAGTTGGAAAAACTAATTCGTCCATTGAATATCACTGTAACCTGTGGCCACGTAAGTTCAAAAGAGCATTCGCAATGGGATGAAGTGAGAATGACAGGGTTAAAAGAGCATATTAAAAAGAATTACAACGAAGAATTAGTCAAGTGCGATCTTATTGAACATGAAGATTTGTTTGTGGGGATTGAAGGGTATGTTCGTGATAACAAGATTGATATGCTTTCTTTCACCCGTAGGAAACGTAATCTTATAAATCGGATTATTAATCCGAATCTGGCAAAGAAAATGTTGTTTCATTCAACAACCCCCTTGTTAGTTTTTAATGATTAATTTCTTATTTTTAGGCTGAACAATTGCCTGAATTAAGTGATTAAATTTTATAGAACATATATAAAAGCCGGCCTTTGTTTTGCCGGCTTTTTATTTTATATGCAAGCTTCTGCCCAGTATATAGTTAGTGGTGAAGTTTTGGATGTGAATTATGTTTTCAACGATGTTAATGTTGAACTCTTAAACGGCCGTTCGAAGCGTCAGCTCCAATTATCACCTTCAGGTCAGTTCAGAACGACACTTCAATGGAACCAAACCTACTATTTTAAGTTCAGAAAAACAGGTTATGTATCAAAAGTAATAGAGTTTTCCACTGTTTTGCCAACAGGAGTGCAACCTTCGTCAATTGAACCATATCATATGCCTGTTCGGTTGTTTAGAACGTTTGATGGTGTTGACACAGTCTTTTTTAAGAATCCGATTGCTATAATAAGATATGACGAAGAGTTAGGGGATTTTGAACACGATATGGATTACTCACTAAAAGTGAGATATCGCATTGATAAAATGCGAAAAACAGGTGAAGAGAAAAGGATTGAAAAGCCATTAGCTCAAAAAACAAAACCTGTTAGAAAAGAGCCGCCCAAAGGTTTGAAAGAAGATGTTAAACAGGTTAGTAGTAATAATGCAACAGAAAACGATGAGTTGGCTCCTAATTTTGAAGAGGTTAGTGGATTACCGATTCTCAAAGATGATTATGAAGAGGGGGAGACAATAGAGGAATTTGATTTACAGGGGCGTAAAGTGAAGAGGCATGTGTTTGTTATCAACGAAAAGCGTCGGGTTTTTCTATCCGTAAAGCATAATTGGGGTGGACATTATTATTTTATTGATGAAGCAGATATTGGTTATCGTTGCATCTCTCGTGATATGTACGATTTTTTTTTAATGAATTACAGAAATAAAATAAAGAATAATAAATGAAGCAGTTAAGAGGTTTTGCAAGTGATAATAATGCCAGTGTACATCCCGTAATAATGGAAGCGATAGCTAATGCCAATATCGGTCACGCTGTTGGTTATGGAGATGATACTATTACTGAGCAGGCTCAACAGGTCTTTAAGCAATGTTTTGGTCAGCAAACCCAGACATTTTTTGTGTATAATGGAACAGGAGCGAATGTCATTGCTATTCAGGCCCTAACACAGTCGTTTAATGCTGTGGTTTGTGCCAATACAGCGCACATTAATGTGGATGAGTGCGGAGCTCCTGAAAAATTATCGGGCTGTAAACTGTTGCCAATTGATACTGATAATGGAAAGGTTACTGTCGAACAGATTGAGAGATACATGCATGGGTTTGGATTCGAGCACCATGCTCAACCAAAGGTAGTATCAATTACGCAAGCCACGGAGCTAGGAACGATTTATGCCATCGAAGAGATAAAGGCAATTGCCGATTATGTACATAGCCTGGGTTTGTATTTGCACATGGATGGTGCACGAATTGCTAATGCAGCGGCAGCCTTAGGTTGTTCATTGGCCGATATTTCCATTAATGCAGGCGTTGACGTATTATCGTTTGGCGGAACTAAAAACGGGTTGATGTTTGGTGAGGCCATCGTTTTTGCAGATGCCAAGTTGGCTGAGAGTGTGAAGTATATTCGTAAGCAATCGACCCAATTGCATTCAAAAATGCGGTTTATTTCAGCACAGTTTGTTCGTTTGTTAGAGGATGACCTATGGCTGAGAAATGCAAATCATGCCAATAATATGGCCAGATTATTAGGTGAGAAGGTAGCAGCTATAGATGGAGTTGAACTAACTCAAAGAGTTGATTCAAATGGTGTTTTTGCCATCATACCTAAAGATATTATTGAACCATTGCAACAAGAGTTTTTCTTTTATGTGTGGGATGAATACCGTTCGGAAGTGCGCTGGATGACATCGTTTGACACTACAGAAGAAGATATTGAACAGTTTGTAAGCTCTTTACAAAAACTACAAAAATAATTGACAAAATTATCCGACATAGAATTGAAGAAGATTAAAACAGCGATTTTGATTCCGTTGTTTTTTCTGCTTGTAACTTTTTCGTTAAAGTTAATTGAAACTTTAGAAGGATTTAGCTTTGTAGAATGGGGCATTAAGCCAATGTCAATCATTGGTTTGCCTGGCATTCTTTTATCGCCTTTGGTACATTCCGATTGGGGTCATTTTTTTGCTAACGCAGTGCCCTTGTTTGTGTTAGGTACTTCTTTATTTTATTTCTATCGCGGTATTTCGGTTAAGGTATTTGTGTTTATTTATCTGTTAACTGGCATATGGGTATGGCTGGGAGCTCGTGATGCCTGGCATATTGGTGCCAGTGGTGTGATTTATGGTTTGGCAGCTTTCCTGATTGTGGGTGGTTTTATTCGCAATTACATTCCTTTAATGGCCATTTCGCTGATGGTTATTTTTCTGTATGGAGGAATGATTTGGGGTATTTTCCCCCTGAAATGGGATGTGCCATATTCCTGGGAATCACACTTGTGGGGAAGTGTTGCTGGTGCTATTTTGGCTATTATCTATCGAAAGAAAGGGCCTCAGAAGCCTGTTAAAGAATGGCCCGATGAAGAATACGATCATCCTTTTTGGGAAGTAGGAAACGAAAATGAGGAATCAACCACAAAGCACCCATGAGATTGTTTGTAGCCATTGATTGCGAAGCCATTAAGGATGAGCTCCTTTTGGCACAAAAACAGTTTACCTTGTTAAAAGCACGTTTTCCCAAGTGTTTTCATTTGACCTTACATTTCATTGGTGAAGTTAATAAAGAAGAAACAGAGACGATAAAGAAGAAACTATCAGAGATAAAAGCAGCCTCTTTTTGGTTTAAATTGAGTCAGTTAGGTGCTTTTGCGTCATATTCGCAAAAGGTTATTTGGTGTGGAGTTGAGGAATCGGAGCCCTTAATTCAGCTTCACCATAAAATAAACAAAGCAATAACTGGCGATGATAGACTACGCAAATATACACCACACATCACTTTGGCGCGAATAAAGAAACATCAGAAAATGACAGAAACTGAGAAGCGGATTTTAGATGTTGGTTTGAAGAAGGAGCTGGGACAATGTAGTTTGAAGGTCAATCATTTCATACTCTATGAAAGCACCATTACTCCACAGGGACCAATTTATAGGGTTGTAAAGGAATATCCTGTATGAATTTGGAGAGATGTTAATGGCAGGCGGAGGGCGATTCGTTTCCATATTGATTGTGTTTTTAAAATTTCTAAAACAAAGGTGCTAAAAGACAAATAGCAAGAAAAAACTATTCAATGTTTCAGTAATCTTTCTCAACATACGGCGCCTGATGCTCAAAGAATCGATATCTTAGTCGTTAATTGATAAAATGGTGTCGTTTGTAGAAAAGAAACACCATTATTTGAAAATGCGGTATTTTTGTAAAATGATAGATTGGGCACAGATAAAGCGAAAAGAAATACTAGTGCATGCTGCCTGGTGGTTTGGGTATGGAGCGCTATTGTCGTATTTTCCATTAATTATAATGGATACATCAGATGCCATCCTATTTGTATTACGCACTTTGATTGCAAGCGTTGTTATCTTCTATATTAATGCCTATTGGTTATTACCACGTTTTATAGCACGAGGCCAGTACCTCAAATATTTGGGTGGCATATTAGTTACATTATTTGTTACCGGGATTATTTTTCATAGTACCGATAGACGCAAAGGTGTTCCGCCAGCCTTTGCCCATCATGATATGGAGTGGGAACAGGTTATTGAAAATGACAGGTTTTTAAGTGAAAATAAAGAGTTAATATACCAGCCGTTTCGACCGAAATTAAAAGACAGGCGCTTTTTGGGGATGAGTATGATGGGGATTCCCTCATTTATTGCCATGTTGTTTATCAGTACTTTATTCTGGATATACAGTGATTCGCGCCAACGTAAACAGCATGAATTGAGCCTGGTAAACCAAAACCTGGTGAATGAGATGAAGTTTTTGAAATCGCAGATGAATCCTCACTTCTTGTTTAATGCGCTCAATAATATTTATAGCTTGTCAATGCTACATTCTATTAAAACACCAGAGATGGTGCTGAAGTTATCGGCTATGCTGCGTTATGTGTTATACGAATCGGAAGATGTAAAGGTGAAACTGGGTAAAGAAGTGGATTACATTAAGAATTTTATTGAGTTTCAGCGAATAAAAATTGAAGGTATACCTAATATTCATATTGACATTGATCGGGCCGACAGGATGAAGATGATTGAACCGATGCTGTTGATTCCATTCGTGGAGAATAGTTTTAAACATAGTAAAATTGAGGATACTGAGAGAGGATGGATTTCCATGACACTAACCACTTCTGAAAATGAAATATATTTTGAAGTATCGAACAGTGTGCCGAGTAAAAAGATGGCAGCCGACAAAAATAGCGGTATTGGTGTTGAAAATGTGAAACGACGCTTGCAGTACCTTTATCCTGGTCATCACAGCGTGGATATTCAAATGGATGAGAAGCAGTATAACCTTCATCTTAAAATAACGACAAATGAAACGAGCATGAGAAAATAATTATTCCAAATAACTTTTTGAGATAATTGATTTCTCTTGAATGTTTCTCGTCTGCATAGGGCAGGCATTCGACAGAAGAAAGAAAAAAATAGCCATATGAAAGTTAAGTGTATTATAGTTGATGATGAGTTTCCGGCGCGCGAATTGTTACAGAGTTTTATAGCAAAATTTGCCCATTTGGAGCTGGTTGGCAGTTTTAAATCACCATTAGATGCCATGGGTGTGATTCAAAAGGAGGAAGTTGATTTAATGTTTCTCGATATTCAGATGCCTGATATTACCGGTATTGATTTTTTAAAAACCTTAACGAAGAAACCATTGGTGGTGTTTACAACGGCCTATGAGGAGTATGCTGTTGAAAGCTATAAGCTCGATGTTTTAGATTATTTGGTGAAGCCTTTTTCTTTTGAGCGATTTATGCATACCATCAATAAAGTGGGCGACAGACTTTCCTATAAAAACGTCGTTAACGATTTTCAGACTTTACCACCTAAAGCGGAAACAAAAAACTTTATGATGGTAAAGGCCGATCACAAGATTTATCGTGTTAAGTTTAAAGATATTCTATACATCGAAGGTCTGCGCGAGTATGTAACTTTTTTCTGCGTCAACGAAAAGATAGTTTCATTGGAATCATTGCGTAACCTGGAGCAGCATCTCGAGAGTCACGGTTTTATTCGTGTTCATAAATCTTACATCGTCAATATTGAGCGGGTAGCAGCCTTTTATGGCAACCAGTTGAAGTTGGATAATGTGGAAAAATATATTCCCATTGGTAAGTCATTTAAGGAGGCCGTTAATAAGCGGCTCGTCAATAGTTAAGCCCTTGTATCTGTTTGCATATATGTAGCAGAAATTTCTCTAATTTTTCTATTTTTGCCGCTTCATTTGAAAGAATAGAAGTTCAACTAATAGGTATAAATATGAGTAACCCGGTTAACAACACCCTTGAAGTTAAAAGTGACTTAGAAATTGCCCAGGCTGCCCAGATGCAGCATATTTCTAACATTGCTGCTAAATTAAATATTTCTGATGATGATTTGGAACTGTATGGAAAGTACAAAGCCAAATTACCCCTTGATTTAATAGATGAGAATAAGGTCAATGAAAACAACCTTATTTTAGTGACTGCCTTAACGCCAACTCCTGCAGGAGAAGGTAAAACAACTATCTCAATCGGCTTGACAGAAGGTTTAAATAAGATTGGTAAACAAGCAACTGCCGTGTTGCGCGAACCATCTTTAGGGCCTGTATTTGGTATTAAAGGAGGTGCTGCCGGTGGTGGTAATGCACAGGTAGTACCAATGGAAGACATCAACCTGCACTTTACAGGTGACTTTTCGGCCATTGAGAAGGCCAATAATTTATTGGCTGCTTTAATTGATAATAACATACAGAGTAAGACACGTAGTTTAAATATTGACCCGCGTACTGTCATTTGGAAACGTGTGATCGATATGAACGATCGTACATTGCGCGATATTGTTGTGGGTTTAGGTGGCACGCCAAATGGGATTCCTCGAGAAGATGGATTTAATATTACCGCAGCTTCTGAGATAATGGCTATTCTTTGCATGTCAAACGATATTGTTGATTTAAAGCGTCGTTTAGGTAATATTTTCGTTGGTTTCACCTACGACAAAAAAGCCATTTATGCTCGCGATTTAAATGCGCAGGGAGCCATGGCTTTATTGTTAAAGGATGCTGTGAAACCTAACCTTGTTCAAACTTTAGAAGGTAATCCGGCCATTATTCATGGCGGACCATTTGCCAATATAGCGCAAGGAACCAATACGATTCTGGCAACAAAAATGGGCTTGTCTTTATCTGATTATGTGGTGACTGAAGCTGGCTTTGGTGCCGATTTAGGCGCGGAGAAATTCCTGAATATTAAATGTGTGGCAGGAGGGTTAAAGCCCAAAGCAATGGTAATTGTGGCTACTATCCGTGCATTGCGTCACCATGGAGGGGCATCAAAAGAGGAGTTGAATACACCAAGTGCCGAGCGTGTAAAAGTGGGTTTTGCCAACCTGCAAAAGCACATCGAAAATGCACTGAAATTTGGCTTAAATCCAGTGGTTTCCATCAATAATTTTATTTCCGATACAGAAGAGGAAGTGGCACTGGTAAAAGCGATGTGTGCCGAAATGGGAGTTAAGGCCGTTCCTACCCAGGCTTGGGCCATGGGAGGCGATGGTGCGATGGCTTTGGCACAGGCGGTTGTTGAAGAAGTTGAAAGTGGCAAAAATAATTTCAAACCATTATACGATCATAATCTAGGGGTAAAAGAGAAAATCAATACCATTGCTCGCGAAATTTATGGCGCAGATAGCGTTGATTTCTCAAAGCAGGCTTTGGCTGATATCAAAAAAATAGAAGGGTTAGAGTTGGATAAATTACCAATTTGTATGGCTAAAACGCAGAAATCCTTCTCTGATAATGAAAAGCTGATTGGTCGCCCAGAAGGATTTACAGTGACTGTTCGTGAGTTTGAAATAGCGGCAGGAGCCGGCTTTATTATTCCTATTTTAGGTAAGATGATGCGCATGCCAGGTTTGCCATCGGTTCCGGCCTCTGAAGGCATGGATATTGATGAGAATGGCGTAATTACAGGTCTTTCTTAAAGTGCATTACATGTTTACTGCATGTATTATGACATAAAAAAACCTCGCCATGGCGAGGTTTTTTTTATACTTTAAACTATAGTTTTTTACTTCTCAGCAGGTAGTTCTCTTAATTTAAGGTGCTCACCTGAGTCTTTTACAATTGTTTTGTAATACTCCTGAGAATAACCAGGGAATTTAGGAGGCTTAGAAATGCCATGTTCGTTAAGTAAGAATTGACCATCCACTTCTTCGTGTAAGTTTCCATCATTATACTTAACTAATAAGAACTCACCCAGCCTCTTCCATCTTTCGGTGACTAACTCAGCCTGATTCATTGAGAAATCAGTTAAAAACTGACGTGCTAAATCAGGATTCTGATCATATAAAGCTTTGGCCGATTGGTCAATCGCTGTAGTGAACGATGTTAAGTTATCTTCCAACTCTTTTTGAACTTTTTTGATGTCTTCAATCATAAAGCTATAACGACCATAGGCACGGTTACTTACAGTAGTGAATGCCCAGAAAGCAGAGCTGTCTGAATAAGTAATCATGTCGCCATTGCCCTGCGCTAAACAGTGGGGAACAGCAGTCATACCTGCATACATTGGCATGTAAACACTTGAAGCAGCATCGTCAACACTAAACCAAAGAATACCACCAATGTGGGCTGGCAACCAGCTACGCATTTGAGCAACAAATGAGAAACCTGTTTGCTGTGTAGCAATGGCGCGCTCGTTAAAATACTTTTCACCATCTACCTCCCATGTTAATGGACGGAAACGGTATGGTTTGCTGTAAGGGCCAGCACCTGCATCTTTAGTCATATCAAGAGCTGTTCCTTCGTAGTGGTCGCGCATAATGTTCATCACATCGCGGTGCGAAATTTTACGGTCAGGCTTAATGTATAAAGGCATTCTTTCGGTTGAATTCCCTAACGCGTACTCTTCGTATTGCCCCATATCAGCTGGATTCATAATATTGAAGGCACTCCATACGCGGGCATCACAAAAACGAACGGCACCAAAATCCAATGGAGCGTAGGCATCAGCAAAGCTGAAATTTTTGTTTTTACCATTAAAATAGCCTTTCTCGCGGGCAAATGAAATCACATCTTCCGAGTAGAGGCAGTTCTCTTTGTCCTTTAATGGAAAGGTGGTAATACGCGCCTGGTTAGCATGTGCTGAAACATAGCCATCAGGAATTTTTACTGCTACCCAAACAGCTCCTTTATTGCCTTCTCCTTTACCAATCATTTCCAATACCCATACTTCGTTGGCATCGGCAATAGAGAACGATTCACCAGAGCTATAATAACCATATTTCTCAACCAGGTCGGTCATCACTTTAATAGCTTCTCTGGCTGTTTTAGCACGCTGAAGTGTAATATAAATTAAGCTCCCATAGTCAATCAAACCTTCGCTGTTTTTAAGCTCCGAACGACCACCAAAAGTGGTTTCAGCAATGGTTAACTGGTGTTCGTTCATGTTACCAATAACCGTATGCGTTTGAGGAGCTTGCTCTATTTCGCCAAGGTATTTACCAGTATCCCATTCGTATACCTTTAACATGGTGCCAGCTTCGTAAGTGGCCGCTGGCCAAAAATATAGTTCGCCATACAGGTTGTGCGAATCGGCTGCATACGAAATCATTGTAGAGCCATCAGCAGAGGCATTTTTAGTTACCAATACATTGGTACAAGCATTAGCAGGAGCAACGAGAAACAACATTACTGCAACTCCCACTAGGGCCATTATTTTCTTCATCATATCAAAAAAATATTAAGTGAAAATGTTTGTTCTGACACAAATATATAAAATCCCGAAAATTAGAATGTGAGTTTTGGCATGTTTAGCAAGTATTGTGCCAGATGTCTTTAGTAAACAGGCGTTAATAACTGATGCTGCTCGATGTTGAATATGGATTGTAGTTAGATATTAGTCTAATATCTTGCGATTTAAAGGCATTTTTGCTTATTTGCAAATAGTCTATTCGGGGGAATATGGATATAAAGGATGAACTGATTCAGGCACTTGATTTTTCTGAAAGTATTGTTGTTTTAACGGATGAGAAAGGAAATGTTCGTTATACCAATGATAGTTTTGTGAAGAAGTATGGCTATACAAAAGAGGAAGTGTTTGGTAAAAACCCACGTTTGTTTAAAAGTGATTATCACGATAGTTTATATTACGAAAATCTTTGGTCAACAATAAGAAGCGGTGAAACCTGGAGAGGTATTTTTAAAAACAGAACTAAAAGTGGGAGTTTTATTTGGGAAAAAGCAGTTATTAGTCCTATTATCGATAATGGACATGTCAGTGGCTTTATAGCCGTAAAAGAAGATATTACAAGACAGCGAGAGTTAGAACAACAACTCGATCATGACAACCGCTTTCTGGATGAGTTGTTTGATAATTCGCCCATAGGAATAGCTATATTGCAACCCCAATATAATGACACCAACGAAATAACTGATTTTATCGTTATCAGAGCCAATGCATCTGCCGGAAATGTAATTGGAAGATTAGGATTGGTAGGACTTAGGGTGACCGAGATTTTGCCTCAGGTTGAGGTGGACTCTGAGCGAGTGCGCGTAATGACTAAACGTAAGTCTTCTTTTGAAGCCCATTTTAAAGAGTTGGGTAAGCATGTTAGGTACCGAACTTTCCCTTTCGGAAAAGATAATATATGTTTGTTTTTTTATGATGTTTCGCCATACAGGCAAACGATTGAGGCATTGGAAGCCAGTGAGGAAAGATACTTTTCTCTTGTTGAGGATGCACCGGCTTTAATAAGCCGTTTTGATAAGGATGGTCTTCTCATTTATGCCAATGAACAATATTGCAAAACATTTGAAGTAGAAAGAGAAGAACTGGTTGGAAAATGTATTTATGACTGGTATCCTGAAGAAGAAAGAAAGAGAGCTAAACGAACGATTGACTCACTAACCGCCGACAACCCCATTAGTGTTGTTGAGCATCAGCTATTACTAAAAAATGGCAAAGTTAAATGGATGCGTTGGTTAGATAGGGCTTTAATTGATTCTGCCGGTGATATATTCGAATATCAATCGGTAGGGATGGATTTAACACCCCTGAAACAGACTGAGTTAGAATTAATACAACATCGAAATAAACTGGATGCGGTAGTCAATAGCACGGTTGCTGGTATTGGTGTTGTTTCACCACAAGGAAAATTTGTATTGGTTAATGAACGATTACAAAAGCTTTTAGGTTTTGATTCAAAGGAAGAAATGTACGCCATTAATCACTTGCAGGTAACACATCCCTTATGGCAACACGAGGCAGAACTCTATTTCAATAAACTATTGGTCGGAGAGGTGCAGGATTATAATATAGAATGCCAGTTTGTTCGTAAAGATGAACGTACATTTTGGGGTGATTTACATGTGTCACCATTAAAAGATGTAAATGGGCAAGTTATTGAGATTATTGGCATTGTGACCGATATAAGTAGTAAAAAGGAAATTGAAATTCAACTTAAGGAGCGGGAGAAAAAACTTAAGGAGCTTAACGCAACCAAGGATAAGCTGTTTTCGATTATTGCTCATGACATTAAAAATCCATTTAATAGTATACTTGGTTTTGCTAGTTTACTTAAAAATAACCTGGAGTTTTATACAAAAGAAGAAATTAAATCCTACGTTGATCAAATTGCAATAAGTAGTGAAAATGTTTATAAGTTATTAGATGACTTACTGATATGGGCCAAAAGTCAACTGGGGCAGATGAAAGTTAAGCCTCAATATTTTAAACCAAAGAAATTGGTAGATGAAGCAATTGATAATTATGGTTTACTGGCAAAAAATAAGCAAATATTCCTCGAAAATGACATCAGGCACCAAGCTGTTGTGTATGCCGATTTAGACATGATTAAATTTGTTATTCGCAACCTTATCCACAATGGCATTAAGTTTACTAATACGAATGGTGAAGTGCGGTGCTCATCCTACGAATCTGAAGGATTTAATGTTATTTGTGTACGGGATACAGGTATTGGTATCCGAGCTGAAAAACTGGATGTTCTTTTTGATATTAATGGTTATATCAGTACGTCGGGCACAGCTGAAGAAAAAGGAACAGGACTTGGGCTGCATTTGTCAAGAGATATGATTGAGAAGAATAAAGGCCGAATAGAGGTTGAAAGCGAAGAGGGGAAAGGAACGGAATTTAGGATTTACCTGCCCAAAGAGCAAAAAGAAAAAAGCACCGATTAACGCGGTGCTTTGTCTTATTTAGAAGTTGTTTACTACTTTTCGTATTTCAACCAGACGAGTCATCAAACCTTCCAGTAAATCGAGGTGAAGCATATTTGCTCCATCCGATTTAGCATTAGCTGGGTCGAAATGAGTTTCGATAAATAAACCATCAGCACCAACAGCTATCCCGGCACGGGCTACGGTTTCTATTAGTTCTGGTTTACCACCTGTCACGCCACTTGATTGGTTCGGTTGTTGTAACGAGTGGGTGATATCCAATACAACAGGCACATCAAACTGTTTCATGGCTGGTATGCCGCGGTAGTCTATAATCATATCCTGATAGCCAAACATGGTGCCGCGGTCGGTTAACACTACTTCGTTGTTACCCATGTCGCGCACTTTTTTAACGGCAAATTGCATGGCTTCAGGACTTAAGAATTGTCCTTTTTTGATGTTGACTACTTTACCTGTTTTCGCAGCAGCTACCAATAAATCAGTCTGGCGACACAGGAACGCAGGAATTTGCAATACATCCACATACTCAGCCGCCATCGCCGCTTCATCAGCAGCATGTATATCCGTTACAGTTGGCACATCAAATGTTTCACTAACTTTTCGAAGAACCTTTAACGCTTTTTCGTCACCAATGCCACTAAAAGAGTCAATACGCGAACGGTTGGCTTTTCGATATGAACCCTTAAAAATATATGGAATCTCCAGTTTGTTAGTGATTTCCACAACACGCTCTGCAATACGTAAGGCCATGTCTTCGCCTTCAATAGCACAAGGACCAGCTAATAAAAAGAAGTTGCCACTGTTGGTATGCTTAATTTTTGGTATTTTGTTGATATCCATGTTTGTCGTTTAGTCCGAAGTTCGGTCGTCCGAAGTCCGGGGTTATATTGATTTTACAAAATTACTAATCAATCTGAACATTAAGCCTTATGTCTTAAATCTTTTGTCTTGAGTCTATTTCTCAAACCTATCTTTCCATAAAAACTTCATCCGCTCATCCACTTTGCTTTCCTGCGGGTTATTCTGCGGATGGTAAATACGATTGTCCTGTAACTCATCTGGCATATAATCCTGTATCACAAAATTGTTAGGGTAACTATGTGCATACATATACTCTTTACCATAGTTGAGCTCCTTCATTAGTTTTGTTGGTGCATTGCGCAAATGCAGAGGAACAGGCAAATTACCAGTTTGTTTCACCAATACCTGCGCATCTTTTATAGCCTCATAAGCCGAATTACTTTTAGGGCTGGTGGCCAGGTATATTGTTACCTGCGACAGGATGATACGTGCCTCGGGCCAACCCACCATTTTAATGGCTTCAAAGCAGTTGGTGGCTAGTAACAAAGCATTAGGGTTGGCCAAACCAATATCCTCAGACGCTGAAATAATAAGGCGACGTGCGATAAATTTTGGATCTTCGCCACCTTCAACCATACGGGCCAGCCAATAAACGGCCGCATCAGGGTCGCTACCGCGAATCGACTTGATAAAAGCAGAGATTATGTCGTAATGCATCTCACCATTTTTATCGTACTGAGCCGGATTCTGCTGTAGATGTGTTGTAACCAACTCATCGTTTATTTCAATTTTATCGCTGTTGATTTCTGCATTTGTCACCAATTCAAGGATGTTCAGGAGTTTACGTGCATCACCACCAGAGTAACGTAAAAGCGCAGTATCTTCTTTAATATCGATTGATTTATTTTTCAGTAAGATGTCGGTGCTTAATACTTTATTAACCAGGTCGAGTAAATCTTCTTTCTCAAGCGATTTAAGCACATACACCTGGCAGCGTGATAGCAAAGGCGAAATAACCTCAAAGGACGGATTTTCGGTGGTGGCGCCAATCAATGTAATGACGCCTTCTTCAACAGCGCCCAACAAACTATCCTGTTGCGATTTGCTAAAACGGTGAATTTCATCGATAAACAAAATAGGAGAGGGCGAACTAAAAAAACGCGCTTTCCTGGCTTTTTCAATCGCCTCACGCACATCCTTCACACCCGAATTGATAGCCGACAGCACAAAGAACGGGCGCTCCAGTTGTTTGGAGATGATTTTCGCCAGTGTAGTTTTGCCAACTCCAGGCGGTCCCCAAAGGATGATGGATGAAATAACTTTACGATCCAACATTTTTCGAAGTACGGCGCCTTCACCAACCAGGTGTTTCTGACCAATGTATTGTTCAAGGTTTGTTGGCCGCATTCGTTCAGCCAATGGAGGATATCCGCTCATGCATTTTCGTTTTGAGTGACCAAAATTACAAAATGAAATTTACATTTGTGTTTTCGAAGCGGTAACATTATGGCAAAACAAACAAAGACCAATGCAATGCGCATTCTTGACCGCAATAAGGTTGAGTATGCATCTTTTCACTATTTTACTGACGATGAAAATACCGATGGCACCCTGGTGGCTCGTATGAATGAAAGGGATATCAACCTGGTGCATAAAACATTGGTTGCCAGAAGCTCAAAAAATGAATTGTATGTATTTGTAATTCCAATTAACCACGAACTGGATTTAAAAAAGGCGGCACAGGCAGCTGGTGAGAAAAAGATGGAGATGCTGCCACATAAAGATTTACTAAAATACACGGGCTATATCAAAGGAGGTTGCTCGCCAATCGGTATGAAAAAGCAATATGCTACTTTCTTGGAGATAAGCTCAGAGCTATTGGGCAAAGTAATTGTGAGTGGAGGTAAAAAAGGTCAGATAATCGAGATTGAAATTCATAATTTGCTTTCTACAGTTAATGGGCAATTAAAAGATTTAATTAAGTAATTAGCATTTCATTAACACAATACTTTATTTAATGTGATTAGTTTTGTTTTGTAAAACATTCAAATAAATAATTATGGCAATTTTTAGTTTTGGCGAATATAAAGAGGAATTAGGATACAAAGTAGTCGATGAGCGCGTTTGGCGTGGTAGTGCCGGTATTATGCTGCTACTAGGGATAATTGCTTCTATCAATGGGTTTATCCTTAATAAATACGAGATAATTCCTTATATCTCAGGATTTTTGGCAATTAACTTTGCGATTGGGATTTTTGTTAATCCAAAGTTCTCACCAACAGCTTTGGTGTCAAAAATGATAACCTACAATCAAAGCCCCTTATGGATTGGTGCTGTTCAAAAGCGCTTTGCATGGAGTTTAGGCTTAGGTCTATCGATTACCATCTTTGTTTTATCGCTTCAATTAGTGAACGATGTTACTTATTTTGGCCCGGTGTGTATGCTATGCCTGTTGTGTTTATTGTTACTTTATTTAGAGTCTGTGTTTGGCATTTGCGTTGGTTGTCAGCTATACCATGGCGCTATCCGTTTAAAAATTATTAAAGCACCCGAGGTAAAGCCTAATTGCATGGGCGATTCGTGCGAGGTGTAAATAGAAATAAACAACCCAGTATTTTGAGCTCAAAGCATTATGCTTTGGGCTTTTTTGTATTAAACAATCCATGTAAGCCGCTGTTACTTCTAAAACAGATGGATGTATGAAAGCAATTAGTTACATAGTTTTAATCTTAATAGTTAGTATAAATATGACAGGTCAAAATAAAGCGAAAGCAACATTTGGCGGTGGTTGTTTCTGGTGTACCGAAGCCTTTTTTGATGCTTTAGAAGGTGTTGAGAAAGTAGAATCGGGTTACAGTGGAGGAGAAGGTATAAATCCAACCTATAAAGAAGTTTGCAGTGGCTTAACCGGTCATGCTGAAGTGGTTCAGATTACCTTTGATCCACAGAAAGTAAGCTTTGTTGAATTGTTAGAAGTATTTTTTGCCACCCACAATCCAACAACGCTTAACAGGCAGGGAGCTGATGTAGGTACACAATACCGTTCAGTTGTATTTTACCACGATGAGCAGCAAAAGCAAGCAACAGAATTGGTGATACAATCATTAGAAAAGGAAAATATTTTCAAGGATCCGATTGTTACTGAAGTAAGTGCTTTTACAACTTTTTATAAAGCAGAAAATTATCACCAGGATTACTTTGCCAATAATCCACGCCAACCATATTGCAATGCAGTTATCAATCCTAAAATGGAAAAGTTTAAAAAACTGTTTTCGGAAAAAATAAAAAAGTAATGGTTTGTAATAGTCATATTTCTAGAGTTTTGTGAATCGCTGTTGAAAGTGTGTGTAAAGTTTATATTAAGCAAATGTTGTTTTATAACATATAAATTGCCTATCTTTGAACTCCGGAATGAGGCAACAGATGAATCAATATCTCAGACGACGAAAGTCAGATAATCATCCGGGAAACGATGGTTTAACTAACCGTTTTTCTTTATTCTCATTCAATCGCTTTAACGTTGAGCAAATTTTTATTTTTAGATACTTTGAAAAAGGCCTGATTTTTATTTCAGGTCTTTTTTTTGTGCTCAATTTTCAACCTCAAGCAATTGTAACAGCAAATACTAATAGTAATCCAAACCAAATAATGTGGGAGCTTTCTCACATAAAACAGTTAAGCAAATGAAGGATAAAAGTTTAGTTTCCATTACTGATTTCTCAAAAGAAGAAATCTTGCGCATTGTGGAGTTGGCAGCCGAATTTGAAGCTAACCCAAACCAGAAGTTATTAGATGGTAAAGTGGTATCAAGCTTGTTTTTTGAGCCATCAACCCGCACTCGTTTAAGTTTTGAAACAGCTATTAATCGTTTAGGTGGTGGCATTATTGGTTTTACCGATTCATCATCATCATCAACAACGAAAGGTGAGTCGTTGAACGATACCATTAAAATGGTGAGCAATTACAGCGATTTGATTGTGATGCGCCACCCGCTTGAAGGATCGGCTCGTTACGCTTCAGAGGTATCTGATGTACCGGTGATTAACGCGGGCGATGGAGCTAATCAGCATCCAACACAAACCTTGTTGGATATGTACTCGATTTACAAAACACAGGGTACGCTTGAGAATTTGAATATATTCCTTGTGGGAGATTTAAAATACGGCCGTACGGTGCATTCATTGCTAATGGCTATGTCGCAGTTTAATCCAACGTTTAACTTTATTTCGCCCGACTCATTAAAAATGCCGGATGAATACAAATTATTCCTTGACAAGAAAGGAATTAAGTACTACGAGCACCTGGAGTTCACTGATATTATTGAAGAAGCTGATATTTTATATATGACACGTGTACAACGCGAACGTTTCTCAGACCCTATCGAATATGAAAAGGTGAAAAACGTTTATGTATTGCGTAACTCAATGTTAGATAATACCAAAGATAATTTACGAATTCTTCATCCACTGCCACGTGTGAACGAGATTCATACCGATGTGGATAGTAATCCAAAGGCCTATTATTTTGAGCAGGCTGAAAATGGGGTATATGCCCGCATGGCCATCATAGCGTCTATTTTAGGATTAAAGTAAGTCGTATTTTAAAAGCATTGAATCATGACAAAGAAAGAATTAAGCGTAAGAGCAATTAAAAATGGTACAGTAATCGACCATATACCAGCAACACACCTTTTTAAAGTAATTTCAATTCTTGGTTTGGATAAAATAGAGAACCAAATCACTTTTGGAACCAACCTGAAGAGTAAGCAGCAAGGGCATAAAGCCATTATTAAAGTGGCTAAGAAGTATTTTGCTGATGAGGATATCAATAAGATTGCTTTGGTGGCACCTTCGGCTAAGCTCAATATTATTCAAGATTACCAGGTGGTAGAAAAGAAAATAGTGGAAATACCTGAGCAGATTGTTGGTATTGCAAAGTGTTTCAACCCTAAATGCATTACTAATAATGAAAACATGACCACTAAGTTTTCGTTAGTTGAAAAAGAACCATTAGCTTTAAAGTGTCAGTACTGTGAGAAAATCACCGACGAAAAACATTTGGAGGTATTGTAATTCGATGGACCAGGTGCATATGCATCTAACTTACATAGGAAACTCCTGCATCGCCTGATGCAGGAGTTTCTGTTTATATAAATGAGTATCATATTATGAATGCCAGGGTTCTCACTGGGTAGGTGAAGCTGAATTAATACTTCGTTCAATTTATTACAAGACTAGTGAATTCAAATTTTTAATCGAACTCAGCATCCCATGCGACAAAGTACAATATCCAATCATCTAATAATTAAACTCCCTTCGACTCCACTCGGTACATGAATCAGGGAGCGGCTTGGAGTATTAGCTAATAGCTATTTTGCGAGATAGAAGCTTACTAACCTGAGTTCGATTTAAATTTTAAAACTCAGATTGAAATAAAGAACTGATTTACAATGAATAATTTTAGAGGAATAGTGAACTATTGCGATAA
>NZ_JAFMVC010000036.1 GCF_025499605.1 Carboxylicivirga litoralis | reverse complement strand
AGTATCGAACCAACAACAATTTTAACTGTTGAGAAAATAGAATTCGAAAAACTATTAAACACACACGTTGATTTTAAAAAAGGATTTCAGGATTTTATTTTTGAACGCTTCAGAATTTATGGACAACTATTTCTATCTCGCATTAAAGACAGTCCACAAGAACGATACGAGGATTTAATTAGAAATCATCCTGAAATAATTAAGAGGATTCCACAACATTATATTGCTTCATACTTAGGCATTACACCTATTTCACTGAGTCGGATTAGAAATAGAAAACCAAAAATGATTAATTAACAATTGTTATCGTATAACCATCAAATAGTGGGGATTTTTGTACTGTTAATTTTTTAAACAGTATGACTATGAAAATATTAATAGTATTTAATCACCCTTACGAAGGAAGTTATTGCAATGCAATTCTAAATTCAGTTGCTCGTGGTCTTGAAAAAGAGAATCACCAAATTGACATTATTAATCTTGATAAAGACAGATTTAATCCTGTAATGTCATCTCAAGACTTGAAAGCATTTAGAGACAAACAACCTATTGACCCCAAAGTTATAGAATACCAATATAGACTGGAAACGGTAGACCATGTTCTTTTTATCTTCCCAATTTGGTGGGAGTTAATGCCAGCATTAATGAAAGGATTTATTGACAAAGTAATTTTTCCAGGCGTAGCTTATGATTATATTAATGAAAGCAACACAAAAATGAAACCTCTATTGACAAATATCAAGGGAGTTACTGTTATTACTACAATGAACACTCCAAGGATATTGTATCGGCTTGTATTTGGCAATGCGATTCAGAAATCATTTATGCGAGGGACATTTTGGAAATTGGGATATAAAAACAGGAAATGGATTAGTTTTAATATGGTTAAACAAGTTTCTGCCAAAAAACGAACAATGTGGCTTGATAAGATTGAAAAAACGATTAATGAAAAGGTTCGTTGAAATGAATAAGATGTTAATAAACATTGGGTTACTTGTCTTCTTGATATTCACAATTGTTTCAGGATTACTTATTCAGATTAAATATCATATAGGAATGCATAGTGAAAACATAATGGATAAAAGTGTGATTAGTTTTGATTATTATGACTGGTCATGTTTCCATAAGATTTCAATTGTTCCGCTTTTTGTTTTAATCGTTTTTCATATTTCTCTTAATTGGAAATGGTTCAGAACAGTCATTTCAAAACGATTATTTAATAAAAACAGACAAGTGATTACCTTAACGCTAATCTTTGTTTTGGTTGCTATAACAGGATTTGTTCCATGGATTATAGATTTGGCTGAAGGAAACGAAATGACTCGAAAGCGATTAATTGAGTTTCATGATAAAATTGCGATTATCCTGTCTATATATTTTATCTTGCATATTATGAAACGGTTGAAATGGTATTTAACTAGTATTGAAAAGATGAGTAAAAACACTGCAACACGAGGCCGTAATGCATAGCAGGCGCTAACATAATTTGATTAGGCAGACTCCCGCAGATTATCGGACGGACAATCTCATCGCAAATCTGCTACAGTGCTGTGTGGCCAACTGTTCTAAACGATGTAAAAATTGACTAGCGTATTATGACCAAGAAAAAAACAAAACTAATTTTAAGGATAGTTTTTATAGCGGCGTCTATTTCCTCCTTATATTTTGTCCCCTGGCTATTGGTAAAGGCCTGGCTACTTCCGCTACCGGATACGATCCAGGAGCAGGCAGATGAGGCGATTGGTCACGGATTTGATGGAATGATCGTTTATGTAGATCAGGCTGGTCAACCACCTCAGTATTTCGCTTCTGGTTGGCATAATAGAGATACGAAGACACCTGCCAGACCTGAAGCACTATTTAAAATTGCCAGCATTGGCAAGCTATATGATGCTGTAGCTGTTACCAAATTGGTCAGTGATGGGCGACTTTCTCTGGATAAAACAATTGCTGACTATTTACCAGAACTTGTGGGAAGAATCGAAAACTCAGACAAAATTACCTTGAGATGGATGATACAACACAGAAGTGGAATCCCCAATTATACGGATGCTCCAAATTTTTGGGCGGCTCCATTAGGCTATGAAGAGAGCCTTGCATTGATTCTGGACAAACCTGCTAATTTTGAACCTGGTGAAGATTATGAATATTGTAATACAAATTATCTTCTCATTGGTAAGATAATGGATGATGTACTTGGTTATAGTAAATTTCAGTTCATTCAGGAAAAAATTCTAACACCGCTAAATTTAAACAATACCTTTGGTTCGCTAAGTGAGGTGAATATGGAAGATGTGATGAGTGGCTATCATGTAGGACATCCATTTGATTTAAAGGCCGACGAATATGGCATGCTAGCCACAGCAGAAGATGTGGGTACTTTCCTAAGGGCCTTGAACGATGGTTCATTGTTTGCACCAGGAGAGCAGGAAATATATACTTCCATTTATAAGTATGAACATGCAGGTTGGGTTCCGGGATATCAAAGTTTTGCAAACTATCACAAAGACCTTGATGCGGTTGTTATAGAGTTTTATAGTACCACCGATCCGAAATTGTACTATTGGAACTTGTCAGAAATCATAAACAATCGAATTGTAAAACTAATTAGAAATAAAAACTAGCCACAGCAACTAAGTGTTCTGACTGGTTGAAAGTGGAGTTTGAACCTCCGAAGTGATTTGGGATTGTCGGCTATGGACCACAATAGCTTCCGCAGAAATTGACCGTTTATGGGGATTGATATATGTGTCATTTATGGCAATGAGCATAGCATCACGTCACAATTAATAAACATGCAGTAATGATTATACACTTTATTATACACGAGGCTTTTGAGGGGCCAGGAGCGATTCAGAACTGGGTCGAAACCAATAAGCACACCTGTACTTATACACGTGTGTACAATGGTGATAAACTGCCCAATAGCAGTAATGGTTTTGAGATGCTGGTGGTTATGGGCGGGCCACAGTCGCCTGCTACCACTATGGAAGAATGTGCTTATTTTGATAGTCGGGCCGAGCAGCAATTGATTCGGCAGGCGGTTGAAGCTGGTAAAAAGGTGTTAGGTGTTTGCCTGGGTGCTCAGCTGTTAAGCAATGCTATGGGTGGCACCACCGTTGCCAGTCCGAAGAAGGAGATAGGCTTGTATGCGGTTACATTAACTGAGGCTGGACAAAAAGACGAATTATTTGACTGCTTTCCCGAAACGTTCGCCTGCGGCCACTGGCATGGCGACATGCCCGGATTAACAGACGAGTCCGTTGTTATAGCCCAAAGTGAGGGTTGTCCGCGGCAAATTATTCGTTTTGCACCAAAAGTGTATGCGTTTCAATGCCACTTTGAGTTTACACCCGACGCCATTGAAGCGATGATTACAAACTGTAGTGATGAGCTGGAACTGGAAAAGGGTAAGCCCTTTGTGCAAACAGCAGAACAGTTACAAGCCAATGATTATAGCGATACGAATCAACTATTGTATCGATTTTTAGATGGTTTGGTGAAATAAGGATACTGTAAAAAGACCTTAAGGTTAAAATAACCTTAAGGTCTGTAAAGGCTTATTCTTTGAGAGGGTTTGTATTGATGGCCTGCACCACTTTCCAGTTACCATCAATGTTTCTCCAAATTGTCGTATAACTGCCCTTTACACTCCAAGGGGCACCTTCTTTAGGAGTGCCTGTGGAAGTAAATATTTGTGCTACAACAGCTATATTTTCAGATGGTATTTGAATCGTTTCATCCAATATCTCTACTTTCCATTCTTTGTATTTGTCCTGACCTTCAAAAACTTGTTTTGCAAATTCATTATACGACTCTGTTGTTTTGCCATTCAGCACATAACAAAATTCAGGGCCATTAAAATAATGTTTAGTGTACTTGGCCATGTCCATGGAGTTATAATCTGCCACCAGTTTATCAAGCTGTTCTTTTACTTGTGCCGCAAGTTTTTCACGTTTAGCCATCCATAAAGCCTCTTCTCTTTTTTTCATTGAGATTTTGAAATCAGCATTCATTTCATGAGCTTTTTTATATTCTTCGCCAGCTTCTTCGTAATTCTTAATGGCCATAAAATAATCACCTTTCGAATCATACGGATTGGCCTTATCAGAAGCCATTTCTATATACTTGTTAAAGGCTTTTTCTGCTTTGTCAAACTCTTTATTTGCCAAATAGAGATAACCTTTTGAGTTATATATGGTAGCTAATTCAGGGGCCATTTTTGCACATTCGTCTAGTAAGCTTAAAGCTTCGGCTCTGGTTTCTTTATTGTTCCCCAGGTTGTAGGCCAATAGTACTTTTGCAAACACATTTTTAGGATAGAGCTTAACCAACTGACGGCCTTCTTCGATGGGCACATATTGGGCATCTGCTTTCATTTTAGCAGCCATCTGTTTTAGTACCTTTTCACCTTTATTCATTTTACCCGAGTAGTTGGCTAGTTTATCAAGAGCCGCCTTTCTTGTAGCTTTGTCTCCGCTGTACGATTGTATAAAGTGTCCCATAAAGAAATTAGGGTCCGCTTCAAGAGCTTTTTTGCTGATTTTAAGAGCTTTTGAAAATTCAACATCGTACAAAGCATCCATGGCTTCGGTGTATAATGCCTTGGCTTCTTTCGATTTGGAGGTTGCAGGTAGATATAAATCTTGTCCAATCAATGGTGCAACCATTCCTAGAAGCAAAACTGTAAGCAGTACTTGCTTCATTAAACTAATCTTTTTCATGACAGGTGTTTTATAATGAATAACAAGGTATTATACACCTAAAACCACCGTTTGTCAATAAGCTTAATACGATATGTTTGGATTAAGAGTTGTGGTTTGTGGTCATGTTAAAAACTCTCATGATATAATTAAATATCAACAGGCATGGAAGAGCCGCTAAGTGCATCTGAAGCGCTAACGGATTAAAGGTTTTCAGAAAAAAAAGACCTTAAGGATTTTTAAACCTTAAGGTCTGTATGGATATGTTTTTTACTTTGTCATTGAAGGTGGCAGCTCAGAAGTACCCCAATCTTTATTTGGCGTAGCGCCCATCACCAATGTCAATTCGCCACCATTCATCATTTCCTGGTGTGTAAACCACGAGCGATTTAAAGTTTTCCCGTTAAGTGTAGCACTTTGGATATAAATATTTTGCGGTGAATTGTTTGCCGTTTTGATGCAAAATGATTGGCCATTGGCTAAAGCAATTTCAGCTTCATCAAACATAGGCGAACCAATAATGTAATTGCCGTCGGCAGGGTTAACCGGATAGAAGCCCATGGAGCTGAGTACATACCAGGCCGACATCTGTCCACAATCTTCGTTACCGCAAAGGCCATCTACTTCAGTGGTGTACATGGTACGGTGGATTTCATTGACACGTTCTGCTGTTTTCCATGGCTTACCAACATAGTTATAGGCATAAGCTACGTGATGACTGGGTTCGTTGCCGTGTGCATATTGGCCAATTAAGCCACTGATATCGGGTGATGCATGTTCGCCTTTCACGTCTTCCTCTATGGTAAACAACGAGTCAAGCTTAGTCACAAAGTTATCGACGCCTCCATGTAATTGGACCAAACCATTAATGTCGTGCGGTGCAAACCACGAGTATTGCCAGGCATTACCTTCCACATACTCGTCTTTGCGATGCGATGAATGCAGTGGGTCAAACTCTTTTTTCCATTCGCCATTGGCCAGCTTGCCGCGCATAAAGCCGGTTGAGGCATCAAAATGATTTTTGTAATAAGCAGCTCTTTTCATAAAAGTCTGATAAACCTCTTCGTTACCAACAGATTTGGCAACCTGGGCAATGCACCAGTCGTCATATGCATATTCCAATGCTTTTGAAACGGATTCATTTTCTAAATCAGCTGGCAGGTAACCGTATTCACGATAATGATTTAAACCTGATTTGTCAGTCATTGCACTGGCCACCATGGCTCCTAATAACTTATTGCCATCAATATCGGTGATAAGGCCTTTTTGCCAGGCATCGGCCATTACAGGAATAGCGTGGTAACCAATCATGCAGTTTGTTTCACTACCCACAAGTTCCCAAACAGGTAATAAGCCACTTTCGCGATAGATGGCCATAAACGAATGGATAAAATCGTGCACTTTGTCTTCTTGTGTCATAGTAAATAAAGGATGGCTGGCGCGGAAAGTATCCCAAAGCGAGAAGACTGTGTAACGCTCGAATCCTTCAGCTTTATTGATTTTTCCATCCAGTCCTTTGTACTCACCATTATAGTCGGAATGCACATACGGAGCCACCATGCTATGGTACAAAGCAGTGTAGAAAATGGTTTTCACATCCTCTTCGGGCGTTTGTACTTTTATCTTTTTCAATTCCGATTCCCAGGATTCAGAGGCCTTTTTGCGGTTAGATGCAAAATTCCAATCCGGCATTTCTTTTTCGATGCTCAGGCGGGCACCATCAATGCTGGCTGACGATAAACCAACTTTCAATTGCAATGCTTCTTCGCCTGCTTTGTCAAAAGATAAAATAGCACGAACATCCGAACCTTGTAGTTCATCAGCTGATGTTAATTCACCGCCTTTAGCTACCTGAAAATTTGTAACTGGTGATTTTGTTTCAATCACAAAATACAACCATTGCTCTTTTGACCAGCCCGATGATTTGCGATAGCCAACAAAGCGTGTGTCTGTTTCTTGTTTGATGTAGGTATCGATAGCTTTATCCCAATTGATGGCATGGCCTAAATCAATGATAACTGAGCGTTCATCGCCAGTAGCAAATGAATATTGGTGCAAACCAACGCGTCGCGACGCTGTCAACTCGGCCTTGATGTCACTGTTTAATAAATCAACGGTGTAATATCCCGGCTCGGCAGCTTCGTGCTCGTGCGAATAGCTCGCTTTGTAGTTTTGTAGAAAGTTTTTTCCACCAGCCGTTGTATCTGAAACAACTTGTTTGTTAGTAGGTAAAATCAATAAATCGGCTAAATCGCCAATGCCGGTTCCGCTCAGACACATATGTGCAAAACCAACTAATTCGGATGATGAGGTGTGATAGCCCGATACCCAATCCCAGCCATTCACTCCGTTTACAGGACTTAGTTGCACCATGCCAAAAGGTGTGGTTGCCCCCGGAAACACGTGTCCATGTCCACCGGTTCCAATAAATGGGTCTACGTAGCTGGTCAATCGCTGTTCTTCTTTGGTTTGCTGACAAGCCAGCACGCCCAACGCTATGATTGCTGCGAATAAAATTTTAAGCTTCATGTTTGTTTATTTTAATGATATCATTTATTACTAAGCAAACAAGAAGTTGAAGTAGATGATAAGCGAAGGCGAAATGTTTATCTAAATGTCACTTCGACTTCGCTCAGTGAGCTAATTTTTTTTTCATCGAGCGGAGTCGGGATGAAAGTTAACCAGGAAACTGGTTTTATTCATTCAATTTCGCTCGATGATTTGAATCAGGTTATCCCCTAATTCTATTGCTCTACTTGCTCAAGCTCTTTCCAAACCACGGCACTGGCGCCTAGTACAGCTATTTTAGCTCCATCAAGTTTCGATGGCAGCAATTTAACTTTGTCGCTGTACAAAAAGCACATGTTTTCTTCCATGTGTTTTTTTGTTGGTTTAAAAATGTAATCACCGGCCTGGGCTAATCCACCAAATAAAAAGACGGCTTCAGGACTTGAGAAAGCTACAAAATCAGCAATGGCGCGTCCCAGCATTTTACCGGTCTGCTCAAAAGCTTCCAATGCCAGTTCATCGCCTTTAACAGCTGCGTCGAACACCATCTTTGAGGTAAATTGCCCTGATGGCACTTTACGCAAATCACTTGGAATTTTGGTATTAGCATTCAGCTCCGAAACGGTACGGCAAATACCAGTTGCCGATGCATAGGTTTCCAGGCAGCCATTACGGCCACAACCACATTCGCGTCCGTTACGCTCTGTAATTACATGACCTAACTCACCGGCAAAGCCATCGTGTCCAAGCACCAATTCGTTGTTTACAACTATACCACTACCAACGCCTGTACCAAGGGTCAGCATAATAAAGTTGCTCATGCCTTTGGCACCACCATACATCATTTCGCCCAAGGCTGCTGAATTGGCATCGTTGGTTAAGGCAATCGCCGGATAGTTGTAATACTCGCGTAATAGCTCTACGAATGGTACGACTTCACCCCAGCCCAGGTTAGAGGCACCAACTATTTCGCCGGTGTAGTAGTTGCTGCTTGGTGCTCCCACACCAATTCCCATTACTTCAACATCTTCGTCAAGCTCGTAAACTGTCTCATTGATTTTTGCACAAAGTACATCGAGGTAGTTCTTAATAGCGGTATTGGTTAATGTGGGAGTTGACGATTCGGCGAGCAGATTACCAGCACGGTCAACAACTCCAATCACGGTATTGGTTCCACCAATATCAATCCCAATGGCTACTTCTTTCTTCATCTTTTTAAAGATTTTAGTTTTAAATTAAACACTGTTGTTTTTTGGTTGATAGATTAAAGTAAAAGCGCATTAATACTTTAATCCGCTTAAAGATAAGATTTAATCTGCAGTTAAAAACAAGACGCTTAATTATACCTCTTTCAATCTGTCAATAGCATACTTACCTGACTATTATAATTCAAATGTAGCCAATTAAGGGGTATGAGTTGGTTGCTTACAGTGTCAATCAAAGGCTTTTGACTGCGATTGTCCGTAATTTGAACAAGAGACCACCTTGGCAGAGGAAAAGAGAAGGGATGGATCTTATACCAAATGTATCACAAAATGAGCCTCAGGCTATTTTGCTGATTGTATTGGTAAATACCTAAATATCAATGAATAGCCTTAGGAAAACTTTGTTGAAATAAGGCTCGTTTTATTGAGCAATCGGTATTAGAGTTGTAGTCGCCCAGCGGGTAAAATACAAATGTTATAGTTGTCACTACCGCAATCCTTTACCAAACAGGCCTTTTTGTCTCCCTTGACGCTTACCAAAATAATACGTTAAGTCGAAGAAGGGCAGAATAGCTGTTCCATTAGTATCGGTATAATTGGCAAATGAGAGAATGTAGCCAATCGAAAAAGAGAAACGTGGTATAATAATAGTTTGTAACTCTGCATTGTGCTCTAATGCGCCATTGCCCGAAAAGTCGCCCCTGAAATATTTAAAACCACCGCCTAGCATCAGCATTGGGGTTATTTGCCAGTCGGCACGTGCTTTTAGGTAGGCTGTGTAGCCCGAACCAATGAGTGCGGGGCTGCGATTGGACAGTAAGTGTCCCTTCATTTCCTGTAAATCAGAATCACCGAAGGGTATACCAAAATCAACACCGATGCCTCCGGTAAGAATAATGTATGGCTTGTCGCGTCCACAGCGGTCATTATTCATAATGAGGCGTGATACAATGAATTCGTTTTTAACGGATAAGATGAACGGGATTTCTTCAGCATCTTCAACAATAGAACTGTAGTTGCGCTTATTGGCCCAGTTTAAACCTGGAGTAGCCGAATATAAGCCATGTTTCGAAGCTACGTACCAAGTATCGTTTCGCCAGCGTTTTTTCAGATAAAGATTAGGAACCCAATAATTAAGAAATACATGCGAGGATAATTCAAGCCCGGGTTTGAGTCCATAGCGCGAAGCATTGACAACACTTAAATTTGCCGCACCATCATATACCGTATTGGCTGTTTCGCCATGCCAAAGTAAATCATCGCGACTATCATTTTGACGCGCTCCCATTGGTTGCTGAGGGTTGAAGGCATTTCGCTCATCCTTTTCAAAAGCTTGTTGCTGACGTTTTTTAATCTCCCGTTTAGATGTGCCTTTATTACGCTTAAACTTCTTTTTGCTTTGGGCATCAACCTGACTGCTCACTATAACTGCGAGTACTATAAATAGTATATAAAACGACTTTTGCATGGGATGGCTGTTTATAAGCAAACGCAAAATAAGGGCTTATAGTCTATTGTTGAGTAAATAAAGGATGAGTGGCGATAATTTTTTGATGAACATTACATGTTGAGTGGGGTTTTATTTCTTCAATAAAAAACTTAGGAAACTTTTAACACAAATTAAGTTTCCTGAGGATTGAAAGTTTATACATTTGCACCCATGGATTCGAAACGACTAGAAATAACCGAAACGGCACTCAAGCTTTTTGCTCAATACGGCATTAAAAGTGTAAGTATGGATGATATCGCACGTGAGCTGGGTATGTCGAAAAAGACCTTGTACCAGTTTATTAGTGATAAAAATGACCTGGTGGAAGCAACCATAAACCTTGCATGCAGTCAGGATTGTGAAGCAATGGCCATTTTTAAGCGGAAAGACATTAACGCTATTGAGCAGTTTTTTGAAATGAAAACCCTGGTCGAACAATTCATTGGTCAATACAAGCCAACCATGATGTATGACTTAAAAAAGTATTATCCGGCGCTGTTATCTGATTTTAAGAATAAACAAAAAGATGTGCACATTGAGGCTTACACCTCTAATTTAACGCAAGGTCAGAAAGAGGGTTTTTACCACGATGATATTGATATAAGTGTGATTGCGCGTATGCTTTTTGCACATGGGGCTTATACTTTCGATGACACCAATGGCTTGTTTACAGCAAGCGAATTAAATAATATGAACCTTTATTCGGAGGTTTTTAAATACCATTTTCGTGGTGTATGCACCGAAAAAGGGATGGAAGAAGTAGAACGACTATTTTGCGAAGACGATGAAGGAAACAAATAAACACACAACTATGAGAAACTCATTATTAATCGCGCTAATGCTAGTAGTGCTTGGCAATGTGCCCGGTAAAGCGCAATCAGAAGGCGATTCGCTGGCTTTTACTTTGCACGAAGCCATGAATTATGCGACTGAAAACGCTTTTCAGAGCAAAAGTGCGACTTACGACATTGAAGCAGCCGAAAAGCGTGTCTGGGAATACATCGCTATTGGTTTGCCACAGGTAAGTGTTGAAGGCCAATTGACCGATAACCTCTCCATACAGGAGAATGTGATTACCATGACACCTGAAGATGGTTCAGAGCCGATGGTTTTGAAAACACAATTTGGACAGCAATACAACTGGAATGCCACTGGTAACGTGAGTCAGCTTTTGTTCGATGGCTCTTATTTGCTTGGTGTTAAAGCCAGTAAAATTTATGTGAACATCAGTGAGAAAAATAAAACCAAGACGCAGATTGATGTGCGCCAGGCTGTTGCTGAAGCCTATTATGTGGCTTTGATAGCTAAAAAGAACTTGGAGACATTCAAGAAAAACCTGGAGGTGAATGAGCAGACCTTAAAAGAGACAGAAGCCTATTATAATAATGGATTTCGTGAGATGACCGATGTGGATCAGTTAAAGCTGATGGTAAATAATTCGCGTAACATGGTTTTGGATGCAGAACGACAATTAACCATTTCTGAAGCTGTTTTGAAATATGCCATGGGTGTCAGTATTACTCAGCCTATAAAATTATCAGATGATATCGATATTCTCTTGTCGCCTGTTGAGGTTTACCTACCGCAGTCGGCTAGTTTTGATGTGAAATCGCACATCGATTATTCTATTTTGGAAACACAGGAAGAAGCTCAAAAAACATTGATTAAAAATGAACAGGTGCAGTATTTGCCAAAAATCAATGCTTTTTACAATTTAAGCTATATCGAGTTTGGCGATGATTTTAAGAGCATGGACAATACCAATTCGCAGATGCTGGGTTTGTCATTAAGCATGCCCATCTTTCAATCGGGTAAGCAACACGCCAGAGTAAAGCAAGAGAAAATCAACTATCTGAAATTGCAAAACGAAATGCGTCAGATGGAGGAAGGCTTAAAGCAGCAACTGATGGTAGCTGAGTCGAATTTTAAAAATGCTCAAGCTACTTATTTGAATGATAAAGAAGGTGAAGAAATCGCCTTTCGTATTTACGACCGAACGCGTGTGAAATTTGTCAAAGGACTGGCATCGAGTGTGGAATTGTCGCAAAATGAAGGACAGTATATTCAGTCGCAGTTGAGCTTTATACAATCAACACTTACCTTGTTGGATACGCACATTAAGTATCAAAAGGCTATCAACCAATTATAACCACTACCGTGAGAGAGATGAATTTAATAGGTAAAAACTCAAATCAAGCATACCAAATGAAAAAGATTATCATATTAGCAATGATTGCTTTGGCCATTATTGCTTTAGCTAGCTCATGTTCATCCAAGAGTAATGATGATGCAGCAAATAAACAAGTGCAATTGAACGAATATAAGAGTGAGCTAAGCGAGCTTAAAAAGAAAATTGCCAAATTAGAAAAAGAACTATCTGTTGGTCGTAAAGAAGGTGTAGTGAATGTAGAAGCTACAGCCATTAAGACCGGTTTATACGAGCATTTTGTGGATGTAACCGGACAGGTAGAGACGGATAAAAACATTATAATTAGTCCTGAGGCGGCTGGTAAAATTGTATCAATCCACGTTAAAGAAGGCGATAAAGTACGCAAGGGTGATGTTCTGGCCCGTCTAAATACCGAAATGACACAGCGTTCATTGCGTCAGGTAGAGATTAACCTGCAACTGGCCACTACTACTTTTGAGCGTCAGGCCGATTTGTGGGAGCAGAACATCGGCTCTGAAATGGAATATTTACAAGCTAAGTCGAGCAAAGACGCTTTGGAACAGCAAAAAGAAGCTTTGGAAGCGCAGTTAGATTTAGCCGTCGTGCGTGCGCCAATTGATGGAATAGTAGATGATGTGATTCAAAAGCAAGGTGAGATGGCTGGCCCGCAGTTGCCTTTTGCCCGCCTGGTGAATATCGACCATGTATATATCACGGCTGATGTTTCGGAGATTTATCTGCAGAAGATTAAAGCGGGTGATAAGGTGTCAGTTGAATTTCCTGTTATCGAGAAAAATATTGATGCAACCATTTACCGTTCATCATCAGTTATTGACCCCAACAGCCGTACATTCCGCGTACGCATCGACTTGGTGAATAAAGCCAACGACATAAAGCCCAACATGCTGGCTGTATTAAAACTGAGGACTTTTGCTGAAGAGAATGCGATTGTTGTACCATCTATTCTGGTGAAAAAAGACTTTAGCGGAGAGTTTATTTTTGTAGCCGAAGAGGAAGAAGGACAGCTGCGTGCTAAGAAACGTTACATCCAGACAGGTATAAAAGATAATAATAGCACGCTTGTTACCGAGGGCGTAAAGCCAGGTGATAAGGTGATTACCAAAGGTTATGCCCAGGTGGTTGACGGCTCAGCAATTTCTATTTAAACCGAAGCCAAAATCTGATTACAAATGCAAGAAGAAAATATAAAATATAAAGAGAAGGTGTCGACCCGGAAGTTTAAACCAACTTTCATGGCACTGGATAATAAAAATACCATCTACATCCTCACACTCTTCCTGATTGTGGCCGGATGGATGGGGTACACCTCAATGCAGCGCGAGCAGTTTCCCGAGATTGTGATTCCTTACATCTCAGTAAGTACACCACACCCTGGTAACTCGCCGTTGGATATTGAGAACCTGATTACACGTCCGCTCGAAAAAGAGTTGAAAGATTTGAATGGCGTTAAAAAGATGTCGTCTAACTCTTTCCAGGACATGAGTTTGATTATCGTGGAGTTCGAAGCCGATGTGTCGGTGGAGCAAGCCAAACTCGATGTTAAGGACAAGGTAGACAAAGCCATCAGTGAACTGCCCGATGACTTAATGGACGACCCTATTGTAGATGACATCGACTTTTCCGAGTTTCCGGTACTCAACATCAACCTGTCGGGCGATTACAGTATTTACGAGTTAAAGAAATTTGCCGAAGGCCTGCAGGATGAGTTTGAAACATTGCGTGAAGTGCGAGAGGCCGATATCCGCGGTGTTGATGAGCGTGAAATAAAAATTCATGTCGACCCACACCGTATGGCCGCTTATGATTTAACTTTTTCTGATATTGAATTTGCTGTTCAAACCGAGAACTTTACAGTGGGGGCCGGTGAAGTAAAAGTGGATGGTACCCGCCGTTCTATTCGTGTGCAGGCCGATTATACCAACATGGATCAGATACGCAACACCATTGTGAAAGAAATCGATGGGCGTGTGGTGTACATCAAAGATGTGGCTGAGGTGATTGATGGTTTTGAAGAGCAAAGTACCATTTCGCGCCTGGATCATAAATCGGTGGTGACGCTTTCGATTGTGAAAAAGAGTGGGCAGAACCTACTGGATGCGACTGATAAAATATTGGGCATCATCAAGCAAAAGCAGGAAAGCGAAACGCTACCTAAGGACTTGACAGTAACAGTGACCGATGACCAGTCGGTATTTGTGCGCGACCAGATTAGTAACCTTGAGAACAGTATTCTTTTGGGGATGATCTTTGTGATGATCGTACTCTATATGTTCCTTGGATTACGCAATGCCATATTCTCAGGATTGGCCATCCCAATGTCGATGATTATCTCTATGATGATTCTGAAGCAGATTGGCTACACCATTAATACCATGGTATTGTTTAGTTTGGTGCTGGCATTGGGTATGCTGGTGGATAATGCCATTGTGGTGATCGAGAATGTCTACCGGATGATGGAGCATGGTGTCAAACCCGAAAAGGCGGTGAAGAATGGAACCAGTGAAATTGCGATTCCAATTATCTCATCAACAGCAACTACTTTGGCGGCTTTCTTCCCGTTGGTATTCTGGCCGGGCATTGTAGGTAAGTTTATGAGTTACCTGCCTATTACTCTGATTATCGTACTGGCTTCATCACTTTTTGTGGCGTTGGTATTAAACCCGGTGTTTGCCTCGCAGTTTATGAAACTGGAAGATGTGCGCGAGAAGAAGAGTTTCCGTAAGTACTTTATTGTAACAGGTGTTTTGGCGGCTTTAGGACTGGTATTCTATCTGTCAGGCAATCTGTTATGGGGTAACCTTTTGGTTCTTCCATTATTAATCACGACGCTTAATAAATTTGTTCTTAAACCGTCAGCCATTTGGTTTCAGCATAGTTTCTTGCCCATGCTTGAAAATATGTATGAAGCAACTTTGCGCAAGTCATTAGGCCGAAAAACCAGTAAAGGGTTGTTGTTTGGGTCAATTGGTTTGTTTGTGTTTTCGGTAATGTTCTTTGGAGCGATGCAGCCTAAAGTCTTTTTCTTCCCCGAAAATGAGCCACGTACCATTTATGTCACCATGGAACTACCATTAGGTACCGATATTGAAGTCACCGATGAGGTAACTAAGAATGCCGAAGAAATTCTGTATAGCACACTCGACCCATATATGGACATTGTAAAATCGGTGGGTGTGAGCGTAGGTAATGGTAAGGGCGGATTGTTCGAATCAGGTCGTTCACCAAATAAGTCATTAACCACTATTACCTTCCTCGATTACCAGTTTCGTCAAGGACATAGCACGCGCGAAATAATGAGTAAACTGTCGGATGCTTTCCAGGGTTTTGTAGGCGCTAAGGTGTTTATCGAGAAGGAAGAAAACGGGCCTCCGGTAGGTAAGCCAATCAATATTGAGGTGGGTGGTGATGACTACGAAAAGCTGATTGCTTTAACCGAAGATATCAAGCGCACCATTAACGAGGATCATATTCTGGGTATTGAAAACCTGGAAATGGATTTGAATACCAATAAGCCGGAGATGCAGCTGTTTATCGACCGCGATAAGGTGCGACGCATGGGCTTATCAACTCAGCAGGTAGCCATGGCTTTGCGTACATCTTTGTACGGTAAAGAAATTAGTAAATACAAAGATGGTGAGGACGAATATGATATCATGTTACGCATGAAGGATAAATACCGCTACGATGTATCCACACTGATGAACCAGAAGATGAAAGTGGATAAGAATGGTGTGGTTAGTTTGATACCAATTTCAGCTGTGGCCAGTTATGAATATGCATCAACCTATGAGAAGATTATTCGTATTGATAACACCCGTGTAATTACATTAAGCTCCAACGTGGTAGAAGGTTATAATGCTAACACCATTAATGCACGTATTAAAACACTTTTATCGGATTACCAGATGCCGGCCAATTACAACTGGAAAATGACTGGTGAGCAGGAAAGCCAGCAGGAAACATCTGACTTTTTGGTTGGTGCCTTATTATTTGCACTGGCTTTAATTGCGATGATTCTGATTACACAGTTTAACTCAGGAGCCAAGCCGCTTATAATTATTGGAACGGTAGGACTGAGTACCATCGGTGTGTTTATGGGCTTGGGTACTTTCCAAATGGATTTTATCATCCTGATGACTGGTGTAGGTATCGTTTCGCTGGCCGGTATTGTTGTTAACAACGGTATTGTGCTTATTGACTACATTGATTTGGTGCGCGGACAGGTGAAAGAGAAAAAAGGATTGGGGCCAAAAGGGCGATTAAGCCGTGAAGACGAGGTGGATAGTATTGTGCGTGCCGGTAAAACGCGTTTGCGTCCGGTATTGTTAACAGCTATTACAACTATCCTGGGATTAATTCCAATGGCTGTTGGGCTTAACTTCGATTTCTTCAGTTTGTTCTCAGAACTGGATCCAAAAATTTACTTTGGGGGCGATAATGCCGATTTCTGGGCACCTATGGCCTGGACGGTTATCTTTGGTTTAAGTACATCAACCGTACTAACACTAATTATGGCGCCAGTCATGTATAACCTGGCAGTGCGCATACGTAATCGCATGGTGAAAGAAAAAGTAGAAGCTTAATTATAGTTTAAGATAATATTAACCTGAGTTCGACGTAAAATTTTGAACTCAGAACACTTACGAATAGTATGGTTCAAGTGTATATTGACGAAAGAATAGCGGGCTATTTTGAGTCGATTACACGAAGAAGATTGCTGTTCGTAAGTGGAATTAATAAGCTTTGAATAAACACCTGATTTACTGCTTCAAATTTTAGCGCAATAGTTCACTATTCCTCTAAAATTATTCATTGTAAATCAGCTCTTTATTTCAATCTGAGTTTTAAAATTTAAATCGAACTCAGGTTATTAGAACGGCTCTCATATGAGGGCCGTTTTTTTATGCTTCCCGGGGAAGCTGTCCGCAGGACTGAAGGGGAATTTGTATGATTTTATTACCCCACCTGTCGGTTCCCTATCTAAAATTCAGGATGAGACGGGTTTGGGCTGTTTTGTTTTTAAAAGGATGAGTCCAACAAAGTAGAGAGGTGATTAAGAAGTTAAATGCGATCGTCTTGTCAGTTCATCACGGCAATCGAATTAAAGAAATTATTTTTTCAACTCAAGCCGTTGAGGCTTCCCCTTTTTGCCTACAGCCCAAAAAGGGGAGAAAAAGGCCGCCGACTTAATCACTCGTTTACCCATTATGACATCACTACGGGAAAAATTTAAAGACTGACAGCTTGGTATCAAATTTTTCTCTCCTCCGTTTATGCCAATGGGGCCCAAACTACGTTGCTTATGTCGGGATAACGCTAGCAAATAACTTCATTAATTTTAAACACGATTGCCGTAGTCAGTCCATCGCATTTGAATCATCTGTTCTATTTTTTCTTTATCTTAAGCAGGAATTTTGTAAACATGGAAAAGAAAGACGCTTTAATCAATTGGTTTAAGAAGCACCGCGAAGGTTACCTACTGTTCTCCGGAGGCTTTGATAGCAGTGCTGTATTAGGTGCAGCCAATAAGGCAGGAGCTGATATTATTCCCATTTGGGTGAATAATGGCTTTAATCGTGCCAGTGCCGATGATATGATTATACAGGCCCGGAACCTGGGGGCACCTGATTTAAAAATAATAGAAGTGAATCCTGATATTACTGTTAAAGCCAATCCTGAAAGGCGTTGCTACCATTGCAAAGGGCATATATTGTCACTGGTGCCAAAAGATGGTTCGCCCATCTACGACGGAACAACAGCAAGCGACCTGGGAAATTATCGCCCGGGCAAACAAGCCCTCGACGAGTATCAGGTACTGTCACCTTTAGCAGAGATAGGGATTACTTCGTGGGAAACGAAAGATATTGCCATGGCTTTTGGGGCCGACCCATTGTTTGCTGAGCACGAAAGTTGCCTGGCGACACGCATTAACTATAACCACCGGTTAACACCGGAACGCATTAAAGCCATTTACGCCATTGAAAACTACATTATTGACAAAACTGGCGATTTCCATGTGCGCTGCCGCATCGATGACGACGACCACATGCGCATTGAAGTGTCCAAGCCGGAAAGCTATGCCTTGATGACTGACGAAAAAGCCAGGGAAGAGCTGTTTGAACTAGGTGGTCAAGTCTGTTTGTTTGTTACCTTCGATGTGAAGCGTTCGCGCCCTAATGAGTACGATAAGCGCATTAAAAAGACATAAGACATAAGACACACGACTAAAGACGGAAGAACCGAGATTTAAAGAGAAGAGAAGAGGAGAGAGATGAGTGATGAGAATTGAGAAAAAGGAAGTTTGAGGATGACAGTTTAACCCTAAACCCAATAAGTTATCAATTCGACGATTCATCAAATTATCAATTCGACAAATAAACAACATCATGACTTTCGACGAACTATTTGACCAGATACAAAAAGGGGAAATCACTAAAGAAGAAGCTCAACGCCATTTTTCATTGGATTGGATGGAAACGGCCAGCCGTTATATATTGGATGTGAACCGCGGTATGCGTACCAATATTCCGGAAATTATCTATGGTGAGTATAAAACGCTTGAGCAGACCATTGAGTTAACAGCCAGGTTGCTTGAAAAACATCCGCGTGTGGTGGTGTCGCGCAGTCCTTTTTACAAAGAACTGAACGAATATTTTAAAGAACAGTTTCCTGTATTGTGGTCGGTTAATGCCACTGTGATTGGCGAAATGCCGAAACCCAAAGGCAAAGTATTGGTCATTAGTGCCGGTTCGGCCGACCATCCGGTGACCTACGAATGTGAGGTGATTCTGCGTGCCGTTGGTGTGGAACCATTGGTGTTTGAAGACCGTGGTATTGCGCATCCAACGCGTGTGCTCGAAGCCATTAAACAAGGTGTTGAGCAGGATGTGTCTGCGGTGATTGTAGTAGCCGGCATGGAAGGGGCTCTGGCGCCTTTTGTAGCTTCACTGGTGCCGCTGCCCGTTATTGGTGTACCTACTTCGGTTGGTTATGGCTTTAGAGCCAAGGAAGCAGCCCTAACCAGTATGCTGGCCAGCTGTGCCCCTAACCTAACGGTGGTTAATATCGATGGTGGCCTGCGTGCAGCAGTAGTGGCTGCTTTAATTGCGAAGAATAGGTAAGAGTTAGTTGTAGGCTAAAATGTAAAAAGCGAAGTTATAAACTTCGCTTAGCTGAGGTTTTCTATTTATTCCAATTCTGCAGTCTATCTAAATAGAGATATGATTCAACAAATTTACGATGTTCTTTGCTTGTTAATTTTTCTAAAAGTTCTAAATATGAGATATATGAAGCTAAATTCCCATTTGAAGATAAAAATTTTCCGTCTTCGACAAAGCTTATATTACCATCATCTTGAACCTTGAGATTTGGATAATTCTTCTGCAAGTCTTTTCCACCACCAATCCATGTGACAATTTTCTTTCCATCGGCAATCCCTGATTCGCCAATCAAAGTTGCTCCGGCACAATTGCTCACGGTATATTCGGTATTGTTGTTTTGGCTTTTTATAAAATCAACAAGATTTTGATTCTTTACTTGTAGAAACATGTCATAGGCACTTGGAACAATAAGAATATCTAATTTTGGGGAATTTGCCAAGGTGTAATCAGGAAACATTTTCAAGCCTTCTTCGCTCACTATAAAGTCATAGCTTTCAGCTATTGTAATAACGTTAAACAACTGTTTACCATCTTCTGTTAGTTTGGTAAACACATCCATTGGGGCTGTTAATTCAGTAGTTAGAACATCATCATACATTAACAATCCGACAATGGGTAAGTCGGGATTTAGTTTTTTTGAATTTTTATTTAATTCATGTTTTTGACTTTCATTTAATAAAACTAGACCGTTTTCCGTATTTCGCATTATAATTCTTGGACTACAACTAGCCAAGGAATCATTTAAAGCAGTATTTTGGTATTCTAGATTAGTGCTAGATTTTTGATTCCGATTTTCAAAATTACAACCAATAAACGTGGCAATAAAAAACAGATAAATTATTGATTTCATATTTGTAGGTATTATTGTTGGCATTTGTGTTATTGTTTCGGAGTTATCCCATGTTTCTTTAGTTAAAGCAGCAATGGTTAAACAATGTTTTTCTAAACTTTATATTATTGACAGACCACAAATTCTAAATATAATTTGTGGTCTGTGATTATATTTCAACTCAGCGAAATTGTTTTTAGTTATTCACTCTCCAATTAGCATCCCATCCAAATGTATTGATGGCTTTTTCGCTTGAAAGAGAAGCGTCAGCTTCAGCAACATTATAAATACCAGTTCCACCTTTAGTAACGGCAATCTCCGCAGCTTTAGCCGCAGCTTCAACATGAACTGAGGCTGGTGCAATTGGTGAATCAAAACCTGTTTTAGGGCCATAAAGAAGTCCATAACGTAGAACAAGTCCATCAACTCCTGATTCAACAACTTGACGTTCTAAATTACGAACCCCTTCTGCTGTTTCTCCATACACTTCATGTGTAAGTGGTAATAATGCATCTTCCTCTACATGAGGAGTTTGTCCTTCGTCGTAAATAAACGAAATACTTTGAGCAATAATTCGCTTACAACCTGCATTAACAGCAGCATCCACTAAGTTTTTTGTTCCCTCGGTTCTTAAACGGGCATTACTTACTAATGCAGCAGTCATTTCATCAGCATTTAGCGCAAAAGGCAAGTCGGTAAGTTGGTGAATAACAACCTCTGGTTTAATTTCCGCTAGTTTATCGTTTAAAAGCTTGGCGTCATAAACATCTACAACTACAGGTTCTACCCCCATTTCTTTAAGTAGAGAAACTTTCTTTTCTGAACGAGTTGTTCCGTAAACTTTCCAACCATTTGCAACTAATAACCTTGAAAGAACTTGACCTATTGCTCCTGTAGCTCCTGCTAAAAATATTGTTTTCGACATAATTTTGTTTTTTATTCTGAAATATCTCAGATGTGAATTTATTTTCGTTTTAATAATTTTGCTTGCCAATAACATCGTGTAGGCGAAACTATAGCTTCCACTTTTTTAGTTCTGCCATAGCTTTGTCTACAACTTTACGGTCAAGACCTGTTAATTCGACTATTTTACCTGCATTTAAAGGTGTACATCCTTTATTCATAGCTTCTAATACTTGATCTTTGGCTTCCAAATTTTTTAATTTTATTATGGAGATTGTTAACTGACACTACAAATTTAGTCCCTAATGTTTTCAGAAAAATTAAACTGGTTTAAGAAATCATCTGATTACCATCATGAGAAATTCCCAAGTACGAATAAATCATTGATAACGGAACTCGACTTACGAAATCGGGGAATGATGTTGTGAAGTGTTGAAGTAAATCTTCTGGTGACATCTCAAACAGATACTTAATTCGTAATTGTGATGCAGCGATATTTCTTTGCAAAATACTTACAAAGTAATCATGAAGCTGAGGGATTTCTTTTAGTAATTCTTGATATTTTACTTTGTCAATTGAAATAATCTCAGATTCCTCCAAAGTTTGAATAAAGTGCTCCGATGGCTTATTGTCAATAAAACTAAAGAAGTCCGTAAGCCACCAGCCCTCAATTGCTAACTGTGTGGTAAGCTCAATAGATTTAGTTTTTTCAGAATACATTCTTAAACAACCCTTCTCTACAAAATAGATGGAATTGCTTATATCTCCTTTTTGTATTAAAAATTTGTGCTGTTCAAGACTTAAACGTTTCGTATTTCTATCTAAAACATTCTGTTCTCTATTGCTAAGAGGAACAAATCTCCGAATATGTTCAACTATTTTCTGAGTTTCCATATTGAATCTCATTTTTGATGATGAATTAGTATTCTAATTCTACAATCCAAATGTATGGAACCCTAAAATCAAAAAACTTAAACGGGTTTAAGAAAGCGAGAGCCTATTTCCCCCTTAAGCGTAGCGTCTCGCGACGTTTTATTTAACCAGGCCTCTGGCCTAATTATCACTTCACAGTGATTACACTTAAAGTCAATATTTCAACTTCGGGCAATACTGTACTTTCATCCGCATAATTACAGGCACTTGAATAGATATAATCTTCCGGCTGTCGAACCAAGCCTGCTCACACAGGAGTGACGCTACGCCAAACAGCTTTGTTTATTTTTTGCTACGTGGAACGAGGGATATTGTATTGATGGTTATTGGGCTATAGGCTAATTTATAAAAAGCGAAGTTGCAAACTTCGCTTAGATAGAGTTATAAATGAATGCCATTGATAGTAATTCGGCCTTTTTATATTAAAGAATGTAATTGGCTTGTATCTGCAAAACATTTTCTTCATTTACCATTTCAATTTTGTATGGTAGATGATTCTCTATCTCGTATTTTCTTTTATAAACTCCATTATGAGGCAGTATCTCATACCATATTATAATGTATTTACCGTCTCTAAATGCTACCTGTGGACTCAGGTCCTGCTTCTTTAAAGAAGAGTATCTTTTCTTGTTAACGCTATACAGGTCGCTCTTAAGGAAAGGCTTCATTCTTTCTTTAAATTTCTTTGTTGATGAAATAATCAGCTTCTTTCTATAATTCGAATGCCAATAAAGAGCGAAACACTCAGCCATTTCACTGTAAAACAAATACTGGACAAAACCGTCTTTTGAATTTATAGGGATAATAAAATCTTTTAAATTTTCAGTTTCTACCATTAGTTCTGATATAACTGCTCCTCTTGCATTATCAGGGTCATAATATTTATCTTTCTTGATAGTTTCGAGTTCTGATTTTACATACTCTGATACATTAAATGTGTCTTCAATTGCAACGAGATATGGACAGCCTCCAAACATATCTGCAACATAAAAAAGTTGGGGCTTTAATCTTGTTTCAATTTCTAGTTTATCAAACATTCCAAGATATTTACCTATATCAAAAGTTGTTGAGTCAATTATTGTATAATCACTTGAATTATCCAATTCTACATTCTGCTGATAGTCTTGAATCTTATCAATAAAGTCAAAATGCTGTTGTCCTGATAAATTAATTGAAATCAGTAGTAATATTAATGGCAGTAATTCTTTCATCCTCTTTTTCGTTGGAGCTGTAAATTCTGGCTGATTGCTAACGGTGGCGATAAATTTCCGGGGGCTTTAGAAACTTCGTCCCTCTCAGCCGAAACAAACCCTATAGAAATAGCCAACTATTCAAATTACAATCGACTGCCACCTGAAATATATTGCGTGTTGTGCTTAGTTGTTCCTAATCTATATAGTCTCCAATTTCATAATTATCTGTTGATAGTTCATTTAGTTTGGTTTCCGTTTGTTGGTACATTTCTTCTGAACTATTAGAATAAAACGAACAGATTTCTTCTTGGTCTGTTGGTGAATGATTTTTAACAATTAGAGTCGTGAATTCTTCTTTTCCCATTTTATCTCTAATCATTCTGTGACTTATTGTATGTTCAATTCTATCAATTTTACATGCTTTATTCCTAATCCAGTTGTATTTCATAGTTTTCAATTTTATAATAACTTAGACTTAAAGATTTACTATTTGAGACACAATCTCCAAGTCCAATTTCTATTGACATAAAGGGTAATCTGTCATTTTCCGACTTATAAAAGCAATATCCATACCCTATTAATCCTGGGTCTGCATAAAGCTTGTATTTTTCTGATTTCTCAGTAATCTTTTTAAAAGTCTTAACAAGTCGTTTGTATTCTTTTCTTAATTCTTTTGACATTTGGTCTCCATAGTTAAGACTTAAGTAAATAATATCTAAACTATCTAATTCTACACCCCAAAGTGTATATTGACTGCTACGAAATATTTCAATCTGTCCTGATGCTGGTTCTACTGTAATAAAGTCATTCTTATTTATGTATCCCGTTAAATAAGGTTTCCCCAAATTATGAAAACTATTATCAAAGGAAGAAATCAAGTCAACATTCTTTGCGGAGTCAATTATGGTTTCAATTTCCGAACGAATTGGTAAGGAATAAAAGATTCTCTTCAATTCATTTTCTGGTTCATTTTGTCCAAAAACCTGAACTGAAACAATTAAAACTAATATGGTTGTTATCGTCTTCATTCAATTAAGCACAACGTTAAGGCTATGAAGCGTAAGTGAGCATTAACCAGATTTCACTTCCAAACTTAACTGAGCCAAAGCGTTGTATTTGTTTTTATCTTTTCAT
>NZ_JAFMVC010000035.1 GCF_025499605.1 Carboxylicivirga litoralis | reverse complement strand
TCAAAATAGCCCGCTATTCTTTCATAATTTTCGATTGAAACTCACTATTTATAAGCGATCTGAATCAGAAATTTTACGTCGAACTCAGGTTATTAATGCGGTATTACTTCTTCACAAATACAAAATTACTTTCATCCAATTCCTCTTCTCCATTGTATCGATAAGCAGCTAAACGGCCGCTTCCAGTCACACAGGCATCTACACAACAAACATTGCGGGTCGGGATAAGCGGGCCTTTACCCATGCAATAATGTCCCACAAACACGATTGGGGCTGTTTTGGGGTAGATTGTATAATCCGCAATTATCTCAGAAGGAATGGTGTAATCGGGTAAAAGAAACTTATTGCCATAACTCAGTTTCTTAAATGTCTTTCCCTTAGGATTTTTCCACCATTTAACCCTAAAATTTTCACGCTTTACATGTTGGGCATCCCTGATAAGTAGATCTTTAGGCATATTAAACTCTATGCCTTTAAGTGTTTCAATAAAAGCTGTACTGTATTCAGGAGAGCTGTTGCCAACTAAGCTCATTAACGTTCGTTTCTTCAATTTACCATTTGTGTATAAGGTGGCAAGTTTCTTGATATGTGCATCATTCCAATAGGCATGCACAACACGTATGCCATTTAACTTAAGGTATAAAGGCAATGTTCTGAGCCATTTAATATCGCGCTTCAGGGCAGCTGAATTTCCCTGGTATTCAAGGGCAAACTTATAGAGCAACTTACTGTTGTTATTGCCGGGGATACGGATGGGACGCCCTTCATCATCCTTGGTGAAATAGAGAATAGCATTCATTTCGTGATTGCCCAAAATGGCCAGAGCAGTGCCAGCCTTCACCATATCGCGGATAAGGTGAAGAACACCTTTACTATTAGGACCACGATTGATATAATCGCCAACAAAAACAGCCGACCGGTACGCATGTGTCCACACACCATTCTCCATGGTGTAACCTAACTTAATTAGAAGCTTTTGCAATAAAACCAAATGGCCATGAACATCACCGATTATGTCGTAAAAATGTTCATCTTGGTGTGCAAGGTTTAAGTTGTGGGTCATTCTTTACCTATTTTCGTTACATTTGGTTTGATGTAGTCAAAAATAAAACTTTTGTCATTCGCATCAATCATATACAAACAAAAAGAAAGAGTATTACCCAATAAAAAATTATCAAATGAGTTCGCGCAGAAAATTTCTTAAACAGTCCGGTTTAGCAACATTAGGAGTGGCGGCAGCAGCTGCCGCAGGCTGTCAGACTGAAAAAGCAAAACATACAAGTTCAACAACAACACATCCATTAGCCATCTCAACCTGGAAAAATGGTATGCAGGCCAATGAAGCCGGGTGGAAAATACTAAGTAATGGCGGACGAGCAATAGATGCAGTGGAACAAGGAGTAAAGGTGGTAGAAGCCGATCCTAATGATATGAGCGTAGGTTATGGTGGTCGACCAGACAGAGACGGTATTGTTACCCTTGATGCTTGTATAATGGATGAAACAGGAAATGCTGGCTCTGTTTGTGCCTTGGAGAACATCAAACACCCAATTTCAGTGGCGCGCCGTGTGATGGAGAAAACGCCGCACGTGATGTTGGCCGGCGATGGCGCTTTACAATTCGCCAAAGAGGAGGGCTTTGTTGAAGAAAATATCTTAACCGAAAAGGCCAAACAACAGTGGATGGAATGGCGAAAAACATCAGAATATAAGCCACTCATTAATATTGAGAACCATGATACTATCGGTATGTTAGCGCTTGACCAGAAAGGCGATATTTCAGGTGCCTGTACTACCAGTGGCCTGGCTTATAAAATGCACGGACGTGTAGGGGATAGCCCGATTATAGGTGCGGGTATGTACTGCGATAACGAGATTGGAGGAGCCGTGGCAACTGGTATGGGCGAACTGGTGATGAAAACACTGGGTTCTTTCTTAGTTGTTGAATTGATGAATCAGGGCTTAAGTCCACAGCAAGCTGTAGAAGAGGCCATTGCCCGTATTGTGAAGAAAATACCAGGTTATCAGGATTTCCAAATTGGGTACCTGGCCATTAATAAAGCAGGTGAGGTGGGTGCCTATAGTTTGCACAAAGGCTTTAATTATGCGCTGTATGCCAATGATAAAAATAAGCTGATTGACTCAGATTATTATTTGAAGTAGGGATTAAGTAATTTGGAATCAATCCCCCTGATTCGCTTATCGTATAACAACTTTTTTCAACTTCCCCCTTCTCCAAGTGGGAATAGAAAGCTACTTCTTAATAAGAAAAAACACACTTTGTATTCATTGATTTTTAGTTCGTTTGTTAATAATAAATAGATTTCCCCCTTGGCGAAGGGGGAATAATATGAATGACTGTTGTCAGTTGAAATACTTAGGGGGATTGATTAAATTTCTGCATGACTGAATCAAACTATAACAAATCCTATAAATCTTTTTCTCGTGAACTAAGAAACAACTCCACTGATGGTGAGATTATTCTTTGGGTTGAAGCTTTAAGATCCAAAAAAATGCATGGATACCAGTTTAACAGGCAATATGCAATTAATAACTTCATAGTTGATTTCATATGTAGAAAATTAAAACTGATTATAGAAGTCGATGGGTATTCTCACCAGTTTAAACGAGCTAAAGATAAACTTCGTGATGACAAGCTCAACTCTTTAGGCTATTGCGTTTTAAGAATTGATGAATATGATATTAAAAAAGATTTCGATAATGTAATACGTCATATTGAAAGTGTTGTATTGGAACAGGAAGAAAAGATTCAATCCCCCTGATTCGCTCATCTATAAACTTCTTTTCTTCAACGCCCCCTTCTCCAAGGGGGAATAGAAAACTACTACTTCTTAATAATAAAAAACACACTTTGTATTCATTGATTTTAGTTCGTTTGTTAATAATATGAATGACACTTGTTAGTTGAAATACTTAGGGGCATTGATTTAAGCGATAAATTCCCATACAGTTTAGGCATGTTAGTCATTATAAACATACAAGCTAACAATGTGATGCAAAATTTCTCAGAAACCATTACCTTAATGGCTTCAAGGAAAACAATTATGCTGAAACGGATTAAATGGGGTATTATTGGTTGCGGTAATGTGACCGAGGTTAAAAGCGGACCGGCCTTTAATAAGGTATCGGGTAGTAGCTTGCAGATAGTGATGCGAAGAGATGGTAGTTTAGCTGAATCATATGCTAGTCGCCACGGTGTGCCACAATGGACTAATAGAGCTGATGATATCATTAATAATCCGGATATCAATGCAATATACATTGCAACACCTCCGGGAGTTCATGCCGATTATGCAATAAGGGCCATGCAAGCCGGGAAAGCGGTATATGTAGAAAAACCAATGGCAGCCACCTATGAGCAAGCCCAACAAATGCTTCAGGTTAGTCAGGCAACAGGTGTTCCTTTATTTGTGGCCTATTACAGGCGTACTCTACCAGGTTTCCTTAAAGTTAAAGAGTTAATTAATGACGGTGTTATCGGCCAAACATTGTATGTTAATATGCGCCTGATACGGCCTGCCAAATCGTATGAAATTAATCAAGTGGAAAATATATGGCGTCTGCAGCCCGAGCATTCGGGTGGTGGCATATTTTATGATCTAGCCTCTCACCAGCTCGACTTCCTTGATTTTCTATTTGGACCGATTAAAGCCGTGTTTGGCGTAGCTGCCAACCGTGGTGGCTATTATGAGGTGGAAGATACTGTTAGTGCCTCCATGCAGTTTGAAACGGGTGTTGTGGGGAATGGCATCTGGTCGTTTGTCAGTAATAAAGATGCTGAAGAAGATATAATAGAAGTGGTTGGAACAAAAGGCAAAATACAATTGTCCAGTTTCAAACATGAACCTGTTATATTATATAAAGATGGAGAAGTGACAGAGTATCCTTATCTCAACCCTGAAAACATTCAGTATAATCTGATTAAGCAAGTCGTGGAAACATTACAGGGAATCGGTAATTGCGACAGCATGGCCGAAAGTGCTATCCGCACCAATAAGGTGATGCACAAGATTGTCAAAGATTTTTATGCATAATTTCTTTACCCATTTCTTAGCAAGGAATGCGTTAACCCACATTATAGCGTCTTGTGATGGCATATTATTTCATTGTACTTGAATAAAATAATTATTGTGAATAACTTGAAGCTAACATTTTAACCAAAGTCAGATTCATGCGATTCATATGTATTTCATTCTTAGTATTGCTATTTAGCGGTGGGCTAAGTGCACAAAACCAACAAAAGTCACCTGAATTTCTTCAGGATTCTATTCTGAAAAGTGAATTTGAGAATAAAAAACCCTGGTATCAGTTTGGTAATGAAAAGGTAAGTTTCTTACCAATGGCGGTAGTGGCCTTAGATGTCACCTATTATGGACAAGATGCCAATAGCATTAAGCAAGTAGGTGATCAGGACAACACTCGTGAAACCGGACAAATAAGAGCAGTTCGATTTGGTGTTGGGGGGACAATAAATTTAAAACGACAGTGGCGCTTTTTGATAGCAGGAGCATACAAAGCATTTAATCATGGGTTTAACCCCGATAGCACCACCGATTTTGCTTTATATGATTTGATGTTAGATGCCCATACAAAATATGGGCACATTGTTGCGGGTTACACTAAAGAGCCTATTAGTTTACAGCGAACAGCCAGCCTCATATATCTGGGAGGTGTAGAAAGGGCCATGCACCTTGATGCTTTTTTCCCGGCCCGTAACTGGGGATTGTATTACTATAATTCGTTTGCAAAAGAAAAAATATTCTGGGCAGCCGGTTACTTTAAAGATCTGAATGTTTTGAATAAATACTATAAATGGAATGATGCCAATGATATTTATGTATCCCGACTAACAGCAAATCCCTTGTATAAAGCAGGTGGCGAAAAAGATTTGCATTTAGGTATAGGATTTCGATATAGTGATTTCAGACACGGCGGTTCTTTAGGCCAACACCCGGAAGCTTATAACGCTTCAAAGTATGTGGTCATTCCGGCCATTCAGGCAGAAGAAACCATTACGTTTAATTATGAACTGGCTTATCGTCAGCGCAACCTGTTGCTAACCAGTGAAATCACTACTGTAAAGTTGCACAATTCAGAGCTGGACAGTCCCACCTTAAACGGTTTTTATGTTCAGGCCGATTATACGCTTACCGGTGAAAGTCGAAGGTATATGACACGCAATGCAACCTTTTCACCAATTGTGCCAGCCAAAAATGTGCAGAACGGTGGCATTGGAGCCATTGAATTGACCTTCAGGTATTCAGAATTAAAAACCAATGTAGGAAATTTAACTGGCGGTGATATGTCAAAATATTCCGGTTTCATCACCTGGTATCCAACATTACTATCAAAATTTCAGTTTGGTTATAGCTATATTCGTCTCGACCGCATGAACTTAATTGGACATACAAGCTTGTTTCAAATGCGATTTGCCGTGTTAATAGGATAAACAAATCTAGTAAAGTTCCATTTATGAGGTATATTTTATTCATACTGCCCTTATTTATTGGCCTGGGTTCACTCTGCGCCCAAGATACATTGCTGACCAAGCCATTTATTCAGGACTCCCTTCTTAGAAATGAATTTCAGAATAAAAAACCATGGTATCAAGTGGCTAATAAAACCATCAATGTCCTCCCCATTGCTTTGGTGGCGCTTGATGTGACCTACTATGGGCAGGATAAAAACAGCATCAGTCAGGTAGGTGATCAGGACGCTCAGGTTGAATCAGGTCAGATACGGGCTGTTCGCATTGGTATGGGTGGTACTGTTAACTTTAAGCGGCCAATGCGTTTTTTGGTCACTGCCGCCTATAAAGCCTTTAATCAGGGTTTTAATCCGGATAGTACAACAGACTTTGCCCTGTTTGATTGTATGCTGGATGCTGATATTAAATACGGTCACATTGTGCTGGGGCTTACTAATGAACCCATTGGCTTGCAGGGCGTCTCCAGTATGATTTATTTAGGGGGCTTTGAAAGAAGCATGAATACGGATGCTTTCTTACCGATCAGAAACTGGGGTGTTACATACTACAATTCATTTGCCCGAAATAAGGTGTTCATGGAGCTGGGCTACTTCAAGGATTTATTCCTGAAGACCAGTACTAAGAAATGGAATGATGCTAATGACATCTTTGTGACCCGACTGGTTCTGAATCCACTTTATAAAAAAGGGGGTGATAAAGATTTGCATCTGGGGATTGGTGTGCGTTATGGCGACTTTCGCCATAGTGCCAGCATTGGACAGCATCCAGAGGCCTATCATGCCTCTAAGTATGTGCAACTAAGAAATCTGACCGGCGAAAGCCTTGTTACCATCAATTATGAGTTGGCCTATCGCCACCGTAATTTACTTTTATCCAGTGATATTACCAGTGTGAAGCTGAACAATAAGGAGATTGGTAGCCCCACTCTTTACGGTTATTACGTGCAGGCTGACTACAATTTAACAGGTGAAAGCCGCCGGTATATGACCCGAAATGCCTCTTTTTCACCCGTTGTGCCGGATAAGAATGTCCAAAACGGCGGGATAGGGGCGATTGAACTTACTGCAAGGTATTCGGCCCTGTACACCAACAGAGGTCAGTTATCAGGAGGAGACATGACCAAGTACTCCGGTTTTATCACCTGGTATCCAACCCTTTTATCCAAGTTTCAGGTTGGATATGGATTGGTTCGCTTAGATCGCTTTAATATAGTCGGCTATACACAGATGTTTCAGATGCGCTTTGCCATGTTAATAGGTTAGGCATGCGGATGTAAAGGTGAGTGCTGCATGCTACTTGTGTTGCGGTGCACGTTCAATAACTTATAATCGTTATATGCTTAATATATAGTGATTGTGACGGATGGTGTTAAAACGATTCTGATAACTTAAAATAGATATTCACATTATCATCACGACCAAAGGCTATATCCAGTCCAAGGTTGATTTTAAACGCAGGGAAAAGGCGATAGCGTGCACCAACACCTATTGAAGGCAGTGACAGGTTATGACCAATATCCCGTGGTTCATCATATAACCAGCCGTAGCCAATAAATCCCACAGCCCCCCAAAAATCGGTAAACATCCACCGCAACTCCGACTGAAGTGAAACCATTGAAGAATTCAGGTAGTTGCCGGTGATGTATCCCCGTAGTATTGGAGCGGCACCCGGCGAGGCCATTTCATGCAAAGGCAATGCACCCATACCAAATTGAGCAAACACATGGCTGGCCAATATCATGTCCTTTTTGTCACTTAAGGGAATGTAAGTCGATGCACTGATTAATACCTTATCAAAGTTATACGGATTACCTTTTCGATGAATCAATGATTCGTATGAGATAGAGTTAAACCAGCCCGATTCAGGGTAAAAGATATTATCCCGGCTATCAAAAGTGTATTTTAGCCCAGGCACATGGAACCACATATAATCTTCATTTTGTCCGATAGCAAGAAGGCGTCCTGCCAGGTCTTCCAGAACAAAATTATTGCTCATAATAGGGCCAATAAACATATGTTGACCGACCTTAAAAGCAAATGAAATATTAGATACAAAACCTTTAAATTTCACTTCTTCTTTAACCCTGGTATCATTCATGTAATGGTCAAAACTCATGGAGGCATAACCCGCGTATACATCCAGCCAGTATTTGTTCCGGTTGAAATACAGCGTTTGTTTAGCCCCGGCCATAAAGGAGCCGGAGAAATTAAAAAACAAAATACCCTGCGACGTCGATGGATGAGTACTTTCATCCGTGCCCTTCAGGCGATACACATAAACGGGTAGTACAGCAATACCAGTTCCCATGGTTGGGTTAAACATAGGTGCCGGAATTATCTTACTCTCCGAATTAACCGAGCCCGTAACAAGGGAATCAATGCTATGCCAGGTCTTCATGAAAACATTGGTCGTATCCTGGCCTTTGCCTGGCAAACTAAAAATAAATAGGATCAATAGAATGCCAACCTTGAGTAGTCTGATATGTGTTTGAAACGATGAATCCACAGGTTATACTTATCCTTATACAATAATATTAAATTTTAGGCAGATATTATTGCATGATGTCAAATAGTGGATTTAAACACCCTTCTTACGGTCAGGTAACTTGCAGGATGACTTGAATTATTGAGTTTAATCAATCCCCCTGATTCGCTCATCTATAAACTTCTTTTCTTCAACGCCCCCTTCTCCAAGGGGGAATAAAATTTTTAAACTCATCATCAATACATCTTTAGTTAATTGGTGTCACCAGCTTTTAAATAGATAAAACGAATTTTTCCCCCTTGGAGAAGGGGGATGATATGAGCGACACGTAAATGGTTGAAATTTTTAGAGGGATTGATTTTAAAGCCCTTTGATACTTAGATAAATATTTACAAAAAAAGGCGCCATACAGCGCCTTTTAAAATCATACCAATAGATAGTTGCTATTGAACCACCTGCATAATAGAGTTGAAAATATCTTTGTTCTCTTCAATCTTGGCATTACTACCATACACGCAGTAGATATCTTTGTTCAACACATCTTCTACCATCTTATTCATATTCTTAATGTCTTCTGATGTAGTGGCTAAGATAGCTGCACGTTCAGCCTGAAGCTCCTCAAGCGTAGTCTTTCTAAAGTAGCGAGAGAAAGCCGTATTACCTTTCTGAGAAACGGTCATCGGACCATCCAGACGAGAGATAGTACCAATAATAAAGCGTGTCATCTCCGTTGAGTCAGCGTTAAAAGTATTTAAGAAATCAGGCGTACCGTCATAATTCTCCAATGTCTCTGCCAGGTTAGGATCGCGGTAGGAAGCAAAATACACATTACCAGTCGATGAGAAACCGCTGAAACCGCCATAGGCGCCACCTACCACACGTATTTGTGTCTGCAGGTAATCGCGCGAAAGAATCTGGTTTAACACACGCATCTTACCGTTGTAGTCGTAGCCCAGTTCTTTAAAGTTATAACCCTGAACAACATATTGTACCTTGGATGATGACATCAGTCCTTCGTTTTTAGGCTGTGGTTCAAATGACCACGTTGCTTTCGAAACCGCTTCATCAGATAAATGAGCGGTGAAGGTATTTAAACCAGCCGTATACGCCGGATAATTGTCCTCAGAACAAGTAATTGCTGCTGTTACGTTATGACGGTTAAATAAAAGCTCAGCAGTCTGTTGAAGTTTGGCAATCACCTCTGCTTTATTGTCATCGAAGTTATCCGTTAAAGCGGTGATAAATTGATAATAGTCCAAACCATTCGTCTCCTCATTAAACATGCCAGCCGGCGAATAATACGAGCTTAAGCGTGTTAAGGCCACGTTGATGCCATTGTTCTTAATGAATGACTCAGTGCGGGCCTGGTGACGCGTTAATAAGGATTTCAAACGCTCTTCATCGTCATATTTGGTGGTCGTTAGAATCTCCGATATTAATTCAAACATCTTCTCTGCCTTAGCTTCTGTCGCTTTTGATGTGACGCTTAATTTAGGCGCCATTTTATGAATATCATTGTCTTCGATGTAAGCGCTTAAGCCGGTCCAGAAACCACCTGTATGGATGTTTAACTGATTATCCAATTCACCGTAAGTGAAGTTCTCGGTATTTAATTTACCCAGCAAGGCGGTTTGCAGCTGTGCATAAGGGATTAACTCCTGTGGCAATACCGACAAATCAAAATACAATCTGCTGTATAAAATATTACTGCTAAACTCGTTGAAATGTAATACCGGTACCTCATTGGCCACTTTTTCTTCTATAGGGTACCATTCTACTTCAGGAGAGATATCAGCCAGGGTCAACATAGGAATGGTGGCTAAATCTTCCGGTGAGTCTTCTTCTTTCTGGTAGGCAATTAAAGCTTTGGTATCTTCCACCAGCTTTTCTTTTTCCTCTTTGCTCAACGACGCTTTATACGCCTTTAGTTCTTCGTTAACTTGAGCGTCTATCTTATCCTGTAAGCCTGGCTCAGGTTTAAGCGTAATTAATAGCGCGTGTGGGTTATCCAGAATATGTTTCTGACAAAGTTCTTCCAACATATTGGTGTTCAAGGCTTCTTTTACCTTAGCTAAAGGTGCTTCATACTCCAGACCTAAGAATGGATCATTGGCAAAGAACCAGCCCTGATAGTTGGAGAACGCAATCATAATACCCTTTTGAGGTGTATCACCTTCGCGCATCCTGAATTCCATGCGGTTGATAATTCCCTCCACTGTTTCTTTATCAAAACCTTCAGCAATCACTTTTTCGATGGCGTCAAACACCACCTCTTTAAAACGGCCCTGATCTTCAGGGTTGGCATTCTTCACCTGTATCTCCAATATGTTTTGCTTCGACTCAGAAAAATAGCAACTAACATCTTTACCAATACCTGCTTCCTGTAATGCCAGGCGCACAGGTGCTGACTCATGGCTTACTAAAGCTTCTGTAATCACCTGGAAAGCCATGCACAGATCCACATCGGTGCTCTGGCCAATCACAAAGTTCATACTGATGTACGATTTATCTTTTGTATCAGAGCCAACAGGCACAGGATAAGTCTTCTCGGCCACTTTCATGGCATCAAAAGGCTTCTGTAATGGAATCTCCACCTTCTTATCCGATTGGTCGTAGTTAATCAGGTAGTTCTCATTGATAAAGGCCATCTCCTTATCCAAATCGGCATCGCCATATAGCAAGATGTAGGAATTAGACGGGTGATAGAATTTCTTATGGAAATTGATGAAATATTCATAAGTCAGTTTTGGAATCTCTGTTGGGTAACCACCTGAAGACACACCATAGGTATTATCAGGGAATAAAATTTTATTGGCCTGGTAGTCCAGTTCGCGTGTTGGCGACGAGAAAGAACCTTTCATCTCGTTATATACCACCCCTTTATACACCACATCACCATTCACATCATCCAGTTCGTGGTGCCAGCCTTCCTGCTGAAGGATACGAGGATCGTCATAGATACGTGTATTAAAAACCGCATCCAGATAGACGTGCATCAGGTTAAAATAATCTTTGTCGTTCATACTGGCTACCGGGTAGGTGGTAATATCCGAGCCAGTCATGGCATTTAAAAAGGTGTTAAGAGAGCCTTTGGTTAAGACATCGAAAGGACTCTTCACCGGGAAGTTTTTAGAACCATTTAATACAGAGTGCTCCATAATGTGAGGCGTACCGTAATCGTGTTCCGGTGCTGTTTTAAAAGCGATGTTAAACAGTTTGTTAGGGTCGTCGGCTGCTACTTTAAACAAGCGCGCTCCACTTTTCTCGTGGATAAAATACAGACACTCTGCATTTACTTCTTTAACAAAGCGCTTTTCTACCAGCTTAAAACCATTGTAGATTTGATCAACCTGGTATTTACTACCTTGTTGAACACATGCCCCAATACCCAACAATAATGTTAAGATTAAAGGGATAAATAATCGTTTCATGAGTTGTGATTTGTAAACTACCTGACAGTTTTTTCAAGATTCGGGCAGTTCGGGTTAATAATTACGTTAACTAAGATAGTAAAATAAGTATAAGTAGTACTTATTAATAGTAAAATATAGTATTTGACTTAAAAGTTGAATAGCAGATTAGTTTCATCTTGACTCCATCTCGACATCCCCTTCGACTCCATCTCGACATCCCCTTCGACTCTACCTCGACTCCGCTCGGCAACCGCGCACAGGGAGTAGCTTGATGACCGCGTTCTGCAATCCCGCTCAATGGTCGAACTAGTGGAGCATTGAGCGGCATGAAGTAAAAAAATATTGAAAGAAACGGATGTCATCTTTATTGGCAATATATTTATAAAGATGACATCCGTAATATAATGAAGGGCCGTATCAGCCTATATACTTTCACCGGACTTCTGACTGCTTTCTTCCGTCTTCTGCCTTTGTTATTTTCACCGGTCTTCGGACTTCGGTCTCCAGACTTTATATTATCTTCGTAGTTATGAATTCACAAACACCCCAACAAAAAATTCTTATTTTTATCGATTGGTTTTTACCGGGTTATAAAGCAGGTGGACCAGTGCGCTCTATGGCCAATATGGTGGAGTATTTAAAGGAGGATTATGCCTTTTACATCGTCACGCGTAATACCGACTACACGGAGTCAACACCCTATACCACTGTAAAAAGTAACTGCTGGGAATCCTTTGCTGAAAATGTCAAGGTTTTTTACGCAGATAAGGCTCTTCAAAACAAAGCTAGCTTTAATAAGTTGATGGATGAGATTCAACCGGATATCGTCTATATCAATGGGGTGTATTCCTGGAAATTCTCTATTCTGCCATTAGTAGTGGCTAAAAAGGCTCCACTGCCGAAGGTAATCGTGGCGGCAAGGGGCATGCTGGCACAGAGTGCCATTGATGTGAAAGGAGGGAAGAAGCGCTTATTCCTGAAAGCAGCACGTATGGCCGGTCTCTACAAAAATGTGGTGTTTCATGCGACGAATCAAAAGGAAGAACAAGATATAATTGGTGTATTAGGTAAAAAGTGCAGGGTACAGGTGGCGGATAATCTGCCCAAGAAGGTTTTGCCTGAGCTGAAGTCTTTAGAAAAAAAGCAAGGATATTTGAAGCTGGTGAGCCTGGCGCGCATAGCACCCGAGAAGAATACTTTGTTTGCTTTGGAGCGCTTAGCAGAGCTGAATGACTTTGAGGGGACTATTCAGTTTGATTTATATGGACAGATATACAGCGATGCCTATTGGAAACTTTGCCAGGAAATGATTAGTGTACTACCTTCAAACATAAGAGTAGAGCATAAAGGCACAGTGGATGCAGAGCTGGTGGGAGAGACCATTCAAAATTACCACGCCTTGTTTATGCCTACACGTGGTGAGAATTTTGGCCATGTGATACTGGAAAGCCTCAGTGCCGCACGACCGGTGTTAATCAGTGATCAGACGCCATGGAAAAAGCTTAGAGATGATAAGAGTGGGTGGGACATAGGATTAAAGGTACAAGGTAAAGGGTTTGAGGTTAAAGGTGTAGGGAATAAGGAAGAAGGTGAAAGGTTAAAGGAGCAAGGAAGTGATTGGTGTTCGGTGCTTGGTGCACTTGTGGAGATGGAGCAGCAAGAGTTTAATAGCTGGTGTGAGGGAGCCAGGAAAAGGGCAGAGGGCTTTGTGAATAATGCGGAGCTAAAAGCACAATACAATAGTTTATTTGGGTAGGAGGTATAAGGTGTAGGGTAAAGGGTTAAAGGTATAAGTTGCAGGGTGTAAGGTTAAAGGTGTAGGGTTAAAGGTTATAGGTGTAGGGTTAAAGGTGGGAGGTCTAAAATGTAGGATTTGAGTTAAAGGGTTAGAGGTGCAGGGTATAAGGTAAGAGGTGTGAGGTACAAAGAAATACATGAAAGTTGAACAATAAAAAAAGCGATGGGTAATTTTCAGGAATTGAAGGTGTGGCAGAAATCTAAAGACTTGGCTGTCTATGTCTATAAAATTACAAAAGAGGGTCCATTAGCTAAAGATTTCGGTCTAAAGGACCAGATGCAACGGTCAGCTGTTTCGATTCCTTCTAATATCGGAGAGGGCGACGAATTAGATACGTCAAGACAGGCTATCAGGCATTTTTACATTGCCAAAGGTTCATCTGCAGAACTTTTAACCCAAGCTATTATAGCCCACAAAATTGAATACATTGACAGAAAAACATACATTCATATCGAAAGAGAATGTGAAAGTATTTCTTCAATGCTCTATAAATTAATACAAGTGAGAAACAAGAATATCAGGTAAAAGTTAAGGGTACAAGGTAAAAGTTAAGGGTACAAGGTAAAAGGTTAAGGGTACAGGGTAAAAAGTTAAGGGTACAGGGTGAAAGGATATTACCCTAAACCTTTGACCTCCAACCTTAAACCCCAACAGACCTAATTAAATTGTGGAATGATACAAGGTACAAGGTGTAAGATGTAGGGTGCAAGATGTCCCTAGAACTTAAACCTTCGACCTTAAACCGATTTTTATGTGTGGAATAAACGGAATTATATCAAACATAACAGATAAGCAGGAGCGTTTATCAAGGATGAATGCAGCCATGCAGCATCGGGGACCGGATGATGAAGGTACCTATATCGATGAAGTGGTGGCATTGGGGCATCGGCGTCTGATGATTATTGATTTATCGCCTGCAGGTCACCAGCCCATGACGACACCAGATGGTCGTTACACCATGGTCTTTAATGGCGAGGTGTATAATTACCTGGAGATAAAGAAAGAACTGGATTACCCCTTTAAATCCACTACGGACAGTGAGGTGATACTGGCGGCCTGGCAACAATGGGGTGTCGATTGTGTCAACCGCTTTAACGGTATGTTTGCCATTGCCATATGGGATCATCACGAAAAGCAGTTGACACTGGTGCGCGACCGACTGGGTATTAAACCTGTTTACTGGCATTATACCAATGGACAATTGGTCTTTTCATCCGAAGTACGATCGTTACTGGCCTCTGGCATTCCGGCCAAAGAGATTGATACTGACAGCCTGGTGGATTACCTGCGTTACCAAACAGTGCAGGCTCCGGCAACCATTCTGAAGAATGTGTTTATGCTGAAAGCAGGTAATATCCTGACCTTTAAACCAGGCGAACAACCTGTATTGAAGGAATACTGGCGCCCGAAGGTTAATCCTGTCAGGGATTTAAGCTACGAACAAGCGAAAGGTGACGTACGAAAGCTGTTCTTTCAATCCGTTGAACGACGCTTAGTGGCAGATGTGCCATTTGGTGCTTTCTTATCCGGGGGAATCGATTCCAGCGCTATTGTAGGCGCTATGGCAAGAGTATCCAATGCACCAATCAAGACCTTTAATATCTCCTTTGCTGAGGAAGAATTCAGCGAAGCTAAGTATGCACGTCATATCGCTCAACTCAATGGAACTGACCATACGGAGATAAAACTATCACCAAACGATTTTCTGAACTACCTTCCCGAAGCCTTAAAGGGTATGGATCATCCCAGTGGTGACGGTCCTAATACCTGGCTGGTATCTAAGGTGACAAAGGAAGCCGGAGTGACCATGGCCTTATCCGGTTTGGGTGGTGACGAGTTGTTTGCCGGTTACCCTATCTTTAAAAGGATGCAAGCGCTCCATGGTAAACAATGGTTCTGGAAGATGCCTTATACTTTACGCAAAGGGATGGGAGAGTTGTTGAGCAAAGTCAAACCGGGTGTGGCCTCTTCAAAACTAAAAGCCTTATTAGCCATGCCCGATTATCAGTTTGCCAAAGTATTTTCGGTCTCGCGCCAGGCTCTCCTGGACGAACAGTTGGGTGGGATATTAAATCGTGAGGTATTACCAGAACATCATCCGGCTAATTATTTACAGGATTTAATCGTTAATAAGCCACAACATGTTTTGAGCAATGTGTCAATAGGAGAGTTAACGACCTATATGCAGAATATACTCTTGCGCGATAGCGATCAGATGAGCATGGCCCATGCCCTGGAAGTAAGAGTGCCCTTTCTGGACCATGAATTAGTTGAGTATCTATTGGCTTTACCTGATTCCTTTAAATACCCGGCATCGCCTAAAAAGCTACTGGTGGAAAGCATGCCCGACCTCTTACCCGATTACATTGTTAATCGCCCTAAGATGGGTTTTACCTTCCCCTGGCGCCACTGGCTGAAGAATGAATTACATGGTTTTGCAGATGAACGACTATACAGCCTTTCACAGCGTGATTTTTTTAATGAGACAGCGGTACATGGTTTATGGCAGCAGTTTAAGAATGATGACCCGACAGTGACGTTTTCACGTATATGGCCGTTGGTGGTGCTTGAAGAATGGTTAGAGGGTTAAAGGTGTAGGGTTAAGGGTATAAGGAGCAAGGGATAAGGTTAAAGATTTAATTGAGAAATTGACAATTTGATTAATTGCGATATAAACAAACTGTTGATTCGTTAGTCTAAATAAGTTGCAAATCAATCTTCCCCTTTTTAGGGGGAAGTGCCTAAAAGGCGATGGGGGTGTTGTTATGGTAGAGTGGCTGAACAATAAATTGAGGAAGTGAGGAAATGAAAAATTGAGTAACTATAAGTACTCAACTCCTCGATTACTCAATTCATCAACTTATTAATTACTCGACTAATCATTCTTTCAGTTTATTACTATTTTAGTTAGAGCAGAGAATTTGTAAATTTGTATAAGCGATTTAATAAGAACTTGATAATGCCAAAGATATTTGAATATTTAGGTATACTTGTATTTTTCTACTCCAATGAGCACGAACCTATTCATGTTCATGCGAAAAAGGGTGAGTTTGAGAGTAAGGCTGAGTTTTTTATTGTTGATGGTATTATTTCAGAGATTAAAGTTACAAATATCTCAGCTGCACGTCCGCTAAAGGGAAAGGATTTAAAAGATTTTGAAGTTTTCCTTGAGAAGTATGCTGACAAAATAGTTGAAAAATGGATTAATTACTTTGTCTATCATAAGGATGTTCAGTTTGAGAAAATTACAAAGCGATTATAATGAGGATAGTAGTACAATATAAAGACACTGGCAGTGGTATAAAACCCATTAGAATTGACTCTGCCAAATATTTGTCAGATTATGCCATACGTATAACCTTTAGTGATGGTCAAGAAAAATTGGTGGATTTTAAACCTTTTTTATCTAAAGCGTTACATCCATCAATTAAAAAATATCTAAATGAAAAAATGTTCTCCAATTTCTCTTTAATAGATGGTAACCTTAATTGGAATGATTACGATCTGGTATTTCCAATTGATGAATTATATAAAGGGGAGATTGGAGCTTAAATGAGGAACCACAAAAATAGGGTTTGAGGTGAAAGGTGTAAGGAATAAGGTTTAGGGTGCAGGGTTTAGGGTGCAAGGTTTAAGGTTAAGAACTTAAATAATTAATTCAAAACACTGACAGAGCTTCCCGAAGTATCGGGACAAGTCGTTCCGTTAATTCGGAATACAAGTACGCTGACAGGTTTGGGGAAAATAAATAAAATGAAAAAGAACATACTATTTCTATATACAGAACTGGCAGGTTATTTTGTGGCTTGCATTAACGAATTGGCGAAACAAGACGATGTGAGCGTGCATGTGGTGCGCTGGCCGGTAAATAAAGAGGCGCCATTTCAATTCGCTATTGATAAACGCATTAGTATCTATGAGCGGGATGCGTATGATGACACCACCTTATTGGAAAAGATAAATAGCATAGAACCGGATATTATTATCTGCAGTGGATGGGTGGATAAGGGTTATGTCACTATTTGCAAGCATTATAAAGGCAAAGTTCCAACAGTGATGTCGATGGATAACCAGTGGCATGGGAACCTGAAACAGCGACTGGCTTGTCTGGCAGCGCCCTTTAAACTGCATACTGTGTTTAGCCAGGCCTGGGTGCCGGGTGAACCGCAGAAAGCTTATGCTCACAAACTGGGCTTTAAGGAGGTAGAGACGGGCTTTTATTGTGCCGACACCAAGGTATTTAAGCCTCTGGGACAGGAAAAATTGAAGGAGGGAAGTGCTATCCCTAAACGCTTGCTATACGTGGGACGCTATATTCCACAAAAAGGGATTGATAAGCTCTTTGAAGCTTTTCTGGAATTACAGGAGGAGGGATTGACCGACTGGGAACTACATTGTCTGGGCATGGGGGATCTGTTTGATGAACGCCCCATCCATGAAAAGATACATCACCATGGTTTTGTGCAACCGGCAGATATGCACCAATACCTTAAAATAACAGGTGTATTTGTATTACCATCCGACTTTGAACCATGGGGCGTGGTCACACACGAAATGGCAGTAGCGGGTTTCCCAATGGTGATATCATCAGCAGTTGGTTCAGCAACTATGTTTCTGGAAGATGGAAAGAATGGCTACCTGTTTCAGCAAGGGAGTAAAGACGCTTTAAAAGACGCTCTAAAGTGTATGATGCAAGCCAACGATAGTGACCTAAGAGATATGGCGACCGCTTCTTTTGAGAAAGGGATGAGCTGGACGCCGGAAAGATGGGTAGAAACCTTAATCAGGATGATATGAGGTGCAAGGTATAGGGTAAAAGGTACAAGGTATTGGGGATTGGATGTAGGGCGTAAGGTACAGGGTGTAGGGCGTGAAGTTTAGTTTACGTTTTCTAATTCATCAATTAGCCAATTCCTCAATAAACCATTCTTCATCTCCTTAAACGCTGTCAGGAGCAATTTACGGCATAGTTTATAGGGGATAGGATGTAGATCTTAGGGTGCAGGGTGAAAGGTACGAGGTTTAGGGTGAAAGGAATTGAAGGTACCATCTCATCTACTCAATTTATTGAATTCCTCAATTCCTCTATTTATCAAATCATCAGAAAAAAAATCGATTCCTCATCTTCCTAAACGCTGTCAGGAGCTATGTAGGGCATAGTTTATAGGTTATAGGGGATAGGGTTTAGGTGCGTTTTGAGGTAATTAGTGCATTGATCATTTTTACAATTTCGAGGCCTAATTCTTCTACCTCTACAAGTTGCTCTTGGTTGATTAAGTTTTGACGCTCAAGTAAGATCAAAACAGTAATTGTTTCATAAAGTGAACCTCTCGCTATATGAAGGAAATGAATGAATTCTTTTTGAGAATACCGTCCCTTACCCTCAGCAATATTTTGTGGAACTGAGCACGAGCAAGATTCTAACTGCTCAACAATTCGATAGTGCCCTTTTATACTATCAGCAATGCACAAACACTTTTCAGCCAAATCCATGGCTTTTTGCCATACAATCAATTCCTTAAATCCAAAATCACTCATATCATCCTATTCTACTAAAACCTAACCCCTATATCCTATATCCTATTTCCTACAACCTAGTTCCTAATTCCTATTCCCTAAAACCTAGATCCTTATTCTCATAAAACTCCTTCATACTCAATAGGCTCAGAATGATCACCAGCTGAATGGTAAAAGGATTCATACTGGCGGCCAGCCAGGACTCAACGGTGGTGGTTAATGCGATACCGAATAACACGGCCCAGGCTAAAGGTGAGGATTGCGCAGCCTTATAGAAATTTCTGAGCCAGCCCCACACAAAAGCGATTAGGCCAACTAAACCAACATCTAACCACATAGTCAGGTAGGAGTTGTGCACATTGCCCTGGTGACCAAGCCCTTCAAAATAATCTCGATATTGATGCATTAGGTATTCTGTATATGCAAACCCTTTACCCCACCAGTAGTTGTACTGAATATGTTTCCAGGCAAACTCAAAGGCCACCAGGCGACCGGAGCCCTTTTCCAGTGTTTCCAGACGAAAATATTCTTCTAAGCCCAATGAAGAGATAATATCCACGGCATTGGCCATCACCAGCTGGTAACCCACAAAGACAGAGATCAGCAAACTAAAACCAATAATGAGTGAGCGCTGAAACAATACATAGCCCAATAGAAAGAGGGCAGACGAGAAGATGCCGCCACGGCTACCGGCAAAAACAAGCGACAGTGCGATGACTCCCAATATAATATAATGCTCTTGTTTAGTAAAATATTGCTGGTGGTAATGCCTGATAAGCATATACAACATTAAAAAGCAAAAGGCATAGATACCTAGTCCGTTGGGATTACCCAATAAACCACTAAAGCGTTCTCCTCCAAAGATAACAAAACCGGGTGCCACAAAACGCAGCGCCAATCCGGTTCCTAGCACAAGACCCCCTAGAGCAATTAAACCCTTTAAAAATCGTTCCTTATCCTGAACCAGTAAACGCTGAACAACCATGGGGATGATATACACTAACAAAAAATAGGAGAGCATCTTCTGAAATGAAAGTATCTGAATAGGGCTTTCGAGCCAACTGACGATTGCGAATGCAAAGAAGGGCAGGAAGCTTTTAAAGAAAGTAGGTTGGAGCCAGTAATTCCGTTCTTCCCAGATTAAAAAAGCTGTCACCAGAAACACAACTGGTTTAATACTTTGTGCAAAACGAAAAACACCCTGTCGACTATCTGATAAGGTAAACAAGAACCATAAACCCAATAAAAACAAGAGATAAGCCCCCTTGTTACGCATACTCAACAGGTGCAGTGGAATAAATACCATGGCTGCCATGGAAGAGGCCATGCCGATGACCATCCAAAGGGCCAGAGTGAGAAAGAGGCGTTGTTCGCGAATTATATAATTTAGCATATAGGTTATTAGGTGATAGGGTTTAGGCCCCGATAGCTATCGGGGTAGAATACAATGAATTTTATGATTAAACAACAAAATAACCTCCTGCTTTTTTTGCTTCCTTTTCTTACTATGAGCTTAGTAGCCATTAACTTTCGAATATATTTATCAATGGTGCTAAACGGGATGTTTAAATTGACTGATAAAATCTTAGGTTATTATAATCTAATTGACAAATCAAGGTGACCACCTAAGCCTAGTTGAACAATTTTTTGCAAGGTTGAAAGTCTAACTTCTTTTACATTGTTTTCTATTTTAGAAATATATGATTTAGTTGTTCCAACTTTTTCAGCTAATTCGGCTTGCGTCATTCCTTTTTCTAGTCTCGCTTCATGTATCAGAGTGCCGAGCTTGAAATTTTCATATCCTTCTTCAAGTTCATCACGTTTGCTTGTTCCTTTTTCTCCGTAATGCTTATCCTTAAAGTCATCAAGAGTCATTCTGTTTTTAGTTTTCATTTTTGTACTCTTCCATAATTTTAAGTGCCATATCAATTTCCTTTTGGGGTGTTTTCTGCGTCTTTTTCTGGAATCCATTTACCAGGATTATCAATTTTCCTTCATCAAAAAAACAGAAGACCCTGAATATATTACATCCTAATTTCCCTAATCTCATACAACCCTTCTGTAGCTGTTATATGCTTTAGATAATTCTCGGGTACCCGCTCTAACTCTTCAACCATTTGTATTGTCCAAATTATCTTGGCTCTAACTTCTTCAGATTGCTTCAAGAAAAACTCTTCGAAATAGTTCTTATAGAAAATTACTGTTCTATATTTCTTGCTTGATTGCATGGTTCAAAGATACGGATAGTTTCACTAAAGTACAACCTTGCGTATTTCACAGACAGACGACCCTTAAGTGATGGCAGAGGCATTATGAGAAGAGAGTTGAAAAGTTGAAAAGTTGATTAACAGTTGATGTGGCGAGTAGATGAATAGAGTAGGTGATTAACTTAATCACTTACTTAAACCTTGCACCTTTTACCCTAATTACCTCAACTCACCCCACCTGCTATCTTTCACACTGAAACCTACATCCTAAGCCCTGTTTCCTAATCTAACAACTGACGTTCTTTTATTTCATTAGCCACCATATTGCTAAGTTTCTCCGCGCCATGTTTAAACAAGTGACCACTATCGTAGAAATCATCTGACGTAAATTTTTCTTTGTATGGACTAAGGTTAAAATCTATGTAATCAATATGGTTACTGTTCGCGATGCTATCTGCGAAGTTGTGAAATATCTTGTAATTATCTATAGTCTTGAGGTATTCTGGGTTATATGGCTGTGTAACAATAAGCAAACGAATATCATTTTCTTGGCATAACTGAATAATGCTATTGACCCCTTCAATTTGAAAGTCTTTGAAGCTATCTTGATTAATAACACTTCCCATGTTTAATACAAGTGAATCTATTTTATATGTAGGTGTTTCAACATATCCTTTGTGAGAGTAATAGGAATGAATGTTTTTATCAACACCATATCCTAATGGTTTACTTTCAAAAATCAAACTTTTAAGATTATTAAAACGATATGTTGGGAAAAGTATGGAGCCTAGCTCTTGTAGGGTAATACTTTCAATGATTAATTCGTATTTGTTTTTAGAATTGCTAAAAAAGTCGAAATTATGGCTGGCATTACCAAAGTTTTTTGCTCCCCCAAGAGTCGAATGGTGTAATTCTAAAATTACCATTCCGGGTGTTTGATAATTGATAATTTCTTTGAGTACATAATCTGATATGAAGGGTGTTTGAAAACTACTACCCATATTAAATGAATTGACTTGCAATATACTATCAAAAATATTTGGAATTAAGCTACGGTAACAATGTGAAGAGCCTAAAAAGACTATGTCGACTGTGTTATCCTTTGTATTATAAAAATCATCCCATCGTAAGGATGGATAATAGCCCACTAATTTTCTTTTACTACCTATGTAATTACCTAGTAATTGATTAAGTGCAATAAAAAGAATAAGAAAAAGCGATATTTTAATAAGAAATCTTTTCATTAGAACTGGAAATATATAAACGATTGAGGATTTTTAGGTGCAAATAACAAGATTATTGTACCAATTATAATATAGAATGACCAGCGAGGAATAACTGGTAGGTTCCAATCTTCAAGGGTGAATTCTTTTTCCCGATGCAACCATTCAACAACAAGCAATATGCTTAAAGGAAGAAAGATTGAGAGGCCAGGTGGAAGATTTAGATTGAAGTTTAGGTTGTGGTAAAAGCTTTGGATATAGTTGAAGGCATGATTAATATTTTCGGCTCTGAAGAAAATCCAGGCGAAACTGGTTAAGACAAAGGTTGAGATTATTCTCAGACCTTCTGATAGTGATGGTAACAGCTTTCCTTCCGCAACAGTCGCTATGTTTTTTCTGTTTTTTTTCATTAAAAACAAGGGCAAAAAGAACAAGGCATTTAATCCACCCCAAACCACAAAGGTCCAATTGGCACCGTGCCAGAAACCACTAACCAGGAAAATTATAAAGGTATTTCGAATGCCTCGAGTAACTCCGCACCGACTTCCTCCCAGTGGAAAATAAAGGTAATCGCGGAACCAGGTCGAGAGGGAAATATGCCAGCGGCGCCAAAACTCGGCAATATCTCTTGAAAAATAAGGCGTACGGAAGTTGGTCATTAAATTAAAGCCAAACAGTTTACTAACACCAATGGCTATATCAGAATAGCCTGAGAAATCACCATAAATTTGAAAGGCAAATAATACTGCCCCTAAAACAAGCACTATAGAGTGTTGGTCTTGATAATTTTCAAAAATAGGATTGACTATGTTGGCGCAATTATCAGCAATGACCACTTTTTTAAATAAGCCCCATAATATCTGACGCATCCCATTACTCGCATTGCTATAGGTAAATTCTCTCTTTTTATAAAATTGAGGAAGCAGATTGGTTGCACGTTCAATAGGCCCGGCTACTAATTGTGGAAAAAAGCTAACGTACGAAGCAAAGGCAATGAGATCCTTCGCTGGTTCCAGCTTTCTTCGATAAATATCTATTGAATAACTTAAGGTTTGAAAGGTATAAAAGCTAATACCAACCGGCAAGATGATATTCAAGGATTGTAAACTCAGGGATTGTCCAAAAAAAGTAAAGGCTTCAACCAGGTTGTCAGCAAAGAAATTATAGTATTTAAAAAAGCCCAGAAAACCAAGATTAACCAATAAACTTAACAATAACCAGTTCCTACGTTGTTTTCTTTTTTCAGTTTTCTGTAGTTGTATGCCAACAATATAGTCTATTAAGGTACTAAAGGCAATTAGCGATAAAAAACGCCAATCCCACCATCCGTAAAAAAGGTAGCTGGCAACCAGTATTAATATATTTTGCGCTTTGGTACTGTTTTTCAATCTCCAATAAATGGCAAATACTATTGGAAGAAAGATGGCGAATTCGACTGAGTTAAAGAGCATGATATTGATTCTATTTCTTTAGGATAAAAGTATTTAAGTATTTATAACTTATTAGTTTCACTATTTTGGTTTGAATATTCGAAAGTCCATATTCGGCGAGTTGATTAAATAACTGCTTTCTCTCAAATTTGGCACCTAAGGCTGCATATTGTATGGCACAATACATCAATCGGCTTCGATAACGTTTGATTAAATAATAATCAATTAGCTTATGTTTGAAGCTTAATTGATAAATGTCAAAAAGAATAGTACTTAAACTTTTGATTTTATCAATTGAAATTTTTTTTCCAATTCGATCGCCTTCGTGCTGTCGGAACAATGAAGAAATATTATCTAGGAAAAAGGTAGAAGACAGAATCAAGTACCTCATAGAAAATTCCCAATCCTGATTAAAAGTTATATGCTCTTTCCACATCCCATATTTCTGTATAGCTGAACGCTTATATAAAGCACACATGGTTTGCCAGGGGAACTCAAAATAATCGGATGAATTACCTTGAGGGGCACGCCCCCAATACTCATCCATCAATTTATCTGGTGTTTCATTAAAAAATTGAGCCCGCGAATACACAACATCGGTTTCTTTTGTAAATGCGTTAATTTGAGATTCAATTTTATGGGGTAGTAATAAGTCATCTGAATCGAGCCACATAATAAATTCGCCATTGGATTGTTCAAAACCATAGTTTCGTGCACGGGGGGCTCCGCTATTTCTCTGTTCTAATAGTTTTATATCAAAACCTGTGGTATCTTTAAATTTTGACTGAAACGCTTTAATAACACCTATCGAGTTATCACTGGAGCCATCATCCACAATTATTAATTCAATGGGGCGGTAGCTTTGCTCAACGACCGACTGCATGCATTGCTCTATATAATTTTCCCTGTTATAATTAGGGATAATAACCGATACTAATGGATTCATTTCGGTAGAATATCATTAATGTGTTTTGGATGGCCTGAGTCATAAAAAAAACGATAACAGGATGAATAAGCATTTTCGCCCATCTCTTTCCACTGATGGTTTTGCTGCCATGCTCGCTCAAGTGCTTCGCTAAATGCCCCTTTGTTGGCAGCCATCGCTATAAAGCCGGTTTCATTATCTTTCAATATTTCGGCATTCCCCCCCACATCTGTAGCTACAGCCGTTCGTCCACATAACATGGCTTCAACTAAGGCTATTGGTAATCCTTCAAAATAGGATGGCATTAGCAGTAAATGGTTATTGGCCCAAATATCTTTCCGAATATCATTAGTAAAACCATGAAATGAAACCCGATTTTCTATACCAAAGTTTTTACATAACAATTTAAAGTAGTTAAGGTCTTGTCCAGTTCCATATATGTTTAAATGCCAGTCACGTTGTTTCCATTGCATATCTGCCAGGCATTGGAGAGCTATTGCCTGTCCTTTCACTTTTGCATCCAGTCGACCAACGCAAGCCATTTGTAATGTGTCTGTTTTCGGATAGGGGAGAACTCCAACTTCCGACATATTTACCGGGTTAATGATTAATTCTCCATTAGGAAAACTATAGCCTGTTTGACGAATGGCAATTTCTTTGAGTCGATTGCTTACAAAATAAACCTTGTGCGCCTTTTGGCACACTTTTATTATTTCTGAAATTTTATGAGTATTAAGGTAATAGTCATCAGGATTAACGTGAACAACAATAGAGAAAGGTGCCTTAGCAGAAAGTAAAGGTTTACGAAATGCATCCACCTCTAAATCGCAAAAGCCGCCCATGCTGATCAGGGCAAAGTCCTTATTCGCCAGATGTTTGGATAGTTGCTTTGCTGCTATGGTACGCTCAATAATTTTACCCCAGGGCTTTTTATGTAGCTCAGGATAGATAAAACGTGAACGTTTTTGGACGGCGACACCGGCCACTTGCAGTGCCTGTATTTTTGGTGGCAATTGCCCCCAGTTAAACACGGAGCATTCAACTTGATGACCATCAATTAAGGCATCATGGGCCAATTTTACCCATAATTCTTCGCTGCCGCCCCAGGCATGGCCGGCCATGGTAGTTATAAATGAAAGGTTCATTATTTTTTAATTACTTGAGCTGGAATACCAACTACTGTTACATTTTCTTCTATAATTGATTTATTAACAACTGCATTGGCACCTATTTTAACACCATTCGCAATAGTAACTCCACCAAATATTTTTGCCCCAGGCCCAATGTACACATTATCACCTATCTTTGGTGACTTCCCATGTTTTTCGCCAATAACAACACCTGGGTGTATTCTACAATTGACACCTATTCTTGCTTCAGGATTAATAACTATGTATCCACGGTGAGCAATGGATAAACCTTGACTAATTACATTCAAGGGAATAGTAAAGCCTAATAATTGAGACTTTTTAATATATTTTCGATACAGATAACTTAAGAATATCTTTTCAAATATATTCTTATTTTTATTGTGATAGTACTCTACCTTTCGTAACAATAATTGAAAATGATAGATGTCACCTTCCCCAAATATTAAATTTCTCCACTTTGGAGCATATGCATGCTCTTTCAAGGCTATTTTGTCTGCCAAATAAAATCGATTTAGTTCATCTCTCGATTTAATCATTTTTTAGACTTTTAAGAGGGTGAATAAATCTACCAAACATGGTATATGAAATGATGAAATAGTAGTTTAATTTATTAAGATGCAAT
>NZ_JAFMVC010000034.1 GCF_025499605.1 Carboxylicivirga litoralis | reverse complement strand
ACCGCAATATAATTTTTGGGATCAAAGAACAGTTTAAACCCGTTTTATGATAGTAGTACGCCACTTCAAGTGTTAAAAATTATTAAATATTAGTTTACTAATCATACACTTCACAAATAGGAAACAGTAGATTTCGAAATAAATTACTATTTGCAGTACAGAATTATCACTCTTAAATCTCTTTTGTAATCTGCACATTACATTTTTCTTTTGAATTTATTACTCCCATATTCTAATAATTTAATAGTTCAAAATACACGTTTTAAGACTCAAAACTCTGTTTTATACCTATTAATGAGGATTGCACAGTAAAATTAAACACCTTTTCTTTGCACTGCAAATACAGAAATTAAACGCACAATTAATAAAGTACAGGTTAATAGGCAAATTATGAGTAAAATTAATGAAACGTTCGTAAAAGGTTCTTGGAACGAACAAGTAAACGTTAGAGATTTTGTTCAAAAAAACATCACTCCATACAATGGTGATAGTTCTTTCTTAAGTGGACCAACAGAGAGAACAAAAAAACTTTGGGACATCTGTCTTGAAGCCATTAAGGAAGAAAGAGCAAACAATGGTGTGCGCTCAATTGATACTGAAACTGTTTCTTCAATCGTTTCACACGATGCCGGTTATATTCAAAAAGACCTTGAGCTAATCGTTGGCTTACAGACTGATGAACTGCTTAAGCGTGCCATGAAGCCATATGGTGGTATTGCTGTAGTAGAAAAAGCATGTAGCGAGCAAGGCCTAGAAGTGTCTGACCGCGTTAAAGATATTTTCCGCAATTATGCTAAAACACACAACGATGGTGTGTTCGATGTGTATACTGATGAAATTCGTAAGTACCGTTCATTAGGTTTCTTAACCGGATTACCTGATAACTACGCCCGTGGCCGTATCATTGGTGACTACCGTCGATTAGCGTTATACGGTATCGACCACCTGGTAGCTGCTAAAAAAGCAGATATGCAAGGACTAGTTGGGCCAATGTCTGACGATAAAATCCGTTTACGCGAAGAAGTAGCGGAGCAAATTAAAGCCTTAAACCACATTAAAGAGCTTGGTGCAAAATACGGTTTAGACTTATCTCGTCCGGCAGAGTCGGCACAAGAAGCCGTACAGTGGGTTTACATGGCTTACCTTTCAGCTGTTAAAGAGCAGGATGGTGCCGCCATGTCATTGGGTAATGTATCGTCGTTTATCGACATCTACATGGAATACGATTTGGCCAATGGTAACATTACTGAGGAATTAGCTCAGGAGTTCATCGACCAGTTTGTAATGAAATTGCGTGTGGTTCGTCACCTTCGTATGAATGCCTACAATGAAATTTTTGCAGGTGACCCAACATGGGTAACAGAGGCGATTGGTGGTAAATTGATGGATGGTCGTCATAAGATTACTAAAACATCATACCGATTCTTACAGACGCTTTATAACTTAGGTCCTTCACCAGAACCAAACATGACGGTTCTTTGGTCGCAGGATTTACCAGAAGAATTCAAGAAGTTCTGCGCACAGGTATCAATCGACACATCATCAATCCAGTACGAGAATGATGACCTGATGACGGAAACGCGTCAGTCAGATGACTACGGTATTGCATGTTGTGTATCGTTCCAGGAAATTGGTAAACACATTCAATTCTTTGGAGCTCGTACCAACTTAGCTAAAACATTATTATTAGCTATCAACGGCGGACGTTGTGAGATGTCGGGTAAAGTGATTGTGAAAGGTATTCCTGCCTTGAAGAGCGATAAGCTGGACTATGACGAAGTAATGGCTAACTACAAATTAGCAATGAAAGAAGTAGCACGTGTGTATAACGAGTCGATGAACATCATCCACTACATGCACGACAAGTACTACTACGAAAAAGCACAGATGGCCTTTGTAGATACTAATCCTAAGGTGAACTTAGCATACGGTATGGCTGGTTTGTCTATTGTTGCCGATTCATTATCTGCTATCAAACACGCCAACGTTACTGTTGTTCGTAACGATGAAGGTTTATCATCACAGTTCTTAATTGATGGCGAGTTCCCATGCTATGGTAACGACGATGACCGTGTGGATAACTTAGCTGTAGAAATCTCTAACCATTTCAACCAGTTGTTATGTGGTTTAAATACCTACAAAAATGCTGAGCCAACCATGTCCATCCTTACCATTACCTCTAACGTGGTTTACGGTTTGAAGACGGGTGCTACTCCTGACGGACGTGAGCAAGGTGTTCCTTTTGCGCCTGGTGCAAACCCAATGCACGGACGCGATAAGAATGGTGCTATTGCCTCATTGAACTCGGTAGCTAAATTAGACTATAAAAATGCCCTGGATGGTATTTCAAATACATTCAGCATCATCCCTAAATCATTGGGTGCCGACGCTGAAACGCGTACAGAGAACCTGGTTACCATGATGGATGCTTACTTCTCAAAAGAAGCGCACCACCTGAACGTTAACGTTCTAAACCGTGAGTTACTGGAGGACGCCATGGAAAATCCAAATGAGTATCCTCAGTTAACCATCCGTGTATCGGGTTATGCTGTTAACTTTGTTCGCTTAACACGCGAACAGCAGTTAGAGGTTATCTCACGTAGCTTCCATAGCAATATGTAATAAAAGCAGAAGTTATAAGTCAAAAGGCAGAAGCCGGAAGTTCAGACTTCTGCCTTCTGCCTAATTACTTTTTTAACTAATAAATATGCTAAGAGTACACTCTTTTGAATCATTAGGCACCTACGATGGTCCGGGCATTCGTTTAGTTGCTTTCCTGCAGGGCTGTAACTTTAAATGTTTGTATTGTGCCAATGCCGATACCATTGAACTGAAAGGCGGCACCGAAACATCGGCTGACGAAATTGTTAGCATGGCCAAAAACCAAAAACCTTTTTTTGGTAAAAAGGGCGGACTAACCTTTTCAGGGGGTGAACCCTTAATTCAGGCCAAACAATTATTGCCTGTCGTTAAAGCACTAAAGGAAGAAGGTTTCCACGTGTGCATCGACACCAATGGCAGCATCTTAAACGATGATGTGAAAGCTGTTTTGGAGTACACTGATATTGTTCTTTTGGATATTAAACACATCAACAAGGAGCAGCACCAACTCTTAACCGGTAAGAAAAATGATAACACACTGGCTTTTGTCGAATATCTCCGAAGCATCAGTAAGCCAGTATGGTTACGCTATGTATTAGTACCGGGATATTCTGACAATCATGAGCACCTTCATCAATTGGGTGAGTACTTTAAGGCATTCGATAACATTGAAAAACTTGAGATTCAACCGTATCATGAGTTAGGAGCTCACAAGTACGAACATTTGGGCTGGCAGTATCAACTAAAAGATGTGAAAGCCAATACACCCGAACAGCTTGAAACAGCTTTCAACATTTTCAAAGCTTACTTTAAAGAGGTCGTCATTAACTAAACCCGCCCCATAAATAACCACAACAAAAAAACAGATAAATGAACTATTATTCAGCAAAAGAGATTGTTGAACAAGTAAACAATGTCGCCGAAACAAAAGCCAATACTACGGTTTCTAAAACATTTGTATTAGCAATTCTGGCTGGCGGATATATTGCAATGGGTGGCTTACTAGCCCTTGTTGTTGGCGGTGGACTTCCCGGCTTAAGTGCGGATAATCCGGGATTACAGAAATTCTTTTTTGGCGCGGTATTCCCCCTTGGTCTTATTTTATGTGCCATTGCAGGTGCCGATTTATTTACTGGCAATACGGCCTATTTTATTCCTGGTTTATTGTCTGGTAAACGCTCTCTGAAAACCATTTTTAAAAACTGGGGAATTGTATATACAGGTAACTTTATTGGCTCTATCATTGTCGCCTTTCTATTTGCCTATTACACCGATATTTTTGCTAAAGACCCTTGGTACTCCAGCGTCGTTCATATTGGCGAATACAAAACCTCGGCACCATTCCTAAAAGCGTTTATCAAAGGGATAGCCTGTAACTGGATGGTCGCATTAGCCATGTGGTTATCGTATTCGGCTAAAGACGTATCGGGCAAAATCATAGGTATCTGGTTCCCGATTATGGCCTTTGTTGCCATGGGTTTTGAACACAGTGTGGCCAACATGTTCTTTATTCCAACATCCATCTTTTATGGTGCTGATATAAGCTGGCTGTCCTTCCTCATTGATAACCTGATACCGGTTACATTGGGTAACATAGTTGGTGGTGCTTTGTTTGTTGGAACTGCTTACTGGTTTATTTACGAAAAGAAATAACTGAAAATAAGCACAATAAAACTTAAAGAGTATCTTCATCGATACTCTTTTTTTGATTTATATAGGACACTCAACTGGCTTTCTATTATATTTGGGGTCAATCAATAAATACATATTATGCCTAAAAAAGTTTTTGTCTCCGGCTGTTTCGATATGCTGCACAGTGGTCATGTGGCCTTTTTTAAGGAAGCTGCTCAGTATGGAGTTCTACATGTTGGCATAGGCTCTGACCGTACAATTAGCGAGCTAAAAGGAAGAGAAACCATTAACTGTGAAGCTGAACGCTTGTACATGATTAATGCAATTAAATACGTTAAAAAAGCATTTGTCAATTCTGGTTCGGGCATCATGGACTTTGAAAATGAAGTAAGAGCCTTAGAACCTGACTATTTCGTAGTTAATGAAGATGGCTTTTCACCGGCCAAAGAAGCATTTTGCAACGAATTAGGCATCGAACTGAAGGTATTGGAAAGAATTCCGGAAATTGGCTTACCCAAACGTTCTACTACCGACATTCGCACATCTGATAACTGTCTTCTTCCCTACCGCATTGATTTAGCCGGCACATGGATTGATCAGCCCTATGTTTCTAAACACCATCCGGGCTGGGCCATCACACTGTCGTTAGAGCCAATTATTGAGTATAACGAGCGCTGTGGTATGTCAACGTCTACACGGAATGCGGCAAAAAAAATATGGCCTCACTTCTTACCCATCGACAGGCCTGAGAAACTGGCCGAAATACTTTTTAAATATGAAAACTCGCCGGGTTCAGAACTTATTTCTGGCGCACAGGATGCAATAGGAATATGCATGCCGGGATTAGTGCGTCATCACTATGATGCCAACTACTGGCCAACTAAATTTGAGTCTATCCACGATGAAGAAACCCTTACCTGGTTAGAAGATCACCTTTATTTGGTGCTTTTATGGCCACGAAAAAATGGATTGGATCTTTTAAAAGAAACTTATATTAATCAGGACAACACAAAAGCATTGACAGATGCCTCACAAGAAGCCTGGCAAGCTATTAAAGAGAAGAATCTTAAGAGCTTCGCCAAAGCCTTTTCTAATTCTTTTAATGCACAAAAAGCGATGTTCCCAGCCATGGTCGACGAGGATATTAATGCTGCGATTAATAAATATCAAGACGATGCTTTAGCGTGGAAGTTAGCTGGTGCCGGAGGTGGAGGTTACCTGATTTTAGTAGCTGAAAAGCCAATCAAAGGGGCCATGAGAATTAAAGCCAGAAGAAAAAATTCAGGCGTATAAAATATAAAACAAAAAGGATGTCCGAGAACTAAAAAGGAACCCGGCCACTGAGATGCTCCCTGAGCGGGAGTCGAAGTGATTATTTACTGATAATCTTATCTTTGACACTTCATCTCGACTCCGCTCGATGAACGGATTTCATTTTCGCACATCCTCTTTTTTATAAATCTTTAGTCGGCAACAATAGCTACCTCACACCATTGACCATCCACTAACTCAACAAAATGCGTAAACCCAGCTTTTAAAAGCATCGCTTCCACTTCCTCAAATGCATTGGTTAGTTTATCGGGATGATGAGCATCACTGTTGATGGTTATCGGAATATCCAGTTCTTTGATTTTATCAAAATGCTCCGGACCTGGAAACAGATGACCATCGCGATAATAAGCTTTGGTATTTATTTCAACAATCACTCCTTTTTTCTTAACTAATTCAAGCGTTTTGTGCACTTCATCCACATACCACTTATCACTTTCATTAAACAGGTTAAAGGTCAGATTGTGCATCTTAATCTTATCCATATGTCCAATGATATCAGGTGTTGCCTGCTCCAGCATCTCTCGCTGTAATTCATAATACTTGCAGGCTGCACGTTTAATATCGCCCTTGAAGGTTTCTATCAGGCCCTTTTTAAACTCATCTGCTGGTGCATCAACGGCCCAATGAGTACCATCATTCATTTGCCCGATATAATGAACAGAACCAACCGTATAGTCTAAGTTAGCATCAACAATCTTTTCATGCTTAGGCGATGCCAGTCCTGGTATATAATCAACTTCCAGGGCTTTATACACATTAATTTGCCCCTTATACTTCTCTTTTAAACCCTCCAGCTCTTTCAGGTAGTCTTCTAGTTTATAGGCTGGCATAGTCCAGTCAGTTGGAAATGGCACAGGTGCATGAGAAGAAATACCAATGGCATCCATTTTCAACTCGATGGCTTTTTGAATGTAATCCTCAATTTTCCCTTGTCCGTCACAATAATCACAATGCCCATGGTAGTTTGTCCACCCCATAATGTTGTTCTATTTTAAAGGTTTAATCTCAATCGTAAGTTAACTTCTAATTTAAAAGCAAAAATTAAAAAATATCTTCAAACTAATGCAAAAACAAGCCTATTTTTTACTTGAACAATGCTCCATCTAGAAAACATGAAATTCTACTTATTGTTTAATCCCGATGATGTTTAGGACTAAATACACGTTGCCAACTTATTTAGTAAGGCCAAATTAGTCGGACGATGAGTTACAAGTGATAAAATTTGCCCTTTGTTCGACAAATAAGCACTAAAAACCTGTTCATTTATGATAGTTTATGAGCGATGCCGATTAACTTTGCAGCCTGAAAATTGAAGAACATGGGTTTTATCGATGAAATAAACAGAAGACGTACGTTTGCTATTATCAGTCACCCCGATGCGGGTAAAACAACACTGACCGAAAAGCTGTTGTTATTTGGTGGTGCTATCCATGTGGCTGGTGCAGTAAAGTCAAATAAAATAAAAAAGACAGCTACTTCCGATTTTATGGAGATTGAGAAGCAGAGAGGTATCTCTGTGGCTACTTCGGTAATGGGATTTGAATACGATGGCTATAAAGTAAACATTCTGGACACACCAGGTCACCAGGATTTTGCCGAGGACACATTCCGAACCTTAACGGCTGTTGACAGTGTAATTATTGTGGTGGACGCGGCCAAAGGTGTTGAGGCACAAACGCGAAAACTGATGGAGGTATGCCGTATGCGCAACACGCCAGTAATTGTATTTATCAACAAGCTCGACCGCCCAAGTAAAGATCCATTTGATTTATTGGATGAAGTTGAGGAAGAATTAAAAATTAAAGTGCGCCCACTGAGCTGGCCTATTGGTAATGGTCCTCAATTTAAGGGTGTTTACAACTTGTTCGACGAAAGTTTATATTTATTTGAGCCAAGCAAACAAGTACTTGAAGATGGCATTTCCATAAAAGACCTGAATGACTCGGCCTTGGAGGAGCAGATTGGCGAAGACTCGGCCGAACTAATTCGCGAAGAATTGGAATTGGTTACTGGCGTTTACCCTGAATTTGAATCAGAAACCTATCTGAATGCACAGGTAGCACCTGTATTCTTCGGTAGTGCACTAAATAACTTTGGAGTTAAGGAACTATTGGAATGTTTCTTAAAAATTGCGCCATCGCCACAGCCATCGCAGGCAGAAGAGCGCTTGGTTACTGCTGATGAGGATAAAATGACTGGTTTTGTGTTTAAAATTCATGCTAACATGGATCCTAATCACCGTAACCGCCTGGCTTTCCTTAAGGTTTGCTCGGGTAGATTTCAGCGTAATACCAATTATCACCATGTGCGCATTGGCAAAAACATGAAATTTTCGAGCCCAACAGCATTTATGGCCGAGAAAAAATCGATTATCGATGAAGCTTACCCTGGAGATATTGTTGGTATTCCGGATACTGGCAATTTTAAAATTGGAGATACGTTGACCTCCGGCGAAAAACTGAATTACAAAGGTTTACCGAGTTTCTCGCCTGAATTGTTCCGCTATATTGAAAATGCCGATCCAATGAAATCAAAGCAATTGGCTAAAGGCATTGACCAGCTGATGGACGAAGGTGTGGCCCAGCTTTTCACAAGCCAGTTTAATGGCCGAAAAGTAATTGGAACTGTAGGTGCCCTTCAGTTTGAAGTGATTGAATACCGCCTGTTACACGAATACGGTGCTAAATGTCGTTACGAGCCCATCAACTTATACAAAGCCTGCTGGTTAGAAAGTGATGACCAGGCTGAGCTGGAAGACTTTAAAAAGCGCAAGTTACAGTATATGGCAAAAGATAAATTTGGTCGCGATGTGTTTATGGCCGATTCAGCTTATATGCTTCAAATGGCCGAAAGTAATTTTAAGAACATTAAATTCCACTTTACATCAGAATTCTAAACGAATTATATTTTACAACTTATAATAGGTGAGCTTCAATGAGGCTCACCTTTTTTTATTCTTTTATTCGCAATTAAGGGTTTATTTCCATGCAAAAAAGACTTAAATTTAAAGAAAAGCCCCTTTAACAAATGACAACAGATTGCGACAAAAAACACAAACAAGCTCCCCCAAGCAACTACCACCTCTCGGTAGGTAGCCAGACCGATCAAGCTATAATTGTAAAAAAAGAAGACTTAGCCACCCATTTGAAAACGGGCAAAGTTCCTTTTATATCAACTGCCGCTATGATTGTATACATGGAGCAATGCTGTGTTGCTTTAATCGACCCCAACCTGCCTGTTGGCTACGACACAGTTAGTACAGAAATGAACGTCAGACACCTACACACAGCTCAAATGGGAGAAGAGATTATTTGCCGGGCCCATCTCAAGTTTATGGAAGGTAAAAAGCTCTTTTTTGATGTGGCTATGGTTAATAAACAAGGTGTTTCAATTGGTTTAGGCGCGCATGAGCGCTATATTGTTTGCCATAAAACCTTTGTTGATGAACATGGAGGATAAAGAAAAAGGCTGACACAACTGTCAGCCTTTCATGTATCTTCTATACCGTTTCTTAGTAGTTGAAAACTGTCATTAGTGGATTTTCGCCCACATTATGTACCTCATCACTACTCCAAACATCATCTGTATTTTTAAGTACAACTAATTCCCCACCAGTTGTTAAGGCCACAATTCTGTTTCTATGACCATCATAATCAATTCCGTTAAAGGCCTCTGTTTGATAATCGCCTGAGATAATTGGCTCTTGCGACAGGTCGCCTTTAACAATATCGATTTCACCATTCCCATCTGTATCAACATCTTTCTCCTCGATGTAAACCGAATTACTACACAAATGGCCATATACATAATACAAAATGCGACCATCGCGAGATACAGTTAATGGATTAGCTTTATCTCCTTTATTGTCTCCCAACACAAATTCAATCGCTTCGTGCTCAATATATGGCTCTTCATTTTTTAGCGTACGTTTTACCTTGATTAAACCTTGTGTATCACCTGAACAATACACCCATACGTTGCCATCGATGTCAACCACCATATCAATTGGGTTATCGTAAACTAAAGCTATCTCATCAACTTCATTATTGTTACTCATGTCAAAAACAAACACTTTAGCTCCTGTTCCATCACCAGCGCATGCGGCGTAAAGATATTTACCAGATGAAATCAGTTTTTGTGGCTTATCTTCCAACTCAAATGTTTTAACAACCTCACCTTTCTTTATATCATAAGATGAAACCCCGCTATTGTGACTCACATAAATAACTGTTTCACCTGATGGCAAAACATCAGTTGGGTTTGTGAAATCATCAATATTACCGGCATCAATAAAACCTTCAAGATTAATCATCTCAATATTATTCTCCGAAGGTAAAGCAACATAAGCTAACCCTTTAGGAAAGTCGGTGGTTTTGCGCGCTGCTATTTGAGTTGCACCAGCACCAATGGTTCCCCCATTCTTCTCCTGGTAGTAATTATTGATGCACTTTTCATCCTCATAATTATAATAGCTGATACTACTGTTGGAAGTACCTTTATTTAATATATAAGCGCCCTGGTGATCTTCCAGAGTACTCACATCAACATCATTACAAGCAGTAAAACCAATGGTAGCAGCCACTCCAGCCACTAATAAAAATTTCTTCATATTTAGTTTTAATATTTTAGACAATAGACTTCCAGATAATAGACATTAGACTACAAGCTAAAACTCTACATGATATTATCAATAAAGCTACCAAAGATATTATTCCTTTTTTAATTATTTGAATTATTAAGCAAGAGAATAAGAAAAGGCCGGCTAATGCCGACCTTTATTGAAGCTTTCCTCAAAAAATGAGGAGTATGTTAGGAAGTGTTTAATTTGCAAATACTGTTGAGTTAGGCATTGCTCCAACTTTATATTCATACTGTTTAATACCTTCATTAGAGTATACAAACACAGTACCTGGTGTTGTAGCATCAATTTCTTTACATAACCACAATTCATCTGAGTTTGGATGTACATCAATACCGTAATAAGTAGCATCTATAAATTTAGTCGTTGGCAATTCTGTTGCATCAATATCCATCGCATAAACAGCATCAGCTATATAGTAAACTGTTTTTTCGTTCTTACTAATAGCTAAACTCTTAACCGCACCGTTTGGAATGGCTAGATCCCATGAAGTAACTGCACTTGTTGAAGCTGTAATTTTTGAAATACCAGCATTGGCATATGTTATGCTAGGCCAGTTCGAATAATCTGGAGCTCCTCCACAGTAAACCCAAACATCACCATTTCTATCAACTACCATGTCTTTAGGACAAGCTTTTACGGTAATGGTTTCGATAACCTGATCGTTAGACGTATCAACTACTGTAATTGTATTATCGTCATTTGACCATCCACCACTATTAGCTACATATAATTTACCATTTGAAACAACCATCTTTTCAGGACCAGCACCAACTGAAATTTTAGTTCCTTTTTCAAAAGTTGTCAGGTTAATTGAGTAGATTTCATTCGTTTGCTTTGCATAACTAGCATCAGCACCCGTTCCGTTTGAAACATAAGCCTTGCCATCCAATAAAGTAATTTCCCGAGGATATGAGAAACCTTCAATTAAAGCAACGTGTTTAAAAGTTTCTTTATCAACTATCTCTACATACCCTGCTCCTGTTTGAGTTGTTACTACAATAAATACATGTGTATCATTAGCAGCCATTGACTGTGGATATTTACCCAAAGGCAAACCATTTACAGCTTCAAAATAGTTGTTTGTCACCTCATTATTCTCATCAATGATTGAAATCGAACCATTGTCATTACCTTCGTTAAGCACATAAATGCTACTTACTTTTGGAGTTACATCATCATCATCAGAACAGGCAGAAAACAATACGACTGCCATCAGAAAAAACGGTAAAAGTTTTAAAACTTTTTTCATAGTGTATAAAATGTTAGAAATTAATATTTACAGTTAGATAATAAGCTCTTCCTGGCATTGGATAAGCTCGCACCAATTGATAGGAAGTATTGAATACATTTTCAATGCGAGCCATTAAATGAATATCAATAGCGGTTATGTTTATTGTATATCCTGCATTAACATCCACTAATGCATATGCATCAACCTGGCGCCCTTCCCAGGTATAGCATTTAGAACGAGAATACAACATGGCTCCAGCATTCCATTGCGATGCTATAAAATCAGAGCTCAATTTAAAAGTATGTTTAGGGCGATACCCTAAGGTCTCTTTATAGCTATCACTCTGAGCATTATTGTCATAAGTATCATTGTATCCATAAATCAACTTATTACTAAAGCCATGGCGCCCAAGCTGCATTTTGTGATTAATACCTATATCGGCACCTTGCGAAATCATCGCTCCAGTATTTATTGGTTGCCAAAGTCCACTAGTCGTAGGTTTCCATGCTATCGCCTCATCATTATTTGCCCAATACAATGCTGCATCAAAACCAAAATTTCCGAAAGCTGTTTCCTGCTCAAAAAACTCAAGCCCTACTTCTATATTATAACCTTCTTCAGGTTGCAGTAAAATATTGCCACCAGGGTTCCAATAGCGCTCGTTAAACGTTGGGCGACGAAAATGAGTAGCTACTTTTCCTCTAATAGCTATCAACGAAGGAGAGATAACTAACTTACCACTAAGCGAAAACATAACAGGTGGATCGGGTAGCTTATTTTCAACAGATTTATAGCCAATTATTTCACCATCCTCATATATAGCTTGTTCCACCTCATTAGCTTCAGAATTACACCAGTCTTTTCCAACAGTGGCAATAAAAACACCAAAATCAGGCGAATATTTAATAGCTGCATTTAATCGTGCTTCATGCTCAGCAATTTCTTCAGCATAATTAGCTGTTATTGTTTTTAAGTAGCTATAGCGTCCATTGATATCAACACTAAGGTTGTGCTGCAGATACCATCGGGAACTCAAATCAGATAACCAACGTTTGGTCGTTATCTCTGAATAAATCTTATACGATTCACTCTCAGCTTGTTCTCTATCAGTATATCGTAAAAAATCAAACATATAAGATGTTTGTGCTTCCAGTCGACAATTACCCAATAAACGTTTCCATCCAATATATGTCTTCAACGTGGAATCTTTTTGTGTTTGATGACTAACCGGTAATCCAACCCCCATCAAACCAGGCAGATTTTTCTCTTTTACCTGATACCAGGCTCCAAAATCAAACAGGTTTTTACCAGCTTTCCAATACAAATTATGAATAGTACCAATTACTGTATTTTCATTATGAGTCAAGGTCTCTTCAGGCTTGCCATAGTCAAACTCATCAACGTATTTAAAATTGTTTTTGGCATCATGGTAAAAAAACTGACCGTTATATGAGAGCGTTTGATTGGACGCTCTTAACAATAGATTACCTTTATAATTAGAAAAACTTCCCAACTCCCCTCTTACTCTTCCAGTAAAACCCTGACCCCATTGTGGTTGATTAGATAATTCAATGACGCCTCCCATTGTTCCACTACCATAAAGAGAACCGGACGCTCCATATACGATGCTTATATCATTAAATCCGCCTACATTAACAGTCGATAAATCAGCAGAACCTGTTGTCAATGAATTTATTGGCAAGCCATTCCATGTTACTAATGTTTGATTAGATGAAGCACCACGTATACTAGCAGTTGCTAAGCCTCCTACACCTCCATTGGATTGAATATTAATAGGTGAGGTTCGTTGTAAAAGGGCTCCCAAATCCTGTGTTGCATATCGCTGAATCATAAGGGTATCCATTTGCTCTACTTTTTCGGTCACTGCAAAATGCATTAATCTTGAAGCAGTTATCTCTACCTCCTGCACTTTAACCGAATCACGCACCTCATCGTCAGCCAACAATGGCAAGGACAACACCAAAAATAATATCAACAGTTGACACCTCATTTCACACATTCAGGTTGTTAAACTGCTCTGACAAAACGGATAGAGAATACAAAGAAATATGTATCGTCCTGCATTTATTCCGAATGGCATGAACAATTGTATTTTATTATGGCAGGTCTTCTGACTTATCCCACTGTAATCGCCTTCCCGTCCCCTTTTGAACAGTGGCTTTGTTGATTACAGCTTTTACTCCGATAACTATCGGATGGGACTTACAGCAGCGGATACTGTCGCCGACTTTCACGGCGTTCCCTTTTCATCACTTGGCATTGGCAAATACCTTGTGAACCAAATCGAGTGCAAAAGTAATGGAATTGGATTAGCTAAAAAATGTTTTCTGAATAAAAGTTATCCTCTTTAGAAAGAATATCAATAAGTTTTGTTGATGATTTGAGAATGTGCTAATTCGGTAATTTAAAGTTGCTAATAATGATGGTGAATTGGTCAATTGCTTAACTGGGAAGTTGGTTCCCAACTATTATTCAGTTCCTCAATAAAACATTCTACTTATAAACTACTCAACTATCACATCAACTCATCAGGCAACATTCATACTAAACTTATAGTCTTTATATGAAGCATGGGAAACCAGAAACTTAGAGGGCTCAACTGTTCAACTCCAAACTTCCTAGTGACAACACTTCACCTCTTGCGTTTCTTCCTTAAATTCTGGTGAGATGTATGGTATTCCGAGGTTCATACCCCGCAGAATAAACAACAAACCCAGGATAATGATAAAGACTGGCATCGCCTTTCGCATTTGATGCAGAAAACGGCTTTTAATAATATTGGCAAAATAAGCGACAGCAAACATCAAGGGTAAAGTACCCAAGCCAAAAAACACCATAAATATCACACTGTCGCTAATGGTATTAGAGGTTACTGCTCGCGAAATTGCCACATAAACCAAACCACAGGGCAGAAAGCCATTAAGCACACCAATCACCAAGAGGTTACTTAAACGCTTTCGGTTTAATGAATCACCAATTTTCTTTTTTAAAGTTGTATAAATAGAAGTACTTATTTTATTGGATGATTTTGGCATTTTTATAACACCTGGCAAGACTACAGACAATATCATTATTACACCACAGGCTATAGAAACCCATTGCTGAATGCCGGACAGTTTCAAGCCAGCTCCCAGCAAACCAAAAATCAGTCCTAAAATACCATAAGTAAAAGCGCGACCAACATTATATAAAAGCGCTCCTGCAGCTTTTTGTGCACTTGAATTAGTTGGCAGTGGTAATGCCAAAGCCAAAGGACCACACATACCAACGCAATGAAGACTCCCTAAAAAACCAAAAATAAATCCTTCTATGATGTTCATGATAAAACTAGTCTATAAAAATATCTTGTTTGGTGAGGTATGGCTGACCATTGGCCTGCCATTCAATAATCAGCTCATATTTACCACTCTTGAGTTTGCTGAGCGGAATGCTTAGCTTATAGTGCTCATCAAGCTTAATGTCTTCCTCAACATCTAATGTTTTATCAGATGGACGGTAAATATGAACTAAACCAGTTATTGCATCAGCATCAGCTATATTATCAGGAAAAATGATTTCAAAAGATTGATCAATATTGACCTCTACTTTTTTTGTTAAAGCATTATAATTCTTCAACTTTTCAATTTGATTATCGTACTTCAATTCTTTTGGGTAATAATCCTCGGTCACCATATCAATTCGCTCTCGTGTAGTAACATACACTAGACTTAAGAAGCCAATAACACTGCATGCAATTACAAGGATAATACCGTGTCCCCAATTAAATTTCATAATATATTACTTTAAGGTTCAGGATTTAAAATTAAGGTCCGACAAAAGTGGTGTGTATCGTTTCAATCAATTCATCACCATTGTAGATGCCCAAAACAATATCAGTGCTACCACCTGTCATTTCACTTTCATTTAATTTAATAAGAAATACACCCTGTATTTTCTCTTGCTTCTTAACAACCATTGTATTGCCAGCCAATTCAACCAAGCCATTGGGCGATACCAACTTAATATTCAGGTTACCTTCGTTTTCTGTTTTATTCACAATCTTATAATTGTAAATATTTGAATACATGCCCTCATCCAGTTTTTGATACAAGGAACCTTGCACACGCAAAATAGTGGTTTCATAACTGGAGCGAAGTGTAAATAATACAACCAAGACACCTATCAATGCGGTAGTCAATGCTGTATACGCTATGATACGCGGTGTCCATTTAAAACTGGCTCCATTGATTATATTATTTTGAGATGTGATTCGAATCAGCCCTTCCGGCAATTTGTAACGTTGCATGGTGCTGTCGCAGGCATCCATACACGCTGTACAGTTGATACATTCTAACTGAATTCCATTGCGAATATCAATACCGGTAGGACATACGCTGACACATTTATTACAATTGACACAATCGCCTTTACCTGCCGCTGCCCTATCCTCATCTTTACGCATGGGAGCCCGTCCTTCACCGCGCTTGAAATCGTAGGTCACCATTAAGGTATTATTATCAAGTAATGCACCTTGCAAACGGCCATAAGGACAAACCAGGGAACAAACCTGCTCTCTGAAGTAGGCAAATACAAAATAAAAGGCTCCTGTAAACACCATTATAGCAATAAAAACACTCATATTCTCAGATGGAGCTCCCAATATATACTGGTGTACTTTATCAGCTCCCACAATATAGGCCATCATTGTGTGCGTTATAGCCCACGAGATAATGATAAAGATAAAATGCTTGAGCAATGAACGCCAGATACGATCAAAAGAATCTTCTCCTTTAGCTCGTATACGCTGCTGGTCACCTGTTCCTTCTATCCAATATTCAATACGACGAAACACCATTTCCATAAAAATGGTTTGCGGACAGGCCCAGCCACACCAAACACGCCCATAAACAACTGTAAACGTGACAATAGAAATAATAATGGTTATCAGCCCGATAACAAACAAATGAAAATCCTGAGGCCAAAAAACCACACCAAACAACACAAACTTACGCTGCAAAATATTAAACAACAATAAGGGTTCGCCAGCCACTTTTATATGTGGTGCAGCAAACAAGAATACCAATAATATCAGTGCTACAATGGTTCTTGCATTATAGTACTTACCCTTTGGCTGATTGGCATATACCCAATTGCGCCGTCCCTCTTCATTCATGGTGACGATGCGATCGCGAAAGTTGTTTTCTCCTGTTTCACTCATGATAACCTGCTAACCTGGTATTTAACGTTTGTCAAAAGTTAATGATAGTTGAATTGTTTAAAAGTTTATAAGTTTAGTTATTAACTAACTGTTTCTATTTGTGTTTATTGCTTTAACAAGACCATTAATAACATTACTTAACTCATGTCCATCCTTTCGCAATTCAATCAATTGTTCATCTGAAATATATCCCATGTCTGAAGAGATGATAAGCTGATTAATAACCTCCATCAAACTTGAGTAAGAATATTGATAAAACCTTATTTGATCATTAGCCGATAAACGCGAGCTTCCTTCTGCAAGATTAGATGAAATTGAAATAGACGCCCTTCGTAATTGGCTAACCAAACCATATTTCTCTTCTTCAGGAAATCCAGCTGTTAATTGGTATATCTTCTTAACAAACGCCCTGCTCAATTGCCAAGCTGTTAATCGCTCAAAAGAAAACTGATGCATACTTTTTTTGTTTTCAACTACCTATACTCTTCAACTGTTAAACTCCTAAACTATTCCATTGGCTCATACTTCTCCCCTTCAGGAGCTTTCGGATTCGGAGGATTCGTTCCTTGCAAGGTAGTGATATAGCTGGCTACCTGGTGAATTTGTTTTTTCGACAGCTGACCTTTCCAGGCAATCATGCCTTTCTCTACAACACCATTATTGATGATTAGGGTAATATCATCAAAGCTTCCGCCATGAATCCAATACTCATCCGTCAGGTTAGGACCAACCAAACCCTGACCTTCTGCCAAATGGCAAACAGCACAATTTGTTTTAAAAATCTTGGCTCCTTTATCTAAACCACCAGCATCGGCCAATGGCACAGAGTAATCAGTATCATCAGCTTCGATGACAATGCCTCCAGCACCTTCTTCCTCTTCTTCAGGATTAGCAGCCAACATCTCATTTTCATATTCCTGAGATGGTAAGTCACCATCACCGTAGAAATGATATTTGGCCAAATAGAAATAGGCAAACAACATCGAAAAAATAAAGATAAAAGTGAGCCACCAAGGTGGATTATTGGCTAATTCGCGAATACCATCAAACTCATGCTCTGGCACAAACTTATCATTTGTTAATGGATCAATATCCGGGAATTGCTCTTTGTTCTTATTCTCTTCCATAGATAAAAAGTCTGTTAGTAATTGTCTTCAGGCCTCAACGCTTTCTCCACTTACTTTCTATTAACCTTATCGACAATGAACTATGTAAATTAATTTTACAGCTTTAACTTTCATTAATTGATGGCATTTCATCAGCCTTATCGGTGGCATAATTGGAAACTTCATCAATGTATTCTTTCTTCATTCGAATGACCATATAGGTCACCACCAGGAAAAAAGTAAAAAAGATAATGAAGGAGATTATCGGGTATATTTCAACACCCGAAATCGATTCTAAATAATGTCTTACTAACTTCATAATACCCCTCCTTATTCTGTTGGTTCCGTTTCAGGAGCAACTTTATAAATATCTGTTCCCAAACGCTGTAAATAGGCGATTAATGCAATAATCTCCTTGTCGCGAGTCGTTTCAATACCAGCTGCATTTAACCCTGTTACAATCTTATCTGCCTGCTTGTAATAATCTTCAACAGCCTTTTCATCATATCCTTCCGGATACGGCACTCCAAGCGTTTGCATGGCTCTAATCTTAGCCGGCAAGTTTGAAATATCCAAATCATCACTAATTAACCATGGGTATTTAGGCATGATGGAATTCTCATTTAATTTTTGCGGGTCGAGCATGTGGTTATAATGCCAGGCATCCGGTTTATAAATTTTACCGGTCATAACCCCTTCACGGGCTAAATCAGGCCCAGTTCGCTTAGAACCCCACTGGAATGGGTGATCGTATACAAACTCACCTGCTTTTGAATATTCACCGTAACGTTCAGTCTCAGAACGGAACGGACGTATCATCTGCGAGTGACAGTTATAACAGCCCTCGCGCAGGTATATATCGCGCCCTTCCAACTCCAAAGGCGTATATGGCTGAACACTTGATATTGTGGGCACATTCGATTTAATCAGGAAGGTAGGAATCAGTTCAATAAACGTTCCGATTAAAACAGTAATTAATGAAATAATCATGAATTGAACAGGCTTACGCTCTAACCAACCATGCGCCTTTTCACCTTTTTTACCTTTATGAATATCTTCAACAACTGCTGTTGCTTCTTCGTTTGCAGCGACCTTACCCTGGGCAGCCGTTTTCCAAAGGTTAACACCCATTAGCACAGCACCCGTTAAGTAGATGAGTCCACCAAAAGCACGCATGTAGTACATGGGGCGAATTTGTGTAACCGTCTCCAGGAAGTTTGGATATGCTAACAAACCTTCTTCAGTAAATTCTTTCCACATCAGGCTTTGCGTCAGGCCTGCCCAATACATCGGAATGGCATAGAACAAGATACCTAAGGTTCCAATCCAGAAGTGTGCACTGGCCATCTTCTCCGAATATAGTTTGGTTTTGAATATCTGAGGTACCAACCAATATAATACTCCGAAAGTTAAGAACCCGTTCCACCCAAGTGTTCCAATATGAACATGGGCCACTGTCCAGTCGGTAAAGTGACTGATGGCATTGACATTTTTCAGCGACAACATAGGCCCTTCGAATGTGGCCATACCATAACAGGTTACTGCCACCACTAAAAACTTAAGTGTCGCACTTTCGCGCACCTTATCCCAGGCACCTCTTAAAGTGAGCAGTCCGTTTAACATACCACCCCACGAAGGAGCCAGTAACATGATTGAAAAGACAGTTCCTAAGGATTGTGCCCAATCGGGTAAAGCAGTGTATAATAAATGGTGCGGTCCGGCCCATATATAAATGAAAAGGAAAGACCAAAAGTGTACAATCGACAGACGGTATGAATAAACCGGACGGTTCGAGGCCTTGGGTATGTAATAATACATCAAGCCCAAATAAGGCGTTGTAAGAAAGAATGCGACAGCATTGTGGCCATACCACCATTGCACCAGGGCATCCTGAACCCCTGCATACCATGAGTAACTTTTAAATAGTGTTACGGGCAGCTCCACCGAGTTAACCACATGAAGAACTGTAACGGTTATAAAAGTCGCCAGGTAAAACCAGATGGCTACATACAAATGCTTCACGCGACGCTTAACAATGGTCCCAAACATGTTCCAGCCAAAAATGAGCCACACAACAGCAATCAAAATGTCAATGGGCCATTCTAATTCAGCATACTCCTTACCAGTTGTAAATCCTAAGGCCAACGTTAAGGCGGCCAAAACAATGATAAGCTGCCAGCCCCAGAAATGCATGTAACTTAATACATCGCTAAACATGCGGGTTTTAAGTAAGCGCTGCATGGAGTGATATACGCCCATAAAAATACCATTCCCGACAAAAGCGAAAATGGCTGCATTGGTATGTATGGGTCTGACCCTACCAAAAGTTGTGTATTCCAAGTCAAAATTAAAGATTGGCATGGCCATTTGAAGAGCCGCCAAAACGCCGGCCGCCATACCTACCAATCCCCAAATAATGGTGGCATACATAAAATATTTGACAATTTTATTGTCGTAATAAAACGTCTCTTGCTTCATGTGTTCAACATTTTTCAATATTTAGTAAAAACGGTCCCTCACGCCTTTGCCTGACGATGGTTCTTACTAAGATTTTGGATTTTATTATTAGATTTCTTTTTCTCTTCTTTCTGGTCAAACAGAATACGTACAGAAGGCGAATAATCATCATCGTATTGTCCTGATTTAACAGCCCATATAAACAAGCCCAGAAAAATAAGCGCCACACACAAACTGGCTACAACAAGTACGATAATTATCTCCATTCAGTAACGTTTCATTGGTTAATGTAGTAAAAGTAAAAATTATTTAGGATTTAAAGGTCTTATTATTACTATTTAATTCTGCATGATTTTCGTCTATAATGACAATCAGCACAATACGATTGTTTAACATTTATTAAACTTTTTAGCCCAACTGCACTTAGTCCACTCATTTTCAGAATACCGAATTAGTTTACTGTCATCGATACAATGACTGATACTGCAGGTTACTATCAGTTCGACAATAAAAAACCTACAACCCCCTTCGCTTTCCGCTTATCATCACATTGACACTGGTGAAAACAACGACCGATACACTGCTTAAAGGCATCAGCACTGCCGCAAACAAAGGACTTAGCTGACCTGACACGGCAAAGGATAAGCCAATCACATTGTACAAAAAAGATATAAAAATAGCCGCATAAACAATTTTCAATGCCGATTTTGAGAATCGAATAAAACGTGGCAATTGTGTTAGTTCTGAGGCACTGATGATGGCATCGCTGGAGGGTGAAAACTGATGCACATCATCGGCTACTGCAATACCAACATCGGCTTCCTTTAAAGCCCCCACATCATTGAGCCCATCGCCTACCATCATAACGGTTTTTCCCTGCGCATTCAGTTCCGAAACATAGTCCTTCTTATCTTTTGGTGTTTGATAAAAATGAATCCGTTCCTTATCAACTATCTGGCTCAACGCTTCCTGCTCAGCATCATTATCGCCCGACAAAATATGCACATCGGTATATTGCTGCACATTCTTAAGCATTTCTTTCCAGTTTTCGCGGTAATAATTTTTGATGGTGTAGCAACCTATCAATGCTTCATCTATACTGATATAAACCTGTGCTGATGAATTACCAGGTTGAGACTGAGCACCCACAAAACCAGCAGAGCCCAATTTGAGCCGGTGATTCATAACCAAAGCCTCTACACCAGCACCTTCCTGCTCGTTAAACTCCAATACTTCAAATAGGTCTGCTTTGTTTAAATGCGCCACCAAAGCACGACTCAATGGATGGCGTGACTGGTAAGCCACCGATTTAATAAGCGACTGTGTATAATGATCGGGGGCAGTACCATCAAATACAACCTCAAAATGCTCCGGGTCAGTTAATGTACCCGTTTTATCAAAGACAATGGCATCCACCTTTGTCAGCCTTTCGATAATAGAGGTAAGCTTCAGGTAAAAGTGATTCTTTCCTAAAATACGTCCGGCGTGGCCAAAGGCAAAAGGTACCGATAAAGCTAATGCACAGGGACAGGCAATAATCAGCACCGAAGTAAAGGCCATGACTGCCTTCGTGCTATCTTGCCAGGCCCAGTATAACCCCGTTAAGGTACTGATAAGAATTATAGCAATGGTGAAGTACTTACTCACAACATTTAGCGTATGCGATATCATCGATTCCTTCTCGTCTGCATTACTGCGCTCCTTCCATAGTTCTGCCAGGTAACCTGTCTCTGCTTTTTTCTCAACTTTCAATAACAGGGCATTACCAATAACACGGCCTCCGGCATAAATTAGATCTTCTTTGGCTTTGCGCACCGGCACCGACTCGCCGGTTATAAAACTATAATCGATGGATGCACCAATAGACAATAATTTAGCGTCGGCAGGTATGATCTCTCCGTTACGTACCTGAATCTTATCGCCCGACTGCAACTCACTGATTGGCACAATCTCTTCTTTATTATCAACTATCCGTGTAATGCCCAGTGGAAAGTAAGAACTGTAATCATTGTCAAAGCTCAATGCTTCGTAGGTTTTGGCCTGGTACCATTTCCCAATTAACAAGAAAAAAATGAGGCCGGTCAGCGAATCAAGATAACCAGAACCATTGTCTGTAATAATCTCAAACAGACTGCGAATAAAAATAGCAATAATACCCAAGGCTATCGGCATATCAATGGACACAATGCCCCGTTTAATATTCTTCCAGGCCGTGATAAAGTATTCGTTACCCGAAAAAAACATGGCTGGAACTGAGAGCAGCACACTTATCCATTTAAACCAGGCAATAATATTGGGATTCAAAGCAATGTCATCGGATAAATAATCGGGAAAACTCAGCAACATTACATTACCAAAAATAAAACCGGCAACACCTAACTTCACCAATAACTTCTTACTACGTTTAGCCGTTTTCTTCTGCTCTTCTGTCTTAATATGTGGTTTATAATTGATGGAAGCCAGCAAGGCCATCAATTCACTCAATTTAATCTCCTCTTCATTAAAGGTAATAGCCGCCTCGCGCCTGTTAAAGTTGACTGTTGAGGTCACCACGCCTTTATGCAAGCGGTGCAGGTTCTCAATCAGCCAGATACATGAACTACAATGAATAGAAGGAATATAGAGCTTGACCCGACCAATTGAGCCATCATAAAAGTCCAGCACCGAACGCTTAATATCTTCCTGATCGAGGTAATCGTAATAGTCAATATTTGCTTTTTTATCGCGTATCCCAGGCGCTTTTTCAATATCGTAATAAGCACCCATATCATTCTCTTTCAGGATATCATATACCATAACGCAGCCTTCGCAACAAAAGTCTTTATCGTCGTGCCGCACCCACGATTGTGATGGGCTTCCGCAATGGTAACATGTTTTAGACATATTGGATTGTTATGTGAGTTTGGTAATATAAAAAGAAAGGGGTGGAATTTGTTTAAAAGTGAATAAATTTGGAAGGCAGCACTGAAACTATAAAAAGCATTTAACTCCGTCTCTATGGCTAAAATTGTAATCGCCCCCGATAAATTTAAAGGTTCCCTTTCAGGACTAGAGTTTTGTGATATTGTGAAGCAAGGCATTAAAAAGCATTGCCCGGATAGTGAGATTATAAAATGCCCCTTAGCCGACGGTGGCGATGGTACGATTGATGCGCTTGCTTATTATTTGGATGGTCACATGGAAGAGCTGACGGTCTCTGATCCTTTGTTACGTCCAATCAAAGCATCCTACCTGTTATCAACCGACAAACAAACAGCTTTTATCGAAATGTCAGCTGCGTCGGGCATTCGCTTGTTAAAAAAGGAAGAGCTGAACCCATTGAAAACAAGCACATATGGAACAGGTGAATTAATTAAGGACGCTATCAACAAAGGTGCCCGCCATATTTTACTGGGTATTGGCGGCAGTGCCACCAACGACGGAGGTCTGGGAATGGCAACTGCCCTGGGGTTTCAATTCTATGATATTAGAGGCAAGCTTCTCAGAGGTATTGGTGCCGACCTGGAACAATTACATTGGATTGATAATAGTAATCTTCATCCTCAACTTAAAAATATTAAGTTTGAAGTAGCCTGTGATGTCGACAACCCTTTATTTGGTCCTGATGGTGCTGCCACGGTGTATGCTCCTCAAAAAGGAGCTGACAGTAGAATGGTAAAACAACTGGATGATGGTCTGAGAAACTACAATGACATTATTAAACAAACCCTTAATATCGACCTTCAAGGCATAAAAGGAGCTGGGGCTGCAGGAGGATTGGGAGCCGGATGCATTGCTTTTTTAAATAGCGAACTGAAGCCTGGCATTGAACTAATGAAAGAAGCAGCTGACTTTGAAGAGCAGATAAAAGATACCGATTGGCTTATCACCGGTGAAGGTCAGCTCGACCAACAAACCCTTTCGGGTAAGGTTATTAATGGTATTATGAACAGTTTAAGCACTCAGAAACTGGCTATTTTTTGTGGTGTCAATCGCTTAACAGATGAAGAGCTGGCCGAAACACCTGTTAGTTATATTGATGAAATAGCCCCTAAGGCATTAAATATCGACGACTCCATGGCCAATGCAGCTAAGTATCTGGAGGTGATAACTGAAAAGTTCGCAATAGCTCACTTACTTTAGTTTATTAAGCGTAAATATTACAATTGAACACTTATCTTTGCCCGCCTAAAAAGAGCATGATGAGTGAATTCTGGAAGCGACTATTAATGTGCATACAACAAGCCTGGCCGATGGGTTTAAAAACATCTATCTGGCTTATAAAGTTGACATTGCCCGTATCGTTTGCTGTACTTTTACTCGATTATTTCGGATTGCTGGTGATGATGGCAAAATACACCAGCCCCATCTTCCAACTGATAGGCTTACCTGGTGTTGCAGCATTGGTGCTGCTTACAAGTATTTTCACCAACATCTATTCGGTAGTTGCAGTACTTACTACTTTAGCTTTACCCACCAGGGATGGTACCATCCTGGCTGTGATGTGCCTTATCTCACATGGCTTTTTAATTGAAACAGCTATTCTAAAAAAGACCAATTCATCGGCCATACGCATGCTGCTGCTTCGACTTATCTCCAGCTTTATCATTGGTGCACTACTCAATCAAATTTTGCCAGGTACACCGTCTGATGGCACCTACCTCTACCAGAATCAACACACTGATATAGTGCAGGCCATCATGGCCTGGTTGCCCCAGATTGGTGCTACCTTACTTAAAATTATTATCCTGGTTAACGCTCTATTAATCGTGCAACGCCTACTGGAAGAATTTGGCATTTTAAAGTACATGACCAGACCACTCACTCCATTTATGCGCTTAATGGGCCTGCCTAAAGAATCATCGTTTTTATGGATGATAGGCAATACCATTGGTTTGGCCTATGGTTCGGCCGTGATGCTGCAAAAAGTGGAGGAAGGGCAGCTCAAACCCAAAGAATGCGACCTGCTTAACCACCATCTGGCCATCTCCCATTCGCAACTGGAAGACCCACTTTTGTTTGTTAGCCTGGGCTATTCTATGCCGGTGCTCATTATTCCACGGGTATTGTTTGCCATAGTGGTAGTATGGTTACGACGCATTGAAAATAGCCTTAGAAGCAAACTGTAAGTTTAAGTAAATATTTATTAAAAGAACAATTAAACTTAATAAGTTACGACCAGCGAGTTTATCCCTACACCCTGAACTTGCCTTTCAGTTGAAATTATTAATTTAGCAGAACAACTAACTATGAAACAAAACCTAAACTCATGAGTAAGCGTAATACGATCTTTATCTCCATTTTGCTTGTTACAGCTGGCGTTATCATCAGCTATATGGGCGAACGAACCAACGGCAGCGTTGATATCGAATTAACCGATTTCTTTGCCGGCATTCTTTTTGGCGGAGGTTCTGCTTTATTGATCAAGACTTTATTTGATTTGAGAAAAAACAGGCCGTAACTACCAGTTGATTCGCTCTTCCTGCCTGGAAGCGATAACCTCCTCGTATATAGATTCATATAAACTCCAATCGGCATCATAATTACCGCCAAACGCTTTTGTACAGCTTGTTTCTCCGGCTGGTATATGCATTATCTGATCCTCACTAAATTGTTTTAATTTAGGATTATAGAAAAATAGCCAAAGTATGCATTCATCCATATAATGGTCATCGCGTAAGCTAATCGAACACTGACCATCAGGTCGTAACCCAGCCGTTAAATTCCATTTCCAGTATTCTTTACTAACATTCCGTAAGACCCAAATCGCAGTGCTTTTGTAATCTGACATAGCGTTCATATTACCCGGGCGCCACTTAAGTAAAAAGTGATGATTACTTCGTTCTACTGTCATCGACTTGGCTCCACTCCTTTTTCCCCTTGACCAATGCAGGTGCTCATACACTTTTGCTGTATCTAAACTGGCCTTTCGCATAAACTGTTTATGCAATCCTATAAATGCATTGTGCGAGTTACTATAAGTCGGAACACCTTTGTAACAGAACTGTCTCAAGGCTTTAGTTTGGGCACTTATCAGGTTTAAAGTACCATGCAAATTACGATCTCTTAACTGCTTTTCAGTTTTAGGGTCTTTAGGCTGGTTGTAACTGCGTAAACGCATCTGTTCGCCTATCAGGTAGAAAATAACATTACCATCGCGTCCCACATTAATGTGTGACAAATACTTGTGCTTTCTCATTGGTTTGGATTTTAAGATTTACATCCTACAAGTTACCACCCAAAACAAGTGTTTCAAAACCACTGACAACTAGCAAAATCAAACTGATTAAATACGTCCGTTTTTCGTTCGGTAATGTTCGGCAGGATTTTTAATTAAAAAACTTTTTCGATAGACGTATCGCTCATTTAAAAAGAAAGCCTTAAAGCAGGCTTAAATCAAGTATTCAGTATAATTATCTTATTTCGATAGTTATATGCGTGAGTTAGTCTAGTAGAAGCACTCATCTTTTATAACTACCTGCGTCGTACCAACAAAGGGTCTTCTTCGGGATCAACCTCGCTGGGAGCGTAGTTATGCCGAAGCTGGTACAAAGAAGACCAGAAGAGGGTACGCAGAAGAATCAGAGAAAGACCGAAGAACAAATAACCAAAACTGAAGAAACTTATACTTCAAATTGCTTTCAATTGACAAATCACGAACACATGAAAAACAACACTAGTGAGTAAATTGTATATTTAGTGCGGTCTTTGACATGGCCAATCCTCGTCAGAAATCGGTCGGTCGCGTTGTGAATTGCTTTCAAATTGTATATTTAGTGCGGTCTTTGACATGATGTAAAACCAATTGAAGAGCCAAGCTACCGTTGTGAATTGCTTTCAAATTGTATATTTAGTGCGGTCTTTGACATGTTTCGTTTTAAATGATATTCAAATATATATGTTGTGAATTGCTTTCAAATTGTATATTTAGTGCGGTCTTTGACATGCAGTGGCCGAAAACGCCAGGATAACGATTTGTTGTGAATTGCTTTCAAATTGTATATTTAGTGTGGTCTTTGACATGCCAATCGCAGATTAAGAAAAGCTTTCAGTTGTTGTGAATTGCTTTCAAATTGTATATTTAGTGCGGTCTTTGACATGCCATAACCACCTACGCTTTGCAGTAATTACGTTGTGAATTGCTTTCAAATTGTATATTTAGTGCGGTCTTTGACATGGTCAACGTTGGGGTGTATTTCCATCGGAACGTTGTGAATTGCTTTCA
>NZ_JAFMVC010000033.1 GCF_025499605.1 Carboxylicivirga litoralis | reverse complement strand
GCACACACTTTTTTCAATATATTTAATTCATCGTACTATTAATACTTGTAATTCAGTTATTTAGTTTATTTCTTTAAGTTGGTTTTGACCTGGCTGGGAGGGTAGCCATGCACCATTTTAAATTGTCGCGAAAAATATTTAACATCCGTATAGCCCACTTTATAGGCTGTTTCACTAACAGAATAGCCTTTTTTAAGCAGTTCAAGGCTGAGTTTTAGTTTTACCTGGCGGATAAATTCAAGTGGGCTCAAACCTGTCAATCCCTTTACCTTATTGTATAACACCGTTCGACTCACGCAAAATTCTTTAGCCACCGTTTCGATACTCAAATCAGCTGAATAATTTGTTTCAATATAAGTCAATAGCTGGTGCAGGAACTCCTCATCTTTGGTGTTCACTTTCAGTGTGTCCGGATCGATGGTTTTATTGTCGCGGTATTTAGAGATAATCAGTTTACGCTGGTTGATAAAGCTGGATAAAACAGCTTTAAGATGTCTTACGTTGAGTGGTTTAGTGATGTATGCTTCCGCTCCGGTTTCAAATCCTTTAATCTTATCTTGCTCATCCGTTTTAGCGGTCATCATCACAACCGGAATATGGCATAAACTAAAGTTGTCCTTCAGTAGTTGTGTCATTTCAATACCATCCATTTCGGGCATCATAATGTCGGTTACAATGGCATCGGGGTTATGAACAGCCGCTTGTTTCAGTCCTTCGTGACCATTTTCAGCTACAATACAATTAAAATCCGTTTTTAGTTGACTTTGAATGTAGTTGGCAATTTGATGGTTGTCTTCAACAATCAGTACCGTTGTTTTACTTTTATCCAGTAGTTGAGGTTCTGCACTGGAAGTGTTAATGTCTTCGTCAAAATCGGCCCTGTGACTATTGACTTCCGTTGGTGTTTCCTTTGAAGAAACAGATGGAGACTGCAAAAGTGCGTGGTTATTGACCGGTATTGAAAAACAAAAACAACTTCCTTTATCCACCTGCGAATTTACTTTTAAATCACCATTGTGGAGTTTGGCCAGTTCAAAAGCTAAGGCCAGTCCAATGCCACTACCTCGGTTGTCGTTTTTATTAAGAATGACAAAACGAGTGAAAATATCAGGTATGTTTTCATGTGCAATTCCCGGCCCTTCGTCCTGTACATTAACCAAAGCCATTTCCGGGTTATTCGAATCTGTTTCCACCGTAATAAGTACCCTTTTGCCTTTGGGCGTAAATTTTATTGCATTCGAAATAAGGTTATAAATTATTGAATCAAGTTTAACAGCATCGGCATAGGTCTTGATTGAATCTTCCTGCTTTTTAAATTTAAGCTGAACACCGTTGTGTTTGGCCAGAGGAATAAAGCTTTCATAGATATTTTGAGTGAAAGTAACCAGGTTGATCTCCTGTACGTTGAGGTTCATTTTGTTGTTTTGAATCTTCCGGAAATCAAGTAATTGGTTCACCAAGGCAAGCATTCGCTTGGTGTTTTTCTTCATCAACTTAAGCTGATTTTTAATGTCATCATTGACTTTTCCTTCGTGGAGTATATCTTCCAGAGGTCCCAGAATAAGCGTTAAAGGTGTTCTTATTTCGTGCGAAATATTGGTAAAAAAGCGCAGTTTAAGTTCATTGATGCGTTTTTCAAGTGTTAACTGGCTACGGTATTTATTGATTCGAAGCAGGATGATTCGTGCCAGCCAGAATACAGCCAATATTAAAAGCGTATAAGCCATGTACGACCAAATCGTTTTCCACCAGGGGGGCGCAATGGTTATGGACAAAGTTCTGATGTCGTTGTTCCATTGCCCGCTTCTATTGGTGTGCTTCACTTTAAAAGTGTACCGTCCATGGGGCAAGTTGGTGTAGGTTGCTTTGGTTTGATTGCCAACATAGTTCCAGTTACTTTCAAATCCATACAATTGATAGGCATACTGTACCTTCGACGGATCTAAATAATCCAGTGCCGAATATTCAATACTAAAGCTGGATTGGTGATGCTTGAGGTTTATGTTATTGCTAAATGAGATGCTGCTGTCGAGGGGCGATCCTAATTCATTAACAACCACATCTTTATTGAATAACTGAAAATTGGTCAGTTCGATTAAGTTTTTATTGTTGGTTTTTTTTATTAGTTGCGTATTGATAACTTCTGCGCCTTCAGAACCACCAAAAACCAGGCGACCATCCTGCAGAAAGAAACACGTACTTTCCGAAAAATTATTAAATGATAAGCCATTTGACTCATTGTATATTTCAAATGAGCGGGTAGCTGTGTTAAAACGGTTAAGACCATATTCAGAGCTAAACCATAATTGGTTCTCACTATCCTCTAATATGCCATATACCACGTTGTTGGACAAGCCATCTTCGGTGGTCAGATTCGTGAAAGTGCTTTGTGCAGATATTGGTAATTCAATTGAACTAACACCGCCTCCCAAGGTGCCAAACCAAAGCCTTTTGTTCGAGTCTTCGTATATCTCGCCAACATCGTTGTAATTGATTTTTTGAGGATGACCCGTCTCTTTATAAAAGCACTGAAAAGTAATATGTGCTTTCGCCAGACTATCTTTATGGAGAAGATTGACTCCAAAAGCGGTAGCAATCCAAAGATTAGAATCTGAATCACATTTAATTTTTCGAACCTGGTCGCTACTCAGATTACTATTAGTCGTATTGTAGCGCTTAAACGTTAATTGACCAGTGTTACTTTTATGAACCTTGCAAATACCATTGCCATAGGTGCCCACCCAGATATTTCCGGTTTTGTCGCGCTCAATACTATAAATATTATTGTTCGGGAGTGATGTGCTGTCATCTGCCTGCGAGGTGTAGTTATGGAACTGAAGGGAGTTTAAGTCCTTATTATTTTCAGAGATAGGTGTTTGACTGATAAATAATCCATGCCCTTTGGTACCCAGCCAGATGTAGTTCTGTTCGTCAATAAACAGGCTATACACATTGGTTGTTCTTAATGAACTCCGACCTGATGAAGGGGTTTGAAAACTTTGAAGTTTTTTTAAGTCTTTATTGTAGACATGAATGCGTCCGTTTTTGGTACTAAGCCAAATGCGCTCATATTTATCCTGATAGGCGCACCTCACCACATTATCGGTTATTTGGTTAACGTTGGGCGAGGGCAGCAGGTGCTTAAAGGCTGCATTACGCATCACCACTTTTTCTAAGCCTCCTTTGTACTGGCCTGTTCCAATCCACATCTGGCCTGATAAATCTTCGGTGATGCAGTGAACAATGTTAGAAGAAATGGAATAGTTGTCCGATGGATTATTGATATACTTATAAAAGCTGTCGCTTAGCCTGTTGTAATAGGCTAGTGCACCGCCATGTAACCCTATCCACAGGTTAGTGTCTTTGTCTTCGTAAAACACATGGCGCTCCCGATCGGTAATACTGATTTGTTCCGGTTCGGTAAGTTGGTAATAATTGGTGGATAATGAATTTAAATTCAGTTTAGTAACGCCAAATGTTTCGGTTGTTACCCAGGCATTATCAAAGTGGTCAAAATAGATATTGTCCACATTATCACCGTGGATATTGACCCTTTGCCATTGCTTGGATGAAGGCGAATAGTGCATTAAACCACCATCCTTAAAAGCCACCAATACCGTCTGTTTAGCGGTGTTATATATGTTTAATATCTCGTCCGAAGGAAATAGAGGATTGTTAGATTGCTTAATGAAATTATAGGAATGATTTTGCTTGTTGTAACATACCAAGCCTTGCTTATCGGTCGCCAACCAAATTTCATCATCCAGTTCAATGGCCGAGTTAAACGAATACTCAATAAAATAATGGTGAAAGTTGTAATGTTTTCGTTGCAGATCTGCCTTATTGAGCATGTTGACACCTCTGGCTGTCCCAACCCAAAGAGCTGAGTCCTTACTGGCAAAGATAAAACGGACATCGTTGTTAGTGATAGCATAGCGGCCTTTATCACTCAATTGCACCGAATTATAGGTTTGGTTGCTATCGTCGTGCTCAAGAAAGTAGATGCCCCTTTCGTTGGTTCCGATCCATATTTGATGAGGATTGTATTGCAGAAAACAGGTGGCCTGGTTAATTTTATCGTAGTTTGGATCGTAATAATCCGGTACGGTTTGAAAAGTTTCAGTAACAGGGTTGAAAAAGTGGTAATAATGATCGTAGGTTTCTATCCAGATATAAGCCATTTTATCTTGCCACAGATTAATGACCCTGTTGTTGATAAAACTATTGTTTTTTGAAAGACTGTTAAAACTTTTGAACCGATAACCATCAAATCGGTTTAAGCCATTAACAGTACCTACCCACAGAAAACCATCTTTATCACACAACAAGCTATTGACGGTGTTTTGAGATAAGCCATCTTTTGAATCGTAGTGTTCAAACCGAAAGATATCCTGACCATAGATAAAAATGGATGTTAACAAAAAACAAAACGGGAGGATTTTTCTAAGGATTTTCATAACTAATTTTAACACGTACAAAGATAACTTTAATAATAAATACTTGGCTGATAAGGAAAAAAAGGAATTAAAGTGATTTTTGCAACATTCAGTAGGTTAGTGTGTTGAATAATTATCACCCATGGGTGGTTACGATTTGTCACCCATAATATGATGATTTGTGACATACGTATGCCTCACAAAGCATCTAATTTTATCCTATCAGCTTTTAACAAATTTTTGTAATCCAAATCGCCTTTTAAATACTGTTGCAATAGCAATCATTTAAAAATATTAATATATGAAAAAATCATTTCAAAAGCGCCTAATTAGCGTTGCTGAGCCATCGAAAACAAAACACAGAATAATCGGCTTATTTCTTGTTATGCTGATAAGCTTTGGTGTATCTGCGCAGGTTAATATTGTAAATCTGGGGGCTGATAATACCGGGAAAAATCAATGCGACGCTATAATTAATTCAGCTATTGATTCATTGCATGCCATTGGTGGTGGTGAAGTATATTTTCCGGCCGGACAATATTTATCGGGGCCAATTGAAATGAAGAGTAACATCACCCTTAACCTGGAAGCTGGTGCTGTTCTGAAATTTACCGATGATTTTGATGATTACCTGCCGATGATTGATTCACGTTGGGAAGGTATTCGTGTAAAAACTTTTAAATCACCAATTTATGCCCATAATGCCAAAAATATCACGATTAAAGGTAGAGGTCTTATTGATGGAAATGGTGAAAAGTGGTGGGATTTCTGGTGGCCATTAAAACGTGGCGAAGCATCAACTAACTCAAAATGGGAACAGGAGTTTTATAATAATAATAAGGAGCTGATTGAGAAGAATGCCTATTTACAAAAGATGGGTAATTTTTTACGTCCTCCTTTATTTATGCCTTATGAGTGTGAAAATGTGCGCATCGAAGGTGTGTCATTTCAAAATCCTCCTTTCTGGACGATCATGCCGGCGTTTAGCGAAAACATTACTATAGATGGTATTACCATTATCAATCCTGAAGATTCGCCTAATACCGATGGCATTGATCCATCGTCGTGTAAAAACGTTCGTATCAGCAATTGTCACATCAGTGTTGGTGATGACTGTATCGTTATCAAATCGGGTCGCGATGAAGATGGTCGTGAAGCCAATGTAGCAACTGAAAATATAACCATCACGAATTGTACCATGATGGATGGTCACGGAGGTGTGGTTATCGGGAGTGAAATGTCGGGAAGTGTGCGACGTGTTACCATTTCCAACTGTGTGTTTAAAGGAACTGACCGAGGCATCCGTTTTAAAACGATGCGCGGACGTGGCGGATACATTGAAGATGTTTGTATTTCAAACATTGTGATGTATGATATTTTAAAGCAAGGCATCATGATGAACATGCGCTACCACGAGACGCCGGTTGAGCAGGTGTCGGAACGAACACCTACCATTCGCAATATATCGATCGACAACATACGAATCAACAAAGCAAAACAAGCCATTGCCTTTCTGGGGCTTGAAGAGCGCAGTATCCAGAATATTCGCATTAGCGGTGTGAATGTTAATGCCAACCAGGGGATTTTTGGCGAATATGCCAGCGACATCGATTTAAGTGATATCCGCATTAAAGTGGATAAGGGCATTCCGGTTGAATTTAAAAAATCGGAAGCAATTCAGCTAAAAGGTTTAACGGTTACCGGTGAAAAGCTTGAGCATGGCGCCGTGGCATTAAGCGAAGTAAAAAACATGTTGATTACCGACTGTTTTCAAAGCGATGCGATGGATTTCTTTATGGATGTGGATGAGGCATCTGAGTCCATCTATTTGATTAATAATGTTTTTCCAGGAGTAAGCAAAACCACGCTTGAGAAAACTAAAGTAGTCTACCAAAAAGGAAATATTCTAAGTAAATAATATTAGCCGTAATGAAAGCTTTTATCTACATATTGATGTTTGGCGTATTATTAGCTTGTAATAGTACACCCAAAAGTCAACAAAAAACTTCGACCAGCACTGAAAAATGGTCGGTAAAAATGGCTGATAATGTTATTAGTCAGTACGATAGTTTGGTGTATTACCTGAATCCGAAAAAAGTTAAGTGGGAATATGACTATGCCTTTTTAGGGCAGGCCATCGATCGGCTTGGTAACATCGATTCCAAATATTCGAAGTACATGGCCGATTACATCGACTATTTTGTGAATGAAGACGGAACAATTGATAAGTACAAATTAAGCGACTACAATATCGATAGGGTTAATCCGGGTAAAAACGTGATTACACTGTATAAACGAAGTGGAGAAGATAAGTACAAGAGCGTTATTGAACAGCTGGTTCAGCAAATGCGTGAGCATCCTAAAACCAATAGTGGCGGTTATTGGCACAAAAAAAGATACCCGTATCAGATGTGGTTGGATGGTATTTATATGGCTTCACCGTTTTTAGCGCAATATGCCAAGGAGTTTAATGAACCGGAGTGGTTCGATGTGGTGACGTTTCAGATTAAGCATATATATGCACAAACTAAAGACGAAAAAACCGGTTTACTTTATCATGCCTGGGATGAGAGCAAGGAACAGCAATGGGCCAATGCCGAAACTGGTGTTTCTCCACACTTTTGGAGTCGTGCTATGGGGTGGTATGTGATGGCAATTGTTGATGTTCTTGATTTCTTACCAGACAATCACAAAGACAGAGAAGAGTTAATCAACATTCTTAAACAAACAATTGATGCCTTGCTAAAGGTGCGCGATTCAGAAAGCAAATTGTGGTTTCAGGTGCTTGATCAGGGCCAACGCGAAGGTAATTACCTCGAAGGTTCAGGTTCTGCCATGTTTGCTTATGCCATGGCCAAAGGGGCGAATAAAGGGTATCTGAGTAGAAAATATAAGGCATATGCCGAAGAAACGTTCGATGGTATTTTACAATATTTAATCACCGAATATCCGGATGGACGCATTGAAATGAAAGATGTGTGCGGTGGCTGCGGCTTAGGAGGGAATCCTTATCGCGATGGCTCATTCGAATATTATATAAGTGAAAAGAAAGTCGTTAATGACTCTAAAGGTGTTGCGCCGTTCATATTGGCTGCTATTGAACTGGATCGGTAGAAACACTTGTTGTTAGAAAATGATTTTAAGGCTTAAAATCCACTTGATTATGAAAGTACTTTTGCAATATAGCCTGTTGATAATTTTTGTGCTTGCGATGATAAATTGCTCGCAAGCACAAAAAGTAGTGGCCTTTCCGGGTGCCGAAGGAGCAGGCAAATATACTACGGGTGGTCGTGGAGGTATGGTGTATACTGTAACCAACCTTAACGACGATGGTCCTGGAAGTTTGCGCGATGGTATTCAAAAGAAAGGACCACGTATAATCGTATTCGCAGTTAATGGCTACATCGATCTAAAATCGCGCCTTGATATCAATAACGATCATGTTACCATAGCTGGACAAACAGCACCGGGCGATGGTATTTGCATTCGCGGTTATGGCCTGCGCATCAATGCGAATAATGTGATAATCCGTTATCTAAGAATCCGTCCGGGAGATATGGCTCACATTGAGCTGGATGCCTTAACCGGAATGCGTAAAAAAGACATAATGGTCGATCATTGTAGTCTTAGCTGGGCGACAGATGAGGTTTGCTCACTCTACGATAACGATAATCTAACCTTGCAGTGGTGTATTATTAGCGAAAGTCTCAACAAAAGCTATCACTCCAAAGGCGAGCACGGCTATGGTGGAATTTGGGGCGGTATGAAAGCAACATTTCATCATAATTTACTGGCTCATCACACCAGTCGTAATCCGCGTTTACAAGGTAGCCGTAATCAATCGACACCCGAAACCGAACGTGCTGAAATTGTAAATAATGTGATTTACAATTGGGGCTTTAAATGCATGTATGCCGGAGAAGCAGGAAATTACAGTATCTGTAATAATTATTTCAAAGCAGGACCTGGAACCAGAAAATCGGCAACCAAACGACTTTTGGAACCTTATGAACCATACAGTAACTATCACTTTGATGGGAATGTATTACATGGCGATAATAGCATTACCAATAACAACTTGTTAGGTGTCCAAATCGATAAAGATTCAGCACAGCATTATTTTTCAAAAAGACTGCAGCTTGTTTCTGATTACACCATTGAATCGACTCATAAAGCCTATGATAAAGTACTTAAGCAGGCGGGGGCTAACCTGGTGCGCGATGCCATTGATAAACGCATTGTTGATGAAGTGAAAGAAGGAAAAACTACTTATGGTACAAATGGCATTATTAACTCACAAACTGAAGTAGGTGGTTGGCCGGAAATACGTTTAGCCAAAGCTCCACTTGATAGCGATAAAGATGGCATGCCTGATGAATGGGAGTTAAAACAAGGACTTAATCCAGAAGACAAAACTGATGCTAATAAGTATGCCATTGAATCTCAATATACTAATATCGAATCCTATTTAAATAGTTTATCTAAATTTTAATTTTATGAAAAAAGATCATCTAAGCAAATGCAAATTGTTTGCGATAGGCCTGTTGCTACTGCTGTGCAGTTTCAATGGAGTCGCGCAGATGGTAAGCGGTAAAGTTACTGATGAAAGTAAACAACCATTACCTGGGGTGACCATTATGGTTAAAGGTACAACCGACATTGGTACGATTACCAATGTAGATGGAGAATATCAGCTAAATGTCAATAACCTTAATTCGGATGTGCTTGTCGTTTCATTTATTGGAATGGAAACACAAGAGATTCAAATTAGCGGCAAAACAACCATTAATATTGTTTTGAAAGAGTCACACACCCAGTTGGATGAAGTGGTGGCTGTAGGTTATGGTACCGTTAAAAAACGCGATATTACCGGTTCGGTTGCATCTGTTAAAGGCGATGATTTACAGGCCATACCTGTTGCAACTGCAGCAGAAGCCATTAGCGGTCGCATGGCAGGTGTGCAGGTAACTACTACTGACGGAGCTCCGGATGCCGAAATCAAGATTCGTGTACGCGGTGGCGGGTCTATTACCCAGGATAATTCACCATTGTACATTGTTGATGGATTTCCGGTTAATACTATTTCAGATATTCCACCTTCGGATATCGAGTCGATTGATGTGTTGAAAGATGCCTCTTCAACAGCCATTTATGGAGCGCGTGGTGCAAATGGAGTAATCATTATAACAACCAAGCAGGCCAAACAAGGTAAGATGTCGGTTTCATACAATGCCTATTATGGCGTTAAAAAAATTGCCAATACGCTTGATGTGCTAGAGCCGGAGGATTACGTTAAATGGCAATATGAATATGCCATGCTTGAAAAGGGCGCTGATAATATGGAGTCGTATTATAACTACTTTGGACAATTTCAAGACATTGATTTGTACGAAGGTGTAAAAGGTAATAACTGGCAAGAGCAAGTGTATGGCCGCACAGGCACAGTATTTAGCAACGATGTTAATTTTTCGGGCGGTGGCGAAAAAATGAAATATTCATTTAGCTATGCTCACCTTGATGATAAAGCCATTATGCTGGGGTCTGATTTTAAACGCGATAACTTCTCATTAAAGTTAAAACATCAACCCAACGATAAGATTGAATTAAATTATTCTGTTCGTTATTCCGATACTGATATTAATGGAGGAGGAGCTAATGAGCAACAGGAAAAGTCGACAGCCGATGCCAGGTTACGTCACAGTGTGGTATATACGCCCATTCCTTTGGATGGTTTAGAGTCAGATATTGACGAAGAAATTGCCTCAAGTGAATTAGTGAATCCTTTAGTTGCTGTAGATGATAACGAGAGAATACAAAACCGACGCAACTTAAATGCAGCCGCAAGTGCACAATGGGAAGTGATTGATAATTTGAGGCTTAAGACAGAGGTGGGATTGGATAATTACTATTATAACGATTATCGATTCTATGGATTAACGACTTATTTTTCGCGCGAACTAGCTGGAGATTATGTAGGGCAACCTGCTGTGCAGATGAAAGATCGCAAAATGCAACGTTTAAGAAATACCAATACAATTAATTATGATTTTAAAGATTTAATATCTAATCAGGATCATAGTTTAAATGTTTTGGCTGGTCAGGAAATTATCCAGGAGGAACGTTTAACAACCACTACACAGGTGTTAGGTTATCCTTCGCTTTTTGATGCTAATCAGGCATTTAAACTAACTTCGCAGGGTTCGGCTTCAACGGTTGATAACTTTTATGATGCCGATACACGTTTGCTTTCATTCTTTGGAAGAGCCAACTACAATTTCCGAAGTAAGTATTTGCTTTCTGCTACTTTCAGGGCCGATGGTTCAAGTAAGTTTGCAGAAGATAACCAGTGGGGGTATTTCCCATCAGCAGCTTTCGCTTGGCGTATTTCTGGTGAGAACTTTATGGAAGGAACCAAAAATTGGTTGGACGATTTAAAATTGCGTGTCAGTTACGGTTCTGCAGGTAACAACAATATTCCTGCTAACCAGATTTCTCAAGCATATGTGTCAAAAGCATTAACTGGCCGTATCAATGGTGTAACAAGCTACTGGCAGCCTAACTCATATGTTGAAGGTTCAAAATATACGTACATGTCCAATCCTGATTTGACATGGGAGACAACTTATACGCGTAATGTCGGATTAGATTTCGCCATGTTGGGCACTCGTTTAACTGGTAGTATTGAAGCTTATTGGAATAACACCAAAGACCTGTTAATCGAATTCCCTGTAGCGGGTACTGGTTATGATTATCAATATCGTAACATGGGTGAAACCGAAAACAAGGGTCTTGAATTTGCCATTAACTGGATTATTGTAGATAAGAAAGACTGGGGCTTAAACTTTGCTTTTAACGTTGGAATGAACCGCAATAAAATTAAGTCGCTCGGTATAATGAATGACTTTGGTGCCAGTTCGTTATGGGCTTCTACAGAAATTAACGACGATTTCTGGGTAGCTGTTGACGGTTCTGTTGGTGAAATGAACGGTTATGTCGCCGATGGTCGTTACGAAGTGGACGATTTTGTGGGTTACGATGCCGATAGTGAAACATGGACTTTAAAAGATGGTGTTGCTGACAACTCCAGCGTCATTGGCGAAATTCGCCCGGGTTCAATGAAATTGAAAGATTTGGACGGCGACGGTGAAGTGACTGCTGAGAATGACCGTAAAATCATTGGTGATGCGAATCCTTTGGCTACTGGTGGTTTTAATATTGGCGGTCATGCCTATGGCTTTGATTTATCAGCTGTGTTTAGCTACAGCTATGGTAATGATATTTACAATGCCAACAAAATGCAGTATACGGCCAGTAGTAAATACCAGTATCGTAACATGATAACCATGATGGAAGATGGTACGCGCTGGAATAATATTAACTGGACCACTGGTGAAGTTGTCAATGATCCGGCACAGTTAGCTGCTATGAACGAGAATACAACCATGTGGTCGCCTTACATGCAGCGTTATGCATTTAGCGACTGGGCAGTTGAAGACGGTTCATTTTTACGTTTAAACACCTTAACCTTGGGTTATACCTTACCTAAGAATTTAGTGCGACGATTGAAAATTAGCAACCTGCGTTTTTATGCTACATGTTACAACGTGTTTATACTAACCAACTATTCAGGCTTTGACCCTGAAGTTTCAACGCGTAGAAAAACAGCGTTAACACCTGGTGTTGATTACTCGGCATATCCAAAGAGCCGTCAGCTAATCTTCGGTTTAAACCTTAATTTCTAATACTAAAAATTGGAAAAATGAAGAACATTATAAATATACTTTGCTTAGTGATGGTAGCTGCACTGTTTTCGTGTGAAGACTACCTGGTAACGCCGGCTCAATCAACGGCTGAGAGCTCTGTCATCTTTTCATCATATGATTTAGCTAAAGGAGCCATTGATGGAATAAAAGAACCTTTCTCACAAACCAATGCCCATCGTTCACGTTTTGTCCCTTACTATGGGTTTAATACCGATATTGAGTTTTTATATAAATCAACAGAAGGTGAATTTGATAATGATGGTTCCTTGGCGCTTTATTGTGCCACGCCTGAGAATGGTCGCATGAATAACTCCAATGATACATGGGCAATGATGTATCAGGCCATTGAACGTGCCAACCAGGCTATCGAGGGGCTTAAAACTTATGGCGATATTGAAAATGATGCAGATATGGCCCGTTTATACGGTGAAGCTTTAACATTGCGTGCCATTTGCTATGGCGATCTGCTGAAAGGATGGGGTGATGTAATCGAACGCTTTGAGCCTATCACAGCTGAAACAGTTTATAAGGCAAAGGGATCAAGAGATGTTGTATATAAACAATTGATAAGTGACCTTGAAGAGGCTCAAAATTACCTGGACTGGCCCAATGCCAGCGAAGCTTATTCAACTGTTGAAACCGCTAACCTGGCGTTTGTAAAAGCTTATCGTGCACGCTTGTGTATGGTGGCAGCAGGTTATTCGCAATATCCTGATGGGGTTCGCCTTAGCAACGATGCAGACTTAAGTGTTGAAAAGATGTATCCAATTGCACTTGCCGAGTGTAAGGCTGTAATGGCTCAGGAAGGTATCTCGGTTAACCTGGAAGATGAGTTTGAGACTGTTTTCCGTAAGAACTGTGAAGATAATATTTCTGCCGGAGGCGAGTCTTTTTGGGAAATTCCATGGGCCAATACACGTGGCCGTTATGTATCGTCTTTTGGTGTAAAACACAATAGTGCCGACCAATATACAGGAACTGGTCGTGGTGGTTCGGCTGGTCCAAACCCACATTTATTCTACGATTACGATGTCAAAGATAAACGTCGCGATGTAAGTATTGTACCTTACTACTGGGATAATGCTGACCCAGGTACTGGTATTGCCAAGCAAAAGTTGAGCAGTATCGACAAATTATATTTTGGTAAACTGCGTTACGAGTGGATGATTCGTCAAACATCGTCAAGCGATGATGGTGTTAACAAACAATATTTGCGCTATGCTGAAGTGATTCTGATGGCTGCTGAGCTGGAAAATGAATTGAATGGTCCAACAGCTGCGGCACCTTATTTAAAGAAAATTCGTCAGCGCGCATTTGATCAAGCGGACTGGGCAGAAAAAGTAGATGCTTATGTGGATGCCTTAACAACCAAAGAGGCCATGTTTAATGCCATTGTTGATGAACATGCATTTGAGTTCTGTGGTGAAATGGTACGTAAACAAGCTTTGATTCGCTGGAACCTTTTAGGCGATAAAATGGATGAGGCAAAGGCGAAAATGTATGAGCTGCAAACCAGAACAGGTCGCTATGCTGATGTGCCCGAAACGGTTTATTATAGTATAGCAGAAGATGGTGAGTCCTTAGAGATGTATGGTTTAAACCGCGGTGAGTTAGACGATAAATCAAATGAGTATGAGTCTAATACTGTATGGGTTGATGTTGAAGATTTATCCAATGACAGAATAGAGTCGCTTTATGTTAATGATCCGGATACCAAGCAATTTTGGCCAATCTGGGAGAAATTTATTAGTGCGAGTAATAATACCTTAGTTAATGATTACGGTTATTAATCTGTTGTTCCACTACAAAAACGATTAAAAAATGAAAAATAAACATATAGGACTTGGCTTAGTGGTGGCATTGTTTGTATCGGTGCTGTTTCACGCTTGCGATGATGTAGAGCCAATCATTGAAGAGATACAATATAAAAGAGCATTTACACCCCTGGAACTAACTGTTCAGGTTAGAAACCAGATGACAGCTGAAGTAGACTGGAAAGAAATTACCAGCGCTGAATATACGCTCGAAATTAGTAATGATAATTTATTGTTCGAAAATATAGTACATACCCAAACAGTATTGGGCACTGAATTGCCGGTTTCTGTTTTGCTCGAAAGTGAAGAACAATATTCGGTTCGTATTAAAGCCAATAGCGATTTGGCCGGGCAAGATGATTCAAAATGGAGTGCTCTGGCTTTCGAAACAGATCCGGAGAATATCTTCTTTCCGTTGAGCGATGATAATAAAGGAAAGACTGAGGTGGATACATGGGTGATGTTAAGCTGGCCTGCCGGCAGTGAAGTAACGCATATTATTATCAACCCTGGCGATAATCAAACTCAGCGCGACTTAACCACTGATGAAATAGAAGCTGGTGAAGTGACTCTAGAAGGTCTGCCTTTTGATACTGAATTTACGGTGAAGTTGTATAATGGAACCAATCCAAAACAACGTGGAAATGTTACTTTCAGAACTTTGCCAGAAGGGGAAACACTAACGCCTGCTGATAACTTAAGTGAAAAGATTGCGAACGCTAACAGTGGCGATGTCTTTTTGTTAGAAGGTGGTAATTATACTGCTTTCCAAGGACAAATTACGATTGATAAGTCGATCAAACTTCAAGGATTATCATCAGAAGACATGCCAGTGCTTAATGTACAGTTTGTTCTAACTGATGGTGCTGAAAGTGCTAAGTTTATCAACCTTGAGATGAATGGTTCATATACCGATGAAACTGAAGCGGCTGTCATTCTCGATCATGCATTCCAGTTTAATAGCGGTACATCAGCTGTGGGTGATCTATTGATAAGTGGTTGTAAAGTATCAAATTACAATAAGTCTTTCATATCAGGTGCATCAGGAGCCTTCACCGTTAATTCTATCACGGTAGATAACTGTATAGTAACTGACATATTTGGCAATGGTGGTGATTTCATCGATTTTAGAGCATCATTCCCAGGTGATATTACAGTAAGCAATACAACTTTTGTGAATTGTGCAACCGTGAGTAACCGTGACTTATTCAGACTAGATGGAGCCAGCAAAGGCAATACATTTGATGATGGCGCTCACACACCTACGATTACAGTAACTGCCAATACATTCTATCAGGTGCAGAATAATGCATCCGGAGGTAAGCGCTTCTTCTATGTAAGATGGCAGAATAGCGATGAGGTGATTACAGTTGAGCGTAACTTGATTGTTGATGCAACATCTGTTTACTCGTCATCAGGTGATACCAATATGCCTTCATTCAGCAAGAACAACTATTTCAATGCAGATGGCTTCCTGGATTCATCTAAGAGCGTATACGACGGTTCTGGAACGCATACAACTGAAGATCCTGGATTTGCAGATGCAGCCAGTGGTGATTTTACATTATCAAATCAAACATTGATTGATAACCAGGTGGGAGACCCACGTTGGCGTTAATTGGCGATAGCTTTTCAGGCACTGCATGGCTGTGTACATGCAGTGCCTGTTTTATATTATATAAATGACTATGAATAGATTAATTCATTTTTCTGTAGTGATTATGCTGCTGGCTCTTGTTGCTTGCGGTAAAAGTCCGTATACCATTTACCTGGCAGGAGATTCCACCATGGCCGAAAAACGAGTGGAGAAACGACCCGAAACAGGATGGGGAATGGAGTTTCAAGCTTTCTTTAATGAGGATGTAACCATTGCCAACCATGCTAAAAACGGGCGCAGTACCCGCACGTTTATTGAAGAAGGACGTTGGGATTCCATCATGAACCTGGTGCAACCGGGTGATTATGTATTCATTCAGTTTGGGCACAACGATCAAAGCAAGCATAAAGTCGATCGTTACACATCGCCCGAAGATTATTACAACAATCTGTGCCGCTTTGTTGATGAAACGCGGGCCAAAGATGCAACACCTGTGTTGTTAACACCAGTAATGCGCCGCCGCTTCAACGAAAAAGGGGAGTTCTACGATGTGCATGGTGAATACCCTGATTTGGTGCGTAAAGCAGCCAAAGATAAGCAGGTTGAGCTATTAGATATGCATAAAGCATCTGGACAACTACTTATCAAGCTTGGCGAAGAGCAATCTAAATCCCTATTCCTGATTGCCGATTCGGGTGTTTGGCAAAACTATCCGGCAGGCATCAATGATAATACACATTTTAATGTCGAAGGAGCGAAGGAAATGGCTCGTTTGGCTGTTGAAGAAATTTCGAATAGCTCATTGGCTATCAAGAAAAACCTCAAGTAATGAAACAAACCGTCTTCATAGGATGTACTTTTTTACTATTTGTCCTTATCGGGTGTAAACCATCGGTGGATCCTGTTAAGCAAACAGGTGTGGCGGTTACCTTAACAGCTGCCGATAATGGAGACGGCACCTACACCAATCCAATTATTCAAGCCGACTACTCGGATCCGGATGCCATCCGGGTGGGTGATGATTTTTACATGACGGCATCGAGTTTTAACTGTGCACCCGGCTTACCTATTCTGCATTCAAAAGATTTGGTTAACTGGCAGCTGATAACTTATGCTTGTGATAAGGTGTTTCTGCCTGATCATTATGCAAAACCTCAGCATGGCAACGGCATATGGGCGCCATCCATCTGCTATCACAATGGATGGTTTTATATCTTTTATGGCGATCCCGATTTTGGCATATTCATGCTGAAAGCCACCAAGCCTGAAGGTCCGTGGAGCCAACCCTTATTAATTAAAAAAGCCAAAGGCTGGATCGATCCTTGTCCGTTTTGGGATGCCGATGGAAATGCCTACCTGGTGCATGCTTATGCCGGTTCACGTGCTGGTATCAAAAGCATTTTGGCCGTTAATAAAATGGCACCCGATGGCACTGCTTTGCTCGATGACGGCACCCTTGTGTTTGACGGACACGCTGCACATCCAACCATCGAAGGGCCAAAGCTCTACAAACGAAACGATTACTATTACATATTTGCGCCGGCTGGTGGTGTAAGCCAGGGCTGGCAAATCGTACTGCGATCGAAAAATATTTACGGGCCATACGAAGAGAAAATTGTGTTGAAGCAAGGCGACACACCGGTCAATGGTCCGCACCAGGGGGCATGGGTTACTTTAGCCAATGGCGATGATTGGTTCATCCATTTTCAGGATCAGGAGGCCTATGGCCGTGTGGTGCATCTGCAACCAATGAGCTGGAGTGACGATTGGCCAATAATGGGCAAAGAGCACAATGGTGTGGGATATCCGGTGATAAGCTACCCAAAACCAAACATTGAAGTCACAGAACCGATTCATCCGCAAGCCATGGATGATGAGTTTAATGCCGAAAGCATTTCACCCTTGTGGCAGTGGCATGCTAATAGAGGGCTCGATTGGAGTATGAATTATCCGGGAGAAGGCGTATTTCGCCTGTTTTGCCAAGCCTATCCTGATGATTACAACAACCTCTGGGATGTGCCGGCATTACTGTTGCAAAAGTTTCCGGCCATCGAATTTGAAATGAACAGTAAAATAAAGCTCAATCTGCAGCATTCTGGCGAATCTTGCGGATTGATAGTAATGGGCGAAGACTATTGCCGCTTAGAGTTTTTTAACGACAATAATCAGTTATTCGTTAGGTCTTGTTTGTGTATTGATGCCCGCTCCAAAGTTAAAGAGCAATTATCTGAACCCATTACTGTTTTGTCAACTGATATTTACCTGAAGCTATCAGTGAAGAAAGGCGCCAGGTGTGATTTGATGTATTCTGAAAACGGAAAAGATTACCAGGTGCTGGTAAAAGATTTTGCTGCCCAACCAGGTCGTTGGATTGGCGCCAAATATGGGTTTTATGCGCTTAAGACTAATCGCCATAATGATTCAGGTTGGCTGGATATTGATTGGGTCAGATATAACAAGGATAATTAGATAGGAACTTATGAAAAAAATAAAAAGCTATATAGGTATCGCCTGCATGGTATGCTTGGTTTCTTGCATGCCCAATGCTTCCAACCAGGTTCAATCACTGACGCTCAATAATTCATCGTCCGCTGATTTTAATGGGGTTGTTAATTTGCAGGCCGATAGTTTATTGGCTCAAAAGGGAAGTGCTGTTGTAATAAAAGCAGGTCAGACGATTTTGCCCAGCCAGTGGAGCGATACCGATGGGGATGGAACGGTGGATGTGCTAAGCATTGAAACGCACCTGAAAGCTGGAGACGCTCAAAGTCTTACCTTAATCAGCTCTTCAGAATTAGCAAAGCAAGTAACCGTTAAAAAAACACAGGCTGAATTGTGGCATAAAACCACGGGTAAGTTTAAAGATGGTAAGTATGTGGGAGGTGGTAATTTCTCAAGGTTTGATTCTTTGCGCGTGCCCGATGGCTTTACCGATCATGCATATTTCATTAAATACGAAGGACCGGGATGGGAGTCGGATAAAGTAGGCTACCGTTTGTACCTCGACTGGCGTAATGCCATTGATGTGTTTGGTAAACGCACTGCTGAGCCTGTGCTACACCAGGTAGGCCTCGATGGCTACGAAAGCTATCATCACCTGCAGGATTGGGGCATGGACGTGCTCAAAGTAGGGAAGTCATTGGGTATTGGTTCTACTGCCTGGTGGGATGGAGAAAAGGCCATACGCGTTGAGCAAACCGATAGTGTGAGTTGTAAAATTCTGTCTGATGACAATTTGCGTTCACAGGTGAGAATCTGGTACAACGGCTGGCAATTGCAGGATGAAAAGGTGAATATAATTTCACTGAAGTCCATAGATGCTGGTAGCCGGATGACACGTGAATATTTGAGCTTTAATAAGCCCGTAGCGAATATTTGCACCGGTATCAGAAAAGAGCCCGATACAGAAAAAATTAGTCTTATCAGTGCCGCCCAACAATGGGGCTGTCTGGCTACTTGGGGGGCACAAAGCCTGAATAACGATCAGCTTGGTCTGGCCATAATTTATCCGCTTCTATACGAAACAAAGATCACCGAAGATGAGCATAGCCATGTGGTGGTGTTTCAAAAAGCAAGTAAGAATGTTGAGTATTATTTTTTAGCCGCCTGGGAGCTGGAGCAAAATGGCATCACAAGCAGGGAGGCGTTTGTAAGTTACCTCGACGAGCAATTGACTTTGCTTGAGCAGCCTGTAACTTGTATTTATTAGAGTTTTATGCACAGCGTTTATTTAATCATACTACTGAGTGTTTTTACACATTTGACTGTCAATGGGCAGGAGGTGTCCATAAAGGATACCTCCTATACCGTGCATTCAACTTATCAGAAGTTGATTAAAAACCACCCTGAAATTCAAATGGCTGTAGCAGATACATTTGGCATAAATACCGTTGGCAATCAGGTATATCAATCCTATGGCAACCGCTCTTTACATTACGATTGGTTCAGTCCTGAAGATGAGCAGCAGGCCAAACCTTTGGTTATTTTGGTGCATGGCGGAGGCTGGCGGTCTGGTGATAAAAGCATGCTGGCTCCTCTGGCAAGCCAACTGGCACACAGCGGATACTTAGCGGCATGCATTGAATACCGCTTATCAACCGAAGCCATTTATCCGGCTGCGGTTAATGATATTGAAGCTGCCATTGCGTATTTCTATCAGGAGGCGGCGGCATTGGGTGTGGATACCAATCGGGTTGTTTTATTAGGTTGTTCAGCCGGTGCCACATTGGCCAGCCTGGTGGCTACAACAGCTATGCCCAATACGATAGCAGCACTGATTAACATAGATGGAGTGGTGGATTTTACCGACCCCAATGAAAGTGGCAAAGACAATAACCCGGAAAAGCCATCGGCGGCGGCTCAGTTTTTTGGCTGTACCTACACCCAATGTCCATCTTTGTGGAAAGAAGGGTCTGCCATCAATTATCTGCATCCGCAAATGCCGAAATGTTTATTTCTCAATAGTTCAGTACCGCGATTTCATGCCGGGCGCGAACCGTTTTTACAATATTTAAATCAGCATCAAATAGTTAATCAAGTCCATACTATTCATGATTCGCCCCATAGTTTTTGGCTGTTTCAGCCCTGGTTTGATGGAAGTGTGGATGTAATGATAAATTTCCTGGATTCAGTATTATGAAAAAACTTCTTTTCCTTCTTGTTTTGATGGTAACACTCATTAGTGTTAAAGCCAATAATCAGGTTGATTTGGTGGTGGCTGCCGATGGAAGCGGCGACTTCACTACCCTGACTGAAGCCATTGAGCAATTGCCGTATTACAACTATCAGCGCTATGTCATCCTGGTTAAAAACGGGGTTTACAATGAAAAAATACGTATCGAAAAAGATTTTATCACCATTCGTGGTGAAAGTCGTGAAGGCACGATTATTCAATATGAGCAATTGCGCGAGGATTGGCAGAAGGCTAAGGACGCCATAGGGCCGGCTGTTATTAATATTCATGCCGATGATGTGATACTCGATAACCTGACCATTAAAAATACCCAACCACAGATTGGACCGCATGCTTTTACCATTTTTGGTAGCGGAACACGCACCATTATTACCAACTGTACTGTCACGAGCAACGGTGGTGATACCGTGTCTTTATGGAATTTTAAACACGGCATGTATTACCACGATAACTGTTATTTTGAAGGAGCCGTTGATTTTGTGTGCCCACGTGGATGGTGCTATATCTCCAATTCTACTTTTAACGAATTAAAAAGAACAGCAGCCGTGTGGCATGCCGCACCACATAATAAAAACCAAAAGTTTGTGCTGCGAAATTGCACGTTCACAGGGGTCGATAGCTTTTACCTGGCGCGTCATCATTACGATGCACAGTTTTACTTTTTGGATTGCACATTTCCGGAGCTAATGCGAAATAAATCCATTGAACATGTGGTGTATAAAGATAAGCCGGAGAAGACAAGGCCGTTTTTGTATGGTGAGCGCTATTATTTTGATAACTGTGAGCGTGCGGGAGAAAATTACCCCTGGTTGGCTAATAACCTGGAAAGCATTGGCATAAAGAATGAGCAAATAACACCGCAATGGACCTTCGATGATATGTGGAACCCTCTTGATGCTTCCCCATTAGCAATCATTAAAAAAGAGGCGCATCAGCAATCCTTGTTTTTATGGTTCGACGAACTGGTGATGCCAGAGGGCAACCTGGTTATTCAACTGGCGTCAGGTAAGCAAGTGCGCTATTTCAATGGCGGCGGTTGGAAACGGATTGAATTGCGGGGTGATGCTGACTTCGATGCATCCGATTTGAAAGGTGAGATAAAGCTTGTTAGTGGCAATATAAAAGGAATCAAGGCCACTGTTCAACCTCGTTATGTATTCTAAAACACATAAAATGCAAAATAGTATAAGTTTGATTTTATTGCTTTTGACAGTTAATCTGGGTGCCGTTAATTACTATGTTTCTTCTAGTGGTAGCGATAGTAATAATGGCACCGGTTTATCAACACCTTTTGCCAGTTTAACCAAGGGCATTAGTGTTTTGCAGGCTGGCGATGTGTTGTATGTGCGGGGAGGCACCTATGCCTATTCGGCAAAAATTAGTTTAACAAAGAACGGAAGCAGTGATAATCCTATTCGTCTGGAAGCCTATCAAGGGGAGAAAGTCATCGTTGATTTTTCGTCGATGAGCACCAGTAGCAGTAATCGGGGCTTTAGCCTGAGTGGTGATTACTGGACTATCAAAGGTCTGCATATTCATAAAGCCGGAGATAACGGTATGTTTATTTCCGGCAACTACAACACGATAGAGCAATGTGTTTTCTTCGCCAATCGCGATACAGGACTGCAATTGGGCAATGGGGCCAGTAATAACAACATCATTAATTGCGATAGCTATGGAAATGCTGATCCTACAGATTATGGCGATGCCGATGGCTTTGCCTGTAAAATGGATGTGGGTGATAATAACTATTTCTATGGCTGCCGGGCCTGGCTCAATGTAGATGATGGCTGGGATGGTTACCTGCGTGGTGCCGATGATGTTAACACAACCATAGAAAACTGCTGGACCTGGATGAATGGCTATTTCTTGGATGGTAGCGATGGGGGGGCTTCGGCCAATGGTAACGGTTTTAAAGTGGGTGGCAGCGATGATAAAACACTGATGCACAATTTTACACTCATCAACTGTGTGGCTTTCGATAATAAGTCAAAAGGTTTCGACCAGAATAATAACAAAGGCGATATGTTTTTTTACAACTGCACGGCTTATCGCAATCAAGGTAATAACTACTCCATTCCACTGGCCTTAAATACTGGAAAAGTGGCCGAAGTGGTTAACTGTATTGCCATAGATGGTAAAATCAACCATGGGAGTTTTGTGCTTGAGCAAACCAATAGCTGGAATGGATTCAGTTTCGCTAATAGTGACTTTATCAGCCTCGATACAACTGGCGTATCCGGTGCCCGACAGGCCGATGGTTCATTGCCCGATATTGATTTATTTAAACTGATTGAGGGCAGTTCTATGATAGATGCCGGCACCGACCTTGGGTATGCATACCAAGGCGATGCACCAGATTTAGGCGCTTTTGAGTCCGAATACGGTTCAACAGATATCGTTGATGAAACAGAAAATGGAATGAAACTGAGCCTGTTCAGCAATCCCGTATACGATCATATTGCACTTAGGATAGAATCTGACTGGCATGTAAAGGCTGAGTTACAGGTCATCGCCATTAATGGAATGGTATCACATAGTCAAGTACTTAACGTGGTGCCAGGGGGTAATGAGCATAGAGTTGACACACAATCCCTGAGCCATGGGCTTTATTTGTTGGTGTTAAAGACCGATAGGGTCATTTATAGTCGAAAAATCATTGTATCAAATAGATAGCTTTCAAAATATTAATAAAAGAGGAGATAGAATTATGAGTAAAAAAGTAGTCACTTTTGGTGAGATAATGTTGAGGTTATCAACCCCTGGTTATCAGCGATTTTCTCAAGCAAAAAACTTTGATATATGTTATGGTGGAGGCGAAGCTAATGTAGCTTATTCATTGGCCAACTATGGTCTGGATGCCTCATTGATAACACGCTTACCCAATAACGATATAGGTCGCTCGTGCATGATGGAATTGCGCAAATATGGAGTAAATACCAATGACATTGTGTATGGTGGCGAGCGTTTAGGTATTTATTTTCTGGAGACAGGAGCCGTGGCCCGGGCCAGTAAAGTGGTTTACGATCGGGCATTTTCATCGTTCTCAACCATCGAACCTGGCATGATCAATTGGGACGAGGTATTGAAGGATGCTGCCTTTTTTCACTGGACGGGTATAACGCCGGCTGTTTCGCAAGGGGCTGCCGATGCCTGCCTGGAAGCCATACAAGCTGCCAACCGCTTGGGCGTGACGGTCTCGTGCGATTTAAATTATCGTAAAAATTTGTGGAAATACGGCAAGAAGGCCTCTGAAGTGATGCCCGAATTGGTGGCTGGCTGCGACATTGTGCTGGGTAATGAAGAAGATGCAGCCATGGTGCTGGGTATTCACCCTGAAGGTATGGATGTCACCAGTGGGCATGTGGAGGCAGAGGCCTACTTAAAAGTATCGCAGCAAATAATGCGAGCCTACCCACGGGTTAAAAAGGTGATTACCACTTTGCGCGGCTCGGTTAATGCCAATCATAATACCTGGTCGGGCGTGCTCTACGATGGTGAAACCCTGTTTAAAGCTGCTGACTATAACATTACACACATTGTTGATCGTGTGGGAGGAGGCGATTCGTTTATGGGCGGTTTGATTTATGGCTTGTTAACCTATGAAGGAGATGACCAGAAAGCACTGGAATTCGCCACGGCGGCCTCGTGCTTAAAGCATACCATTCATGGCGATTATAACCTGGTAAGTGTCGAAGAAGTAGAGAAGCTGATGGCTGGAGATGCTTCGGGGCGCGTTTCGAGATAATATTGAACAAGCTGGGGTAAACAAATTTTTTGAAGGGGCTTGTTGTTTACCCTGGCTTTTTAAATCTGAATAAATTATGGCAAAATATACAAGAATAGAGGTGTTTAATGCAATGAAGAGTACAGGCGTAGTGCCAGTCTTTTATCATGCTGACATAGAGGTTTGCAAGGCGGTTTTAAAAGCTTGCTACGATGGCGGAATACGCGTGTTTGAATTTGTTAATCGTGGCGATTTTGCACATGAATTGTTTGCAGCGCTGAATCAATTTGCACTGGCCGAGTTGCCCGGCATGATTATGGGAGCCGGTTCCATTGTTGAAGAGGGAACAACGGCGCTTTATATTCAGAATGGGGCCAACTTTATCGTATCTCCCTTATTAAACGAAAATATGGCGAAGGTGTGTAATCGTCGCAAGATTATGTGGTCGCCTGGCTGTGGCACCATCTCCGAAATCAATAAAGCACAGGAACTGGGTTGCGAGGTGGTTAAGGTATTTCCGGCTTCTGAAGTGGGTGGTCCATCCTTTGTTAAAGCTGTGAAGGCACCCATGCCTTGGACCGAAATCATGCCAACCGGTGGCGTTAGCTGCGAACATGAAAACCTTGAAAAGTGGTTTAAAGCGGGTGTAACTTGTGTGGGAATGGGATCTAAGCTGTTTCCAGCTGAGATTATGAAACACAATGATTGGTTGGCATTGGAGCAAAAAGCCAGGCAACTTATAGAAACAATTAAATCAATACAAACTAACTTAAAATAAAAGCGATGTCGGTTAACGAAATAAAGAGTAATATGACGAATTACAGGTGGGTCATTTGTGGTTTGTTATTTTTTGCTACTACCATTAATTATATGGATCGCCAGGTATTGTCATTAACCTGGAAAGATTTTATTGCCCCTGAATTTCACTGGACTAATAGCCATTACGGGAATATTACAGCCTTGTTCTCCATTTTTTATGCCATTGGTCTGTTGGTGGCAGGGCGTTTTATTGATTGGTTAGATACCAAAAAAGGATTTATGTGGGCCATCGGTGTTTGGTCGGTAGGGGCTGTTTTACACGCCTTTTGTGGAATAGCCACATCAGGTATTGTAGCTGGCGAATGGCTGGTAGGCTTTAAAGGAGCCCGCGAAGCCATTGAGCATGTACAAAACGTTTCGCGCGTGATTAATGTGAGTGTGGTCATGTTTATTTTTGCACGCTTTGTGTTGGCTATTGGTGAGGCTGGTAACTTTCCGGCTGCTATTAAGGCAACTGCTGAGTATTTTCCAAAGAAAGACCGTGCTTATGCCACCAGTATCTTCAATGCCGGAGCTACTATTGGTGCCTTGGCAGCCCCGCTAACTATACCGGTTATCGCGGCGCATTATGGTTGGGAAATGGCCTTTATTATCATAGGAGCCTTAGGCTTTGTGTGGATGGGGTTTTGGCAGTTTTTGTATAAAAAGCCACATCAACATCCCAAAGTAAATAAAGCAGAATTGAAATACATCAACCAGGATGAAGACAGTGCGCAGGAGCATACTGACGAAACACAAGCTGCCAGGATACCCTTTGTTGAGACCTTTAAATACCGTCAGACATGGGCTTTTTTATTCGGTAAGTTTATGACCGATGGGGTGTGGTGGTTCTTCTTATTCTGGACACCGGCCTATTTAAGCGATGTGTATGGCTTAAGCTCTGATAGCACTACGGCTCAGCTATTGTTGTTTGTTTTATATGCCATCACCTTATTATCCATCATCGGCGGGTGGCTACCAACTTATTTTGTCGATAAAAAGGGCATGGACCCTTATGCCGGACGTATGCGATCCATGCTGATATTTGCCTTTTTTCCATTATTGGCTTTACTCGCTCAGCCGCTCGGAGCCTATTCATATTGGTTTCCTGTTATTATCATTGGTATTGCGGGTGCGGCCCATCAAGCCTGGTCGGCCAATATATTTTCGGTGGTTGGCGATATGTTTCCCAAAACAGCCATTGCAACCGTAACGGGTATTGGTGGTATGGCTGGAGGACTTGGATCATTTACTATCAATAAAGGTTCAGGTATGCTATTTGATTTTGCTCAAAACACGAACATGAAGTTTATGGGTTTTGAAGGGATTAAATCGGGGTATTTTATTATTTTTTCCATCTGTGCAGTGGCTTATTTAATAGGTTGGGTAGTAATGAAAACCTTGGTGCCAAAATACAAGCCTATTGTTGTTAATTAAAAAAATCAAATCTTTTATCTGGGGTATGAGAGGTGAGAACCTCGACAACACCGATATGAACCCTGTTCAACCCAATGAACTGCGATAAATTGATACACGATTTATTTAACCTTCAAGGGAAGGTAGCCATGGTTACAGGAGGCTCGCATGGCATAGGTATGGACATTGGTAAAGTGTTGGGACAAGCTGGAGCTCAAGTCTGCATCAATGGTCGTTCCAAAGCCAAGCTGGCAGCGGCTCAAAAAGAGTTTGCCGCCGCCGGAGTTGATGTGTATGCATTTGAATTTGATGTAAGCAACGAGCAAGAAGTCGATAAAGGCATCTCCCTAATAGAAAAGGAAGTAGGAGTGATTGATATTTTGGTTAATAATGCCGGTATCATCAAGCGCATTCCTATTTTGGATATGGCCGTTGAAGATTATAAAGAAGTCATTGATATTGATTTAGTAGCACCTTTTATTGTATCCAAGCGGGTGGCTCCTAAGATGATAAAAAAAAGCGCCGGTAAAATAATTAATATTTGCTCTATGATGAGTGAATATGGACGTAACTCGGTATCTGCCTATGCATCGGCTAAGGGAGGATTAAAATTGTTGACTGCCAATATGTGTTGTGAATGGGCTAAATATGGTTTGCAAATTAACGGGGTTGGTCCTGGCTATATTGCAACTGAACAAACAGCTCCAATTCGAGAAGAACATCATCCATTTAATGATTTGGTAATGACTCGAACGCCTGCAGCGCGCTGGGGTAAAGTGGAAGATGTCGGTCATGCAGTTTTGTTTTTAGCCTCTAAAGCCAGTGATTTTGTCAATGGCCACATCTTGTATGTAGATGGAGGGATATTGGCCAATTTCGGTTACGTAAAGGGCGAAAACAATATCTAATATGCTTTCTTAGAGTATTTGAAAAGGGGATATGCGGAAATGAAGTTTCACGCAAAGTCGCTAATAGTCTTGCAAAGGTCGCAGAAAATTGAATGTTATTTTTCAATTCTTTGCGGCCTTTGCGATTTTTTGTTTTGTGTTCTTTGCGAGAAATATTATTGTTTTTGGCTAGTCTCTTATTCTTGATATTTTGCTAATATTCAATGCGTAGTGGTTAATTGAAATGGTTAATAAATAAAGCCTAATATCCAGAAGCATGAATAATCGTATAAAAACGAATCTTTACTGGCTCTTCATGTAATCTTGCCAGGTAACAAGGACGTATTTGCTGGCATTGCTCTCCTTAACTTCCATAAAACCATATTCATAACAAAATAAATACAGACTTCCTTTTTGTGTTTTCCAATAGTGCGTGAAATATCTCGGGTTAAATCCCTCAGATAAAAGAACCTCTTTACGAACGGTTGATTTGCCTGCTTTATTATATGTTTTTAGGAGTCGACGATTGGTTTTAAGCTGTCGATCGATAGACGTGAATAATGACTCGGATTTATTTTTATTTTGCTGATAATGGTAAGCGGACTTACAGTAAGGGGAGCAAAATTTTTTATCGCTTCTACCATAAATCGTTTCGTGACAATAGGGGCAGTTTGACATTGGTATAATCGTAGAGTTAAACGGATATTATACGTTTAAATGTACGACTATATTATGATATTTGCCTTTAATAGTCGTTAATGGATCGTATAGTAATCACTTAAAACTATACAAATGAAGCCAACAATCTATTTGAATCGATTTAAACATGGTACCACGGCTTTAATTAAGCTGTTTTATTATGAGAATGATACGGTTGAAGAGGCTCTGCAGTCATTGAGCTTTGTTTATTATAGTCATCATTATCGGTGTTATTATATTAGAGACAGGCAGGAGTTGATTAGAAAACTGCGGTATGAATTACGAGCTTGTGCCTATGTAAGTGATAAGTACATTAATCCTGAAGCATTACAAGAGTTATTCAGACAAAGAGGTATAGCCAGCTTAAATGCCAATAATGCAAAAGCGTTTGAAGGTGTGCCATTGGTAAGGTGTATATATGCCAATAATAAGTGTTATTTGCTATTGCCTCATAAGCAAAAATGGACTGTATTTTTACTGGAGTTAGGTTGCCAATACGAAGCCAAACGGCATGTTTGGATAGTGCCTGAACCAGAAAAGAAAATAGGAACCCTTAAACGCTATTTTAATCATCAAGGATGTCAATTTAAAGAAGAAGCCAGGCATGGTGACAAAAAATCACAACATTTAAAACGTCAGGACTACAAACAAGACAAGGAAATTCAGGATTTCATTAAAATATTGACATTGCAAGGAGCCGGTAAACGCACGATTGAGAATTATGCTTGTCAGATAAAAAAAATGAAAGACTATTATGAAGGAAGGTCCGTTAATGAAATTTCAGATGAAGAAATACGAGACTATTTGTTCTTTCTGAGAGAAGAGTTAAGTTATTCATGGTCGTCTCAAAACATTGTTGTTAGTGCCGTTAAGCGCTATATGTTAGCATTGACAGAGCGCGAGGTTAATGAGTTACTAATTCCACGACCTGTTACAAAAAGAAGTTTGCCCAGGGTGTTGGAAAAAGAAGAGGTCGAAGCCATATTGCGTCAGAAGATTTTTATTAAGCATAAATGTATGTTATACTTACTTTATGCAACTGGCATTCGGTGTGGAGAATTGATTAACCTGAAAGTTGAAGATGTTAAATTTGACAATAATGTAATAGTCATAAAAAGAGGTAAGGGAGATAAGAGTAGAATTGTATCAATGCCAGTACGACTCAAACAGCTGTTATTGGATTATTTGCGAAAAGAACAACCAAGTATTTATGTTTTTGAGGGGCAAAATGGAGGAAAGTATAGTCCTAGCAGCGTGCAGCGGGTGGTCAAGAATACTGTGTTAAAGGCAGGTATCGACAAGCGGGTGACGCCTCATATGCTTAGACATTCCTTTGCAACGCACCTCCATGACTCTGGAATGGATATACGGAACATACAAAAGTTATTAGGACACAGAAGTACTAAAACAACAGAGATATACACGTATATATCAAAAAGAGATATTAGTAAACTAAAAAGTCCGTTGGATGACTTGGATGTATAAAAAATAATAGCTTTTTTTATGATGAGTATAGAATTCGTGTCTGGCTTTAATAAAAGGCCAAGTTCAAACTGATATTATATTACAAAACCTTGATTGAATAGGTGCTGAAAGGAAAAATCAGAAAAATCAATAGACATGATGTGTAGCAGAGATATTTAACACAACAATTAAAAGCAGGCTTGCACAACAAATATGTGACTGAGGAGGCGAAGCTGTACGTTGTAAAAATATATAGTATATCAGAAATAGTAATACGATATTTTATCCGCTGCCTATATGTAATATATAAAGCATAGTGCAGTATATCGACTAGTTAGCGGCAAGCAAACACAAACACACCAAAAAATGACAGAACTATATAAACTTGAATTAGAATTATTCGCAGATTATTTCCAAATCTATATTCAAGACGAAGAAGCGGATGACGATTTATCCCTTGAGTGGACAGATGAAGCCGTGGATAGATTACTTGCAATAAAAGAAGGTGTAATTGCCATTGGAACAGTCAGAAATATGGATGTCCCAGTAAAAGTAAAAGTTTATGATTCTGAACCCGAAATCTTAAATGATAAAGAACTAGAAATTGGGCAAATTAATGAATGTGATTTAAAAGTAAGCTCTGAAAAAGTAGTTGTTTCTGGTTGCACAGATTACTTTCCTGATGCAAAGAGAATTGAACTCCCAAACGGAACTTATAGAACGAGGATTTATTACGGTAAACTAGACACATTAAGTGAGGACGAACTAGATGGTGATGACTTTTATGAAGTTCATCTCTGGAAAACCAATAAACATCAAGAATTAGAAATCATAAAGAATAGAAAAGCCAGCCGCTAACAAACCGCAATAAAGCAGGCCTGGCGGAGTCTGGGTTTGGGAGGTTTAGCTCCCGCGCGGGCGGTGGCAACATCAGGAAAGCGAATGTATCACGCAACGGCCCACTTCATGCGGCAAGACGTTAGCCCTCATATGACGCAATATCGTAGTAGCTAATAAAGAAGCAGGTATTTGGCAGTTGTGTGAACCGCCTCAAG
>NZ_JAFMVC010000032.1 GCF_025499605.1 Carboxylicivirga litoralis | reverse complement strand
GCGCCGAAACCCTTACCACCCTTGCCTTTTAGATGAACCGTTGTTCTCAAAAGCGGGTGCAAAATAAGGGAGTATTTTTGGAAGAACCAAATCGTGAGACAAAGTTTTTTGAGGTCTTTTTCCTTCGCTGTAGCTTAGTGGTTGATTTGATGACGCTTGTGACAGATGTTAAAATGTGTTATGAAGTAATTCCACCGCGAAGACGCGATGAATACGAAAGATCTTCTGTGTGAATGTGGTGCCTTGGTGGTGTAAAAAATGGGCTGGTAAGGGGTGGCGTCGTGCCTGAATTGGGGTAAAGTCATACTAAACTCGAAGTAAACTCATAGTAAATTCGATTGTGAGTGAGTTTAATACGACTTAAATATGTATTAAATGTGGTGGAACTGTGGGGTTGAAACATGGAGGGGAGAATGCTGAGATGAAAAAATGAGAATGAAAAAGGCTCCCGGATGGGAGCCTTGAAAATACTATGCACATCTACTACTCTAGATTCTGGTATCATAGGCACGGCTTGAGCCTTCTCCACCCCATATTTTCTCAATATCTCGCGTATCGAATTGCCAACACACTGAAATATGGAACATCTGTGTTTTTCCATACCTCGAATAATCATTTAATGGATTATCACCCTTGTGAAAGTCGGAATTTAAAAAGTCATCCAGATAATATCTAAACTTAACATTTAACCCTCCAGGAAACTGAACCCCAGCAAACACTGATGGCAAAAAGCGCTTCGTACGATCACTGAACCATTCAGAGGTTTTGTGTTTATCACCATCCATCCAATACTTATACTTGTAGTGAAATAGAAGTTCATACTCTCCTCCTCCAAAAATATAGAAGTGATCGCGAAATGAGCCCAGCTTTAATGCCAAGGGTATTCCTAGTGTATAGGAACGGTGCTTTTCTTTTTCTACACCCAAATCCAAGGCATCATCTTCGGTGATAAAACCAATATTTCGAAGAGCTAATCCTGAAAACAGACCAACTGAATTACCTATATCGAGGTGAACATATTGGCCCACATGAAAAAACACACTAAAACGAAGATTACTGGAAACATCTTCAAAAGAACCACTTCCTATTGGTACCTCTTGTTCAACATCAGCCCAGCCAAATATCATTTCACCACTGGTAACTGTATAAACACTTCTTTGGGCTCGAGTTTGTGTAAAAACAGCCAGCAATAAAGACAAACATAAAAGAATTCTCATACGATAAGGTTTTGTTATTAAATTATTGTGACGAACTAATATAGTGAAATGTTACTGGTTAAAACAAAAAAAGGTGCTCAACTGAGCACCTTTCGATATATTAATGTAAGACCTACTTATTCTTCAGTAGCTTCTGGCTCTTCCTCCTCTTCAGTTGCATTAGGATCGAAAAGCTCATTTTCAATCAATAAATTGTACCAGGTCAATACCTTTTTAATATCTGATACATATACCCTGTCTTTATCATACAAAGGCAACACCTCTTCAAAATATGATTTTAACTCATTACCAGAGCTTTTTGGAGAAATAGAGACACCTCCGTTTTCCTTTTCATAAATCGCCTTAAATACATCAAACAGCTTAACATCCTCATCTTCTGTATATATTGATATATCTTCCAAGGCACTAATACGTGAAGTAGCATAAGCAGGCATTCTTTTACCATCAATTAGCGACTCAACAATAATTGAATTCTTGGCTTGCGACACTAGCTTAAACAATCCTCTCTGACCCGATATTGCTAATAATCCTTTTAACATTGTATTCTATTTTAGATTTTGTGCAAAAATATAACTAAAGACGCTATCAGCAAAAGATTTTTTCAAGAGTCAATATAAATTACTTTAAACCCCTCTCTTTTTTAATTTGCATATAAGCATCATTTATCTTTTTAAATCTGGCTTCTGCATCTTTTCGAATGTCCTCACCTAAATGCGCTACTTTGTCTGGATGAAAACGAATGGCCATCTTTTTATATGCTTTTTTCACTTCTTCATCGGTTGCACTATTCTCAACCTCCAATGTTTTATAGGCAGAAGATGTACTTTTAATAAACATGGCGCTGACAGATTCAAAATCCTGACTGGAGAGTCCCAAACCTGAAGCAATATGTCTTAAAAAGCGCTGCTCATCAGCAGTTATAGTACCATCGGCCAAAGCAATACCAAATAAAAGGTGAAGCAATTGCACCTTAGATGAGTAATTAATATTTACCCTGGCCTGATGCAAAACATCATTAACAGGGATATTCTGATTTAAAATATCGCGCAACATCAACAAAGCTTTACCAGCCTCCTCTTCTCCGAAAGTGGCCACCAGGCTTCTCTTCACATAGTCTAATTCAGACTTTACAACCCGTCCATCGGCCTTCATTACGGCTGCCACCAAAACCAACAAAGTAGCCAGAAAACCACTACGTGACTGCTGTTGGGCTGATTGTTTTTTGCCTTTTATAAAAGAAGCCTGTTCTTCAGTAATATGCCCAAAAACTAATCCTAATATGGCACCAATTGGTCCCAATGTCCACCAGCCAAGCTGTGCACCAATAAACGATCCTAACAATCCCATTGTATCTGTTTAATTATTTCTAACACCTGGGGTATAACCAAATGTTCCCCATCGCACTTCACATTATAATCTGCCAAAGGGAGTTTTTCAGTGTCTTCCCATTGTTTGCTCATACGCGCATTCACCTCTGCTTCAGATAAATCATCACGCCTCATTACTCTGGCTACTCGCTCTTGTTTAGAGGCTGTCACCAAAATAGTTTTATCAAACTTAGTGTAACTGCCATTTTCAAACAAAATAGCGGCTTCCTGAAAAACAATCTTCTTATCCTTGTTTAACTCACACCAAGCATTAAAATGGCTGTGGACAGCTGGATGTACAATCGCATTTAGTCCCTCCAATAACGATTTGTTACTAAATACTTTTTGAGCCACATACTTTACATTATAACCATCGCTATTGTATGCCTTTTCACCCAAAAGCTCAATAATACCCTGCCTTACTGTTTCATCGGAGTGAATAATATTTTTAGCTTCAATATCTGCCACATACACCGGATAACCTAAAAAGCGAATTAGCTTAACAACTGTTGACTTTCCACTTCCAATACCTCCGGTTAAACCAACCTTAATCATTGCTCAACCTTTCGCTCTAACAAATACTCGACAAAAACAGGCTGATAAGCCATGTTATGAATCTCCTCGGGAAACTCGTTGATTTTCACTTTCAATCGTCGTGGTAAATTCTCTAAATCAATATTAGTAAAATCAATACTTGCCTTAAAATCGCCTTGTGAATAAAGAGGGCGACTCAATCCAATATGATAGGAAATATTAACTTCGGGAGGAAATGACTTTAGTTCAATGCTATCTGGTAAGTTAAGCGCATCTATTGGCACCAATAAATTAGCCTCAGTAAAAGGCTCAACCGGAATAGTCACCACAACTCGTTTTGTATCAAATTCGATGTTATCATCTTTCTCAAGCAATACATTTCGAACAATCGTATCCGAGAGTTTCTCAAACGCCAGGGCTTTGGTAGAGATAAAATCAATCGTATTTAGCCTGTCTTCGGCACCAGAAATAAGAATTGAATCAGGATCCACTGTAATGACACCCGACATCTGACACTGCTGTTCAAAAGTAACTTCGGCCTGAACCTTGACGGGAACTTTCTTTGACTTTTTTTCGATGAGTGGAATGAACAAGGTGTCGGGAGAGATACTAATTAGCTCAAGCCCAACAGCCAGCTTCCCTTCTATTAACTTATAATATTCATTCGAATTAATGTAAGCACCATCTACCCCGTCGATATTTACTCTTCGCAAAGTGGAGATATCGATGGCTTCAGCCGAAAATTGTTGACTAATATGGCGCAAAACCGTAAAGCCTCCTCCCCGCACTTTCACTATCAAGTCACGATTTAAGCTTCCTTTAACAATTTCGTTGGCACCAACATTTGTAAACCTTACCGGAAAATTAACTTCCGTTGTATAATCGTCTTTTTGCAAGGCATTAAGCACCCAAAAACAGGCTGCCAAAAATAGAAAAACCAAGAAGATAAGCGCGTTTCCATCTTCGCGTACCTCCCTGGTTTTTCCAATAATGCGTTGTAAGTATTTATCTAGTAGTTTCTTTACTTTATTCATAATTTACTTGTCAGATTACCAACAAAAGTAACTAATCTTTAGCAGAAACCCGACACAAAAACTACACTCTACTATTTGTTCTGTGCAACATCAGTCATATCCATTACGATAGCTGACTTATCCATTTTCACTTTAACACCATCAGCAATTTCAACAGTCACAAACTGCTCTTTTACTTCAGCTACTTTACCATAGATTCCACCTGTTGTAATCACTTTATCACCTTTTTTCAAAGCCTCACGATATTTGCGCAATTCTTTCTGGCGCTTCATCTGCGGACGAATCATAAAGAAATAAAACACGATAATAATTAGCACAAATGGTGCAAATGACATTAATGGATTTCCTCCTTCAGCTGCCTGAGGAAGCATGTTTAATAATACGTTCATAATTATATTGTTATCTTTTATTTAATATTTGCCCAAATTAACAGCTCGTGTTTACTGGTTGAATCATTGGCATGAACCACCACTTGTTTTACCTGACGTCCGTGCCAACCATTGGTATCAAAGACCACTTCGATATAGGCAGAATCTTTAGCTTCAATTGGTTTTTTAGGAAAAACAACATCCGTACAACCGCATCCTTTTTTCACTTTTTGAATGACGACCGGATATTGTCCCTGGTTTATCACTTTAAAGCGATGACCAACAACATCTCCATGTTCCAATTCACCAAAATTATATGAAAGCTCAGTAAACTTTAGTTGTCCCTTGCCCTTTGAGCTTGCCTTCTGCTTATTTCCGCAAGAAGCAGCAACCAGAACTAAAACCAATAAACCTAAGAGACGAACATTCATTTCTATACTTTATTGACCTTACCTGGTTTGTTGATTATTTTTTCAGCTATAAGGTGTTCTGAAATCTTATCTAACACACCATTAATAAATACACCACTCTTATTGGTCGAATAATATTTAGCTATTTCGATGTATTCGTTTAATGACACATTAATTGGAATGTTCTTAAACTCGACAATCTCAGCAATAGCTACCTGCATCAACACTACATCAAGATAAGCAACACGGTCGAAGTCCCAGTTTTTGGTAAACTTCTTAATTAAATCCATGTAATCTTTCTGATTAACCAACGCTTTTCGACAAAGGCGCTCTACAAAATCACGATCTTCATCATCTTTAAACTCGGGCAGCAAGGCCTCTTTTTCACCATTTTCTTCTGCAAATCCTTTAATGGTTTTTACTACCATCGAGATTACAAACTCAATTTCGTCATTCCAATAAACACTTTGCTCTTCAAAATAGCTATATAAATTCTCAAATGGTGCAATTACTTTTTCAAGCAACTTTGCAACAAAGCGCTTGTCGGCCTCATAATCACCAGCCTCAGTTGTCATGTATTCGGTATACATTTCTGATTCGGCAACTAAATTGAACAAAGCTTTAATAGTTTCTGGTTGATCGGTCCAGGGACTCCCGCTTTTAGCATTGTATGCCATCAACGCTTCATTTCCGGCCAATTGCATTAAAAAGCCATTTTCAACGAAACGCATATTGGGATTTAGATCTTCTTCAGAAGGACGTTTCTTTTGTTTACGAAGCTCAATTCGGTTCTCTGCAAAATTCTTTAGTTCAAGCAACAACAGCAAGAACGCATGATACATCTCATGAGATTTAGCTATGCTATGAAACAACTCATTTTCAGTTTGTTGTATTGACACTTCACCCTTCTGGTAATGTGCATATGCCATTTGCACAACTTTAACTCTTAACAATCTTCTACTTAACATCCTTAAAGAACTTTTTTTACTATTTACTAATGCAAAAGTAGCTTTTTTTTTAATTGCATCAAGCCCTTTTGAAAAGAGTTATATTATAAAATTAACAAGCTCTTCGATTGCTTTGATTTCCAACAAACATTCCCCTAATTAATAGCTAAAACAAGGCTCATCTAACGCATAATTAGTAGTTATTAAAAATACTTAATTACAATTAAAGCAATGTCAATTATATTAAGCACCTGTACTACTTAATTTTAGCATTAATATTAAAGAGTTAGCACAGATATGTAATGTTTCTTTCTATAAAAAACATCAAAAATTGTAAAAAAAAGATTGGTAAATATGGAAATAATTATCATTTTTGAAGCACACAAGCTGTTTCCAAAACAATAAAGAAAACGATGGAAGGATTTGAAAAAAATGATGGATTTGAAAAGAACGACAGAGATGAAATCTTTTCAAAGGCAATAAGAGCAGGAAAAAGAACTTACTTCTTTGATGTTAAAGCCACTAGAAAAAATGATTATTATTTAACGATTACAGAAAGTAAGAAGCGTTACGATCAGGATGGCAAATACCATTTTGAGAAACATAAAATCTTTCTATATAAAGAGGACTTTGAGAAGTTCATTAATGGACTGCAGGAGACTGTAGGATTTATTCAGCAAAACCAGACGCCAGAAATGATAGAAGAGCAAGCTGCAGCTGCCGAATATACGAATGTAGAATTTGAAGATTTACATGAATAAGTTTTGTGATACTATAAAGAAAAAGGCTGCCGTGGCAGCCTTTTTTCATGGTTCATATTTTCCAATTTTATCCTCGATCAATACTTTATCGGTACGATGGGATTGTATTTTCAAATTACAGAGTAATTTATCTGCTCCACCTAGAAAACAGGCTTCCTGCACTCTCTGAACTAAATCCATGACCACAGAATACTCTCCTTCTACAACCGTTTCAAAGGGTGTTACTCTATACTTTAAACCCGAGTTTTGAATTATGGCGATAGCACTATCCACCATCCCATACATATCCACACTATCAGCCATCGGCAACACCTGAATGGCCACATTTACAACTCTATTCTCCAATTTCATTGACTTAACGAATTACTTTTTAAGCGGTTTTCTTATCAAGCATATATTCAATTTCTCCAGCTGATAATTTCTTAACATTCGTCACTAAAATAGATGTATCCAAAAAATCACCCAGCTCATTGCATTGCTTAATAATGCCCGAAAGTAATTTTTTTAATCCGGTATTTAAAGATACCAAGCCAGTAAATGCGACATAGCAGCCCCTAAACCCCATCTCCTCCAACTCTGCTCCTTCTCCCTTAAAAGCAAACCTCACTTCACTTTCAACCAACTCTTCCTGAAATGGTGAGAAAACTGCTTTATTACGAGTGAAAATAACGACAAAATATCGCAACAGTTTCCCCTTACCTCCCAAACCTGTAGAAATAAATATGGGTTTATGATCCAGAAAAACACTCTGCATTAACATTTTACTTTCCTGGTAGGCTAGAATAGCCCATTGCCCCAATGCTACATCTGCTTGTTCCTTGTATTTTTCAATGGTGTGAAAGGCTTCTACCTCATTAAGCGAAGCAAGTTGACACAATAACACTTTTTTATCTTCAATTGATACGTTCGGATCAAACAGCTTGTCCTTTTGTTCTAATATTAGTGTTTTATCAATGGTCGCTTTCTGTTGCTTACTCTCTTTAAAATATTTAGCCTGAAGACTAACATCAATAGCCTCTTCCAAAACTGAAATATTATCAGAATAGCTCCTAAGCAGTTGATCTATTTCCTTGTCACCTTTTTTTTCTTTCATACAATTTCATTAACGCAAACAAAAATAAAAAGTTATGAAGCCTCACTAAAATTATTTTATACCAAGGGCAAAATCACTACATTTAGCTATTGCAATAGCCACTTTACAAAAGTACTTTTGCATGTTATTACAAATGGGACTATACAATTAAGTTTTAATGAATCTATCTGAATTAAACAATGGTAGCGAAGGGGTCATCGTTAAAGTAAAAGGACACGGTGCTTTTCGTAAGCGTATTACTGAAATGGGCTTTATTAAGGGGAAAAAAGTTACTGTTGTAAAAAATGCACCTTTAAAAGATCCCATTGAATATCAAATACTAGACTATAAAGTATCGCTACGACGAAGCGAAGCCAAGCTGATAGAGGTTGTTACTGTTGATGAAGCCAAAAATATTGTAGGCTCTACTTTTCAAGGAACTTTTTCGGACGATATACTAAAGCAAACAGCCAATAAAAAACACCGCTCAATTAATATTGCTTTGGTTGGCAACCCCAACTGCGGAAAAACAACATTGTTTAACTACGCAAGTGGTGCCAAAGAGCATGTTGGTAATTACAGCGGCGTAACCGTTGATGCTAAAGCAGCCACTTTTTTTCACAAAGGCTATAACTTTAATATCATCGATTTACCTGGCACTTACAGCATCTCTGCCTATTCACCTGAAGAAACATTTGTTAGAGAGCACATTACTAATGAAACACCTGATATTGTTGTTAATGTATTGGATAGTTCAAATCTGGAAAGAAACCTCTACCTGACAACTCAATTAATTGATTTAGATATCAAAGTGGTGGTTGCTCTTAATATGTTTGATGAGATGCAAAGTCGTGGTGACGATTTGGATTATGAACAACTTGGGGGAATGCTTGGTATTCCATTTGTTCCTACCGTTAGCTCAAAAGGCAAAGGTGTTACCGACCTCTTTGATAAGCTAATTGAAGTATATGAAGATCGCGATCCGATTGTGAGGCATATCCATGTTAATTATGGTGAGCTTCTAGAAAAAGCCATTGAAAGACTTGATGATCTATTCTCCAATATTGGCGATATTGCCAATCGTATTTCTCCGCGCTACCTGGCTATTAAAGCTTTGGAAAAAGACAAACAACTCTTTGATTACATGCGAGCTAAACCCGAGCTATATGGAGAACTTATTGAAGAAACAGATCACCTAACATCAAAGATAGAAAGGCAATCAAACGAGGATTCAGAATCAATATTCACCGATTCGCGGTATGGTTTTTTGGCTGGAGCATTAAAAGAAACTTATAAAGAAAATCCAAGAACACGCAGAAGACGAACAGATAGTATCGACTCCATCATTACCCATCGACTGTTTGGTTTTCCTATTTTCATCTTTTTTATGTGGCTGATGTTTCAAGCCACCTTTAAGCTTGGTGAATATCCCATGAACTGGATTGATGCCGGTGTTGGATACCTGTCTGACTTTGTCAGTGCTGTGATGCCCGACGGCTCTTTTAAACACCTTTTGGTAGATGGCGTTATAGGCGGTGTCGGAGGTGTCATCGTATTTCTTCCAAACATTCTGATTCTGTTCTTCTTTATCTCTTTTATGGAAGACACAGGCTATATGGCTCGTGCAGCCTTTATTATGGATAAGCTGATGCACAAAATGGGACTTCATGGCAAATCGTTTATACCGTTGGTAATGGGTTTTGGGTGTAACGTACCAGCTGTTATGGCTACGCGCACCATCGAAAACAGGAATAATCGCTTGCTCACTATGTTGATTAATCCGTTTATGTCGTGCAGTGCCCGACTACCTGTATACATCCTTATTATTGGTGCCATTTACCCGGAAAATGCCGGAACCATGCTTTTCGCTATTTATGGCATCGGCATTATGATGGCCGTTTTAATTGCCAGGCTATTCAAGCGTTTGATTTTCAAGCACGATGAAGTACCATTTGTGATGGAGCTTCCTCCCTATCGAATTCCAACACTAAAAAATACCATTCGCCACATGTGGCACAAAGGTGCTGAGTATCTGAAAAAAATGGGTGGAATCATTTTAGTAGCTTCTATTATCATTTGGTTTTTAAGCTATTTCCCACAACAAGTGGAATATTCGGAAGATTTTGACGCTAAAATAGAACAGGTTAACTCACAATATTCTGCACTAATTACCAATAGCTCTGATGAGTTAGCTGAAACTTACCAAGACCAGCTAAGCTTTAAAACGGACTCAATTAAACTGCTTAAAAAAAGTGAACACCAAAGCAATACATATATTGGTCGATTGGGCAAATCTATTGAGCCGGTCATTCAACCTTTGGGCTTTGATTGGAAAATGGGTGTTAGCCTTATTACCGGTATAGCCGCCAAAGAAATCGTGGTCAGTACAATGGCTGTCATCTATCACTCTGACGATGATAGTGAAGAATCGTCTAAACTAATCAGTCAGATACGCGGTGAGAAATATACTGATGGGAAACCTGTTTATAATAAAATAACAGCCCTTGGATTTATGTTATTCATACTGATTTATTTTCCTTGTGTAGCTGTTATAGCGGCCATACGAAAAGAATCCGGTTCGTGGAAGTGGGCCTTGTTTACCATTGGCTACACAACCAGTTTAGCATGGATGGTTGCGTTTACAGTGAACCAGGTTGGTCAATTTTTGTTTTAATGATATGATACAAGATATTTTAACCTACTCTGCTGTGGCATGGGCCTTATATCAAGTCATTGTTTTCTTTTACAGATTAGCTAAACCGGCACCCGGAAAAAGCGTTTGTAGTAGCGGCAGTTGTGCTTGTGAGGCTAAATCAGAGTTGTTTAGTGCTATTAAAAAAGGAAAATACCCAACACTGTTAAACTAATTTCTTCTTAAAATAAAAGCCGGATAAACTAACTTATCCGGCTTTTTTATTTTCTAAATGCTATCGCTATGCTTCTGGTATTCTATCTAGCACATCAATCAGATGCTTCCAGAATTTCTGAACGGTTTCAATCTCAATTCGCTCATCAGGCGAATGTGCTCCACGAATAGTCGGACCAAATGATATCATATCCATCCCTGGATACTTCTCTAAAAACAAGCCACACTCCAACCCGGCATGAATTGCCCGAACAACAGGTTTAGTGTCAAATAGCTCCTGATAAGAATCACGGGTTATTTTCAATATTTCAGAATCAGTATTTGGAGCCCAGCCCGGATAACCATCAGAATGCTTAACCTCGGCACCAGCTAAAGTGAATACTGATTTCAACATATTGGCAATATCTTCTTTGGCACTTTCAACTGAACTTCGCTGACTTGTTGTAACAAACACATGATCATCTTTCATCTTAACAGAAGCCAGGTTCGTTGATGTTTCAACTAAACCTTCGATATCACGGCTCATTTCAATGACTCCATGTGGGCATGCGTATAAACCATTTAGCAATTTACTCTGACCCTCTTCATCCATTACAAACTCAGGTAAATCAACCGACTCCAATTTCATGCGTAATTCAGGTTCGGTTGCTTTTAGCTCCATTTGAACATCATGAAACAGCATATTATATGCTACTCGCACCTGTTCTTTATTGTTACCCGGAACAACTGCAATAGCACTAGCTTCGCGAGCAATGGCATTCCGCAAGTTACCCCCATCAAAGGACGCCAGACGCAAATCGTACTTCTGACTTGCTTCCCACAGAAAACGGTTGACTATTTTATTGGCATTACCCAATCCTTTGTGGATATCATCACCCGAATGCCCTCCTTTTAAGCCCGAAACTGTTACTTTGAAAGCAAAACCTTTATCAACTGTTTCTTTTTTGTAAGGGAATTTAGCTAAGGTATCAACACCCCCGGCACATCCGATAAACAGCTCGCCATCATCTTCCGAATCCAGGTTTAGCAATATTTTCGACTCAAAAAAGCCTTCATTCAATTCAAAAGCACCTGTTAAACCAGTTTCTTCATCAACGGTAAATAAACATTCGATAGGTCCATGCTCAATATTATCGGCCACCAACAAGGCCATTTGTGCCGCCATGCCAATACCATCGTCCGCACCCAAGGTTGTACCATCGGCTTTAACCCAGTCACCATCAACCACTGGCGTAATCGGATCGTTATCGAAATCGAACTTTTTATCGCTATTTTTTTCACAAACCATATCGATGTGCGATTGTAAAACCACCGATTTTACATTTTCGCGACCCGGAGTAGCCGGCTTTTTAATTAATACATTTCCAATATGGTCTTTGTGTGCCTCCAGATTATTATCCTCAGCAAATTTTAAAAGAAACTCAATTATTTTCTCCTCCTTTTTTGAGGGACGAGGCACCTGACAGATAGCTTCAAAATGCTTCCATACCTCTTGAGGTTGTAATCCTGATAATTTATCCATTATTACCTTATATCAGTTAGAATTGTTTTTGCTAATATATAAAAGCTGTTTTTCTTCGTTAGATTCTCTCGATTAAATTCTCAATAACTTCAGCAAACTCCCATTTTAGCTCATTCGAAAGCTTTGAGAAATCGTTCTTTAATAAATCTTTTCAAATTGGATTTTCATCTATTTCATCAAATAACGCTAAAATCTTTTGAATCTCGTCCTTTTTACTTTCCTCACCTTTACTATCGTACCCAAAACTCAAATTACTCAGCATACGTTTGATGGTTGTAATATTATCGCACGGCAAAAAATACTCTTCCTTTGGCTGTAATTTTTGTTGCTTGATAAAGTATTCTATTTCCTTTCGGCCAAGAACAGCACCTTTGTTTATCGGATTAATATAAAACAACACAGCAGTCTGATCATGAATTTGCTCATTATCAGCCACTGCAGATTCATCGATAAAAGCCAAAATATAATTCTTTGGCAAATTAACTCCATAAACCGGCATACCCAGCTCTCTGCACAATATTGAATAAATAACCGAAACAGATAGAGGGTTGCCCTTGTGTGTTTCGAGCACTTCGCTGATGTAATTATTCTCCGGAGCCAAATATTTACTGGTATTGCGCGAAAATTTATGGACATCGAACATCACATGGTTCACAATCCTTATTTTTTCAAGCGATGTAAGGTGTTCATTCATCTCCAGCCAAATATCTTTTCGAAGCTCCGACAATTGCTCTTTTAAATGAATTAAACTGACATCCGGAAACTGGTATTTACAAACCAAATAGGCGCCGTACAGCACATCATTATGAGGCGTTTGCAACCATTTTTTCATTTCCGAATGAACATCGTTGAGTTGGATAGAGTGAATGATATTTTCAACACGTGACTGAAACAAATCATCATACGACGATTCCCATGCCTTTTCCAGTTCGGGCACAATCTCAACCTGCTCCTTTAACAATGCACCTTCTACCGAAGCAAAAATTTCATCATTAGGATCATCCAGTAAAGTAATCAGCGCCTTTATCTTCTCCCTATCCATAGTCAAGCTATTTAGTTAACCCATTCAAAACATGCTCGATTAAGTTTTTCATGACCGGTTTATAATCTTTGCTGGCTGTACCAGCTAATCGATTTGCGATAATCACACAAACAGTTGCCGCTTTATGCCCTAACAAAGCCGAGAGACCATAAATAGCAGAACACTCCATTTCATAGTTGGTCACGCGATAACCATCGTGCCTGAATGCAGTAATTTTCTCATTAATCTGCTTATCAGCAATATCTAATCGCAACTCACGCCCCTGAGGTCCATAAAAACCCGGTGCCGAAATGGTAACACCTTTCACCACGTTATCACCAACTAATTTATCTAATAATTCAGGTGCCGCATCAACCACATATGGTGCTGTTAATAATGGATTCCAGTTAAGTGATTCTTTAAATGCCTTTTCGAATTTCAAATCAACAACTTCATTACGACGGGCATAAAAATTAATCAGACCATCAAAACCAATGGCTTTTTCGCTTAATAACCAAGAATCTACTGGTAAATCCTTTTGCAAGGCTCCTGACGTACCAATTCGAACAAAATTAAGTTGCGTATGCTGCTGTTTTACACTTCGTGTTTCAAAATCGATATTAACCAAAGCGTCCAATTCGTTGACTACAATATCGATATTATCAGTTCCAATGCCTGTAGCAACCACCGTTAGGCGCTTACCATTATATGTACCAGTGCAGGAAACAAACTCTCTATTAGCCTTTTTCAATTCAATTGAATCGAAGAGAGAACTAATAATTTCTACTCTTCCAGGATCTCCAACCAGGATAATGTTTTGAGCCACATCTTCCGGCTTAAGGTGTAGGTGAAAAATACTTCCATCCGGATTTATAATTAGCTCTGATGCTTCAATTTTTCGCATGTGAAATTTATTTAGAACTCAAATTAATGAATTTTTTGAGTTTAAATACATGATAAAGCCTCATTTTTACACAAGTGTTGATAAATATTCCATTCCTGCTTTTAAAAGAGTATGAAATAAATGATTTTCCAAACCAACTCTTCCTCTCAAGCCCATTACATCTTGATGTTTTTTGCAGATAAATATGTAAATTCGCAGCTCACAAAGCATAAACAAATTAACGATGATACAACGAATTCAGACTTTATATTTATTATTGAGCGGTTTGCTAATGGCAAGTTTGTTTTTTATTCCTTTAGCACAAATTGAAACGGATACACAAGAAGTATTTCAGTTTATTTACCGCGGATTAACTAACGCAGAACGCGAAACAGTAACGCCAACTTTAGCTTTAAGCATTTTATTAACAGTAGCAACGCTGGTTTCTTTTATTAGCATTTTCATGTTTAAGAAACGAACGCTTCAGATTCGCCTTTGTGGTATTAATTTAGCTTTACTATTAGGTTCAACTGGTATGATTTACTATTTGGGATCGCATTTAGCAGATGAAACGGCTGTGGTTAATTACAGCATTACAACGGCTTTTCCGATTATTGCATTAATCCTTACTTTTTTAGCATTAAGAGCCATTGGTAAAGATATTGCTTTGTTAAAATCGATGGATAGAATTAGATAAAAGACAGAGGACGGAAGCCGAAGGATAAAACTATTCGTTAATAAGTCCACATCAGTTAAAATACTAAACTAAAGCCTTTCAGTTACTACTGAGGGGCTTTTTTGTAGGTAACCAGGTAATTTCGGGTAGCCAGACCAGTCCACCTGCCAATGCCACCTTGAACATTAGTGTGTGTTTTCTGATCAACCAATGAAAATGGATTTCCATGACTTAGGTGGTCAATATAAATACCATTAAGCACACGATAAGACTCCTCGTCTATTTGGGAGATTTTTACCTGAACCGTATCGGTTATAGCAAACTCATCGGATAACAAGTTACGTTCCGAATTGATATTATAAATGCTTAATGGATCGGGCTGATTGCTTCTTTTCAACTGAAATGTATGCGATTCTCCGTTAAATAATTTGTCAATCATCAATGGATTATCTGTTGGGTGAAAACGTGTATCAAAGTGTAAGGTTTTTATCTGCGAATAGTAGTAGTTTTTACTTTCAATTACATCCTTCACACTTGACTCTATGACCATGGAAGTATCTGAGACCGCTTCTACCTCAACCCACTCAACTTCTGGTAATGAAGGGATTGTCGTCATTGCCGTCACCCTTCGGTTCTGATAGAGCACTTCAATTTGGTAACTTTCACCTACTTCCCCCTTCATGTTGATGCTTTTATACACGAAAGGTGGAAAAAACTCTTCCTGATGCGTTAAAGTAAGCACCTCTGCCTCCCCTTTTCCATTAGTGATTGACACCTTGGCGTAGTTTAGAAACGTATTACGAATGGAAGCCGAATCATAGTCAGTTAAAAAGGGTGAACTCATCGTCAATAACACATTAGCACGTCCTTCATTTTCTATCCAACCATCCACAACAATTTTGCGCTCATAATCGACTTGCTCTATGACAACATCTTTAGAACAGGCCATCAACAATATTATGGATATAACTAAAAATACTCGCATACTTAAAATTTAAAACGCCAGCTAATGGATGGCATAATTGGAAACAACGAAACCTGCTTGGCTTTAATACTTAACTCATAATCTTTCTGGCCTTCTTCAACCTGGTAGTATATGTAATAGGGATTGCTCCTGCCGTAAATATTAATTATGGAGAAATTAATTATCGATTCGGCAAAAAGCTTAGATGTTAAATGGTAATTCATCGAAACATCCATGCGGTGATATGCCGGCATCCGATAATTATTAACTCCTGCATAATCGTTGGCAATTGTGCCCATCAGCCAATAGCGCCCAGTTGGTAAAGTAGCTTTATTACCGCTGGCATAGATAAACACAGTTCCAAAATCAATTCGCTTATTAAGCACATAAGTTGCCTGTAGGTTTAAATCATGTCGACGGTCATACTTCGCATCGTGCCACTTCCCGTCATTGATATCATCGAACTGTTGCTTTGCCCAACCCAAGGTATAGCCAATCGTCAAATTGAAGTTCTTCCCTTGCTTGTTTATGTATAACTCAGTTCCATAAGCCAAGCCTTGTCCTTTATAAAAGTTTTCATCAAAGCTGTCTAACTCTTTTTGTTCGAGATTGAACTTGAGTAATAATTGATTATCCATATATTTACCATAGCCTTCAAGGCCCCACTGCAACTGATATTCGGGATATTCTCGAAAGAACCCCAAAGTCACCTGATGACCTTTTTCGAGCGGTAATGCATTTGTTGCCGGCATCCAAATATCGGATGGCAAAGGAATGGATGCAATAGATGCTAAATGAATATTCTGTGTATTAAAGGCGTACGACAACTTGTACGACGACAGTTTTGTAGGATTGTAATTTAATGAGGTTATCACATTGGGTAAAATCTGCGGCGCGTCCGATTTTATGTTTTGTCCCGATGCTTCTTCCAACCGGTAATAATTTAGCGCAGCCCCGGCATAAACCGACCACAGCGGACTAATCTGAAAATGATTACTTGCAAAAAGCCTTAAAGCTGTACTTTGATAATCATCAAGGCTTGCTTCGCTATTTTCGAGGTAACTAATCTTTAAATCCTGGGGCACTATATCGTATCGAGTGAGCTCTAATCCCCAACGCAAATAATGCTTATTTAACTGATAACTAAAACGGTTTTTAAACTGATATTGCTCGTAATCAGTTGCAAAGCGCATTGAACCATCAGGTATATTAGCCCCGAAATCTGAAAAATAGGAGGAATAAGAGATGGTGTTTTCCATACTTAGATTAGAAGACAATAACTTATTCCATAAAAAGCTGATGCCCTTATTACCCCATTCGGAGTTGGATTCAATTTCGTGTTGTTTGCTGGTCATTTTAAAGTCATCATAGCCAAGGTACCAACTTAATACCAACTTATCGTTTCCCGACTTAAAGTGCAGCTTTCCATTCCAATCGTAAAAAGTATAATTATTCTGCTTAAAGTAATTGTTTTCATCCTCCAGGAATGGACTTGCCATATAGCCCAATACATCGAGATAACTGCGCCTGATGCCTGTATTGAAGTACCAACGCTTGTTCTTCGATTGCCCGTTGTAAGTAAGGTTGCTAACAATATTTCCAAGATTACCCGACCAATTACTGCTATCTGGTTTCTGACTATAGGTATCAACAATAATGGATGATGCCAAGCGCGATGACAGATGAATTGGTGCATTACCTTTATAAAAATCCACTTTGTTGGTAAGCAAAGGATTAAAAACTGAATAGATACCCATTAGATGGGTTGGATTCATAAGCTCGATATTATCAAACAGTACAAAGTTTTGACCGGGCGAACCTCCACGCACATAAATGCCACCATTACCTTCACTCACCGACTGCATACCTGGTAATAATTGCAAACCACGCAACACATCAGGACTTCCTAAAAAGGCAGGAATAGCCAGTACATCTTCTTTTTTTAAGGTTAGTTTACCCGGAATATAGTTTTTAACGATATTTTTCTGCGAGGCATTGATCTGCACCTCCGAAGCCTGATACACCTTAAAATTCAAACGAATGGTTAATGGCTTATTATCATCTCTTTCAACGGTTAATTGCTGATTCTCAAAGGCCGTATGCCCAATTTTAATTGTAACACTTTCTCCCGCCAAACCACATAATTCAAATGCGCCATCAGCATCTGTTACAGTTCCTTTTTTACCATCTAAGGTAGTAACATGAACAGAAGGGATGCCTTCACTATTATCGCTGGCAACCACCTGTCCACTGATGCACCACTTCGATTCTTGCGCATGAGCGACAATGCAGACAAAACAAATAATATTGAAAAATATGTACTTCAAAAGTGACAATTATATAAAAGAATTGGAGACCATAATAGATCTCCAATTACTACATATTTTTATAAGTTAGAATTAAGCTGGTGTTACAACCACTTCTTCCTCCTCACCGTATGCTTCTTCTAAAGCATTAATAAAGCTCTCAACCTCATCAAGTAAGTCACCAAAACCTTCTTCTACAAACTGGTCAACAGTCATTTTTGAACCATCGCCAAATACCATTAAGAAAGCTGGTTCAACATAGCTTCCACCATACAAATCATCTACTTCTTCAAGATAGAATTCTCCTTTAGCGATAATTTCATTCGAATCAGCAAAACGCACATAAAGAATAGCATATTCATTGATAAGCTCAACCATCATGTCATTGAAAGCATCTTCATCTTCCATATTAACAGTTTCCACTTTATCAGCTAACGCTTCCATAAAGCCCTTAAAATCAAGTATACCTTCAATTTTAATATTGCCTAACTGGAACCAAACATTTGCTTTTTCAAGTACTTCCTGAGCCAATGCATCATCCATACCTGTTTCATCACCAGGAATAGTATTGAAAATTTCATCATATGAGAAATCGCCTTCAAGAGTGAAACCATTGCCATAAATCATCTCCTCTTTGTACTTAAAGGCAGCGCTGGCGCCAACTTTGCTAGTTGTATTAGTTAATTCACTTGTAAAAGAGAAGTTCTCAAGCGTAATGATTTCAGTGATGTTTTTTGGTGTATCATCATCATTCCACTCAGCTGTTAGCGAAAAACTTGTAATCACCACTTCACCAAGCTTTACATGCGCATTTAACGACAATGGTAATTCAATCACCATTTCAGGATCATCCTGATGAGTAGCGTCTTTTACTGCAAAACCATAAACACTGATTTCTGCTGTTTGTTCTTCTACAGGAAAACGATAAGTAACCTCTGAATCAGATTGCTCTACAACTGCCCAATCACCAACTGCTGCATCCCACTCATAAACACCTGTCTCTGCATAAAACTCATCAGAAGCTCTCATTTTGTCAACCAAAGCTCCTTTTAAACTAACAATTGATTTAGTTTGCTGAAGCGACATTACCTCATTTAAAGAAAATTCAAGCGCTTTAACAGGCTCGGCATTAGCTTCGTCCATTAATGCAAAGAAACTATCCAATACATCATATGTTTGAAGGCTTTTAGCTTCGTCCATTTTCTGAACCATTGCAATTCCTTCACTCTCCATTTGAGCTTTTTGCTCTTCAACCGGCAAGTCGCTAAAATTTTCTCCGTTGCCTTCATCATCACTACATGCTGTAAAAGCAAAAACGCCAGCAATAAGCATTGCTGACAACCATTTCATCTTTTTCATGTTAAATTGTTTCATTTGCCACTAAACACACTCAATCATCCTTTGCATTGAGCTGTCCCCGTGTCTTTTTAGGTTAATAATTTTCCTTATAACACTATTCTGTTCGTGCCATTTCTCTTACGATAGATTATATCAAGAGTTACCTTAAAAAAATCATTGCACACCCATTTTAAAGCTAACCCTTTGAGTATAGCTACTTTAAGATTTAAAAGAAATTAATAGAACAAAACTATCTAAAATTCAATCACATACTTTAAAGGTCTGACTTCAACTACATAACCTTTAAAACAAACTATGACAACTGTACAACAACATGAGTCTGCCAGTGTTATACCAAATGAATAACAAAGTGATGATAAGCCATTTTGTTTATATAAAAGCTTATCACGATTAACGGGAGGTTAATGCCAAAACAGAGGTTATTTACCCTCCCTTTGGCTTCCTATTTCAATCACCATTTTCATTTTACTCATCACATGGTCATAGGCACCTTTGGTGTGTGGTTTAAGGCAATCGCTGCAGTCTTTAACGCCATTGGTATATTTAAAATTACCTCCACACTTATCTTTAAGCATGTATAAAGGGCAATAGCAAAACAGGCAATTAAATTCTTCCACATTTTTTACCTGGTGACATGGAAAGAATTCGCATTTGGTATGTTGAGTAAATTTATAGTTTTCAGTCTGCTTTTTATCGTTCATCTTTTTTTGTTGAGATTAGAAAAAGCAAAATTAAACTAAACGAACAACATCTAACTATAATAACCACAAAGTCTCAAAGTAGATTAAGAAAAACTTAGCAACCTTGAGACTTTGTAGTTCTATTTTGTACTTAGATTACAAGCCTAGCACTTCCTGTTCCGGATCGAAACCACCTGCCAGCAGCTTAGCCGGATCTTCAATCATTTCCTTTACTTTCACTAAGAACCCTACCGAATCCTTGCCATCAATAATACGATGGTCGTAGGATAAAGCCAGGTACATAATCGGCCGTATCTCCACCTTGCCGTTCACTGCTACGGGCCGCTCAACAATATTGTGCATGCCCATGATGGCCGATTGTGGCGGATTGATAATTGGTGTACTCAACATGGAACCAAACACACCGCCATTGGTTACTGTAAAGGTTCCTCCCGTCATCTCTTCCAGGCCAATTTTACCTTTACGGGCCTTTTCAGCTAAATTCTTTAATGATGTCTCAATACCATCGAGGCTTAGGGTTTCAATATTACGGATAACCGGCACCATCAAACCTTTGGGCGTTTGCACAGCCACGGATACATCGTGGTAGTCTGGTATTACAATCTCGTCACCATCAATCATGGCATTCACCATGGGATGATGTTTTAAAGCTAATGAAGCAGCCTTGATAAAAAAGGACATAAAACCCAGCTTCACTCCATGCTTGTCAATGAATTTTGACTGGTATTTCTTTCGCAGAGCCATCACTGCCGACATATCCACCTCGTTGAAGGTGGTCAGCATCGCGGTTTCATTCTTAACGGCCACCAAGCGTTGACTCAGCTTCTTACGCAGCATAGTCATTTTTTGGCGTTCAGCATCACGGCTGGCATGACTAGCGATAAAGGCGGAGTGTCCACCTCCGCTCGAAGGCGTTTCCTGCTCCGGCAAATTCTTAACCATCTCCACCTCTTTGGTTGAAATGCGCTTTAAACCATTAATGACCTCATCAATATTCAAGTCAGCCTCTTCCATCCGCTTTTTTGCCAATGGCGATACTTTGGCATCCGGGTAGTTCGTTGTGTTTGCTTTAGCCTCTGGTTGTTCGGGCTTTGGGGAAACTTCCTGTTTCTCCTCGCCTACTGCAGGTTCTGAGCTTGCTTCTGGTGTAGCTTGCGATGTAGCCTCACCGGCAAATTCAGTATCCACCGTACATGCCACTGCCCCAACAGCAATGGTTTCGCCAGCTTCAACCACAATTTTAATTTTACCCGCTTCGGTCGCTAATAACGATAAAGTGGCCTTATCGGATTCTATCTCAGCAATTTCCTGATCCTTTTCAACAATATCGCCATCGGATACCATCCACGATGCCAATTCAACTTCTGTTATGGATTCGCCTGGCGTAGGAACTTTTATTTCAATAATCATATTTTCAAAAATTTAGTCTGAAGTCTGTAGACCGAGGACAGATGTCCAAAAAACAACTAAAGACTACTGACATTAAACTACTGGCTAATTATTATATCGAAAATCTTGGTTTCTCTTCAAAATACTTGTGCTGCTTTAAAATTTCGGTGCGCGATTTACCTTCAACACACTGCAAACCACAATATTTCAATTGACGTTCGCAATGACAACCTTTAAACACTTTATTTACAATTTCATTTTGGCCAATAACATGTAAGCCATTTAAACCTGTTGCAGGGCTACCGCTGGCAATACGCGCAACAGGTACAATCCCCACATCGGGCATCTTGCTGCGAATGTAATTCCAGGCACCCATGTTCTCCGGCTCTTCCTGCACCCATAAGTGCAAGAGGGCGTTATCGTATTTCTTCAGGATGGCATCCACCTGTTCTTTCGGGAACGGATGCATCTGCTCCAAACGTACTAAAGCCACATCGCGCGCATCCAGCTCTTCTTTACGTGCTAATAAATCGTAATAGATTTTACCCGTAGAAAAAACAACTCGTTTTACATCACTCACATCTACATTATTATCATCGATCACCTCCTTAAAACCACCTTCTTCAAAATCAGCTAATGACGATACACATTTCGGATGGCGCAACAAACTTTTAGGTGTAAATAACACCAATGGAATACGGAACTCGCGCTTTAACTGACGACGCAATACATGGAAGAAGTTGGCCGGCGTGGTACAATTTACCACCTGCATATTGTTACGGGCAGCTAATGACAAGAAACGCTCAACGCGCGCACTGGAATGTTCAGGTCCTTGTCCTTCGAAACCATGCGGCAATAAAAGCACCAGACCATTCATTAAGCCCCATTTTTCTTCGGCCGATGATATATACTGGTCGATGATCACCTGCGCCACATTATAGAAATCGCCAAACTGCGCTTCCCAAATGGTTAAACCATCAGGCTTGGCTAAAGCATAACCATATTCAAAACCCATTACTCCATATTCCGACAACAGCGAATTAAACACCTTAAACGATGCCTGATCGGGCGCAATATGTTGTAAAGGTCGATAGCGTTTATCGGTATCTTCAATGGTTAAGGCGGCATGACGATGGGCAAATGTACCTCGCTCAGCATCCTGACCACTTAAACGCACCGGATGTCCTTCGGTCACCAAAGACGCATAAGCCAATTGTTCACCTAAAGCCCAATCCAGACGATTCTCTGCCACCATTTGTTTACGGTCATTAACGATTTTATGCAGTTTCTTGAAGAATTTTTTGTCATCAGGCAGATAGTTGATACGCTCTAACAAATTCAGCAAAGTAGCATGTTTCACAGATGTATCGGGAGACGATACAAAATCCTGCTGTTCCGAATGGCGGTACTCTTTCCAGTCGTCATCCAAAAAGCGCTGAATAACCACTTTATCAATCTGTCGTGAGGCTTCCAGCTCTTCTTCCAGCAATTGATTAAAGTCCACTTCTTCTTTTCTGGCATCTTCTTTCGACACCACATTTTCTTCCTCAAGCTTCAGCTTATAAATATCACGCGGATTCTTGTGACGCGCTATTTCTTTGTACAAAATTGGCTGGGTAAAACGGGGTTCGTCCCCTTCGTTATGTCCATATTTACGATACGACAGCAAATCAATAAACACATCAGAATTAAAGCGCTGGCGGTACTCCATGGCCAATTCAATGGTATAAACCAAAGCCTCCACATCGTCGCCATTCACATGGAAAACCGGAGAGCGGGTGACCTTACCCACATCGGTGCAATAGGTCGATGAACGACCTTCGAGGTAATTAGTCGTAAAGCCAACCTGGTTGTTAATGACAATATGAATGGTTCCACCGGTTTTGTAGCCACGCAGCTGCGCCATCTGCACCACTTCGTAGGCCACACCTTGCCCGGCAATAGCGGCATCACCGTGAATGACAATAGGCACTACTTTGTCAAAATTCTTATCGTATTTATGGTCAATTTTTGAGCGCGAGATACCTTCAATGATCGGTGCCACCGTCTCCAGGTGCGATGGATTGGGTGTCAGGTTCACACGCACGGTACTCCCATTGCTGGCCTCAATATCGCTGCAATAGCCCAGGTGATACTTCACATCGCCTAGTGAAATGCCTTCTTCATACTCATCGCCTACAAATTCTTTAAACACATTTTTGTAAGGCTTTTGTAAGATGTTGGTCAGTACATTTAACCGGCCCCGGTGAGCCATCCCAATCACCACTTCTTCGGCTCCCAGTTCGGCCCCTTTATTAATTAAAGCATGTAAACCCGGAATCAAAGTCTCTGAGCCTTCTAAAGAAAAACGTTTTTGACCAACAAACTTCTTGTGGATAAAGCTTTCGAAACCCACCGCCGTATTCAACTGTTTAAAAATCATCCGTTTCTTTTCGGCCGAAAAATCAGGCGTATTCTTCACGCTTTCCATGCGGCTTTTCATCCAACCCAGAATCTCGGGATGACGAATATACAGGTATTCCACAGCAACCGACTGACAGTAAGTTTGTTGCAAATGCGCAATAATCTCTTTTAAAGGAGTGGCTCCGATACCCAACTCATTACCTGCCTGAAAAACGGTATCCAAATCCTTGTCTGACAAGTTGAAGTTCTCAACATCGAGCGTTGGATAGTATTTTCGACGGGTACGAACCGGGTTGGTCTTGGTAAACAGGTGTCCACGCTGACGGTACCCGTGAATCAGGTTAAGTACATGAAATTCTTTATCGACAAAACCAGAGCTGCTGGACTGCTGGTAGTTTTCAAGTGCAAAATCAAATCCCTGAAAAAACTTTTGGTACGACTCTTCAACGGAGTCCGGGTCTTCTTTATATTGCTTGTAAAGCTCATCTATTAAGCCAATTTCGCTATTACCCAAAAATGAGAATTTATCCATAAAACTATATTAGTTTCGGTATTTTTGTGTTTTTCTTTCCTCTATTAACAAATAAGTATCACGAAAGTTAAAAATAATTTGTGCCCTGGCAGCTATTGTATAACAGGTTTTTGAATGCTGATGACTATTGGATTTTAAGAGGAAAATTTTAATAGGGCGTTTATCAAATCCTTTTCACCACGAAGCCACAAAGAGTTTTTAAAGGCATACTCCCAGAAGCTTCGTTACTTGATGGTGAAGAGGGAGCAATGATTTACAGCTAAAGACTTATTCTTAGCAAGCTTTGTGACTTAGTGGTTTAATCTTCTTCTTGTGCCGGATTTTCAGCCCTAAAATCACAAAGGGACTCGGTCACTGAGATGCTCCCTGAGCCGTAGCCGAAGGGGAGTCGAAGTGATTATGAATTGATAACCACCTTTATTTAAATTCCATCTCGACTCCGCTCGATGGACGGACTTCGTTTTTGAACAACCCCAATGATATACAGCAAAGGGCTTATTCTTAGTGAGCTTCGTGTCTTGGTGGTGAATACTTATAGCAAGCAACCGACTTCGCACTTCATTTTTTCTATCTTTGTTATTACTTAAAATCATCACATGACTTCCGGATTTCTTAACGCTATCGCCTCCTATTATTATCAGAATGCCAAAGCCGAACTGGCGGACTACTGTTTTGTTTTTCCGTCTCAGCGGGCCGGCATCTTCTTTACCAATCACCTGCGCCAAATGGTGGAGGCACCATCATGGGCCCCGCAAATTGTGACAGTGAATGACTTTTTTGGCTCCCTGTCTAAGCAAATAGTCGCTGATAACATCACCTTGCTGTTTACCTTACATCAGGTTTATAAGCAAATCAGCGGTAAAGACACCTCTTTTGATGAGTTTCTGCCCTGGGGCGATATGTTTCTGGGCGATTTTGATGATGTGGATAAGTATCTGGTGGATGTGGATCAGCTGTTTTCAAACCTGATCTCTTACAAAGAGCTGGATGATGATTACAGCCACCTGAATGAAAAACAGCTGGAGGCTATTAAAACCTTCTGGGGAGCGTTTAAAGCCGAGCAACTATCATCGCACCAGTCTTATTTTCTGGAGAACTGGGAGCATATTCCTAAAGTTTACAAGGCCTTTAAAAAAAAACTAAGCGAGCAATCGCTGGCCTTTGAGGGCATGGTGTATCGCGAAATAGCAGAGCGCATCGGGCAGGAAGAGCTTTTGGATATCAAATGGAAAAAAGTGGTGTTTGTTGGTCTGAATGCCTTAACACCAGCCGAGCGAAAGCTGATGGATCACCTGCGCAAACGAAAGCTGGCTGATTTCTTTTGGGACTATTCGCCCTGGATGGAGAAACCGGATGATGCTGTTCTTCAAACACGTGGCCCGGGTTTATTTCTCAACGAAAACCGCTTGCGTTACCCATCGCCCAAAGATTTTGTGCTGCCTTTAAACGAAGAAGGACCAGAAATAACTATTACAGCTGTGGCGAATCCCACCGAACAGCTGAAATCGGTGCATTCGTTTTTAAAGAAGGAGTACGAAAGTGATTTAAAAACCGCCGTGGTACTGGCCGATGAAACCATGCTGATGCCAGCCCTGCACGGCATACCTGATAATGTCGACCGGATCAATGTCACCATGGGTTATCCGCTGAACAACACACCGGTGTTTGGTTTGGTTAACCTTTTGTTTGAGATGCAGCGCAACGCCCGCCAAAGCAAGGAAGGCACCTGGCTATACCACCGGCATGTACTGCCAATATTGCAACACCAGTACATTTCTTTGCTGGCCGAAGAGGATTGTCGTTCGATACACAAACAGCTGGTCAGAAAGAACATCATTTTTGTTAAAGCGAAGGAGTTGCAGGTCAATCCGCTGTTTAAGCTATTGTTTACAAAAGTGAATAACGGCAGCGAGCTGGCGCATTACCTCACCGATATATTAACCAAGATATACGAATTACTGCAACCGCAGGAAAACAAACTGCTGGAGCAGGAGTTTGTGTTTGCCCTGCATAAAAGCATTGTACGTCTGCAGGATTTACTGGAACAGAACCAGCAAGACGAGCTGCAGCCCGAAACATGGATAAAGCTGTATAAGAAACTGGCCGATTTACAAACGGTGCCGTTTAAGGGCGAACCACTGGCCGGACTCCAGGTAATGGGTATTCTGGAAACCCGTGCACTGGATTTCGATAAGCTGATTATCCTTGACCTGAACGAAGGCGTTTTCCCAAAAACATCGGCCCCCAACACCTTTATACCAGCCACCTTACGTGCCGGCTTTGAGTTGCCAACCATTGAGTTTCAGGACACCATTTTCTCGTATTATTTCTTCCGCCTCATCCATCGGGCCAAAAAAGTAGAGCTGCTCTACTCCACCGGTGCACAAGGCATGAAATCCAATGAGATGAGCCGTTACCTGTACCAGCTCAAGTATGAGTTTAATGCGCAGATACAGTCGCAGACATCCTCAGGCAACGTGTCTTTATTGAGTCCGCCTCTGCCCCTTGCCCGCAAAACAAAAGCCGTGATGGCCCGGTTGGAGCAGTACAAAACCGGTCATGAAAAATTCTTGTCGCCCAGTGCCCTGTCGGTCTATCTCGAATGTCCCATGCGGTTTTACTACCAGAAGATTGCCGGCATTAAAGAGCCCGAGGAAATTACCGAGGAAGCCGATGCCCGCATCTTTGGCCTGATTTTTCACGATGTGGTGGAAAACCTCTACAAACCACACATTGGCAAAGCAGTAGAAGCCGCTACCATTGAAGGCTGGATAAAAAATAAGCCACTGATTGATGGCCTGATACGCGAAGGCTTTAACACCCACCTGACCGATTACGAAAAAGGCAAAAGCACCTTTACCGAGATACATGGTAAAAATGTAATGGTGTTTGAGGTGATACGCCGTTACCTCTTGCAGTTTCTGAAACTGGAGAAAGCCCGCGCCCCCTTTACCATTGTTGACCTGGAGCGAAAGGTGCAGCACAGCTATAACAGCAACGAACTTCAGTTAAACATTGGTGGGTTTATCGACCGCCTGGAGAGCAAGGACGGCATCCTGCGGGTAATGGACTATAAAACCGGAACGGGAGAAGCAACCATCGCTGCAATAGACGACTTATTTAATACCGATAAACACAAAAAGAACAAGGCCACCTTCCAGACACTGCTCTATGCGCTGATACTGGAAGAAACCGGCCATCACTCGCCTATTCAGCCAGGTGTTATATGGGTGCGCGATGTGTTTAAGCGCAGCTACGACACACAACTCTTTATTAAAGAAGGCAAAGGCAAGAACCCCATTCTTCTGCAGCCACTGCGCGAGGCCTTTAAAGCCGGACTCGACAGCTTATTTGAAGAGCTGTATAATCCCGACATCCCCTTTCAGCCGGTGGATAATGTGGATAAATGCCGCTATTGTGTGTATAAGGATTTGTGTAACCGCTAATATTGGACTCTACAGAAAACAATTAAAATTAACGGCCCAATACCATAATTCATAGCAGCCAACAGTTCCCTTTGGCTGGCGTGTATTGGTAATACCATTGCTGGCGCGTATTTGTAATACGTGCCTCATAAATTATTATAGCACCCATTACAAATTAGCCACAGCGTTCGTTTCAACAAACACAGCAACACCCGTGCACAAACGTGCATGCCTTCACTTTTTGAAAAAACAAGTGATGCACGTTTATGCATGAACCCACTTTTGCATAAAATAAGCTTTGCACGTTTGTGCACGGCGTTAATTATCCGCAGGCAACCAATGCACGTTTGTGCGTGGCGTCTTTTACTCATAAATCAGGTTATGCACGTTTGTGTGCGGCTATCAAAACAGAAGTCCATCGCTGGCGCGTATTTGCAATACGTGCCAATAATAAAAAGCACCAATTGCAAATTGGCGCCAGCGGCGTGAGCTTACGGTGAGAGGATAATGATTGCTAATGTCTTTTGTTTTATTAATTTCGGGTAAACAAAATGACTAGTCTGTATTAATCACTGTAAAACACTCTATTGGTACAGCAATAAGTAACAGTTGACAATGGTGATGTATTGGCTATAGGGTGATTGACGCAGAAGAGTTGGGATTCATGTAACCAAACAGCTTAAAAAATATAGACAATGAAAAATATAATGCTGATTGTAATATTATTACTTGCAATAATTCAGAATTCGAATTGCCAAGAAATTTTAAATGAAAAATCCATCTCTAAGTTAGAGTTCATAAAATCAGAATATAAATATTCTGAAAAGAATCCTCTCTTCTTTTCAATTCATAAAAAGGGGGCATTGTACAGTGACCACTTGACATTATATGATAGAGCTGGAGATGGAATTGGACTCTGGGTTGGCAAATTTAAAAATCGTCCTTCCAATTACAGTGAATTGTCATCAACAGAGCAAAGAGAGATTAGAAAAAATGAAGCTATTTCAGAATACTATATCAAGAATTTTATTGATATTTTAAATGCTATCAAGAAATTTGAATTATGGAAAGAACAGACTTCAAAAATCGATTTTAGTTTTAAGAAAACTATTCCGATTGAGCCTTTTAATGCAATTCAAATAACTCCATTTACTCCAAATCATTGTTTTGGATTTAACTTTCTTTATCTCAAAGAAAGTGATTCGAAATATCTACAGTTAATTACGATGAATGGCAGATATACAAAAGCTGACAAAACAACGAAAACTTATTCAATATTATTAGACGAACAAGATGCAGTTAATCTAGCTGCAGCATTAACTAAAGTTGTAGAGTCATTAAGGGATAATGGAGAAAAGAAAAATAAAGTCAATGAAGTTTTTAAGTAGAATTAATTCTCTTGGAAGAATAAAACACGAAAGCCCAACAAACCACTATAGTGCCCTTAGGCTCCTTTGCTAGCGCGTATTTGCAATACGTGCCAATTATAAAAAGCACCAATTATAAATTGGCGCTAAAGCAGTTTTGAAAGTTCGTAAGGATAAAAGCCTTCTTAACATCATCCGGCCAAAACCTTAACGGTAATTTTGAATGACACACAAACAATGAACAACAAAAAAGTATTAGTAGCAGGTGCAACCGGCTATTTAGGACAATACCTGGTGAAGGAACTCAAGAGACGAGGTTATTGGGTGAGAGTGCTGATTCGTAAAGAAACGCAGAAAAGCATGTTTCAGGATGTGGACGATTTCTTTATTGGTCAAATAACAGAACCAAATTCCATCAATGGCATCGCTGCGGATATCGATTGGGTTTTCTCCTCCATTGGCATCACCCGGCAAAAGGATGGAATGACGTATATGGATGTTGATTATCAAGGCAACGCCAATTTATTACAAGAGGCTTTAAAGAGTCAGGTTGAAGCCTTCCAATATATCTCAGCATTAAATGGCGACCAGCTGAGGCATCTTAAAATATTTGAGGCAAAAGAGCTATTTGTGGATGAATTGAAGGATTCAGGTCTGCGCTATTGCATTATGCGCCCCAACGGATTTTTCTCCGACATGAAAGACTTTCTTGAAATGGCCAAAACGGGAAAAGTGTACTTATTCGGCGATGGCCATTTGAGATTAAACCCTATTCATGGCGAAGATTTGGCAACCATTTGTGTGGATAAGATGATTTCAGGAGCTACCGAAGAAACAGTGGGTGGCATTGATATTTTAACTCAAAATGAATTAGCTGAACTGGCATTAAAAGCCTGGCACAAACCCATCAAAATAATCCACCTTCCGGATTGGACCAGACGATTGGCAATTTGGCTGGCAAGGACCTTTACCTCTTCAAAAACGTACGGTCCTGTTGAGTTTTTCTTAACAGCTATGGCGCTCGATAATATTGCCAAGCAATATGGTACTAACCGACTTGAAGATTTCTTTAACACAGAGGTTGAGAAAATGAAAGAGCAATAATCCGCTTACGGGCAAGGTGCCTCTACTCCCCTCGCTGGCGCGTATTTGTAATACGTGCCTCATAAATACTAAATTTCGCGAATCATCAGTTCGCCAATTCAACAGTTTCTCAGTTTCTCAGTTCGACAATTTATCGGTTCCCCTTTACTCCTCCAGTAAATCAGGCCTTATCTTCTTAGTACGCTCATAGGCCTGCTGCTCGCGCCACTCATCAATCTTGGCCTGGTTGCCGCTTAGTAATACATCGGGCACTTTCCAGCCATTATAATCAGCCGGGCGGGTATAAACAGGTGGCGATAAAAGGTCGTCCTGAAAGCTATCGGTCAGAGCCGATGTTTCGTCTGACATCACACCCGGAATTAAACGAATAACAGCATCTGACACTACAGCAGCAGCCAGCTCCCCGCCTGTCAGCACATAATCGCCAATGGATATTTCCATGGTCACATAATGGTCGCGGATGCGCTGATCAACTCCTTTATAATGCCCGCACAAAATGATGATATTCTCACTCAAGGAAAGTGTATTGGCAATGCGTTGTTCGAAGCGCTGACCATCAGGTGTCATATAAATAATATGGTCGTACTCGCGCTCAGCCTTTAGTTTTTCAATCAGGTCGGCAATGGGCTGAATGGTCATCACCATACCGGCGCCACCACCAAAGGCATAGTCATCCACCTTTTTGTGTTTATCCAATGTATAATCACGTATATCGTGAAAATGCATCTCCACCAGCCCTTTATCCACCGCCCGCTTCATTATCGACTGTGTTAATGGCCCTTCAAACATTTCTGGAAACAAGGTTAAAATATCTATGCGCATGATGATTTATCTGTTTTCGGCAAAGATAATTAAAAGCCTTTAGCTGATAGCAATTCGCTTTTAGCTTTCTTTTTAAGTCTAAAAATTTGCCACTTGCCCGAATTCCAATATATTCGTAGAATAAATTGATGCTAAGGTTACTTATACCTGGCAATGTAAACGAACTCAAAGCTATGGAAGCACAAGACCTAAACAAACCAACAGAAGACAATGCTGGTTTGAATTCAGAGCAAAATACTGAAAATACGCCTGTAAGCAACACACCCGAAAATGAGGTGCCTACTCCTGCGGAAGAAACAACCACCGAAGAAAACCAAACGGTTGAGCCAACTGCTGAAAACACAGAAGTGGAAGCAACGGAAGAAAAACAGCCAGAATTAGAGGCTGTTGACCATATTATGCTGAGCAAAGAAGAATTGGTGAAACGTTTAAAATATGTGTTAAAGGATTTTCCGGTTGAAAATATTAAAGAAGAAGTCGAAGCTATAAAATCTGCATTCTACAAAAAACATGCAGCTGAGGTTGAAGACTTAAAACGTAAGTTCATCGAATCAGGTGAAAAGGAAGAAGACTTCACGGCTCCGGTTGACACCAACGAAGTTGACTTAAAAAGTTATTTAAAGGAATTTAAAGAACGTCGGGCCGAGTTTAACAAACGTCTTGAGGAAGAGAAAGCAACTAACCTGCAGGCTAAACTAGACGTTATTGAAGGCATTAAAGAGCTGATTAACGGCCAGGAGTCATTAAACGAAACCTTCCAGCATTTTAGAGAATTACAAGAGAAATGGCGAAACGTTGGTGTGATACCGCAAAACCGCGTGCACGACCTTTGGGAAACCTATAATCATACCATTGAGAGCTTTTACAGCTATATTAAAATCAACAAGGAATTGCGCGACCTGGACTTGAAAAAGAACATGGAAGCCAAGGTTGATTTATGCGAAAAAGCAGAGAAGTTATTATTAGAGCCTACCATTGTTAAGGCTTTTAAAACATTGCAAAAATATCACGAGCAATGGCGCGAGATTGGTCCTGTACCTCGTGAACAAAAAGAAGAATTATGGGCGCGCTTTAAAGAAGCCACCTCAAAAATTAATAAGCGTCACCAGGAGTATTTTGAAGGTTTGAAAGACCAGTTACAAAAAAACCTGGAAGCGAAGACCGAATTATGTGAAAAGGCAGAAGTTCTTTCAGGTTTAGAATTGCATTCGCCTAAAGAGTGGGAAGCCAAAAGTAAAGAGCTGATTGAGTTACAAACCATTTGGAAAACCATAGGTTTTGCTCCAAAGAAAGACAACAATAAGATTTATGAGCGTTTCCGCACGGCTTGTGACAGTTTCTTTAACAACAAACGTCAGTTCTTCAAATCCTACAAATCGGAACAATCGCATAACCTGCAGTTAAAAACAGATTTATGCGTTCAGGCCGAGAGCATGAAAGACAGCACTGACTGGAAACGTACTACTGATGAATTTATCAAGATTCAGAAAAAGTGGAAAGAGATAGGCCCTGTGCCGCGCAAGCAAAGTGATGCCGTTTGGAAGCGCTTCCGCACCGCTTGTGATGCTTTCTTTGAGCATAAGAATAAATTCTTTAGCAAGAAAGATGAGTCGCAAGATGAAAACTTAAAGCTGAAAGAAGCCTTGATTGAAGAAGTTAAAGCATTTGAACCAAGTGATAACGCCGAAGAAAATTTCCAAAAGCTGCAGGATTACCAACACCGCTGGAACGAAATTGGCCATGTACCTATCAAAGAGAAGGATCGTGTGAACCAGGAGTTCAGATCGCACATCAACCAGTATTTCGACAACCTGAATCTTAATGAGTTTGAAAAGAACGTTGAGAAATTCAGAAACAAAATTGAAAGCTACAAAACAGAGCACGCTAATGATAAGTTGACGCAGGAGCGCAATAAAATCATTAACAAGCTGAAACAAATCGAAAACGATATTACCGTTTGGGAAAATAATATTGGTTTCTTTGCCAAATCGAAAAAATCGGAAGCTTTGGTGCGCGATTTCAAACATAAAATTGAGACTGGTCGTCGCAACATTAAGCTTTTAAATAAGAAGCTGGATATGTTGGAGGATATGTAATACAAGACATTTGACTTAAGATAAAAGAAGTAAGAAGGTCAGCAAAATGCTGGCCTTTTTTCATGAGAACGTATTTAAGGATGACATCTTTCATTGACATCATGCTCATAAAGATGACATCCTTAAAATTAAAGTTCGACGATTCAACATTTTGCCAGTTCGTAAATACCCCTCAACCTTCGGCAGCTCCCCTTATAAAGGGAGCCTGATTTACAGTTTGTAATAAAAGTCCATAGTTCTATAGAATATAAATGATTAAACTCTTCAACTACTAAACTAAAAACAGTTCGACAATTCAACAGTTCGACATTCCCCCATCGCCTTCGGCACTTCCCCAAGGGGAAGATTAAATATTCCCCACCTCCCCATTTGCACAATACAGAATGATGCTATCTTTGTTGGTTCTATTACGTCAAACTAACAGTCAAAAAAGAAGTATCGCAAAGTTATGGAGCAGTTCATCACGGTTATCTCTGAGAAGCGCAATATTGGAATAACACTTATCCCTTTTTACGCGCAGACCAATGAAAACGGTGTATTAAAATTGGTGGAACAAGCCACCTTAGAGCATATCGAAAATAATCGCTTTGCTTTTACCAAGGCACAAATCGAGGTGGTTAAATTACTCAACTCCATCAATGAACAAAGCCTGTTTAAGCGCTTTTCGAAACAGAAAAACCTCAAGCTCTTCTTCGATAAACTGGAGGAGCAATTCACACTCGATCACATTCGTCCGCTGATGGACAGCAAAATATCGCAGGCTTTGGAAATTATTGCCCTTGCCGATATTCCCGTATTCTACAAAAACCCCAACTACAGCCATATGTATGATACGGATCGGATACGGGTGCAAACTTTGTTTCATGAACCACTATTCGATTTCACCCTCGAGCAAATAGGATTAAAATACACCCTTAAAATTAAGACCGACAAAGGTGAAATGGGCATGACCAACCGCGAGGTAATGGAAATTTGCACCACTCCTGCCGTATTCTTAATCAACAATCAGCTGTTTCGTTTTGAGAAGATAGATGCCAAAAAATTCAAGCCTTTCCTGCGCGTTAATCACCTTTTAATACAACCCCGCAGCGTAGGCACCTATATGTCTACTTTTGTCGAAAACTGTATTCGCGATTACCCGGTTAAGGCCGATGGTTTTTTCATTAATAATAAAGATGCCAGGTTAGTACCGCTACTGATATTGGAAAAAGACTTGTCGCAGCAAGCTGTCCTCACACTTAAATTTCGATACGATAAGCGTGAATACCTGGCTGGCACCCGCTCTACTGTGTTTGTCAATCATCGTACAATGAAAGGACATCATATTTTTGACCGCTTTCGTCGTCATACTGAAGAAGAGAATGGCTTGATGATGCGACTGAAAGAGTTGGGACTAAAAAGCATCAGCGATTCTCAATACAAACCCTCACAGGCGGATAATGATTCAATTGGCTTACACGATATTATTGAGTGGCTTAATACACATGCCAAAGAACTGATGACTGCCGGTGTAAACATCATTCAAAATGGCTGGGATGATGATTATTACACTGGTTCGGCCAAGTTATCGATGCAATACGAAGAAGAAAATGACTGGTTTGATATTAAAGCCATCATTAAAGTGGATGAGTTTGAAATTCCTTTTCAGAATATTCGCCAGCATATATTGCGAGGTAAACGCGAATACAAACTGCCCAACAACCAGCTATTTATCATTCCCGAAGAGTGGTTTACTAAATATACTGATTTAATGCATTTTGTAAATGCTGACGAAAGCAAGATGACACTTGACAAGATGCATTATAACCTGCTGGAACAGGATAAGCTGGAAGAAGCATCGCCCGAATGGAAAAAGCGCATGGCACAGCTACAACAAAAAAGCATCGACTTTGATTCGCCAGATGGACTGGAAGCAACACTTCGCCCCTACCAGCTCGAAGGCTACACCTGGATGCGCATGCTCAATACCAATAAGTTTGGAGGCATCCTGGCCGATGATATGGGATTGGGTAAAACCATTCAGACCATTGCCATGCTGTTAAATCAGTATAATTCGGCAAAAGCTGACAGGGAAGAAGAACAAGCTCAGGAAGGCCAGTTATCAATGTTTGGTGCTGTACAAGGCTTTAATCAATCAGCATTGCCGGCCAGTTTAATTGTGATGCCAACCTCGCTGGTGCACAACTGGGCCAATGAGGTAAAAAAGTTTGCACCACAATTAAAGGTTTATCTGTATACCGGAAATAACCGCACCAAATCGAAAGAAATTGGTAAGATATTTAAGCACTATCATATTGTCCTAACCAGCTATGGTATTGCTCGTAACGATATTGAATACCTCAATAATTACCAGTTTCATTACGTTATTCTGGATGAAAGCCAAAACATTAAAAATCCAACGTCGAAGATATACCATGCCGTTTCGGAACTTAAAGCTAACAATAAATTGGTGTTGACTGGTACGCCGATTGAAAATGCCCTTGTGGATTTGTGGGCGCAGATGAATTTTGTGAACGATGGTTTACTGGGTAACCTCAACTTTTTTAAAAACCACTATGCAGGCCCCATTGAGAAAAAGCGGGACGAAAACAAAGAGCAGAAGTTACGCCAATTGATTAATCCGTTTATCCTACGACGTACCAAAGATATGGTGGCAAAAGATCTACCGCCTGTTACGGAGCAAACACTCATTTGCGATATGACAGAAGATCAGCAGAAGTTCTATGAGCGTGAGAAATCAGGTATTCGAAACGAGCTGATGAAAGCCATTGAGCAAACGGGCGTCAATAAAAACGCTATTTTGGCACTTCAGGCACTTACCAAATTGCGCCAAATCGCCAATCACCCAGCATTGGTAGATAAAGACTATGCTGGTTCTTCAGGTAAATACGAGCAGATTTTTCAAAAGCTGAATAATGCCATTAGCGAACATCATAAGGTGTTGATATTCTCCTCTTTTGTTAAAGATTTAGAACTGATTGAGAAAGACTTAAGCGTTCAAAAGATCAAATACGCCAAACTAACCGGTTCCACAACCGACCGACAAAAAGTGATAAAAAGCTTTACCGATGATGACGATTGCCGGGTCTTCCTTATTTCCTTAAAAGCGGGAGGTGTTGGACTTAACCTCATCGAAGCCGATTATGTGTTTGTACTGAACCCCTGGTGGAACCCGGCAGCCGAAGCTCAAGCTATTAATCGCGCGCATCGCATTGGCCAGACTAAGAATGTGTTTGTGTATAAATTCATCTCTGCCGATAGTATTGAAGAAAAAATTGCGAAGCTGCAAGAGCGTAAAACTGAACTGGCTGACACCTTTATCACCACTAATAATCCGATAAAAGATTTATCAGAAACAGAGCTTCGTGAATTATTTGCATAGTTTTTGTAACACCATCGAAAGTTTAATAATTTTTAAGCAAATTGGCGCCAACCAATAGCGCTAAACTGCGTATGACAACATAAAAAGGAAAGAATATGAAACTGTCTAACACAATCGTACTATTATTTGCCTTAGTATTTAATGCCCTGGCACAAGAGCCCGACCACACACAAATTCGCAAAGTAGGTTCGTTTGATAAAATCAAAGCGTCAAAAGGTATTAATGTTACTTTAATCGAAGGTGATAAAGAAGAAGTAGATGTCCATATAAAAAATGGGGAAATAACTGACGTAATAACAGAAGTTAAAAACCGCAAGTTGACGGTTAAGATGAAAACCAAGATATATAAGGACGTGCATGTTCAGGTCTATGTCACTTACAAACATCTTCGTGAGATTGAAGCCGGTTCGGGTGCTACCATCGATGCCGAAAACACTATTTATGCCGAAAGCCTTAAGCTACGTGCCGGCACCGAAGCCAACCTATTGTTGGATGTTGATGTAAACAACCTTGAAGTTGATGGTTCAACTTGTAAAATTGAGCTGGAAGGAAAAACTAAATACCAGGAAGTAAACATTGGCACAGGAGGAAAATATTTAGCCTATAATCTTATCAGCGATGAAACTTATGCCAAAGCTACACTTGGTAGTATTGTTGAAGTAATGGCCAACGAACGCCTAACAGGAACAGCCGGTTCGGGAGGCGTAGTTTATTTTATGGGCGACCCAAATAAAATTGAGAAAAAGGAAAACACAGGTGGAAAAGTGAAACGCGAGAATCAGACAACATAATTAGAAATTAATATACGAGAAACCCGGCTGTTTGGCCGGGTTTTTTATTATTTTTTCCGTGAAGTGCGACGTCGTTTCTTTTTCTTCTCAACCGCATAACCAAACTTGCCAATCTTCTTGCCCACCTCAAAATAGTGGCCATGTGAGTAACAAATTGGTTTAGCTTTTTGAAGGCTAAAAGCTCCTGTTGCCTCATCAATGTATTGTTCATCAGCTTTCACATTCAACACTTCGGCCATAAACATATCGTGCGTACCCAGCTCTTTAATCTCGGTGACTTTACACTCAATATTAATCGGTGACTCTTCAATAATGGGTGCATTAACGATTGACGCTTTGCCCGGTGTCAAATGCATCTCTTCAAACTTATTATACTGACGGCCTGAACGCACTCCGCACCAATCGGTAGCATATGCCAGGTCTTTGGTGGTCAGGTTAATCACAAACTCACCTGTTTCTTTTAAAGTCTGATAAGAGTGACGACCCTTACGCACCGATATATAGCACATGGGCGGATCGGAACAAATGGTGCCCGTCCACGCAATGGTGATGATGTTATAATTCTCGGGTGAATTACCAACCGTAACCATTACAGCCGGTAACGGATATATCATATTTCCGGGTTTCCAGTCTTGCTTTGCCATTAATTTATCGTTTTGTGCAAAGATACAGCTCTTCAATAAAAGCATGTAGATAAATCAAATTGTTTTTCGGTACGTGTAATAACAGTTTTGTATGTCATAAATCCGAATCTAACTTAACAATTACTACATGAAGAAAGCTTTATTGATTATGCTTCTTGGCATAACATATGTGCACACATTTGCCCAAAAAGATGAAATTAGCGTTACCTATTCTCCTGCTTCGCTGTATCGATTTGAAAAATGGGTTGATGGTGACTTTGAAGGACAAACTAAATACTTTGTTTTAGGAGCATTTAACCTGGATTATTATCATTATTACCAACCTTGGTTGAAAGTTGGTATTAACCTGATGTATGATAAAGTTGTTAGCGAAGGAAGCGGTGACCTTCAATATTTCACTTACCCACCTACAACATCTGTTAGTTTCGATTATCGCTCTACCAAATCGGCTTTTGTTATTGCTCCCCAAGTTGAATTTGAATATTTAAGACACCCAAAATTCAGACTGAGCAGTGGATTAAGTATTGGCTATGCAAAAGAACGCTTTAAAAACAATGGTGGCCTGAACTACTCAGTTGATCTTGACGGTTGGTCCTATCACATCAACCTATTATCATTTAAATGGGGCGAAAAATATGGCCTTACCGGCAATATTGGTGCCGGACACAAAGGTTTTATTAACCTCGGGTATTTTGTCAGGTTTTAAACTATTAACCTGAGTTCGACGTAAAATTTTGAACTCAGAACGCTTACGAATAGTAAGGTTCAAGTGTATATTGATGAAAGAATAGCGGGCTATTTTGAGTCGATTACACGAAGAAGATTGCTGTTCATAAGCGGAATTAACAAGCTTTGAATAAATATCTGATTTACTGCTTCAAATTTTATCGC
>NZ_JAFMVC010000031.1 GCF_025499605.1 Carboxylicivirga litoralis | reverse complement strand
TAAATACGGACTGATTAGAATCGCAAATGCGTTAATCAATCCAATAAATAACAGCGATTTAGATAAATGTTATAAACTTTTGTCATGTACTTAGGGCTTTTAGTTATTGTATTGTTGGCAGCATGTGGTCCTAAAAAGATTGATTCGCTGGGTGACAAGCAAATATCGGTGTTTGATAATGAGCATTTGTATTTTGATGCAGGTGCTTTTGATGCTGATTTATCAGCAAAAGAAACGACTTGTCGGATTATGGATGGTCGTATTTTAATGAAGAAAATTACTTTACCCACTTACCTTCGGGAGGTTACTGCCTCGGTGAAAGTAACAGTGGCCTCGGCAGGCGATCGATGGGATAAGTCTGGTTCATTGTTTGTGATTCCGCAAAGCTCATTGGTCAATTTTGTAACTCTAGATAAAGAAGGCGAGTTGCCTGAAGGTGATGCAGCACATGAGGGTTTGACAGGTATTGTAGCTGGTAATGATTACGAGCCGGTGGTTGAGCTAATGCGCTTTATGACACCCTTTGGAATTGGTTTTTATAATGATAAAATGGATTTACGCCAACCGGTTTATATTCCTCATTGGGAAGACAAGGTAGTGTGGGAGCAGGATGTAACCGACCGTTTGTCAGTACTGGAAGGGGAAGTGTGGATTGGTGTTTGGATTGATGCCTGGACAAAAGAAGGTTATACCGTTTCGGTAGATATTACTTATGATGAAACGGATTATTTATATGCAGTTAAGCCCCGAACAAAGGTCAAATCAATACTTAATACGATACCGTATTTCAGAGGGCAGAAGCATGTCGATTTATTTGCACGTCAAGATATGGAGTTGACAGCATCGGTGCCAGCTTCGGCTAAAAACATTCGCTTGAATTATATTACCACCGGGCATGGTGGTCATTCTGGTGGAGATGAATTTGTTAAGAAACGTAACATCGTTAAAGTCAATAATGAGGAAGTCATCAATTTTATTCCCTGGCGCGATGATTGTGCTTCGTTTCGTCGTTTCAATCCGGGCTCGGGTGTATGGTTAATAGAAGATACAGCCACTTATATCGATTGGAATACCTGGAAGTATGAAGAAAAAGTGATAGAAGAACGTTTAGCCTCATCAGATTTGTCCCGTTCCAACTGGTGTCCGGGCTCTGATGTTACTCCATTAATCGTAGATGTAAATCTTAAAGCAGGTGAGAATCTGTTTACATTTAGTATTCCTGAAGCACAAGAGATTGATGGTGATAAAATGAACCATTGGCTGGTATCGGCTTATCTCGCCTGGGAAGAATAAAAAAGAAGGTAACACAATGTGAAAGCTCATCTAAAAAAGATGAGCTTTTTTTCTATAACTGAAATTTATCATTTCCCTGTGTGCAAGAAAAAAGCGACCTTTGCGCGATTTTTTGAATGAACACTATTATTTAAATTAAGTTATGGCTTTTGTTACAAAGGAAAAGTTCTTATCAAAGGACTGGTTTGTTGCCTACTCATACATACTGATGGGTAGCCTCTTGTTTGCAATTGGTGATGTGTTATTTGTTAACCCGTACATGTTAGCACCGGGTGGTGTGTATGGTATTGCCAACTTCATGTTCCACACGATTGGATGGAACATTAGTACATCAGTTTTATTTATGGAAATACCGTTGTTAATCATCGGTACCATCATTCTGGGACCTCGATTTGGGGTCAAGACATTGGTAAGCACATTTGCCATTATGGGATTTGTGTACATACTGGAATTACCATCGGTGTGGGGGCACGATGCCTTTATTCCGAATGAGCCAATTTTAAATACCATCATCTCAGGTATTATATATGGTGTGGCTATTGGTTTTATTTTCAAGTCGCGAGCTACTTCTGGTGGTTCAGATATCATTTCAATGATTCTGAATAAATACACACGCATGTCATTGGGTAAGTTGGTGATGATTGTAGATGGAACCATTACCATGCTAACGATATTTATGCCGCAAGAAGGTGGTGATTTTACGTTCAGGGGGATTGACTGGACTTTACCAATCTATTCGTGGGTGGTTATCTTTATTGAAGGTAAGATTATTGACATGGTGATTGACGGTATGAAGGTAAATAAAACCTTATTTATTATATCCGATAGAGCTGAAGAGATTCAAGATAAGCTATTACACCATGTTAAGCGTGGCGGTACCATGATTACAGCGATGGGGATGTATGAAGGGGTTGAAAGAAAGGTGATTTATACAACTGTTACCCGTCGTGAGTCGCAAATTCTGCTGAGTCATATTTCGAAAATTGACCCTAAGGCTTTTGTGAATGTGATGGACAGTAGCCAAGTATTGGGTGAAGGTTTTAAGTCGATTGATTCTGATAGTGGAGCTCACTAAATGAAGAATTGAAAATAATATTGAAAGCGTCTCTTTGTGAGGCGCTTTTTTTATACAAAAAAACTTCTCTATATTTGCATCTAAACCGGTTTAGTAGTTTTTTAGTGAGACCATCAATAAAAACCATAGCAGAGCAATCAGGCGTATCAAAAACCACCGTATCATTTGTATTAAATGGGCGTGGTAATGAAAAGAACATCAGTGCCGAAACACAAAAGCGGGTATTGGATATTGCACAACGCTTAAATTATCAGCCCAACCATCTGGCTCGTAGTTTAAGTATGGGACGCTCATACACCATTGGGTTTGTGGTGCCCGATATTTCCAATCCCTTCTTTAGTAAGATTGCACGCCTGGTTGAGCATTATGCCGAGGAAAGAGGTTATTCGGTGATGGTGGCCAGTACCGATGAAAAACCGGAAAAGGAGCAGAAGATTTTAACTGCTTTTACCAACCGACAAATCGATGGTGTTATTATCGCGCCCACAACAGAGTTGGTTTCGTCAAAGATAGCTAATCTGCCAATGGTTAATTTCGACCGTAATTTTAATGACAAGGACGACAATTTTGTGACCATTAATAATTCAGAGACAGCTAATCAATTGACTCAAAAATTGATTGGTAAAGGATGCCAAAAAATTGGCCTGGTAGGTTTATCATCGTTTTTGCCCAATATTAACGAGCGGATTGATGGTTATAAAGAAGCATTGACTAATAATGGATTATTTATAAATCAAAGCTTGATTATTGATGTTAATACCAATCTTATAAAACAAGATGTAGAATCAGCTATTCACCAATTATTAAAAGAGGAAGTTGATGGTTTTCTGTTTTTAAATAATGTACTGGCAGCCGAAGGTATTTGGTTGGTTAATAAGCATTATCCACAGTTGATAGACAAAATTAAGTTTGCCAGTTTCGATAACCTCGATGTTTTCGATTATGCAAAGCCAAAAGTGACTTCAGCTCTTCAGCCAGGAGATGAGATTGCCCGGAATTGTGTTGAAATGTTGTTTAAGCAAATTGAGGATAAAGAACAATCAGGTAGCATCCGGCTTTCTACAACGATAATAGAACGATAAAAAAAATTTATAAACATACTAAAGCGGTTTACTAAGAGATATGAGCAGTATTTATTTTGACAACAGAACAGTAATGACCCTTGATGCAGGAGGGACTAACTTTGTGTTTAATGCCATTCAAGGCGGTAAAACCTTAATGGAACCGATTAAGAAACCTGCCAATGGCGATAAGCTGGAGCTTTGCCTGCAAACCATGCTAAATGGTTTTCAAGAAGTGAAAGACAAGATAAACGAGCAGCCTGTGGCTATCAGCTTTGCTTTTCCTGGTCCGGCCGATTATCCCAATGGCATTATTGGTGACTTAGCAAATTTGCCTGCTTTTAGAGGAGGTGTGGCATTAGGGCCAATGTTGGAAAGTCATTTTAATATTCCTGTATTTATCCAAAACGATGGGGATTTATATGCTTATGGCGAGGCTTTAGGCGGAATATTGCCTGAGATTAATGCTGAGTTAGAGAAGCAGGGCAGTGTTAAGCGTTATAAAAATGTGATTGGTTTAACACTGGGAACCGGATTTGGTGCAGGACTGGTTCATAATAATGTCCTGATTGGTGGTGATAATAGTATTGCGGCCGAAGTATGGAACATTGGTAATACTATTTCGCCTGAGCGAAATGCTGAAGAAGGAGTGAGTACGCGGGCTATTGTTAATGCCTACAATGTGGCAACTGGTAATGCCGAACCTTTGATGCCAAAAGATGTTTTTGATATAGCTTCTGGTGCCAAGGCAGGTGATAAAGAGGCCGCGCTCGACGCATTTAGTTGCTTTGGAAAGCATTTAGGCGATGCTGTAGCCAACCTTATTAACCTGTTTGATGGTATTGTTGTTATTGGCGGCGGATTAACTGGAGCCAGTCAATACTATATGCCAGCGGTTTTGGAGGTTTTAAGAGGCACGTTTGCTGATGGTCAGGCACGCTTGGTGCAAAAAATATATTGTCTGGACGATGAGCAGGAGAAGCAAGCTTTCTATCAGTTCGATAGCAAGGCGATTAAAGTACCTTTTACTGAAAAGATGGTGGATTATTCATCGGAACAAAAAGTAGCTATTGCAACCAGCAAGCTTAATGCTAGTGAAGCCATTGCCATTGGAGCTTATGCTTATGCCTTAAGCCAGTTATAACAGTAGGGTATAAATAACAGATTATTAAAATAACAAATCAACGAATTAACAATACTATAAAATGCTTTATCCATTAAAATTTAATCCCATTCTCAAAGAAATGATTTGGGGTGGGCAAAAGATTCCACAAACATTGAATGTTGAGGTGGCTGATGATGTAAAGATTGGTGAAAACTTTGCGGTGTCGGGTTTGAAGAATGATTTATCGGTTGTGAGCAACGGTGAGCTGGCAGGTAAAAATATGCTGGAGCTGATGGAGACCTACAAAGGCGAATTGTTGGGTGAAAAGGTTTACCAGCAGTTTGGAACTAATTTTCCATTGTTAATCAAATACATCGATGCCAATGATGATTTATCCATCCAGGTACACCCTGATGATGAATTGGCTAAGGTTAAACACGACTCATTTGGTAAAACAGAGATGTGGTATGTGGTAGATGCCGAAAAAGGAGCAGGTCTGATTTCGGGCTTTAGCAAAAAAACAACAGCCGAAGAATTTGAGACTTACCATTCATCAGGCAAGCTAATGGAGCTGATGGCGAAGCACCCAACAGCTGAAGGGGATACGTTTTTTATACCGGCTGGTAAGGTGCATTCCATTGGTAGTGGTAACCTGATTGCCGAGATTCAGCAAACATCGGATATTACGTATCGTATTTACGATTTTGATCGTCGTGATAAGTTTGGTAATCCTCGCGAGTTGCACCACGAATTGGCCATGGATGCGATGGATTTTACCGATGATGCATCGGGCAAAGTAGATTACAAAGTCCAAAACAATGAGTCGGTTAATATTGCGTCTTGTCAATACTTTACCACCAATATGTTGGAAGTAAAAGGTGGGGTAACGAAAGATTATACTCAACTTGATTCGTTTATTATATTAATGAATGTAGGTGGTAAATGCTCTATTGAAACAGAAGGCCATGTCATCGAGTTAAAGGAGATGGAAGCTGTTTTGGTTCCTGCAGCCATTAATGAGCTTGATTTAAAAGCTGATGCAGCAAAATTACTGGAAGTATATATTTAATAGTAAAAAGAGGGTGTCCGAAAGCGAAGTTTGGTCATCGAGCGGAGTCGAGATGAAATGTAAAGAAAGTTGGTTATCTGTATGTAATCACTTCGACTCCGCTCAGTGAACGGGTTCTTTTGATGTTTTTTGTTCACCCTCATTAGAGATTATTCTTCTTCTTCAGGCGACAAATACTTATACACAATGCCAGCTAAAACTGCACCAATAATAGGTGCTATCCAAAACAGCCAAAGTTGCCCCATTGCCCAGTCGCCAACAAAAATTGCCTGACTGGTGCTTCGTGCCGGGTTAACAGAGGTGTTGGTGACGGGGATACTGATTAAATGAATAAGTGTTAAAGCCAGCCCGATAGCTAATCCAGCAAAACCTTTTGGTGCTTTTGAGTGTGTAGCACCAAGGATGACAATTAAGAACATAAAAGTCATTACAATTTCACATACCAATGCAGCCAGCATATTGTAGCCATCGGGTGAATGGTCGCCATAGCCGTTGGCCGCAAATCCACCCATATCAAAACCTGGTTTACCACTCGCAATCAGGTACAAAATGGCGGCAGCTACAGTAGCTCCCAGTACCTGCGCGATAATATACGGCGCAATCTCTTTCTTATCAAAACGACCACCGGCCCATAGACCAATGGTGACGGCCGGGTTCAGGTGGCATCCTGAGATATGTCCGATGGCATAGGCCATGGTGACAACGGTTAATCCAAATGCGATGGAAACACCTACAAAACCAATTCCTAACTCTGGGTAACCAGCTGCCAGCACAGCACTGCCACATCCTCCCAGAACTAACCATAAGGTGCCAAAAAATTCTGCTACTAACTTCTTCATAGTTTTAGTGTTTGATTAATTATGAGAAGCAATTTATAACCTTATTGTTAATTATTCCAGTGTTTGTATGATTACAATAAGTATTATGTATTGTTTTGCATTGATTTCATCTTTGTTCCGATCGGTCATTGTAAAATATACAAGATGCAGAGAAACACGAACAGGCATGAAAGGCCACTTAGCTCATTGGTAGTGATGAACGGATTAAAGGCTTACATAAAAAAAACGGTTCAGGATTAACAGATGAACCCTTGAACCGTTTTTTTTAAAGTGTACTGCCTTATTGCTAGTAAGTATCGTCAAGCGTGCGAATCAATAACTTACTATTGAAATCTTCAATTATTTCCTTTGTTTCAAAAACAATGGTTTTGGATTGGCCCGGTAGTAAATCAAAATAATTATCTGAATACCAGCCTTCAGCTTCATTGTAGCTGAGGTAAAGATTCTTAGCCAATTTATCAGTCGAAACCGTTATCTCGTAGCCTTTATCAACCTTTTTAACTGAGCTACTAACTTGTGGTTGAGGCAGACTTAAGTCTTTAGCTTCTTTAAAATAGCTGGTGGTCGAATAAGTTAACTGGTTGTCAATAAATAATTTGGTTGACAATACTGCGTTGGATGTATTTATTCCTTTCAGCAGCTTTTGAAGCGACTTTTTAAAGATGATATTCGATGTATTTGCTTTGACAGTGATATTGTTAGTATTCGACCAAAGTTCTTTGCCTTCAAAATCCAGGATTGTTAACTCAAGGTGCCCTGTTTTATCTTCAAAATTGTCTGAAACACTATATACTAGCAGGTCATCTGTTTTTGTGTCCGGCACGGCAATAATTGGCGCAAAGGCTTTGCGTGTAAAGTACTGCAGTGCTTTCCAGTTGCCAAAATAGTCGATGCTCGACCAGGATGCTACCGGCCACACATCGTTTAGCTGCCAGTATAAGCTTCCCATGGTTGTTGGCATATTAATACGATGCCCTTCAATGCCGGTTCTGATACCTTCGGCTTGTAGTAATAAACCTACGTATAAGAAGGATTCAAAATCTTTTGGGTTACGATAATAGTTATCCATATAGCGTTTGATGGCTCCATTGCCAATAAACGAGCGCTGGTGCGATTTCATCACTTCCGAATTAATGTCGTAATCTTCAGGAATAGTATATTTCTTAACCGTCTTTAACTCCGGGAACGACTGGAAACCATATTCGCTGACAAAACGTGCGGCTCCATCGTGATAGGTAATAAACGGAACATCCTGGAACCAGATACGCCAGTCGTGCTCATCGCCATCAATTTTATTGGTGCGGATGGTATCTTCAGCCTGTGGACTTGATGCCCAGTATTGTTTGATTGGGTCGTGTGCCTGAACGGCTTTAGGTAATACATCCAGAAAAATGTCTTTGTACGCCTGCCACATCGCTTTTGCTCCATCGGGTTGTTTCTTCTCGTTATCTTCTTTCCAGCCCCAACCAAACCAGGCGGCTAAAATCTCGTTATTACCACACCAAAGGGCAATACTAGGATGGTTGCGTAATCGGCGCACATTGTATTCCGCTTCATGTTTAACGCTTTCAAGAAATTCAGGGTGACCTGGATACATATTGCAGGCAAACATAAAGTCCTGCCAAACCAAAATACCGTACTTGTCACATAGGGCATAGAAAATTTCTTTTTCGTAGATGCCGCCACCCCAAACACGCAGCATATTAAAATGACAATCAGCGGCCGATTTAATGATGTGTTCATACTTCTCAGGGGACACACGATCCAAAAAAACATCGTTTGGAATGTAGTTGGCGCCTTTCATAAAAACAGGTTGTCCGTTCAATTTAAAATAGAACGAACGACCTGTTTCGTCATCTTCGCGAACAAGTTCTATGGTTCTGAGACCCAAAGTATGCTCGAAAGTTTCAATGCCAGCCTTGGTTTTCAACTGGCCTTTAACCTTATAAAGATGAGCATCACCTAAGCCATTGCTCCACCACCTTTTAGGATTTTCAATTTCAAAGTCAACCTTATAAGTATGCAGTCCTTCTTGTAGTTGTACTTTTTTAGTGGATAGCTCTTCGTTATTGACAAAAATGCTTAGTTCGGCATTTTCACTGGTTTGAGCCTCAATTTCAAATACTGAATTTAATAACGCAACCGTTTCGGAGATATCAAGCTGATTGGTGTGGATATTATCCAATCGTGCCGTATTCCAGGCTTTTAAAGTGATAGGTTCCCAAATGCCGGAAGTGACAAGGCGTGGTCCCCAGTCCCAACCGAATTGATAAGGTGCCTTACGCACATGCGGACTCACCCACTTTTCGCCTGGTACTTGCCCAATCTTGGCCAGATCGTTGGCTGATGATTGCACCACATAAGGATAGTTGTCGTAAATATCCAGGCCTACTTTGATGGGCGAGTGGAAATAGATGCGCAATTTGTTGTCTCCCTCTTTAATGTACTTTTTACAATCAACCGTCCAGCCACGGAACATATTGTCGGCTTTTAATATTAGTTCATTGTTCAAATACACATCTGCATATGTATCCAGACCTGCAAAGTTAAGGCTTATGCGTTCCTTATTAAACGTGTATTTATCAATGTTGAAAGTCGTTTGATATACCCAGTCTTTTTTGTCGATCCATTGCAAATCGTGTTCATTAAGGCGATAAAAAGGGTCCTTAATTAAATCATGATTTAATAAATCGGTGTGTATGCAGCCAGGAACTTCGGCATCAAGCCATTCATTTTTGTCAGATTCGCTAAACTGCCAGCCTTTATCAATGTTAATGGTTACAGAAGATGGCGAGTTGTTGGTGTGGGAACAGGCCATCAGAGAAAGCAAAGTAAATGCTAGAAAAATAGAATGTGTTAATGTTTTCATATTGCAAAAATTGTTGCCGTAAAACTACAATGTTACAGTCTTTTCAAAGGAGACAATTGTTTAAAAAGATAAACATATTCTCACTTAATATCTATTGTTTTCTCTCAATGGTGCAATTCTAATATTTGTATCTTTAGCCTGAGAACAATTATTATTGCATAGATTTATGATATTGAACCTGCTGGATATATTGGTATTTAATTTGTTATTATTAATGTCGTTTATTTTGGTGTCAAACCCAATGAAAGTAAATGTTAAAGCCAATAGGTGGTTTGGTTTTTTACTGTTACTTTGGTCTACTTACTGGTTTGATGAGATATATTTAATCATTTCGGGAAATAACGTTACAATAAGCTCATACTGGCCGGTGGCATGGGTTCAATTTTTAGCTCCTCCAATATTTTTTATCGCAGTCAGTTATTTTTCGGTACCAGCCTATGATTGGCGAAAAGATGCTTATAGGTTTATAGTGCTTCCAGCAGTCTATTTGCTTCTGATTTTTACAGATGCTCTTATCTCATCTGATTTATACTATTTTCAGATGCTATTAATTTTAATGAATGCATTGATATATACATCTCTGTCATTCTTTCGAATTAGAAAACATCAGAAGAATATTCAGAAATATACTTCCTCTACACAGGCCATTAACTTAAACTGGTTAGAGTATATTATCATGGCCATGATTGTTCTTGTTGTTAGTGTTGGAATATTTAACCTGGTGTTTTTCGAATTACCACTCAATGTATTTATGAATGCCGCTGTACTTGGTGTGGTTTTATTTATTTGCTACAATGCCCTGAAGCAAACAGAGATATTTCCTAAGGATACAGCCGGTGTGCAGCTGGTGATGGATATAAGTGCTGAAGAGCAAACCAAAGAATCAAAGCGACCATTGTTGGCCGATGATAAAGTTGTAGAGCTGAAACAAAAGCTCGATGGCATAATGGAAGACAAAGCGCCGTATTTAGAAAGTGATTTAAACCTGATTAAACTGGCTCAAATGGTCGATATCACCTCGCATCAATTGTCTTATGTTATCAATAAAGGATACGATGAAAATTTCTTTCAGTTTGTAAATCGATATCGGGTTGAAAAAGCAAAGCATATGCTGGCCGATAACGATAACAATAATCTCTCAATTTTGGGTATTGCATTCGAGGCCGGGTTCAGTTCCAAAACATCGTTTAATACTACTTTTAAGAAAATGACCGAACTAACACCGTCGGAATACAAGAAAAAATGTACGACTTTATAAAAGAGTCGCTGTTTCTTTGTAAATATTAGTAAATCAGCTATTACTGATTGGTTCGGGTTTATAAAACAGGACTTTTATACTCCTTTTAGCTGGTATTTTTGCTTCATAAATGTTTAAAATCTAAACAAGCATGAAGAAAATTATTGTAGCCTTATTAATTGGTGTTGGAGGATTTGTTGGTATTGCATGGGGGCAGCCTGCACAAACAATTAAAGGCAGGGTGGTCGATGCTGATTCAGAAATCAGTATTCCTGGCGTTAATGTGGTGGTGATGGAAACGAATCCTCAACTGGGTATAATTACCGATTTAAACGGCTATTTTACTATAGAAGATGTACCTGTTGGACGCTATACGATTCAAATTAGCTTTATGGGCTACGAGCCTGCAATCTTGTCTGAAGTAATGGTTGGTTCAGGAAAAGAAGTGGTGTTGAATGTAGCCCTCAAAGAAACCTATCAGCAGTTAAATGAGGTAGTGGTTAAACCACAGCAACGAAAAGACAAAGCACAAAACAACATGGCCACATTATCGGCACGTTCGTTCACAGTTGAAGAGGCCGGACGTTTTGCAGGCGGTTGGAATGACCCATCACGTCTGGCAGGCTCGTTTGCAGGTGTTACCATGGCCGAGGGAGTGAATGATAATGCCATAGTGGTTCGAGGTAATGCTCCAAAGGGTATTTTGTGGCGCTTGGAAGGTGTTGAAATACCAGCTCCTAATCATCTGAATGGGATTAATAATGGAGGAGGTATCGAAACAGTTTTTAGTGTTAATATGCTCGATAACTCCGATTTTTTTACAGGCGCTTTTCCAGCGGAGTATGGCAATGCCATGTCGGGAGTGTTTGATATGAAATTTCGTAATGGGAATAATGATAAGCGAGAATCGGCCTTTCAGATCGGGAGTCAGGGTATTGACATCAGTTCTGAAGGACCTTTTAAAAAGGGTGGAGACGCTTCTTACTTGTTTAATTACCGTTATTCATCAATGGGCCTGGTAGGGCAGCTGGCTCATATGGATGTGGGTTTGCCTAATTACCAGGATTTAAGCTTTAAATTGCATTTGCCAACGAAAAAAGCCGGAACATTCTCGTTTTGGGGTATAGGAGGTAAAAGTAATGTGGCTTTTGAACCGGATGAAGACCCCAATGAGTGGGAAACATCTTGGGACAATAATGAATACGATACAGGATCAGAGATAGCAGCTGGCGGTATCAATCATCGTGTGAATATTGGTCAAAGTAGCTATGTTTTTACCTCTTTAGTGGGGGCATTTGATGGTTTCACCAATGAAAGTGAACAGTTTCAACGCGATGGTAGCGTCATCCCAATTGCTGATCATAGTGAAAAAAACTATCGTTTGATAGCAAGTACATACCTCAATCATAAATTTGGAAATCGTCATACCAATCGCACAGGTGTTACCTATACTAACTTAAGTTTTGATTTGGATATAAAGGGAAATCCGAATCCTGGAGTGGAAGTGGAGTTAATCCGCATTGCTGATCAGCGGGATAATTCTTATCTGATGCAAGCTTATACACAAAGTAAATTTCGTGTTGCTCCAACAATTGATGTAAATGCCGGGATGAACTTCAGTTATTTTGGTTTAAATGAAGAATTCATTCCTGAACCTCGCTTGGGACTAACCTGGCGATTTATACCGAAACATTCTTTTAGCCTGGCTTATGGTAAACATAGCCGATTGGAGGCATTACGTTTTTATCTGGCGCAAAATGATTCCGGTAATTATTTGAATCCTGATTTAAAAGTGACAAAGGCCGATCACTTCGTTTTTTCATACGACTGGCGTGTATCGGATAATATGAGTGTTAAGATAGAGCCATATTACCAGCGCTTGTACGATGTGCCGGTAATAGCAGGAAGTTCAGAGTCTTTAATAAACTATCAATGGGATATGTATTTTGATGAGCCATTAATAAATACGGGCACAGGTTCTAATGTTGGTGTTGATATTACCATCGAACGCTTTATGAAAGATGGTTATTACTATATGTTTACTGGCTCTTTTTTCGATTCAAAGTATAAAGGTGGCGACGGAATAGAGAGAAATACTTCATACAATCGCAATGTTGTTCTAAACCTTTTAAGTGGAAAAGAATGGAAAGTGCGCGAAAACAACCTTTTTAGTATTAATGGAAAGCTAACTTATATGGGTGGCAATCGTTTTACTCCTCCTAATCAGGAGTTGTCAAAATCTTCTGAGATGGTTGTGTTGGATGAGACACGCGCATTTGATTGGCAGGAAAGTAATAAATTCTACGTGGACGTGGCTGTTAATTACCGAATAAATCGTCTCAATGTATCGCACGTGTTTATTCTGCAAGGGAAAAATATTTTAATGACAGAAGAAATGTTTGGCTGGGCCTATGATTTCAAAAAGCAAAAAGTGGTACCGCATGGAATGACAATGGTTTATCCGTTTTTTAGTTATCGTCTGGAGTTTTAATTAAATAAAAGCATGCTCTATATAAAGGTCATTCCACTATGGAGGAGTGACCTTTTGCTATATGTTGAATTAGTAAATTGAAAGTTTATGAGAGTAATGCTTAAATAGTTGGCAATTGAAAGCTTGTACAAGTACTTTAGTTTGGTGTTTAGATAAGGGTAAATTAAATGAAAAATGTCATGTATGACCTTCTTGTAGTATTTGATGTGAGGCTCGTAAGCTATAGAAAATGAATGTTTAAAACAATATTGCTGACTAAATAAAGAAAAGTTTCAGCTTTTAATATGGAAATGTTTCTTCAATTTGATATTGAAAATGAAAGCATTGTTGTATTTATTTTTACTAAATATAAATAGCAGGAGATTGTAAAAATTGCAATGTTGAGTTTGCAATTGTCTCGATTATCCTTTTAGATTTGCATATATAATTTAAGCTAATGCAATCATTTTTTGAAACACACCGCTATCTATTAGAGCATCTAGGATCGCCTGTTAGACGTGAATTGATGAATGAAATAGACTGGAATCATCGCTTAATTGGTATCAAAGGAGCGAGGGGTGTTGGTAAAACGACCTTCTTACTTGATTTTGCCAAATTAAACTTTGGTTACGACAAAAGTTGCTTGTATGTCAATTTAAATAACCTCTATTTTACCGAACGCACGATTATTTCCTTTGCCGATGAGTTTCGAAAGAAAGGGGGGAAGACCTTAATATTAGACCAGGTGTATAAATACCCCGATTGGTCAAAAGAGCTTAGGTATTGTTACGATAATTTTCAGGATTTAAAAATTGTATTTAGTGGTTCGGCCGTCATGCGCCTGATGGATCAAAATCCGGATTTAAAAGATTGTGTAGCCGTTTATCGTTTGGACGGGTTTTCGTTCCGTGAGCACTTGAATTTGGCAACGAAGAATAAGTTCCAGGCTTATTCATTGGAAGAAATATTAAACAATCATGAAGCAATAAGTGCTGAGATTAGTTCTAAAGTGCGCCCATTGGCATATTTTAATGACTATTTGGAACATGGTTATTATCCGTTTTTCCTTGAGAAGCGCAACTATCATGAAAATGTGGTGAAGAACATTAATCTGATTCTTGAAATTGATATTTCATACCTTGAACAAATTGAATTGAAGTATTTACCCAAATTGCGTAAATTGCTCTATTCCATTGCTAAGTCGGCTCCGCTTCAACCCAATGTGAGTCGTTTAAGTCAGGAGATTGAAACGTCAAGAGCCACTGTGATGAACTATCTGAATTATCTGAAAAACGGACGTTTAATTAATATGCTGTATGAAGATAGTGAGTCGGCAAAGAAACCATCAAAGATTTACATCCAGAATCCGAATGTGTATTATTCAGTCACACATGGCGAAGTAAGTCAGCTAAATATGAACCGGACTTTCTTCCTTAATCAGGTTGGGTATCGACATCAGGTGAATGTGTCGAAAAGCAGTGACTTTAAAGTGGATGATAAACTTGAGTTTTACATTGGCGACGAAACAGTGCCTGGTAAAGAATTAGGTGGAAACGAATACCTGGCGCATCATATGCTGGAAGTAGGAGAGAAGAATCAAATTCCTTTATGGCTCTTTGGATTCTTGTATTAATCAATTAGGCGCAAGGCATAAGATAAAAAGAAATAAGACAAGAAATTTAAAAGATAAGTAGTGAGTATAGAGTTGTAAGATTTTTTTCAATTGTAAACAGTATCCAAGCTGTAAGTGGTCTTGATACTCGGTACTTGATACTTTGTACTATATTATAATAACCAATTAATTATTAGGAGTATATAAAATGGCTAAAGAAAAAAAGTTTATTACATGTGATGGTAACCATGCCGCTGCACATATCGCGTATATGTTCAGTGAAGTGGCGGCTATCTACCCAATTACGCCATCGTCAAACATGGCGGAAAATGTGGATGAATGGGCTGCTGCCGGAAGAAAAAACATCTTTGGGGAGACAGTTAAAGTAGAGGAAATGCAGTCGGAAGCTGGTGCTGCAGGTGCTGTTCACGGTTCGCTTCAGGCTGGTGCTTTAACATCTACATTTACAGCATCGCAGGGATTATTACTGATGATTCCTAACATGTACAAAATTGCCGGTGAGCTTCTTCCTGGTGTATTCCATGTGAGTGCACGTAGTTTGGCTGCTCAGGCTTTATCTATCTTTGGTGATCACTCTGACGTCATGTCGACTCGCCAGACTGGTTTTGCCATGTTGGCAACAGGTTCAGTTCAGGAAGTAATGGACCTTGCTGCTGTAGCACACTTAACATCTATTAAATCACGCGTTCCTTTCTTACACTTCTTCGATGGTTTCCGTACTTCTCACGAAATTCAGAAGATTGAAGTATTAGAAAACGACGATTTAGCTCACCTGGTTGATCAGAATGCACTACAGGCTTTCCGCGATAACGCATTAAGTCCTGAGCACCCTGTAACACGAGGAACAGCTCAAAACCCTGATGTTTACTTCCAGGCGCGTGAGGCGGCTAACCCATTCTACGAAGTATTACCTGATATGGTAGCTGAGTACATGGATGAGTTAAGTAAGATTACTGGTCGTAAATACCGTCCATTCGATTACTATGGTGCTGAAGATGCCGAAAATGTAATCGTGGCCATGGGTTCTATTACAGAAACAATTCGCGAAGTTATTGACAGCTTAACGGCTAAAGGTGAAAAAGTTGGTTTGATTGCGGTTCACTTATACCGTCCGTTCTCAGCGAAGTATTTCATGGAAGCATTCCCAAAAACAGCTAAGAAAATTGCTGTTCTTGACCGCACAAAAGAGCCGGGAGCTAACGGCGATCCTTTATACCTGGATATCCGCGATTTGTTCTACGGAAAAGAAAATGCCCCTGTTGTTGTAGGTGGTCGTTATGGTCTGTCTTCAAAAGATACAACGCCAGCCATGATGTTGAGCGTATTCGAAAACCTGAAGCAAGACGAGCCTAAGAATCAATTTACAGTTGGTATTGTTGACGATGTGACTCACACTTCACTACCATTGTTGCCTGAATTCTCATTAGCTGCAGAAGGTACTTTCGAAGGTAAATTCTACGGTTTAGGTTCTGATGGTACAGTTGGTGCCAACAAAAACTCAATTAAGATAATTGGTGATAACACCGATAAGTATGCTCAGGCTTACTTTGCTTATGACTCTAAGAAGTCGGGTGGTATCACTATTTCTCACTTACGTTTTGGTGATACACCTATTCGTTCGCCATATTTGGTAAATACTCCAGATTTTGTGGCTTGTCACGTACCTGCTTACCTAAACATGTACGACATGTTGAAAGGTTTAAAAGAAGGAGGTACTTTCTTATTAAACTGTTCATGGAGCGCGGCTGAATTAGAAAGTCATTTACCTGCTTTCGTGAAGCGTTATATCGCAGATCACAAAATCAAATTCTATACAATTGATGCCACTCACATTGCCAAAGAAATTGGTTTAGGTAACCGTACCAATACCATTATGCAGTCGGCCTTCTTCAAAATTGCTGAGGTAATCCCTTATACTGATGCTGTTGAGCAAATGAAGAAAGCGATTGTGAAGACTTTTGGTAAGAAAGGTGAGAATATTGTTAACATGAACTACCAGGCTGTTGATAAAGGTGGTGAGGTTAATGAAATTTCTATTCCTGCATCATGGGCTAACGAAGCTGCAGAAGTTGTTTTCCCAAGTAACGAGAAAGCACCTCAGTTTATTAAAGATTTCGTATTCCCTGTTAACGCTCAGAAAGGTGATGATCTTCCGGTAAGTATCTTTAAAGGTCGCGAAGATGGTACATTGCCAGCTGGTACTACCGCATACGAAAAACGTGGTATCGCTGTTGATGTTCCTGAGTGGAATGTTGATAACTGTATCCAGTGTAACCAGTGTGCCTATGTTTGTCCGCACGCAGCAATCCGTCCTTATTTATTAGACGAAAAAGAATTAGCGGGTGCTCCAGAAGGAACAACTTCTAAGAAAGCAAATGGTAAAGGATTCGACGGTCTTCAGTATCGTATCCAAGTAAGTGCATTGGACTGTACTGGCTGTGGTAACTGTGCTGATGTATGTCCGGCTAAGACAAAAGCTTTAGAGATGAAACCGCTTGAAACACAGCAGGCTGAAATCGCTCGTTGGGATTACATGGTAGAAGAAGTATCTATCAAAGATACTATCATGCCAAAAGAGCAGAACGTGAAAGCTTCTCAGTTTGCTCAACCATTATTTGAGTTCTCTGGTGCTTGTGCTGGTTGTGGTGAAACACCTTACATCAAGTTAATCACTCAATTGTATGGAGATCGCATGATGGTGGCTAACGCTACTGGTTGTTCTTCTATCTATGGTGGTTCGGCTCCTGCAACGCCTTACTGTGCTAACAAAGAAGGTAAAGGTCCGGCTTGGGCAAATTCATTATTCGAAGATAATGCTGAGTATGGTTTAGGTATGGCAACTGGTGTTAAGAAGCTACGCGACCGTATCGAACGCAAAATGAATGAGTCGATGGCTGAAGTAAATGCCGAGACTAAAGCTGCTTTCGAAAAATGGTTCGAAACCAAAGATAATGGTAACGAAAACGTTGCTGCTTCTAAAGCTGTTGTGGCTGCTCTTGGAAATGAGTCACATGCAGTTGCTAAAGAAATCCTTGCATTGAAAGACTACTTATCTAAGAAGTCAGTTTGGATTTTCGGTGGTGACGGATGGGCTTATGACATCGGTTACGGTGGTTTAGATCACGTGATTGCTTCTGGTGAAGATGTAAACATCCTGGTAATGGATACTGAGGTTTACTCTAACACAGGTGGTCAGTCGTCTAAGTCAACGCCAGTTGGTGCAGTGGCTAAGTTTGCTGCTTCAGGTAAGCGTATCCGTAAGAAAGACCTTGGTTTAATGGCAACTACTTACGGTTATGTTTATGTTGCTCAGGTGGCTATTGGTGCTAACCAGGCGCAGTATTTTAAGGCTATTAAAGAGGCTGAAGCCTACCCAGGACCATCATTAATCATTGCTTACGCTCCATGTATTGCTCATGGTTTGAAGACCGGAATGGGTAAAACTCAGGAAGAAGGTAAGAAAGCGGTTGAGTGTGGATACTGGCACCTATATCGTTACAACCCAATGATGGAGAATGAAGGTAAGAATCCATTTACTTTGGACTCTAAGCCTCCACAATGGGATAAATTCCAGAGCTTCTTGATGAACGAGGTGCGTTATACAGCTCTTGCTAAATCATTCCCTGAAGATGCGAAGGTATTATTCGCTGAATCAGAAAAGAATGCTAAATGGCGTTATAGCTCATACAAGCGTTTGAATGATTTGGAATATGAAGTGATTGAATAATTGTTCAATTTCAGATATAATGAGAAGCCGCTTCCGTTTGGGAGCGGCTTTTTTGATGTTTAAAAGGTAATTCGATAATTGATTTTGAAGCTGAAAGGGTGTAACTTAATATAACTATTAAATCTAAAATAAGACTTTTGAATCTTATTTGTAAAACAATTACTATCAGCTTCTTGTTAGAAAAAGGCAATAGAAATTAAAAACCCTTTAATATCACCTTTGTCATGGATTTAAGAACAACTTACATGGGGATTGAATTGAAGAATCCCATCATCATTGGAGCCAGTAACCTGGTATTAGATTTAGAAATGGCCAAGAAACTTGAAGCAGCAGGTGCAGCCGCCATTGTTTATAAATCACTTTTTGAAGAGCAATTGCACCTCGAAGCAGCAGAGTTAGAAGACGAATTGCATGAGTATGATAACCTTCATGCCGAAATGACCTCATTATTCCCCAATATTGAGCATTCAGGACCTAAAGCTCACTTATTAGCGCTTAAAAAACTCAAAGAAACAGTATCTATTCCTGTATTTGCGAGTCTTAATTGCACCTATGATGTAAGTTGGATAGAATATGCAAAGTATTTGGAGGAGACGGGAGTTGATGGTTTGGAATTAAATTTTTACTCAACCATTTCCGATGTAGAAAAAACACCCGCCGAAGTTGAGGATTCTCGTATTGATATACTTAAAAAAGTTAAAGATGCGGTTAGTATTCCGGTTAGTGTGAAGCTGAGTCCATTCTATACGAATTTAATGAACGTGGTTTATCGTATGGATAAAGTTGGAGCAGATGCCTTTGTCCTCTTTAATCGCTTATTCCAGCCAGATATCGACATTAAAGAAGAAAAACTGCGTGTTCCTTATAACTTAAGTCATAAGGGAGATAATCGATTAGCACTGCGTTTTGCTGGTTTATTATCCTGTAACCTTAAAGGAAGCATTTGTAGCAATACAGGTATTCATGATGGAGAAGATGTCATAACGATGTTATTGGCTGGAGCTAACACAGTTCAAGTTGTAAGTACTGTTTATAAAAACGGAGTAATACAAATTACACGAATTTTAGAAGAACTATCGGCCTGGATGAAAGAAAAAGGATATGAAAAAATAGATGATTTTAAGGGGAAACTTTGTAAAAAGAATGTTGAAGATCCTCATGCGTACCGAAGAGGACAATATGTTGATTATTTAATGAAGGCAAAGGAATATTTAAAGAAATATCCGGTAAATTAATAAAATAACAATATGAGATTGAGAAAAAGCAGTTCATTTTTTATGAACTGCTTTTTTGTTTTAAAACCCATTCATTTATTATTTATTAACGCACTACAACCACTTATAAAGTGGTGACTTTCCCAAATTTTTTGTTTATTTGTATGGTTTTAGAAAAAAATCTTCAAACAATATTGAATTCACTGATAACTACTATTTTATAATAATTTTTTAATAATCTAAGTATGAGCAATAAACGCGTTTATACCTTTGGTAACGGACAAGCTGAAGGTAAAGCTGATATGAGAAATCTACTTGGGGGTAAAGGTGCAAACCTTGCTGAAATGAACCTTATCGGGGTTCCTGTACCAGCTGGTTTTACCATTACAACTGAGGTGTGTACAGAGTACAATCAAAAAGGTAAAGAAGCTGTTGTTGAATTAATGAGAGCTGAAGTAGAAGCTGGTGTAGCGGCTACTGAAAAAGTAATGAATGCTAAATTTGGTTCTACAGGTGAGGCTTTCCCATTGTTATTATCTGTTCGTTCTGGTGCTCGTGCTTCAATGCCAGGTATGATGAACACAGTTCTTAACCTTGGTATGAATGACGATGCTGTAAAAATCATCGCTGAAAAATCAGGTAACGAAAAATTCGCGTATGACTCATACCGTCGTTTCATCCACATGTATGGTGACGTGGTAATGGGTGTTGAGGCTGAAGAAGGTCAGCACAACCCGTTCGAAGTTGTATTAGATGAATTAAAAGAATCAAAAGGATATAAATTAGATACTGAATTAACAGTTGAAGACCTTAAAGCTTTGGTTGAAGGTTATAAGGCTGTAGTTCGCAAGCACGCCGGTGTTGACTTCCCAACAAATCCATGGGATCAGCTTTGGGGTGCTGTTTGTGCAGTGTTTGATTCATGGAACACTGAGCGTGCTATCCTTTACCGTCGAATGGAGCAAATTCCTGATGAGTGGGGTACTGCTGTAAACGTTCAGGCGATGGTATACGGTAACATGGGTGAAACTTCTGCTACAGGCGTATGTTTCTCTCGTGATGCAGCTACTGGTGAAGACTTATTCAACGGTGAGTACCTAATCAATGCTCAGGGTGAAGACGTTGTAGCTGGTGTACGTACACCTCTTGAAATTACAAAAATTGGTTCTCAGCGTTGGGCAGAGCGTAACGGTACTTCTGAAGAAGATCGTCAGAAAAACTTCCTTTCTATGGAAGAAGCAATGCCTGAGTTATATGCTGAATTAGATGCCGTACAGCAGAAATTAGAAGATCACTACTCAGATATGCAGGATATGGAGTTCACCGTTCAGGATGGTAAGCTTTGGATGTTGCAGACGCGTAGTGGTAAGCGTACTGGTGCTGCCATGGTAAAAATGGCTATCGATATGTTGGAAGAAGGACGTATTGATGAGAAAACAGCTGTCTTACGCCAGGAAGCTAACAAATTAGATGAGCTATTACACCCTGTATTCGATCAGGCTGCTTTAGATGCTGCTAAAGAACTATCTAAAGGTCTTCCTGCTTCTCCGGGTGCTGCTACAGGTCAGATTGTATTCTCTGCTGAAGCTGCTGAAGAATGGGCTGCTGCCGGTAAAAAAGTAATCTTGGTTCGTCGCGAGACATCTCCGGAAGACTTAAAAGGTATGTATGCTGCTGAAGGTATCTTAACTGAGCGTGGTGGTATGACTTCTCACGCGGCTGTGGTAGCTCGTGGTATGGGTAAATGTTGTATTTCTTCTGCTGCTGGCTTGTTAGTGTCAGGTTCTTCAATGGCTATCAACGGTGTTGAGTACAAAGAAGGTGACTTTATCTCATTAAACGGTACTACTGGTGTTGTTTACGAAGGTAAAGTAGCGACTATTACTCCTACATTAGATGGTGACTTTGGTAAAATCATGGATTTAGCTGAAAAGAACACACGTATGTATGTTCGTACTAACGCTGATACGCCTGCTGATGCGCAAACTGCTCGTGAGTTTGGTGCTAAGGGAATTGGTCTTTGTCGTACAGAGCACATGTTCTTCGAAGGCGACCGTATCTGGAAAATGCGTGAAATGATTCTTGCTGAGGACGTAGAAGGTCGTAAAGAAGCTTTAACTAAATTATTGCCTATCCAGCGTGAAGATTTCCACGGAATCTTGAAGGCTATGGACGGTTATGGTGTAACTATTCGTTTACTGGATCCTCCATTGCACGAGTTTACTCCAAATGATGCTGCTTCACAGAAAGAAATGGCTGAAAAGTTAGGTGTTGCTGTTGAAGTTGTGAAAGAAAAAGTTGATTCTTTACACGAATTCAACCCTATGTTAGGTCACCGTGGTTGTCGTTTAGGAAATACTTATCCTGAGATTACAGAGATGCAGGCGCGCGCTATCATCGAAGCTGCTTGTGACTTGAAATTGGAAGGATTAAATCCTAAGCCGGAAATCATGGTTCCATTAATCGGTACTGTTAAGGAGTTGAAGATGCAGGAAGAAATCATCCGTGCTACAGCTGCTAAAGTATTCGAAGAAAAAGGAACTGAAGTTGAGTACTTGGTTGGTACAATGATTGAGATTCCTCGTGCTGCATTAACTGCTGATGAGGTAGCCGAAGTAGCTGAATTCTTCTCATTCGGTACAAACGACTTAACGCAGATGACTTTCGGATACTCTCGTGATGATGCTGGTAAATTCTTACCAATTTACATTGAGAAAGGTATCTTGAAGCAAGACCCATTCCAGGCATTAGACCAAACAGGTGTTGGTCAATTGGTAGAAACTGGATGCCAGAAAGGTCGTGCAACTCGTCCTGAATTGAAATTAGGTATCTGTGGTGAGCACGGTGGTGAGCCATCATCAGTAGAGTTCTGTCATAGAACAGGATTGGATTACGTTTCATGTTCTCCTTTCCGTGTGCCTATTGCGCGCTTAGCTGCTGCTCAGGCGAACCTTCGTTAATAGAATATAACGAATTGATATATAAAAGCCGTTCCTTTGGGGAGCGGCTTTTTTAGTATTTTTTGGGCTCAATAGTATAATATTTTAAGTCCAAAGTACTTATGGCAATGAAGTTAATTTCTCGTCATTGTTGAAAAACTGATAATGTCAAGAGTGCGCATTTATTTTTATATTAATATATTGTTGTCATCCATTAATCATTTTGTTGATATATCTGGCAAAAAAATGTTTCAATGGAGCTTGGGGATTTTTATAAAATGTTTAACTCAATTGATTTGCTATGAGTGAGATGCGAAAAAGAAACTTTTTGTATTGGATTTTACCGTTAGCTGTTCTTATTCCTTTAATAACCATGTATTTTTCTGGAGTAAAGTGGGCAATGGAATTAGTTTGTCCAACTGTTAATTGGGAACTCGGTATTGTTGAAAACCTGCAGCTTCTTGTGCTACTAATGATTTTCATTATCAGTTTAATGGGATTCAAGTATAAAAAGCCTATGATAGAAAAAGTTGCATTAGGTCTTTTGGCTTTTGTCACTTTGTTCGTATTTCTTGAGGAAATGGACTATGGTTTACATTACGTGCAGTATTTTACAGGGGAGTCAAATACCTTATTTAGAGATGTAACAGGAGCTAAAAATCTTCATAACCTAGGAAATAACGCCCGCCTGTTTAAAAGACCTTTTTATCCATTGATGGCTTTATTATTTATTATTGGACCTTTGGTTGTTGATAAAATAAAGTACGATTTCATTCGTTTTTTTATCCCTCATAAACTTATCATTTTAACGGCTATTATTACTGTTTTCTCATACCTGGTACCGCGTTTGTTAGTTGACTGGAATATTTTTCCTGATGGAGGATTTAAAAAAAACATAGGTGAGTTTTCTGAGTTGATGATGTATTATATTTTCTTTTTATACTTGAAAGAATTAATATTCGAACGTGGCCCATTATTTAAAAAAAAGGAACAATCACTGGCTTAAATATTTTCAGTCAATCGATTATGAAAAGAGAAATCCAATAGTTTAGGGTTTCTTTTTTTTTGGCAATAGAAAAACTAACTTTACTCCCAAAACAAAGACGTGGGGCGAATCTTAGCAATTGATTACGGACGGAAAAAAAGTGGGCTGGCGGTAAGCGATCCTTTGCAAATAATTGCAAACGGACTGGAAACTGTCGCCTCGCATGAACTTTATGATTACCTGGTAAAGTATATGCAGCAAGAGGAAGTGGAGCGGATAGTAATAGGATATCCTACGCAAAGCAATGGACAGGAATCTGAATCGATGAAGTACATCAAGCCCTTTGTTAATCGTTTAAAAAAGAATTTTCCACAATTGCCAATTGAGTGGGTTGACGAGCGATATACATCTAAGTTAGCTTTTCAAACAATGATTGATGGGGGCCTAAAGAAAAAGGCACGCCAAAACAAAGCTTTGGTGGACAAAGTGAGTGCTACGATTATCTTGCAAACCTACATGGAGCAAATTCGTTAAAATGATTTTACCAGTTGCTGTATATGGTCATCCGGTTCTGCGATTGAAGGCAAAAAAAGTAACAATCGATTACCCCGGTTTGGAACAATTGATTAAAGATATGTGGGCTACCATGTATCGTACGGATGGTATTGGATTAGCTGCACCTCAAGTAGCGAAAAGCCTTCGTGTATTTGTAATTGATGCCGATGTAATTAAAGATGAATATCCTGAATTGAAGGGTTTTAAGAAGGTTTTTATCAATCCGCAATTAGAACTGTTAGCCGGCAAGAAAATTTGGATGAACGAAGGTTGTTTAAGTCTGCCTTTAATAAGTAAACGAGTTAAGCGGCCTACTCGTATTAAATTATCCTATCAGGATGAGCATTTTAACTCAAAAATTGAATTTTTTGAAGGCATGGCGGCCCGTATTATTCAGCATGAATACGATCATCTGGAAGGAAAACTATTTGTAGATTACCTTGATCCTTTTAGTAGACTGTTTCTAAGGAAACGCTTAAAAGACATTTCAAGTGGTAAGGTAAGGGTTGATTATAAGGTGCTTAGTGATATTATACACGACTAAGCTACTGTTGTATTTGTTTAGTTATAAAAACACATTTCTCACAACTAATCATCAGTTTGCCAACAAATTCACCGCGTTAGTGTAAAGTTCCCACATCTCGATTTCTTTTCTCATAAATTGAATATCAAAATCAACCTAAAATTATTTGCTATGAGAAAACTTTACCTAAACAAGAAGGGCTACCTTATACTCATTTGTGTTTTAATTGTTGGGCTAATAAATGCTCAAGAGCGTATTTATGTGAAAACTGCAGCTACAGGTGGAGTTGCCTTTTCTAGTCTAAATGCGCATGATTCATGGGCTTCCGCAACTTCGGATCTGCAAGCTGCTATTAATGCTGTAGATGATGCTGGTGGAGGTGAAGTATGGGTCGGTTCTGGAGATTATAAGCCAACAGAATCATACTATACAACCGATGTTGAGCATCCTGATTATAATGCAACGGATGATCCTTTGCGTAGTGTAAGTTTTTTAATGCGTAACGGAGTTTCTATTATTGGAGGTTTTAATGGCGAAGATAACCCTGATGATAGATCCAATTATGATTATGGCGAAGATAATGCGACCAGGCTGAGTGGTGATATTGGAGTAGAAGGTGATGAGAGTGATAACGCATATCATGTTGTATATGGTCAGGATTATACCGACAATACAGCTGTTTTATCTGATGTAATTATTGTTGATGGTTATGCGAATGGTACTGGGCGTAATTCCAGAGGAGGAGGTATTCAAACACGAAATGGCGGTACCTATAATAACCTAACGATTGTTGATAATACGGCTAATAGAGGAGCAGGTGCATATGCTTATAGAGGTGGCGAATTTAATAATTGTCTATTTTGGTATAATACAGCCAGGGAGTACAATGGAGATGATGCAGTTGGTGGTGGTATTTATTTACACTTGGATGGATCCAGAGTAGAAAATTGTTTATTTAACAATAACCGAAGTTTGGACGTAGGTGGTGCAATTGGAAGCTCATCAGGTGAAATAGTTGGGTGCACTATGATAAACAATAGTTGCAGTACAAAAGGCGGTGCAATTTATACTTATTTTGATAATGATAATGGCAATACCAGTGGGGGTATATATAAAAATTGCCTCATAGCAAATAATACAGCAAGTGTTGATGGTGGAGGGGTTTTTGCTGATGCTGCCGGGATCTGGATTAATTGCACTATAGTTAACAATCAATCTGAAAGTGTAGCTGGAGGCGTTTACTCTGAGACAGGGGCTAGTTTTACAAACGTTGTTATATGGGGTAATTATTGTATTGGAAGTCCGACTGATGAAGTCCATCTGACGGGAGGAGGTACTTATACTAATTGCGCAATCGGTAACTTAACAGATTTAACTGTAGGTACAGAATTGGTAAGTCTTAACCTTACCAATTCAGAAGTGGATGGGCCTAATTTTATTTCGCCTTCAACTGTAAAAGGACGAGGAGAAACATCTACAGAAAGAACTCAAAACTTAGAGGCTAATTGGCAGCACGCAATAGGTAGTGCTTTAACAGATTTAGGAACAGCTGATATTACTGGTCTTAATTTAGGTGATTATGATCTTGCAGATAATGATCGTGTAATTCAAGAAAGAATCGATATTGGAGCATATGAATTACCTTATTTCAGAACCACTATTTCATCAATAGGGAATGGGTCAGTGTCTGAAACTGGACCAATAGATGTTGATCCCGGAAGCAATGTAAGTGTTGACTTTACGCCAGATGCAAATCATCAGATCTATACTTTTACAGTAAATGGTGACGATAGATTGGCTGACTTAGTGGAAAACACAGGAGTATTCACATTTATTGAAAACAATGTTCAGAGTAACATGGATATTGCAGTTGAGTTTGTTTCATTAACAGCCTATGATATTGATGTAACTGGTGATGTTGGGGGTGATGTTTCTCCGGAAGGTACAACTTCTGTTTATGAGGGACTTGATTTTAGTATTGAATTAGATCCTTCAAATGGATATGACTTGCGAAGTGTATTGCTCGATGGTGAGGAGCAAATTGATAATGTTACTGATAATGGTGATGGTACTTATACCTTTAGTATAACTGCTGTTTCTTCAGCGCATACTATTGAAGTGGATTTCGCATTAATTCATACGGTTACTATCAATCTTTCAGCAGGAGGAAGTGCTTCTCATTCAGGAACAGTGGAGATACTTGAAGGTAACACTATTGAATTGGTTTTAACGCCAGAGAATAGCTATAAGCTAAAATCATTCTTAAAAGCTTCGGTTGAAACAATTAATGATGTGACACATGAAGGTGGTACTTATACTTACCTTATATCAGGTATAACTGAGAATCTAACGATTGATGTGACCTTTGAGTTATTCCATAATATTACTGTTAGTGCAAACGTGGGGGGCACTGTGTCTAATATTGGTGTAACAGAACTATTCGAAAGTGAGGATTTAACACTATATATTACGCCTGATCTTGGATACAAGTTCACTCAAATACAAGCTAATGGCAATGATGTGATGGGTGATGTAACCGAAGATACGGGTGTTTATAGTTATCTGGTCCAAGGGCATACCGAAGATATTAATATAGAAATTGCATTTACAAAGTTTGAGGTGGTAACGATTAGTGCCGGTACAGGTGGTACTGTCAGTCCACTTGGCGATAATGAACTTTTAGCAGGTGAGGAGCTTACAGTGGTGATTATACCAGATGCTAATTATAAAATAAGTAGTGTGGTGATGCAAGGTGTTGATGTAACATCCGGAATAGTTAATAACGATGATGGTAGTTATAATTATGTAATCAGTAATGTTACAGAAACTTCAACACTTGAAGTTCAGTTTATTCATTATAATATTGTGACTATCGTTGCAGGACCAGGAGGTGCTGTGAGTCATGAGGGTGAATATCAGATTGTTGATGGAGAAAGTTTGGAAGTGACAATAACTCCTGATAATGGTAATGTTGTTGGAGGCCTAACATTTGATGGAGAAGATCGTGTTTCAGACATTGATGACAATGATGATGGCACCTATACTTATCTGATACAAGGATTAACAGAAGATGTAGTACTTGATGTTCAATTTACATTGGCTACGGGTTTTGATGACCAAAAAGAGGAAAGTGTTATGTTTTATCCCGTTCCGGCCAATACAGAAATAGAGTGCAATATTGGCATTACTAATGTGCGTTTATTTAATGCCACAGGAACACTTGTAAAAGCATTGAATGCGAATAGTAGTGTTAATTTTATTCCGGTATCAGATTTACCTGATGGTGTATATATAATTAGCTATACGACTAAGACAGGTATAAATAAAGTTGCAAAAGTTCTCATTAAGCATTAAAGTTACTTCTAATAATGATTAACGGGGGCTAAATGCCCCCGTTATTTTTCTGGGACTTTATTATAACTCATGTAAGTATTTGAACTGTTGGTGAAGTAATATAGGGAGTTAATAAAATAAAGAAGTTAATGCTCAGAAATGTTTTTAAATTAGATACTGGCTAAAAATTAATAATCAATTACATGCAAAGAATCTTTCCCTTCCTTTTTATTGTCATTTGCAGTATAGCTTGTGTTCCTCAAAAAGAGGTGGTGTATTTTCAAGATGACATAGAAGATAAGTATATTGATACAGAGTATAATATACATAAAAGCAGACAGATTATTCAACCTTTTGATGAGGTTTACATCGAAGTAATAAGCACCGATCGTGAAGGTTCAAACTTTCTTCAACAACGCGAACGGGGTGGATTCTATAATACAACAACACCAGAGGGATTATCTATTATCTCCTATAGAGTTGATGAATATGGTAATGTTAACCTACCTGTAATAGGGAAAGTAAAGATATCAGGCCTTAGTATTGAAGAAGCAGGTGATTATATGGAGAAACAGCTTGAGGATTACTTATATCAGCCATCGGTTAAAATAAACTTTGTCAATAAGAGTATTACCTTAATTGGTTATGTGTCTAGACCTGGCCGATACTATTACTCAAGTGACCATATTAATATATTACAAGCCTTAGGAATGGCCGGAGATATTCAGGAATTTGGTAATAGAAAGCAGGTTGTTATTATTAGAGAACACGAAAACAATACAACTAAAGCTGTTGTTGATTTAACTACAGAGAAAATCTTTGATTCGCCATATTATAATTTGAGATCGAATGATGTGGTATATGTTGAACCATTAAGAAGAAGAAGGTGGGGAATTGATACCTTTCCATATGCTTTGTTATTATCTTCAATAACAACATTTATTTTGGTAATGGAATATGTAAAATAATTATATGAGCACAGATACCGAGCAAATAAATGACCTGAAGAGTATTGTAAACAAGCTTACCAAATACTGGAAACTATATCTGGCTTCAGTAGCAATTGCGGTTTGTATAGGCGTCTTTTACAATAAATTTTCCGAGCCTTTGGTCAATATCATGTCAAAGGTTGTGGTGCATGAAAATGGCCGACAAAGTGTCGACCCATCTAGTTTTATGCCTGGATCGGAGTTGTTTAGTGGTCGGAATACTTTTCAGAATAGTTTAATATCATTGAATGCACGCCCTTTGTTGGAAAAGGTAGTTGAAAAATTAAACTTTAGCGTGTTTTATTACCAGCGTAAATTGCTTTACGACCAAAATCTATATACCTCTTCTCCTTTTCAGGTAATATTAGATAAAAACTATTTGCAGTTAACAGGCGTTGAAATAGAGATTGATATTCTTTCAAAAGAACTTTATTCGCTAAGTTGTGAGGTGGAGGTAGCACCTCTTCATAACTTTTTGACAGGTAAAAATGAACAGGAAGTATTGGATTGGGAGTTTCACCATACATACCGTTTTGGTGATCCGGTTGAAAATGAGAATTTTAATTTTACAATTTTACTAAAAGATGGTGTTGATGTAGAAAAGCTTATAGGTAAGAAATATTATTTTTTATCCAGAAGTAACCGTCAATTGGTAAATGATTATAAAGATAATCTACTGATTGAAGCTACCCAGATAGATGCTACAGCAGTCAATATTAGCTTGGTAGCTAACAATTATCAGCAGGGTAAGGATTTCTTAGACAGATATGTGGAGACGATAATTGAACATGATTTACAACGAAAAAATCACATAGCCTTTTCAACAATTGATTTTATTGATGAGCAATTAGACGAGGTGTACGACTCATTAAGCTTGGCTGAGCAGTCGCTGCAGGATTTTAAAACGCGCAGGCAAGTTGTGGATGTGAGTTTAAAAGCCGGGCAGATTTACGATAATTTACAGGTGATTAATACCGAGAAAGATCAAATGGAAGCGCACATAAGTAATTTGGAGTTTCTGAATGAAAACTTTCAGAATGATAAAGATTTTTCAGCGCATTCTGTAACCGTAATATCCGATTTAAATAATCAGGTGTTAAATGACCTGTTAAATGAATACATTAATCTAATTGGACGAGTTAATCATTTAATGGAGAATCGACAAGCAAAAAGCCCACAGCTGAGAGAGCTTAATTTTCAAATTTCAAACCTAAAAAATACCATTTTAGTTAACCTTCAGTATGAATTAGATGCTTCTCGTTTAGCTTTGCAACAATTAGAACAAAAGTTAAGAACGTTAAACTCTGAATTAAACAGTTTACCAGAAACACAACGTAACCTGACAAGTTTTGAGCGCAATTTCCGCCTAAACGATGAAATTTATACATTCTTGATTCAAAAGCGTTCAGAAGCACAAATTGCTAAGGCATCTAATCTGCCTGATTATGAAATAATTGATTATCCGGCATATGAAGAAATGAAAGCTCCAAAAGAAGCACGAAATATCGTATTAATGATTTTTCTAGGGCTTTTTGTTTCAACAGTTTATATGCTAATACATGAAGCCTATTTCGAAAAAGTAAGTGATATTGATGACTATCGGCTTGGATTTGAATCACCAGTTTTAGGACAGATTTATTTAAGTTCGAATGGACACAAAAGACTATTTGAAGAAAACGATAGCCAACCTATAGCTGCAGAGGCATTTCGGAAATTGCGAACAAATCTTGGTTTTTGGACTTGGCAGCATGAGAAAAAAGGCCGAATTATTTTGTTTACTTCGACAATGCCTGGTGAAGGAAAAACGTTCTGTTCCTATAATTTAGGCCATGCACTAGGTGCTTTAGGTAAAAAGGTGGTTATTCTCGATTTTGACTTACGCAAAGGTGATTTAAGCCACAACTTTTTTGGAAGTAAAAAACATGGTATTTCAGAATATTTATCCTCGCAGGTTGATTTGGATGAAGTTATTGAGACTCGTGAGGGAAGCAATGTTCATTATATTTCTACAGGACCTTTACCTCCAAATCCATCCGAACTGGTTGAATCAGAAGAATGTCGGGAAATGCTTCAGGAGTTAAGAAAGAAATACGATTATATAATTGCAGATACAGCTCCTACCTCAGTAACAGCTGAGAGTTTATCTCTAGGGCAAGTGGCGGATTTAGTTATGGTTGTCTTACGAGTCAATTATACTTTGAAGAAGGAGTTTACGGAGGTGTTAAATGAGTTAGAAAATTCTCTAGGAAAAAAGGTTACGGTTTTGCTTAATGGTGTTAAGGCATCCAGAAATAGATATTACAATTATTCATCGTATTATTTAAAGCAAAACCAAAAAAAGAATGTATAAGATAACCAGCTATTTATACCTGTATTTTATAGCGTTGGCTTTTGCTCCTCTGGTAGCCTTTGTTAGCTACCATACTGTTGACATGGGATTTAATAAGCTTTATGGTGCAACTGTTACCATTTTGGCTTTTATTTTGATGATAAGAAAAGGAGTAAAGTATTCTACCATTGATGTCTTACTTATTTTTGCTTTAGGAGTTTATCTCTATAACCTGGGTTGGGATATTATTCTTAATCAAAGAACTTTGGAGCGTAAAGGATTTGTACATGATTTTTTTGTAAACCCCTATTTTAATATTGTTGCCTTTATTTATGTTATAGATAATTATAAAATACCAGATACGCTGATTCGACATGTTCGTCTGATTTTGATTGGAGTGGTTGCGGTTGCTTGCGGTGTATCAGTTATACAACTTATTGGTGATCCATTTTTTCTTACACCGAGTGAGGTTGTTGAGTACACACGCATGATGGGGGCTTTGACAAATAGTTTTGAAATTCGGCGGGTGTCTATTTTTGGTTATTTAGATAATCTGCAGGAAACAATTTCATTTTTGCCTATTGTCGCCATTGTTACTTCACACGCAATTAGGCGAAAGAAATACTATTTGCTTCTTCTAGTAATGTTTGCCTTCATTGTACCATTTGGGAATAATTATCGATATGCCCAATTAGCCTATTTTGTAGCTCTTTTGCCGTTAATAGAAATACGGAAAAGTAAAGTTCAGTCCGTATTGATCATTACAGGCGCTATTGCATTGGTTGGTGTTGTATTTGTGGGAGGCCTTTATCTTTCAGATTTCGACCTTGAGGCATATGTTAGAGAACGAGTTTTATCTGATTCTGCTTCAACACGCCTATTGGCTATTGAGATTTTTAATAAGTTTTTCTACAGAAATCCATGGTTTGGATCAGGCGTTCATTTGACGGATGAAGTTATTGCAGCCATTGCTGGACGAAGTTCTCAAATTCATGTTGGTTATTTAGCTCACCTATATTCATACGGTATCGTAGGAAGTATAATTGCTTTTTCGTTTTGGTTAATGATTGCAAGGCGTTTTTATAGAACAGCTGTTAGAACCCATTTTTGGGGAAGTTTAGCTGGAATACTCATCTACTTGTGGGCTAATGTTACGCAGGTGTATTATGAAATTTTTTGTTATGGATTGACGATTGCTTTCCTATTTGACAGGTACTATTATAATAAATGGATTGATGAGAATAATAAGCAAGTTGAAGAAGACAATCTCCAATCTTCTGAATAAGGGAGATTCTCGTTTTGTTCTTCTGAAAAAAAATGTTGCTGTATCTTTTATGCTTAAAGGGATCGGTTTGCTTATTGGCTATATACGATTCCCCCTTACTTTATCATACTTGGGCAATGCCTGGTATGGAGTTTGGCTAACTATTGGTTCATTTACCGGGTGGTTAAGTTTTTTTAATATTGGACTTGGCAATGGCCTAAGAAATAAGCTGGCAGAAAGCCTCGCCCAAAACAATATAGAAGATTCAAAGAAGTATGTTAGTAGTACTTATTTTGTTATTTCTTTAATTTCGCTGGGCATTTACATTGTCTTGGTTCCTATTATCTTTTGGATTGATTGGAATAGTGTATTCAATGTGCAGGATGTCTCTCCTTCCATTTTAAAGGTCTCGTTATTTTCATTTGTTACTTTTTTTTGTGTTAAGTTTGTTTTGCGATTGCTACGCACCGTTTTTGAGGCTGATCAGAAGCCTGCCTTTAGTGATTTAATAGATTTCCTTTCTAGTGTTTTATTCTTTATCGCGATAATCTTGTTGATTAATTACGCCGAATCATCTTTGGTCTATGTTGTCACTATTCATGGTTCATTACCGGTAGTTCTGTTAGTTGGTTTTTCGTTGTATTATTACAATAACTCCTATAAGTCTATTCGACCATCATTAAAATATGTTGATCGAAAACTATTAAAAGGCCTTGCTAACCTGGGAGTGAAATTTTTTATTATCCAAACTTCTGTATTAATTCTATTTTCGACTGACAATATAATTATAACTCGGGTGTTGGGCCCAGAGGAAGTTGTTGGTTATGAAGCAGCTCGGAAGTTCTTCGGAATTGTAGATATGGGTTTTTCTATTATCCTCGTACCCTTTTGGTCCGCCTTTACAGATGCCTATACAAAAGGAGAGATTAATTGGGTTCGCCAATCCATTATGCGACTTCTCAAGCTTCTGTCATTAGTTGCGTTAGGCCTTGTCGTTATGTTTTTTGCTTCGCCATGGGTTTATAAAGTTTGGTTAGGCGATAAAGTAGAAATATCATGGCAGTTATCCTTATTCATGGCCGTATTTGTTTTAATTAGAGCTTGGAGTAATGTTTTTATTTACTTCATTAATGGTGTAGGAAAAGTTAAGCTTCAGTTGTTATTATCGATAATAATTAGCGTTGTAAATATTCCGCTATCAGTTATGCTTGCTAAACATTTTGGTGTTGTTGGTGTGATTATGGCGACTGTAGCTTGTTTAATAATTGGTGTCTTTATATACCCAATTCAGTATTTTAAAATCATTCGGAAAAAAGATAAGGGCATTTGGGGACAATAATTGGGATAGTTGTGTCGCTGCATAAAAAGGCTAGCCTGATGAAAGTACAGATTTCAATTGTTAGAGAAAATGCTTAAATTAAACAGAAATACCTTATAACCTAAATCAATAAGCTGTGAAAGAACTAAACTACCCCAAAATAACAATTGTTACCCCATCATATAATCAGGAGGAATTTCTTGAGAGAACCATTTTATCGGTTATTAACCAAAACTATCCGAACCTGGAATATATCATAATTGATGGAGGCTCCACGGATGGAAGTGTGGATATAATAAAGAAGTATGAAGAGCATCTAAGTTATTGGGTCAGTGAACCTGATGATGGTCAGAGTCATGCTATTAATAAGGGATTTGACAGGGCAACTGGCGTTATTCTTAATTGGTTAAATTCTGACGATGTGCTATACTCAGGAACGTTACATTTGATAGCTCATTATTATAATTCGCATAAAGGAGAACATGTTTTTTATGGCGATCGAACCATACTTGATAAGGATGATAGAGTCATCGGAATTAATGAGGGGCCATCTTTCAAAAAATGGGAATCTAAATACTTTCTAAAGATTCCTCAGGAAACTACATTCTTCACCAAAGAGTTGTATTTTAAAGTTGGAGGACTTAACAACGAATTGCATTATACGATGGATGTTGATTTATGGAATCGATTTCTTGAAGAGTGTGATTTTGTGCATATTCCGTATTTTCTTGGGGGATATCGCGAACATTACTTATCTAAATCGATTGAAGTGTTTGGTCCCAATAAGCGCAACGATAAAGCTGTAAAAGAGGTTAAACGGTACCAACAATTGTATGGCTCAGCATTTGGACGTAAGCCTAAAGTTCGTAAACTGTTTTTTATTGCTAATCAGTTGAGATTAATAATGGAAAAATCATCCAAGAAACGGCGGTTAGAAATAGAGCGAATACGTGAGATTATCTCAGGGAACTAGTTTTTTTGTCAAATAATTAGTGAGCACTCGTATGACATTGAGACATTGGTTTTGGAAATTTATAACGGCTATTATAAAAAAAGTAGATAGGATAGTCCAATATAAATATATGAAGGTGGATAATGCCCAGTTAGCTAATAGTTATACACCAAAAGAAGTCAGTACATTCTACAAGTTATCTGGAAGCGATGTTTCAGAGTATAGAAAATACTGGGGGCAACTGGACCGGTTCTGTAATTTATGTCATGTTCGAAATTCAGTATTGTTCACAGGTAGTTTTGATAAAAAAATTGTACCATCGGATGTTTATTTTGGAATAATAGAGCCTTTATTGAATAACCGGAAGTATGCATTGGCATACGAAGATAAATGCCGAATTGATTGGATAAATGGAGAGGAACATGTGCCTAAAATTTATTTAAGAAATATACACGGCGTTTATTATATGAGTAATGGCTCTGTAATAGATAGGAATAAAATTGATTTAAATAAGTTATTAGAAGGAATCGATAGTATAATAGTAAAAAAGTCAATAGAAGAACATGGTGGTAAAGGGGTTGAAATATTAGATAGAAATAATGGGGTGTTGATAAACCGTCACCAAGAGGAGTTATCACTTGACTACCTGGAATCAAAATATATTAAGGATTTTCTAGTACAAGAGCGATTAGTTCAACATGATTATTATAAGGCTTTTAATCCGACATCATTAAACACGTTTCGCATTGTGACCTATCGTTCTGTGAAGGATGATCTCATTTACATCCTTTATAGTTATTTACGTATTGGCGCACCCAATATGCAAATCGACAATATTTCCAGTGGCGGTGTTTTTGTTTGTTTAAACCAAGATGGAACCTTTTCAGAACAAGGCATGACAAAAAAAAGTGAATTTAAAAAGCAAGTTGGAAATCAGGCAACCTTTGCTGAATTGGGTAAGGCATATAAAATTGATGAAGTGTGGGCATTTGCAAAGCAAGTTGCATCATACCATTATAATTGTCGACTTTTAGGATTGGATATAGCTGTTGATGAAAAAGGCCAAGTGCGATTAATTGAAACAAATACCTCAGATATTGGGATGGAAGGCCAGCAATATATGCTTGGGCCGCTGTTTCACAAGTTTACAGATGAAGTGATAGAGTATTGCCAAAAGCAGCTACAAAGTAAAACAAAGTACCATATCTATAAATCATAAATAAAGCAAGAGATATAATGTTGGTTAGAATAGTCGGATACATTTTCAGGGAAGGCTACAAACCTACTTGAACAGTTGCCAGAAGTTGAAGTTAATCAGTCGGTTGAATCGCATAGGGTTAGGTAATAGTCAAGTCTTCTAACGAATAAATGGACATTACAACAATAAAGTCGGCGATGGCTTGACATTGGGTTATTTATTGAGCAAATTTAAGTGAACATACGTCCGGCAGTACCCATTTTTTATACAGTTTAATCCTTCATCGATAAATACTTTGAGGGTGATGACTTTGCTCGCTATTAGATAATCAAAGAGAAGTACTGAACGTAGCGCTTAGGGTAGTTGCGATGGGCAGCATTGTTGATGGCCGTAAAAATGGCGGCCGTATAATTGGGGTTACTCCTGAAAGTTATCTGCGATTGTCTGGCGCCAATAACAAGGGAGCTTTTATGAGTAAGTTTAATTGTATTGATTTCGAGGAGTTTGAGAGTGTTGTTGGGATAGATGAAATAAAATTGCCATTGAATCGGCTAAAGTACTTTACCATGTCAGAATATTGGATTTTGACATGCCATATACAGATGAAGTTATGGCTTATTGCAATAAACGATTAAAAACATAACCAATATAAATTGAAAGGGAAGGCTTATGAATTTAAAGTATCAAATGTTAGGGTATTTGTCAGCCTTTGCGCGCAAAGCCTATCGTGTATTGCATTATGAATATTTTGTTGAACAAAATGTTGAGTTAGCAAAAAAGTTTGAACCCCAAAATGGGCAGATATTGTATAAACCTACTGCTGAAGAATTGAAGAAATACAGAAAGAAGTGGGGGAAATTTGGGGTTGATATCAGGGATATTTATGTGAGAAATGCAGCTGGATTTTTAGGGTATTTTGATGTAGATATTGTTCCTTCAGATTTGTACTTTTCTATAATCGAGCCAACTTTAAATAACCGTAAGTTTGCGCTTTCTTATGAGGATAAAGCTCAAATAGATTGGATTAACAAACCTGAAAATATACCAACTATCTATGTTCGAAATATAAATGGTATCTATTATTCTAATGATAAAAAAGAGCTTCGAAAGCAATCAATTGATCTGGATGAAATTCTAAAAGATATTGATGGTGTTGTTATTAAAAAAACAATTGAGGTACATGGCGGTAAGGGGGTTGAAATGTTTGACAGAAATGACCAGGGGCAATTGGTTAATGATAACCATGAAATCTTGTCACTCAAATTATTGGAGCAAAAGTTCAAGAAGGATTTTTTGGTGCAAAAATGTGTGGAACAACATCCGTTTTATAAAGCATTGAACCCATCATCACTTAATACGTTTCGTGTATTTACATATCGTTCTGTTGTTGATAATCAAATACATATATTATATAGTTATTTGCGTATCGGAGCTAAAAATAGTCGGGTAGATAATGTTTCCAGGGGAGGTCTCTTTGTCGGTATTAAAAATGGACGATTTGTTAAAGAAGGAATGGGGAAATGGGGTGTGAAAGTCAAACAAATTAAAGGACTTAAGTCGTTTGAAGAGATGGGAGCTCCACCATATATTGATGATGTCTATAAATTGGCAAAGGAGTTAGCGGTATCTCATTATTACTGTCGGCTAATAGGATTTGATTTAGCTCTTAATGCACAGGGTAAAGTGATGCATATCGAAACCAATACCTCGGATATTGGGGTGGAAGGTTTTCAACATGCTTTTGGACCTTTATTTCATCAATTTACCGATGAGGTGATGGAATATTGCCAATCACAGATAAAACCAAAGACTAAATACCATGTTTATGATTGTTAAACGAAGTGAGCTTTTTCAATTGTCGCAAATTTATTTTAATGGATTCCTATTTGGGAAAAAACGTTCTGATGTCGAAGAGTTTGTAGTTAATGAGTTTAGCAAAAAAGGTAAAGAAGCTTTAAAAGAATTAAATGGAAGTTTTAAAGGGTGGTTTTTAGATAAAGAAAAGCAATTGCTTTATGTATTTAATGACCGCCATGGTATGATGGATTTGTTTTTGATGCAAGAGGGGGATAATTGGCTGATTACAGACGATTATTGGAAGGCTGTTGAAGAACTTTCTGTAATATCAATAAATGAATTAGCAATCGGGCAGTTGCTTCAATTTGGATACATGCATTGGGGTAACACCTATTTGAATGAAATTGAGCTATGTTCTCCTGCTTCAATAATAACAATTGATTTGAGTACTAACTCAATCGCTTTAGTTGAACAGTATTGGAAGTATAAACCAGAACCAACGATCAGTAATTATTCAGTAGCCAAAGAGCAAACGGTTGAGGTAATTAAAAAGGCTGTTGTTGAAAGCTTCAATGAACCTGATGCTTCATATGCAGTAGCCAATTCAGGAGGACTTGATTCTCGGTGGAATTTGTTCTTTGCCAGTCAGTATAATAAGGAGTTTTTATCGTATACTTATACAGGTTATAGTAATTCGGATGCTACACATATATCCCAAAAAATAAACCAAACCTTAGGATTATCAAACAGTCAAAATATTCAGATACATACAAATAGTTTTATTGCTAACTATGCAGACATTCATTTGAGTAAGGCACCTATGTTGCCTATGTATAGCTCATGGTATTACGATGCTTATAAAGGTTTGTCTGATATTGATGTTAATATAAACGGTTTTATATCAACGTTTTTAGATGCTTTTACCTATATGGATGGGGCTGAAAACCACGCTAGGTTTAAAAATGGTTCGATTAAAGATAAGCAAGAATATTGCTATTCATTGTATAAACCAGCTGAAGAAAGTTTAGTTAGTAAGGTATATAGGAAGAATAATGGACAACTGAAGGATTCATTTATTGAAACCCTTGATTTGTTAGATATGAATGACTTGGGTGATATATGTGATGCCTTTGATTTCTATTGTCGTCAGCGACGTTTAAATAAAAATGAGCCTTGGACCAATTTTTATGGTCAGGTTGAAGGTAGAAGTCCTCTAGTTAATAATGATATAGCTGATCTTTCTCTGGCTCTGCCATTTGAAATGCGTGATAATCGAATTTTGTATAAGGAAGCAGCGGCAGAAGTGATGAAGAGCCTTCGAAAAGTTCGGTTTGAACGCACTCCTTGGGGGCTTGAAGGCAGGGGCAAAGGTGTCTTTGCTATTATGAAAGACGCGCTGTGGCGGACAGATATGAAATTGTATAAAAAGACAGGAAAATCGTTATGGTTTAAAGGGAGTCATAAAAACGTGGCGGAATGGATGTGTCAAAGCCCAAATATTGATTTTATAAGAGAGGTAATAAATTCAAAGAATCATTTAATAGAAGAGCGTTTTAATCAACATTATTTGAATGATCATTTGGAAGCGATAATAAAAAAGGATTTTGTATTTATAAGTTCATTACTTACAATATTCATGTTTTTGAATAAATTGATAGATATCAAATAATCTATTTACAAACAGAGTATCACAATGAAGATACTATACATTGCAAATTCATATGTGCCAAGTAAAACGGCCAATAGCATTCATGTTATGAAAATGTGTCAGGCTTTTGGATTACTGGGGCATGATGTTACATTACTAACTTTTGATTCTCCTCAAAATGAAGAGGAGGGCATCAATGATGTGTACTCATATTATGGAGTAAAGAATGCTTTTCGCATCAAGAAAATCCCACTAAGAAGTGTAAAAGGTAAAATGCACCTGTTTGCCATTGAAGCGATTAAATTTGCTAAACGTTTTAATGCCGACTTAGTTTATACGCGATGTGAAACACCAGCAGTTTACTTGTCATTTACTAATATGCCCTTTATAATTGAGGCACATAAACCATTTGCTGATTCTAATGGTGTTATGGGTTATTTCTATAAGCGAATATTTAGGGCTAATAACCTTCAACGCTTTGTGGCCATTTCAAAGGTTTTGGAACAGATGTTTGCTATTCACTTTAAGAAAAGCATTGATAGTTTGGTGCTTCACGATGCTGCTGATATACCAGTCGATCCGCTTGGGCATAATGTGAAGTGGAATGGCCGAAAGGGAGTATTGCAGGTAGGTTATTTTGGTCATCTATACCAGGGAAGAGGGGTTGAGGTAATTATTGAAATGGCAAAAAACAATCCGGATGCAGATTTTCATATTGTTGGCGGACGTCAGCAAGATGTTGAATACTGGAGAACTCAGCTAAATGACTTGTCAAATCTGAATTTCTATGGTTTTGTTGAACCTTCTGAAGTTGGTATTTATCGTTCATTTTGTGATGTTTTACTGGCTCCTTATCAGAGAGAAGTTTGGGTTGAAAACAAAGGACATGAATCTTCTAAATACATGTCTCCGCTTAAAATCTTTGAATATATGTCTTCAAAGAAGTGTATCATTTGCTCTGATATGCCTGTATTACGCGAAGTATTAAATGAAAATAACGCTATTTTGGTATCGCCAGATAAAACAACAGAGTGGAATGAGGCTTTAAAAAAGTGCGCCGATGAAACTTTAAGAGTTCGGTTATCAGAACAAGCATTTGATGATTTAAAGGAAAAGTATACCTGGAAAAAAAGGGCCGAATTATCAATCAAAGGAATAATTGATGGATAACAAATCTTTA
>NZ_JAFMVC010000030.1 GCF_025499605.1 Carboxylicivirga litoralis | reverse complement strand
TTTTGTAAGATACTGAATATCAAGGTTTTAAGCAAGCAATTTAACTACTTAATTAATTGATTTTCAATTAATTATACTTTTGTCATGTACTGAAATCTGACAGAATCTTATCGAAATAGGCGTCGTGAATAGCGAAGTGCGACAACCAGTAAGCAGCAGTACTTGAAGTTGTCATTAAAGGGTTGACACTTCGTCCGCTATATGAATCATAACATCCGCCAGAAGCAATATCATACAAACTACGTCCAATAGTATTATCACCCAAATACCAATTATGAGCAGCAGTAGCCATATTTAAATACTTTTCAACTCGTGTAATTTCAAAAAGCTTTGTATAAACTTCGGTTATAATGTATGTATCTGTTGCAAATGAACTACTTGTAACTCCTGATTCTGCCATATCTTTCTTTCTACCACGAATCTTTGGATTATAGCGAGCGTCAGTAAACACATGACGCTCAACAAAACGTATAGCTCGCTTAGCGATGGATAACAATTCTTCCTCCTTCAATAATTCATAAGCATACATCAGTGCTAAAGGAACGAGTCCGACGTGTTCAGACACTTCATCTTCGTGCCATTGCCAGGCTTGATAGGCATCTGAAGGAAACAATGCCTTTAGTTGATGTGTCCATTTTTTCATCAATTCAACCAAATCCGGATTACTATGCTCCTTCCGTAGTAATTCGACAAGCCCAATTAATACAGCCGCTATGGCTTTGCTATTCGTGAAATCTACTTCTGAAATAAGCTGCAATACCAGGCCATAAATTACATCTTTTACTCCGTTATCATCAATGGAAGAATACACGGTACTTAGCGCCCAAACTGTGTAGCCCAGCTCATATTCTGAAACATCACTTGCTGGCTGGAGTTGAGGATTTAATGACGATGACCAACTATTATCTTTTCTAAAAAGTTTAATAAGACCAATACATTGTTTGATTCCTTTAATCGTATCATTGCTTTGCTTTAGTGCATTTGCCTTTGCCAGAACTTGCATAGCCATGGCATTAGCCAATAACGAGTAACCTGAAGCATAATCAGGTATGCCATAGGTTGAAGCATTTACAAAACCTGTACAATTATTTAATAAAAACAATTGATTTAAATTGATTTCCGGCAAAATAACAGGCGTAAAAGAGACTCGCTCTGAAAGAACTTTTCCTTTGTTTATATCAATGCCTGATATCATCTCCTTAAACTTCTTAACAATAACTGCCCAAGAATTTTGCGCCCCAAAAAGTGAGGCATTTTCACGGTACATTTTAGCTTCATTCAAACTCCTGAACATGTGGATTATTTCAGTAGTCAGTTCATTAATCGAACGAAATGCAAAAAAGCCACCTTTCTGATCTTCCAACAACTCCTTTGCATACCACGTAGGCGTTGATAACACAGTCGCTCCACTTGACACCGCTGTTGCTAAAAAAGCATCTTCTAACACCCTGTCGTTAATGCCAGATGCCACATACACATCCGCTGCATTCATCAACATTTCTATATTGTCCTTAACGTCATGATAGTTGACAAAAGTAAGCAATTCAGCCACTCCTCTTTGTGCAGCCAGTCGCTTCAATAACTTCTGATATTCACTGCTTGCACTTTTATCATGACTGGTATTAATAAGCACCAGCCCTGTCTCTGGATAATTCTTTTGCAACGCCGACAAAGCATTGATGATGGTTTCGAAACCGCTTGTAGGCTCCATTGCCCCACATGCCAGGATTGTTTTTTGATAATCAACACTCAATACTTGCTTTAATTCTTCGGTTGAATATGAATCAAATACGGATACACCATAGTCAGTACGTAGAATTTTATCCCTGTTAACCTTATAGTAATGTTCCAAGAACTCAATGGCAAGTCGACTGTAAACCATAACCTTTTCCGACCTGTTAGCCAGACTCTTAATCACAGCTTTCTCTCGATCTTCAGGTTCACTATTTATCGTGTGAAAAACGGTTATAAGTGGTACGTTCAACTGATCAACCAAGGCTAAAATATAATCGCCATTCCGCCCTCCAAAAGCTTCGGGGTGGTGTTGTAAAACACATGCATCATAGTTTTTATTAATAACTTCAGATGCCTTTTGATAATCATCTAACTGATAGCGATCAAATGAACAATCAAGATGACTTTTATCGTCAAATGTCAATATATCAGCTTTCTCACCTTCTTCAGTAAATTCCTTAAAGAAAGACACCAAATTATCGGAATACCGGGCAATCTGTGGTAAATCACTTAAAACCGGTGCTAATATTAGTATTCTCTTCCCCATGTTGTTTTCAATTGCGTTCATTAAACTCTACCTGCTATAGTTCTAAGTAAGCAGTTATCGTTTAAAATTGAAAATTGATTCCACTAACGTATCAAAATCGTTTGTTAATGCACGAATAACGACTTCTCTTCTCTAAAAACCTTTCAGAAAATTCTTCAATAACTTCTCACCTTCTTTCTTTAAGTCTTTTTCCACCTGCTTGCGCGCTTTGTCCAAACCGAAGCTCAACTGGGGCTCCTGAACGGTTCCTTTGACCAAAACATCCACAATTAAATCATCGCCCGAAGATGGAATAGCAAAACCTAATGAACCAGCCATTTTAGATACTTCTTTACGGCTCACCGGCATGGTTATTTTATAATCGATGGATTGATCAAGTCCTTGGGTTCCCTGCACTTCAACCATTTTGCCTCCTACTTTGGTCTTAAATGGTTTTACAATCACATTACCTTTATCAATGATGAAATTGATGTTTAAATCCTCAGCTTTCATCGTTTTATAACTCTCATTTTTAAGCGTTGTAGCCAATGTATTCTGTATTTTAGAGCCCGACACTTCCACACTTTTCGAGCGCAACCAGCCGCCTCCGTTGACGGTTGACATAATTGGTGTGGCATCCGTTCCTAACACACTGCTATAATCAAACTTGGGCGACACCTTTCCAACTGTATTTTTAGCCAATGGCAATAGCGAATCAACCACACTAAATGAATGTGCAGCCATATTCAGGTCTAAATCCGTCCCTTCAATATTAAAGTCAACGTAAGGTTTGGCCATATTGGCGGTATTATACTGACCACTCATCACCATGTTTCCGTCCAGCAACTGCATTTTTAAACCATTCAACTTCACCACTCCATTTTTAACAGTAATCTTACCATTGGCACGATGAATAGCTAACTTATCGTAAACCAGCTGCTCAATTTGCGACTGAAAGACGAAATCAAGATTCTTAGGTACTTCAACTACACCTGTCTCTTCTTCAGACCCTTCCTCTTCCTCCTCCGATGCATCTGCCATAGCCAGAAGCTCGTTGGTGTTAATTCGTTTTGAGTAATGCGTCAATTGTCCTTTCAAAGTACCATCTTGCAAAGCATAGGCCAGGTAATTGGATAGTGTCCCACTTAATTCAAAATCACTTTGCCCAATGGTACAGTTAAACGACTCCAGCTTCAGCGAACGCGGATCAACCGTCATCGAAGAGTTTTTAATAAAGATACCTTGAGGAATATCGGCGTTGGCATAATAAAAATCATTCAAGGTCAATTGTCCGGCCGCATTGATTTTCTCGTACTCTTCTTTTTCGATCATAGCATAATCGCCATCTATACTAAAGTCTGTTTCTATCAATCCTTTAATATCAAAACTATCCAGCGGCATAGCGTTGGCTAAAGATTGCAAGTCGATGCTTCCAACAGCATTGCCTTTAAAGGTTGGGTTTGAAACCGGCTTAACCACACTAAAAGAAGCATCAAAAGGATTATCGGCCACTTCGAAATGAAACTGTTTTAAACTGGTGATGGTATTATCAGCACTTCCACCTTCATTTTCAACCAGGAGGCTCACATTAATATTATTAATCGATTCCGGTAAGTCAGGGTATTGAATCATCCCGTTTTCTACAGCTAAGTCCAGGTTAAAAGCCGGCAAGTGGTCTTCGTCAATATAATCACCTTTAACCGAAGCTTTCAGGTGCATATTACCAGCTGTTTGCAGACCATCAAAATCTTTTAGAAATTCCTCAGGCACCAATGCCAATAAAGATTTAAAATCGGTTTTGGTCGTACCTAAGGTTAAATCTAAGCCATACCGGTCTTCTTTCACAGCTACCGAACCATCAAACTGCAGCCCCATGCGGTTTATGGTTAACTCATTATCAAGGAAGGTAAACAGCATTTTCTCCAAATCAGCTCCGATGTTGGCTTGCAATCCAACCGACGCACCATTCACATATTTAATACCGTCAAAATCAACAACTACTGCTTCAATACCTGATTGTACATCCAGGTTTGTCTGCACTTCTGACATATCGCCCGACAGCTGCATATTAAAACCCTTAATAGCCGAAGTCAGGTTCATGGTATTATCGGTGTATTTAATATTGGCATTATCGATAACAAACGACTTCAACACCACTTTAAAAGCCGATGCCTCACCATCTTGTTCCTCTTCTTCTTCAACTGCTTCGGATGGCATTGCAATATCCCAGTTTGCCGATGAATCGGGCAATACGATAGCATTCACCATTAAATCGGAAACTAAAATCGATTTGACTTCTATTTCACCCTTAATGGCTCCTAACCATCCTACTTTGGTAGAAAACTCACCCAAGGACACCAAGGTATCTTTATCGAAAGGTGCATTACCAACAACAGTTAGTCCTTCCATGCCAACACTAATATTGGGAAATGCTTTTATTAAGGATAATGAAAAATGCTCGTAATCAACCCGGGCATTAACATTGTTATTGATTTGTTCTTTAACAATACCTTCTATCTTTCCCTTGAAAATGGTTGGTAAAATCAACAACAAGACTACTATTCCCAGTACAATCCCTCCGGTTATTTTCAGAAACTTCTTCATCATAAAGCTAAATCAGATTTTATGTTTGTAACAAAGTTAAGAAAACCTGAGAGTCACCAAACTTCAAATTGTCAGTATTCTCATACACTTCCTAAACCAAACCTATTGATGAAGCATTCCTACAGGCCATTTATTCGTTCCTAGATACCACTTGCTGGTTGCGGAGGTCGAATCATACATGCCGGAGGTCGAATCTTGCCCTCCGAAGGTCTGTTCATGCATTCCTACCGGTTATTTATTGCCGCCTACACCCCAATCGTGCGTTCCTACCAACAAAGTACGAGTTCCTACCGGTCATTCGTTAACTCCTTAAGCTTAATCAATCGGCCATTTCTGCATATCACTTCCTGAAAGCTTAAGAATAAAAGCCTCTCTTTCCAATCGTCTGCTCGTTCATTTTTATATTTTTGTAGTTCTAGAAAACACAATACCAATGAAGATAAAAGTAGCTTTTGCCCTGTTTTTAATAGGAACCACCCAGTGGATTTCCTCACAAATTAAAGCCGACTGGGAAGGCGGCGTACCCGAAGGATGTACAACTATTACTGTTGGAAAACAAGCCAGTTTCGATGGCTCGGTAATGACTTCACACACCGACGACAGCCATCGTACCCGCGCGTGGATGGATATTATTCCGGCTCGCAAACACGGTCGACGCGATAAAGTCACCATGTATTCGCGTGAAAAAGATGATAGTCGTAAAATGCCGGCCTACAAACACACACCGGTAGGAGAAATCCCACAAATAAGAAATACCTATGGCTATATTAATTCGGCTTATCCTTGCATGAATACCAAACAGTTAGCTATTGGCGAGTCAACCTTTGGCGGACGCGAATCGCTCGTGTCGGAAGAAGGATTAATTGATTGTCAACGATTGATTCAGTTAATGCTGGAACGCTGCACCACTGCTCGCGAAGCCATCAAACTAACCGATGAATTAACCAAAGAATATGGCTATCGCGACTGGGGCGAATGCCTGACCATTGCCGACAAGAAAGAAGTTTGGCACCTGGAAATTGTTGGTCCGGGTAAAGGTAAGGTAGGTGCCATTTGGGTTGCTCAGCGTGTGCCCGACAACCATGTGAGTGTTAATGCCAATGCCGCCCGTATATTAGAAGTGGATACGACTGACGCAAACAGCTTTTTATATTCGGATAACCTGTTTGAAATGGCACAAGACAGTGCCTGGTGGAAGCCAGAAGAGGAGGCTTTTAAATTTGCCTACGCTTATGCACCTGAAGGAAGAGAATCAATGGCTGCTCGCCGCCGTGAATGGCGGGCATTAAGCATGATGGCTCCTTCGTTAGGCTTAGACCCTGAAGCTACAGATTACCCGTTCTCGGTTAAACCCGATGATAAAGTGACATTGGAAAAGATGATTGAAGTGTTTAAAGATTATTACGAACACACACCATACGACATGGTTGGTCATATGAAGAAAGTAACCGAAGAAGGTGATACCATTCCGCATCCTTACGCCAACCCGTTTATTCCCTATGACAAATATGACTTACATAATATCCATGGCGGTTGGGGCAAGCTGGGCGAACGCACCATTGCACGTTGGTATACAATGTATGGCACCATCACACAAAGCCGTGACTGGCTGCCCGATGAAATCGGAGGATTAGTATGGATGGCCCAGGACAACATTGCCACATCAGTCTATATCCCAATTTATTGCAGCGTGAGCGATTTACCTGCATCATACAAAGCACCTGGCCGTAATGGCTTTAGCCGCAACTCAGCCTGGTGGGCGTTTAACCGCATGAGCACCTTGGCTGGCCTGCGCTGGAACGATGCACGCCACGATGTAGACAAAGTGTTATTGCCGCTTCAGAAAGAGATTTTTGCCAAGCAAAAAGAAACGGAACTTGCCGCCATGAGCATGGGGCGCAAGCAAACCATTGCCCACCTAACACGCTATACCATCAACTGGGGCAACAAGGTTGTAAATGTAGCATGGCAGTTAGGCGATGATTTATGGACTAAATATGATGAGAAGTTTTAAATCGAGACACAAGACTAAAGACAAAAAAAATGTAAAAGGATTAAAAGATTATAATAGAAAAGGCCGTCTCAATATTTAAAAAGAGACGGCCTTTTCTATTATTTCTAAATTATTCTTTATTCAGCACTGACGTGACTGAAATAGAATCCATATTTAAGTTGATTAGTTCCATTATAAGAACTTTTGGTAGCAATCATTGTTAGTGTATCGCCAACTTTAAGACCTTTAGCCTCGATAACACCTTTTCGATCATCACCAGTTGCACCATAACCCGGATAACAACCATACACGTATATTTCACCGCTATCATCTTTTAAATAAACATTACCATATACATCATTATCAATTGAGGTAATTTCAGCAGTAACCATGAAGTAGGTATTGGAGTCGTCAGGTTTAGTCAGCACCTCTGCAATTGTCAGTGGAGTTACAGTTTTAGCACTCTCCAAAACGGCACCACTTACTTGTGGGCTTCCATTATATTCTGAACGTCTTCCAACTATAGTGATAATATCACCTACCTTCAAACCTTTATCTCCGAAATCTTCAATACCATAAACGAAGGTCTCGCCAGAGAAATCCTGTAAGTATATATTGCCATAGGTAGCATTGGAAATTTCTGCAATAACACCTGCCAATCGGTATTGTGTATTCCCCACTTCGGCTGCCAAAAACTCTGCTATGCTAGCATCTACAATCGCTCCCTTTTGGCTTAACGTTGTTTCTGCAGTATAGTTTTTAGTGCCATCGGTAGTGCTGAAAGTAAGAATAGTTTCGCGATCTCCACCTTCATTAGCCTCGGCTTTGAATGTGACAACACTACTGGTTCCTGCTGACTGGATGGATGAAATGGATAACCACGACTCCGCATCTTCAGGAATTTCTACTGATACACCCTCTCCTTTGCAGGTTAAGTATGCAATAAATTCGCCACCTTCAACAGGAAGAACTTCGTTTTCAACCGCATCAACTTTCACAAGTGATTTATTGATTTCAACAACTGATACATTCACCATTTGAGGACTGCCCTTGTAAGATGACTTTGGTCCTTCAATGGTTACTTCATCACCTACTTCAAGGCCAAGACTCAAGAAATTCTTTTCTCCACCTTTCGCATCAAGCGTACCATATATATAAATACTACTTCCCGTTTCATCTTCTAAATACCAGTTACCGTAGGTTGTATTGCTAATGCTGGCACAAACACCCGACACCCGGAAATTTTTACCATCAGGAGCCTCCAGCACTTCAGCAATGGTTGCCACCGATATTTGTGGAAGGCCTTGAATAATATTAATTCTCTGCGTTACATCATCGGTGCTGAGCAGAACCTCTGCAGCACGACCATCTAAAGCAGATGAAGCCGAAAATGTAATTTCTGACTCACCGGCGCCTCCAGAGGTTGAAGAAATTGTTAACCATTCAACATCATCTTTATCAGTAGTTACTTTCTCTACAGTCCAGCTATCCTTAGCCGTTATAGTAATAGATGTAGAACCGCCGTCCTGAGGAATAGCGACAAACGACGACGATACCCGAATTTCATCAAGCAAGGTCATTGTTTCCTCATCGTCACAACTTGCCAAAGCGGCAAGTACTGCGATAAATAGTGGGAATAAATATTTAAATTTCATCTGTTTATATTTTAATTTTCTTTGGTAACTTATATAACACGCCCCAATGTCTCTCGGGACTCGTTTCATATTAGCTAAACTTTTAAATTAATTAAATACATACCTGATACCGATTAACGCATACCAGCATTGACCCAAGGTGTAGCTTGGTGTGAATGTTTTAGTATCACCATGTATTGATGAAGGAGTAGAGAATGTAGCAACACCGTCCGCGTCAACACCTTCGTATTTGAGGATACGGGCTTCTGAACCTATCTCAGGATTCAGATACTTAGCCACACCCCAATCTGAGTTAAACAGATTCATCACATTTTTTATATCCATGCTAAGTTGCAGCTTGTGATCGTTATTACCAATTTTTAGCTTAAAATCATGTTTATAGCTAAAGTCTACACGGTGTACCCAAGGAGAATAAAGACTATAGGCTTCTGCATAGTCGCCTTGATTTTCTTTCAAATAATCATTGGCATGCACATAGTCCATAAAACGTGTCTTGTCGTCTTCAGAAACAAAACGGAAATCGCCATTTTCCACCTCACTGTCGGTTGGAATATAAATTGCATCGTAGTTGTAACCGTCAGCATTTATATCGTTTACAGTCATGTACGAGTAGTTACTTCCACCTCGCCATCCTTCATAAATAAGACCGTAGTGATTACCGCACTTGTCGTGAGTAGTAAGAGAAAATATCAAACGATCGGGTGTGGTGTATTGAGAGTTATGCAACTTAATGTTATTAGGCCCCTCAACTGTAGGAACGTATGTAAATGCTGATTCAGCATTAGATCCCGGCATTCCTGTTAAATCTTTGGCCACTGTATGTGTATACGCAGCCATCATGCTCATCCATTCTGTAGGTCGGGCATTAAGCGTGATGTTGGCTGACCAGCCATAACCCTTGCTTGTATTTTCCAATATAAATGCCTTAGTATTCGTGCGATAGCCGTCAGGATAAATCGGACGATTATCGACTCCATTAAAACGAGCAAAACCACCTACATTTGGAATACTCCAATCGGAAAGCGTAACACCATTAATTGTTTTGTTGTAAATTCCTTCTACTGTTACAGAGAATGGGAAAGATGTTTTGAATGCATAGTCAACGGCCAATGACGTTTTCCATACCTGAGGCATTTTAAAACTAGGATCTACAGCAGAAATAGACGAAGGTACTGTTCCATCTTCAGGTGAAATAGTTGATGGGTAACCCAGGCCTATCAATTTATCATGCAATGCTGAGATAGTAGCTTTTCCATTAGCATCGGTAACAAGGCCTCCGTTAAATACATCCATTGAGAAACCATTATTCGCCGCATTTCTTTCATTAATCTGCGCCTGGTACTGAACCATACCTCCATTGGTTGGCATGTTGGTAAAGAATACAAGTGGTAAGTTACCGGCAAATAGACCTGTACCTCCACGAACTTTCAAGTTTTTATCACCCAATACATCCCAAACAAAACCTACTCGAGGGGAGAATATAATATTTGCATCAGGCCATTTTCCTGTATCTATACTACGACCAGAATAATCAAGATCCTTTATAGCTTGATTCGTAATTAAGTCACTGTTGTTATACACAAGTGCCTCTAGGCGCATACCATACGAAAGTTTGAATCTTTCATTAACACTCCAGTCGTCCTGCGCATAAATTCCGAATTTATTACTTCTTACACGAGCTGCCGGATTACTTTCTCCATCATAACCATAAGTAAGGTTTACAATCTCAGGTGTAGCACCATTCATGAAGTCGTCAAGGCTAGAATAGCGATAATAGCCTGTACCATTTCGCATATAAGCATTGTCGGCCATTTTATACTCGTAGGCAAAACCACCAAAAATTTTATGGTTACCTAAATAAAAGGTCAACTCATCTTTAATATTCACTACATCATTGTGAACACCATTGTTCCAAGTAAAGAGTTCATAACCTAAAGAGAGGTATGCCTGTCCGTCTTTCAGAATGTCGATAAAAGGAAATTGATCAGAATTTGTTCCGCGAATATCGTCAAGCTTCGAATATGTTGCCAAAAATTGGTTAGAGATGTTGTCCGTTAAACGACTATTTAAATCAAAAGAGAATGAATGTACAAGGTTTTCCATAGAGTACATTGAGTTGGCATATGACATCGATGCCTGTGACATTCTTGCTTCAGACATTCGCGTACCTCCATCCATAGAAGAAGCATTAGGCGATCGCCATGATTCATTCATCGTATAGTTGTAGCGCAATGCTAAACGATGTTTGTTTGATATATTCCAATCAAGACGAGCAAGCAATTTTTTATTGCTTTCATCTGCAGGGAAACTCTTGTAAGATCCTGTTTCATACCCATAATTACTTCTCACATAATCGGAAACCATCTGAAGATCATCTTCAGTAGTGCGTGAGATAAAATTATCAGGATCTGCAACACCATCAGTTGAAGCTCTCCAACGATTGGCAACTGTAGGTGTTTTTGTCAATTCACCATTAACGAAGAAGAACAATTTATTTTTAATAATTGGACCACCCAAAGTGAAACCATAGGTTGTATTACGGTCTTCTTCGCGCGCACCTGCAATTTGCTGTCCCTTTACAGCATCTCCACGCATATTTTCATTTCTATGAAAAACGTAAGCACTTCCTTTAAATGTGTTTGTACCCGATTTTGTAATCGCATTTACACCACCACCAATAAAGTTTGTTTGTCGCACATCGTAAGGAGCAATCACAACTTGCAATTCATCAATTGCTTCAATAGAAATTGGATTACCTCCACCAGGAAGAGCATCACTCAAACCAAAGTTATTGTTGAAATTAGCGCCATCCACTGTAAAGTTGGCCGTACGACCATCAGCCCCGGCAAAACTCATTCCATCACCTCCATATGGCGAAAGGCGGGTAATATCGATAACACTGCGACTTACTGTTGGCAGATTAACTATTTGTTCGCTTGAGATATTGGTGACAGCTCCGGTTTTCTCATTAGAAAATTTTGTACGAACTGCAGTTACTTGGATTTCATCTAATGACGTTGCTTCATCGTCAAGCACTACATTCAATACATAATTCTCTCCTAAACTCAATGTAATATTGTTTTTTACAAAGTCGCCATATCCAATATACGTAACTGATACCGTATAGGGTCCACCTACTCGCATACCGTTAAAATTGAATCGTCCCTCAGTGTTAGTTATGGTACCATAAGTTGTTCCTGAAGGTGTGTGCGTAGCAATTACCGTTGCACCGATAATGACTCCTTCTGCATCAGTAACACGCCCTCCCATACTGGATGTTGTTACCTGTGCATTTGTTTGCAAAATGAATAGTGCTAATAGCATAATCACACATGCAAATAATCTCGATACTTTTCTCATGATTGATTAAATTATTCGTTAATTTAGAACGCTATAATAATACTTAAATTAAATTTTAAATTATCAACAGATCAATCTTCCCCCTCAATCAACCTCTATCTGCAAAGATGACAAACTAGACCGATAGGTCGGTTTTCTGAACGTTAAAATTCTGTTAATTCTAACTAATAGGCTAAAATAAGCCCAAGAAGTAATTAACATTTTTTAAGAAGTTATTAACAATCGTCGCAACACAAATTCAACCAAACACCAATAAATCAGCGTGTACTACAGTTTAGCTTCCGCAGCTTGTTTCTTAGCAACACCATCCCAGTACATATCAAAGGCTGTGTCAAATTCCTCACTAAAACTTTTTAATGGCTTAGGTAGTGATAAAAAATAATTTGCAGTGGCACGAGTAAAAGCAAAATCGAAGAAAGCAATCATATCGGTTTTATAAGCCTTCAGAATGCCCATATTCACTTTTTGCATGATAAACCGGCGAGGTCCCTCCTTGGTATCTTCGACTAACTCAAAGTGTAACTTCATGTAGGGACTAGATTCAAAAATGTTGATATAGTGAAATTTAACAGGATGCGTTATAAACCACTTAACAATACCACTAAACACCTGCTTGGTATTTTCCTTCTGGTCTTCCGTTAAAATATTAACACATTGCTCCTCCACCTCAAACATCAATTGTTTATAAATATCAATGATCAATTGCTCTTTACTATTGATGTGATGATATAATGTACCTTTCGCAATTCCGATACGTTCGATCAACTCATTAACTGACGCAGCAAAACCTTTTTCAACAAAAAGCTCCATTGCTCCTTTATATATATCATTTTTCTTACTCATAATGCCATAAAATTGTATCGCGAAGTTAAAACAAAAAGTTTAGGCATAAAAAAACTGCCTTTAAATGAATTAAAGACAGTTTAATTATGTTATCTTAAAATTCTACTTATCCAATTCTTTCCAAGCCAACGCACTTGCTCCAACGATAGCAGCATCACCTGCATCCAACTTCGATGGTAACAATTTAATCTTGTTTTTAAATATTGGCAGCAAATGCTCTTCAATACTTGCTTTTGTTGGTTTCAAAATTAAATCACCAGCAGCCATTGGACCTCCAAATAAGAAAATAGCCTCTGGACTCAGGTGGTGAATCGTATCAGCAATACCCTGCCCCAGATAGTGACCCGTTAATTCAAAAACTTCATTGGCAACTTTATCACCAGCAACAGCTGCATCATAAATCATCTTAGACGTTAAGTCGTTATATGTATGGTTAGCCAAGGGACTATCAACTGCATTATACTTTGCCATTAACTCAAAAGCTGTTCGCTTCATACCAGGAGCAGAACAATACGCCTCCAGGTGCCCATTAGCTCCACATCCACACAAACGACCATCAGGAACTAAAGTAGTGTGACCACATTCACCGGCAAAACCATCGTGACCATAAACAAGATCACCATTAACAACAACACCGCTTCCAACACCTGTGCCAAGTGTATACATCACAAAGTTCTTCATATCCTTTGCTCCACCATAAATCATTTCACCAATAGCCGCTGCATTGGCATCATTAGTAAGAGCAATTGCCTTTAAATCAGGGAAATGACCTCGCAACAAGCGAACAACAGGCACTACTCCTTTAAATGATAAATTAGGAGCAAATTCAATTGTTCCACTATAGTAGTTACCATTTGGAGCACCTACACCAATCCCAACAATCTCAATATCTTCATTTAACAACTTGGCATTTGTTATCAACTTATTAATTGCTTTAGCCAAATCATCTATATACACATTAATATCTCCATGCGAAGGTGTTGATATACTATCTTTCGTTAATACGTGTCCTAATTCATCAACAACACCAATGGCAGTATTTGTACCACCTATATCCACGCCAACAGATACTTTTTTCATTTGATTCGTTTTTAGTTTATTATCTTCTTATATACAACCATGACTTCCTGAAAACAGAAAGTCATGGCGTAAATTACTATATTTTTTTGGTAATTACTCCACAGGAATGTCAGTATTTACATTCTTACTTCCAATTAACGAGTAATACAACAAATAGACTAAACCTAGGAATGGCACCCAGTATGACACCATGTAGCCCATACCATCAGCTACAGCATTCTGGATTAATGGTAAGATACCACCACCAACTACCATGGTCATGAAAATACCAGAAGCAGCTGCAGTAAAACGCCCAAGACCTTCAACAGCCAGGTTAAAAATACCACCCCACATTACTGAGGTACATAATCCAATTAACACAAGGAACATAGCATTAATTGGCACATTAGCCAACCCGAATGAAAGTCCACTTGCAGTACTTTGGAATACAGGAATTGAAACAGTTGTTGAAGTTGGAGAAATAATAGCCATTAAAGCCAACACGGCACCTACTGCTGAAGCAACGATTAACATGGTTTTACTTGACACCTTACCACCAATAGACGCTCCTACAAAACGGCCAACAAGCATTAACAACCAATAGGTTGCAACCACTGTACCTGCAGTAGCAGCACCTACACCACCAGCAGCAGCATCTGAAAGGAAGAAAAATAGCGTTCCAGGAACACCAACTTCAACACCAACATAAATACCAATAGCAATAGCTCCAAGTACAAAGTGACGGAATGACCAGGCACTGTATTTTGACTTTTCTTTCACTTCCTCACCTTCTTTCATATGAGGCTCTGGAATATTAACAAAGTATAGTACCAAACCAACTGTAGCAAAAATACCCATTGCAATAAACATCACTGGGTTTACATCTTTAATAGCAGTGTCTTTTGTTACTTCACCTACCAACATACCAACAAGTAATGGCACTAAAGTACCCATCAAAGAGTTAAAAGTAGCGCCCACCTGAATCAATTGGTTACCTTTTTTACCAGCTCCACCAAGTGTGTTCAACATTGGGTTAACCACAATATTTAGTAAACACATTGAGAAACCTGCAACAAATGCACCCAACAGGTAAACGAAGAAACTTTCAGCAACACCTGAAAAGAATTGAATACCAACTCCAACAAAACCTAAAACAATAGCTAATAGTGCGGTTTTTTTGTAGCCTACTTTTTCTAATAGTTTACCACCTGGTATTCCCATAAAAGCATAAGCTAAAAAGTTGGCAAAGTTACCCAACATGCCTAAAAAGTTAGAAGCCTGAAATTGCTCCTTTACAACTACACCCATAGGTGCTGCCAGATTTGTTACGAATGATATCATCCCAAATAATAGGAACATCATAAAAATCGGCAATGCATAATTCTTCTGCTGATTCATAATTTTGATTAGTTAATTCTCAGAGATAATGACCTATCTCCCATTTTTAGTTTGTGTATAAAATAATTAAAACAATTTTGTTTTCGTTTTATTATTTTCAGGCTCTATTCAAGCTAAAGGAATTGAAAAAGCCTTATTTTAAAACGGAAAGCAAGATAACATTAAATCAATCAATTTGGTTAAATATGCTATAAAAAACCACTATAAAAAATTAATTTAAATTATTGCATACTAGAAATATTACAAAAAAACCATCTCCAGTAATGAAGATGGTTAAAAAAATATTTTACAGTGTTTAAACTACCGTCTAACACTTGTCACTTCGATTTCAAAAACATGTGGTTGATATTGGTTATCAGCAAGCGAAGATGGCATAACCACTTTTGCCTTTCCAAACAAACGCATATGCATAATTGCTTCGTTAACCCCAGCATATACATTAGAACTAGCTGCTGGCACACCTCCTACTGGATAGGTCGTAAAAGTGAAGGGTGTATTAGAATAAATATTGCTTTCTCTTGCAAACTCCCTTGTTACTTCATTAACAATCGTATCATTTTCGATTATAATCGTATCATTTGTTAAACCAATAGCATAATTTGTATACCTGAAACCAACGGTTTTATAGGCTCCAATTGAATCTCCCTCTCCAATATGAGTATGATACAACATCATACCTGACTCAAAGCGATGATCAACCGTATCAATTGCCACAGCGGTTGTTGAATCCAATCTACTAAGGTTATTATCCATTTCTTCGTCGTAATAGCGCTCCAACAGCTCCTGTTCAGCGGCAATTGCTTCTTTAATATTAAAATAATTGTTGTTGTCGTCGCAGGCAGCAAAGCTAATAAGCAATGCTATTGCACTAATTATAGTCAGGTTGAAAGTCTTTCTTCTGTTCATTATTTACCGTTTTGTCTTTTCGACTGAAGCACAAAGAAAATCATTTTTGCTCAATCTTCAAATCATTTTGAGGCATCCACTGCAGCACGTTGCACTTCCACCACCTCAATATCCATAATTATAATCGATAATTTGGGTATTTTATTGCCATCCCCAGCAATGCCATGCGCCAGATATGGCGGTAAAATTAATTTAGCAATAGCTCCTTGTCCAATGTGCTGAACAAACTGCTCCAACCCGGTTTCTACTTGTGCTTTGCCAACCGTAAAGTTCATCAAACCACTTGTAGCTGAAGAATAACAAATGGTACCATCCATTAAACTTGTAGTATAGGCCAACACAACATTATCATTCATATGAATTGTATCTCCCTGCGATGGTTGATTAATTTGATAATAATAGCCTGTCTCCGATTTTTTCATTTGCAGACCTTTATCTTCAATGTATTTTTCAATCACCTTTGTTTCGGCACCCACCATCTTTTTATTCATTTCCAGAAGCATCTCTTTGGTGACACGCTTTTTCTCTGGCTGCTTGTCTTTACAGGCAAAGAGCATCCCCACACAAAAGATTAGCAGGATTATTATTCTAGCAGAAATCATTGGCCTCACAAAATTCTTTTAATACTTTTTTGAATCGTTCAACAGTCTCGTCCAGCTTTAATTTCGACTCTCCGCCGGCAGCATTAAAATGTCCTCCCCCATTAAAGTAAGTCTCACTAAACTTATTGGCCGGAAATCCACCTCGTGAACGGAACGATATCTTCACTAAATCCTTTTTCTCAGTAAACAAAGCCGACAGGTCAACCCCTTCGATCCATAAGGCCTGGTTAACAAAGCCTTCTGTGTCTCCTGGTTTAAAATTAAAACGTTTTAATTCTTCTTGGCTCAATGAAATAAAAGCCGCCTTTTGCTCAGGTATGCGTTCCATTTTTTCACCCAATGCGTGCCCCAAAAGGCGCATTCTGTCAAACGAATTATTGTGAAATATCATGTGATGAATATGTTCTTTGTCAATGCCCATGCGCAATAAATCAGCTACGATTAAATACGTTTCAGGCCGACTGGAATTATAATTCAAAGAACCTGTATCGGTCATAATGCCAGCATAGATACACTCCGCTGCTTCTTTGGTTATATACTCCTTAAAGCCTGCTTCGTTTAGCACATGAAAAAGCAATTCGCAAGTAGACGATGCTTCGGGTACACTTATCTGAATCTCTGCTGTGCTAGCTTCCGGAAATGGGTGGTGATCAATCATAATGCGCGGCGTTTCGTCTTTTTCAAACACTTCACCCATCAATTTTATACGCGACAAAGCATTAAAATCAACAAAAAGCACCAGTTCGCTTTCTTTTATTAGCGCTTTGGCTTTTTTTACATTCTTATCGTAAATAATGACATCTTCAACGCCATGCATCCAGTTTAAAAAATCAGGAAACTCATTAGGCGTGATTACCGACGCCTCTTTTCCCATATTCTTTAGCGTATTATAAAGCCCTAAAGAAGAACCCAATGCATCACCATCGGGATTATTATGTGGAACAATTACAACTTTTTGACTGTTGATTATTTTGGTCTTGAATAATTCTATTTGTGACTTATCTTTAATATTCATCTTAATTTTTTGTTGGATTTACAAAGATATAGATTTTGCGAGACTAAAAATTTTGTATTTTAGGATTTCTAATTTTTTACCTTACACTAATTAATCAGCTAAATATGGCAGGATTTAAAACACTTACCATGATTAAGCCGGGAGCTGTAAAAAACAGGCATATCGGCGCCATTTTAAATATGATAGAAGAAAGCGGCTTTCGCATTTCGGCTATCAAATCGTTAAAACTTTCGAAAGATGATGCCGAGGAATTTTACGAAGAGCATAAAGAGCGACCATTTTTCCCCGACTTGGTTGATTTTATGTCATCTGGCCCCATTGTGGCAGCTATCTTAATCAAAGAAAATGCCGTTGAGGATTTTCGCAAATTAATAGGCAGTACCGACCCTGCTGAGGCTGAAGATGGAACAATTAGAAAACTATTTGCCGAAAGCAAAGCACATAATGCTATTCATGGCTCCGACAGTGATGCCAGTGCCGACCGGGAAAGTCATTTCTTCTTTAGTGATAAAGAATTATTGGAGAAACATCCATAAAATATCTAATTGAGATAGTTATAAAAGTGCTCAGTACGTCATGTATTGTGCACTTTTTGTTTTAATCTTCAATCTTCCCTCTTATCGAAACACAATATCCTTAACAACATCACTACCAATAGCTTGGTTGAGATTAATGATAATTTTATCTTTCCACATCATCAGTTCGTTGCGCAAAACCGATGACGTCATTTCAACATGCAAGACGCCCTCACGAATATAAATGCGATGGGTTGCTCGTGCCACGGCTGCTCCCAACACTTTCTCCCAATAGTTAACTGCACGCCTTTCGAGCATGCCTTTGTTTAAATCCTGCTGTTTGAGTACTTCTTTAATAACTGAACTTATGGCTTGGGTTTTCTTGCGACGCATGGTTTATCTGTTAATTCGTTTATCCGTTGATTTGTTTAATTGTTAGTTTGACAGAAGCTTTTTGTGGAAGGCATTGAGCTTGTTTGATAATTCGTTTATTTCTTCACGAAAGACTATTAACTGCTTTTCATCAATAAATGTCAAATCATTGGCTAAAATTAACTGATTGACCACCTCCAACAAACTGGTAAAAGCAATTTCAATAAATCGAGCTTTATCCTTATTAGAAATCCTCCCACTTCCTTCTGCAATATTTGATGATATCGAAACCGAGGCTCTTCTCAATTGATTTGTTAATCCAAACTGTTCTTCTTTCGGAAATGAACCCGTCGTTTGATAAATTTTTCGAACCAGTTGCCGAGAGAGCTGCCAGATTTCTAACTTTTCAAAATTATAGGTGTACATACTTTATTGTTTATTTGGTGATTTGCAGATATGTTTAATTGATAATTTGAAAATCATGAATCAACAAATTAGCAAATTAACAGATAAACAAATCAACAATTAACCAACAATCTGTCCACCGGCCACATCAAATACCTTATAGTCTTTCCCTGTTCGTTTGACAATATCAACTAAATAGGGTTTATTGGTATCGGTGATAAAAATCTGGTTAAATACATCTTCTGAAACCAATTGCAATAAACGATTGCTTCGAGCATCATCTAATTTGTCAAAAATATCATCGAGCAGCAAAATTGGTTTTATCCCATTGTGCTTTTGAATAAACTCATATTGCGCCAGTTTCAAAGCAATCAGAAATGTCTTTTTTTGTCCTTGTGAAGCTATTTTCTTTATAGAATACCCACCCAACAATAATTCCAAATCATCTTTATGCACACCTCTGGTTGTATAGCCTACAATCGTATCTTTTTGACGCACTTCGAGTAATTGTTCTTTTAAGGAACCATCGTGTAAATGCGATTTATAATTTAAGGCTATTTCCTCTTTTCCATCCGAGATGTAGGCATAATACTTTTGAAAAACCGGCACCAACTCCTTAATGAAATCTATTCGTTTTTGATATATACGTTGGGCCAACTGCTCCAATTGCTCATCCCATAAATCGAGCATAGAAAAATCGCGCGAACCGCTTTCTTTTAACTGTTTTAAAGTGGCATTTCGCTGCATTAATGAACGGTTATAACGCATTAAGTCATCCAAAAATGGCTTATCATACTGCGAAACGACACCATCCACATACTTACGACGCTGCTCGCTTCCTTCGTTAATCAATTGTTCATCGGCTGGCGAAATCATCACCAAAGGAATTAAGCCAATATGGTCGGCCAGCTTTGTGTATTCTTTTTTATTACGCTTAAAATGCTTCTTCTGCGATTTTTTTAATCCACAATAAATATGCTCCTCTTCATCTTGACGCTCATACTGTCCCTGAACCACAAAAAACTCCTGGTCGTGGGTGATATTCTGATTATCAATCGAATTAAAATAGCTCTTACAAAACGAGAGGTAATACAGCCCATCCAGCACATTGGTTTTTCCAGCCCCATTTTCTCCTACAAGGCAATTAATACCCGGCGAAAACTCTATTTCGGCCTGCTGTATATTTTTAAAATTAATCAAGTTGAGGTGCCTGATGTGCATGCGTTACGGTTTTGTGCAAAAGTAACGAACCTAAAGCGATTGTTCAAAATTGTGAATGGGTTTAAGTCTAAATTGATAACACAAGAAAGTGATGAATTGAAGAATCGAACCCTACACTCCTTTAGACACCATCTGCAAATACTTATTCTTAAAGACTTTACAACTTATTCATATATCTTTTGTCTTAAATCTTATGTCCGATTCATCTTCTATGCATAAATAATTTATCAATAAGGCGTAAAAAGTAATAATCCATCTTTTGTTTTTAGGCCAAAACGATTACTTTTGGCATTCGAATAAAAATTTACTTAAAATGTCAAAAGAGAAACATACGCATCAAGACGATAGCTTCGAGAATGTAGAGAGCGCATTGAGTAAGACGGAGCACTTTATTGAAGAGAATCAGAATAGATTAAGTATGATTGCGTTGGCAATCATTATTATAGTAGCCGGATACTGGGGTATTAAAAAATTCTATTTTATGCCTTTAGAGCAGGAAGCTCAAAAGACTATCTTCTATGCTCAGCAATATTTTGAGAAGGATTCATTCAACTTAGCATTGAATGGCGACGGACAAAATGCCGGTTTCCTTGAAATTATTGAAGATTACGGCTCAACAACGGCTGGTAACTTAGCTGTTTATTACGCAGGCGTATCTAATCTTCATCTTGGTAATTATAACGAGGCTGTTGATTTCCTTAAAGGATTCTCAACGAGCGAAGAAATGATAGCTGCCACAGCTGCTGGTGCATTAGGTGATGCTTATGCTGAACTAGGTCAAAACGACGATGCCATTGCTCAATATAAAGATGCAGCATCCTACGACAACACTTTAACAGCTCCAACATATCTAATGAAATTAGGTGCTATGTATGAAGCCAAAGCCGATTACAAAGCAGCTGTTGAGGCATACAAAACTATTAAAGATGACTATGCAACTTCAGCAGAAGCTCGTCAGGTTGATAAATATTTGACTCGTGCAGAATTACAATTGAAGTAATTTGAACTAAAATATTTGAAAGAGGTTGTCTATATAGGCAACCTCTTTTATTTTTGCATAAAATATAAAACAATGGCAACAAGTTTAAAAAACCTATCGGATTATAATATAGCTGATGTTCCGTCGGCAGCCGACATGAAATTCGGCATTGTGATATCAGAGTGGAACACAGAGATTACCGAAGCACTATATGAAGGTGCTTACAATACTTTAATCAAACACGGGGCATCGGAAGAAAACATATTAAAGAAATATGTACCGGGCAGCTTTGAGCTAACAGCAGGTGCTAAATACCTGGCTGAAATGACAGATGTAGATGCCGTAATTTGCCTGGGTTGTGTAATTCAAGGCGATACGCCTCACTTCGATTATGTATGCGGTGGTGTTACACAAGGCATCACCCAGTTGAATGTTCAATACCCTATTCCGTTTATCTTTGGCTTATTAACCACTCTCAACCAACAGCAGGCTTTAGACCGTTGCGGAGGTAAACATGGTAACAAAGGTGATGAAGGTGCGGTTACTGCTATTAAAATGGTGGCTTTAAACCGCTCGCTGAAAAACTAATATTCCAGAATACAGCAATATATTAAGCCCGGCAATTTTGTCGGGCTTTGTTGTCTATGGGCACTTTATTTTCCTTTTGGTAACAACTTTATTTCCCTCTAGATGAAAATATTTTTCTATCAAGAAGATTTCTTTTTCGTCTTGATCAAAAAATAATTGCATCATCCTACAATTTAATTTCTCAACTTATAAACCTTTCAACTATTCATCAATTAAACAGTTGACCTGTTCGACAGTTCGACGATTTATCAATTCACCAGTTCCACATTTTATCACTACTTTTGATTACAAAGAGAAATTTTCATGTCAGAATTAAAGATTTACCGCGCTTCGGCCGGCTCGGGCAAGACCTATACCCTTTCGGGCGAATTTATTAAACTCCTGTTTAGCGACCCACAAAGTTATAAAAGCATATTGGCTGTGACATTTACCAATAAAGCCACTGCCGAGATGAAAAATCGCATATTGGAGAACCTGTTTGCCCTGGCAACTGCGCCCAAGCCCGATTACCTGACTGATTTAATGAAAATACACGATAAGCCGGAAGCTTACATTCGTAAAGTAGCCAAAAGCTTATTAATTAATATTCTGAACGATTTCTCGAAATTCTCGATTAACACCATTGATAGCTTCTTTCAAAAGGTGATTCGCTCCTTTGCCTATGAAGCTAACCTACCAGCAAATTTTAAAGTTGAACTCGATTCGGAGCGTATTCTGGCGCAAGCGGTTGATAATCTACTGCGCGAACTGGAGCTGAAAGGCAACGAAGATTTAAAAGAATGGTTGATTAAGCACACCTTATCAAAAATTGAAGAAGGCAAAGACTGGAACATCGCCCAGGAATTAAACACCCTTGGTCGCGAAGTGTTTAAGGAAGAATTTCAGAGTTTGAAACCGGAAGTTTTACAAAAGCTACGCGATAAAAAACTGCTTAACAGCTATCGTTATACCCTAAAAAAAATAACGGATACTTTTGAAGAAAGCATTCAGGAAGCAGCTCAAAAAGGATTGGATGCACTAAAAACGTACGCTGTTAGCTGGGATATTCTACAAGGCAAATCGCGCTCACCATTAAAGAAATTAGAAAAACTGGTGAACGTCACTAAAGCAGCTGATTACCTGGAAATAATAAAACTAGACGGTCTGGTTAATAATCCCGAAACTTGTTTTCACAGTAAAAACTCCGAGTCAGATAACAGCATTGTTATCGATTGCTTTAATGGTGGTTTAAACGAAGCCCTGCAACAACTCTCGGGCACTTTTATTGAGCAAAAAACCAATTACTATTCGGCAAAAGCTATCCTATCGAACCTGAATGCGTTAGGCATTACCACCGACATTGCCTTGAAGGTAAATGAGCTGGCTCGTAATGAGAACTTATTTCTTTTAGCCGATGCCAATCGCCTGCTTCAACAAATTATCGATGAAAATGATACACCTTTTATCTATGAGAAGACAGGCACCCGCTTTCAGCATTATATGATTGATGAGTTTCAGGATACTTCGCGTTTGCAATGGAATAACTTCAAACCGTTGCTTCAAAACAGCGTGAGTGATGGCCATATGGCCATGATTGTCGGCGATGTAAAACAGTCCATCTACCGTTGGCGTAATTCGGATTGGAAATTACTAAGCGACCAGGTGAACATTGATTTTGCCAGTCATGGTATTGAAGCCATGACACTTGATACCAACTGGCGAAGTACCGAAAATGTTATCACCTTTAACAACATCGTTTTTGCCGGCGCTTCTCGAATGCTGCAAACCGAGTTTATCAATTCATCGGCTGAAGCTGTTGACGAAGCCAACATACCGGGTGATTTGCATGCAAAAATCAGCATGGCTTATGACGATACCATTCAACAGGTATCACCAAAATCAGTTGGCTCAGGTGGTTTTATTCACGTTGATTTTGTGGATGGTAAAAACGCCGAATTCAGAAACAATGCCACGCAAAATGCCATCGTTCAAATTGAACGTTTGCTGGATGAGGGCTACGATTACAAAGACATTTGTATACTGGTGCGTCGCAAAAGTGAAGGTCAGGAAATTACGGAAGCTTTATTATCCGGTGCCTTCTCTCCCTCCGAACGAAAGCATCCGGTTATCTCTAACGAAACACTATTATTGAGTAGTTCCCCGGCCGTTAACCTGGTAATTCAGCAGATAAAATACATTCAGGAGCCGGACAATGCTGTTTTTGAAGCTTTTATTAAGCTTTACAGCCATTTTTATCAAAGCAATGTGGCGGAGGAAGTCATCCATTGCGACACGGAAATTCTGAATAATGATAACAGAGGCTGGTTCAAAGAATTATCCAACCAATTACTTTCACTCAAAGGCCAGCCGCTGTTTGAAATGGCCGAAGCATTGGTGCGCCAATTGCCTGATGAATTACACCAGAACCAGTTTGTCTTTCTGCAAGGCTTACTGGATGCCGTTCGCGATTACGTGACAAACTATTCGGTGAATGCCCATGATTTTATCAACTGGTGGGACGATAAAGGACAAGGAACAGCGATATCGGTACCCGAAGGCCAGAATGCCATTAATGTAATGACCATACATAAGTCTAAAGGCCTTGAGTTTAAAGCCGTCATTATCCCCTATTGCAACTGGAATATCGATGACAAAGGCCGAGGCAGTTTAATCTGGAGTCGCCCCAAAGAAGCACCTTTTAATGAGTTGGAACTGGTACCTGTAAACTACTCCGACACCTTGCTACACTCCATTTTTATCGAAGATTATCTGACCGAACGTCTGCATCAGTTTGTAGATAATCTCAACTTGCTATATGTTGCTTTAACGCGTGCCGAAGAGAGTTTGGTGATAATGGCTGAAAAGCCAGCTAAAACAGGCGGTCTGAAAAATGTGTCGCATTTACTATTTCGTCTCATCAATCAATTTAATATGCTCGCCGGTTTAGATGAACAGTTGATTAAAAATCTGGTGAATGGATGGGATGATACTGAACAACAATTTGAATTTGGCTCTATTCCTGCTCAAAAACCGAAAGAACAGAGGGAAGCACCATCCATCGATGATTTTAGAACCACCGAACTAGGCTCACGCATCAAAATACACCCCGAAAGCATTGCTATGAGCTCTCCAGATAGTCTCAAGCACCTGAAACACGGTAAATTGATGCACCGCTTATTTGAGTTGATTGAAACAACTGAAGATGTGGATAGGGCTATTACAAAGTTAGTGCTGAATGGCCAGCTAAAAACCTCAGAAAAAGACAGTTTGAGGGATTTTGTCAAACAAAAGATCAATCAGGAAAAAGTTAAAGATTGGTTTCAACCACAAAGCAAAATCATTAACGAAGGTACCATCATGGTTCCATCAGGCACCTATCGCCCTGACAGGGTAATTATTAGCGATACTAAAGTGGTTGTGGTCGATTACAAATTTGGCGAGCTTAAACAAGAAAAGTATGCCCTGCAGGTAAAACGTTACATGGATTTATTAAAGAAAATGGGCTACGAGAATGTACAAGGCTACATATGGTATTTGCACGAACAAGATGAAATTATCGACATTACAGATCAGGCTGTCCAAGGAAGTTTATTTTAATCAATAGTATAAAAAGTGCACTACGTTTGTGCACTTTTTATAAATCCAATTAATCAACAATAACCTCGTCAACAAACAACCAACTTTTATTTCCAGCAGCTGAATGCCATTGAGGTATTTCTTTTTGGTTCACAACCGTTATTTTAACAAATCTCGACGTTGTTCCTGATATATCAATCGTATAATCCATAACCAAAGCTTCGCTCTGCAGTGGAATATTGTTAATAGTTGAACCAGCATGGACATACTTATGACCATCCAAAGAAGTTTGAACCACTATTTCCTGTGGTAGAAAAATCCAGGAGCCTGTTTGATGCAAACAACCAACTGTTATTTGTGATAATTCCTTAACTTCCTCCAAATCAATAATCACCTCAAGATCATCACCTTCGAAGCCCTGCCAGTTACCATCACTGAAGTTACGACTGCCACGTAAACTATTAACCAAGGTTATTTCAGTATCACCTTTGAATTTACGGCTTGGTTTAGTATCATATTTAAGAGGCTTTGCTGTTGCTTTATGGATACTAAAATTAATACTTGATGAATTACCTAGCCTCATCCCTTTATTAAAGCTGCTGGCCTTTACTTCAACCGATGCATTTATCTTGATTGGTTTATCGTATTTATTTGATGAAACTGTCGGCTCTGTCCCATCCATAGTATAATAAATGTCAACAACAGGTATCTCAGTTGCAAGTTCAAGTCCAACCTGCTTTTCTTTTTCATTAAAAACACTCTCAAACTGAACCGTGTACATGCTTTTGGCATAGTTAAAACCCATATTATCATAGGCATCACCAATATTCTTAATACGCTGACTGAAATCTTTCCAATCACGTTTACTTTCTTTGGTCCAAAGAACTTCTGCTAAAGCAGCCATTCGTGGAAAAGCCATGTATTGCATGTGTTCTTTATTTGGCACATGCTCAGTCCATAAATTACCCTGACCACCAAGTATATGTTTGGCAGCTTCCGGGCTTAATCCTTCTGGAATTGGATTAAAATCGTATACTTTTTGTAATGGAATATAACCATTAAAGGCTAATGGCTCAGAATCGATAGGTCCCTGATAATAATCCAGATAACAATGCGATGTTGGTGTCATAACAACATCATGCCCGCCATTCGCAGCCTCAATTCCCCCTTTAAACCCGCGCCAGCTCATAACGGTTGCATTAGGGGCCAAACCACCTTCCAATATTTCGTCCCAACCAATCAGCACACGGTTGTTGGACAATAAAAACTGCTCAATTCGTTTAATAAAGTAACTCTGTAAAGCATGCTCATCGGCCAGTTTTTCGTTTTTAATTCGGGCCTGACATCGTTTACATTTTTCCCATTCTGCCTTGTTAGCCTCATCGCCTCCAATATGAATATATTTGGACGGAAACAATTCCATCACTTCTGATAGTATATCTTCGATAAAATCAAAGGTGGCATCATTACCAGCACAATAAATATCAGTTATTGGCCATAACCCACCCGGCATAACATTAAAGGGACCTCCCGTGCACGAATACTCAGGATAAGCAGCCAACGATGATGTGGTATGTCCAGGCATTTCAATCTCTGGTACCACAGTAATAAAACGCTTCTGAGCATAAGCTACTACTTCGCGAATTTCATCTTGTGTGTAGAATCCTCCATAAGTAGCTGTTTCACCATTCTTCATTGGTGGACGGGCATGCCATGGTAAGTCCTCTCGGTCAACACGCCAGGCTCCAACTTCCGTTAACTTTGGATATTTCTTTATCTCAATCCGCCAGCCCTGGTCATCGACCAAATGCCAATGAAAAACATTGATTTTATGAAAGGCCAGGTAATCGATTAACTCTTTCACTTCATCTTTAGTAAAGAAATGACGCGAAACATCTAACATCATGCCTCGCCACCCAAATTGTGGTGCATCCTTAATTGAAACAGCACTCAGTTGATAGCTAAAGTGCTTATTGTCTGAAATGGATAAAATATCTGGCGAACAAAGCTGCAAAAGTGTTTGCAAAGCATAAAAAACGCCATTAGCTGTGGATGCTTCAATCTTAATCTGATCGCTATTGATATTAAGGAGATAGCCTTCTTTGGCCAGATTATCATTTTTGGTAATGACGATGGCATTTTTTTGAGCATCGGAAACAACCTTCAGTTTGTTTCCACTATGTTTAAATACGTTCTCGTTAAAGACCTCAGCACCAGAAATCAGAGCTTGATCGTTAACTGATAGCACTGTTTTATCAGAAAAAGTAAAAGTACCAGTACTATTCTCTATGTTATTCGGAAGTGGGATTAATGATGCTGTATTTAATTGTGGCTGTTTACATCCACTAATTAACACCACAAAAACGGCAATTACTAATAGCTTGATTGAATTCATTTTTTGGTTCTTGATTATGATTGATAAAAATCACAAAAAACAATTCAATACAAAACCTAGGCTTGTTCAATTAAGGAGAAGAGTGTTCAATAAACTGAAATTCAACCACTTTTCAAAACTATCAATAAATTACCTGTGGACGTCGACGCGTACTGGCCCAAGTATTATCCATTTCAAAAAGATTGTATTCGGGCCATTGCTCAATGGATTTAATGCCTCTCTCCATTACTTTAGATATATCATTGGCCAAGGCTGGTCCTTTCCAGCTTCCAGTATTAAACAATACGACGTAAGAAATACCATTATCCTTACGAGCCATTAAAGCAGATGTGCCTGCTAAAGTTCCTGTACGATACCAGGTGTTTGATCGAATGCGTCGCCAGCCAAGCGGACCGTAATTATTATCGTCACTACTCACCATTCTTTCAACACTTTCAGGCTTTAAGTAATCAGGGTAAGTATCAAAGCCATCAATTGCCAGCATTAGTTTCATTAAATCAGTAGATGATGCAATCCATCCTCCGGCAGCACCTAATGAATTCATATCATTGCCACCATATGTCCGTAAAACCTGGGTAGTGTCGCCTTTATAATCGCTTACATAAAAAGTTGGTGTTGGCTCGTAATACTTTACTTCCAGCTCTGCCCGCTCGTGCAAATGACTGCCTCCAATGCGCATATCGAAAATACCGAGTGGATATAACAAATTAGTTTGAATGTATTTCTCGTAATCCATACCAGACGCCTTTGAAATAACTTCACCTAAAATCATATATCCCAGATTGGAATAATACGACGATTGTCCGGGCGTAAAATGAAGACGCTTATTCAATACAAACTGAATGATATCACTTTTTGTAACCGGTAACGGTTTATGCAATGAACGAGCTACAACTGTAGGCATAAACATCTGATCGCCCCAACGTGTGGTCCAACCTCCGCTATGTTCCATTAAATGACCTACTGTGATTTGCTCTACTCGTTTATCTCGATAATTCAGGTATATTGAGTCATTTAGAATCCCTTCAGTACCAAAAACTTTAGAATCAAGTGTTAAAGCTCCTTGTTCCTGAAGGCGCATAATGCCAGCTGCTGTTATTAACTTGGAGATGCTGGCGATGCGGAACAGATTATGAGGTTCCACCTTTTGCTCTGTTTCTTTATCAGCATTTCCAAAGCCTTTGGCATAAACCAACTCACCGTCTTTAGCAATAGCTATTGATGCTCCTTCAAGCAATTCACGGCGCATAAAGCGCTCAACTTGTTTTTCAAGATATGCAAACTCAGGATTGTCTGACATAAATCCCGGTACATGAAAAGAACTGACTTTTGTTCCAGGTGGATTAAAATCGCTGCCATACGACTCTGAAACTGGGTTAACCATTGAAGAGGTTATCCATAAAGTGCCAGTAATGGCAATGGCGAATAGGGATTTATATACTAACTTCATCATTCACTCGTAAGTGCTACAAAAATAATGGTTTCATCTATTCGATGAAACCATTATTAAAATATTTATTCCAAATCCTATTGAAACGGCTTAATACTACAACCAATGGCTTTCGTAAAATCCGGATTAACCTTTTTACCTTCTTTTACTGCTTTTATAGCATCTTCAAGGTATTTTACTTTCACCTGCGATGCTTCCTGCGGACTGTCATCAATCGCTCCAATATATGCTACTTCGAAACCGTTACGTGTATTATCCAATAAAAACACATGTGGTGTTTTAGTTGCCCCATACGCTTTATAAACACCTTCATTATCCAATAAATATGGAAATTGATATTGCTTAGCTACCATGTGCGAAAAACCATCAGTAGCATATTTAACCGAATCATTTGGGTTTATTGCTACCACAGGAAACTTTTGTGGTTCATAGGCTTTGTGCAACAAATTAATACGCTCTTCATAAAACTTGGCATACGGACAATGGTTACAAGTGAAGATAAGAATAACACCTTCCTGGTCACTAAAGTCTGATAAAGCCACCTTTTGATAGTCAGTATTAATTAGTTTAAAATCCGGAGCTTTATCCCCTACTTTTACTTGTGCGTGTAAACTAAATACACTGACAACAATTGCCAATAATAATACATACTTTCTCATAATAGTTGATTTTATTGATTAATGCTTGAAACTAATTGCAATAACTGTGGCAAATCCAACTCACCTTCATGAAACACCTGTTGTTTTTGATGGTAAACAACCGTGGCAGGAATGGCTCCTGACCAATTTGCATTTATTTTATCAATCCATTCATTGGGGTTGCGTTCATCCAAAAGCAAAACTTCTTGCTTCACCTGCTTTTTCTGAAGAAATGGGAGTAATTGTTTTTCTTTTTGTGATTTAAAATCCAGACTCACTAACAAAACCTTTACTTTTTGACTGGCCTGCTGTAATTCATCCGATTCGAAAATGGGTAATTCTTCAACACAAGGCGGACACCATGTAGCCCAAAAATTAACTACATACAATGTATCATCTGATTGTGTTACACGCTCAAGCAGCTGATACATTGTAACCTCTTCAATAGTTTGCGATTTGACAGAAGCAATTAACCCCAAAATAATAAATACCAATAAACTAAGCTGTTTCATAATTAGAAAAACAGCAGCAACAGTTTTTGGTTTAACGCGATTTGTTAATGCCTTGTTAAGATATAGTACCAACTACCATACCTGCTAATAAGCAACAAGCAAAGTGGATAAACAACAGACGGCAAGTATTGTGGAATTAACCAGCTAAAAGCAATAGGTAGGATGGCACAGATGATTAAAAACAGCAAGTAAAAATGAAAACTTTTAGAACGGAAAAACCAGGCTCCAAAGAAAGCGACAAACACATTAAACGGGATAGCCCACAACATATTAAAATTTTCACCAGTCACGCTATGGCGCGATAAAAACCATAAAAAGAAAATAAGACAGCCAACGACTCCGGTTAGCAGCAAAAACAAACGGTTAACAAAAAGAAATGCTTTTTTTCGCTTTAATTCGAAATACATGAATACAAGTGAAATAAGCAATAACAACCAAAACAATAGCGCAGGTGTAAACCAGTTTTTCTTAATTGATTGGTCAAAGGATAACAAGGTTTTAGTCTCACCAAGCAAAGGAGTGGCATCGGCTTTTACAGCACCAACCAAATGTTGCATCAGGTAATCGGGCAAAAACATTTGGTTATATAAATTAGCATCATCATCGGTTTTCATACCTAAGATTATATCTAATCCGTCGGCAACCCACGGTAGTTTGGCATCATACAAATGCAACATCTCACGATATGTGTTTTCCTCTGCTCCAGCTTCATCATATTGTAACCCACCGTCTAAATTATCCTCTATAATATCCCTGATACGTGTAGCACAATTATCAAATAAAAAATCGTATCGATAATAGCAATTCTCTGGCTGAGCATTTAAAACAATGGCTTTAAAAAACTGCTGCTTTTCTTTTTCTGTGAAATGGATTTTTTGCTCCCAAACACTGCGCTTTTCATAACCATAGTTTCTAATGAATGTGCGATAGTTGCCTACCCGAAGCATATAATTTAGGTTACCATTGGCAAACTTTAAATAGAAATTAGGCGTGTCAAAATCGAAAGTGCCATAATTAAATACCCAATCAAAGCCACCAACCGGATCATGTACACGAATGGCACTGTGCCCAAATAATGAGTATAGTTCATTTCCGGGTGAACAGGTCAGCAATGATATTTGAGCCTGTTCTGACAACTTTTGCTGAGCCGTAACTGAAAAATGAGCAAACACAATCAGAACAATAATGAATATATGACGCATACTTTCTTTTTTTGTCGAAGATAGAAAAATTAAATATGGCAGAATTGTTAATTCGGGGATTTGTCAATTGGGCGAATCGGTGATTTTATTCAGCCCTTAGTTATAAGGTATAATTATCAAGCCACAATTATTCCATCCATTCGCTTTCGTCATATATCACTATTATATTTGCTCTAAATAATTAACCTATGCTTGACCGAAAAGAACAAATTATAGAATATGTATTGGGTGAATGGAACGATACCTTTAAAACATTAGCTTCTGAAATATGTCAAAACCCCAATGATGTGAAGTTACTTCTTGAGCTAAACGAACACCCTGATCAGAAGATTGCCTGGCGAACAGCGTATCTGCTTGATTTGGCGCACGACATAAAGTCCAATATTTTGGAAGAGTACCTTGAATTAATAATGGATCGTACTCCAAAACTCAGCAATCAAAGTATAAAACGCCACTACCTTCGAATATTATCGCAACACGATTTAAGCGAGATAGCCGATGGGCAACTGCTCGATTGTTGTTTCGAATGGCTACAAACCGAAGACACCCCTATTGCTGTCAAAGCACATTGCATGCAAATAATTTACGATTTAACAATCCCATATCCTGAATTGATTCCTGAACTGAAAGCTGTTCTTGAAAACCTTTTGCCCTATGGAAGTAAGGGGGAAGTTAATCGGGCTAAAAAAATCCTGAAATTAATTGAGGAAAAAAACAAATAACACCTCACTATATATTACTGTATTTCAACACCATAACTCACACTAAATATAAGTCACCACAAATATTCTCAAAAAAACATCCACTTTTATTTCAATCCGGTGCATCCTTTTTAAATGCCCTCTGTCTTTAAACCGACAATTAGCTAAAAATTGACACAACACAGTACCGACATACATAAACCCATCATTGAGAAAGCGGCGAAAGGCAATGCCAAAGCACAGAGAAAGCTATATGAACTCTATGCCAGGGCTATGTTCAATATTTGCTACCGCATGATGAATAGCACAGAAGATGCTGAAGATATGTTACAAGAAGTGTTTTGTGAAGCTTTCAGACGATTACATAGTTTTCGGTTTGATTCAACTTTTGGAGCATGGATAAAACGAATCACTATTAACCGTTGCATCAATGAACTAAAACGTCGCAAACTGAACCTGGAATTAAACGAAGAGATAACGCCTGATATTATTAATGAAGAACAAGAAAACGAGGATGAACTGGAACTAAAGGTTGAACATATTAAACTAGCCATGAGCATGCTGCCCGACGGATACCGCATAATCTTTTCGCTGTATATGCTCGAAGGCTATGATCATCAGGAAATTGCTGAAATAATGAACATTACAGTTTCGACATCGAAATCACAATTAGCAAGAGCCAAACGAAAATTAACCGAAATATTAAAAGCCAGCTCAATGCAATACAAGCTTAATTAAATTGATGTGTTATGAATGATCGCCTAAAACAATACATTGACCAAAACAGAGGAGCTTTTGATAGTCTTGATGCACCTATTGGTGGCTGGGACGCCATTGATAAGCAATTGCACGGACATAAACACAAGCGATTCAGGATACTTCGTTATAGTGGCATTGCAGCTGCGGCTGCTCTGATTGGCATTATGCTTTATGTAACCGTATTACAGCCACAAAACAATGGCGAACAAATAGCAGAAGTCAGTTACATGAGTGAAGCTGAATTGTATTACGCTACCGAAGTCAATCAAAAAAGAGCTCAGGTGTATCAGATGTCGGCTCAATATCCCGAACTGCAAACCGAGATGGACAATGACCTGGCTGAACTGGATACTATTATGGCCGAGTTAAAACGCGATCTGAAAGACAATGTCGATAATACAGAAGTTGTAGAAGCCATGATTCAAAATTACCGCATGAAACTGTCAATTTTGGAAGACATCATGCAGTTTTTAGAAGAACAACAGGAAGATAACGAACAAACTCACACATCCTATGCGTTATAAATTACTATATCTGCTCATTAGCTTTTTAACCCTGTTTGTTTATGCGCAGGCACAAACTTTAACCGAGGAAATAAAGCGGCACGAAAGCTTTTATGTTTTACCATCTTCAACGCTCGAGGTAAACAACAAGTATGGTAATATCCATTTCTCAACCTGGGACAAAGATTCGGTGGATATCAGCATTAACTTCTTTATTTCGGAAAAGAATGAAGCCCGCTTTAATAAGATAAAAGATAATGTGCAATTTAAGATTACCGGTAATTCGGCCTATATGATGGCTGAAACAGTATTTGGCAGTAAATACGCTTCGTTTTTCAAAAACATAAAAGAAGTAACCAACCTGCAAATACCTGACAACTCGCGCACACGCATTGATTACTTTGTTAAAGTGCCGGCACATATAAACCTAAAAGTTAATAACCGTTATGGCAATATTTTCATCCCTGATTTTGCTGGTAATCTTAATATTAACCTATCAAATGGAGATTTTCAGGGCCATAAAATAACAGGCAATAATAACCTTACACTTGCTTTTGGTGATGTGATGATTGAATCGATGAAACAAACGTCGCTCAACCTAAATTTTAGTAAAGTAAATATTAATTCAGGACAGCAGCTAGATATTGTTTCCAAATCCTCTGTAGTAAAGATCGACCAATGTGATTTGATTAAACTGCAATCAAAACGCGATGATTACCAGATTGATGAATTAAGTCACTTGTTCGGAGAATCGTATTTTTCGAAACTATCAATTTTAAATCTGAAAAAGGAATTTAATATGGTGATGCAATATGGTGCACTAAAACATTTAGGCATGGATGCGGCATTTGATTTATTAAAAATCAATTCGAAATATGCGAATTGCAATGTTGAAATTACCCAACCGCGAAGCTACTCGTGTGCCATTATGGCTCCTAAAAGCGACATAAATATTCCAAAAGATTTGAAAGCAAGTACTGATAACTGGCAAGATAAAATAGAAAATGAAACGATAATCTTTAACTACAATAATTTATCAGCCAAAGAAAAAGTGCAGATATTAATTGACAATGCCAGTTTAAAGATTGACCATAAATAACCACCCATGAGATTTATTTATCTATACACAACATTCATCTTGCTTCTGGCTTTCTCAATTAAAAGCACGGGACAAGATTATAAAAATGCTGTTCGCTTTTCGTACGGTACTTATTTAGGTGTTTCATACAAGCGTATGTTTGACCAGGAACAAGGTTTTTTAGCGAATATACAATATGGCGAAAACAGCTTGATTCTCTCAGGCATAAGAGTAATTGACACCCCTGCCTTTCCAGAAACATCGAGCAAATGGTTTTTCTCCTACGGCTATGGTGTGCACCTGGCTTATCGTACTAAAATCAAGAACCGTAATTTGTTCCGGCCATTTGCACCGGCCATCGTTCATGAGGGAAATTTTGTTTCACCAGGTATTGATGGTTACCTGGGACTGGAGTACCGTTTTTTGAAATACCCATTTACTGTTTCGGCTGATTTTATGCCCAACTTCGAATTTTTTGGACCAGGTTATTTTCGAGTAAACATGAATACATTATCGGTTACAGCAGCATTTGTTTTTTAGAATATACACGCTATAGCAATTATATAAAATCGAAAAATTTAATACTTAAACATATGAAATCAATTGTTCTATCATTAGCACTTTTGTTGGTTATTACACTAACTGGTGCACAAGAAAACAATACTGAGCTACGCACTATTTTTGGTAGCACCGAAGGAAAATCGCACGGTGGTTATGGTGCCGTAATGATTAATTACAGCGAAATTATGGATCGTGATGCCCTGTTGATTGGAGCACGCGGCGCATGGGTAGTTGATCACAATTTTGGAATAGGTTTAGGGGGTTATGGTTTTATGACCGATCCTCAATGGGATAATGTACTAAATGAAGAATACCAGGTCTCTGGCGGATATGGTGGTATATTAGTTGAACCTATAGTAGGTGCTAAATCACCGGTTCATTTATCGTTCCCTATATTAATTGGTGCTGGTGGTGTAGCCTATAACCAACATTGGCAAGAAAATGAAGACAACGATTATGACGATGAAAATTATGAAGACAGCGATGCTTTCTTTGTCATAGAACCAGGCATCGAACTCGAATTTAACATGATAAAATTCATGCGCATGGGGTTATCGGTTAGTTATCGATATACAAGCGACATCAACTTAAGTTATAGAACTAGTACACTTAACAAACCCAATCCAAATGTTATTGGTTCAGCAGATATGCTACGCGGTTTCAATTTTGGATTGGTAATGAAGTTTGGTAAATTCTAATTCAGTGAATACAAACCAAAAATATTAAACGAGCAACGTTTCCTTACTTTAACGAAGATTGGCAATTTCCTTTTTCCCTTCCTTAACCCAATCTTCGTTATTTTTTTGCCCTTAGTTTGATGTATCTTCTTTATTTAGAAGTTTATCTTCCCATTTTTTAGTAAACTCATCGAAAAATGGGATGGATACACCGACTATAAAACGCCAGCGATTCCAATGAACATCGGTATAAGCATCCGGATCAATAATACCCGAACTATCTCCTTCTGGAAAACCAAGAGCCCGGTTAACCCGATATTTTGTTGTTGCTAATGTAGCTCCAAAAGTAATATCAGCTCTTTTTAGGTGCAACACCACTCCTCCTCCAAAATGATTGATATTAGAATCAAAAGTTGAAGCAAACGTTTTTTCTTTGAAAACACTCTCTTCGCTACTGCCGGCAACTGCAGCAGAAAAGTCGGTTGAATAACTCAGGTAACCATACACGTTATCACTAAAAATAAAGTTATATCCCACTCCAAAATTCAATACTGAATTTAACTCATCTACTAAAAATGATTGATACATGTTATTTGAACTTTGACCATAAAAGGGTTCGCTGTTCATCAACGTATATTCTTTAACCGCTCCAAAATATTCAGCACTTGCATGAAGAGAACCTCTTTTTGTTTTATAACCAATACCAGCTGCTATTGCAAATGGGGTCTTTAAGTTCATGTCCAAATCACTTTGTTTATTGCGCTCATATATTGGCTTAAGCTCATTAATCCCGGTATAAACATAGTCGTAGGCAAAAGAACCATTACCACTTAAAGACACGGTGGGTGTCGTAATTGTTATTCCCCACGTAATGGGAGCATGATTCCAGGCAAGACCAATCTTCCACAATAGACCTGTATGTGAATAACTGTACTCATTGTTATTTTTATATGCTTCTACATCTTCAGCATCAGTATAGGCATACATCTGTGTTTCGTCAGCAGCATTTTGCTTTCGTATGGTAATAAAATTACTTATTCCTATACTAAACATGTTATTCGGAGCATACGACCAGCTTAAACCAAACCATTCTTCATTAAACTTCTTCTGAAGATAAACATCGCCACTGAAGTACTCATCTCCAGGAATAGCCGGTAAAACATCTCCAAACGAATTACTGCTTTCCTCAATATCAACATCCATCCTCCTTCGCCCCAGAAATGAATAGGCAAACGAATGTTTATCCCAACCTTTAACACGATATGTACCAGCCAGCAAACTTGGTGCACCACCAAACGTCGATTTACTTTTAGGCGATGTCCGATTGTCTTCTGAACTTGTGTTAAATTTAAAGGAGCTAAGTTGATATACCTTCCCACTAATGATGAAGGCATTTTCTTCTATTAAACTAAGGCGAGCCGGGTTATAAAAAACAGCACCCAAATCCTCTACACTGCCCGAAACAGAATTACTCAACAACATTGAATTGGTACCATATTGTTCAGTCCAGTAATGAGCATCTTGTGCCTTCATATTGGCTATTAATGCTAATAATGTCAATAAAAATATATATCGCATAGCAATAGGCTTTGTTAAATAATAATGCAAATTATGCAATTAATTTGGAAAAAGCATAAGGCCAGAATTGCATATCATAACCAAATTTAAGGGTATCGCATGTGTAATGTTAATTTTTGACAAATAACCAGATTAAACAGTCATAATCATCACCTTTTTATACATTTGTGCTTCTAATTGTAACTCATCCTATGTCGAAACAGGCACAAAACGTTAAAGAGCTGGAATTTGAACGAATTCCCAAATTACTTTGGAGATATTTCCTACCAGCTTTTGCCGGAGTCATCATCAACTCGCTATACAATATTGTCGACCGCATATTTATTGGTCATGGTGTTGGAGCCATGGCTTTGTCTGGCTTAAGTGCGGTATTCCCTATCATGGTTATAATGATGGCTTTTGGTATGTTGATAGGCATGGGAGCTGGAGTTAGGGTTTCGCTAAATTTGGGCAAAAAAGACTTTAACAGAGCTGAAAAAGTACTGGGTAATGCCTTTGTATTAATGGTAGTAGTGGCACTTTTTATTATGCTATTAGGCTTTGTAATTAAAAACCCGCTACTTAGTTTTTTCGGTGTTAATAAACAAACCTTTGATTATGCCAATGAATACCTAAATATTATCCTTTTTGGCTCGGTATTTAATATTGTGGGTTATTCACTTAACAACCTTATCCGCTCAGAAGGCAGTGCAAAAGTAGCCATGATATCAATGCTGATTAGTGCAGGCTTAAATCTTATTCTCGATCCTATCTTCATTTTTGTGCTCGATATGGGGGTCGCCGGAGCTGCCTATGCCACTATCCTGTCTCAGTTTATATTGATGATTTGGGTAATAGCCCATTTTAGAAGCAAGCGTTCAGTCATAAAACTACGCGTGCGCCATTTTAAGCTGAAAAAAGATATTATTTGGTATATTTTATCCATTGGTTTTGCTCCTTTTTCCATGCAGCTTGCTTCTAGTCTTGTATTTGGTACTTTTAATGTTCAACTGGTCAAGTATGGAGGCGATTTAGCGGTTGGGGCCATGGGGGTTATCATGAGCGTTGCCATGCTTTTAGTAATGACCATTATTGCTATCAATATGGCTGCGCAGCCTATCATTGGTTTTAACTATGGAGCAAAAGATTATAAACGTGTAAAAGAAACGTTGGTGATAGGACTCATCTTTGCTACAATCATTTCAATTCTTGGCTTTGGTTTGAGTGAGCTGTTTCCTCGTACCATCATAAAAGCTTTTAATACCGACAGTGGCGATTTATTGGATATTGGAACGCGTGGTTTACGTTTATTCCTGCTGGCATTGCCGTTGGTAGGTTTTCAAATTATCACCGGTAACTACTTTCAATCGACAGGCAAAGCAGGATTAGCGGCTTTAATTTCGCTGCTTCGACAAGTAATTGTATTGGTGCCCATCCTATTAATTCTGCCCAAACACCTGGGTTTAGATGGTGTATGGCTGGCAGGTCCAATTGCCGACACTGTGTCGGCCCTTATAACTGCCGTTTTTCTGATTAGGGAGTTAAAACGCCTCAACAGAGCAATAGCTTATCAACAAGAAAAAAGCTGATAACCAGAAGATCATCAGCTTTGATTGGTATATAATTTTGGTCCAGATTAAACAATTAGATTAGTTGTTCAATTTTTCAATATTCTTCTGAATTTTCTTAATGGCCGATTCAATTGATTTTTCTGGTTCAATCACATTGTAGGCTCCCCAGAAGTCAGCATCAGCAAACCCCATTTCGGTCTCGCTCATCACCACGTTGGTTTTCATACGCTCAGGACCTCTGAACACCTTGGCATCCGTCTTTTCCCAGTCGGTAACTGCCATTTCAATACCAGTGTGATAGTTGGTGTTAAACAAACGTTTTTTCCAATTAACTTTAAAGGTGATTTCACCGCGCGAATAACCATATATCCACTTACCGTCTTTTTCACGATACGACACCAAGTAAGAAGCTTTTGTCGGGTAAACGTCAGCGCCGGCAGGTTTACGCTTGATAAACAATTCTCCTGCTGCTTTTTTATCCTCTGTATTCACATTATACGATGCGCTAACAATGGCCATAGTTTCCGAATCGATATATAAGCTACCGTAGAATAATGGTTCAGGTACCTCTTCTTTTTGCTTGAAGTTTAAGATGTATAAAATACGGTTATCCTGACGAGTAATGTTACCAATCTCAAAGTCATATTGGTCAAGCATATCATACTTTAAAATCATATAAGGACTTTTCATAATATCCAACATTAAAGTGGAATACGGCCCACCTTGTAATTTGAATACCAAAGTATCGAGCTTATTATAGTCCACACTCTTACGGCCTTTCAACATCTTCACAGCATCATTCTTTTGGTTGTTGTAGCCTTGTTTGTACACTTCAACTACGGCCTCAGACAAAGATGCATAGGTACGTCCTTTACGAATTGTCTCACGATAAAAAGCCGTCATCATATTCTCATGCTGCGTGTAGTTGTCTTTACGATGGTTTAAAACTGCCTCAATGAGTAAGTCAGGATCCTTGGGAAACACGGTAATCGCATCTAAAGAGACGGACAGTACCTCCAGTTTAATTTTATTCTTATCCTCTTTTAGATCTGTAATGGCCACTGTTTTTTCCTGGTAACCAATGTATGAAAAAGTGATGCTTTTATTCAACATCTCATTAGGTACTTTCAGTGCAAAATATCCTTCTGAGTTGGACACTGTTGCAATGTTGGTGCCTTCAATCATCACATTGGCAAATATTAATTCATCACCACTATCGGCTGCCACTACTTTTCCTTTAAATTCCTTATAAGTACCTTCTTCAAACACCCGTTTTTCTTTTTTAATGGCATCGTTAGCCACCAATGAGCTTGAAAGTATACTAACTAGCAGAATCAAGAATAAACGTGCTTTTGCTTTAAATATGTTTCTCGTTGCTTTCATGATATTGTAGGTTTAATGATTACTAATCGCTTTGTCAACTTAAGGACATCCGGCGCCAGGCTTTTCCCCTATCGTTTTTTCGATTTTTTTTAAAATATTGTCTTTTCTTCTTTAATTTGTGGCTCATAATTAATAACAACATATCAATTAAACCATGAAGAAAATATCTACTAAGCTAATACTGTTAGCACTGATGCTAACATGTATTAATTCGACCTTTGCTCAACTTGAGCGCTCTGAAATTGATAAAAAATACAAATGGAATTTCACCGACTTGTACGAAAGCGATGAAGATTGGTCATCGGCTAAAGATAAATTAGTAACTGAAATGAGTAAGGTGACCGATTACAAAGGAAAGCTAGGTTCATCAGCTGCTACCTTGCTCAATTACATGCAGTTTTCGGATGAATTAATGAAAGAAGGTTACCGCCTATACATTTATGCCTCGTTAAAATCAGATGCTGATTTACGTGATTCGGAAAACATGGCGCGTGTTAAAGAAATTCGCCAGGTATTTATTGAGTATGGCCAAAAGGCATCGTTCGTAACACCTGAGTTAGCTGATATACCTGAAGCAACCATGAAACAGTTTATCGCCGAAGAGCCTAAACTGGAGACCTACAAAATGGGGCTGATGGATGTCTACCGCATGAAAAAGCATACTCTGTCGCAGTTAGAAGAAGCTGTGATGGCTAAAACAGGTATGATTACCGGAACAGCCAATTCAACATTCAGCGTGTTTAGCAATGCTGAAATGCCACGTGTGAAAGCCTCCATTGACGGTGAAGAAAAAGAACTGACACCGGCTAATTTCGGCATTGCGCGTTCATCGGCCGACCGGGCTTTACGCCAGGAAGTCACCAGATTGTATTGGGATAACTACCTGAAGTATGAAGGTACTTTTGGTGAGATGTTGAATGGCCAGGTCAAGGTTAATGTTTTTCAGGCCAAAGCACGCAACTACCAATCGGCTCTGGAAGCAGCCGTTAAGCCCAATAACATACCAGTAGAAGTATATCAATCGCTGGTTAAAAATGTGAATAACAACCTGGAGACCTTCCACCGCTACCTGAAGCTTAAAAAGCGCATGCTGGGTGTTGATGAATTAATGTATTCGGATATATATGCACCAACGGTTAAAGGTGTGGAGCTAAAATACAACTACGAAGAAGCCCAGGAACTCATCTTAAAATCATTAAAACCGCTTGGCAAAGAATATGTCGAAGTGGTTGACCATGCTTTTAACAATCGCTGGATTGATGTTTACCCCACTGCGGGTAAGCGAAGTGGCGCTTATTCAAATGGTGGCGCCTACGATGTTCACCCCTATATTTTAATGAACTACACCGACCAGTATAACGAGGTAAGCACCTTAACGCATGAGTTAGGCCACACCATGCATAGCTATTACTCTAACAAAACACAGCCTTTTGCCACATCTGATTATGCCACATTTGTTGCCGAGGTAGCTTCTACTTTTAATGAGGTATTGCTTAACGACATGATGCAGAAAAAACTAAAAGACGACGACTTACGTCTATCCTTATTGATGAGTATGCTGGATGGCTTTAAAGGTACCTTATTCCGTCAGACACAGTTTGCCGAGTTTGAACTGTCCATTCACGAAGCCGCTGAAAAAGGCACACCTCTGACAGGTAAAGTGCTGACTCAGATGTATGGCGACATCACCCGCAAATATTATGGACACGATAAAGGCGTGTGCACGGTTGAAGATAATATTGCCATCGAGTGGGCTGCTATCCCCCACTTTTACATGAATTTCTATGTTTACCAGTACAGTACCTCTTTTGTAGCATCACAGGCATTGGCCGCCAAAGTATTGGAAGGTGACAAAGAAGCTAAAAAGCGATACATTGAGTTTATCTCTTCAGGTGGTTCCGATTATCCAATTGAACTGTTAAAGAAAGCCGGAGTAGATATGACTTCATCAGAGCCTTTTGATAAAACCATTGAGACGATGAATGGCATCATGGACGAGATTGAGGCCATCTTAGATAAGAAAAAGTAAATATTACGCTACGTTCATTTGAAAGGCTGCTCGTTTGAGTGGCCTTTTGTTATCGTAGCTCCCTTTTAGTTCACTATGCAACATAGTGAAGAAACACACAAAAGCCCGATCAGTACGATCGGGCTTTAAATATTCAGTTTACAGCTGCCGTAGCACCTGTAATAATTGTCAATTCCTAATTGATATTATGCTGCTTTATTAATTTTCGTTTCAAGCAGGGTTAAAAAAACATGTAATTCACTTGGTTCAATCATCTGCACAGGAATCCTCATTTTTTTAGTTTTATCAGCTGATTTGTAGTGCATGATTACTTTCTTCTCACTAATTCGCTCAATATTAACTAAATCAGAATACATAATAAATTTAGTAGCGCCCAGGGGAGCAAACTTAATCTCCAGATTATCCTCGCCAATTTTAATAATATCACTTCAGTACATGACAAAAGTATAATTAATTGAAAATCAATTAATTAAGTAGTTAAATTGCTTGCTTAAAACCTTGATATTCAGTATCTTACAAA
>NZ_JAFMVC010000002.1 GCF_025499605.1 Carboxylicivirga litoralis | reverse complement strand
CATTACGTAACAATAAGCGCCGAAACCCTTACCACCCTTGCTTTTCAGATGAACCGTTGTTCTCAAAAGCGGGTGCAAAATAAGGGAGTATTTTTTATATCTCCAAATGTCAAAGCAAAGTTTTTTACGGCCTTTTTGAAGCGCTGTAGCTTAGGGGTTGATTTGATGACGATTGAGACGTAATTATTTTTTGAAGAAAATTGACGACTTGTTGTTTGGTGGTGAAATAGGCCACTGCGTAGGAGCTGAATCGTACTTGAACAAGAGCAAACTCATAGTAAAGTCATACTAAACTCGAAGTAAACTCATAGTAAATTCGATTGTGAGTGAGTTTAATACGACTTAAATATGTATTAAATGTGGTGGAAGTGTGGGGTTGAAACTTGGAGGGGAGAATGCTGAGATGAAAGAATGAGTATGAAAAAGGCTCCCGGGTCGGAGCCTTGAAATCGTTTAGAGCAAATACATCAATCAAATCCGGCTTATGCTTTCAATCTTCACTTTGGCGTCCAACAGTTGGTTCGTATTTTCTAAAGTATGTATCCGTTTAACAACATCCATTCCTTTAACAACCCTTCCAAAGGCAGCAAATCCTTGACCATCTGGATTACGTTTACCTCCATAATCCAATTCAGGCTGTTCTCCAATACAAATAAAGAACTCAGACGAAGCTGTCCCTGGCTCTAAACGCGCCATGCTTATCGTTCCATCTATATGCCGAACATTCGTTTTATCTGTTGTCTCATGAGAAATGGGTTTCAAAGCCTCAACCAAATCATCATGAAATAATCCTCCTTGTATCACTTCAATCTTAACTGAGTTATGCTCTTGATTGGTCAAAGTCACAACTCTGTAGAAAACAGAACCATCGTATTGCTTTTCATCCACCAACTGAAGAAAATTAGAAACAGTGATTGGAGCATTCTTCTCAAAAAGCTCAACCATAATAAGTCCTTCTGACGTTTTAATTTCTACCCGTGGATTAGAACTACAGCCCATTATTAGCAACACGAAAAGTGCCAACAGTATATTTTTCATGATCTTCGTTTTAATAAAAATGATGATACTAATATAATAACGAGAACACCAACTACAATAAATGCCCAGTAATTAATGGTTCGATACCTTAAGCTTAAAACAAAGTCTTTGTACGCAAAACTCCCCCGCTTAAAATGCCATTTCGCAATTCTATTATTAATCGATGTTGCATTAGTACTATATATCCAACCAGGCACTTCCACATCTGCAAAGTAGTCTGTTTCATTCATGAACAGTACCTCATCTTCAATTTGTTTTTCAAACCTGGCAAAATACTCATTACAAAAAGCCTCACTTACCCATTCAACACCAAGCCGCTGATCCATAAGTAAACAAATCTCTTCTAATTCAGGACCATCATCTATTGACGACTCAAAAACCTGCATTATAAATAAGGAGTCTGCTCTGTCCAGCCTGTCTTGTCCATTCACGGAAGCATATTCATCTAACAGCCGAATATACTCTGCCCCTAATGAGGCAGACATATACTTCCAGAACTTTAACTCGCCTTTCTGGTCAAAAACCTTAGTCTCTTCCTTACTCATCGTCTCTACACACGAAGTATCATCAAGGAAAAAATAAGCATATTCTTCATTGGATAGGTAATCATCAATTGAATAATGATGAAAAGGAAATCGCTGAAGGTATGTTTCCGTATATTCATGAAAAGTAAAGAACCACGCAAACCTACTTGTCAATTCAGCATGAACATTATCCTTGGAGGCAGAATCATTTTTTAAATGAAGTGCAAAATTAACTGCTTCAATTGATTCAAAAGTCTTCTCTGCAATAGCCAAAAACAAGGTATCTCCATTTTCTTTATCTATCTTTTTATCATATTTAAGATTCCATCCTTCATTTATATCAAATGAAAAAGGTTGACCATAAACACTAGACGAATCACCTTCGGCAGTAATTCGCTTAAAAACTGTTCCATCTGCATTAATCCGGGTATAATATCTATAGGTCAAATCACCACATGCTGACAAGATGAACAGCAGTATTAATAACATCCAATTTGCTTTCATCGTTTTATAGTTTATTTAGTTAGCATTTCGCAGACACTGTATTCATGACGTAGCTGCCAGGCATTCAGCCGAATATCTTCACCTGATTGATAAACTTTAAAATCAGATGGCGAATATTGCTCTATATGACCTAAAACAGTTTGCATGACAATAAACAGCTCTGAATTTTCGAATTCAAGGAGCTCTATGCTCCCCTTATTTATATATACACCATCATTATGGCGAACAAGGGCACTCGTTTCAAAAAGGGATGCCATCAATTCATTAACTGCTTTTCTGCATTGCCAGTCCGATTTATGTATCATACTTACTGGAGTTGTACGCTGTTCAATCGCCAGACGATTCTCCCAGGTATAAACCTCCATCCAAACATAAGCGCCTAAACTAAAAAGTAGAACAATACTAGCAGCCACTCTTATGAATTGTAATAAACCACCCCGTGACCTTTCCGTATCAATTTCATTTAAAACTTTAGTTTTAAAACTTTGAACATCTCTCAGCCGAGGCTTGTCTCGTCTTGCTTTGGCAAGCAGTTGTTTATAAATATCTTCTTCCATATTAGATGCTTATTACTTTTGGGATTTGCTCTCTCACTTTTTTTCGTGCAACGTATAAATTATCCTTAATTTGCTTTGGCGATAATCCGGTTATAACCGCCACCTCCGCAACATCTATTTCTTCAATCTCGCGCAAAACAAAAACAGCTTTCTGAAGCACCGTTAATGACTTCATCGCTTGTTTAAGCTGAGCTTCCAGGTCTCTATTATACAGTTGAGCTAAAGCATCATCTGCCTGGATTTCATTTTCCGTTTCCAGTACTAGCATTACTCGCTTACGTTGTTTACGAAGCGCATCAATCGCCAGGTGGGTTGCTATTGTATAAAGCCATGTTGTAAACTTTCCTCTTTTACTATTAAAATGTTTTACTTTTTTCCAGGCCAAAATAAAAGCTTCCTGCACCACATCCTCTGTTTCAGCTTCATTTCCAACGATTCGGAAAACAATCGAATAGCAAAAATTCGAATAGCGTTCTACTAATACACCAAAGGCCATTTGATTACCCGATTGACTTCTGCTAATTAATATGTCGTCCGAAATTGTTTTCATTAATTCGTTTACATGTGATACGATAAAGTTAGTGTTTGGTCGAATGATTAAACAAGGAAAAAGCATTTTCGCCCAACTGTTCGAATACGCACACTACGAACAGTGTAACCAACCACCCCTCTCAATCGTCCTATTTACAAAGCCTGACAAAAATCACATGTTCGAAAGCGAACAATATTTCAGTATAAATTAGGCATAATTAGATACCAGAACAAAATATAACAACATATAAAGCTGATTTTATGATACTTCACGCCGTCGGCACGAGTATTGTTAACCTATTTTGAACCCATAAGATTCGATATATCTAAGAAGAAAATATTATGAGCCAAAGCATTATTCGCGTGAATCAACTTCACAAATCGTATGTAACCGGAAGCAATTCATTACATGTACTTAAAGGCCTGGATATTGATATTCAACAAGGCGAGATGGTGTCCATCATGGGCTCATCCGGCTCTGGCAAGTCCACCCTTTTAAACATTTTGGGCATTCTTGACAACTATGATGAAGGTGAATATTACCTGAACAACATCCTCATCAGAAAAATGAATGAACGAAAAGCTGCTGCATTCAGAAACAAATACATCGGTTTTATCTTTCAATCGTTCAACCTTATTTCGTTTAAAAATGCCATGGAAAATGTAGCCTTACCACTCTACTACCAAGGTGTTAGTCGTAAGAAAAGAAATGCAAAAGCATTGGAACTCCTCGACCGTTTAGGCTTGAAAGAATGGTGGAACCACACTCCTAGTGAACTATCTGGTGGCCAAAAGCAACGTATCGCCATCGCCCGTTCGTTAATTTCGGAGCCTAAAGTTATACTAGCTGATGAGCCCACAGGTGCACTTGATACGCAAACATCATACGAAGTAATGGATATCCTTAAAGAGGTGAATGATTCGGGCATTACCGTCATCATTGTGACACACGAAAATGACATTGCTGATATGACTCAGCGTGTTATCCGCCTTAAAGACGGATTAATTGAAAACAATGAGGCAAGTTCCCTAACAGCGGCAAGCGGACAAACCATTTATGCAAACTCATAACCCTGATTAATCATGATAGATTATTTTCAAGAGATAATTGCTACCCTTAGGCAAAATAAGCTAAGAGCGATTATGACCGGTTTTAGTGTTGCGTGGGGAATTTTCATGCTGCTTATTCTGTTAGGTTCAGGTAAAGGACTGCAAAACGGTATGGAGAACAACTTTAGAGGCACATCAAAAAATGCACTTTGGATTTGGAGTCGCCGCACGCAAGTCGCTCATGATGGACTAAAAGCCGGACGACGGATTCGTTTTAATGACCAGGATGCAGTGGCTATTCAGCGTAAATTTGAAGATGACATGGATAACTTCTCCGGTCGTTTTCATATTTGGGGCAACAACGATGTGACTTATAAAACTGAATTTGGTAATTTCCAAACTGAAGGTGTTATGCCTGAGTTTAAAAAAATTCAGATTGTTGACATGGTAAAAGGACGTTACATCAACAAGTTTGATGTGGAGCAGTTCCGAAAATGTGCCATCATTTCAAAGCCTGTTGAGGAAGCTTTATTTAAAGATGATGAAGATCCAATGGGTAAATATATTCGAATTGGTGGCGTTCCTTTTAAAGTAGTCGGTGTTTTTGTCAACCCCGAAGACCGGGAAGACAAACAAATTTACCTGCCTCTAACCACTACACAACGTGTTTTTAATGGTAATAACCGCTTAAACGAGATGGCCATTGCCACCAACGCCATGACGGTGGCTGAAAACAAACGCATTGAAGAAGAGGTTAGACAATTACTGGCCAAGCGACATCATGTAGCACCCGAAGATAAACAAGCCATTGGCATTTGGAACACACTGGAGAACTTCAAACAGGCTCAAGGTGTATTTGCCGGCATCCGCATGTTTGTGTGGGTGATTGGTATTATGACCATCATAGCCGGCATAGTAGGTGTCAGTAACATTATGATTATCCTTGTTAAAGAACGGACCAAGGAAATTGGCATTCGCAAAGCAATTGGAGCTTCACCTTTCTCTATCATCCGCCTGGTTTTATCAGAGTCGGTATTAATTACCAGCCTTGCCGGATTCTTTGGCATGGTAGCAGGAATGGGGCTACTGGCCGGTGCTGCAGCTGTTATCAATATGATTTCAGCCGACAACCAGGAGGTTGAACGCATCTTCTTTAATCCGTCTGCCGATCTTGGAGTTGCAGTCTGGGCACTGATTGTACTCGTAACAGCCGGTTTGGTTGCAGGCTATATTCCGGCACGACGCGCATCGGCCATTCGACCAATTGAAGCATTACATGATGAATAACCATTAACCCCAATTCCTATGTTTGACAGAGATAGATGGCAAGAAATATTTAATGCCATTAAAAAGAATAAATTACGAAGCATACTCACCGCTTTTGGTGTGTTTTGGGCCATTTTTATGCTGGTTGTAATGACAGGCTCGGGTAATGGTCTTCAAAACGGCGTTTACGATGGCTTCAAAGATTTTGCTACCAACAGTGCTTTTATGTGGGCCGAAAATACGACCATTGCCTATGAAGGTTTTAAACGAGGCAGAGGTTGGTCAATTGACAACGATGACATCATCCAAATTCATGACGAAGTTAAAGGTGTTGATGTTATATCGCCTCGATTGCAAGGATGGAACCTGCGAAATGGTGAAAACATCGTGCGTGGCAAACGTTCTGCCGCCTTTAATGTGATGGGTGATTACCCGGCTTATCGAAAAATAGACCCATGTACCATGCCCTGGGGACGTTTTATCAATGAAGAAGACATCCGATTCAAACGCAAGGTTTGCATGATTGGGGAGAAGGTTTACGAGGTAATGTTTGATGAAGGTGAAGACCCGGTTGGCCAGTACTTACGAGTAAATGGTGTGTATTTCATGGTGGTTGGCGTCATGAAATCCAATAACCCTAAGATTAACATTGGTAATAATAAAAAGGAAACAGTTTATTTACCTTTCACCGCAATGCAGCAAACCTTTAACTATGGCGATCGGGTGCATTTCTTTGGCATCACCGTTAAAAAAGGACATAAGGTGAGTGCTGTTATTGATGACATAAAACCAATTTTACAAAAAAACCATAAGATATCACCAGATGATAAAGAGGCTATTGGCCAATTTGACGTACAAGATATGCTCAAGTCGATGAACTACTTATTCTTAGGCATCAACATCCTTATTTGGGTAGTTGGAATTGGTACTCTTATTGCCGGTGCTGTTGGCATCAGTAATATTATGCTGGTTATCATCAAAGAACGCACCAAAGAAATAGGTATTCAACGGGCCATTGGTGCAGGTCCTAAAGTAATCATCGGTCAGATTTTAACCGAATCGGTATTCTTAACCACCATAGCCGGTTTTATAGGCTTAGCTTTCGGAACGGTTGTACTCTTCCTGGTTGACATGGGCATTGATGCATCACATGCCAATGCAAGTCCCGATGACGAAACTTTTTTCCTTAATCCGGAAGTAGGTTTGCCACTGGCATTAGCAGCTTTGGCTATGCTTATCCTGGTTGGACTCATAGCAGGTTTTATCCCCGCTATGAAAGCCATCAGAATAAAACCTATTGAAGCACTTAGACACGAATAAAAAATAAGAACATACTAGAAACTATAAAAAATCTAAACTCATGAAGAAGATATTTAAAATATTAGGCGGCGTTATATTTTTCGCATTATTTGCTTGGGTAATATTTTATCTGTACAACCAATCAAAGAAAGATCCTATCGTTTACGAAACAGAAACAGCTGAAGTAACCAACATCATCAAGAAAACTGTTGCAACCGGTTCTGTTGTACCACGAAAAGAAATTGACATCAAACCTCAGGAAAGTGGTATTATTACTGAGATTTATGTTGAAGCGGGTGACGAAGTAAAAAAAGGCGACTTAATTGCTAAAGTGCAAATTATCCCGGAGATGATTCAGGTGAATAATGCTGAAGCTCAATTAAAAAGAGCCGAAATCAGTTTTAAGAATGCCAAAATTGAGTACAAGCGTAAGAAAGAATTGTACGACACTGGAGTAATTCCTGAATCAGAATTCCTGGAAGAACAACTGCGCTACGAAACAGCCGAAGCTGATAAATTAGCTGCTGAAAACAATCTACAGTTAATTAAAGAAGGTGTGACCAACAATGCCAAAGGACAAACCAATACTTTAATTCGCTCTACCATTACCGGTATGATTCTGGATGTACCTATTAAAGAAGGTAATTCAGTTATTAAAAGTAATACCTTCAATGATGGAACTACCATTGCTGTGGTGGCCGATATGGGCAAAATGGTTTTTGAAGGAAAAGTAGATGAGACCGAAGTGGGTAAAATCAAGCAAGGCATGGCGTTATTATTATCAATTGGAGCCATCGAAGATGAAGAATACAATGCGACACTGGAATCAATTGCCCCCAAAGGCGTAGAAGAAAACGGCGCTATTCAGTTTGAAATTAAAGCAGCTGTTACATTGAAAGAAAATCAATTTATAAGAGCCGGATACAGTGCCACTGCCGATATTGTATTGGATCGCCGCGACAGTGTATTAGCCATTAAAGAGAAGCTTATTTCGTTTAGTAACGATTCGGCATTTGTTGAAATTCAAACGGGCGAGCAATTATTTGAAAAGCGCCTGATTACAACAGGATTATCTGATGGCATTAAGATTGAAATTACAGATGGAATCAGCAAAGAAGACAAAATTAAGATTCCTAAAAGTTAATTAGCACTAGTTTTATTCCCCGCAGATAACGCGGATTTACACAGATTGGTTAATCAACATATACGCGTATTGTATTAATTCAAACAATTATTAATACATTTAGAATTAAAATACCCGGCACCGACCGGGTAAATTAACCAGAAGAGAAAACTTAGGCTCACACCTATCAAAAAAATTATACGGATGAAATCAATAATTGCTATTGCCACCCTATGTTTGATGGCAATCAACATGCAAGCTCAGGATTCTTTGAAAATAGAATGGCAAGGCCAAAAGAAGCAGTGGGCACTGCAAGAGTGTATTGAGTATGCTCACGAAAATAACATTACTGTAAAACGACAGAAACTAAACACTGAATATAATAAGAACCTGCAAACACAAAAAAGCTTAAACTTATATCCAAATCTTAATGCCAGCTCAAGCTATAACCTTGGCTTTGGTCGCGTTCTTGATCAAAATGATTATACATTTAACAACGAAACAACACAAAGAAGTAATTTTGGCGTTTCAACTCAGGTTCCGATTATACAAGGATTAACAAATAGGAATGAAGTTAAGAAACAAAGAAGTCTATACTCTGCATCTCTCCAAAATTTAGAAAAGACAAAGAATGATATAACATTACAGATAACAACAGCATATTTACAAGTATTGTTTGCCAAGGAGCTCTTAGTCGTTGCAAAAGAACAATATGAAACAAGTATGTTGCAAGCAGAAAGAACAAAAAAGTTAGTTGATGCAGGCAGTCAGGCCATGGGAAGCTATTTAGAGATTAAGTCACAAGCTGCAAAAGAAGCACTTAATGTTACTCAGCAAGAAAACAGTTTAGGCATTTCTTTATTAAATCTTGCCCAGCTACTTGATTTGGAAAAGCCTGTTGAATTTGATATTCAGAAACCAGAAATTCCTCAATTACAAGAGTTCTTAACCGATCAGCCACAATCAATCTATCAAGCAGCTTTAGATATTATGCCAGAGATAAAAAGTTCTCAATTTAATCTTGAAAGTAGCGAGTATGATGTAAAAATCGCAAAGGGTTCAATGTATCCCTCACTTGATTTAAATGGAGGATGGAACTCTAGTGTTACTAAACTTGAAAGTCAAACTGATTTTGATTTCTCACAGCAGTTTAAAGATAATTCAAATAGTTATGTCGGCATCTCATTAAGAATTCCAATTTTTAATGGATTGCAATCGAGAACTGCTATTAAAAATGCAAAAATTGGCTATCAAGACGCAAGTTTCGAACTTCAAAACGAGAAACTTAACCTGCGTAAAGAAATACAACAAGCTTATGCCGATGCTATTGCTTCTTATAACAAATACCTTTCAAGTGAAGAAGCGGTGAATTCATTTGCCGAATCATTCCGTTACACAGAGAAGAAATTTAACGTTGGCCTCGTTAACTCAGTTGACTACAATGTAGCTAAAACAGATTATACACGAGCGCAATCTGACTTATTACAAGCCAAGTACGAATATATCCTAAGAACAAAGATTCTTGATTTCTACAAAGGCATTCCAATTGAGCTATAAGGATTCATAATACCCTTTTTACCCTTATTTTTTTGATACACCGGATATTGTTGACTCAGTATCCGGTTTTTTTCTTTCTCGACAAAACTTCTGCCTCTTTATAACAAATGAATAACAAAATGATTGATAAGGCATTTTGCTTATTTTATAGCTTGTCCCGATTAACGGGAGGTTAATACCGAAACAGAATCTCAGATTGTTTTTTTATCCATCGTTTTGATTCGTAATCGGCATTACTAACCAACTTATTTATTAAATTAGCCATGATAAATTACTGAATCTATGAAGAGACCTGTTGTTATTGCGATAGTTGCAATTGTTGTTATTTTAATTGTATTAGTGCTTGGTAAAAAACAAGGCTGGATTGGACAAGAGTACCAGGAAAAAGTGCTGGTTGAAAAAGCCCAGCTACGCACATTAACCGAAGCCATCACAGCCAATGGTAAAATCAAACCCATGGTGGAAGTCAAAATCAGTTCCGATGTTTCGGGTGAAATACTGGAGCTTTTAGTGGAAGAAGGTCAGGAAGTTAAGAGCGGCCAGGTATTAGCTCGTATTCAACCAGATATATACGAGCGTAATTACGAAAAAATGGAAGCATCGGTTAAATCGGCCGAGGCTAACCTGCAACAGGCTAAAGCTCAGCTTCAGCAAAAAGAACTCAACTACGAACGTAACAAGCAATTATGGGAGGATAAAACCATTTCGCAGTCAGATTTTGAACAAATTGAATCGGAGTATGAAATTGCCCAGGCCAATAGCGCATCGGCCAAAGCGGCACTGCGTAACTCACGTGCTTCATTAAAAGAAGCCAAGGACAACCTGAACCGAACAACTATCTATGCCCCGATGGACGGAACCATTTCTCGTCTTAATGTTGAAAAAGGAGAACGTGTAGTTGGAACCGCCCAGTTCGAAGGTACCGAAATGATGACTTTAGCTAACCTACACCAAATGGAAGTGCTAGTTGATGTCAACGAGAATGATATCATCCGCGTAAGTCATTACGACACTTGTTTAATTGAAGTCGATGCCTATTTAAAACAGCAGTTTAAAGGTGTTGTAACCCAAATAGCCAACTCGGCTAAAACACAAGGCACCAGTGCTGACCAAATCACCAATTTTGAAGTTCGCGTTTTAATTCTGCCTGAATCATACAAGCACCTAATCATGGAAGATGTGGATAATATTTACCCATTTCGTCCGGGCATGTCGGCTACCGTTGATATTCAAACCAACACCTGTTACAATACGCTAACAATACCTATACAATCGGTTACTACACGCCCCGATTCGGTAAAAACAGATTCGCTTAAAGCTGATGTAGATAAAGACAATCGCATCGAGGTGGTATTTGTAGTCGAAGATGGGAAAGCCATTCAAAAGAAAGTAAAACCGGGCATACAGAACACCAAATACATTGAGATTTTGGACGGTTTAGCAGAAGAAGATGAAGTTATTAGTGGTCCCTATTCGGCCATTTCGCGTAAGCTAGAAAATGAAAGTCCAGTACAGGTAGTTGATAAACTCTTTGAGGAGAAGAAGGATTAAGTATTGAAAGTAGAAGATAGAAGACCGGAGACAGAAGACGGAAGACCGGAGGTAATTTACATTTTAACAAATGAACTATTGGCTATTAGCTGACAGCTTATTTTTAAAGTCTATGAAACGGATGTCATCTATATTTCAGAATGAGAAATAGATGACATCCGTATTTTATTAGTATTACTATCTTCAAAACAATTTATTATTTTTGCGCCATAAAATAAGGATATGGCGAAGATATTGAGTATTGAAACATCTACTGGCGTTTGTTCGGTAGCCTACAGTGAGAACGGAAAAGTTGTTGCATGTAAAGAATTATTCCAGGTTAATTCACATGCCTCTAACCTAACAGTTTTAATTGAAGAACTGTTTGCGCAAGACTCTACTCCACAAATGAAAGATATAGATGCTGTAGCCGTAAGCAGTGGTCCTGGTTCTTATACCGGCCTCCGCATTGGTGTTTCAACGGCCAAAGGTATTTGCTATGCCCTCAATAAGCCCTTGATTGCCATCGATTCGATGCATATCCTCTCACAACCTTTGAGCATAAAGGAGTGGAATTCACCAGATTTACCTGTTGTCTTTTGTCCCCTAATGGATGCTCGTCGTATGGAAGTGTATACCGCTATTTTTGATACACAACTTAATTTAAAGGAAGAAATTTCTGCCAAGATTGTTGATGAAGAAACATTCTCAAAATGGCTGGAATGCAACAAGGTCATCTTCTTTGGAAATGGCGCCGACAAGTGTAAAGAAGTTATCAAACATGACAATGCTGTTTTTGTCGATGATTGTCATCCATTAGCTAAAAACCTGGCCCCACTGGCTGAGAATTACTACAACAAAAAGCAATTTGAAGACGTGGCCTATTTCGAACCATTTTACCTGAAAGATTTTGTGGCGACCACACCAAAGAAAAAAGTGCTGTAACCGAAAACCAATAAGTATTTTTAAGCGTTTGTTTGTCATATAGAGTAAGTAATCTTAACTTAATCTCTAAAACAAGGCTTATGCAAAAGCTTACTATTATACTGATCAGTTTTCTTCTTTGCAGCAATATAATGGCAGCTCAGGAAGAGAAGAAAGATACAGCATTTATTACACCATACCCTTTAACCTCTCACCAGGCCTATCAGGGAGGAGAAAAGCTAGTCTTCACCTTGAATTACGGTATTGTTACTGGAGGTAAAGCCACTCTTACAGTAAAAGATTCCATATTCAATGGCACCCCAGTTCATCATGTTATTGGTCGTGGGGTAACTGTTGGTTTAGCCGATGTGCTGTATAAAATACGCGACCGCTACGAAAGCTTCATTGATATTGAAACAAACGAACCCGTAAAAGCCATAAGAAGCATTCGAGAAGGAAGATATCGCTACTATAACGAAGTTGAATACATTAGGGATTCTTCGCAAGTACTTTCGAAAAAATCAGGTATACACCAAGTTCAGGAGGGCATACTGGATATTTTATCATCCTTTTATTTTGCTCGCAACCATAAGTTTAATGATCAACTGGAGGTTGGTGAGGTGATCGAATTCATGACCTATTTCTCAGATGAAAACTTTCCATTACGGATCCGTTACCGGGGCACCGAAGTAATTAAAACCGATTTCGGAAAAATTGAATGCTATAAGTTTTCGCCCGTAACGGAGGTTGGAAGGTCTTTCAAAACCGAAGATGATATGCATGTATGGATTACACGTGATAAAAATCGCATCCCTATGCGCGTACGTTTTGATTTAGCTGTTGGTTCATTTACCTGCAATCTATACGAATTCAAAGGACTAAAACATCCATTCAGTAGCGTTCAACATTAGCATCTAAATAACTGAAATGGACAGCTTTTAAGTCATACAATTCGTTTTTTACACGAATTCGTGTATTTTTGCAGCGTTTTTTAAGATAATAATAATCACAATTTCAATAGTATGGCAACTACAGCTGATTTTAGAAACGGTATGTGCATTGAGTACAATGGACAGTTATTTTTCATTGTACAATTCCAGCACGTTAAGCCGGGAAAAGGAGCCGCGTTTGTAAGAACAAAACTTAAGAATGTATCAACCGGTAAGGTGATTGAAAATACATTTAATGCAGGTGTAAAAGTTAACGAAGCACGTGTAGAGCGTCGTCCACACCAATTCCTTTATAAAGATGATATGGGTTATCATTTTATGAACGCCGAAACGTTTGAGCAGGTACCTATCGAAGAAGGCTTGATTGATAACACTGCATTATTAAACGAAGGAATGGAAGTTGAAGTAGTTTACCATGCCGATACTGAAACACCTTTAATGGTCAACCTACCTGCAAACGTAGTATTTGAGGTAACATATACAGAACCTGGCGTTAGAGGTGATACTTCATCAACTAACTCATTGAAACCGGCTACAGTTACTACAGGTGCTCAAATTATGGTGCCTTTATTTATTAATACTGGTGATAAAATTAAAATTAATACCTCTGACAACTCGTATGTCGAGCGTGTTAAGTAATTTTATTTCTAAATAATATCTCCCTGTTATAAGCTTGCAACTAAACACTTAGTGGCTACTTATAGCAGGGGCTTTTATTTATTAAGTACACCCGACATCAAGAAATACTGACTTTTATAGGTTTTTTTTAATACCTTAGTTGGAAAGAGTTATCTTCTATGGTTACCCAATTGAAAAAGAAAAGGCTTCGTTTATACAAGGATAGATTAAATATTATCCTTGATATCGCGCAGACTATTAATGAGGACCATAGTATTGAAGATCTACTCTCAGAATTTGAAATTTTACTACGCGAAGAGCTTGAAGTTGGTAAAGTTTTAGTTTACACCTTTTCAAACGATGTTTGGAAAAATCTGCTTATCTCGGGTGTAACTGATGAAGAGGCCGCCAGCATTGATGTTGAGCAAGACCTCTTGCAATACGAAACCATCGAAAGCATCACTTTATCGCACCCTCCCAACTTAAAAGGGTTTGATGCGGTTATACCGCTGTTTCACAGATATAAAGCCATTGGTTATGTGTTGATTGGTGACATTGAAGAGGAACAACAAGGCATTAGTCCAACCATTAAGCACCTTAAACTCATTCAGATAATTTCTAACCTGATCATTGTGTTTGTTGAGAATAAACGCATGCAGCAGGAATTACTGGAACAAGAGGTGATTAAAAAGGAGATGGAGCTTGCTTCACGCATCCAGAATCAACTGGTACCCAGCAAACACCAATTACCAAAGACTTCCAAGCTCGATATCCATACCTATTATCAACCACACATGGGTGTTGGTGGTGATTATTACGATGTTTTTCGTTTATCGCGCAATAAAATTGGTTTTTGCATTGCCGATGTTTCTGGTAAAGGTATTTCGGCAGCCATGCTTATGTCTAATTTCCAGGCTGTCATCCGCTCTTCATTTTCATACAGTTGCAATCTTAAAAAACTGGTTCACCAGTTAAATGCTCGTGTAAATGAAAGTGCCAATAGTGAGAAATTCATCACCTTATTTATTGGCCGATACAACCTTATCACACGCCGCTTGAGCTATGTGAATGCTGGTCACCTTCCTCCTCTTTTGTACGATGCTCGTAAACAGCAACTGATACACCTTCAGGATGGTTGCATTGGATTGGGCATGCTCGATTTTATACCTTCTATTGAAGTGGGAAAAGTACATATTCCTAAAGGGTCAAAACTATTGGCTTTTACCGATGGTTTAGTTGAATTGGACGACGGGCACCAGGTAGAATCGGGAGCTGAAGAAGTGGAAGAAATCATGAACAACAACCATCCTTTGGAGCACAATTTCTTAGGCCTTCGCAAAATTATTGATCGCATTGAAAACGAAGGTGCTGCCTTCGATGATATTTCACTGATCGGCCTTGAGTTTAAGTAGTATTAAGGTTGTTAGATTAAGATTGTTCTCACTGATAATCCAAAAACCATTTGCAATTAAGACATAAAAAAAGCAGACATTACTGCCTGCTTTCAATTCCTTCTGCTAAATTGGTTATTGTGCAATGACTAAGAAGTAATTCTTCTTGCCTTTTTGAACCAACAAGTATTTATCATTTAGAAGAGCCGATGCGTCAACGCTCAATTCGGCATCCGTTACTTTTTCTTTGTTAATACTCATTCCACCACCTTTAATCGTTCGGCGCAATTCACCTTTTGATGGGAACACAGTCGCTTTTTCGGCTAACAAATCAACCACATTGACGCCTTCTGCAAACAAAGCCTTATCAACAGTGAACTGAGGCACTCCTTCAAAAACAGCTAATAATGTTTGCTCATCAATTTTGCGGAGTGCTTCTGTGGTTGCCTTGCCAAATAAAATCTGAGAGGCTTCAACAGCTGAATCATAGGCTTCTCTGCCATGAACCATAACCGTTACCTCTTCGGCCAAACGTTTTTGCATAGCACGCAGGTGAGGGGCTTCAGCCTGTTCCTTGGCCAAGGTTTCTACATCATCTTTCGTCAACATGGTAAATATCTTGATGTACTTCTCAGCATCTGAATCTGAAGTATTCATCCAGAATTGGTAGAAATGGTATGGACTGGTTTTTTCAGGGTCTAACCATACGTTACCGCTTTCTGTCTTACCAAATTTACCACCATCTGCTTTAGTAATTAAAGGGCAAGTCATGGCAAAAGCTTCACCTCGCTCCTTACGACGAATCAATTCTGTTCCGGTGGTAATGTTACCCCACTGGTCAGAACCACCCATCTGTAACTTACAATTCTTCTCGCGGTATAAGTGTAAGAAGTCAAAACCTTGAACCAATTGGTAAGTAAACTCTGTAAATGACATACCCACGCGTGACTCTTCACCCAAACGCTTCTTCACCGAGTCTTTCGCCATCATGTAGTTAACCGTGATGTGCTTACCAATATCACGAATAAACTCCAGGAAGGTAAACTCCTTCATCCAGTCATAGTTATTCACTAATTCAGCACCGTTGGGTAACGACGAATCAAAATCGAGAAATAAAGCCAATTGTTTTTTCAAGCACGCCTGGTTATGACGCAACGATTCTTCATCTAACAAATTACGCTCCTGAGACTTACCCGATGGATCACCAATCATTCCGGTTGCACCTCCAACCAAAACCAAGGGCTTATGTCCACATGCCTGAAAGTGTTTTAACATCATCACCCCCACCAGGTGACCAATGTGCAATGAATCTGCTGTTGGGTCAATACCCACATAAGCTGACGTCAGTTCTTTCTCTAATTGTTCTTCTGTTCCCGGCATTACATCGTGAATCATGCCACGCCATCTTAATTCTTCAACAAAATTCATTTGATTACTTATTTATTGTCTTACCAGACGCTATTCTACATTAATTTATTTACGAAGCCTCAAAGATAGTAAAAACCCAATGTTTGAAAGTGTACTTTTGAGATGTAAAAACGATAAATCAGTAAGGAAAGGACTGAATATTAATTAATACAGTATTTTAACATGCCGTTAACCTCTAAAAATTGTATTTTTAAATATTTTTAAGGTTTTGAGAAAACACTAACTAAATCACATGAAATTTCTACACATCTTGTTGATAGTCTTCTTATCAGCAACATTGTATGCACAAAAGAAAAGTGTCAGCGCTACCTATATCACCTCTCCTTTAAAAATCGATGGCCTGCTCAATGAAGAATTTTACCAGGTAGGACAAGCTGCCACAGATTTTGTGCAGCTTCAACCCTATAACGGCCGGCCAGCCATGCAAAAATCAGAAGTTTGGTTCTTTTACGACCAAACAGCTATCTATGTTGGTGCCATGTTACACGACAACGCACCCGATAGTATCTACAACTACCTGACTGAAAGAGACAACATTGGCAACTCGGATTATTTTGGCGTTTATATCGATCCTTATAACGAGGGGCAATTAGCATACGGCTTCTATATTACACCTGCTGGTGTTCAATCGGATATGAAAGCGATAAAAAGTGATCGTGACCGTGAGGATGGCAACTGGGATGCCGTGTGGGAAAGTAAAACGCAAATTACAGATAAAGGTTGGATAGTGGAGATGCGCATCCCGTACTCCGCACTTCGGTTTCCCGATCAACCGGTTCACCTTTGGGGAATCAATATTTTTCGTAATATACGCCGTTATAATTCTAATAACACCTGGAATTTCATCGATCGTAATATCTCAGGATGGATTCATCAGCAAGGTGAGTTAACTGGTATTAAAGATATTCAACCACCTACCCGTTTATCCTTCTCTCCTTACCTGGCGGCCTATGTAGAGCACAATGAAGAAATTGATAAAACTGATTTTACCTACAAAGGAGGATTGGATATGAAATACGGCATTAATGAAAGCTATACGCTGGACATGATGCTAATTCCCGATTTTGGTCAGATTCAATCAGATGATCGCCAACTTAACTTGAGCCCTTACGAAATATATTATGCTGAACGTCGCCAATTTTTCACTGAAGGTATGGAGTTGTTTGATCGCGGCGATGTTTTCTACTCAAGGCGAATAGGAAGCCGGCCTAAATTTTCAAGCGATGCTGATGAAACACTTCTTGACAATGAAATCATCAGTGACCGACCATCTGAAACACAACTAATTAATGCCACAAAAATATCGGGTCGAAGTAAAAATGGATTTGCGGTTGGCTTTTTAAATGCCATGTCGCTTAGCTCCCATGCGACTATAAAAGATACTATTAAAAACAGCTCCAGGGAATTCCTCATTCAGCCTTTCACCAACTATAATGTTTCGGTCATCGACCAATCGCTTAAAAACAATTCCTACATCAGCCTGATTAATACCAACATGTCGATGTACGATCATTCTTTCGGGGCAAATGTTACGGCTACCGAATTCCAGTTTAGAGACAGATCATTAACCTATGCTATTAGTGGGAAAGGTGGTGTTAGTCATCGTGTGGATACTGCTAAAACCACAGGTTGGTTTGCCGAAGTCGAAGTAGCTAAAAACAGTGGCAAATGGCAATTTGGCATCTCACAAGAAGCCTACCACAAAGACTATAATCCCAACGACATGGGTTTCTTAATGCGTAACAATTTATTTGATACAGACACCTACGTGATGTTAAACCAAGTTGAACCATTTGGCATTTTTCAAAGTGGGATGGCACGTGCTTATTTCAAAAATGATATGGTGATGGAACCATGGGATCTTAGAGCACAAGAGTTAGGGGTATACACCGAATGGCGCTTTATGAACAATTATGGTTTTGAAGCTCGGGCTGAATGGATGAGTGAGGAACATAACTATGACGAGACGCGTGTTGAAGACCGATATTTATACAAACCACAGGGGTATAATTACAACTTTTTTGTTCACAGCGACTGGAATAAAAAGTTTTCTGGTTATGTCTATTTCGGAGGCTTTGAGCGACCCGACCGCAATCAGTATGGCAATTGGATGGGACTTGGCCTTGGTTGGCGTATTGGACAAAAATTAGCTCTGGACTATGAATTTTCGTGCAGCCCGGAAACCAATGACTATGGATATGTCAGCCGCAATGATGCTGAAGATTCCATATTTATTGCCCAACGCGATTTAAACACCATAGAGAATGTATTAGAGATGGCCTATACTTTCAATAATAAGCTGAGCCTTCGATTGAGAGGACGTCATTATTGGTCGGGAGCTGAAAACAAAGCCTTTTACCTGTTACAAGACAATGGCACTTTAATTGATGCCCCGGACTACGATGATAATCATGACCGTAACTTCAATTCATTTAATGTTGACATGGTACTGCGATGGGTATTTGCACCTGGTTCTGAAATGACATTAGGCTGGAAAAACTCAGTTTTTGCTCAAGAAGATAACATGGTTAGCGACTATGCTGATAACATAGAAATCATCCGTAATAGTCCACAAATCAACACCGTATCATTTAAACTGCTTTATTATATCGATTTTAATTCCTTACGCAAGAAACAAATATAATCGCATTTAAGTAGATAATACATAACTTTGCCGCCCAATAAAAATCATTACATCAACTGATGAAGCAAATAAAGTTTGTGCTAAGTGCTGCCATCTGTATAATTTGTATAAATGGCCATGCTCAATATTCGATGCAATTGGATAGTATACAAAAAAACACAGAGTTAACACTTGATTTAAAGCTAAAGTATTATCCTATTCAACTCGATTTAAACGCTGGACAGATACACCATTCTAATCGTCCAATCCTTATCTTCAATCACCGTGGCATGTATGAGCAATACAATGTTTTGGTTTCTCAGAGTCAAGTTGTTTTACCCTACAAAGCTTATTACCCAAGCAATGACATTTATTACACTGGCAATAACTGCCGACGTGATAGCTTTAATCCACATGGCTCGAAAGATATAGGCAGTGCGCTGCTCAATGGTTTTATTAACGGTATTATTCTAGGAAACAAATATTAAACAATTACCCCGCTCCCTCCCTGCTTTATTATCAATACATAACTAACAAATTAAATTTTAAGATGAAACAGATTTTCATTTTAGTAATGCTTGCATTGACTATGAATGCAATGGCTCAGCACCACCATGTCGAGCAACACGAAAAAGGAGAGCATGAAACCAACCATGGGAAACACAAAGTGGCCTTCTACTCTGGGTTTACACACATCCCTTCTGCTTTTTATGAGCACGAAACGCATGAGGAAAGCACAGGTAAATGGGTACCTACCATTGGCATTGATTATTATTATTCGTTAAACCACAAATGGGATGTAGGCATCATAGCCGATGTGGAACTGGATGAATATTACATCCATACCGACAATCATGATGACTTAGAACGTAACAATGTGGTGGTACTTTCGGCAGTAGGCAAATACAAACCTACCAAACGTATTGGCCTTATCGCTGGCCCGGGTATGGAATGGGAATTTAAAAAGCACGATACCGAAACCTTTTTTGTATTAAAAACCGGTATTGAATACGAAGTTGCTATTGAAAAAGGATGGGAACTGACGCCTGTATTTACTTACGATTTTAAAGAGGAATACAGTGCTTATGCTTTTGGTATTAGCATAGGTAAACGATTCTAAAATCGATTTAAATAAAATTTAAGCCGGCAGAAATGCCGGCTTTTTTCGTTTATAGCGTCTAAAAAATAAGTATATTAGAAATTATACTCTTAGTCTTCTGAAAAACCTTACATATGAGAACAGCTTTCTTTCTTTTGCTTTCAGTGACATTTGTGTTAAGCAATGCACAAGCACCAAAATTTAAAACCAAGTACCTTAACAATATATCAGACAGTAGCCTTCAACAGCATGTTTACATCCTGGCATCTGATAGTCTGGAGGGACGCGGAACAGCCACAGAAGGAGAAAGAAAAGCAGCCCACTACATTGTTGAACAGTTTAAACTCAATGGCCTTCAACCCTATAACGACACATGCTTTTTACAAAACATAGGATTATGGAGTTGGCAATGGCATACATTCACTTTAACAGATGCACATCATACTTTCGAAACGTACCAGGATTTTGTTTACTTAAGCTCAGCCCCAATTGAACCTCAAATTACAGCTAAGTGTGTGTTTATTGGAAATGGATCAGACTCAATCATCAATCATATCGATTTGGATGGCAAAATTGCTTTTGCAAGTATAGAAAATTTCAAAAGCTGGTATGGCATTGCCAGCAAAACAAAAAGAAAAGGAGCCATAGCTATATTGATGGTTCATCAATCCGACAGCAATGCTTTTAATCAAGTATCTGAGAAATTTAAGGCCATTCATCAACAACCATCCATTGGTACTCAAGAGCCAATGTTCAGTTCATCAATGGTAAAAGCTTTTGCTGTAAATCAAAGCTTAACCGAAAAACTTTTTAATCAACCACTTGATAGTCTGAAACACCTGACAAGCCATCAACAAATAAAAGACTTACCAACTCCTAAATTGACCATTGGCTGCCAACTTAAAGTTGAGTTGGCCGATGCCAACAACGTGGTTGGCTACCTGCCTGGCAAAGGAACGAATAAAGCAGCTGTTGTCATTTCGGCGCACTACGATCATATTGGCGAACGCTACAACGGCATATGTGTGGGTGCTGATGATAATGCCAGTGGAACTGCTGCCGTTATTGAACTGGCAAAAGCCTTTGCTCCATTAAAAGGTAAATTGAATAAAGATTTAATTTTTCTATGTACTTCGGGTGAAGAAAAAGGCTTGTTAGGAGCTTTCTATTTTGCCGACCACCCACAAGAGCATTCATTTGATATTAAAGCCAATGTGAATATCGATATGATAGGCCGCATTGACTCGACGCATAAAAACAATTACATCTATACCATTGGAAACAATCATTATCCTGAATTTGACTCTTTAGTGCATGTGGCCAATAACATGAATGTCCCCCTAAAAATTCAATACGATTACAATAAGTCTCAAGGCTTCGGTAATTTTCTGCGATTGTCCGATCATTATGCTTTTCACCGAAACAACATTCCTGTTTTGGGTTTTTTCAGCGGATTGCATAACGATTACCACACACCTGATGACACACCCGACAAAATCGACTACCAGTTGATGGAAAAGCGCGTAAAATTAATTTTTACCACAACATATTTGGCCACTCAAAAAACAGCATTCTCTTCACAAACTGACGAATAGCATTTGGTTTATGCACTAAAGAAACTATTTTAGCCGTTTCTGAAAAATATAAACCAATAAAAACGATATGTCAGGAATATTTAAGACAATTAAAAGCTTTCCAAAGGTGTTTTGGGTATCCAACACAATGGAGCTGTTTGAAAGATGGGCGTGGTATGGATTTTACATGGCCTTTGCATTATATTTAGTTGGTTCTAAAGACACTGGAGCATTAGGTTTTTCTTCTGCCGAAAAAGGTGCCATCATGGGAACCGGTTCCATGTTATTGTACCTTTTACCACTATTCACCGGAGCCATTGCCGACCGTGTTGGTTATAAAAAAGTTTTAATACTATCATATGCCATGTATGTGAGTGGTTACTGGATGGTAGCTACTTTTAACTCCTTCTCTCTGGTTTTTGCTGCCTACATCTATTTAGCTGTCGCTGGTGCCTTATTTAAGCCAATCATATCAGCAATGATCTCAAAAACTACTACTTCAGAAACCTCATCCATTGGCTTTGGTATTTTCTATATGATGATTAATATCGGTGGTTTTATCGGCCCTTTCATCGCAGGTGCTATTTACCAGAAAAGCTGGGATTGGGTATTCTATATTTCTATGATTACGATCTCCATCAACTATATTTTCGTGTTCTTTTTCTTTAAAGAGCCAGGAAGAGAAGAAAATGATGAAAATGAACCTTTAGGACAAGTTTTCATTCAATCATTAAGAAACATCGGTATTACATTGAGCAACTTCAAATATGTATTGTTCCTGTTAATTATGGTTGCTTTCTGGACTGCATTCAATCAATTATACTATGCATTCCCTGTCTTTGTAGATGATTGGGTAGATACTTCAAACCTATACAATGCACTTCACTCAGTTTGGCCCTGGTTGGCCGAAAGTATTGGCACACCTGAAGGAACCATTACAGCTGTTACCATTGGTAGTTTTGATGCCTTCTTTATCATTATCTTCCAAATATGGATTTCCGGAATTGTAATGCGTTATAAACCATTAAATGCCATGATGAGCGGTATTTTTGTATTGGCGATTGGTGTAGGAATGATGTTTGCCTTCCAAAATAGTTTCTTTGTTATTCTTGGTGTGCTTATCTTTAGTATTGGTGAAATGGCCAGTAGCCCTAAGTTTACTGAATACGTAGGTAGTATTGCTCCAGCTGATAAAAAAGCCTTGTATATGGGAACATCTTTTTTACCTATTGCAGTAGGTCACCAGTTGGCTGGAGTTGTATCAGGAGATATTTACGACAAAGCAGCTGGAAAACTACATTTACTTAGTAAAGAAGTTGCTAAACGCGGATTAGATATCCCAGAGGTATCAGAAACCTTCACTAAAAACGATTATTGGAATAAAGCAGCTGAGCTAATGGGCATGAGTAATTCAGAATTAACCAATTTCATTTGGGTGAATTACAACCCTTCAAAAATATGGATGCTATATGCAGGAATAGCAATTAGTGCCGTTGTTGCCTTATTTTTATACGATAAATTAATCTTAAAATCGAAAGCTTAAACAAAGCTCCGAATATACTGAATAGCCCGTTGCGCAAAGCTTCGGGCTTTTTTGTGTCTGTTTCGTTCCAAACAAACGACTAATACTCTATCAGCTTTAGACTCTTTTCCGTAACAATTCGAAAATAAGAGCGTAAAGCACTGAATATAACCCCATAATTGTGTTTGCTTTTAATCAGACCTGATAGCCCGTGTAAGTGTGAATCGTGTTATAGGATAGTGTTATGGTTAGTTTAAAATTTGTGAGCGACATCAGAATTGGTCCGCGCTTGAATTATTTCTTGGGAGCAATTGTGATTATAGTAATGGTTATTGTTGGCTTTTATTCATCATCGAAACAGTATAGTCAAATAACCACAGAGATGGAAACCACTTCAATCATGCAAACGCAGGATCTGAAGCGTTTGATTGAGGTGCAAATTACAGATCGACAAGGTTTTGTTAACTCTGGGGCCAGGGTTATTAATAAGGTTGCTTCTCTGAAAGATTTTGCACTAGACACTGACAATACCATTAGTGTAACCGCTATCAATCAGATAAGTGGTGAAGAACTTCCTCTTTCTATACCGACATTGCTGCATGGGGAACAAAACATGTTTCATCAGTACGATCTGGTGGATGAAGTGGGAGAAATGATTAGCGGAACAGCTACTGTTTTTCAAAAAATACCTCAAGGCTTTCTGCGTATATCCACTAACGTGCGAAAAAAGAATGGTGAACGAGCAACCGATACCTTTATATCCAATGACTCACCAGTCGCACAAAAAATACTTGGCGGCGAAAGTTTCTTTGGTAGAGCCTTTGTTGTGGATGATTGGTACCTGACAGCTTATGAGCCGCTCATTATTGATGGCTCGGTTGAAGGTATCTTGTATGTTGGAGTGAGAGAAAAAAACATGGCTGGTATCAAAGAGGTATTTAACAGCAAAAAATACCTTGAATCGGGCTACCCATTTTTAATCAACAGCGATGGAGACTTTCTAATTCATCCAACACAAGAAGGTTCTAATGTGGGCGATGCTGACTTCTTCAGGCAAATGCATAGTCAGGAAAAGGAAAGTGGCAAAATAGAATATGTGTGGGAAGGTGAAGATAAGTTGTTGTATTACCAGTACATTGAGAAAATTGATGCATACATCGTTATTTCCTATTATAAATCAGAAATATCTGACTTAGTAGTGGAAAACGTGCTTTATATGAGCCTCATTTTTATTGTGGCCATAACCATCCTGATTTTTATTATCCAGGCTATTAGCCGCTCTATTACCAAACCACTCGCTGAATGTGTTGCCTTTGCAGAACAATTGGCTGATGGAAATCTATCTGCCACAGTATCCTTTAAACAAAAAGATGAATTGGGTATGTTGGCTAACTCTTTACGAAATATGATTGCGAAGCTGGATACTGTAGTGAGCGACATTACCGAAGGAGCCAATGATATTGCCGGTGCCAGTCATCATGTAAGTGATACATCAACCCAATTATCAAAATCGGCTACAGAGCAGGCTGCATCAGTTGAAGAAGTATCATCAACCATGGAAGAGATGGTGAGCAATATTGAGCACAATGCCATGAATGCCAACAATACGCGTCAGGCATCCCTGATGGTCTTTCGCAATATCAAAGACATGAACCAATCAACCTCAGCTTCGGTTGAAGCCAGTGATGCTATTGCACAAAAAATCAATGTGATTAATGAGATTGCTCAACAAACCAATATACTATCGCTCAATGCGGCTGTTGAGGCTGCACGCGCAGGCGAACAAGGTAAAGGATTTGCAGTAGTGGCCACCGAAGTTCGTAAACTGGCAGAAAACAGCAAGCTATCGGCTAAAGAGATTATTGAGCTGGCAAGCAGTAGTGTTGAATTAAGCACTAAAGTTGGTGAACAGATGAACCACGTAGCTCCCGAGGTGCAGAAAACCACAGAGCTGGTCGAAGAGATTTCATCATCGAGCAACGAACAGTTGAAAGGTGCAGAGCAGGTTAACTCGGCCATACAGCAATTGAGTACAATTACTCAACAAAATGCTTCTTCGAGCGAAGAATTAGCGGCCAGCTCAGAACAGTTATCATCACAAGCGGAGAATTTAAAGCAGATTGTGAGTTTCTTCCACAAAAAAGACAAATAGAGAAAACTCGGTTTTCTTTATCAACCCCTCTGACCGATATAAATCGGCCATCTCCTCTGAAATTCAGGGGAGAAAAAAGCTGACCCCGAGGCAAGCCTCAGAGAACCAAATTGATTGATTTTTGACTTTAATATACAACAAAGCCTGAGTTATAATTACCCAGGCTTTGTTATATAAGACTATCAGTATCTTAATTAACGACGACGGTTACCACCGCGGTTGCCTCCTCGGTTACCGCCACCCTGTGCGCCTTCTTTTGGACGGGCTTCTTTTATGTTGATGATTTTTCCATCATACTCAGCACGGTCAAGTTCGTGAATGGCCTTACGTGCAGCTTGATCATCCGGCATTTCAACAAATCCAAACCCTCTCGACTTCTTAGTTTCACGATCCTTAATCACCTTAGCTGAAGATACTTCTCCGTACTCTTCAAATAATTCTACCAAATCCTCATCCCACACATTATCGGTTAAACCCGCAATAAAAATATTCATGTAATTACATTTAAAAATTAAACACTGACACATGAGGCGTGTCATTACCACTATTATTAAAAAAGAAGAGAATTGAATATTTGGAAATGTAGATAACTCCTGAAGGTTAGAAGTTTTTACTAAATCGGCGAAAAATCAAAAATCGAACTTTTAAAATAGGCCACAAAGGTAGGTAAATATGCAACAGTTCAATCATTTTAAATTATAAAGTGTGTTAAGATGTATTTGAATATCCTGAAACGAACAATATCACTTAACGAATTGAAAATAAAAACCTACTTTTAAAAGACTAATTAAAACACATGGATTATTTAAATACTTTCAAAAAGATTAAAGCATTGGCCGAAACCGGTTTGGTATATGCTCAAAATGGATATGAAATAGAGCGCAACCAGGAACTTGTTGATTTAAGTCAGCAATTGATGGCTGCCATAGCCAATAAGCCTATTGAAACCTTTGACAAATTCTACCTGCCACCTAAAGAATACCCGACACCCAAAGTGGATGTAAGAGCATTGATTTTAAATGAAAAGGATGAAATCTTATTAGCCAAAGAAGTAATGGACGGGCGGTGGTCAATCCCCGGAGGCTGGGCCGATATTGGTCACAGCCCATCGGAAGTGGTTGTTAAGGAAGTGGAAGAAGAAACAGGTCTGCAATCGAAGGTCGATCGCGTATTGGCTATCTACGATAAACGCTGTCACCCACATCCGCCACAGCCATGGTATGTTTATAAAATCATGTTTCTGTGCAAAGTGACAGGAGGTGAACTAAGAGGCAACTTTGATATTGAAGAGGCTCGCTGGTTTGCGTTGAACCAACTCCCTCCTTTATCAGAAGATCGAATTTTAGAGTCGCAGATCAAGGAATTGTACCATTTAGCCAAGCATCCGGAGTTGCCGGTTATTTGTGATTGACAAAATGAGAATTGATGCATTGTAATTGTTAAAAAATTATTACACAGAGGTACTAAGTCACTGAGTTTTATAAAGAAGAAGAACAACCTCCGTGTCTTTGCATCTCAGTGTTAATTTAATTATGCGAAGTGTTGAATGTTCTTTCATGAACTCATCAATTAAAAAAACCTGCTCTCCACCACGAGAACAGGTTTTTCGAATTTGATTTGAAATAATGTTTAACAATCCCTGTCTTCAAAATCCACAAAAGAAGACCGTCAAAATTAAACCCGGCAGCCGTTGCTGCCACTCACATATATTTACCCCAATAATATGGAGTTAACTAATTCACAAGCTTAACCAATACCTGATTTTAAAATTGACCTGAAAACGCTTATTACTGAAAGAACCGGTTTCAAAATCATCTTTCACAACAATAAAAAAATCACTCATGGGCCTGAATCGCCACTGAACCATACTATTGATGTTCATATTATCTTTTTGTGTATTGAATTGTACCAGGGTGGTCCAGTTTAAATCTTTTTTAAGGGCTACTTCAGAAGTTAAAGCCACCAGATGATAATTCTCCAACCCCTGTGGCTCGGGAAAATCGAGACGACAATAATTGTAATCTAAGAGTAAGCGTCCCCAGGTTTGAAGCCGATAACTCATGCCTAAGTATGCGTTCGTCTTCGTTCCATTGTAAAAACTTCCATATTCAAACGTAGAAGCCACATGCAAAGGTTTGCGAGCGTCACTTGACCAATGCACACCTCCACTTTGGAAATTGTATTCTCCGGCATCCAAAGGCTTATCATTGTGCAGTATATCGCGAGGAGCCAATAGTGTCGCTTTCTCATAGTTGAAAAACAGGTTAAAGGCACTACGACTTTCAAACTCACCCCACAGGTTTAAAGTACCGTTGTAATCACTTACTTCTCCATCGGGATTAGCAAATAAACTAATTCGGTGCCCCGGTGTCATGTATAGGAATGTCTCGCTTTCGGGATAGAACAAATAAGTGGTAAAATTGGTAAACTCAGTAAATCCCTGACGGAATTCGGTATCATTCAAATCGTTTTTATGATAGAGACGAGGTACAAAACCCATATCAACGATATAATTATCGCCCACCTGGTAAAGCTTATTGTTCACTCTTAATTTGGAAGAAGCGTAATTGAGCTCTCCTCCGGCAAAATGCGCATTACTGTACTTTTCAGGATTAAAACTATAATGATACTTAATGCTTCCTGTCCAGCTACCCGAGGCATTCATATAATCAAATTCCAATCCTGCCGTGCGGTTATAATCATCCTTGTCGAATTTAACATCATCGTATAAAGCCTGCCGGTTGGTAAAAACACCTTTTATGGCCGAACGCTTAAACACACCCCATTGAAACGACGCCGCTGAGTAGTTTTGTGATGTCCGGTCTTTATAGGCTTCGTTACTCACGTTGAGCAAGCCAATGCGCACATCGTCAGACACATTACCCGAAAACCGAGCTCCATAAATCATCGGCACATAATCCCAATCATACATTCCAATACGTCGTGTATACAGCGGTTTAATCCGATTATCGCTGGCTACTGTTGTGTGGTCGGAATAGGAACCAAAACTCGAGAACAGATCACCATTCTCAAGAAAAAAAGAGCGCATCTCGGGCAAATAGTATTCAAAACGATAAAAATCAATGTATTGCCTATCGACGTACACAGTTGAAAAATCAGGATAAACAGACAGGTCTAATGATAAATCGGAACCAATCCCCCACTTAGCATCCAGGCCGCCAGTAATCGTTCCTTCCCAACCTTTATCATCTTCAAAGTTTTTATCTAAACCACCCGACAATGAAGGAATTAGAATAAACTGCCCGCCTTTATCATCAGGCACTTCATCTTTAAATGAAACTTCGCCATTGTAGCCAAAGTCAAGCCCCGAAAAAGCCATGGGAAAACACGACCAGATATCATAGGCTGCACGCCGCATATCGTTGCGGATAAAATTGATTCCCCAGTCATTCTTGTCTTCGTTGAATTTAACGGAAGTAAAAGGAATTGCCATTTCATAGACATATGCATCATTAGTCACTTGTGCTTCGCCTTCCCAAAACTCATCCCAAAATGGGTCGAGATAAGGGTTAGCTCCCCTCTGCGCCAGTGTGCCATCAACCTGAACACCACGGGCATTCATTCCAAAGAAATAACCGTTCTTATCATTGTTATTGGGGTCGATAGCTATACAAAAAGCATCGCTGCGCCAGTAATTGCCTTCATCATCGCGCCGCATCGATAAAATGACCGGCGACGGATTCTCTTCGTAACAAACAGCTCCCACATAAATATAATCATCATCGTATGTGATACGCACCTCTGTTTTTGCTTCTGCCGGAATAGTATCATTGGGCCAGTGCTGCCAGAAACCATCCACCAGGCGCGCATTAGCCCAACCAGCTTCATCCAAATACCCATCTATTTCAAAACGATGTTCAGTTTTATCAATCGTAACACGGTTTAATCCGGGTGCCTGAGCAAACAAAGGAACTGTTGAAATAAATAAAATAGTTATCGCAATGTAAAAACGCATATCGCTGATTTTTAATTTCATCAGCTAATGTAAATTGAAAAAGACAGTGAACTTTTCTATAAAGACAAACGCCATGCTTGTGCTGCCAAACAAATCAAAACATGCATGAGAAAGTCCGAAAGCCGTCAAATCAGGTCGTTAGTCGTATAATAACTGCATTTTGTCTCTACGAGTTGGAGTTGCCCTTCCTTATTGATATTTTTAGAAGCAAAACTGTTTGGCATGGGGCAAAGCAAGGAGCATATATTATTTAAACACCGCTGGTTGTGGCACGTTGTGTTTTGGGTTACGCTGTATTTATTCTATTCATTATCATATGGCGAATACAATAACAACTATGCCTTTGAGTTGCGGTCTAACCTCTATTTCCTGCCGGTTAGGATGATTGGTGCTTATACCTTTATCTACCTGGTGATTCCTTTTCTTTTAAAACGCCACTACTACCAGTTTTTTGGATTAACCATATTACACTCGCTCTTTTATGGCTTCTTAATTTGGATGACTTATTACCATGTACCACTTTATGGTCTCGAAGGCGATTTTCCCATCTTTTACTGGCAGAAAATCATTGTGGCTGCACTCACCAACTACGAAGTGCCGGCTTTGGCAGCCACCATTAAGTTATTTAAAGTCTGGTATATCGATCAAAACAAAAAGCAAGACCTGATAACACAAAAGCAACAGGCAGAACTTAACTTTCTGAAAACACAAGTTCACCCGCATTTTTTATTTAATACGCTTAACAACCTGTATGCACTCACTTTGAAAAAGGCCGACGAAGCGCCTGATGTAGTTATCGGGCTAAGTGACTTGCTGCGATATATGTTATATGAATGCAGCGAGAAGTTTGTCCCGCTAAAGAAGGAATTAACCTTCTTAACTAATTACATTGAGCTACAAAGCATTCGGCACGACAAGAGCATTGTAAACATCGAGCACAAACGCATTGGTGAGCCCGGCAATAAAGTTATTGCCCCCTTGCTTTTATTGCCTATCATCGAAAATTGCTTTAAGCATGGCATAACGCAAGGTGATAAAGAGGTGCAAATACAGATATTGCTGACCATCGAGGAAAATGAATTAATCATGCAGGTAAAGAACACGTTGAATCATCCTATTGAAAATTACAGCGATGGTCTGGGCATTAGCAATGTACGCAGGCGCCTGGCGCTCATTTATCCCAATCAACATGAATTTAGCATTAAAACTGATAAAGGTTTTTTTGATGTTTTAGTAAGGATCAAACAGATAAACCAAACACCCAACCATGCGAGTTAACTGCCTGATTATAGATGATGAACCTTTAGCGGTTGATGTAATCAAAAGTCACATCGAAAAGCTGGAATCGCTGCATATTGTTGCCACGTGCCACCGAGCTGCTGAAGCATTTGATATCCTCCGTACTAAAAAGATTGATTTATTGTTTCTGGATATTCATATGCCGGGCTTATCGGGTCTGGAATTCCTTCGCTCGCTGCGTAATCCGCCTAAAGTGATTATGACCACCGCTTTTAAAGAATATGCCTTGGAAGGCTATGAGCTGGATATAGTCGATTACCTGATGAAGCCCATCTCCTTCGACCGCTTCGTTAAAGCCGTTAATAAATTCTTTGATCAACAGCCGCGCGATATTGAACTACACCAGGCAAAGCCCAGTTGCGATGTGAATGATTTTATGTACATCCGCACTGGTAAAATGGTACACAAGGTATTGCTGAAAGACATCATGTATGTTGAAAGCCTAAAAGACTATGTGAATATTCATACGCCCGACCGTACCATCACAGCTCGTCAAACGCTTTCATCCATTGAAAACATGCTGAACGAAGAGCAGTTTATGCGTATCCACCGCTCTTTTATCGTTTCCATCAACCACATTAGCGGCTTCACGGCCACCACCATTGCCATTGCCGACAAAAACCTACCAATAGGACGTAACTATAAACAGCAGGTATTTCACCAATTGAATTATTGTCCGGGAGAAGAATAACAAAAGAGAGATGAGAAGTGAGTCCGGAGATGTTGTTGATTTAGAGTTTTCTGTTTAGTGTTCTGAGTTTTCAATTTCTCGATTCGACAGTTTTTCAATTCACCAGCATATTTATTTCTCAGTTTTTCAATTCAACAATTAATCAATTCAACAACATCGAACTTCTGCCATACACCTCACTACTGACTACTGACTTATTTATCTATCTTTGCCATCTAAACTCAAGCACATGTCACAGAATCAGGAGCAAACAAGCGGTTACTTTTATACGTTTCTGGCCTTTTTAACCTGGGGTTTATTGCCCATCTATTGGAAGTGGCTGAATCATATTCCTGCCTTGGAAATATTATCGCATCGCATATTTTGGTCGCTAATTTTTGTAATGTTATTTCTAACATGGAAGAGACAGTTCAAATTGAGATACATCTTTCAAGATAAAAAAGCACTTGGCACACTTGCTATAACAGGCCTATTGGTAGGAAGCAATTGGGGTGTATACATCTATGCTGTAAATATCAACCACATTATTGAAGCCAGTTTAGGCTACTACATTACACCCTTAGTTAATGTTGTATTAGGTATCATCTTCCTGAAAGAACGCCTTAATTCCATTCAGATAATAGCGTTGATTCTGGCTGCATCGGCAGTTACTTATCTAACAATTGACTATGGACAATTTCCTTGGATATCTCTTTACCTGGCAGCATCGTTTGGCCTGTATGGTTTATTAAAGAAGATGAGCGGTATTCAGGCCATGCCAGCTTTAGCTATTGAAACTATGGTATTAACCCCATTTGCCATCTCCTATATTGTTTGGGGCCTATACACCGGAAATGGTCATCTATTCAATGAAAGTTTAAAAGTAGATCTATTACTGATAACAGCTGGTGCAGTAACCACATTACCTCTTTACTGGTTTGGTCTGGGCGCTAAACGCATTTCCTTAACTTCGGTTGGTTTTATGCAGTATGTAGCGCCAAGCCTAATGCTGTTCTTAGGCATTTTTATGTATCATGAAGGTTTTCCACAGGAAAAACAAGTTGCCTTCACCGCCATTTGGGTAGCATTGGGTTTATATAGTTACTCGATATTGAAAAGCTATAGAGCCCGAAAATAGTCTAAACCAATAAAATGCAACACGAAGACGCAGAGATAAAGAGATTTTTTTTGTGAATAACAACACCCCCTAATCCACAGCATCGTATAACAATTTAATATCTCGTCCCCTAAATAGTAGTGGACCAATCCATACGATACTTTTAATATGAAATGGAACAGGGGGTATTTATCTTACAAATACGATTCAATCTTGTGCAATACCTCGTCAATATCATCAAGCTCTTTATTTTCTATCCGCAATACAGTCAATCCATAATCACGCAATATATCGTCTCTGAAAGCATCACGTTCTATAGTCTTTAAGTGAATTTTGCCATCTAATTCCAATACCAGCTTCTTGCGAGCACAATAAAAGTCAGGGATATAAAAAGCCAGATAATTACCCGTCGTCTGATATATTATTGGATATTGACGCAAAAATCTACAGTTCTTCAGTTGTTTCTTACGGATGTAACGCCATAGCTTTTCTTCCGATGGCGTTGGGTTATTACGAAGCTTCCGGGCAAGCATTTTTATTTCATGGTAGGTCATAGAATAAATATAACTCAATCTTTCCATACCCCCTAATCCATAATATTTTATAAAATGATAGCAACTCGTCCCCCTGCCATAGGGGGACCAATACATACGATACTTTTAATATGAACTAGAGCAGGGGGTACAGGATTCAAAAATAGACTTAACAACAAAAAACAACACGAGGCGCAGAGACGCAAAGGTTTTTTGGGGAATAACAATATCCCCTAACCCACAGTATCTTATAACAGTTTAATAACTCGTCCCCCTACCATAGGGGGACCAATACATACGACTATTATAATATGAAATGGAACAGGGGGTACAAAAAAATCACACCCCAACGCAACCAATCTAAACCACCTTCATCTATTAAAGGTCTAAGTAAAAATCTGTGGTAATCACTTCGTTTACTTTAAGTAGTATATAAATATTCCTATAAACTCTCTTACTGTTACTTATGCTTTTAATGAGTGGTATTACTATGCCCCCATTAAGGTGCATAAGTACTAACTCTAAGGAGCTACCCTTCATTGCAGCACTAATGCTGTGTTAACTTCTATTAACAATTCAATCCATCCACTTACATTGCCAAAACATGACAATGGTCATGGTCTACTATCAATTTTGCATGCCTGGCATGCATCATATTTACACTAAAAAAAACATCATGAAAAAAAATTACTTAATTATTCTTTTGTGCGTCATCAGTAGTTGGGCGATGGGGCAAACCGTAGAAATTGTCGAAGATACTCATTCAGGCACCGAATCAACTAGTCCTAATAACATTGTAACAGATGGAACAAATCTGTATTATCAAGGGGCCGTAAATAATTTCACATATTGGTACGCAAGAAACGCCTTTCAGACATGGCTACTGACTGGAACTGACTATGAACTTTATGTGTATGATGGCATTAATTCACCGGTTGCAGAGATATATAACACAAATGTTGATCTAGATGAGACTGATGCAAAGAGCAATGTATATGACCATCATTATGGTGCAGGTGTCAACTATTCCTTTGTAATGAATGGGCAAGTCTACTTTTCTGCTGATAAAGTAGCCGATGCATCAACGGCTGCAATCTTTCAGATTTGCACTTATGATGAAGGTACAATTACTGACGTGGCTGATATTGAACTGTCAATGACTCCGATTGTCAATAACAATGTTGCTTATTTTGTTGGTAGTGATAACAAGCTATATTCATGGGATGGTTCAAGCCGCGATGCAACATTGCTACTTAATCAAGATGGTTGGGAAATTGCAAATAATGATTTCATTCCTTTTGGAACAGACCAGTTTATTGCATATGCCCAAGCAACAGGTGAGACAGAACGTAACTTAATGATTTATGATGCTACAAATGGCGCTGTACTTCTAAAAGATTTTATTACTGGTGGAAGTGATAATATATCAAGCTTTATTAAGGTTGGAGAAAAAGTTGTATTTAAAACCCATATCACTCTTGCTGAACCTGATGAATATGGAAATACGGCAAAATATGCCTTTGCAATCACTAATGGAACAACAGAAGGAACTACCGAAATATCATTATTGAATGATATACTAGTAGATGGCCCAACACCTTTATTTTCTGACGGAAACACCCTATATTGCTCTGCGAGAGTCACTGAGAATAGTTCAGATATTAATGTGCAGTTGATCGCTTATACAAATGATGGATCTGAGGAGTTAACAATTCTATCGAAAGAGCAAGACAATACAGGTGCAGCTAGTGCACACTCTCCTTCAGACATGGTTAAATATACTGATGGATGGATTTATTACGCTGGATATCGTTACGTTGGTGAAACAAGAACAGCTGGTATTTTTAGAACCAATGGTTCTGTTATTGAATTAGTAAACAATACTGTTTCGAGTCCATCCAAATTAACGGTTTTTAATGACAAAATTTATTTTAGTGGACAAACAGACTCCTATGGCACTGAATTATTTGTATTAGACCCTAAAGGCACAGCGACTTCAATTGAAAGAGCAATCAATAATTCAATCACCGTTTCACCAAACCCATCATATGGCTATGTTAATGTAGCGGGGGTTGAACCAGGTACTGCATATGAAATATATAGCATTGCCGGTGCCATGGTTGAGAAAGGAATTGTATCAAATAATCAAATAGACTATAACGTACAACCTGGTGTGTACTTATTAAAAGTAGGTACCAAGGTCACTAAGATTATGGTTAAGTAAATATAGATTATAGGTTAAGTTGTGTAAAGGGGCTGCTCATTTGAGTGGCCTTTTTTTTATAACGCGAATTGGAGAATGAGTGCGAATTAAGCGAATGATATTGCTTGCCAAATAACCCACACATAATGTTATTATCCAATACTCATTGTTAAGGATTCGTAAGCTAACTGCTACCTAACAACAAAGGGTCTTCTTCGGGATCAACCTCGCTGGGAGCGTAGTTGATCCGTAGCAGGTACGATGAAGGCCCGAAGGATGAGCGTTGAAAGGTGGAAGAATTGTTATAAAATCACCTCCCCACTACGTGGTACTCTTCCTTAAAAAGGTGGAGAAGGATTTACAGCTAGGATAAAATAAACACCCCCTATTCCATAGCATATTATAAGATATCAACAAACTGTCCCCCTACCATAGGGGGATCAATTCCTTCGACTATTTTGAGTTGAAGTAGAACAGGGGGTATTAATTAATTTAAAACTATACAGATTCTCCTCCTTGCCAAGGAGAGCCTGTTCCGTTAAAGCGGAAAGTACGGTTAGGAATGAGCCCAGAGGTGGTTTGACCAACAAAAAAGGGCCACTCCGTTGAGCAGCCCCTTCCATGATATATTAAGAATCTAAAATGAGGTATTATTTCTTTGCAATACGACAGTGCTCTATAATAAGTGTTGTATACGACAATCCAACATAAGGGTGTGTACTTGGGCCTGTTATCTGAGCCAGGTAACCCGCATCAAAAATGATTTCCTGAGCCTCTAAATCGAAGGTTCCTACGGTCACTAAATCACGCACAATGGTTGGCTTGTCATTTTCTTCATCATAATCGCCGTAGTGCCAACCATAAAAGGTTAACTCAATAGCAATGCCAAAATAAGGGTCAATCACATTGTAATACTTTTCACCTTCCATAGATACCACCCCTGTTTCGGTGTCAAACACCATGCACAGCTCTTGCGGAACACCCAGCAAACCTTTAACCAATAAACGATCGTCGCGACCAGCCACAGTATCCGGACGAATCTCAACATCCAGAGTATAAGGAGCGATTTGTATTCCATCGGCATCAGTAGCTATAGACTGTTCTGTGGCCTGGAAATCGTAACCGATTAGTCCGGCCAATGGATGCTCATTATCGCTGATGGTAATAATATGCTCTGTATTGGCATTATTGGCCATACCAATGCCGGCACCAATATTATTATCTTTCAGTAGTAGTTTGAATTTTTTATCACCATCGCGTACATAGTTATCAATCATTTTAATCTCTATGTTCTTAACCCAGTCGCCTTCAAAAGCTACTGTTTTGTTCGATGTCTTCACCGTAAAGTCTTCTCCTTCAACAGCGGGGTTATCAAATCCTTCGGTCACCACTTCAAAAGTCACCTCGCCAATGCCAGTGCTCTTAGCCAGAGAAACGGGAATTCGCAAAGTACGTATATCATTCTCGAGCATCACCGATTTGCTGGTTTCAAAAGCAAAATAGGCATCACTATCTTTAAAATCCTGCTTTTCAACTTCGCCACAAGAGCTTAGGATGAGTATCCCGGCCATTAACGAAGCTGCTATTTTAGTTATATAATTCATTTGTTGTTCGTTTTAAATGTTGATTATAATAGGCTAATCTATGCTCCCCTAGGGGAGCTGGCCGCAGGTCTGAGGGGGAGAATAACTAATTCCCCCATCGCCTTTCAGGCACTTCCCTCCCGTCTAATCCGGGACAAGCTATGGGGAAGATTCATTCAATTAACATTACTTATATGATCAATCCAACCTTTGTTTATCTGATGGGCTGAAAAGGCCAGGTCAACGACCTTAACATGGCCCACCGAATCTTACAAATCAACCTTAGTTACTATATCCTGCGTTTTGCTTCATATTATCATTGGCAAAAATCTCTTCCTGCGGAATGGGGAACACAAAACGGTAATCGCCAGCTTCCAATGTGGTGAGTGTATTTCCCGGAGCATCTTCGGCGCTTCTCTCAATACCCTGGTTCCAGCGACGTAAATCATAAAAACGGTGTCCTTCATAGGCTAACTCACGACGACGCTCGTCTTGCACTGCTTTTAAAGCCAACTCAGGTGTTGACAAATCCAATGGCTGTGGCGAAACAATGCGCTGCGCGCGCAATGTGTTTAATACCGTCTCTGCTTCTGCATTCATACCTTTATTTACATAGGCCTCAGCCTTAATCAGTAGCAATTCAGACACGCGGAAAATCTTTAAATCAACCACGTGCGACTTATCGTTCGGTCGTCCATCATGCTTAATAACCAAATCCTTTCCATCCTCATTCTGGCCAAAATACGTATAGTAACGGATATCATCAGCTGAATACTGATTCATCAAGTCATACGAGGGATGAAAGAAGATATCTCCATTGCTGGCCCGTGTATAATAATCGCCCAAAGTGGCATTTTCGCGACGAGCACGAAAAATTACCTCTACGTCTTCGGCTACATCATCATCCCAAACACCTTGAAACTCGGCAGGTGTAGCCAGCCTGAAGCCACCGATACCTTGAGCTTCGTCAGCCGCGGCAATCGCCATATCCCAATCGCCCATATACTGCGCCACACGTGCTTTTAAGGCATAAGCAGCTGATTTCGTTACCCAATAATTGCGGTCGGCATATTGATTCAATTCCGGAATAGACGCTTCAATATCGGCTAATACATATCGATAAACCTCCCCTTGCTTTAAGCGTGATGGATTGGTGACAGCTGATTCAAATTTGTAAGGAATACCAATGGCATCCGCTGCATAATTAGGACAGTATAAGCGCACAATTTCGAAGTGAGCATAGGCCCTCAGAAATACACACTCAGCAATAATACGTTTCACAGTAGGATCTTCCTGATCGAACTTTGCTGCAATAGCAATAATGCGGTTAGCACGGTCAACCAAAGCGGCATTACCATTCCAGGTACCTGCTAAATCAGTGGTAGATGAGTTATAGGTCCAATTGTGCACTTGCACTCCCTGTCCTGTGTTCGATAAAGAATAGCGTAAATCATCGCTGGCACGATCTCCCTGCCCAACAATACCATGACCGCCTATAGTGGCCATCACACCTGTCACACCCTTTTCTAAATCTTCGATGGTTTGAAAAGCGGCGCTGTCACCAATCGAATCAATTGGTTCTAAATCCAATGAACAAGCCGTTCCTAAAAAGGCTAAAAATGCCAGGCCTGCTAGTATATTTCTTTTTATCATCTTCATTGTCTCTTATTTTTTTAGAATGACACATCAACACCAAAAGAGAAAACACGTGGTGTAGGATATTCATAGCTGGCAATGTTGTTACTATCTTCCGGATCAAAACCGCTCCAGTTGGTCCATGTAAACAAGTTCTGTCCCTGTGCATACACCCTTACCTTGCTGATAAAACCACTGCGCTCTAATAGGTTTTTAGGTAGGTTATAAGCAATCATCAGGTTACGGAAACGCATGTATGAAGCATCTTCAATGTCTTTTGACGAAAATTCGCGTTGCGAGTGTACCCCCTGAATCTCGGTTACATCACCTGGTTGCTGCCACACATCTAACATGGCTGTTGACATATTAAACTGTGCAAAGTTGGGGTTCTCCTGGAAGAAGGTTTGGTTATTAAATCGTGAGAAACCTTGTGCAAAAGTAAACTGCGCACTTAGCTCAATGCCTTTGTAACTTAATGAGGTATTGATACCGCCAGTGAATGGAGGATTTGAAGTACCGAACTCAGCCACATTATCATCAGCACTATATTTCTCTGTAATCTCACCGTTTTTAGTATAATACAAAGCGTTACCGTTAGCAGGATTAACACCAGCCCATTCTACCATGTAATGCGAGCCTAATGGCAGTCCTTCACGAACAATGGATGTTCCTTGTTCAAACTCAGTTACCTGACCTAGATCCAGAATCTCATTGTCATTATACGACAAGTTAGTACCAACCGTCCATGTAAGGTTTCTGTTTCTGATAACATCGTAGTTAACCAGGAATTCAATACCCCGGTTACGCACTTTACCGGCATTGGTACGTTTCGCATTACCAACAACACCATCCCAGGCCGAGAACTTTTGTACGATAAACAAGTCAGAAGTAATATCGTTATACACATCCAACGAACCACTTAAGCGGTTAGCAAATAAGTTATAATCAAAACCGGCATTGAACTTATGACCAATCTCCCACTTCACATTAGGGTCTCCTGTTTGTGCCAGCATATAGGCCGGATCACCGACATATGAACTATTCGTCCATAGCGTGTATGACTCGTAATTACCAACACCCTGGTTACCGGTTGTACCGTAACTAATACGGAACTTCAGGTTATTAACCCAAGACAGGCCTGACATAAAGTTTTCACGAGTAATATCCCATGTTACACCAGCTGAATAAAGAACCGCGTACTGATAATTGGCACCAAAAGCGGATGAACCATCACGACGTAAACTACCACTAAAGGTATACTTATCGTTTAAAGTATAGTTAAGCATCGAAAATAAAGAGAATAAAGCTCTTTCGGATTTTGAACCACCAACAGTCGGAATGAAGTTATTTTCTGCTGTTCCAGGTGTGATACCCGCTGGTGTTTCAGGTAATTTCTCTTCCAATCCATAGCCTGTAAACCCAAAACTAAAATAATCGTTCTTGATATATTCCGAACCAATAACAGCTGAAATCAAATGTTTTTCAGCAATCACTTTTTTATAATCAAGTGTATTGGTGAAGGTTTTCTCAACACGGCGGTTGTATGACTCACTAATCGAGCCCTGACGATCGGGGTCACCCGCTCCTGACTGAAGAGATGACCAGGCATCAGGACTAATCCAGCGTTCACCTACGGTATTCCGATAATCGATACCATATTGAGTTTTGGCTGATAAGCCATCGATGATATCCCAGGTCAGGTTAAAAGACCCAACAAACTTGGTTTCATCGGCTTTGTTGGTCGATTTGCTCATCTGATCCAACATATTTGCACCTGTTTTACTATATGGGTTGTAGAAACTACTATTGTCTTCATCCGACAAGTGTGGATTAGTGTAGCTATAAAAACCCGGCGACGGATTACCGTTAGCATCATAAGGTTCTTCCCATGGGTTCGCTAAATAAACCGCTGCAAAGGGGTTCATTAAGGCAATACCACCTTCACTTTCGATACGGTTAATTTCTGACTGACCAAGCGATGTGGTCATTCCAAATTTCACCTTATCCGATATCTTATGATCCAGGTTTAAACGACCGGCATGACGTTGCATATCTGAACGATCCGATAATCCTTCCTGGTAATAATTTTGGTAAGCCACATAAAAACGTGTTTTCTCGCTACCACCTGAGAAATTTACTTCGTTACTCATTGTTTTACCAGTGCGAAAAACAATATCGCTCCAGTTTGTTTTAATACCACGTAAACGAGCCAATTCAGCTTCCTGTGCAGTACGTGCCTCAGGTGATAAACGGCTATAGTTAGGGTTTAATGGACTTAGTTCCCATCCCGGCCCTTTCTTGGCAACTTCTTCGAACCACAACTTTTCAGTAGAATTCATCATATCAAATTTCTCTTGTGTTTTCACTGAGAAACCTGTTTGGTGACGTACATTCACCTGTGTTTTACCCTCTTTACCACGTTTGGTGGTGATTAAAATAACACCATTGGAGGCACGTGAACCATAAATAGCTGTTGACGAAGCATCTTTCAGCACACTCACGGTTTCAAAGTCGTTGGCATTTAGCGAGGCGAAAGCGCCACTTTCAATCGGCACACCATCCACCACATACAACGGCTCGTTACCACTGGTGATAGAACCCGAACCACGGATACGTACTTTTGTACTACCCGAACCAGGCTGCCCCGAACCGGTTGAGATATGTAAACCTGTTGTTTTACCTTGTAACATCTGGTCGAAAGTGGCTACTGGCATTTGCTCCAGGTCTTTGGCTTCCACTACCGAAATAGCTCCTTTCAGCCCCACTTTACCTTTGGTACCATAAGCTGATACGACCACTTCCTCAACACCGATGGATTCTGTCTCTAATACAATATTAATCACTGCCTGACCGACATATGCTACTTCCTGTGTTGTCATACCCACAAAGGAGTAAACCAATGTTTGTGCATCAGCAGGAACTTCTAAGGTGTATGTACCATCAATCATTGTAATGGTACCTACGGTCGTTCCTTTCACCATAATGGTGGCTCCCGGTATTCCTGAACCATCGGCTGCATCGGTTATTGTTCCTGTAACAGTCTGATTTTGGGCGTTAACAAACCCAACACCGAGTATAAACATGAACAATAACGCATTAAAAATACGTTTCATAAATTTTGTTTTTATATTCACTATCTGTGTCAATTTTCTCTTCGATTAAGCACAAATGTTTTACATGCCACGCCGTTGCATGGCATGCAAAACAAGTATCTGTAGTGTAGTTACAAATAAGAATCAGGGTTATTGGGTTGTTTCCGGCAATCTTTCTGTTATAACCCTTTCCTCTTTATGCTATTATTGAATTGTTATGTCTATTGTATAAATATTATAGTTATTGGCTTCGTCCAGTACCTTAAAAGATAGCTGGTAATCGCCATAATATATATCGGTGGGAATATCTTCCAACACGCGTGTTGCTGATAATTGCATCTCAGTGCCTGATAAATTAATCTTATGCATCTCTACATCCCAATCGGTGTCCCATCCTTTTAAAGAACGCTGGCTGGCAATGCTCACCTGGCATTCTTTTAAAGCTTCATTATCCATAAAACTTGCATTGATAATGATACTGTGCCCCGGACCATATACTCCATCTTCTTTCTCTAACTGAATAATCGCTGTCGGTTTTTCAAGATCCACAGAATCGCTATCGGAACTGCAAGCTGCAAACATGGCCAATATCCCTATGGCTATATAATTTAGTAATGACTTCATAATGTTCTCTTTTAAGTTCTTGTTAAAGGGTGGTTGCCCGGCGATTAGAGCTCCCACCCTTTTCCTTTAGCCTACTATTGTTTAATTACTTTTTGTACAAACACTTCGTCATCCACTTTTAACTCCAGCATGTAAACACCACTGTTTAAGTGACCAATATTCAATTGGGTTTCAGACGACCAATTGCTTACCATTTTCTGCATCACCAACTCACCGGTTGAACTCATCAGACGAATGTTGGCTTCTTCCACATTATCGAACCAGGTAATATTAATGACATCGCGAGCCGGATTAGGATACACCTCAACCCCTGCCAGCTGATTGTCATCTAAACCTGTGCGGTTAACCACATTAATGGTATATGATGTTTGGATGCGTGCTCCGTATTCATCGCGTCCTGAGATGCTTACCTCAGTTGAACCGATTGTTACTGGTTTCAGAACGGCCCTGTTATCGCTTAACATCAGTTCTAACACGTCCTCATTAGCTACTTCAAACGTGTAAGTCATCTTGTCATTATCGATATCATTGATAACCTCAGTAAACTCAATTTCGAAGTTACCATGTTCCAACACCACTGTGGTATCGTTTATTGCCCCTGCAAATTCAGGGGCACGATTCACATTAATTACCTGTACATCAAAAATAGAACTCAGCTTAACGCCATGCTCATCGGTAGAGATGATCTCAATTTGATGTATGCCCTGAGCGTCATAACCCGGTGTTAGTGTTGCCACTATTTCTGAGTTATTATCAGTAAACGCAATCCACTCAGCATCGGTGATACATTCGTTAGTGAAGCTATCGCCCTCGTTATCGCTCACTTCAAAACGCAATGTTTCAGTGTGTGTTTCTTCCACCTTCTGATTGCCTTCAACCAAAGTCACCACTGGTGCTTCGTTCATCAACAGGTTCACATCCACTAACATCGTTTCATTCAACGGATCATTGCTGTGAATCAGCACTTCTGCATTGTTACGCAATTCCTGTGCATTAGCCGCATCAAATTTTAATTGAATGGTCGACTCTTGTCCCACAGCCGTTACACCACTCATTTGATCTGCATCAATCGACAACCAGGTCTTCTGCTCGTACTTTTCTTCATGAGCACGCACCATGTACATCATATTATCCACACCACTTTGAGTGACAATATCAAACCAGTCATCTTCATAGTTAAAGAAAAAGCGGTCGTCGATGATGTCATCATACTCACTATAGACAACACCTTGTGGCTTTGTTACACCCAATGGATAAGTGAAAATAACATAGAACGCTTCATTCGGATAGATGTAAACAGACTCGTCCAGTTCCACATTCACCCAATCACCAACAGTAGCATCCGGCTCATCGTATGACAAACTAATCTGTCCTTTACCAATTTTAATGGCATCATTAATATTGTTACCACCAGCTCGAATTTCAACGGTAATGACACCGCTCAACACCGACTCGCGGATGTAGAAAGTTTCCACATTGGATAGTAAGAATCCATCAGCCGGTGCTTTTAACTTCGTTCCAGACATAAAGGCTAATCCTGCACCAAAACCAATATTATTTTCTTTGGATTCAGCATCGGTATAGGCCAAAGTGCGGTTGTATTCAACGGCTTGAGCTGCTTTGAGGGTATTAATTCTTTCAACAGCTTCTCCCTGAGAAAGCTCCACCGCTTTATTGGTAGCAGGCAAGGCTTCATTAAGGGCAGCAATATCAATCTCTTTACCACGGTTGAACACCATTTCAATGTTCCATTCCAAATCACCCGAACCGTTTACGTTGCCAATTACTAAATCGCGCGATGTTGTATAGGTTTCCACATCGGCATTAACCGTTACCACCTCATCACTTACTGTAATGGCCGGTGGCATCTTGCTTTCAATCGTTAAAATACAATTGAGTGCTTCCACTAAATCGGCATCAATCAACTTAAGGTTAGCAGTGGCCACACTTGGGGCCGCCGGTGTATATTGTAACACCATGTTCCATGAATCACCGGGTGCCAGTTCAGTACCATCGGCTACTTCTACTTGCATGCGACCAACCGTCTGAATCACCTTTTGACCAACAAAGTTCTCCACAGGTATTAATCCGGCTTCAAGAATCTCCATACCTCTATAATAAACAGGATCATGCCTGTAGCTGACACTGATTTCATCAGAACCTGTTAATTCCTCAGTACCAAAATAAACTGTTTTGGTTCCGGTGTTGCGGATGGTGAATTCCTTTTCATAGCTTTCACCTGCAACATACCACACCAAACCGGCATCGTTACCAATCGCTTCTACATTTGGCGCTCCATTAACCGTTAATTCAACTGGGATAGTAACCGCCTGTCCTCCAACAGTATTATTCACAATGACTAAGTCTGAAGTGTACACCCCATCATAAAGATCGCTTGCATCCAGCGTCAAATCAACAACTGCTGATGAATTTGGCGCCACTCGCTTCTTTTCAACCGGAGAAACCGTATATGACATGTATTCAATTCCCGATGGCATGTAATCTCTCCAGATCATTAAGCCATCCGCCTGATTAGGATGCTCAACACCAATTAAGGCTGCCACATTAGGTTCAGTCAGGTTACGGTAATTAAAATCAATGTTACCATTTTGATGGATAATCACCTGGAAGCTATACTCACTGCGAATACCAGCTACCGGCACATAATCTTCCCATGACACAATCAGTCTGTCATCTTCTTCCTGGTAATACAAACCTTGCTTCTGAGAAATCGAATAATAATATGGGAGATGGAAAGCTGCCATTGGAGAGATAGCCCCCGGAATATTGTCATCCTGTGGCGTTTCAGTCGGGCGTTCTTGCCACGACTGCACACCTGGTTCAATAAAGGACACCCATCCCATTAATCCAATGTACAAAGTATTGTAGGTTTCACCGTAGTAGATATACTCATTCTTCAAGGGCAGGGTGAAATAGGTGAGGTTATCATCCAGGAACTTAGACTCCAAATTCGAACTGGCAGCTGACTCTGTTATATCAGTCCAGCCGGCACCATCGCCTTTCACAAAGGTATAGTCAAACTCTTTGAATTCAGACGTTGCTGCTCCTAAGTCATTTTTCAGGTAGTACCAGTTCGTAGGTACCACAGCATATTCGAGCTCGCCATCGCCATCGTTGTAAACCGTGATTTGCGTATCGAAAGTTTCGCCGGCATTCATCGTGTGTGTGATACCTGCTTCTGGTGTTACTCGAATCAACGGATTCTCCACCACATTACCGGTCAAATTAACAGTATAATTAACAGCCGCTTCATCTGTCAGCGTCATCACATCCTCCAACAAACCAGCAGCCACTTCAGCCTGAATGCCTGTATTGATTTTTACCGGAATATGAACCGACTGACGCGCTTTTACTGTAATTGGCAAATCCGCTATACGGGAACAACTGAACAAATCAGCGCCGCCAAACTGAATATCTGTAATCAGAATATCGGCTGTTCCGGAGTTAGTGAGCGTTGTAATATGCTCCACCTCATCCGTTTTGAATACATCACCAAAATCAATATCGGTCTCATCGGCTACTAACTGAGCAGTTCCACCCGCAACGAAGTTAGCATTGATCGTGTATTTTGTCACTGGTAAATCCGGATCGTTGCTCACAATAGCCAATCGTTCATAAACCGCATCTTGTAGCACATTCTCTGTATTAAACGACACTTCAAGCTCTACAGCTTCGCCCGGCTGAACGGTTCCCGATGGATTGGTCACGTTCGAAATCATATTCTCGCCCGGGTGGTAGAAATGGAAATAATCGTGATAAGAGTTAGATGTTGTTCCCTTTGAGAAAAGAACAGGATAATCGCTGTTATGAATAAAGGCCACATCCTCATTGTCCTTATCCACAATGCCTATCAGATAAGATGCCACATAGACTGATTTATAAAACAACACATCCACATCACCACTGGCATGTAATACAATCTGTAAATCAACGCCCACACTTGTACCTCCAAACTTGATGTTCTTATAAAACACGCGGAACATACCATCTTCCTGATGATAATAAATCGCAGAGTTATCAGAGTAGGTTGGACGCATCATGGTCGCTGTGATCATATCGTAATCACGCAGGTAATTAGGATTCAAAGATGAACCCGAGGCCCAATCCAGGTTTTTATCACCTTCCTCACCAAAGATGAGTGCGCCTTGCTCATTTATCCACACCTTATTGTAAAAGCGGTCGCGAAATGGGAATGAAAAACCTATTTCTGTCTCAACGGCATAAGCCGGACCACGTAACTCACCGTCTATTTTCGTACCTGTACTACTAATATCCACCCAGTTATGTGTTGCGATTTTATCGGCCGTGGTTGAACCTTCCGGATGTTGGTCGGTAAGCATATAATCGTAGGTATAGCCATAGTTATTGATGGGCTTTACCAAACCTTCCACTTCATACTCTGGTGCAAACTTAGGTACTTTATAATGTAGTGGATACTTGCCGTCATTGGTAATGGTGAAAGTGCGGTTAGCTATGGCGTCACCTACTGTTAAATCCGTTGGCACTGTGTATTCATCGGTGCCCGTTTCAGTATCGGCCACCACAATATTAGCCGGGATAACACCGATACCATGAACGCTAAATGAATAGGTATAGCCCTGCTCATCCGTTAATGTCACGGTAGAATTAAAAGTACCTTCTGCATTAGGTGCAAAAGTCAGTCGTACCCATCCGTCAGCCAACGCAGGAATGGTTTCACCACTCACAACGCCTTCAGCAATAAAAATATCCGGATTGCTTGATGTGTATCCATTTTCTAACAACTGATAACCTCTCAGACCATTGTTGACAACCTGAATATCAAAGGTTTTTTGCTGATCGACAAATACATTTCCGAAATCAACCGTTTTTACAGAATTAAGTTCTGGAGCATGACCATCAACAGTAAACTTCACTTTACCCCTGGCAACTTTGTTTTTAGGGTCATTGGATATCACCACTATGTTTTCTTCATAATAGCCGTCAATCAGATTGCTAGCATCAATATCAACCGTTATATCTTGTGACTCATTGCTGGCCAGAATACCTTCAGTTGGTGCAATCGAAATATAATCACCAATATCATCCAATGTACTTCGCATCACCCATGACCACACGTAGTTATCTTTATTAATTACGGATGCTAAGGTTGACCAGGATGCACCTCCATTGAAGCTCATAAAACAACGATCAGATTGTTCTTCTTCGAGTTCTTCAGCTATACCTAATGGATATAGGTTTCCCGATGGCACATGCACAACGGTCCAGAAGATATCACCCTGGTTAAAATGAATCTGCTCTTCTAGTTCAACATAGTGAGAGGTCCAGTAGGCGGTCTCTGTTGTATAATTTTGTGAAGAGATCAATTCAGCTTCACGCAATACCGTTCCTTTCCAAACTTCCACCACAATAGGGCCTGTTTCCGGATTAACCTTCAGGTTCAACCACATATGCGTCAGGTTATAACCTTCTGTCTCCTCTACCTTATACCAGGTAGCAGCGGAGTTAGTGATGGTTGTATCGTTTTCACCAATAATCTTGGTTGCATTCGTTGAATACTCCACATATTTCAGTCGTTCGTCGATAACTTCATAGAATGGAGCCGCCACTTTACCGTCTACAACCAGGTCTTCAGAACCAATACCTGTTAATACAGGTGTGGTGTTAAAATTAGGATACACCACTGACGAACTGGCAAAAGGAGTCAGTGACAAACTGTCCAGACCAATATGAGCACGCCAATCCATCACCCCTTCTCCTATATTCTCGAAAGAATAAGTTTGAGTGCTTGTAGCCTGTGTACGAACATCAATGTCTACATTAAGTTCTTCTCCCATCACAATCTCCGGTCCACTATTGGTCATCACCATAATGACATCCGATAGTTCAGAACCGTTGCCCCAACGGTCGAAGGCCTTAATGGCAAAGTAATATTCGGTTTGTGCATCAAGATTTTGCACAGTATTAATCAGTTCATCGCCAACATTAACAAAGAAAGCATTCACGACCTTAGAACCGGCCGATTGCAAGTTGGCTTCTGTAAATGGTTCTTTGCTCCAATAGAGGTTATAGCTAACGGCCTTTTCATCATCAGCATCAGCTGGCACATTCCAGGTATATGTCGCAAAATCCTGGGACGTTTCTATGCTAAAACTACTGATGCGATTAGGCACTACAGAGGCATCACCTGACTGCAATGCCATGTAGGCATCTATGTAGCCATTCCCCATTTTACCGGCTGTCTTTTCTGTCAGGTAAGGTTCTATATCATGGACAGAAGTCAACAAATGTTGTTTCAATTGGTCAGCTGTGAAATCGGTCGCTCTATATTTAGACACTACCAACGCCGCAATACCGGACACGTGCGGACAAGCCATTGAGGTCCCCTGCAAATAGCTATAAGCTCCATCGCGATAAGTACTGTATACCCCTGCTTCCGGAGCTAAGTTGGTATTACCCCCAGGCGCCGTAATGTCAACCCAATCGGCATAAACCGAATATGATGCCCGCTTAAAATCAGGTCCCATAGACGCCACAGCAATACAAGGTTCGTAGGCGGCCGGATAGATATCTATTTCATAGCCCAGGTTACCCGCTGCAAAAATGGATACTCCACCTTTCATTGGACTGCCCGAATAGGAACCCGCCTGCTCATTAAAGTAATCGATGGCCTCTAAAACAGACTCTTCATAATAGCCATCCGAGCTCCATCCCCATGAGTTTTGGCTAATCACAGCACCCATGTCTGCCGCATACACAATGGCTTCGGCATAACCTCCTGCTGCACCGTCTTCAGTAAAGATCTGACAGCTCATCAATCGAACACCTGGATTATTACCATCACCACCGGCAATACCAGCTACTCCTGTATTATTATTATTAACAGCACCCACAGTACCTGCCACGTGAGTCCCATGATAGTGGGTTACCAACTCTCCTTGCCCCAGGCAAAAATTGTAACCATAAATATCATCCACAAAACCATTACCATCGTCATCAATCCCCTCAAGACCGTTTAACTCAGCATCATTTGTCCACATGGCCTCCTCCAAGTCGGGATGGTCAGCCTGCACACCACCATCAATAATGGCCACAATAACATCAGACGAACCGGTTTCAATTTCCCAGGCTTTGGCCAGGTTAATATCAGCTCCGGCTTCAGCCCAGCTTTGCGAACCATCATTATTATAATGCCATTGTTTACCAAGATGAGGGTCATTAAAGCTACTGCTAACTGACGAAACTGCCGGGGCAGTAGTGCCCTCTGCACCAATCAGGTTGACCTCCGGAATAATGGTTGCTTTTTGCACTTCAGGCAACTGACGGTATTGATTCGCCACTTCAGCGGGATCCAAATTTTTATCGAATTGGATCTCGTACCAAAGGTGCAGACCAGCTGCCTGGTGTCGTTCCTCAAATCGTGGTGAGTAACGAAATACGCGCTGCATATTATTGGCAGCTACCTGGCTCGATACGGCATCAAAAGCCACAATGCCAGTTTCAACACCTCCGCTGCGTGTTGATTTAATACTTTTTAAACTCGACTGTATGACAGGACTCATCTTCACACGAATTACTCCGCGCTGCTTCCCATCTACAAATTCTTGTGCCGTGACTCCACCTGTAAAAGCAAACAGGCTTATCACCAACAACAGAAAATGGTTTAGTAATGTTCTTTTCATAATAAAATATTGATATCTATATTGAACTGAAATGTTCTTATCTTTTACTCTTCTCCTCTTTAGACATGCCCTGCAATATTTTTTTCAGCGCTTCTTTTTGAGTTTCATTCTGATCGATGAGTTGTTTCAACTCCTTATCAGAGACTTCTTCTTTTATCTTCTTAGCCATCGAACGGATTTTAATTCTGAAAACTGTCTTTTATTTGGGCGGTTTAATTTCTATCGGCCAAAATAGATGCTTGTTAACAGGCATTAAAATTTCTTAACACTGTGATACTACTGCTCAAAGAAATTAAGCCTTAGAATTACTGCTCATACACATGTAAACTACTTAATAACAGCACTACACCTCACACCTACAAGACTGATATACTGAATTTTAATACACCCTCTCTACTTTTGGTATTTTGACAAAAAAGAAGTGGTTATATTCAATATTTTTAACGTTTTCGACCTGTTTTTTTCAAATCAAAAACACCGGCATACACTAATGAAGGTCTCCAAAAATGAAATTCGTTCATGTAATAGCGTTTTGAAGCTATTGAAGGCAGATGAAACGAATAAAAAAGCCTGCAAACAAAACGCTTGCAGGCTTACTCTATTATTAATAATCAATCAATTCATCAGTAAACAGCTTTGATTGATAATCAGGCTTACTCAATAACAATATCGATGGTATAGATACTATAGTTATTGGCTTCGTCCAGTACTTTAAATGATAACTGGTAATCGCCATAATAAATATCAACAGGTATATCTTCCAGTACACGTGTGCCACTGAGTGAATATTCAGTACCTGACAGCTTAAGCTTATCAGCTTCCACATCCCAGTCGGTATCCCATCCTTTGAGTGAACGAGCGCTGGCAATGGTCACCTGGCACTCTTTAAGTGCTATATCATCCATAAAATCTGCATCAATCAGAATAGATGAACCAGGGCTATAGACGCCGCTTTCGCGTGTTAATCGAATATCGGCCGTTGGCTTTGTCAGGTCAACTCCCTCATCGTCGCTACCACAAGATGCCAATAATACGACTGCCATCAAAATGTATAAAATACGCGTTAAGTGTTTCATATTGTCTTTTTTATTGAGATATTCATCCTTGACTATCGGTTGGCGAATCAGAGTCGAATCAATTATGCGACTCTGTCCGCTTACCGTTATAATGAATACTTATCCCCTTATTACTTTATTGTTTTACTACTTTGGTTACAACAGACTGATGGCCCGAAACGACTTCAACCATGTACACTCCGCTGGTTAAATGACCAACATTAAATGTATACTGGGAACCCATCACAACTGCTTCATCAACAACCGCGCCTGCTGCATTGATCAAACGCACTTTCACATCTCCATCATTCTGGTTCATCCAACGCAGATTAATCACATCATTAGCCGGGTTCGGATATATTTCAACACCACCTTCTTCAACACTATCAAATCCGGTACGGTTGACTACTGTAATAGTATATGTACCATTTAACTTAGCTCCATGTTCATCGGTACCTGAAATCGTTAAATCAACATTTCCAATGGATGTTGGCGTTAAAACAATACCCGACTCTCCTACATACAGGTCAATCACCTCCTCATTACTTAGATTAACAATGAAACTCATTTCATCCATATCATAATCGGCAATCAACTCCTCAAATGGTATTTCATGCGCACCGTGCTCTAGCACCATTACGGTATCTTTCAGCTCACCCTGCGTAAAATAAGGATCGCGATTAATATTAATAACCTCTAATGGATAGATGAAGCTGGTTGCTTCTCCATGCTCATCAGTTCCTAACAATTGTACTTCATGCAGTCCCTGGGCAAAATAATCCGGTGTCAGGGTTATTTCCACCACTCCTCCTGCGTTGGTGGTCATTTCCATCCATTCTTCGGCGGATTCAAGACTTACTGTATAATCATCTTGCTCCATGTCTTTAACCGAGAACTTTATCAATGAAGTCGTATTCTCTTCGATCATGGCATTGCCTTCAACATACTTAATACGAGGTCCCTGATTCATCAACAGATAAAGCTCTGCCGATAACTCTTTGTTGATTGGATCATTAGTGGTGATCACAATCTCAGCATTATTAACATACTCCTGTGCATATAACGCATCGAACGTGATATCCAAATCAAAGCTTTGGCCAGCTTCAACAGTTCCTTGTTTTTGGCCCAGCTTCACCCAAGTCATTTCCTTGAATTCTAACTCATGCACCCTCACCAGGTAAGCATTATCATAAAACTGGCTGGTATAAATATCAGTCCATTCACCTTCGTACTGGAAGAAGTAACGTCCTTCTGTCGCATTGGCATAATCGTTAATTTTCCCTTGTGGATTACCAACACCCAATGGGTATTTTATCACCACGTAGAAATCTTCGCCAGGATACAAGAAAACAGGCTCATCTAATTCAATGGTATAGAACTTACCTACATCACCGTAGCCTTCCTCTTCATATTGCAAAGAACCTTCTGCCACCACACTGGCATGCTCAATAGAAGAGCCTCCGGCTAAAATCTCAACGTATAAAGTACCTGATGCCAGGCTTTCGTGACGATACCAGGTCTCCACATGTGACAATAGGAAACCATCATCGGGCACCGTAAATTTAGTACCAGAGGTAAAGGCATTGGCAAAACCAAAGCCCAGCCAATTCTCTACTTCTTCCTCATCGGTGTGCTTCAATGTTCTGTTGTATGCCGCTGTTGCTTTTAACTGTGCTGATGCGCCCACTGCCATATCCTGAGCAGAAGCTGCTTTTAAAACATCGGCAGATACGTTGGCCATTGGTGCTACATAAGCCGCATCAGGTGCTTCTTCGCCTCTACTGAATCGTAAAGTAGCATTCCATTCCAAGGTACTGTTGCCTTCCACGTTACCAATTGCCAATTGGCGCACTTCCTGATGGCTTTCATTATCCGCCATCACATAGATATCGTCACCCAAAGTGGCTGCCGGTGGCAACAAACTTGTAATATTAGCAGTCCAGGTCACAGCGGCATTGCCATCAGCATCGTAAATGGTTGACGAAGCTGCAGACGACCCAACCTGGGTTGGTGAGTAGGTAACATAGCACTGCCAAACTTCGCCCGGCTCCATCACTGAACCGTCTTCGATGAGGGTTTGTCCAAAAAACAACTTCGCATATAGCTGATTCCCTATGAAATCGTCCAAGGCCACATAGCCCTCCGCATATCCATTCATTGCGTTACCCGCGGCCGGATAATAAAATTCCACTTTCAGGTCACTATCCGCAATAGTAGACGATGAAGACAATTGAATGGCTTTAGTCCCTGCGTTCTTAATCTTAAACCCTTGTACATATACCGAATCCTGAACATACCACACTTCTGAGTCGATGTTTTCAACGGTTATATCGGGTTGTCCAACAACAGTCAGGTCAACAGGAACGTACACTTCAGGTGATTCAACCGAATTGTTAATAACAGGTAAATCGTAAGAATAAGTGCCATCGTACAAGTTTTTGGTATCAATGCGCATCTTAACCACTGTCTCACTTTGTGGCTCAACAACCTCTGTCTTAACCGGGAATATAGAATAGGAGAACGGATCATATGTTCCACTAAACAGGTCGTTATGCATGATCAGGCCTTCTTTCTGATCCGGGCTTTCGAAACCAATAACACCAAACACCCGAATAAAATCAAGATGATTGTAATTGAAATCGATACGTCCATTATCGTGCAACACCAACTGGAAACTATAAGGTTGACTCATAGACCCTGTTAAATCAACAAACTGATGGAAGGTAACAACAAACATATCATCAAAACGATGGTAATAAATACCTGTGTTTTCATGTATGGTGCGGGACGCATTGTTATGTGGTCCAACCAGTGGCGCTAACGCTCCCGCAAACTTATCTTCGGCCGGAAACTCAAATGGTGCATCAAATATACTGGTTACATCAACTGGTTCAATGAATGTGACCCAGCCCATAGCACTAATATAGATGGTATTATATTCCTGTCCATAATAATAGAACGGATGTCCTAAAGGAACAGCAATATATGGTGTTAACGTGCCATCATACCAGAACTCCTCCAGCAGATTCGTTTCTTTGGCAATTTCCAAAATATCAACCCAGCCGGCACCTCCGCCTTTTGAATAGACATAGTCGTAATCATCTATTTCACCTACTTGCGAACCTTCACTCACCGGATAACACCAGTCGTTTGGTAATACCGATAGTTCCAATTGTCCCAGTCCCGTATTAGCTATTGTTACATCAATGTCCTTGGTCGAACGGGCATTCACTGTTTCTGTAAAGCCCTCGGCTGGTGTCACGCTAATGATTGGATTTTCATTAATGGTTGCCAACAGGTCCACTTCAAAAACAGTTCCTCCTTCAAACGTAATAGTGGCAATCCCTGTTGCCTCTTTAGCCGTTGTGGTATTAACAGCTATTGGCAAATAAACTGATTGACGTGGAGCCACTGCATACGGTGTCACACTGGTAGTACTAAAATCAGTGGATGAGAACTCAATGCTAACAATATCTTCGCTCGCCGTTCCTTTATTAACAATTTGCAGAGGCAACTCTACTACTGATGTTTTTAATACTTCGCCAAAATCAACAGTATCTTTTGGCAATTGCAAATCAGCACTTCCTCCAGAAATAAAGTTAGCGGTCACTTCAAAAATGGCCATTGGCGTGTTCACATCATTGCTCACAATAGGCACACGCTGGAATACATCGCCCTGAAGGGCATTTTGTGTATCAAACTCCAGAGTAATGGTTGCTGATTCATTGGGCAACAAAGTACCATAGGCATTGCTTGCCGCAACCACCATGTTTTCGCCAGGATGCTTGAAGTGGAAATGTGAATTATAGTCGGTACTTACACCAAACGAAAGTGGATATTCACTATTTGATGCATAAGCATGCTGCCCATTTACCTTATCGGTGATACCAACGAAGTAGTTTGGTTTTTCGCCGTTATCTCTTGCCACCTGTTGAAACAGAATATCAAAGTCACCATCGGCATGCAGTACAATTTGTAAATTCACAAAACGCCCGTCAAGGTGAACAGACTCATAATGAACTCTGAACTCTCCATCAGCGCGATCGTAATAAACTGCTGCATTCTGACTCTCAAATTGTGCTCCCAACATAGCTGCTGAGATCATATCCATATCCCTTAAGCGACTTAAGTTAGTATAATAAGAGTTATTAAGTCGAACATCACCATCGTCGCCAAATACTAGTACGCCTTGTTCATTGATCCATACCTTGTCGTAGAAACGATCGTAGAAAGGGAATGAAAAGCCTAAGTCCACTTCAACAGCAAAGCTTGGCCCTTTCAACTGCTCAACAATATTGCTTGCCCCACTAATGTCTTTCCAGCCATTTTCTATGGCGATGACATTCTGATAGCTAGGCCCCTGATCCAGAACGTAAGAGTACGAATAACCAAACTCGTTGACTGGACGCTCCAGTCCTTCAATCGTGTTACCGTCGGCAAAGGCCGGAATCATGTAGTTAAGCGGATAATTACCGGTGTTTGTTATATCAAATGACACAGGTGCCACTGCATCACCAACTGCTAAACCGGTTCCAATAGATGCCGTAGCTGGTGTTAAGGTGACTTCCGCCGGATCAACAGCTGTAGCCGCCAGTTTAAATGAATGTGAATAAACACCATTATTCATCTCAATATTGGCATACTGAGCCCCTGCTGCCGATGGTGTAAACGAAATGCGAACAGTTGCTTCACCGCGTGCAGGCACATATTCAGAGCTGACGCTATTAACAACGAAATCAGCATTATCTGATTTGATATCCCATTTACTTAATAAATAACCGGCGTAGCCTTCGTTAACAACCTGGATATCCAACGTTTTACTCTTGCCAACAAACACATTACCGTAATCAATGATTGACTGCGATTTAAGTATTGGATCATGACCATCGACATCAATCGTAATTGTTTTCTTAACCAGCTTATTTTGAGTATCATTCGATGAAAAGATCACATGCTCGGTATATGTTCCGTCAACAAGCGCAGTTCCATCAACTGTTAGCTCCAGGGTCTCACTACTATTACCCGATACTTCACCTTCAGCAGGACTTAAAGTAATGTAATCACCCAGATGAGCCGACAGGCTGCGTAAGGTTAAACTCCACACCCAGTCATCGGTATCGCCATAAACATCGTTTACAAACTCCCAGGTTTGTCCTCCATTGGAACTATATAAACACTCCTCTGAGTAATGCTCCTCTGATTCTTTTGTTAAACCCAGTGGGTAATCGTTACCTGCAGGCGCATGCACCACCACCCAGTAATAGGTGTCGGGTTCCAGGTAAATCTGCTCTTCCATCTCAATATAATAGCCAATCGCATAAGATCCCACCGACTCAAAAGTTTGCGAGGTCATCAACTGGGCATCCTGTATTTGTGGTCCCTTGTAAAACTCAACAGTAGCCGGCCCGTATTCCGGATCAAGATCCAGATCCACCCAGAAGTTGGTCACATTAAACGCTTCTTCCACATAGAAACGAGTTGCCGCCGAGTTGGTCAGGCTGAGATCTTCTTCTCCAATATACACATAAGAACCTGAATTTTTAAGCGATAGACGATCATCAATATCCATCGCTACGGGCGCCTCTGCTACTTCATAACTTTCAACAGAACTGGCCTGAATATTGGTCGCAAAGGTTCTTGCCGCATTCACCGGCTGATAGATTCCCAGGTTATACGCATCCAACTCGGTGGCTGCTAAACCAATGTATGAACTCCACTTTAACAGACCGTCATCATTGTTATTCAGCTGAATGGATGACTTAGAAATAGAGTTGCTCGTGACATCAATGTTTAAAGCCGGTTCATTCACAACCACCTCCATGGATGGACCATTATTGGTAGCCACCACCTGTACTTCTGATAAGGCAGACTCGTTACCCCAACGGTCAAAAGCTTTAACCGCGAAATAGTAATCGGTTTTGGGCGCTAAATCTTCAAGCGTATATTCAACACGATCGCCCACCTGAGCAAAATAACGCGTTATTATGGTAGAAGCGGCTGATGCCAGTGAACTGGCGTCAAAAGCATTTTTGCTCCAATATAAGGTATACGAGCTACCAATTTCATCATCCGCATCGGCCACAATGCTCCATTCTACCTGTGCTTCATCCTGCGATGTACGCACCAATAAATCGCTTACCTGAGCCGGTGGGTTGCTGGCTGAGCCTGACTTTAGAGCCTTTGCCGCATCAATAAACCCACTTCCTACCTTGCCCACCTGATTAGGTGTTAGATAAGGAGATAGATCATTAACCGAAGTAATCAGGTGACGCTTCAATCGATCGGCTGTAAAATCGGAACCACCATACTCAGACACTACCAGGGCGGCAATACCCGAAACATGTGGACAAGCCATGGAGGTACCTTGCAAGTAGCCGTAGGAGTTATTAGGAAGTGTACTTAATATGGCGCCGGCTTCACCTAAACCAGAATCACCACCGGGTGCCGATACATCTACCCACTCGCCATAGTTGGAGTAATAAGTCAGCTCGTTGGTATAGTCTATGGCAGCAACTGCTACAGTGGGTTCATAAGCTCCCGGGTAAAATTTACCTTCGGTCTCTTCATTACCAGCTGCAAATATGGCTACCCCGCCTTTCATTGGCGAATCCTGATAAGCCCCTGCCTCTGCAATAAAATAGTCAATGGCCTCTAATGTCAACTGATCATATACATCTGGATCTTCATATCCCCACGAATTCTGGGAGATAACGGCGCCATTATTAGCGGCATAAATAAGTGCTTCTGCCATACCTCCTGCATTTCCATCCTCAACCAAAATCTGGCAGGACATCAACCTCACACCCGGATTAATGCCATCACCTCCGGCCACTCCGCTCACGCCTTTGCCATTACCGTTAATGGCACCAACGGTTCCTGCTACGTGTGTACCGTGTAAATGGGCTTCAATTTCAGCTCGTTCCTTAGCAAAGTTATAGCCATAAATATCATCGATATAGCCATTACCATCATCATCAACGCCGTTCTCACCGTTTAACTCCGCTTCGTTAACCCAAAGGGCGTCTTTTAAATCCTCATGAAGCACATCAATTCCGCCATCGATAATGGCCACCACCACGTCGGGTGAACCGGTTTGTTGTTGCCAGGCTTCAAACAAGTTAATATCGGCACCGGCCACAGCTCCATCCAAAACGGTTCCATCATTTTTGTAATGCCATTGGTCTTTCAAACGCGGATCGTCAAAAGGCATCTCACTAAGCTGTGATGAGCTAAATACACTGGCAGGACGAACATCGCCAACAGATACCTGACGAATCACTTCGGCATGTTTCACTTCCCCCAGCTTGGCATACTCATTGGCCACTTCCTGCGGGTCAAAATCGGTATCGTACTCAATTTCGTACCATTGATTCAAACCATAACGGCTATATTTCGCTTCAAACTTAGCAGCATAAGGAATAACCCGTTTCATGCCTTTAGCGGCCACGCGATCTGAAACAGCATCAAAAGCCACAATGCCCGTTTCGATGCCTTCTTTAGTTGATTTTAACTTAGAGAATGACTTAAGACTCGATGCTTCCAGCTTCACCCTCACTTTCCCCTTTAACTTCCCATCTATAAACTGTTGAGCATGCCCAGCAGTAGCTGCCATAACCAATAGTATTACGGCTAAATGGAGTTTTAATAGTAGTTTTTGTTTCATTTGTAATGGTTTTTAATTAAGTCGAACGTCTTAATACAATTTTCATTTGCCGCATCTCCGATTAATACTTTCATTCTCCCCGAAAAATATAAAAGCTCTCATGGCTTTGGCAAAATTGTCCGAACAACTTTTTTTGAATATTGCAATCTAAGTGCTAGAATTAAGAGAACAAACTATTGTAACACAGCGATACTACTATCATCGTAAAAACACCCCATAGAGTTAGTGCTATTTTACCTTTACACACCGTAATATTTCCACTCTCCAATAACCCATAATACTGACTAACTACTACTTACGTCAAACAACACAACTTTAGTTCTGCATTACATTATAGAGTGATTTACAGGTGAAATAGTTGGATTTTAACAGGAGTTATGGCTATTAAAGCGACAATTAAAAACAGAGTTTGCTTGTGGTATGATTCAAGATTCGTATTTGAACAGATTCTCTTAAGGCGAAGTCATAACCGCCGTGTACGAAGGTCGATAATCCCATTTGCATCCATCAACAAAAAGGAAATTAAAGCAAAACCCAGACTGCAACAACCAACTATTCGATATCATATGGAATATCGCAGATAGAGAGAGAGAACAGAGGAAAGCCCAATTCATTTGCAAATGCCAATCCGACGAGAAATCCAACTATTAGAAAGCTACATATGGCAGCATTTATAGCTCAGATAAATACTTAATTAAGTTGATATCAGTATTGGTTAAACCTAACTTCTTACGTATACGTGATCGTTTAACCTCCACACTTTTGGTACTCTGATGGATTAATGCTGATATCTCTTTTGAATTCATATTGAGCTTTAAGAAAGCACATATCTTTAATTCCGATGGTGTTAAATCAGGTGCTATTTTCTCCAGTTTTTTATAAAAGTCAGTATGTACATTCTGGAAACGTAGCTCAAACTCTTCCCACACTTCGGGTTCGGCTCCTCCCTGTAAATCAAAGATAATACGTTGAATGGCATCTTTATTTTCAGTTTTCATTTTGGTTTTCAACCTTAAGAGCCTTTCCGACACATTATTAATAAGCTCGTGTTTCTTTAACAAGTACATCACATTGGTTGTCAACTCCCTGTTTTTCAACTCCAAATCCTTCTCCAGGCTTTCTTTCTCGGTATGTACACGCTTAGCCCGGCTACGCCACAGGTTATACAAAAGCACAAAAACAACCAGTAAAAATGCTACAATACCAAGCAAAGAATAGATGGCAACCATATGCCTGTAGTTGGCTTCTGCCCGTTCTTCGCGCATCTCATTAAAATCATATTCCAACTGCAAGCGGGTTGTTTTTTCAACCACCGATTCGTTAACAATTTGCCGTTTTGTATCGTAGTATTTTTTCAACGACGCATTGGCCTTTTTGTAATCTCCTTTTAGTTCTAATATTTGCGATTGCATCTCATAGGCTTCTTCCATAAAGCTTAACGATTCAACACGTTCAGCATATTTAACAGCCTCATCATTGGCTTGCTGTGCGCTGTCTACTTCTCCAACCTCCAGAAAATATTTAGTCAACAAATTATAAGAGCTCGCTATGCCAACCAGGTTATTGTCCTTCTGACGAACCTGCAGGGCCTCAAGCATCTGAGCATGCGCCTTACCATATAGCTTTTGACGTAAATAGGCATCTGCCATATTATTGTGGGCAATACCCTGCTGTTCTAAATCATTATTTTTTTGAGATTGATCCAGTGCTTTGGTAAAATACTCAATGGCCGCCGAATAGTTCCCCTTCTCCAGATACACACTCCCAATATTGATGTAAAATATCTGAATCTGCTTCATGTAGATATCAATACCGGCATCCAGTAATTTTGAATTCAACTGCAAGGCTTCATTAAAGTGCTGCAAGGCACCGTCATAATCTTCCAGTTCGAAATGCACCGCACCAAGATTGAGCTCCAGTCCTACAACGCGCATTTCATCATCATTTTCTTTGAGCACGGCTTTCGACTGAAGAAACATCTCCATCGCCTTATCATATGAGCCGGATCGCAAAAAAACTACACCCATATAACTTAAAGCACGCGCTTTAACTTCATAATTTTTTAATTCCTCCGATTCAAGGTAAGCTTGATTAGCATACTCAAAACACTTTTTAATATCATTAAGCTCATACATTTGAGCTAATCTCATCAATAAGTTTACCTTATCAGCAGTTTCGTTACTTGAATTGTATTTTGTTAATAGACTATCTACTTTAAATTGATCCTGAGCTCTAACATGGAAGAAATTAGTTGCTATCAATAATATGACAATAGCATATATTTTACCTGATACACCTTTAAACCTTTTATCCATTATTGTTATGCTTATTTACTAAATGTCCATTGGCTAATCATAAACTGTGCCAACAGCTCCAAAGTCGTTATACAATTCCCCAAGCCTTAGACTAATTTTTGAGGTTAAGGTTGCGTCCACTGCTAAAAGATTTTATATTCAAAAGCTAATTTAAGTATGAATATAAGAAATGAATATAACAATCAAGTCTTTTAACGAATTAAATTTAAAAGAGTTATACAACACACTTCAGCTACGAGCCGAGATTTTTGTAGTGGAACAAAATTGTGTTTATAATGATTTAGATGGCAATGATGAGCTGGCTTATCACCTTTTTGCCATTGAAAATAAACAAGTGGTTGGGTATGCAAGAATGTTACCAGAAGGAACGCGCTTCTCGCATACATCCATTGGTCGCTTGGTAGTACACAAAGATTTTCGTTTTAAAGGATTAGCCAGACAAATAATGCATGATGCCGCTCAATGGATTTTTGACAACTGGAACGCAGAAGTGATTCAGATTAGTGCCCAAAAATACCTGAAGGCATTTTACCTGAGTCTGGGTTATGAAATTATCTCAGATGAGTATTTGGAAGATGGGATTCCGCATTTGAAGATGGAACTCAAAAAAAGCAATTAGCTAACAGCTAAAAATAATTTGTACTTTTAAAGTCAAACGGATTAAAATGAAAGATCAGAAAGCCATATTACATAAATGCCTAAAACATGACTGGCCAGCCTTTGTGATTGCCGGAACCGATGTATGTGCTGTGGAAACCATGGAAGCTTACCTTGAAATTGCCAGGCAAAAAGGGTGCAACAAAGTATTTTTGGAGGATATGCAACTGGTGATAGACGAGATGAAACAATTTCAGCACGAAGAGCCGGAACATATTAAAGTGCCGGATTAAATTGTTACAACTAATAACTAAAACACTTTATTGCCAAACCCATTAAAAAGATTAATGTCAAACCGCTTTATTATAAAACCCTGGTTAATTGTTGGATTACTTTTAGTGATCCCAACCTCCTTATTTACGGCCATTGAGTTATTAACTCTAAATGACCAGGAGGAAGTGATTGAATCGATTTACACAAAACAGCTAGAGTCGGTATTATTCTCCATCAATCAATACACTGATGATATCGCCAATAACTGGATTGACAACGTCTATAAAAATATCAATCTAAAGGATCACGCTAGTACAAGTGAAATAAAACTTAATGACAATCAGAATGTTAAGTCCTTTGTGTTGCATCCTATAGATTCTACCTCTCTTAAACTGGATAAGTTTATTATTGCCAATGATACCTTAAAAAGAGAAATTATCAATCAGCTGCTGGCACATACCAAGGAAATTGATCAGCTCAAACGTTACATCAAAAGTGGCTACCGCAAAGTGATTGGCATCGACCTGGAATACCAGAAGCATTTGACCATGCTGGTATTTATTACTGAAAATGATAAAACCACCTATCTGAATATACTGTTATTGGATGCACAGCACTTTATCAGCAATGCGCTATCACCGCGCATTCAAATGGCGGCTGGAGATGACTTGGTAATTGTGGTACGCCACAGTAAAACCAATGAACTGATGGCATCCAGCCTATTGAATGAAGCCCCTGACGAAGTAGTGAAAGAACAAGCCATATGGTTGTTACCAGATTACTCCCTTGGTATTTTACCAGTGGGTATTAGCATCTCTGAACTAGCCAACAAACGTGCCACCCAAAATATTGGATTGCTTATTCTGGTTGATATTTTATTGATAGTTGGTGCCTGGTTATTCTACCGCAATGTTAAACGCGAACTACATTTGGCAAAAGTGAAATCTGATTTTGTCTCCAATGTATCTCACGAAATAAGAACACCATTGGCGCTGATAAGTATGTATGCTGAAACACTGCAGTTGGGTCGTGTTAAAGATGAAACAAAGCGCAATAAATACTACGACATTATTTATCGTGAGACGCAGCGTTTATCGAGCATTGTGAATAATATCCTTAACTTCTCGCGCATTGAGAGTGGACGCCAAAAACTGACCTTCGCCACCATTGAACTAAACGATATCGTTGATGAAGTGGTAAATAATTATCAATACCATTTTAAAGAAAGAGGCTTTGCCATTAATATTGATACAAACAATGGACTTGAACCTATTTATGGAGACCAACAAGCTATTACCGAAAGTTTGATTAACCTGGTTGACAACGCCATGAAATACAGCGCTGACGTAAAAGAAATAAGGCTATCAACAGGTACCAAAGGCCAGTATCAATACATTGAAGTAGCTGATAAAGGCCTTGGCATATCGGCTAAAGAACAAAAACATATTTTTGAGAAGTTTTACCGTGTTACTAAAGGTGCATTAGCTCACCATGCCAAAGGTTCAGGCCTGGGCTTAAGTATTGTGATGCACATTATCAAAGGTCATAATGGTAAAATTGAACTGGAAAGTACAGAAGGAAACGGTAGTTGTTTCCGCATATTATTACCAATCAACAAACTTAACAAACAATGAAGCGAATATTAATAGTTGAGGACGAGCCGGATATGCAATCGGGCATTAAAGACAATCTTGAGTTTGAAGGCTATGAAGTAGATACAGCTTCTGATGGAAAAGAAGGATTGGTTAAAATACTATACAACAACTTCGATTTGGTGTTACTGGATGTGATGCTGCCACTTATGAGTGGTTTTGATGTATGTAAAAAAGTACGTCACGAAAACAACGATACGCCCATCATATTTTTAACCGCCAAAGGCGAAGAAATTGACAAAGTTATTGGTCTTGAATCAGGAGGCGACGACTACCTAACGAAGCCCTTTAGCTTGCGCGAATTATTAGCGCGCGTCAAAGCTGTTCTGCGCCGAACTGAGAAGAAGGAAACAAACACGGCAGCCAGCAACATAGAAATTGGCCGGCTAAGCGTTGATTTTGACACCTACACCGCAACAGTAGATGGGCAACAAGTAAAGATGACCAGCAAAGAGTTTGAAATACTACAATACCTGCTTAAACACAAAAACGCTACTATTAGTCGCGACAGCCTTTTGGATAATGTGTGGGGTTACGACTTTCAGCCAACCGCGCGCACCATTGATAATTTCATTCTTAAACTCCGCCAAAAGATTGAAGACAATCCCAATGAACCGGAGATAATCATTACCGTGCACGGGATGGGATATAGACTAGTCAGTAGTTAGAAGAAATTTACTGCTTGGTTATTTCTGTCGAACTGGTAAACTGGTGAATTGATGAACTGCAAAATTACTAATGGACTTAAGAGTTTAGAAGTTGTCGGGTTTAAACAGTAACTAATGAACTAGAAAACGATAGGTGATAACGTACCCTAACAGGAAACAGTTAACCAGTTCGACAATTCAGCGATTCGACATTATTCATGACAATTTGATGACAATTAATGACAACAGATGACATCCTTTTGACGATGCGGTGTTATCGCCCCTCTACATTTGCTTTTGTAATTGATTTACTAACCAAAAAACAATTGTATTATGAAAGCAAGAAATCTTTTTTCAGTATTGTTCATCTTAATCGGATTAAGTACAACCACTATGGCACGCACGCCAGAAGAAGTAGCTATGAAAAAATGTTGCAAGCAATTAAACAAAGAATTGCGCAGATCACTACGCGGACCTAGCTTTGATTATTTAAAACCTGACTGCTGCGAAAGTGTAACAGTTAAATTCAGAGTTGATAAAGACAACAAACTGATTTTCCACAAAATAATTGGTGAAGACGAGCAGTTGATGCAATATGTAACCGACACTTTGAAAGACAAGGATATTTATGCGGTTAACTCATCGCTTCAGGGCAAAATGATTCGTTTCCCTGTTAACTTCCAACATGTGGAAAAATAGAACTCCATTCGCCTGGATTTTTTCACGATTTTTGGAAAATTACCGATAATCCTTACTTTTAATCGTCGATAAATACTATGATCGCTAAAACACTAAAATACTTCGCTCTGATAACCATTCTGCTACTAGCTGGCAGCGCTTTAGTCAACTCCCAGATTCTTCAGGAGGAACAATACCTTGAAGGTAACTGGAAGTTTTCAATAGGCGATAATGAACAATGGAAAAACCCTGACTTTGACGATAGTCAATGGCAACATATACGTGTACCTGCCAGTTGGGAATCGCAAGGCTACAATGATTATAACGGCTTTGCCTGGTACCGAAAAACCATTCGTCTGGATATTATCCCTGACCACGATTTAATTTTACGATTAGGCAACATCGATGATGCTGATGAAGTATTTGTTAATGGTAAGCTGGTCGGTAAATCGGGTGGCATGCCTCCTAATACACAAACGGCATATGACAAACAGCGCCAATATACAGTACCAAGCGCCTATTGGAGAAGTGGCAAAAATGTGATAGCCATTCGTGTGTATGATTTTTACAATAATGGCGGCATACTAAGTGGTCCGGTTTCGCTTAATACCAACTTGACTAATAAACTTCTGTCCATCAACCTGGCCGGCACATGGAAGTTCGCCGTTCATAACCACAAGGATGCCGAGAAAAGCCATTACGACGATTCGAACTGGAGCAATATTAATGTACCTGCCTTTTGGGAAAGCGAAGGATGGGATGGTTTTGATGGTGTAGCCTGGTACAGAACCAGCTTTATACTTCCTCGCAAGCTACAAAACGAAGAACTGATACTTTTACTCGGTAAAATTGATGATGAAGATAAAACCTATGTCAATGGAACCCGCATCGGAGGTGTCTCTCCAGGTGCTACACGTTCATCATTGGCCAGAGGCATTAACGGCAGTTATCAAGCATATACAACCATAAGGGCCTACAAAATACCCAACTCTGTCGTTACAACCAATGGAAAAAATACGATTGCAGTACGCGTGGTCGATAGTGGCATTGACGGCGGTATTTATGAAGGACCTGTTGGCATTATGACCAGAGAACAATTCGAGCGATTTAAAAAACTGGTTAAGAAAGAACCCAACTACATGGATCAATTTTGGGAATGGCTAAACAACTAATTATGAAAAGGAAAATACTCCATATCACCACCATAGCCTTCCTCATTATATGTTTTGCAGCAAAAGGGCAAGAGGCACAAAACCTGCGCGATTATATGTCGTTAAACGGAAAGTGGTATTTCTCTATTGGCGATAATGCCGACTGGGCGCGCTACCATTACAATCACTTTAATTGGGAGCAGATACGCGTTCCATCCATGTGGGAGCACCAGGGCTTTAATGGGTACGATGGCTATGCCTGGTACCGCAAAGAAATTGACATTCCTAAAGAAGCAGAAAAACTAAGCCTGTGGCTCGACCTGGGCTATATCGACGACACCGACGAAGTGTATCTTAATGGTGAATTTATTGGTCGTTCAGGTCAATTTCCACCTAACTTTAAAACAGCTTATAACGGCCATCGTTTGTACAGGTTACCTGCGCAATACATCCGTTATGGACAATCGAATGTGATTGCCGTGCGCATATATGACAAGTATGGCGAAGGCGGCATCATCTCGGGTAATATCCGCTTACGTGCCGAGCTTAATCCATTACAACCAGACGTATCGCTGGAAGGAAAATGGAAATTTAAAACGGGCGACAAAAACTACTACAAAGCAGTAGCCTATAACGACAATAACTGGGACGAAATAATGGTTCCGGGTGCCTGGGAAGCACAAGGCTATGACAACTACGATGGCATTGCCTGGTATCGGCATACAATCACCTTGCCTGATCATTTAAAAAACCAGCCGCTCGTTATCCTGCTTGGTAAAATTGACGATGTGGATGAAGTCTATATCAATGGCGAACTGATTGGCCAAACCGGCGAGATTAATGACGATCTATTCTTTAACTATGGCGACGCCTGGAAAGCACTTCGAGGCTATACCATTTCGCCTCATTTATATCAGAATATTCAATCTATGACAATCGCCGTTCGCGTGCAAGACCGCACTCAAACAGGGGGCATCTACCAAGGACCGGTGGGTATTATTACATTGGATAAATACATTGAGTACTGGAACGGTAAGCGAAAAAAATAAGTACGTAGCTCAAAGTCCAGAGTCCGAAGAATTTTAACGAGATGTAAATAGTGAGGCGGATTACATAATTTCTTCTTCCCTTTTGCATTGAAGCAAAGGGGAAGTTCTACACCCCAGGTGTAAGGATGGGGTTCAGGTCAAAGATTATCATCTATTTAAATCACAACCAAACCTATAATGCCCAATCATTTTAAAGCTGAACAAGCAATCTTCCACTACCTGTCCTGCACCAATGTTGTGCACAATTAAATAACGTATGCCATCGGCAGACTTGTGATTAATTACAATACCAATATGGGTGAGTCCTCGTCCTAAATCCCAACAAACGATATCGCCGGGCAAGTAATCATGAGGATTTTGGCTTATAGTTAACTCTTTGCCAAAACGCGAGAAAAATACCATTAGATTGGGTACACGTCGATGGTCTATGTTTTTATCGGGGCTCGTTAAACCCCAGTTTTTAGGATACAACTCAAAATTATCACACATATCTTCGTGCACCAGTTGCTGCAGGTCAATGTTAAATTTCCGATAGGCACGAATCACCACATCGGTGCACACGCCCCGGTCGGCTGGCACATCGCCATTGGGGTAATCGAGTGAGAAGTACGACGGGTCATAAATGACTTTTTGCCTGGTGAGTGTTAAAGTTGAATCGGCTAATTGCAGTTGAAATGAAGATTGGGATAATAGCTGTTGGCTAACAACTAAAACAAACAGGGTGAAGCATATGCGAGTAACGTTCATAGTTGAAAGATATAAAAAACCAGGTAGGATTTGAAATCGTGTCTGAAACAAAAAAGCGCCCCGGTCGTTACCAAAGCGCTTTTTACCTAATTGATTCAGATACTATGTCGATTAATCATCATCTTCTTCATCATCTTCATCTATATCGAATGAATCTTCGATGGCATCTTCAAACTGCTCCAATATGTTGTCGTTTTTGTCTTTCGTAATTAAAATACTACCATCTTCCTCGGTTATAGCACCCGAAAAATCAATAGCGGCCACTAAGGTTTTTAAATTACCCAGGTTTAAATCGATAAACAGGCGTGAGTCGGCTCCATCAAGTGTATAGCCATTTTCGTATTCTAGCTCTATTTCCAATTTTTCTTCACTGATAATGGTAAACGGTGTTCCTTCGTAAGTACCAGATGCCACAATCGTATTGTTGGTCATTTCAGCTGGCTCCTCTTTGTCATATTGCTCAAATTCGAATTCAATTTCTTCATAAATGGCATTTGGCACGTTAACACTAGCCAAATCAATACCTGTAATAGCATCGGCCGATAATAAATCAATTAAGAAAGGACCTTCCAGCTCCACATCGCTAAAAGTTGGTGTTCCTTCAGGCAACACATCTTCCATATCATCGTTGATATCAAATTCAATTTCGCCTATGCAGATGTTGAATTTCTCCAATACAAAAGATTCTGTAGTGGTGGCATCACTTTTTAAAGCAGTCTGGCTGGTTTTTAAAGCTACTTTAACACGGCTCATATCCGTATTGTTATCATCATCGTTACAGCTGACTAATACTAACACACTTAGAGCTAATAAGAATAGGTTGCTTACTTTTTTCATAATAATAGATTTTTTGTTTTACTTCTTTTCGTTACTCTATTATCATGACGAAAAGATAGATTTGGAGGTTGGAACGAATCCATCCTTTTTTCGATTTTTTATACAAGGGAAAACCTCTTTACTGCATAAACGACTAATAATCACGAGTTGCTCATGCTGAGTTATTATAGGAAAAGTCAAAACCAAAATATACTTGTCATGACAATTTTATTTTCTATATTTGTCATGACAAGTATACTCCAATGAATAAAGTAGATTTAGAAACTTCAGTAAATCATCATATCGCACTAAGCGCCATTATGATAAAACGCGTTTTCTTTAAAATATTGAGTGAAAATGAATTAACCATTACTCCTGAGCAGTGGAACGTACTTTATCATCTCTCCGAATCAGGAGGCTTTACGGTTGGTGAGCTTAGTAAATTGACTTTTAAAGATTTTGCTAATATTAGTAGAATAACTCAAAAACTTGAAGTAGCTGGTTTAATTAAAAAGCGAAGAGACGATGCCGATAAACGGGTTTTCAAGTTATTCATAACCGATTCGGGTATGGCAATAATCGAACAACTTCATCAATGTGCTTTTGAATCGACAAATATTGCCCTTAAAGGAATTGATGCCGATAACAGAGAAGTTATGCTAAAAGGCCTTAAACAAATACTCATCAATACGGATACTTTCTTAAAATAAAACAAATGGCACAACTAACATTAAAACATAAAAAATGGTTAAAATCCATCCATATCATTGCAGCCGGAATATGGATAACCACAGGACTTGTAATGTTTCTAATCCATTTTATGGGTGATGATTTATCATCTGGTAGCCAACTTTACCTGCTAAATAAAATTATCTATTTTATTGATATGAACCTACTTGTTCCTTCTGCAATAATTTGCCTTTTAACAGGTTGGATATATTCTCAATTTACTCAATGGGGATACTTTAAACATGGCTGGTTAATTTTTAAATGGGCAATTACGGTTCTTATTATCGCCCTTGGAACTTTCTTTTCTGGTCCATGGATTGCAGAAACGGTCAAAATATCAGGAAAACTTGGCCTGGATGCATTGCAGAATTCCGAATACCATTGGTATGTCGAGAATCACTTATTAATGGGTATTTGCATGACTAGCACACTAATTATTGCTGTTTTTATATCAATATTTAAACCTAAAAAGTCTAAGAATTACAAAAGGCAATAGACAATGCAAAAATCATTCGACATTATTGGTACGAAAGCATCTTTCGCCGGCTACCTATAAAACCCAAATAATGGTCGATACCTACCTTAGCTCCCCAGCGATAGGCTATACCAATACGAAATTCAATAGAAGCGTTTTGGGTTTTATTGAATTTACCAGGTACATTAGCATCCCCTTTAAACACATTAGGCAAACCATATTTAACAGTCAAACCGGTTGATATTTTAACAGGTCCACGGTTGCGCAGCTCAAACTCCTGCCCTAATATCACCCCATAGTCGAGCGAGGCATATTGCATTGATGCATCCTCTGTCGTTTGCGAAATAGTTTCAGAGGCCGACTGCAGATGCGCCACATAAACACCACCAACATTTCGCCTAATTATTTTATCGCCAAACAAACTGTGCTTAGCATTGTGCTTTATGGCCAGTTCGCCAGCCAGGTAATCGAGCTGAGTTTCTTTATGCACATACTCGCCATAATTGTACACATGAGAATTTTGTTTACTTGTAGAAGACAGGAACACGTTGACACTGGCAATAAATTTTTGATTGATGGCATACTGCACATTCAATCCAATATCGGGCTGAAAGGTAACGTCAGAGCTATTCATGCCTGATGGCGAAAAACCATCTATGGTCTCGGCGTTGAGCAGATATGTATTTTTCAAAGCAGTTACCACACCAGTAGTCCAACGACTATCTTTTCTATCGAAAACCAATTCCTCTTTGCTATTTTGAGGAGCCAGCGGTTTAAGCAATTCAATCCAACCCTGATTAACTGTGCTATTATCGGGTAATACTAATGCAGGATTTAAAACAAATGCATGTTCAATACCTATAGACGCCTGCTTTCCTTGTAATAATGCATTGCTGTTAGTTATAAAAAAAGAGCCTGATGCTAACATTGGGGAATGTATTGTAGTGTTGCTTTCTTGGTTGCAATCGGGCAGTGCACTTTTTATCGCACCAGACTCTTCACGTAGTAATATATTTTGCTGTCTTTTGACAATGTCGGCTGAGTCAGATTGAATAAGTTCATCATTTCCAGCCTCTCTAATTTCTCGACTCTTTAATTCAATTTTAAGCGAATCACTTACAACCGACCTATTAACTCGGGTTGATTCTTCAGTATGACGCAAACTAATGCCAGATGGTTGCGTCACCTGCTCGGTAAAAAAATGCATCACTGCTGTCAGTCCAACTATCAACAGGACAATGGCCGCCATCAACCAATATCGAATAGTAGGTAATAGTGGCTTTTTCTTCGATTCATCCAGTTCATCCGAAATAGCCCCCCACACTTCATCAATGTCCAATTCATTTTCAAGACCTCTCCATACCTCATCAATCATCCGATGTTCATCGTCATTCAGATGTATTTCAGAGGCCTCAGCATCCAGTTGAGCCGACAGATTATTCCATACATCATCAGGAGCTTCAGTAGCTTGCTGCTCCAAAAGCCTTCGGTAGTTTATATGGAAATTCTTTTTACCCACCTTCTACAATTCACTCATTATTTGTTCATTCAACAACTTGCGTGCTCTACTAAGCTGCGATTTCGATGTTCCTTCACTAATATTCAGCATTTCAGCTATCTCTTTATGGCCATAACCTTCAATGGCATACAGGTTAAAAACAATACGCGCACCATCGGGCAAACGCTCCACTTCCCGCAGTAAATCCTGACAAACCATTGGGTCTGATTCCTCCTTAATAGGCACACTCAACTCGTTAATATCATCAATACGCAACATGGCATCTTTTTGCTTTTTCCGGTAGGCATCGATGGCTGTATTTGTAATGATTCGCCTAATCCAGGCTTTTAACGCCCCTTCACCAGTATATGCTTCAATGTTGCGAAATACTTTTAAAAAAGCATTCTGCAAAATATCCTTGGCCGCGTCTCTGTCGGGCTCATAGGCCAGACATATTCTCAGCATTTCGCCGGCATATTTGCGGTACAGTTGTTCCTGCGATTTTCGCTCATGTTTTCTGCAGCCTTCAACCAATTGCATATCGTCTACCATCATTGCTACAGTCAACACCTATTTGATAACCACTTTTAATGTACTTTGAATCCTGAAGGCAATAATCTCATACAAAGTCTCGTTTTCGTCTTCTGAAATTTCTATGAAATCACTCGATTCACTATCACTTATCTCGGCCTCTTCCATTGATTCGATGGAGATACTTTGCATCGCATAATAAGGGTCGATTAGTAACTGTGCTGAATATGAATTTTCTGAGCTCAGAATGATATCGCCATAACTACTTTCATTTTGACTGCTTGCACGCAACTGCTCATCCTCGTCAATGATGATATAAATCGGTATTTGTTCACCTTCAAGGTTTGTATATACACCTGTCAAAATCAATCCGCCCTCTTCCAGATCCTCAGTCTCCGAGTCATCATCATCCCCATCAATTTCATCAGTTTCAATTTCATCGAGCACAAAACGCCACTGCATATTGTTATAAATACCTTGCGGAATATCAAACTTTTTAATGATGCCCACCGAGTTATTTTGAAACTCAATTGGCCCGATATTATTATCTTCCTCTGTTGCAAAATGAACATCACCACCTTGTTGCCTCTGTCCGTCAAACAATATTTGCTCAAACATGACACAACCTTTGTAAAAAGTAAAATAAGATGATGACCCTTCAGCTAATGCGACCTCAAGATTAACCCTAACCGGCTCGGTAAACTCTTTCTTTTGACATGAAATGACAAGCAACGAAACCAGCAATATTATAATGAAAATCAGTCTATTTATATACATTATGCTATCTCTCCTTACTAAATGACGATACGACTTGTGAAATGGTTGGAATGGCCTACAAACTTTTTTGGCGCCTACAAAGAAGTTAACACCACAAGGATAATGGCAATGCTTAAAAAAAGAAATGATGTAACTCAGGTTGAGGATGAAAGAATGTGAAATGCAGAGATAGGTGTCTGTAGGATGTGTATTTCAAAAGAAAATCACAGATTGATTTTTACTAATCATGTGAAGCTATCGCATTTAATTTGTACTCGGTATTAAACCCTAATAACCTATCCAACTATTCGATCTCCACTCCATTCAGGAACAATATCACAAACATTGGTTTGGAAACAATAATCTAAATCCTGTTGATACCCTTTTTGCCTGAGTACATTATAGTGGTATCCTTGGGCAGCAACATTATGAATATTTTGCTGATGCGACTCGTAAAGCGCTTTTATTGACAGGGCAAAATCAGATAATCTAATATTGCTATGTTGTTGCTGAAGCAAATGAATAATTCGCCCGGCACATAAAGCATCTTCCAAAGTATATAAGCCGTTGTTGCCTGAGCACACCAACACAATGTCCTGTTTCTCTTTTAACTGATTGACGATGGCTTTGTCGTTTAAAAAGGAGGCAATGTAAAGTTCTTTTGCCAATAGCGAATTATGAATAGCCAAAGTACCGTTAGTGGTTGTCATCACTACAACTTTACCTTTTACCACATCAGGCGTATATGAAAGTGGTGAATTACCATAATCGAACCCTTCAATTAGTTCAGCGTGGCGCTCACCTCCCAATAGCACTTCACAACCACTCGACTTTTTTATTTGAAAGGCTTCATCAGGCGACAAAACAGGAACAACCGCCTTGGCTCCATTGCTTAAAGCTGTTACCATCACTGATGTTGCGCGTAATACATCAATCACCACTACTGTTTTATTTTTGACCTGCTCTTCTGTTACTTGCTGAGCGGTAGCAATTACTTCAATCTTCATAATTTATTTTTGTTGAACTGGTTAACTATTGAATTGCCTATTTGTTAATCTGCTAATGTGATGATTTGGCAAACCCCAAACCTTGAACCTTAAACCCCATACCGTTTTTTATACAAGGCCCTGAAGCGAATAAGCAAAAATGCACCTGCAGATGCCAAACCTGTCAAATAACCAATCCAGATGCCAACCGGACCAATATTAAAAATAAAAGCACTCAAGTAACCAACAGGCACTGATAGCAATAAATAAGCTATTCCGGCTCCAACAACTGGCATTACCACATCTTCCAATCCTCGGAGAATACCCAAAGTAATTACCTGAATACCATCAAATATCTGAAATAAACCAGCCACCAACATCAAACCGGCTGCCACATTAATCACCTCCATATCTTCAACGAAAAGAGATGGCAAGAAATAACGCAGCAATAAAAACAGAATGCCTGTCGTTGTCATAAACAACACCACAATATGCAAAGATGCAAAAGCACTATTTTTCATCGATAGGTAATCTTTTCGTCCTCTGAAGATGCTGACTTTAACCGTTGTGGCCGATCCCAAACCCGAAGACATCATATATGTCAGGCTGGCAATACTCAACACAATTTGATGTGCAGCCAGGCTCACCGCACTAATCCATCCCATCATGATGCTTCCTATGCTAAAGGCAAATACCTCAATTATCATCTGCAAGCCAATAGGCAAACCGAGCTTCCAGATGCGTAAAAAAGCATCTTTTGAAAAAGCCGCCATCCTATCGCCTCTATAATCATTGAACAAGCTCAATTGACGCGAGACAACAGCAAATGCAATACTCATCATCACCCGTGACACCAGAGTTCCAATACCGGCTCCAAGCAAACCTAAAGCAGGTGTTCCCCAATGTCCATAGATAAACATATAATTGAGTACAACGTTGAGCACATTGCCGCCAATAGTAATATACATGGCCACCTTGGTATTACTCAGGCCTTCGGCAAATTGTTTATAACTATTAAATAGTTGCAGGGGTACAATCGACAATACTAAAAGAATGTAATACGGTATGGCTTCTTCAACCACACCGGCCTCCTGCCCCATTAATGGCATCATAAAAATAATCAACAGCGATAAGAGCGTCAGACCTAAGCCAACAATTACATTGCTATAAATTCCCTGATGAAACCAGTAAGCACAGGATGCTTTATCTTTTGCACCAAACGCCTTACCAACCAATGGAGTAATAGCAAAGGAGATACCAATACCAAAATACAGCACATTGATAAAAATACTATTGGCAAAAGATGCTGCTGCTAAAGGGATAGTGCCCACACGTCCCACCATAACTGTATCGGCCACATTCACCAACATTTGACCCGCCATGGCTAAAACTACCGGTGTGGCCAGCTTTATATTAGGCCAATAATGAGCAGCATACTTATTCTTCATCCTCTACCTTCTTAAAATTGAAGGCACAAAAATAATCAAAGTCTGTGGATGTATGCTCACATTAGAATGTTCATTAGCGATAATGATGCTTCATCATCTCGTAAAAACGACCATCTTTTTGTTTTTTGAGTTTGGAAACGGCTCCGGATTGTATGAGTTTTCCTTTTTCAAAGACGAACACCTCATCAGCAATATCAATCACACTCATGCGGTGAGCTACCATAATAATTGTCTTCCCTTCAGCTTTTAGTTTCTGAACCAAATCCATCACCACGGCTTCTGAGCGGTCGTCTAAAAAGGACGTGGCCTCATCGAATATATAGATTTGGGGGTTGAGATACAGCACACGGGCAATGGCCAATCGCTGGCGTTGCCCCCCAGATAACTGACTCGCATTTTCACCTAACCAGGTATACAAACCTTCGGGCAATTGCTCAATGGTTTCTTCGAGCTTTAATTGTTTGATGATAGTAAGAACACGTTTAACATCGGGCTGAGGATCGCCCAAAGCAATATTCTCAATGACATTACCAGCGAATAACTCAATATTTTGAGGAACAATGCCAACCACCTTTCGAAGGTCGGTCAAATTCACATGCTTAATATCTAAACCACCTATGCTTATCTCACCATTTTGTATTGGGTACAATCCCTGAATCAATGCGCCAACAGTAGACTTTCCGCTTCCACTATCACCCAATAAAACCGAAATAGTGTTAGCCTGGATAGAGAGATTAAAGTCGATAAACAAATCCTGCTCTAGCGTATACGAGAAATCGACTTTCGAAAAATTAATAACCCCGGTATCGGCATGACTAAACGGAATGGTTTGTTCTGTTTCTTGTTCATGGTCCAGCTCTAATAACTCAAACAAACGATCCATGGCTATTAATGCTCCATGTACACTTTTATTGATAGCAGCCAGGCGAGCCACCGGCCCGGTAAAATAGGCCGAAATGGCAAAGAAAGACATTAATTCACCAGTAGACATCTCGGTTTTAATAACAAATAAAGCGCCGGCCCACAGCACTGCCAAAGTCAATAGTCGGTTGATAAACTGAATACCTGAATTGGATAAAATATCCAACTTACCAGAGCGATATACCTGTTCCAGCACCTTCACGAGCCGGTTATCAACACCGTCGGCAAAATGCTCTTCGGCACCCATCTGTTTAATGGTCTTCACAGCCCTCAACGATTCAACTAACTGTATCTCCAGTTCAGCGGTTTCCTCCATCTTAGCACGCTCCAACTTCTTATTAATAGCATTTGTAATAGCCAATAACAAAAGGTAAACAGGAATAACGGCATAAGACAACAAAGCCAGTTTCCAACTAAACACCATCATCACCAAAAAAGCAATCACAATAACTAACACGTCAACAACCGACTCGACAGCTATCTGGTTAATAAAATTGCGAATTTTGACCGCATCATTCACCCTCGAAATCAACTCGCCAATACGCATACTGTCATAAAACTTCTGAGGTAGTTTAATAAGATGTCGGAAATATCCGGATATTAATGAGGTATCAATATTCTGACTTACGCGTAACACAAACCACGACTGCAACACGCCGATTAGTACCTGTACTACAAAAACAACAATCATGATTAAACCCAGCAGATTTAATAGATTATTATTGTGCCCAACCAAAACAAAGTCGGTGAGCTTCTGTATATAGAAAGCAGTAGATAGTCCAAGAAAAGAAAAAGCCAAAGCACCAAAACCAGACTGAATAAAAACGGCACGATGAGGTTTTATAACATTCCAGAAACGCCTGAAATTTGAAATCGTTTTATCGCCCTTTGAAAAATTGGTTGAAGGAATTAACAAGATGGCAATACCAGTCCACTTTTTTGAAAACTCTTCAATGGACAATTTTATCATTTTACCAATTGCCGGATCCATCACTTTCACATACTTCTTACTCACCTTGTAGACAACAACAAAATGATGGGTTCCTCCTGGTAGTTTTAAATGAGCAATAGCCGGTAAAGGAATTTCATAAGTTTCGGAAAGTTCAATTTCAATGCCTTTGGCATCAAAACCAATCATTTCGGCAGCTTTTATCAAACCATAGGCACTGGTACCGCCTTTATGTGTACCCGCGTGTTGACGTATGGTCCACAGGGGCAAACTCAATTTGTAATACCTTGCTACAGATGCCAGGCACGCTGCTCCACAATCGGTTGTATCATATTGCTGAATGGCTAATCTCATTTATTTTAATGCATTAAAACTTTTGTTTGGTATAACTTTAGGGTTGAACCAGTCGTCAACAGTATCAAACAATAATTGATATAATGAGCGTTTCGTAACAATAAATCGTGCAGTCAGGCTCATTCCTTTTTTCATATTTCCGACAACTCCATTACTCAATTGTAACCTATTATCCTTAAGCTGACAACGAATTAAGTACCGGTATTGTCCATCAACAAAAATAACATCATCGGCCACTTCAAATATAACGGCATCCAGCATGCCCCATTGATTATAATCATAGGTATCAATTTGTAATCGGACGGGCATGTCCTGAGCAATAAACCCAATATCTGAAGGAGAAATATAACACTCGGCTATTAATTCCTGCTGAGGTGACAAATAGGCAATCAACTGACTTTCAGTTAAGAAATTCCCTACTGCTACACCATTAAAATCAATAATACTGCCATCAAATGGAGCCGTCATTTGATATTGACTGCGTTGCTGCACCAAATTGTTCGCTTTTCGTTTTAGCTCCTGATTGGAAATGGTGTAATCGTTTCGTTCTTTTTCCCATCGGGCATGCGAAGCTGTCTTATACATTAGCAATTCATCTCGCGCTTCTTCGAGCTTAAAGGAGTCCTCCTGGTATGTATTGAGCGGTATTACTCCGTCGTTATGCAGTGCTGAAGTTCGCTTAAACTCAACGTTAAGCTTTTCTATTTTACGCTTAAACGTATTAATAGAAGTTGTATAGTCTTCTCTTTCCTTTAGATATAACGAGGTTTGGATAGCAGCATTTTCAAAGGCATTTAGCAGGTGGGTTATGTCATTAATGTAGCTTTGTTGTTGTTCCAGCTGCAGATTAATTAGCTGAATTTCATTCGTAAGACCACTCTGCTCTAATACAAGAAGCGTATCTCCCTTCTGTACCTTTTTATTCTCCGCCATATCGACACGTGTAACTTTTGCTGTAATCGGAGAATTTAGATGTACTGTTTTGTTAAGTGTTGTAATTACTCCTCTACTTTGCACCGAGACATCAACGTAAATAAATGGCAAAGCAACTAAACACGTGAAAAGAGCAATAAGAATAAGCCAATACAAACTGTAACCACGGTAGTTAATGGCGGAATAATGATGGTATTTGCTTTTACTCTGACTTGTTTTGGGTGTATTGACAGGCATAATTATTATCAGCTACTTCCCGAAAATAACATTTTTTTATTTAAGCCTTCAAATTAGTAAGTTATTTACGCACTTCTACTTTTTCATATTCGATCCAACGGATGCCGTCTTGAAAGAACCCTTGTTCCTCATAAACAAAACTATTGCTTTCTTTTGAAAAGTAAATAATAGCGCCTAATGAAGTCATTACATCTAAATAAAAATACAGCATACGTACAGACATACGTAGCTGCCCGGCTAACTCTATTGGCGAACCGGTTTCTTTGCGCCTAATCTCTTCGTCGATTAGCGCAATTGTTTTATGTACTTCGTGCTGTGGCAAATTTTGCTCTCTTATCAACTACACCGATTAATTTGAGGATAAAGAAGGTGAGGGGTACTAGGTGAGATAATGTGAGAATCGGGAATCTATAAGGGAAACCGCCTCACCTTCTTATGTTCCTACAAACAGCCTGCGTTCAGACTTCTACTAATCGGGATAGTCATAGTTTTTTTAATGCTTTTCATTTTGTCAGCTCGTCCAAAGCCGCTTAATGATAGAACATGAATTATTTAAAGTTTCACTTTCGTATTATCACTCTGATTAACAGGATCATTTTTTGAATCGCCACTATCGCCACCAACAACCTTTTTTAAAAAGGAGCTGTCTTTTGCCATAAACTTTTTAAATTGTGCCTGTTTTTTTGTATTAACTAAAGAATTCATGTTACTGTCGTATTAATGGTTTCTATAGGTTAATTGCAAGAATCGGGAAGCGTAACACCTTTTTTTGAACTTTTTTTAAAAAAAATGAGCAACAAACTACTCATATTGCTGTTAATGTGCACATTAAGTACTATAAAAAAAGTTTATTCTCAAGAAAGCAATGATAACATAATATTATTTACGAAGCATTATTCGTCCAATAATTTCGAAAAGGCGGCAAAAATTGGTACAAATATTTTAAGTTCCGAAGAATCAAGACCTAAAGATGATGAACGTTTTCGTTTGCTATACAAAACTATTCGTTCATATGCTTATGCCGGTAAAATGCCAGATGCCTATAACTTGCTTAAGCACATCGAAGTCAATCAAAATGATTGGCTATTCTCCAGATATATTCAATTATATCAGGCAATAATTGCAATTGACATAGACAAAAACACTGAGGCCAAAACAATCCTGGAAGGTCTCCTTAAAGAAGACAACTCCACTTTTTTGAATGATTCAGTGAAAGCCAAAATATACCATAACATGGCAGTTATCAGTTATAAAGAAAATAACCGTGTACAGCAACTACAATACCTACGTCAATCATTTGAATTAGAAAAGAAAACATTAATAAGCAATGCCAATTATGAGAACTATAACTTATCGGTAGAAGTATATGCGGGTAACCTGTTCGGTAAATATCGGCAATATGAGGAGGCTTATAAAGTGTTTCAGGAAGCAATTGCTTTACCTTTTAATAAAACAATTGGCTTGCACAACCATGCCTTATATCAAAACTACATTGGACTATTACTTGGCATGGGCATGGAAAATAAAGCTCAACCTTATATTAACCAACTTACTAAGTTTTATCAAAATAAGGAAGAATACCTTTTAAAGGAGTATATATCCCACTTGAATACCCTTGCAAACCATTATTGGATGCAAAATAACTATACCAAATCCATTTTGTACGCATCCAATGCTTTATCAATTTGTTCAAACAAAGAACAGCTGAAAGAACTAAAAGATGTTGCATATTATAACTTAATACGCTGTTATTTTGACTTACAAGAGTATGAAAAAATGCGTTCTTATCTCTTGAAAAATATTGGAGAATGTAAAACAACTAATCAAGAAAGTCTTGCTTATGCCTATTTAAATACTGGCATCAACCTTGCGAAAATATATAATGACGAAATAGCCTATTCTTATATAGATTCGGCATCACACCTTTACTACAATAAACTTAAACTACCTAAAGATAGGACATTCGAAAATATTATTGCTCGTGCCTACTATGAATTGGGACAGTATTCGCAATGTCTTTTCCATTTAGAAAATGCAAATAAAGTTATGGTTCTTAATGGTAATTATGAATCTTACTTTTTTTGGGATAACGAATATGAACGAGCATTATGCTACCATCAACTTAGTTTTTTTTCTAAAGCATACGATTTGCTTAAAGTTGTAAATATTGAAATGTTAAAGAAATATCCTCATTTACTTGACAAATCATCAACTATACAAAACAGTCGATTTGGTTTGCTATATAGAAATGTAAATATTGCCTTGGCAGAAAATCTTTACAACCAGTATCTAAAAAACAAAGACTTATCATTACTTGAAAAAGCTTTTTCTTATATTTCCGAAGCTGAACAAGGCATAAAGTTATTACGAAGCAAACAAAATTACGACAGAGACAGACTGGTTGCAGGTGAATTGTATTATAATTTCACCGAGCAAAGCACCAAAGTGAGCATGGCTCTTTATGAAGCAACTGGTAAGAACGAATATTTACAAAAGGCATTTGATTTCGTTCAGAAAGGCAAGGCATATGCTTTAATGCAAGGGATTAATGAGAAACGCTATAAATTGAATTCGGGTGTTCCCCTAAAAATGATTAATGAACTTAATGCTTTTAAAAAGCAATACGATCGCTATGAGAAACACTACAACGAAGCTTATTTTTCATCAACAACGGATAGCAGTTTGATTGCCTCTCTCAACAACCAAATGAGCCAAAGCATGGCTAACATAGACAGCCTTAATGATTTAATCAAAAAACAATTCCCAGAATATCATCAGGAGGAGGCGAGAGCCCCATTTTTAAGCATTGAGCAAATTCAGGACCGATTAGGCAAGCACCAGGTTATTGTTGACTTCTACCAAACCAACTCAGAAATATTTCGCTTTGCCATTAACAAAGACACCGTATTATGCGATGTTATCGTAACAGAAACTGATTTCAAGCAATGTTTTAAACTTGTTACCAAGGAGGTATCAACCCCTTTTATCGGGCAGCATACCAAAGAGCATACTCAAAAGTTTGCAGCTGCGGCCTATTCACTCTATAACCACTTGCTAAAAGGCTTAGAACCATTAATTGGTGATAGCGAATTAATTATTGTACCTCACGGAGAACTTTCATATTTACCGTTTGAGATTTTGCTTACAGAGGATGTTTCAATGCAGAAACCAAAATTTAGCGCTTACCCCTGGCTAATAAAAAAACAAACAGTTAGCTACTCGTATAATACAGCCATGCTCCACAATAAAAGTGCAGAAGCTATTCCGTTTAGCAAGATTCTTGCATTTGCCCCCAAGTACAAAGGGAATGTATCAACTGATTCAATAAGGCTTGATGAAACAATAGCATTAGATTCAGTGCTAATGCCACTACAAGGTGCTAAAGAAGAAATTAAAGCCATTGAAGCGCTTTTCTCAACCAAGTCGTATACCGGAGATGAAGCCAACAGAACCAACTTTATCGAATCGATGCAAGATAATTACATCTTGCACCTGGCAATGCACTCGTTAAACGATGAGGTGCAGCCATTCAATTCGCAATTGGTGTTTGCCTCTGACGACAGTTTATCAGGTAGTTTTACAGCCGGTGAAATTTACAATTACAGTATTAAATCACCATTGGTTGTGTTAAGTTCATGTAGCACGGGGCGTGGACAAAAACAAAGAGGAGAAGGGTTACTGAGTATCGCCCGGGCTTTTACATATGCCGGTGTTGAAGCCCAGGTAATGACTCTCTGGCCAGTTAACGATAAAAGTGGAGCGTCAATAGTCGAAGATTTTTATACGCAACTGGATAATGGTTTAGATAAGAACAAAGCTTTACAAGTAAGTAAACTGAACTATTTATCAAGTGCCGACGGTGTAAAGTCTCATCCCTATTACTGGGCCAATTATGTGTTAGCTGGCAACACAAATCCTGTTAAACAACAAATGCCAAAAGGCCTGTTTATTTACCTTTTAGCATTTGCTATGTTGTCGGTTATTATCTTCTTCTACGTCGATAGAAAAAAATCTTAAAACTTCATTTTTCCTAAAATTTCCTCCGCTTGCTTAGCATATTTATTACCACTCGTTTGCAACTGTGTTAATAACAGTTCTGCCTGCTGATAATCTTCCAGTTTTAGATAGCATAAAGCCATATACCACTTAATCTGCTCTTCGTAAAAAATAGCAATATCCTGCGTGGCCTCTAGTTGTTGCTGAGCTTCTTCAATATTACCCATCTCCAAATAGCAAAGTCCAGTAAAGAAACCAGCCAGCTCCTCGTTCTCAATGCCCAGCTCTTTAAAAGCCTCAATGGCAGCCGGCATATCACCCGACTGGTATTTTGTTAGAGCGGCATCAAACAATGTCGATTGCTCACCTCCACGCACAGTCATATCGGCTCCATACGGGGTATAGTATTCTACAAACACCTGATTGCCGGTATAGTTTGAATCCTTTAACAGGCCTAAATAACTTCCAAGGCCAATGACTACAATAACAGAGGCTGCAGCTAACCAATAGTTGATTTTAAATGAATGACTCTTTTCTTCCTGCTCTTCCAGAAATTCGTTTCCAATCTCCTGTAATTGCTTTTTAAAATCATCATTTTCAGCCTTGTCATTGGCAATGGCATACAATACTTCCTGCTGCAATTTCATATCTTCATTAAGTTGAGCATCATTGGCCATTTCCAATTTTAACTCCTGACGGTCTTCAGGTGATAACTCATTGGTAAAAAATTGCAATATTCTTTTATTATAATCCATACTTTAACTCTTTATATTCAGGATCAGCTTTAATCATCTCCAACAACTTCTTATTGCACATCGATTTTCGGTTTTTAGTATAAGCCACCGAGCTAAAAGCCAATTCGGTTGTTATATGCTCATTAGTAAAGCCAATAGCCACGAGGCGCAAAACATCCTGACAAATTTTTTGAATTTTGTTGTAATATTTCAAGTACAAGCGTCGACGTTTTTCAAAAAGCTCTTTCTCATGAATTTCACTTTCCAATTCGGGGATTTCATCGTTTAGCACTTGATAGACAGGTGCACCTTTTCTTTTTCTAAGTTCATATAACCACAGGTTTTTACAAACAGATACAAAATAGGTACTAAATGAACTGACTAAAATCGGCTTTTCTTGTTTTGAATAAATGGCGATAAAAGCATCCTGCATTATTTGCATAGCATCTTCATTGGTGCCGCTATTATCGGTAATTATTGTTTTTACCTGTCCCCACACCAATTGCATGATGTACTTTATAAGCTTACTATCCCTGGAATAGACGGCTTCCAACAACTCACTATCTGTATATTTCCTTTTTAACATCTTTATTGTTTTCCAACGCTAAAATAGTGATTTTTATTTAATTGTTGTTTTTACGAATGTTAAATGGCACTTATTACCACCAGTGCACATATGCACAATTCTAACATTTATCGCACTTATATACTACTGAAAAATTATATAATATGTTGCATTTAAACTTGAAAAAAATCACATATTAAGGTAGTAGGCTTTAGTCAATGCAATGTAATCATCGGAATATCCATGGCGCCCCTTGTCTTCAATTATCATTTCATCAATCTCAGCCTGCTCTATCTGTTGCTTGGACAGTTCGATCAAAACACGAACATATGATTTTTGTGGCGTTGGTTTAATTCGGGTAATTCTATGCGGACAAAAACCTTCCTCAATCGCCATTTTTTTAAACTCTTCCTCAACATCAAAAGGTAACACTACAGATAATTTACCCCTTGGATGACTTACGCGATAGGCATTTCTAATTAATTCCAGATAAGAAAGAGACTCGGTATGACGCGCTAAATTACGCGAATGATTGTCGCTTTTATAAGCTTTATTAAAAAAAGGTGGATTGCAAACCACATGATCATACATCGTATTGCTATCCCTGACAAAGGCTTGCAATGTGCTATGTTTAACCTGCAACCTTTCTTTCCAATCAGATAATCCAAAATTATCCTTTGCTTGCAATACAGCACCTTCATCAATATCAATGGCAGCAATTTTAGCCGCGGCATTTCGTTGCGCTAACATCAACGCAATCAAACCCGTTCCAGTGCCAACATCCAAAATAGTGGTACAACCTTCAACATCTGCCCAGGCTCCTAACAACACCCCATCAGTACCTACTTTCATAGCAGCCTTGCTTTGATGAACAACAAACTGTTTAAATTGAAAATATGAATTTGCCATTCCTTAAAAACGCTCGTTAACACCCAGGCTAAACAACGCAAAATCGTATTTAACCGGATCATCTGCATCCAGCAAACGTAAAGTCTGCATCAGTTCATCTACAGCCTTCATATCATTTTGCTTACGGGTTAAAATACCCAGCTCTCGCGACACATTACCGGTATGTACATCCAATGGCAGTAACAAATCGGCAGACGATATATTCTTCCAAAGCCCAAAATCGACACCTCGCTTATCATCACGCACCATCCAGCGCAAATACATGTTTAAACGCTTAGCTGACGCACCCTTTAAAATATTAGCGACATGTTTATGTGTTCGATGTGGCGAATCAAAGCTCAAAAAAACCTCCCGAAAATGTACTAAAGCCGGTTTTATATCATCTCCTTTGTAAGCCGAAAGAAATAACTTCTCAAGCCCACCACAATTGGTATAAATCGCTTTTAACGCTTTTAAAAAGTAGAGGCAGTCAACGGATGAAAAAGTACGGTAATAGAATTTTTCGAAACGATTCCAGTCAGAAGGTTCAGAATGCATTAAAAATTCATAGGGCTCATGCTCTAATAAAGCCATTAAATTCTTTCCGCTTTTGATGATTAGGTCACGCCTACCCCATGCAATGGTTGCAATTAAAAAACCTGCAATTTCAATATCTTCTTTCCGGCTAAACTGGTGCGGAATAGAAATTGGATCATTTTCGATAAAATCCGATCGATTGTATTTATCAACCTTTTCTTCTAGAAAAGACTTTAAATCTGTTAAATCCATTGTTACGAATTACAAATCAAACCATCCTTAATTTCAATCATGCGGTCGCACATTTTGGCCAAATGGTAATCGTGCGTTACAATAACAAAGGTCTGATTAAAAGCTTCACGCAATTCGAAAAACAACTTTTGCAGTTCCTCCTGGCTATGCGAATCTAAATTTCCGGATGGTTCATCGGCAAATACAACTGCGGGCTTATTAATTAAAGCACGAGCGACAGCAACACGTTGCTTTTCACCTCCACTTAATTCGGCTGGCTTATGGTCGAGGCGATGGTTGAGGCTTAAAAAGGATAATAACTCTTTGGCACTTTCTTCAGCTTTCGCTTTCGATTGACCATTGATTAGAGCTGGTAACATCGCATTTTCCAGCGCATTAAACTCAGGCAATAACTGATGAAACTGAAAAACAAATCCGATTTTTGTATTTCTAAACCTGGACAATTGCTTGCCAGATAAAGAGCTTAAGTTAACATCATCCAGAAACACATCTCCTGATGAAGGTTTATCCAGTGTCCCTAAAATTTGTAACAATGTGGTTTTACCGGCTCCACTGGCTCCAACTATCGAAACTACTTCTCCGGCATCAATATTTAAATCGATTCCTTTCAGAACTTCCAGCTCTCCATAGCTTTTTCGGATTTGCTCGCATTTAATCATACACTATACAAATAACAGATAAATATATAGGACATAAACACTCAAAAGAATAGCTCCTTTCCAACGCGACACCATACCTTTTGACAATGGCAGAATGCTAACAAAAAGCAAAATGGCGATTGCAAACATCCACCAGTAATCAGTATTCACCATTGATGCATTAACATTAACTGGCTTAATCACTGAAGTAACACCCAGTACAGCCCAAATATTAAAAATATTTGAACCAATGATGTTACCAATGGATATGTCAGACTCTTTCTTGATGGCAGCCACCAATGAGGTAGCCAGTTCAGGAACACTTGTCCCTAAAGCAACCACAGAAATACCAATAACACGTTCGCTAACCCCAAGGTTACTTGCAATATCCTTAGCACCAATCACTAACCATTCTGCTCCAAAATACAAGCCGGCGGCAGCCAAAAGAAATAACAAAAGAGCTTTCCATAATGCCATGGATGGTATTTCGATTTTCTCTTCCGCCTTACTCTGCTTGCGACTACTATATACCGCCCAAATAATATACAATCCAAGTAATACCAAAAAGATAATTCCTTCGACTGATTTGAGAATAAGATTCTGACTCGCGATCATTAATCCAACAGTAGCTGCCATCATCACTAACCAATCAAGCCAAATAGCTTTTTTCTTTACCTTAACCGGATAAACAATTGAAACCAGACCAAGTACTAAAGCAATATTGGCAATATTAGAGCCAACCACATTACCAACGGAAATATCAGCAGCTCCATCAAACACAGCTCTCAAACTTACCAGTAGTTCGGGTGCTGAAGTACCGAAGGCAACAACGGTAATACCAATCACCAAGGTAGACACTTTAAAATGACGTGCCAGTTGCACACTTGACTTTACCAGCCAATCACCACTAAAAAACAACAGCACAAATCCGGCTAATAAAAATAAAATTGGGGGCATATATCACTATTTATTTATCCACAGAATCTTCGCGAGAGACAGGTCCATCAGGCGTAGTTGGAGGCACATCTTTACTATTTTTTGAATCCTCCTTTTCTTCATTTAAATTATAAGGATCCAAGTCAGCTGCTTCTTCTTCAATGGCTTTATTGACCTCTTTCACCTCCTGAGTAAGCTCTTTCTTCGTTTCTTCAACCACTTCAGTAATATCACTGGTGTTTTCCCTGAACTCTCGTTTTATTTCATCAGAAGCACGGCGAAATTCATTCATTCCTTTTCCAAGCATACGAGCGACGTCCGGAATACTTTTCGCACCAAACAACAGCAGTACAACCAGTACTACAATAATAATCTCTCCTCCGGAAATAAAAAGAATCGTATTCATAATCTAAATTTTCAGATTCAAAGATAATAAAATAGCAGCAGCTTTATAAAAGAAAAGCCCTGCAGAACAACTACAGGGCTTCTCGTCATATGATAGAAATATTATTTCTTCTTCGACTTCTTATTAAGGAAGTTAAATGCCACTGGCGTCGCAATGAATAATGATGAGTATGTACCTACAAGCACACCTACCATCAAAGCAAATACGAATCCACGGATAACTTCGCCACCGAATAAGAAGATTACCAATAACACAACGAAAGTAGTTAACGATGTATTTACTGTACGGCTAACCGTTGAGTTAAGAGCTGCATCAACCACTTCATCTTTCTCACGCTTAGGATACAACTTAAAGTACTCACGAATACGGTCAAATACAACCACGGTATCGTTAATAGAGTAACCAATTACAGTTAGAATCGCAGCGATAAACGACTGATCGATCTCCATTGAGAATGGCATGAACGAATAACAAATTGAGAATACACCTAACACGATTAAAACGTCGTGCACCAAGGCGGCAATCGCACCAAAACCAAACTCCTTATTGCGGAAACGGATTAAGATATACAAGAAGATAACAATCAAGCTAAAACCAATTGCTAAACCTGCATTCTTCTTAATATCACTGGCGATAGTAGGTCCTACTTTCTGCGAACTCATTCGGTAATCAGCCAGGAACTCATCTTGAGTAACGTTGCCTTTGATGAACGCCTTCAATCCTTCATACAGCTTAGTTTCTACATTATTGTCAATCGCTTCTGAGTTCTCTTCAATCATGTAGTTAGTAGCAATGCGCACCTGGTTACCTTCGTTACCAAACTGCTTAGCTTCTACGTGAGCTCCTTCAAATACGTCAGTTAATGCTTTTTGAACATCAACAGAAGACACCTGCTCATCGAAACGCACTACAAAAGTACGACCTCCGGTGAAATCAATTCCTTGCTTAAGACCTAAAGTACTTAATGAAACTACTGACGCTAAAATAGCAACTGCTGAGATAATGAAGAACATGTTCTTCTTTTCTAAGAATTTCACATGCAAATTCTTATATAAGTTGCGTGTTAATTTTGTATCGAAAACTAAGGTCTTGTTCTTGCTCAACAATTGTTCGAAAATCAAACGTGTAATAAAAATCGCTGAGAAGAAAGATGTAGCAATACCAATCATTAAAGTTGTTGCGAAACCTTTGATAGGGCCAGTACCGAACAAGAATAAAATCAAACCAGTTAAGAAAGTAGTTACGTTCGCATCAATAATAGCTGAGAACGCATTATTATAACCATCTTTAATAGCTAATTGAATACCTTTACCAGAACGCAATTCTTCTTTGATGCGCTCATAGATAAGTACGTTCGCATCCACTGACATACCAATTGTTAGTACAATACCAGCAATACCAGGTAATGTTAACACAGCACCAAACGATGCTAAAACACCCATGATAAAGAACATGTTAGCAACCAATGCAAAATCAGCTACCCAACCAGCACGCATACCATAGTATAATAACATGTAGATTAGTACAACAATAAACGCCCAGATGAACGATGTTAAACCACTATCAACAGCTTCCTGACCAAGAGAAGGACCAACAACTGTATCTTCTACGATACGTGCCGGAGCAGGTAACTTACCTGACTTAAGAATATTGGCCAAATCCTGAGATTCTTCTGGCGTAAAGTTACCTGTAATCTGACTTTGACCACCGTCAATTTTTTGATTAACAGTCGGGAAACTGTATACAAAACCATCTAACACAACAGCAATGCTACGGTTAACATTAGCTCCCGTTAAGCGCGACCATGTCTTAGCACCTTCAGCATTCATGCTCATGCTCACTTCAAACTGACCACGCTGGTTAGTCTGGCTACGAGCCGAAGTAATTACATCTCCTTCCAATGGAGGACGACCATCATGCGTGCTTACTTTGATAGCCACCAACTGGAAAGCTGTTTCTTTTTCGTTGATATCGGCACCGAAACGACTTACTAAATAATCCTTTTCAATTGGCTTAACAGTCCAAAAGAAACGAGCATCTTTTGGGAACAAGCTCTTAACTGAAGGGTTCTGAAGGTAAGAATTTACTTCAGCCGTATCGCGAGAAAGTGCAATACCAACAACTGGTCCACCTTGCTGTGGATGGTTTGGCTGTAAATATGAAAATAATGACTTAGCGTTAACATCCTCTAAAGAATCAGTTGTTGCAGCCTCAGCGGCTAACTGGTCAACAAGCGTTGACTCTTCAGCTGTTTCTTCGGCAGCCTCTTCTGCGGCAGCTTCTTCAGCCGGAGCTTTAGCGGCTTCCATTTCGCGCACTTTAGTATCAGCCTGAACTAAATATTCGAATAATTCTGAGTTTTCATAAGTTTCCCAGAACTCCAAACTAGCCGTTCCCTGAAGTAATTTACGTACACGTTGTGGGTCAGTCACACCTGGCAATTCAACCAGCACACGTCCAGCCTTTTCAAGACGTTGGATGTTTGGTTGTGTAACACCAAAGCGGTCGATACGTGAACGAAGAATGTTAAATGCATTATCAATGGCACTTGTAGATTCTTCACGAATCACTTTCAACACTTCTTCGTTGGTTGAGTTATAACTTACACGTTCTTTTAATTCAACAGTATTGAAGATAGTGGCTAACTGAGCATTTGGATCAATTTCAGCGAAAGCCTCTCCAAATAATGTAATGAAATCTTTAGATGAGCTTTTCTCAGCAACTTCAGCTGCTTTTAAAGCTTTTAAAAATGTTTCGTCTGTATTATAATTCGAAAGAGCTCTTACGATGTCTGCCACCTTAACCTCAAGTATAAGGTTCATACCACCTTTTAAGTCAAGACCGAAATTTATTTCGCGTTCTTTACACTCTTGGTAAGTATACTTACGGGCTACCCATAAAAAGTTATAAACCGTCTCGTTTTTAATCGAATCCAGGTAGGCAAATTCTTTATCCGGGTCGCCACCTGCTATCTCTTTCGCCACATTTTCCACTCTACGAGTCTGGAATGTAAACATCAATTGATATAAGCTGACTAATACCAATAGTATGGCAAAAAGTCTTATAGCTCCTTTGTTCTGCATTTGTTAATAATTTTTATAATTCGTTTTGACAAACTTCACGTCATAGTCGCGCAAATATATCGAAATTTTTCATATACAGAACGTAAAAAGAAGTGTTAAATTGATAATCGCAGAGATTCTTTTGAATTCTTATCCGATTAAGATTCTGAAATAAGCACTCGACATGTAAACATTAACTTTCAGGGCGGAATGTGGCTCCTTGGAAAGTTTGAACAAACGTGGCTACAAAAGATAACCCGATAAGTGCTAATGCCCAAAAAACAAAGGATCCTATTCCGATAAAATCAAAGTATGCATAACTATTCCCCCAGGCTTGTATAGCCCAATAAGCTGGTACCGAAGCCAACAATACACCAATAATAACATAGACTCCAAACATGGAAAAAACTTGCCTCATAATAGACTGTCGTGGAGCTCCAAGAATGTTTTTAACTACAATAGAATTAGACTTATACTCAATAATAAAAGCTCCTAGAGCAACAACTCCCAGAATAGCAATAAACAAAGACAAAAGTGCAAAAACAGACATGATTTTAGCAATACGAACGTCTTCTTCGTAAAGCTTATCAAGTCGATCGCTTAAGCTTGTATAAACAAATGGTGCTCCTTCAGAATAGTTGTCCCAAATTGATTTTATCGCTTCTGCATCTACTGTACCCTCATGCTTAATTAAAATATATTCAAAACGCATTTTGTCAGATAAAAGCATTATCACCAAAGGCTTTATGGGCGTAAAATACGACTCGAAATTAAAGTCTTTAACGAGGCCAACGATGCTCAAAGCCCATTTATCATTACCGAACACCTCAATTTTCTCATCAAGCGGCTTACTCAGCCCCAACTCCTTGACCGCGGCAATATTTAAATTCACACCAATGCTATCACCCAGTTCACTACTAAGAAAACGTCCTTGCTTTAAACGAAGTCCCATAACGTTGAAATAATCCTCGTCAACATAATTCATCGGAAGCATCACTACACTTCCCTCTTTACTGTTGTTGGCCCGAAACGTTCCCTGAAAATAATCATCACCCGGAAGGCTATTGCAAGCACCCACATACCTCACTCCCTCCACATCAAGAACTGCCTTTTTAAAAGCTTGCATATCCTTACGCACAGCATGCCCACGCTCAACCACAATGATATTATCAGAACCGAAACCATGATCGTTTTTCTTGACAAAGTTGACCTGCCACCACATTGCACTTGCTACTACAACTAAAAACATAGCAACCGCAAACTGATTTGTCACCAGAAGCCCTCTAACAATAAAACCAATTTTACTGATTTTATAATCACCCGAAATTAACTTCTCCGGTTTTCGAGAAGAGAAAAAGAATGCTGGAAAACTACCTGTTAATAATCCAATAAATAAAAGCACAATCAATATTCCGAAAAAATCTACCCAGCCCCTGAAGAAATTGAATTCAAGTTCTAACTGAAAGAAATTATTCAAGAAAGGCAGCATTAATTCGAGAAGAACCATTCCGATAAACATTGCACCCAAGCCATAAACCAAAGCTTCAACCAAAAACTGCGCTATCAATTGTCCCCTTGTTGCTCCAACCAATTGGCGATACCCCACTTCCTGGTACTTCATTTTGAGCTTGGCTGTAGTTAAGTTCATAAAATTGATGCAGGTTGTTAAAAGAATGAAAACAGCCACAAACGCAAACAACTCTATGTAAATAGGTTTTGAATTAGCACTCAATTCGCCATCCAGGTGCGATGTAAAATGTATGCTCTTTATGTTTTGAGCAATAAATTCCAGCTCAATACTGTCATTTGTTTGCTCCAACTGCATTATCTCCTCAACTTGAGGTGCAATTAACATATCCTTCTCTGCATTAACCTTTTCTATGAATTCTTCTTTTTTGACCGACTTGTTAAGTTTTAGATAAGTATAACAATTCAAATACATCCAATCCGACTTCCAGTTCTCAACATATGCCGAATCAGCTTTTTTTAATAATATCTCATCAATCGTATTTAATGATGCAACAAAATCGAAAGTAAAATGAGTGGCTAAAGGTAAATCCTTACAAACCCCTACTACCTCGTAACTGATACCTTCACGTACTACAAACTTTCCAATCGGATCATCATCTCCAAAATACTTACCGGCCACCGATTCAGTAACAACCACCTGTCTTGGATGCGACAAAAGCTTGCTTCCTTTCACAATCTCAACATCGAAAAGCTCAAAGAAGTTATTTTCACCAAAAATAAATCCATCCTCATTAAAACGGAGCTCATTATATTGCACCACATTATTAGCACCTGGCACAAATCTCACCACCTGTTCAACTTCATCCATTGCACGCACAACATTAGCCAGCGGCATTGGAGACGTTGCACTTTTTATAATATTGGCTCCAAGAACACCTTCTGTAGCTAATCTATATATTCGATTATTGTCTGAAAATGAGGTATCATAACTTGCCTCGTGACGAACAAGTAAGACCACAAACAAACCCAAGACCAGACCAATAGACAAACCAAAAATATTCAGCAAAGCATAAACTCCCTGTTTTCGAATACCGCGTATGGCTACTTTGATATGGTGACTTAGCATCATTATAAACGACTCTTAATGTTCTCTGTTACAATGTGGCCATCAAACAACTGCACAACACGCTGTCCTCTCTCGGCTTCAGTTGCCGAATGAGTTGCCATTATTATTGTATACCCCTCTTCATTCAATGAAGAAAGCACCTCCATCACTTTATTTCCTGAAGCAGAAGAAAGATTGCCTGTTGGTTCATCGGCAATAATCAAATCTGGACTAATTGCAACAGCACGACCAATGGCGACCAATTGTTTTTGTAATGCCGATAATTGTTTTGGATAATACTGCTTCAAATGCGAAATCTGAAACTTCGATAACATTTCGTTTACCTTAAGTTGCCTTGCCTTTTTCGAATATTTCAAATATTGCAGTGGCAATTCAATGTTTTCATAAACATTAAGTTCATCAATCAAACCAAAATTCTGAAAAACAAACCCGATGCCCCCTCTTCTCAAATTACTTCTTTGCCGCTCTTTCAAACGACTTACTTCATGCCCCATAAAAAATAACTCTCCAGAGGTAGGCTTATCAATCAAACCAATGGTATTAATCAAAGATGTTTTTCCGCTCCCAGATGGACCAAGAATAACCACATACTCCCCTTGCTCAATGTCAATATTAACATTTTGCAAAACGGTCGTCTCGATGGCTCCATTCCTTAATACCTTTGTTAAGTTCCTAGCATGAATCATATTTAATCTAATTATGTACGATTTCGAAACAACACTGTACGAAATCGAACATCTATTTTTATATATTATCTACTAAAATATCCCCATTCAATAAAATACAGTTAACTATCTCCTTTTTAAACGACATCACTAATCCTCTAAACAACTGCATTTTACAATCTCACCACTTTAAGATTTCGTTATAAAAATAACTTAAAACTTGCTAATATCAACATCACTTTCTATGCCACAAGCCTTAATGCCTTATAATCAAAGCAATTACAAAAACGGCACTTTTTTTGGATGTCACAAAAACAAAGATCAACCGTACGCTTTCGAACAATTCTTACTATAGTTGTGACTTAATTATGGTATATTTAGTAGCGAAAAACTCAAAATATGACAAAGAAATCAGGACGCATTCTTGCAATAGATGACAATGCAGATATATTATTCGCATTAAAACTATTATTAAAGCCGCATGTTGAGCACATCAGCACCTCAACAGATCCGAATAAAATACCTGCTTTAATGGCAGAAGACTCTTTCGATGTAATTCTTTTAGATATGAACTTTACAAAAGACGCAATAAGCGGGCAAGAAGGATTTCATTGGCTTGAAAAAATACTGGAAATCGACCCGCAAGCTGTTGTGCTCTTTATTACAGCATATGGGGATGTTGAGAAATCGGTTAAAGCAATGCGAGCTGGTGCTACTGATTTCATATTAAAACCTTGGCAAAACGAGAAGCTATTGGCAACCGTTAATTCAGCCATTAAGCTTCGTCAATCGCGCAACGAGGTCAAAGACTTAAAGAGTAAGCAAAAAGAGATTAACACCATTCTCGATCAACCATTTGCCGATTTCATTGGAGTATCGCCGGGCATGCAAAATGTGTTTAACACCATTAAAAAAGTTGCAGGCACTGACGCCAATGTACTTATTCTTGGCGAAAATGGAACAGGAAAAGAGCTAGTTGCCCGAGCTCTTCACCGACATTCATTGAGAAACAACGAAAGCTTTATCAGTGTAGATTTAGGAGCTTTAAGCGAAACACTTTTTGAAAGCGAATTATTTGGCCATGTTAAGGGTGCATTTACCGATGCAAAAGCAGATCGTCCAGGACGTTTTGAGTTGGCATCGAAGGGAACCATCTTCCTTGATGAAATTGGAAACCTATCTTTACCACTGCAAGCTAAACTTTTAACAGTCCTTGAGAGACGCGAAGTGACTAGAGTTGGTGCTAACAAGTCGAAACCAATTGATATTCGTCTGATTTGTGCTACTAATATGAACCTTAAACAAATGGCGCAGGAAGATAGCTATCGTCAGGATTTAATTTATCGTATCAATACCGTTGAGATTGAACTTCCACCCTTACGCGAACGCCCTGAAGACATACCTGTTTTAGCTGAACACTTCTTGAATATTTTCTCGAAGAAGTACAAGAAAAAGGTTAACAAATTATCTTCAAAAGTTATTAAAAAGTTAACCAATTATCCATGGCCTGGAAACGTTAGGGAATTCCAGCACATATTAGAGCGTACAGTGATTATGAGCGAATCGCCTAACCTGGAAGAAGCTGACTTTCAACTATCGTCATTACCTACCTCATCGGAAGGTTTTGAATTTGACACTTATAATCTTGAAGATATTGAAAAACAAATCATTGAGAAAGTCCTGCGCATGAATAGGGGTAATGTTTCAAAAGCAGCGGCCGACCTTGGCTTAACACGAACATCACTGTACAGAAGACTTGAGAAGCATGGTTTATAACAACTTTAGAATAAACTTTATTGTACGGACCTTGCTATTGGCAGGGTCTATTTTTGCATTCTTCTATCTGTTTTTCAATACAGAATTAACCATGACTCTGGTTTTGGTTGGTCTACTCATTGCTTTTCAGATATTCGCAATGATTCACTATGTTGACCGTACGAATCGTGTACTTAACAACTTTTTGGAGTCTATCCGCTATTCTGATTTTACACGAACATTTCAGGTTGAGAGTCTCGACTCTTCATTTGATAAACTCAAAAAATCATTTAATGAAGTAATTAAAGATTTCCAAGAGGTAAGAGCTGAAAAAGAGGAAAATTATTATTATCTGCAAACAGTGATTCAGCACATAGGCATCTCATTAATTGCCTATTCGAAAGATGGGAAAGTAGAACTAATTAATAATGCTACTAAAAAACTATTCCAGGTAAGAGCCTTGAATAATATTCAGGCATTAAATGATTTCAGCCCCGAGCTGGTGCAAAAGCTCTTAACCATTCGTCATGGTGAAAACACCTTAATCAGGGTTCAGGAAAAAGATGAACTTTTACAGCTTGCCATTTATGCTACGGAGTTCAAAATACACAACCGAACTATCTTGTTGACGTCCATCAAAAACATCCAGGATGAGCTGGAAGAAAAAGAGATGGAATCGTGGCAAAAGCTGATTCGTGTTTTAACCCACGAAATCATGAACTCCATTACTCCAATTTCTTCACTATCATCAACCATCACTATGATATTGAAGGACTTATCAAATAGCCTTCAGCAGAAAAATATCGATGAAGACGATTTGGAGACCATAAAAGAAGTTGAAGGCGCCTTAGAAACCATTCACAAGCGAACCGATGGCTTGTTACATTTTGTTAATACATACAGGGATTTAACACGAATTCCAACGCCAACCTTTACAATTTTCCCTGTCAGTAAGCTATTGCTCAACATCAAAGGATTATTAACCGAAGAATTAAAGACTAAGAACATTAAGTGCAACATTAACATTGAGCCTAACTCACTGGAACTGTCGGCCGATGAAAAACTAATTGAACAGGTTATCATCAATCTGGTGAAGAATGCTATTCAGGCACTTGATTCAAGAGAAAATCCCGAAATACAACTCAATGCTTTCTTGAATAAAAGAGGGCGCATTACAATTCAGGTAATTGACAATGGACAAGGCATTTTGCCTAATGTTTTGGATAAAATTTTCATTCCGTTTTTCACCACAAAACCTCAAGGTTCGGGAATCGGCTTAAGCCTATCAAAACAAATTCTTCGATTGCATGGCGGAACAATTTCGGCCTACTCAGAACCTGAAAAGGCAACCAAATTCACCCTCACTTTTTAACAATAAAAAAGGTGCAAATCCCATTGATTTGCACCTTTCTTTTAGCTCTTAATCATAGTTCATTCAGCTTTCATACGATTAAACATTACTGCTAAATGAGCATACAATGATGTGTTTTGAACCACAATATCTTCTTCTACTTTTATACGAACAGGTGTAAAGTTCCATAACGCTTTTATACCAACTTCAACCAACTTATTAGCCACCTCCTGCGCTTTATCTACCGGAACCGTTAAAATACCGATTTTTGCTTTTTCTTCATGCATGTTTGCCAATTCTTCAAAATGATAAATTGGCACCCCTTCAATAGTTTTTCCAACTACTTCAGGATCGACATCAAATGCTGCCACAACCTTAAGACCAAACTGCTTTAATCCGTGATCGTGCAGCAATGCTTTACCCAAACTCCCTACTCCAAACAGGTAGGCTTCATCAACAACCGTAAAACCAAGAAAGTCTTCCAGTACTTCAATTAAAGGCTCTACTTCATAACCAACGCGTGTTTTTCCTACAATACTGGTATATGACAAATCCTTGGTTACCTGGGTTGGGTCAACACCCATATCACGAGCGATTAATGTAGATGATATATGCTGAAGTCCCTCCTTTTGAGCTAGCTTTAAATATGCCAAATAACAAGGCATACGACGTAGCGCTGGCTCCGGCACCAAGTTATTTTTCTTACGATTAGTTAGCGACATAATGATTAATTCATACGTTTATACTTTCCTCTTGCTTGCCAACAGAATCATACAAGAAAAACATGACTACCATAATCCACAACAAGACAGGTAGTCAGTTCTCAATCTCATTTCTTCTGTTTAACAAACTTACAAAATTAATTAAGTTTTTGAATGATAACTCCATTCATTAATTAAAATTGACAAGATTTATATCAGCTATTTAGTACTAATCGTTTGGTTATTGCTAATTATTTTTTCAGGCTGGCTTACGAGGCCATTTTTTTCAAATCCTTCATTAACAGCCCATCCCGATTTTTCTTTGTAACCATATGATAATCGAAATAATAAAATGTAGAACTGTCTGCCCCAATTAATATTTTATAACAGCGGGCCTTGTACTTGGTTCCTTCGGGGCCCACCTTATGCATGAAAACAACTGAATCATCCTTTCGTTCAATAGCATCCTCTACTTCTGAACGTGTTACAATTTTGACATCATAAGGATAAAAACTTTTTATCTTTGCCACAGTATTCACTTCAGGAGCTAGGTCTTCTTTGACAAGAAACAATGTTTTATCGTCCAAGCTTTTTACATTATCATTGTAGTACTTAAAAGCATTGGGTTTAATTAGCTCTGGACGTTCGTTCATCAGGTTAACATGATCCTGAATAAAGCGCACAAATGCCTCTAGTTTGTAGGCATAACTCACATCTTCAACACGCAGGTACGACAGAGGCAATGAGCACAAATCAGGCAAATCACGCACTTCACTATCCGTTTCTCCAAGCAACAAGCTTAAAAAGTTATAACGTGCCTTGGTTTTATCAGCATCAAAAGTTGCTACTGTCGAAATTAAAAATGAATAGGCAGGATCGTTACGTTTATCTTCAAATTCATCGTTCGATATAAATTCATAATCGGTTAATGTCCACACTGCATCCATTACCTCTTTAATCTTAAAATTAAAGTCACTCATTGGATTAGCATCCATCACAACAAGTGTTTTTGTGTTTAAGAAAGCTTTGTATTCCTCTTTTGTTGGCATGTGCTCTTTGGCAAAAACACCACTTACAGCAATTAAGCAACATACAGTCGTTAGTATCTTCTTCATATTTCAAACTTTTTTTGTCTTTTCATTAAGTTATTTTGCATCATACGCGATTACTTTAGTAAACGGTTACATCAAAATCATATTATTTTGCAAATCGGTAAAAAAAGCTTCTTAATTATTAATTAAGTGAGTTATTAGTTTATTTTTGTTTTAGGAAACTAGACAAACAATGGGATAGGCCAACTTAAACACTAAGCGCATACCAAACGTTATTTAGTTACTGATACCCGACCCACACATGATGAATAATCTAAATTACTGACAGATGAAACTATTAAATAGATTTCTTTTATTATTTAAATCAGAAAATAAGGCAAAAGTTGACGATGAAGAGCAAACACCAATGCTCATCAATAATCTGATTAACTTTTTTCTATTCTGCATTGTATTTATCGAGGGAATCATCTGTTTACGAAATGAAGATATATTTTTTGCAATTCCCTTATTAACATTAAGTTTGATTTTTGCATTCCACTTTGTATACCTAAGTCGAAACTCCATGGCTAAAGGCATGCAACATTCATTGTTTTTCTTCTCAAGCGTCACGTTTTTGTACTTTGTTGTATTTGGCAGCAGTACAGGTATTGATATTATATGGACAGCTTTATTCCCACCATTCATTATTTCATTGATGGGAATGCGAAGAGGTTCAATCTTTTCTTTATTATTCCTGGTTTTAATTGCCATTGTAGTACTTGTGATTAATAACTACGGATGGATTGAACTGGCAAGAGAATATTCATTAACGGAAAAGATTGTTTTTATTGGCTTTTACACCTTCTTTTTCATTACAACATATGCCATACACTTTACCTATACAGAAATCATACTAAGAAAAGAACGACGAGTATTAGATTCTCAAAACTTTAATAAAACGCAGGAGGAATTAATATCAAAACTGTCGCATCAAATCCGCACACCTCTTAGCAACATAACCGGCATTATTGATATACTTGAAAAGACCAACTTAAGTGATGATCAACGTGATTACATTAATACTATTCATGCTTCATCAAACAACTTGGTAAACGTAGTTAATAACATGGTGGCTGCCTCTAAAACCAATTTCAGCCAGATACCAACTGAAGAAGTTAGTTTCAACCTGTATTCAACCATCAATAATACGATCAAGTTATTCCAGGACGATCAGGAAAAGAAAAAGTTCAGCCTCTCTCTTTCGGCCGATATACCAACCAACCTTATCGGCAACAGCATTAAAGTCAAGCAGATATTTCTTAACCTGCTCAACAGCTTATTGAAATACAATAAATCAGAATTAAAAGACATAACAATTGAAGTTTCGCGCAAAGAAACATTACCAAACAAGCTGGTGTTAAAATTCAGGATTATTAGCAACACAGTGGTACCAATGCCAAAATCTCAGCTTGGCGAAGATGCTATTCACTCAAGCGATGTTATACACCTGAACCGTTCGAAATATATCAACCTGCTTGATTTAGGCATCACTCAAAAAATTATTGAGATGGATGGCAATCACATCGACATCATCCCCGATTCGGTAAAAACGGTGATAGAATTTACAGCTACTTTTAAAGAAAACAACCAAAGCCAATCCATTGAAAGCATAAAGCCACCAACCAAGCAATCTGAAAACTACTTCAAACCAGTCGTGGATATTGCAGATGCTAATATTCTTTTAGTAGAAGATAACTTTAGCAACCAACAAATTATCATTTTATACATTAAAGATGAAGTCAAGAAGATTGAGGTAGCGTTTAATGGTAAAGAGGCTCTCGACAAGTTTGGTAAAGTCAAATACGACTTAATTTTAATGGATGTTCAAATGCCAATTATGGACGGGTTTAAGGCCACTGAAAAAATTCGTCAGATTGAGAAGAGCACCGGCACGCACACACCAATTATTGCCGTTACAGCCAATGCTTTTCCTGAAGACAAAGAACGTTGTTTGGCTACAGGTATGGATGATTATATTAGTAAACCATTTCAGCCCGAAGACTTAATCAGAAAAATGAAGAAACACCTAAGCTAAGGGCAATAGTTACAATTTAGTCAAAACAAAGCTGATATCTGATAATATGATATTAGTGAGTCATCATTTAGGACTGTATTGATACTTTTTTATCTCTTACGGTTAAAAAACGTCAATCTCCTGTTAATTACTGTTAAAGCATCTTGATTTTCTCGTCAAGCCTTGTATGTTTGTACATTGAGGATAGTACCTACTACAAATGGATAAGAAGAAAATGAAGAAAGAAACAGATATTACATTAAAACTTAAACGGAAAATATTAATCTATTCAATAATTGAAGTAGCATTAATCATTGCCCTTTTAGGGTTTATCATGTTCTTAATCATGGTTTTAATGAGCTAATATTACAGGTAAAGCGTAATTGTCTTTTCTGCTAATATTTTACCATCTAACCATGTTGTAAGAACCCATTTTCCTACCTTATCATCAAACGGTTCCCACACAGTATCTCCCAGAAAAAATTCGTAATCATTTGAATTAATAAAGTACTGCCCTTTAAAGGGTGGCTGGACTTTCCCTTGCTCATCCGTAAATGGCGGATGTTCAATTTTAAACTCGACGACTTTACCTTTTGCTCCTTTAATTTTAACCACGTAACCAAACTCAATGTCTGGTTGAATCCGAATCTCATCGGTTATTTTCAGTAGTTTCGGTAGTTTCTTCGATGTACGTTCCCATCGACTGTATTCGCCATAACTATACAACTCCCAACTTATCTTCTTCTTAGCCATACCCTAATTCCGTTAGCTTTCAAGTGAATATCGCACCTGATCCAGCATCAAAGGAATATCTCCAGAATCGATTCCATGCATTTTCAGATATGGCACATCGGCCATAAAGGTGACGATAAACTCTTTTAATGAATGATTAGGCAATTGTATACTTTGCTGGTAGAACGACAGAGCCTCTTTGCGCTTTTTTTGGCACCACAAAGTATGCCCCAAGTTGATTAAATCGTGCTTATTTTTTTCAGTTACAATCAGCTTATGGTAGTATTTCTCGGCTTGTTCAAATTTACCTTCCACAAAAGAACACCAAGCAATTGGTCTCCCTACTTTATTATTACCCGGATCGAGATATTCGACTTTAAAATAATACTTTAATGCTTCAGAAAAATCCTCCAACTCAAGCAAACACTGACCAATAGACACTTGTGTATGCAAATTCTCTGCATCTAATTTCTCAGCTTCTTTGTAGTAATCCAATGCCTTCTGAGGATCATTCAGATGTCGGTAACACAGAGCAATCTTCTTTTTGTTCCAAACGCTCTGAGAACCCAACAACTCGGCCTGCTGATAATAGCACAAGGCCTTTTCATATTGCTTTGTTTGCTGGTAACAATAAGCCATCTTTTGAAGAACTTGCTTATTGTTTTTTTCCTTATCAGCTATCTTCTGAAATATCTCTAAAGCATCTTCAAAATAGTTCTTCTTAAAATAATACTCACTTATATCACGCAACGAATCCGAATCGTCCAGCATCTGGCTAAAAAACCATCGGTTATAAAAATCCATTTTCTGGGCAAAAACATCCTCAAACTGGTGCTTCTGTGGGTGCACTTTTAACAAACGATATAAATCCTGAATAAACTGATTGCTCGCCACCAACTTCTTTTGATTAGCCTGCAACATCTGCTCATCTTTTTGCAATTCCACCATTTGCTCTATCTCCGCCGAAAACATTTGTCCCATCATTTCCTTTTGCATACCCGGCATGTGTGGAATACTCAGTATAAGCGAGTATTTATCAGAATTGCATAAAAAACGAGATGAGGCTAGACCATCGAGCAAAGATTGACTACTAAAAACGGCATCCTCCTTAAATAGAGCTTGTTGTACATCGGGATGTGTTGGATAAAATGGCATCAACCAATTGCTAATTTCATTAAAAAATGAAAAGTGTTTAAGGTGCTTAAATGTGGAAAGGAATACGTCAGCTCCCTCCATTTGCCATTGAGTCAGTTCTTCCATTTTATCCATCAGGTTGGGTGAGTCTTTAAACACATCTTCCCAATCTGGATTTTTACCTTCAGTCAAATTATCACTGATCAGATTATCTAAATCCAGCTTATCCTTTAATTTAGGATGCATCTTCACCACCTCTGGCAGAATTTCATCATTCAGTTTTTTCGATATCCGCTCTGTCTCACGTGTTCTTATCAACTGTATAGCTATGCTTTGAATCAACGTTTGCAATCCTGCTTCTTCAATCGTCATAAATAATTGAGTATACAACTCAGGGTATAATGGCAAACGGGCATCGTACTTATTAAGTGCCAATAAAAGCGCCACCAATGTCCTTGCACTAATTTCATCGTCAGAATGTGTACTTAACTCAATTAACAAGTGTATATAGTCAAAGGAAAAATCGCGCATTAACGATAAGTTGATGGCCCCAACAATGGTTGCTTTGTAATGCAATGGAATTGTGCTTTTATCAACAAATTCGCGCAACAAAGCCTTATTAGCGCCACCTATTGCCGAAACTGACCATATTTGATTGAACAGCTTATTAACAGCCGTCTGCAATTCAGGTTTGTTCTCGGCGTTGGAATCGACAACTTTTTGCAATTCAATCGAACTCCAAATTGAGTTAATTTCATCAATAGCAATCTGGAAATTAAGGTCGCCCTGTTCCTTTCGTTCCTCGTAAACAAACTCGCCCGAATATTGACTTAACAACACATCACACACTTTATCGGCAAGGTGATAAACATCTCTTAACAGGTGATTATACACTTTTTGCCGCTCAGGGTCGGTAATCCCCTCAACCGTATACTTAAGAATATTTTTATAGGTAAATTCAATATTATAATGATTATCAATTAAATCGCCATTCTGTGACTCTTTAACCAAAACCTGAATCTGATCCAGGCTATCTTTGATTTTTTTTTCAGATAAAAGCAGGCAAATTTCTTTATGGGAAGCCTTAATTTCCTTAACATTCATCATAGCTAAACTATTTAGATGATTCGAATTTCAAAATTACATCAAATCCTGATGTTTTGGAACTACCACTTTGCAATCGAAAGAATAAAACTTTACTTAATTCATATTCAAGCGTGATGGATTCTGGTGTAATTTCATCATCCTCAGTTTCTCCAAATCCTCGCTGATAAATGACAAACAAATCGTTAGTGATGTATTTTCCAACCACAAAAGCAGCTGTTTCCCAATTCTGCGTTGAATTAACTTCTATCATATCCAACTTAAAGCGTTGTCCAATAGTATTATTCAAAGAGGATGTTACCATATTGGCCAGCATATTAGACCCAACAGAACCGACAATTCCATTTTGTCCATCGTAACTTAATTCATCCATGGTTTTGCCAAATACCATTATAGAAACGGCATCCGACTGTGAGATTGACACGCCATCTAATGTAAAGCTGATCTCAGGTTCCGATAAATATTCCGATATGGAAAGTTCAAGCGTGTGCTTTTCCTTATCACTCCCCCTGAAAACATAATCGGCACTTACTTCTAAACGCGGATCTAGTGTTTCACCACCCATAAATGTGATGATTCCTTCTTCAATATTAAACTTGCGTCCGTAAAGAATATAATAACCCCTAACCACCTCCACGTCGCCGAACAGCTCGAAATAATCAGCCGTTTTTGCCACATCCATATCTCCACTAATTTCAATATTCATATCATCACTCTTGAGCCAGGTACTTCGTGGTATTTCAATATTTAAGCGCCCCTTAAGTTGTTGCATGAATGGTGACATCTCTTCCTCTTCCACCTCTTGTTCGATCCGATAAGTTGAATCATTCTCATGAATAGCTACCACTAACAATGGCGTACTCTTAGTGTGTTTCTGATCTTCATCGTTAGTTACCAGGCCAGGTATATAAAAGGATGAGCGATTCACCAGAATGCCTCCCCCAAAACGCGGTTCACCCTCTATATCAGACCGGTAATGCGGATTTCCACTTATATTGACATCGTAGTTTTTATGCTGCACTACTTGAAAATTCTTTATATCGGTTTCAATATTTGAAGCAATTATCTTACCCGAAACAAGTGTTGAATCGAATAAGAGATGTCCTTTTGAAGCATAGTAACCTTTGGTTGAACCAATATAAAATGTATCAACATTGAGATTGTTTTCACGAAAAACAAGTTGTCCGTGAACATCTTTATAATAAACGCCCTGCTCATGATCATCTACAAAACCATTGTCTAAATTTATTTGCCCATAAAAAAGTGGTTTATCAAATGCGCCTTCTGCCCTGACCTTTCCATCCACTAATATTCCGGCTTTCACGTGAGCAAACTCAGGAATATCGGGTGTCACCACCTCAAGCGAGTCTACGACCACTTCGGCCTTAAATGTTTCAGGCACTTTCATGCTATAGCCCGCCGAATCCAGGATCAGCTTAATGGGTAAATGAGCATTTGCATAAACCGTGCTATCTAAGTCCGGTGACCAAACATCAACAGCAAAGGTATCTACAGCATAGGCTAAATGACCTTCCAACTTTGGCGCTACAATTTCATTAAAATAAATATTTCTCAGTTGATAATCGCCCTTTAAAATAACAGAATCGGGCGACCCCATCAGCTTAGCAGCTAGTGATAATTGACCACCAATACTATCGGATGATTCGATAAAATGATTAAACAAATGCAAGTTTAAATTATCCATATCCAACTCGAAATTCTCAACATTGTTGGCACTTAGACTCCCATTGGCTCTTAAGCTAAAGTCTTCATTATCTTTATCCTTAATTTCCAAACCATCAATTAACAACGAACTATTATGGTATTTGAGCATCTGCCTGGCGTCCGTTAGATAAAAGTGCGTCCACGGAAATTCGACCTCAGCAGCGGCAAGATGCAGCTCTACAGTATCCTGTATACTTAATTCCGATTCCACCGAAGCCCTTATTGTATCTTCCCGGGCCAGGTTTATCAGTGTCCACAAACTATTATTGGCATAATCAAATTGAAGCCGCAGACTGTCGAGGTTTTGTCCTTGATTTGAAAATTTTAGTAAACTTATTACGCCTCGTGCCGATAAAGAATCGGGCTGATAACGCCCCATTGCATTAGCATTAATTATATCAACATACATGGAGTCGTATCCAAAATTAAATACACTCATCTCACCCTGGTAACTTACAGAATCTAGATTACCAGCTAAAGAAAGGTTAAGATTTGCTTCGTTGAATGAAAATTCAGGAACATCAAACTTTTTGAGGAATCCCAAATACCGGCTCCTGATCTTTGTTTGAGTATCAAAATCAAAAGTATCAAAATCAACCGTTCCCGAACTTATCACTGTGTTATCCTGAACAATAAAAGCCAATGTATCAATCCTAAGGCTTGTTCCTTTAAAGGCTGAACGCAATACAACCGTATCAACACCAATGTCGTAAACCTTACTATCGTATAATTCGGCGTGAGTGATAAAGTTACGCTCATCCGATAAAATATGCCTCCCGGATAACACAATATGGCCATTAACAATGGTGTTTTTGGCACTTGGTTGAATAGCTCCGATGTCTAGATTGCGTGTCATGAAATTAGCTGAATAAACGGGCGTCTCATACAAATCGTTAATAGTCAGGTGCCCTTCGCTATGGCTATTATTGTACACCACCAACGTTTCTGCTTTAATCAGCTTATTCACCTGCGAGGCATCAAAATGCAGTGTATCGGCCACCGTATTTTGATAGGATGAATGATTGAAACGAGCCTTGACATTGACATCACTCTTATAATCAAACACGTTATCACCATCTACAGCCAATGAACCATTCAGAAAAGCACCCGTTTGGTCAATCTCAAACCACTCTTCGGGTACAAATTCATTGAAAAACATAATTGCGTTGTATTCCGATGTCTGGCTACTATCTTTCAATGCTTCCGGAAGATTAAAAAACGAACCATTTAAACCCACGTGCTTTCGACCTTTAGCCAATAATACATCGCACTGCAACACTTCATCATCGGATTCTAAGCCAAATTTCAGCTCAGAAATTGACCGCAGCGGCAGGTCAGGCAAAAAAGTAACAACATCACTCTTATCCAAAGGATTAGCTTCTAGCCTTAATTTAAAATCATTATTAGACACATACCGAACATCAGCTGATAATTCTGAAGCTCTGGTTTTTAAATAGATACTATCTGCCTGAATAATCGAACGCTGTTTCAATGCATGAAACCGACCTTGTTGAAGCTCAAAATCAGGATTATCCGTTTTTATATTCATAGCATGAAGGGTCAGCTCAACATGTTCTTTCTTAAAATAACCGCTCGCCTCCATATTTATCTTCTGAAATACGATTGGCTCTTTGCCATAGCTAAGCTGATATTTCCCCTGTCCATCTTCAAAAGCGATATCTTTAACATCAAGAATGATTGGGAAATTCGAGGGCGTGGAGTTAGCAATCTCAATTATTTTATCAAACACATACATAAGGTGTAAGGTAGTACTATCCTTGTACCATAGGTTGAATTGGGGCGATTGAAAAAACACTGTATCCAATTGTATATGCTTTGTTGATAGGTCAACCAACCTGTAGTTAAGGTAAACTGAATCAATGCTCAGGACGGTTGAATCACCTTCTGTGAGCGCAACATTACTCAAATGAATCGAATTGTAAAGGTTCCCATCAATTCGCCCAATAGCCAACTTGCCATTAAAATAGGGATTGGCCACTTCAAGTACTTTTACTCGCAAAAACTCACGAAAAGATGCCGTTTGAGTATAAGCAAGGGCTCCAATTAATAAAACAATTAAAAGGCCAATAAAAAGAAGCAGATATTTGAACAGTTTTTTAAGCATATCAAAATGGGTTCCCTATATTAAAATGAATCTGCCATCGTTTTTCAGTGTCGAAAATTGGTCGCGCAAAGTCGAGTCCAACAGGGCCTATAGGCGTTTTAAAGCGAAAACTAAATCCTGCTGCGTAATGCAAATCATTAAAGCGGTAATAAAACGAATCCTGCCACACGTTTCCCACATCACAAAATACCGCAAATATCAACTTCGGAGCAATCAGGTAGCGATTTTCGATACTTCCTTCCAATAAGCTATTTCCACCGATGGGCTTACCTTCGGCATCTTTTGGCCCTAACTGAGCTCGTCCCCAACCTCTGACCGAATAGCTGCCTCCGCCATAAAACCGCTCTTCAACAGGTACCAGCCCATCATTTTGTGCCATTTTAGCCACTCCTATCTTTCCTTTTAAGGCCATTGTAACACCCGGCTTAAGACCTAAATATTTTTTATACTCAACCAAGCTACGGTAAAAAGGTACCGATTCTTCAATAAAAGTACCATTACGTTTAACATTAACGGCCAATGAAAACCCTGTAACAGGATCCAGGCGCGGTAATCCATTATAGTATATAAATCCGACGGAGATACCTGATTTACTATAATTATCAAAACCTAAGTCACTACTAGTCGCCAACGAACGTTTACCTTCTACTAGCGTCGTGTCAGAATCAACATCCTCTAAATAAAAATTAATAGAAGTATTTAACTGTTCGGAAAAATGCTGAAGGAAAGTTAAGTTATAACCATTCCTGATAATTCTGTAGGCAGGTTCGTTCTGCTTCATCAAAAATGGATTAATTATCATGGAATTAAAAGGAAATATAACCGCCGGCTGTATAAATTTTAGTTGAAAATTATAAGGCTCTAATCCTGAGTGTTTGGCATAAAGACTAATTCGACCAGTATTGGTTATAAACCCAAGATACTGAATATCAACAAATATCCTAAAATCATCTTCACGCCCATATCCAGCACCAAACCTTGACGACCATCGAGGTGCTTCTTTAAGCACTATCATAGTTGGCAGAGTATCTGGTTTTTCCTCGCTTAATAGTGTTTTTATAGAAGCCACCCGAAACATGCCCAGGTTGTAAATCTGCTTCTGGCTTTCGTCAATTTCGTATTTCGACCAGGTATCACCCGTTTTAAAACGTAATTGTTTAGCCACTTTTTTTGTTGGCACACGCTCGTTGCCTTGCATCACAATAGGTCCAAAATAGCAAAGCTTATCTTTATCGATAATCCAGTTTAATTCAGCCGTTCTCCGAAGTGTATCAACATTCAATTTATGCTTTACTTTGGCATAAGCATAGCCCATGTTATTGTATTCTTCGCTGATAAATGATTGATCGGTATAAAACCATTCATCCCGAAATCGTTTACCAACTTTCAATTCAGACTGCAAGCGAATTTTACGTCGTGTTTTTTTAGCCAGAAAATCTTCATACTTTATTGAATCGACCGTATACTTAATCTCGCTCATCACAATCGGTTCGCCTTCTATTATATTGAAAGTCAGTTTAACCTTATTATTGCGAGTGACTTTTATGACTGGCTCATTGAACTGAACATCTAAAAATCCTTCTTTTTGGTAGACGTACCTGATTCTATCCAGATTTTCTTCGTAAAGTGGCATGGTAAATCGATCGGCCTCTTTGTCTGAAAACCGCTCTCCGAACTTAGTAGCCGCATGAAGACTCAATTCTCCCTCAAGCTTTGATGCGCTAATCGTTCTATTCCCTTTAAAACTCACCTTTCGGATCTTCAAAAGGTTTTGTCCATCAACAGAAATAGAAATTGCAGCAAGCAATATTAGAAATAGATGTGTTTTCAACTACTGTAAAAATTTAGGGCTCTTTAAATTAAGGTATTTTTAGCCAAAAGTCATGCACATCCACACAAACTTATACCTACTGACTAAAAATAGTTAAAAAACACATCAAACTACGATTCAAACAGCATCTGATAAGGACGTTCGATAGCATCAATTAATTGCCCTAACGAAACATTTCGTGCAAAGCGATAATACTCTTTACCTTCAAAAAATATTAATAATGTAGGAACGGTAAAAACCTGGTTTTCGGCAGCAACAGCAGGCTGTTCCTCAATATCTACATATTCGAAACTCATCTTTGGAAACTTCTCTGTTAACATTTGCTGCACTTTGGGTTTTAACACTTTGCAAACATTACATCGCTGATGAGAAAAATACTTTAGTACTGGCTTATCCATAGGTTTGGTATTAGGTGAGTATTATATTTTTTCTATCAACACTGTAGCATAAGCAGCGATTCCTTTTTGCTCTCCCACAAAACCAAGTTTTTCGGTTGTGGTGGCTTTAATAGCTATATCTGCTACATCAATATCCATTACTTTAGCTAAAGTCGTTTGCATATCAGGAATCAGGTTCTTTAGCTTAGGACGTTCTAACGCAATTGTGCTGTCAATATTTCCCAACTCAAATCCATCTTCGCGTATCAATTGCATGGTTTTTTTCAATAATAATTTACTATCAACACCTTTTAAACTTGGATCGGTATCGGGGAAATGAAACCCTATATCACGTTTGTTAGCAGCTCCCAATAGAGCATCGCATATGGCATGAATCAACACATCGCCATCCGAATGTCCAATGCTCCCTTTGGTGTGTTCAATGTGCAATCCGCCAATCCATAATTCTTCGCCTTCACCCAGCTGGTGAACATCGTATCCAAATCCTACTTTTATCTTCATAGTTAATGCATAAAAAAAGACCTTAAGGATATTCCCTAAGGTCTTTTCAAATATAATGAATAAAGTTCTTATTTGAAGTCGCTCAAATCAAATGAAAGAGAAAAACGCATTGTATTGGCCAATGGATTATTCTGAACCATTGGAATAATGTAAGAAGCGTCCAGTGTGAACATGTTAAACTTCAATCCAAAACCTGCTGATGCAAATTTACGATTCCCTTGGTTTTCATGCTCGTGAAAATAACCAGCGCGAATGGCAAATTGCTTGTTGTACCAATATTCAGCACCTAATGAAAATGTGATTTCCTGCATTTCCTGCTCAAAACCACCTGGTGCATCGCTAAATGAACCAAAGATGGCTGCCGGAACCGATTTGTCTTCATTGGGGTCAACCCAATCCTCATCCGCATCTTCCGGTTTAATCTGATTCGATGGAACCAATAACTTATTAAAATCTAATGCAAAGGCAATGCTATTATAGCGATCAAGCTCCATTGCATAACCTAAACCTAACTTCAGGTTGGTTGGAAGGTATTCTTTATTAATGCCGTCGTAACTAATTTTTGAACCAATATTAGAAATATTGATACCAGCCGTAAACTCTGCATCATTGCGGTTAACACGCATAGGCTCTCTAAAGTAAAAACCAATATCTGCAGCAAACGCATTACCTGCCTTTAAGTCACCACCATCGCTTGAAAAACCATTGGTCAGGTCAGAGCGGATGTAACGAAAAGCAACAGCTCCTGAGAATTTATCTGATAGTACGCGCGAATAAGCGGCATCAATAGCAAATTCATTGGGCTTACCGCTATAAAGTGGTGTTCCAATTCCATCGGTAAACTCGATGGTACCCATTGAAAAATAACGTAATGAGGCACTAATCACCTGCATTTTGTCTAATCGATAGTAAAATGTAGCCGTTGACATATTAATATCGTCAACCAGTTTACGCAACCACGGTGTAAATGAAATAGCAGCACCCATATCGCCATCGATAAAAGCATATTTGGCGGGATTTAAAAACTGAGAATTCAAGTCTGGCGTTGTCGCAGCCCCTGCATCGGCCATACCAGCCGCTCTTGAATCCGGGTTGATATTCAAAAACGGGGCAGCAGTAGTGATAGCGTTATTACCATCTGACTGCGCTTGCATCACATTCAAACTCAACAGAAAAGCCACAACAAGGAGGCTTACTTTTGTCAATACTTGCTTCATATTTTGATTCATAATGTATAACTCTCTTCAAAAATTACTAGTCCATTGTGTTAGGGGAGTATTTACAGAACTGCAAAAATCACTTTTTATTATTTAACCACCAGTATTTTTTTCGAGAATTTCCCAACTTGATTTTCGGAAGAACGAATTTCACAATGTAAAACATATAAACCCTTCTGCAACGACGATGAAGGTGTCCATTCAATAGGTGCGATGGAAGTTCCTATAGCAGCCTGGGTCGTTTCATGACGTTCAATTAAACGGCCATTCATACTGTAAACGCTATAAGTCACATCAAGTAGCATATTGGGCGCATCGTGATTAAACGAAATATAGACAGGAGCAGCCGGCTCAACAGGATTCGGATAAACCGACGCATTGCTTATCTGCAAACCGCCATCTAAATACACTTCAAAATTCAGGCTTGCTGTAGATGAATTATTCAGATTATCCCAAACCTTTAACTCCAGTGTATGATTTCCTTGTGTTAATTGTGGCAGCTGGTAAGTGACTATTCCACTTGTGAAGCTATTAAAATTTGAGGTGTAATACGCATTCAAATTAACTGGCAAAGAACGTTCATCATCTACCACTAAAGTAATATCATGACCAATGCCTACTCCACTTGTATTAATCCCGCTCTCGTCGGAAAGTTCAGCGTACAAAACCGGTTGCGAACCTGTTACATCACCATTCGTAAATGATTCATCGTTTAACCACATTTTAATTGCAGGGCCATCCGCATCATTAGGCGGATTATCAGATACACCACCAATCAACACTGTATTATCGGCACCAAACGACTCCACACCATCTTCACCATAAGCATAATAGCTAATACGACCTTCGCCTACGTTATAACGAATATCTTTTGGAATAATAAAAGAAGCCAAGAAATGGTTGCCTTCTGACTCCATCTGTCCTTGATAAATACGATTTTGATACACTTGGTATTCAAATGGCACAGCTCCTTTATTGCCAAGGGTTTTAACAGTTATCGGCTTATCAAAAACCTGCATTGTTACAACCGAATTACTTGGCGATTCAACCTTAATCTCTCCTTCAACTTCGGCTATTGTAAGTGCCTTCATCTCTGCTCTGCTAGCAGGATCTTCTTCGCCATTGATACTCTTTGTAAGAATATTACCCTGAGGATAGGCCAATTGCAGCGAAGGATCGCCCAACAAGGTAAAATTTAACTTATTAACACTTGTACTACTCTGAGCATTTTTAGTATTTTGAATAACCTCACCAAGCCTAATCTTATTACCTTCTTCATCTTGGCTAAATATGTTTTTATAAAAGCTCTTATTAATCTGAAAATTCTCGTGCGACCAGGCAATACGTGTGGTAGTAAATAATGCCACACCTCCACCTAATGGCGATAGCACCACCCATTCTCCTGCAGAAGTATCATGATAATCGTCGTAGCGACTAAATTCACAAGTCGCAGTTACAAAAACAGGCAGACGGTCAATATTTGTAAAACTTTTTATCATTGTAATGTCTAATACATTTTCCTCAGATAACTGGCGCTCGCTACCATGTCCAGTGTAGTTAAACAGTAAAGTACCATCTCCAATTGTTTTCTTTATCGCTTCATTCACTTCCGGATAACGATCTCCAGAAGAAGTTGTCACTTTAGGATAGGCATCAAAGAATATTTTATTATGATTAAAGGATGGGAAATCATCATAGACTTGTGTCGATAATTCATTGGCCTGTCGCATGTGCAGATTACTATCTCCATCATCAGCCAAAAAAGTAATATCCGTTTTCCAGGCGCCAACAGCACTTTCATTAAGGTAGTTATCAATTTTATCTACCATTACTTTAGCCTCATCGAGTGTACTTACAGGAAAGCGTCCAATGCCAATATCAAGCTTATCATACAGTATATTGTTTCCTTCAGTATCATCCAAAAAACCATAATAATCATCAGAAACATACGAATCTTTAATATTTATGGAATTATATGATTGATAGGTCAGGATAAAATTCGTGTTTTCGTCATTATACGTTCGATTATCAAACGATCCATCGCCAAACAGTAGCAAATATTTAAACTTCGAGTCTTTTTCTTTTTTATAAAGATAACGAGCATAGTCACGTATAGCAGTAATATCAGGCGAACCAGACGAAAACTCATTATATATCTGGTATGGAAAAACAATTTCACACTGCAAGCCTGAATGCTTCTGATGAATATCGGCCAGACGTTGAGCCTCACTCTCAAATAAAGGATGTACAACAATTAGCATCTCAGGCACTGAAATTCCATGAATATTCTGGTTATCTGCTGTCTCTTCAAATTCGGGCTGAGGTAAATTGCTCGTTTTATCAAAAGCAACAAACTCCTTCAATTCACTGGTTTGATAAGTGAATCCTTGTTTCCCGTTATAATCATTGATCGAAATACTTTTCGCTGAAGTATGATCAGTTACATCCCAAAGCAGGGTGGATGACGTAGTTCCAACCAGGTAAAAACGTGTAGCATTTCCACTCCCTGTCACATCAGCATTTCTGAATTGCAACTGCTTATCTACAATTAACTGCTCTTTTGCATTCAAACACAAATAATTAAGCCAACCACTGGCTCCACTTGATGTAGATTCATAAGTCAAATCAACTGTAATAGTGTTTTTAAAAGAACTAAAATTCGACCATGCCTGACCTTCGTTAGCGAATGCTCCAACAGTATTAGAATAATCTACCTTTGTAATTTTTATATCCTGAACCCTAACGCCTTCAACATGAGTTTTAAAATAAGAAGTCACATTTGATCTGCCAATGAGATTGGTATGCAACTTAACGTCTTTACCAATAACCCTATTTGTAAACTCAAAAGTATAGCTGCGCGTTTGCCCCGGATCAAATCGCAAACCATACCACTCCACTCCTGATTTTAGCAAGTTTTGATTATCGAATTCGTGAAATTGATAGCTATCAAACTCATCAGTTTCGATGTTAAATGTTTCACTTATCAAATCACTGGCTTGCACCCGTTTACCATCCCCATTACTGTCCGATAAAAAGTAATAGGCAACATCGGTATAATCATGCTTCTGATGCTCAAACATGTTTCGTGTGGCATTATAGCTCCAAGCAGTTGGCCCCTGCGCATAAAAATAAATGGCATTATCTTGGTGAATAATGGCGTTTTCAGTTAAATCTTCATGCCGAAAAGCTGCATTTGACCGGGGCAACATATTACCACCATTACCAAAAACATTCACATTTTGTGGATTTGAAAACCCCCATGAAGAAAGCACAGAGTAGGGAATTTTATGAATGCCCGATTCACTGACTTTTATTTTCACCCACTTGCCACTTGCCAATACTGAATTACTCTTTACCTCTTGCGTACTTTTTAATACGGGCTCTATCTTAGTTTCAGGTATTGTTATGGTATAATTGAGTTCATTGACCAGGTGATATTGTTTCTCAAAGTCATCGTACACTAGCGGTATTATTTCCAACTGCAGAAAGTATTCTCCCCTAACACATACAACATGGCTTTTTAAAAACTCAAAATCATTTGGATTCAATGCATTTAGAAAATTAGCCTGGGTTTCATCGTTTACACTCGAAGTTTCAATGGTGTAATTGATTTCCAAATCATCAAGCTCAACAAAGTATGGTAAAGCATGTTGCAGCACTTTTACCGGCAACTGACTCGATTCGTTAAACTCAGCTGATTCTTGTATTTGAAATGGTCTTTCCTTATAACCAGATGTTTCAGAGCCTAACCACGTAAAATATTCCATCCCCGAGTATGTTTGTGCCTCCACCTGGCAAAAACACATTAGTAAAACTATATATAAATATCTAACCATTATCTTTCTTTAACCATCTGACTTACTACTGACTAATCAGGAGCATTTACTTCAATTTATACTTCATTCAAGTACAATTGTTCATCAAAAAGCACAAAAATAGCTATAACTGTACAAGAAATTTCTATTTTTAACGTTCTGAATCTTGAAAAATTGCATTGTTAGTATTAGTTCGCCATTAAAAAAACGAACGAAAAAGGAGCTTAGCTATAACCTTTTTATATTTTTGCAGTATAATGGAGTCAGTTACACGTCTAACGTGCGTGAATATCGAGTTTGTAAATAATTGATAATTAGAATACAATATCAAAGTGCTATGAGATTAAATACCGCAGTTATATTGGCTGTTTTGGCTTTTAGCTTAGTAGGCTTATCGTCATGTAGTAAAGGCGGTGGAAGCAAATCTGTTTCTTCTGCTACAGGTTGGGAATATAATAACCCAGACAATGGTGGCTTTCAATACAAGTCAGGTTATGAGCAAGAAACCGGACCTGGATTAACCTTTATTGAAGGTGGTACCTTTATTATGGGTCGTGTTGAGCAAGATGTTCTTTATGAATGGAACAACGCTCCTCGTCGTGTAACAGTTCCTTCGTTTTACATGGACGAAACAGAAGTAAGAAACATTGATTACCTTGAGTATTTATTCTGGATTCAACGTGTTTATGTTGATTATCCTGAAGTTTACCGCAAGGCTTTACCTGATACATTGGTATGGCGTCGTCCAATGGCCTATAACGAGCCAATGGTTGAAAACTACCTGCGTCACCCAGCTTATGCTGAATACCCAGTAGTTGGTGTTAGCCATGTTCAGGCACAAGATTATTGTAAATGGCGTACCGACCGTGTTAACGAGATGATTTTGGTTGACGAAGGCATCCTTGAATTTGACGTTAACCAGATTGGCGAAAATAACTTCAACACCGAAGCCTATTTATATGGCCAATACGAAGGTATCCAGGGCAAAAACCCAATGGAAGATTTAAATCCAAATAACGATACACGCCGTGTAAGATGGGATGATGGTATGCTTTTACCACGCTATCGCCTCCCAACTGAAGCTGAGTGGGAATATGCTGCTCTTGGTTTGATTGGTAACTCTTACGACGAGCGCATGACAAACCGTCGTATCTATCCTTGGGATGGTCACATCACACGAAACGCTGACAAAAAAGAGCGTGGTAAAATGATGGCCAACTTCGTAAGAGGTACTGGTGATATGATGGGTATGGCCGGTAACCTGAACGATGGTGGTGACATCACTGTAGCGGTTGACTCGTATTACCCTAACGACTACGGTTTATACTGTATGGCCGGTAACGTAAATGAGTGGGTTGCCGATGTATATCGCCCATTATCATTCGAAGATGTTGAAGAATTCAGCCCATACCGTGGTAACGTATTTAAGCAAAAAGTTCTTGACGAGGAAGGATACATTGTTGAAAAAGACAGCCTTGGACGCATTCGTTACAGAAGCGAAGAAGATAAGGACATCTTAAATCGTAAAAACTACCGAACATCAGACAACCGTAACTATGCCGATGGTGATGCTACATCAAACGCTGTAACAGGTACTGACTGGAACGATAACGATTCGAATACAAGCAATATGTATTCTGGAGCTCCTAACAGCAGCCTTGGTAGCCTTGTATCTGACCGCTCACGCGTCTATAAAGGTGGTGGCTGGAGAGACCGTGCCTATTGGTTAGCACCTGGTGCTCGCCGTTACCTTGACGAAAGAGAAAGCCGCGATGACCTAGGTTTCCGTTGTGCAATGACACGTGTAGGAAGTCCGGTAAGCAGTGGAAAAAAATAATTCTTATAGCAGAATATTATCAAGAGGCTAACTTTAAAAGTTAGCCTCTTTTTTTATTTTTGTTTTTGAATAGTAATCATTCATCCTACTCCATCATGAGTCAAATAGCTGCCATACACAAAGCCTTTTTATCGAGCAAAGGCGTTTCAACCGATAGCCGAAGCAACAACAAAGATGTTATCTTTTTTGCTTTAAAAGGAGCTAACTTCGACGGCAACAAGTACGTTAAAGATGTGCTCGACAAGGGTGCTGCATATGCCGTGGCAGATGACACAACTCTGACTGGCCTCAAAAATGTTTTTATTGTTGACGATGTCCTTTCATGCCTGCAGGAACTAGCACTTTATCATCGTCGCTATTTAGGCATCCCGATTATTGCCATCACCGGTACTAATGGAAAAACAACTACAAAAGAGCTGGTGGCCGCAGTGACAAGCCAGAAATTCAAAATTAAAGCCACAGCTGGCAACTACAACAATCACATTGGCGTTCCATTAACCTTACTTAGCATGGATACATCCATTGAGCTAGGCATTGTTGAAATGGGTGCAAATCACATTGGTGAAATTGAGTTGTTGTGTAAGATTGCCGAACCTGATTATGGAATGATTACCAATGTTGGCAAAGCTCACCTCGAAGGCTTTGGCTCTTTTGAAGGTGTTAAAACAGCCAAAGGTGAATTATACAAATATTTAAAAAACAACAATGGAAGGTTGTTTATAAACCACGACAACCAGCACTTAATGCAAATGGCAGCCGACATTGACAATCGGGTTGAATTCGGTAAAGACTGTGGTTTTGTTTATGGTCAGATAACAAAGAACAATCCTTTTATTGCGATAAAATGGCATCAGGAAGCCGATAACAGCTTTTCATTACAAACACAATTAATTGGCGCTTACAACCTCGAAAATATCCTTTCTGCCATTTGTATTGGTCAGTTTTTTGAAGTGAATATTGAAGACATCAATGCTGCCATTGAAAATTATACGCCAACTAACAACCGGTCGCAGTTTATTAAATCAGAGAACAACCAGATTATAATGGATGCTTATAATGCCAATCCTTCAAGCATGCAGGTGGCATTACAGAATTTCTCAGAAATAGATGCTCAAAACAAAGTGGTTATATTGGGCAGCATGAAGGAATTGGGCGACAACTGCAATAAAGAGCATCAAAAACTACTTGATACAGCCAATAGTTTATCGTTTGAAAGGGTCATCATTATTGGCTCTGAATTTAAAGACTTAAACACATCCGGCGCAGACTTTTATCTCAATAACGACATCTTGATAAAAGAAATGGAAGCCAAGCCCTTAATTAGTAAAAGCATCCTGATTAAAGGCTCACGAAGCAATAAACTAGAGGAATTGTTACCTCATCTTTAATCGAGATGATAGTGTTTTAGCTCACTAAACCTTCTTAATCCTTTTATATAGAATGCCCAAATAATGCTTTGAGGATAAATCTCTTTGTGGGCGTTTTTAACCCTGAATGACGCTTGCTGCTTACGCAAACGACAAACATAAGGCAACTTTGCATAAAAGCTAAAATGCGCCTTTAAAACAGCCATAAAATGCCTGAATTCCCCTTTTGAAATAAAATGAAGGCCGGCAATTCCATCCAACACCATCCTAATAAACAAGATTGGTAACAAACGTTTCGATGGCAGGTTTTTAACAAGCATCAATAAGTTATTTCTGAAGTTAAGAAAGGTCTTCTTAGCATTTTGCTGGCTTAGTGTGGCACCCCCCACATGTAAAACTTCTGACGATGGAAGAATCTTGATGTCAAGCCCCATATTTTTTATGCGCCAACACAAATCAATCTCTTCCATATGGGCAAAAAATGCTTCATCCAGACCTCCTGCTTTCAAATACAATTCGGAACGGATCATTAATGCAGCACCAGATGCCCAAAAAACAGGTAAGGGCTCGTTGTACTGACCATTATCACTCTCGATGCTATTCAATATGCGCCCCCGGCAAAACGGATAACCAAATAAATCGATATACCCCCCCGAAGCACCTGCATACTCAAATTTATCGGGCTCGTTATAGGCTCGAATCTTCGGCATACAGGCACCTAAGTTCGGTTCTGCATCCATTTCCTTAATCAAAGGCCCTAACCAATCCGCTTCAGGCGCAACATCACTATTGAGTAATAAATAATAATCAGCTTCAACTTGCTGAAGCGCCTTATTGTAACCACCGGCGAACCCATAATTTTTATCGAGTTGAATAAGGCCAACTTTGGAAAAGTTCTTTTCTACAAAAGCCACACTGTTATCGGTTGAAGCATTATCTGCCACGATAATCTCCACATTGGGATATTCCGAATTTTCAACAACAACAGGCAAAAACTTTTTCAACAAAGCCTCACCATTCCAATTAAGTATTACAACAGCTGTTTTTGACATATCAGTACTTAACTTTCGACTTCAGATATTTCACGGTTTTCAGAATACTTCCAACGCTTGTGCGACCATAACCAATTCTCCGGCTTTCTTTTAATCGCATCTTCCAACAAACGTAAATGCTTTTCTGTAATTTCATATTCCTCTGTACTAAGCGGATCATCCGACACCGGTATTACATTCACCTCATAATAACCGCGCTTAACACGTTGCATATCCAGGTAAACTACAGGTGACTTGGTAGACTTAGCAATTTTTTCAGGTCCCAGTATAACAGCAGTATTCTGATTTAAGAAGTTGGTCCAGTAATTCAACGTTTTCTTTCCCGGCGATTGGTCAGCTATTAGTCCAATAATATACCTTACATTGCGCCTTCTTAGCTTAATAAGTTCACGAATCGTATCGGCCATCGTAAAGTTTTTGGTTCCCCATTTTCCACGCAATTTCAACATATACTTGTCGAACTCTTTGTTTTTCAATGGTCGATAGGTGGCACAGCCAAGGCAATCTACATTTAAATTGATAGATGGGATCCATTCCCAGTTACAGTAATGCCCCATCACTGCAATCACATCTTTACCCTGATGCGTAAATCGATCAATAACTTCAGAATTATTCCACTTGACGCGCTGCCGCATCTGCTTTTCCGTCATCGATTGAACTTTAATCGTTTCAACCATCACATCACAAAAATTTCGGTAGAATTTCAAGCGGATATCTCTTAATTCTGCTTGTGATTTATCAGGAAATGAATAGCGCAGATTTTTATTAATAACGCTTCGACGATAACCAATTAGCCGAATAACGTGATATAACAAATCGGAGTATAAATAAAGAATAAAAAATGGTTGCAAACTAAACAACCACAAAAAACCCAGTGATATATAATTGCCAATTTTTTGCATATTACATTATATCATTTATTATCGTTTTAAACTCATTAAAAGTAGCACTATTTGAGGCAATTATCTCCATTCCAAACAGATAGTTATCACCACCTTCAAAATCACATACAGCACCACCTGCTTGCTGAATCAAAAAAGCACCAGCCGCTACATCCCAGGGCTTTAAGTTATATTCATAAAACGAATCGAAACGACCACATGCTACATAAGCAAGGTCAGTAGCAGCCGAACCCAATCGGCGCAAACCCCGCGAATGTTCCATAAAATACTGAATCGATTTCATAAACCCCTCTAAACGCGAATAGTTGGAATATGGGAAGCCTGTTGCAATCAAACTATCTTTAACCGTCTTTGTTTTTGACACTTGAATTTGTACCCCATTCAAACACGCAGCTCCTTCTTTATAGGAATAAAAACACTCGTCCAAACCAATTTCATAAACAACACCAAGCACTAATTGGTCATTTTCCTGCAGAGCAATACTAATGGCATAAGGCGATAATCCATGAATAAAATTAGTTGTCCCATCAATGGGGTCAATTATCCAGTTATACACATCACCCTTGCTATTATCCGTTCCTTCTTCGGCAATAAAACCACTTTGGGGCAGCAACTTTTTCAAGCCTTCAATAATTTTTCGTTCCGATGCCTTATCGACCTGGGTAACAAAATCGTTACTACCTTTCACTTCAACATCGACAGATGAATGCTTGCGTTCGTTTTTTATAAACGCTCCGGTGGCTTTTGCCAAATCACAAACCTGCTGACATAACGATTGATAATCCATGTGTTTTATATTAATTCTGCGACCATATTTAAGCTTCCCAGGGCTAAATGCTTCAGCTTGACAGGCTGAATGGTATTGCTCAAATGACTTTCATAAGGCACCTCAACCTTGATGTAATTTTCTGTGAAGCCATTAATCATGCCATCATGCTCAGCGCCTTCGAACAACACGGTGTTTTCATGGCCAATATATTGCTTGTAAAAATGCCGTGTTTTCTTTTCTGATAATTCATGCAGTATTTTACTTCGCTCTTTACGTTCCGGAACAGGCACCACCTCATCAATTTTTAAAGCCTGTGTATTAGGTCGTTCGGAATAAGTAAACACATGCAATTGTGAGATATCCAAATCGGCCAAGAATTGATGTGTGGTTTTAAAATCTTCGCCCGACTCACCCCGAACACCAACAATCACATCCACACCAATAAAAGCATGCGGTATAAGTTCCTTAATGCGTTCAACCTTCGATCGAAACAGAGCCGTATCATATTTCCGCTTCATCAGCTTAAGCACTTTATCAGAACCCGACTGCAAAGGAATGTGAAAATGCGGCATAAACTTATTTGATTTGGCCACAAACTGAATTATTTCGTCAGTCAGCAAGTTAGGCTCGATGGACGAAATACGAAAACGTTCAACACCTTCCACTTTTTCAAGCGCTTTGATTAATTCAAAGAACGACTCGCCTGATTCCTTACCGAAATCACCAATATTAACACCCGTCAAAATGATTTCTTTAGCACCTCCACTGGCTGCTTTTTCGGCCTGTTGAATTGTATTGGCAATTGTGTCACTTCGGCTTCTCCCCCGAGCGAAAGGGATAGTACAGTAACTGCAGAAGTAATCACATCCATCTTGCACTTTTAAAAAACAGCGGGTGCGATCGCCAAACGAATAGGATGGTTTAAACTCTTTATTCTTTCCGATTTGTCCAGCATGAATCGTGGCTCTATCAACCTTTTTAAAGTCCTCCATATATTGAAGGATGTCAAATTTTTCGTTGGAGCCCAATACCAAATCTACCCCTTCAATATTTGAGACCGTTTCTGGTTTTAGTTGAGCAAAGCATCCAGTCACTACAATAAAGGCATTTGGATTTTGCTTGATGGCTTTTCGAATAACCTGCTTGCATTTTTTATCGGCTAGCTCCGTTACCGAGCACGTATTAAACAAATACACATCGGCATGTTCAGAAATATCTACCTTCTCAAAACCAGCCTCTACCATGGTGCGCGCCACTGTTGATGTTTCGCTGAAATTGAGCTTACATCCAAAGGTGTGAAACGCCACTTTCTTATTTTCAAAAACCGAAGTATCAATCATCGTTGTAAAAAAAATGAAAGTGCAAAGGTAAAAAAAAGCTATCAGCTGATAGACTTCAGCCAATAGCTATTAAATATTTATAAATATTTGAAAGCTTAAACAGTTAATTACAACAAATCAGAAGCCAGCTCAGCTAAGTAACTTCTTTCGCCTTTCACCAGGTTAACATGGGCAAAAATTTCCTGTCCCTTCATTTTATCAGTCAGGTAGGCCAAGCCATTTGACTGCATATCCAGATACGGCGAATCAATTTGCTGCACATCGCCCGTAAAAATCATTTTGGTACCTTCACCAGCTCGTGTTATGATAGTCTTCACTTCATGTGGCGTCAGGTTTTGTGCTTCATCCACAATAAAGAAAGCATCAGACAAACTGCGCCCTCTGATATACGCCAAAGGCGTGATGATTAACTGCTCATTTTTCAGCATCTCATCCAGATTGTTCACCTCTTTACTGGTTGCCTTAAATCGACTTTTAATCACTCCCAGGTTATCGAACAACGGTTGCATATATGGTCCAATCTTTTCATTGATATCGCCAGGTAAAAAACCCAAATCGCGATTGGCCAATGGCACAATGGGACGAGCCAACAATATCTGGCTGTACTGCCTGTGCTGTTGCAAGGCTGCTGCCAACGCCAGTAAGGTTTTACCTGTTCCTGCTTTTCCTGATAAAGAAACCAGTTTAATATCGGGATTTAACAAAGCATTCAATGAAAAAGTCTGCTCAGCATTTCGAGGATCAATACCATAGGCTCCATGCTTTTCAACGCGACGAATCAATCCCGAATAAGCATCGTTGTGTGCCAGCACCGATTGATTGCCATTGCGCAAAACAAAATACTGGTTGGCCGGCAAATCCTTCATTGGAAACTCATCAATAGGGATGCCCTGATGCTGGTATAATGCTTCAATCAAAGCCTTATCAAAATCTTCATGTATCTCAACTCCTTTGTCGAGAATATCAATATCCTTTACTTTATCGTTTTCATAATCTTCAGAAGCTAAGCCAAGAGATTTAGCTTTCAAACGAAGGTTGATATCTTTGGTAATAAGCACCGTTTGCCTTCTGGGGAACTCCGCTTTTACATGAAGTGAGACTGCTAATATTCGATGATCAGACGTATTTTCGCTAAATGATTCCTTCATTACCTCGGGCGTTGGCTTACCCGTTGCCACAAATAACTTTCCTTTTTTGGAGCCCAAAGGTATCCCTTCTTTAAAGGCCTTCTCCCCAGCCATTTTATCCATTTCACGGGCAAATTCCCTCGCCTGAAAGTTGATTAAGTCATTCCCTTTTTTGAATCTATCGAGTTCCTCGAGCACAACTATTGGGATAATCACATCGTTTTCCTCGAAGTTGTATATACATTTGTGGTCGTGTAAAAGAACGTTTGTGTCAAGAATAAAAATTTTCTTAGCCATATAGAGCGGTTTTGTTTCGTTTCTCTTAAAGATAGAGAAAAAATAGCCTCAAAAATCAGAATATGCCATAATTTTGCATCATGAACTACAAAGAAACACTGGATTTTTTATTTGCTCAATTACCCATGTACCAAAGGGTAGGCAAAGCGGCCTATAAAGCCGATTTGGCAACCACCTTAGAATTAGACAACTACTTCAACCATCCACATAAAGCCTATAAAACCATTCACATAGCTGGCACCAATGGGAAAGGTTCTGTATCACATTGTCTTGCATCAGTTTTACAGGAATCAGGATTAAAAGTAGGACTATACACATCGCCTCACCTGAAAGATTTTCGTGAGCGCATCCGAATAAACGGTCAGATGATTACTGAGCAAGCTGTCGTGAATTTCGTGGCTAACCACAGTGCAATTATCAAATCGTTACAGCCTTCTTTCTTTGAGATGTCGGTAGCCATGGCCTTCGATTATTTTAAACAAGAAGCAGTTGATGTGGCAGTGATTGAAGTAGGCATGGGAGGCCGACTGGATTCCACCAATATCATTACACCTGAAGTATCAGCCATTACGAATATTGGTTTGGACCACACCGCTTTTCTTGGAACTAATCTGGCCCAGATAGCTGGTGAAAAAGGAGGCATTATCAAGAAAGATATTCCGCTTGTTATTGGCCAAACACAATCAGAAACAGCATCGGTTTTTAAAACTATTGCACAAGAAAGAGGCTCCAGTATCGTTTTTGCCGATTCAGAGTTTTCTATATCAACAGCTACTTTATCGGTTGATGAGAAGCAAATCTTCCAGGTTATGAAAGGCGAAAAACTTATATATCCTGATTTGAAACTGGATTTACTGGGCAGCTATCAACAAAAGAATGTTGTAACAGCATTGGCCATCATTGAACAGCTCCGAAGTAAACAATTCAATATCTCTCCTGAAAATATTTATATGGGTTTAGAGAATGTGGTAAAAAACACCGGTTTATTAGGCCGTTGGCAACACATTGGCTACAACCCACGTATCATATGCGATACCGGTCATAACCTTGATGGCATGCAAATGCTGGCTGAGCAAATTCAAAATACGCCGCATGACCAACTTCATATTGTCTTAGGCATGGTGAACGACAAAGACCATGCAGCGGTTCTGAACATCCTGCCAAAGGAAGCCCGATATTATTTTACCAAAGCCTCTATTCCTCGTAGTTTAAATGAAGAGGAGCTTAAGATAATGGCTAATACTTATGCGCTAACAGGCGAATCCTATACTAATGTAAATCTAGCAATTGAAGATGCGAAAAAAAATGCAGGTGTCAACGACTTGATTTTCATTGGAGGGAGCACATTTATTGTAGCCGATGCATTAGAAAAGTACTAATTAAATTTGGAGGAGAAGAAAAAGAGCTATACATTTGCATCGCTTTTCGAAAGAGATAAGCACGCAAGGGCGATTAGCTCAGTTGGTTTAGAGCACTTGGTTTACACCCAAGGGGTCGGGGGTTCGACTCCCTCATCGCCCACCCAAAATGATTAAACGAAATCATTAAAGTAATTTATTGAAATTACCTGAAATATTCAGGGCGATTAGCTCAGTTGGTTTAGAGCACTTGGTTTACACCCAAGGGGTCGGGGGTTCGACTCCCTCATCGCCCACTTTAATTGACACTGCATATATTTCAGGGCGATTAGCTCAGTTGGTTTAGAGCACTTGGTTTACACCCAAGGGGTCGGGGGTTCGACTCCCTCATCGCCCACTTAAAAGGAGAAGCAGTTATTGTTTCTCCTTTTTTTGTACCTTCTAGTCATGTGCTATTTCTACATCCTCCAGTACCACGAACAAATTCTGTGTCTAGGCATAAATTTTACATAGTCTGCAAAGGAAAAACTTCACATCGGAAATGCCTCTATTAAAATTTTAATTAAATTGTATCTAACAATTAGCACACTTCCTTTAATTTCAATATACATGAGAATGCCTTTCCATTATAAGACAATATATCCCAATCACAACAATATCATATAACTACAGATATCAAACCAATTCATTCATAACAAATTGAATACACCCTAACATAACTCACATGGAAGACCTACTAACCTATTCTTTAACGGTATTCATGAGCTTTTTCGCCATCATGAATCCAATTGCTAATACGCCAATTTTCTTAGGACTAGTCGACGGAGAAAAGAAAGAAGACAAAAAGAAAATTGCCAGAACCGCAACCTTAACAGCCTTCATTATTGTACTCTCATTTGTAATTGCAGGCAAGTATATCTTCGAATTGTTTGGAATCACCATTCCTGCATTTAAAATTACAGGAGGCATATTGATATTTTATGTCGGCTTTGAAATGTTAATGTCACAAAAGTCAAAAATGCACCATACAAATGCTAATAATGAAAATAATCTGGCTATATCACCATTAGCCATTCCTATTTTAGCCGGACCAGGAACAATTGTGACGGCAATGAACAGCGTTACCAAAGCTAGCTTTATACACATTGGCATAGTCATCGCTATTTTTGGGCTGATTATATATATGACTTATTTAGCATTTAGGTATAGTGAAATCATTGTGGACAAAGTTGGTAATAATTTAATCTCAGTCATCGGAAAACTAATGGGTCTAATTCTTGCAATTATTGGAATTGGAATGATTACCGAAGGCATCAAGCTCTCATTCAATTTATAATTGAATTTGACCAGCGCCAAGAAAGAATAAAAATCAAAAAAGACCAAGTTAATTAACAACTTGGTCTTTTTTGATTTTCACCTGCTATACCAGCACTCGGTTATTTAATTTTCAAGTGCACCAGCTAAAGCATAAGAAAAAAGACGATTCAGGGCGCACACACAATTACTGTTTCCGTGTTCTTGATGCTGGTGAGAACAATGACTATGACACGATTGCATTTCATACATTAAAGCATATGAGTTCTCATTCAATACTGGCCCTGTAGAGCCTGTCACATTACCAGCTCTTTTTACTGGTAAAATTCGCCCCTCATGCACCGTACCCCATACTGGAATATCTTTGATTTGAGTAGCTTTACAAGTAATAGGATTATCTGCCAATATGGTAAAATTAGCCAATTTACCGGCTTCAATACTACCTACCTCCTTCTCCAAACCTAATGAATACGCAGCTTCAATAGTCACAGCCTTTAGAGCTCCCTCGCGACTAATTCTTTGCTCTTTACCCGCAACTCTACCCGATTTTGTTATACGATTTACGCCGCAGTCCATTAAAAACAATGGTTGACCTGGAGCCATCGGCATGTCTGAATGCAGTGAAAAAGAAATACCGGCCTTTTCAACATCTGCCATACGCACCATATGATCAGCCCTTTCAGGCCCCAAACCATTTATGCTATACATATCAGCCAAAGCCGTTACATAGTATGGATTACCGCTAACGATAGCACCTAACCTTTTAATCCTTTTTACCTGATCTTTACCAGAAACAGCAAAATGAACTACTACCATTCGATGATCGTAACGTGGGTTTCTTCTCATATTTGCTTCTAAATTATCTAAAAGCATATCTAAGCCAGCATCACCATTAACATGAATATGGATTTGATACCCGGCATCCCAATATACTTTAAAGGCTTTCGCAAACACATCAAGATCCATCATCCATTGCCCTTCATAGTTGCCATTAATAAATGGATCACGCAGTTGCATGGCCAAAGAGTATATCGCACCATCGGCAAATAGCTTCACTTTATCGGGCAGCATGGTGGTCATATCATGACACCAATCCAACGTTTTTTCAGTTTCCATAATGACATTTTCAGGATATAAGCTATAGATAGATTTGCCATCTGGAATAAAATAAAAGCGAAAAGGACTTGACGATTTCGATAACACAGCATTCTCTGCCTCTTGTAGCTTCAAAGAATACAATCCACCCGGTTCACAAGCCAGGGTTACTCCATTAGTATGATAAAACTCCTGGGTAAGCTCCAACCCTTCCTTCAACCTCTCGGGAGTAGCAAGGTAAGGAACAATCTTAGGCACAATTCCAAACATACCCTGTTCCCAAAAATGACCTTCGCCCAGGTTGGACTGCTTTTTAGCTGTTGAAGTAAACTTATCAACATAAGCCTTATCAATGCCCAATGTATTTAAAGCAACAGTGTTAAGCGTAAACTCATGACAGGAGCGATGCCACACTATAATCGGACGGTTTGCACTTAATTTATCCAGATCAGCCCTGGTAAGAGGGCCATGAAAGGCAGGGTGATAACCCCACGTAAAAAGCAATTCATCTTTTATTTTTAAGCGCTTATTTGCTTCTTGTAGCAGTTGCCAATACTCTTTCTGGTTATTAGCTGCCAATGCTGTTTTTTGGGGCAACACCCAATCTTCGATTGCTATAATTTCAGACATCATTGCCAAACTGCTCAATAAAGGATGATCGTGCTGGGCTATTAAACCCGGCACAATCACTTTGCTCTTAAAGGTGTTATCAACCGTGTATGCCTGTTCGCCTGCTGCTTCAGTTAATTCCTTTAAAGAACCAACGGCAAGAATTTTATCTCCTACAACAGCAACGGCTGTAGCCTTGGGCATATCAGTATTCAGGGTCACAACCTCTTTGGCTGTATATATAACAACTTTTGGCAATGGAGCTGTTTCATTCACAATATCCTGAAGTGTAAATGTTTGACTCCATCCATTAGTTGACAGTATTACACCAACAATTATTAAACTTATGAACTTAAATTTCATCATAAAACATTATTTCTTAAAGTCTTTACTTACGTCCTTAAATACAAATTCAGAATTCATTGATATTCGCCCAACTTTAGCCTTTGCAGCTTTAAGTGTTTTTTGAATATCAATCTGGCACACCTGCTGTCCTTGGTAAGTTTTAAAAGAATATGTCAGATTTTTCAAATCAATTACTGATGTCCATGATGTTATTTCATTAAAGACCTTTGTACCGTCTGGAGTTTTGAACACCTCGCGCACTGAACCTACCGGGATGTCAAAATTATTCATTAGGTGAAAAACCTGGGGAACAGTTAAAGATGCCGTCGCCTGTTTTACTGCAGATTGCGAATAGACAGCAGCGCGAACAAAGCGCGATGGGGGCGTGCCGTCGCCTGGCAAGCCACGCAAACCACTCCCTTCACCAAATGCCCTTAGTTTTTGTCCGGCAAAATCAAATGGTTCGACATTGACAACAGATAAATTCATGTAGTTATTAAGATTGGTGACATGCCAGTCAAAAGTTGGTGAGTTGGTAAACACACCAAAAGGATTATCGTAAATAACCAACTTCCCACTCAAGGGCTCAACCACAACACAAGCTCCTGATTTATCATGTATAACAAAGTGAGCCGGCAAGCTAATATTGCCAAGCACTTCTATTGGATTTTCAACCAGAAATACCTTATCATAGTTTGCTTTCACTTCTTCTATTGATGCAAAATTGGCCAATAACCAGGTTCCATAATCCTCAGCAGCCATTGAAATATCGTATTTAGATGGGTCGGGCTGATTGTAACTGGCATATCCTGGAAAATAATGCAATCCTACATAGAGACCAGCTTCATTTATTCCATCGGCATGTATATCGAAACCAAAGCCATTAGCTCCCACAATGCCATACTTTGATGTATAAGTGATGCCTTTTGACTTATCAGCAAGTGAGCTCGTAATTTCTTTACCGGCAGGAAAGACAAGAACTTCAGAATTCGGGTCAAGACCAAACTCAAGAGTTCTGCCTACGACCACTCCGCCATCTTCAGCAATTAATCGTAAACCAGTGCATGCGTTAGTTCGCAAAAAACTGGTTGAACTCATTATAAAAATCAAAATCGTAATGGTTACTTTTGTTCTCATAATAATTAGAATTTAGGTTTAAATACTGTGATTATTTAATTGAGGAAAGAATACAGAACTAATAGATTGGTATGACTTAGTATTAATCCGCTTGAAGGGGTTTATGGAACTATTAACAGCGATTCAATGGACGTAGCTTATTTCTCGGTTTCTACTTTGCACCTATCTTAACCTATAGCAGGCATTTATCCACTCACCAATAAAAGCCAAAGAAATGAAATCATTTTAAGTTGCTGTTTCAACATAATATTAGAGTTAAGGTTAATTCATCACTTTATTTATGAAACATAAATGTAAATTATTCTATTACTAAAGTCAATATCCTCTTTTTTTATTTGACAACTTATAAGGTTAAAAACAAATCACTACACACTAGCAACATACTCCTAAATTCGACATTTTAGCAGATAGACAACTGCTCAACATTTCCTACCTTTGCACTTCAAACGAAAATTATATTAAAATGTCAGACGATAAAAAAATAATATTCAGCATGGTTGGGGTGAGTAAGACTTTCCCCCCGCAAAAGAAAGTGCTAAATAATATTTACCTATCGTTCTTCTATGGTGCTAAAATTGGCATTATCGGCTTGAACGGTTCAGGTAAATCAACACTGCTTAAAATTATAGCTGGTGTAGAAAAGAACTATCAGGGTGATGTCGTGTTTTCTCCCGGTTATTCAGTGGGCTACCTGGAGCAGGAACCTCAATTAGACGAGAGTAAAACAGTGCGTCAGGTTGTGGAAGAAGGCGTTCAGGAAGTGGTTGATACATTAAAAGCCTACGAAGCATGCAACGAGAAGTTTGGCGATCCTGAAGTATTGGAAGATCCGGATAAGATGCAGGCAGTGATGGATGAGCAAGCCAAATTACAGGAGCTTATTGACCAGCACGATGCCTGGAACCTGGATACTAAGCTTAATCGTGCCATGGACGCTTTACGCTGTCCGCCTGAAGACCAGCCAATCAATGTACTTTCTGGTGGTGAGCGCCGTCGCGTTGCTCTTTGTCGCTTGTTATTGCAAGAACCGGATATCCTTTTATTAGATGAGCCTACTAACCACCTGGATGCTGAATCGGTCCAATGGCTGGAACAACACCTGCAACAGTACAAAGGCACTGTAATTGGCATCACTCACGACCGTTACTTCCTTGACAATGTGGCCGGCTGGATTCTTGAATTAGACCGTGGTGAAGGCATTCCTTGGGAAGGCAACTATTCATCGTGGTTGGATCAGAAGACCAAGCGCATGGCTAACGAAGAAAAACAAGCTTCGAAACGTCGCAAAACACTGGAGCGCGAGTTAGAATGGGTACGCATGGCTCCAAAAGCTCGTCATGCTAAAAACAAAGCCCGTTTGAATGCCTACGACAGCTTGATGAAGGAGGATGTAAAAGAGAAAGAGGAAAAACTGGAAATCTTCATCCCGAACGGCCCTCGCTTAGGAGATAAGGTAATTGAAGCACATGGCGTGTCAAAAGCCTTTGATGAAAAACTCTTGTTCGAGAACCTGGAGTTTATGCTACCAAAGAATGGTATTGTTGGTGTTATCGGGCCTAATGGCGCAGGTAAAACAACCCTATTCCGCTTGATTATGGGACTTGAACAAGCCGATGCCGGAACTTTTGAAGTAGGCGAAACCGTTAAAGTTTCGTATGTTGACCAGTCACACGATGATATTATTCCGGGCAAAACAGTTTACGAAGTTGTATCACAAGGCGATGAATTACTTCGAATGGGCAACAAAGAGGTGAATGCCCGTGCCTACCTGTCGCGCTTTAACTTTGCCGGCAACGACCAACAGAAGAAATGCGAAGTACTTTCGGGTGGTGAGCGCAACCGACTGCACCTGGCCATGGCTCTAAAAGAAGAAGGTAACGTATTGCTTTTGGATGAGCCAACAAACGACATTGACGTGAACACGCTCCGTGCACTGGAAGAAGGTCTGGAAGACTTTGCCGGATGTGCTGTCGTTATCTCGCACGACCGTTGGTTCCTTGATCGAGTGGCAACACATATCTTAGCTTTTGAAGGCGAATCTAAAGTATATTTCTTCGAAGGCTCCTATAGTGAATATGAAGAAAATAAAAAGCGCCGTCTGGGTGATACGACCCCACAGCGCATTCGCTATAAAAAGCTGATTAAATAAAATTAGGCGAAGGTAAGAATCATCTTGATTCTTTTGCCTTCTACCTTATTTCATAATTTATTGCATCGAGGGGGCTGGAATCAAAACAGCCTCCTTTTTTTCTATTTCTTTCAGAGGTTTGTGAATATAATACATGGGCATCACCCCCTTGCCTTTTACCTTTTTAGGAACTCGTGTCACTAATTTATAAGCTTCTGACAATGGCTTGCTTAAACTCTCCGAAACATTGATCTGCATGGGTTCACACATAGCCTGAAAGCGAGAAGCCATATTAACCGTTTCGCCAAAAATATCGAAGTTAAGGTTGCTTGGACTAACCGAACTACCAATGATATCACCATTATATAAGCCAATCTTTAACTCCCACTTAATTTCACTGTTCTTGTTACGTTCGATAATATAATCACGAATTTTAACGGCTGCTGAAGCCGCTTCAATTTCAATATTACCGGGCGTATAAAACATGCCACACACAGCAATATAAGCATCCCCCACAGTTTTTATCCGCGTGCAGAAATGCTCATCAATCACTTTATCAAAGCCAGTAAATAATTCATGTAATTCGCGCAATAAAACACCAGGTGACATTTTACCTGTTTTGGTTGTAAAATCAACCATATCAACAAAAATGGCCACACAGTCTTTGTAACGCTTTGGAGGAATGGAGCCATACTCCTTAATCTGCATGAGAATAGGCAGGGGCAATATTGATTTCAGTATACGCTCATTCTTTAGGTTAGCCAAGGTTAATTGGTTAGCATGATCTTTTAACGATTTAAAATTAGCATAGTTTGTTAGAACAGCCTCGGCACGTGCCTGTAGCTCTTCAGGATGAATGGGTTTAGGAATAAAATCAGCTGCACCTACGCTAAATGCTTCCTTTATTTTATCGGTGAAAGAAACTCCCGACATTAATATAACAGGCAAATCTTTGGTTAGCTCATTCTTCTTAAGTATCCGAAGCACCTCCAATCCATCAATATCAGGCATCTCCCAATCTAAAATTACTAAATCGGGCTGATGACGCACAGCTTGCCGGCATGCCTCCTCCCCATTATTAGCCGTTATGATAGTTCGGAAAGGTTCATTATTACGGATGACTGTTGAAATTAGTTTTAAATCTAATTCCGAATCATCAACTATTAGTATTGTATTACCCATTTTATTTCAACTAAAGGCATTTGATAATTTGTACGAATACAATCACAAAAGTTAATAGCCTAATGACTAATAACGTGATATAGTTGATGAACTATTGTATTTTAGTAACCAATAAGAAATCAACTTTACATACCATGATTATTGATAATAAACTTTTAAGCCAATTAGCAGATAAAGCAACAAATTCAGTACGCAAAAGGGCTAATTATAATTTTCACCAATCAAATGACGACATATTACAGCGTATGCTGAACATGATTCAACCATATAGTTATGTTCAACCTCATAAACATCAGAATCCCGATAAACGTGAAGCGTTTATTATTCTGCAAGGACGCTTATTGGTTGTTCTATTTCAGAATGATGGCACAATTAAACAGGCGACCATTCTCGACAGAGACAAACAGGTGTATGGAATCGAAATCCCTCCACATTGTTATCATACCATTGTGGCCCTAAAAAACAACACATGCGTTTACGAAGTAAAAGATGGGCCCTACGATGAGTTAAACGACAAGCAGTTTGCACCATGGGCACCTTCTGAAAACCATACCAACTCAACTGTTTATTTAAAACAACTGCTCGATAGATGCCTAAAAGACTAAAGAAGAACTGCCCTCTCAAGGGAATGTGAGAGGGCAATGTAAGAATGTATGAATCGGGAAACCATAAAGGATTAACTTGATACAAAAATAGAGGCATTTAATCGCATTGTAAAAAAAAGCATTGGTAGGTTTGTGGTACATCTGCACAATTTACGTTAGATTTGTACAAACCCAAACTACTGCCCGATGAAATACCTTGACACCCCTATTAACAATATAAAAAAGAATGAAGCAATCGTTGTTGCTGAGCTCAATGGACAAATTGTGGCCGGCAATAAGGAAGCATTGGAACTATATCAATATCCATCACTTCAAACCTTTAAAGAGTATAACTTAAAAGATTTAATGCCTGAAGACTTTGCTAAGCTTTACCCAGCAGAGATGACTCCCGAACACATCAATTTTGACGGCTACCATACTCACGTGTGCAAACGCATGAATGGCGAACTCTTTGCCTGCAAACTACATACGCATTACCAGAATTTTAGTGGCAAAAAACTATTGATTGGTCATGTTCGAGAAATAAATGAAGAGGTAGATATTGAGAAAATACGCTTGAAGCAAATTATTACAGTGCTTGAACGCGAGCTGAAAGCTGAACGAACTAAGAACTTTAAAAACAACGTTGTAAAAACAACCCGGCAACTCAGCCGTTGTTTTCCTATGTTGAGCAATAACGACCTAAAAATTTGCTATTACCTGACACTAAACTACAACAGTAAACAGATTTCGAGAGAATTAAATATTACAACAGACGGCGTTTATGCGGCTCGCAAGCGCATAAGAAAAAAACTACAACTAAGCCCTGAACAAGATTTGATAAGGATTTTATTGACCTGCATTAAGCACTGTGAACAGTGTTCATAACACCTCTATGCAACAAATCCACTAGGCAATAGTATGCACTAGCGGATTTTCAAAATTACCATAATCCTATTTAGCCGGCTCCCAAAAGCAACGTTTGGGCGATACAATTTTAGCTTCGGCTTTTAATTCCTTCATAGCTTTTTCTACCTCTTTCTTTTCCAGGCCACTTGCTTCGGCAATTTCGCCAGTTCTCATGGGTTTTCCAGCTTTGGCCATGGCTTCTAATACTGTTATTGCATTTGACATATCTGCTTGTTTTAAAGTTGTTTTTATTGTCGATCATAAAGACAAATAGTGAGAAGGAATTGTTTTGGATTTAATAAAAAGATCGAATAACCTGAAAGTCCTTAATACTTGACTATATGGTATGTATTGTGCACCTTTGGCTACTTAAAATAAACCAAACGAAAAAATACTATGACAATTACTAAAACGTTATTTGCACTTTTTACAATTACTGCAATAGTATCGTGTTTCCAGTCAAAAACAAAAGAAAGTAACAACACGGATAAACTAACCTATTTAAACGGATATTTTCTCAGGAATAATGTCAGCCTTAACGAAGAAGTAAACCCAATCGTTATAACCTCTAAGAATGAATTTGATAACTATTTTGGAATAGCTAAGACAATGAACAATACAGTTTCAGAAGTTGAATTTGATAAAAATAACTATGCAGCTATTATAACCAAACCGAGTTCTACAAAACAAATGGTAATTATTACCAATTCAAAAGAAGAAAACGGACAATTAACGATTAACTACAAAATCCTTAAAGAAGGAAATCAAACATTTGTTTCAAATGAAATGAAAATATTTGCTATGCCGAAAACAATCAAATCAGTGAATTTTGTGTCGGAAAGAGAATCAAAACTAATTGAAATAAACTAAGAAACTAAATTCAATAGCAATGCTATTGGCTCATATTTTACATGGCCTTAGAACACATTTTATCCGAAACAAATTGTAAACATAGTCAAACAGTCTGCTATTAGGGGACACCATCCTCCTCTCACATCTGACATCTCTACTCTTTTTCTTATCTTTGCCCCGGTTTAAGCAAACCCACTTATTACGAATAGCAAAACAAATTACAGATATGGCTCAAAAACCAAGCATTCCGAAGGGAACCAGGGACTTTTCACCTGTTGAAATGGTGAAGCGTAATTATATTTTCGATACAGTAAAATCAGTATTTCAGAAGTATGGCTACCTGCCTATTGAAACGCCTGCTATGGAAAACCTGAGCACCCTGCTTGGCAAATATGGTGAAGAAGGTGATAAGCTATTATTCAAAATCCTTAATTCGGGCGATTACCTGAAAAAAGCCGATGACCATTTATTAGCTGAGAAAGCATCGAACAAAGTGATGTCGCAAATTAGCGAAAAAGGCTTACGTTATGATTTAACAGTACCCTTTGCCCGCTTTGTGGTGCAGCACCAAAACGAGATTAGCTTCCCGTTTAAGCGCTACCAGATTCAGCCGGTATGGCGCGCCGACCGTCCACAAAAAGGGCGTTACCGCGAGTTTTTCCAGTGCGATGTGGATGTCGTGGGCAGCAACTCGTTATTGAACGAAGTAGAGTTGATTCAAATTGTTGATGAAGTGTATCGCTTGTTAAACATCAATGTGGCCTTATTGCTTAATAACCGTAAAGTATTATCGGGCATTGCCGAAATCATTGATGCGTCAGACAAAATTGTTGACATTACTGTTGCTATCGATAAACTGGATAAAATTGGTTTGGACAAAGTAAACGAAGAACTGGCATCTAAAGGCCTGTCTCAGGAAGCCATTGATACCATTCAGCCTATTATCATGCTCAGCGGTTCTAACCGCGATAAAATAGCCAAGCTACGCGAAGTATTGGCAACATCTGAAGTTGGTTTGAAAGGAGTAGATGAATTGGAAGTGGTATTGAACTACCTCGACACCTTAAACCTGGACTTAGAGGTTGAACTTGATTTAACATTGGCCCGAGGTCTAAATTACTACACCGGTGCTATCTTCGAGGTGAAAGCCAAAGATGTTAAGATTGGCAGTATAACCGGTGGTGGTCGCTACGATGACTTAACGGGGATTTTCGGATTGAAAGATGTATCAGGCGTTGGTATCTCGTTTGGGGCCGATCGTATCTATGATGTAATGAACCAGCTGGAACTGTTCCCAAAAGCTGATGGCGCTAAAACACGTGCTATGTTTGTTAACTTTGGCGGTGAAGATGAATTGTATGCGCTTCGAATCCTTAAAGAAGTACGTCAGGCAGGCGTCAATGCCGAATTGTTTCCCGACTCGGTAAAAATGAAAAAGCAGATGAACTACGCCAATAAAAAGGAAATCCCTTTTGTACTGTTGACAGGCGAAGAAGAGCGCAATGCTAATGTAGTAACCGTTAAGAATATGGAAAGCGGTGAACAAAGCAAAGTAAGTGTTGAAGAATTGATAAAAGTCATCAGCATTTAATAAAGAAATTATCTATGTTTGCGGGGTAGGCATCAAATTGCTTACCCCGCTTTTTTATGGGCAGAATTCTAAAAAACAGAGACCACGTTTTTATCTCTTTCGGTGGCGACATACGCTGCCCCTGAAGCAGGCGTTGCCTGTTTTGTTATGATGCAATATCGTAGTGGTATTGTCATAACTCCCCCTCTGCCTGTGGCATCTCCCCAAGGGGAGAATATATTCAGAACAATCTTCCCCCGGGGGAAGTGCCTGAAAGGCGATGGGGGCGGAAGAAATTAAATACATAACAACTCTTACTACCCCAATCTATCATTACTGAATTACATTTGTGTACGTGCCATAGGCACAATGCACCAGTTTTAAACCCGCACTGCGCACTATGCACTGTGCACCATTTTAATTACCATGCAAAAGATATTTGAAATTTCACCGGCACCTCTATCATACGAAATCATTGAAACCATCCTTACTGAAGGCTATCAATTGAAGCTTTCTGATGAATCCATTGCTCGAATCAAGCATTGTAAGCAATACCTGGATAACAAAGTAGCCAACAACGACGGCCCTGTTTATGGTATTAACACAGGCTTTGGTTCATTGTGTAACATCTCTATTTCGTCTGATGACTTAAGTAAATTGCAGGAGAATTTGGTGAAGAGCCATGCCTGCGGTATTGGACGTGAGGTACCACGCGATGTGGTAAAATTGATGCTAATGCTAAAGATTCACGCTTTGAGTATTGGTAACTCTGGTGTACAGGTCGAAACGGTTCAGCGCCTTTGCGATTTCTTCAACAAAGGCGTTTATCCAATCGTATTCGAACAAGGTTCATTAGGAGCATCAGGTGACTTAGCACCTTTGGCACATTTATTCTTGCCTTTAATCGCTGAAGGCGAAGTACATTACAAAGGCGAATTACGTCAGGCTGCTGATGTATTAAAAGAAAACAATTGGGAACCGATCAAATTGGGTGCTAAAGAAGGCTTAGCCTTATTGAACGGCACGCAATTTATGAGCTCACACGCTGTTTACACGCTTTTAAAAGCATTCCGTCTGTCGAAGTATGCCGATATTATTGCCGCTACTTCGTTAGATGCTTTCGATGGTCGTATAGAGCCTTTCTTCCCGCAACTGCACGCCGTTCGCCCTCACCCGGGACAAATTGAAACAGCGCGCAACATCAAAGCCATTTTAGATGGTAGTGAATTGATAACTCGTGAGAAAAAGCACGTTCAGGATCCTTATTCGTTCCGTTGTGTACCTCAGGTGCACGGTGCCATTAAAGATGCCATTAACTATGTAGCCAATGTGGTGCTTACAGAAATCAACTCGGTCACCGATAACCCAATGGTGTTCCCTGAGGACGATTTAATTGTTTCTGGAGGTAATTTCCACGGCGAACCCTTAGCTTTAGCAATGGATTTCTTATCAATTGCCATGAGTGAGATTGGAAGTATTTCTGAGCGTCGTACTTACCGATTAATTTCTGGCGAGCGAGGATTACCAGAATTCCTGGTTGCCAACCCTGGTCTGAACAGCGGTTTTATGATTCCTCAGTATTCTGCAGCATCAATCGTGAGCTTGAACAAGCAGATGGCAACACCTTCGTCGGTGGATAGTATTCCATCGTCAAACGAGCAGGAAGACCATGTGAGCATGGGTGGTAACGCTGCCACTAAAGCATTAAAAATTGCGCAAAATGTGGAACGTGTTTTAGCTATTGAGCTATTCAATGCATCGCAGGCCATGGATTTCCGTCGCCCGGCTAAAACATCACCATTCCTTGAGGACTTCTTAGCTCAATATCGTGAGTTTGTTGGTTTTGTAAAAGAAGACAAAATCATGTACAAAGAAATAGAAAAGAGTATTGACTTCCTTCAGAACGGTGAATTCGGAGAATTTGGAGAATAAAACCGATTGCTCAATGAAATAAGCCTTATTTCAACAAAGTTTCCCCAAGGCTCTTCATTGATACTTCGGCATTTACCAATGTAATCAGTAAAATGACCTAAGGCTCATTTTGTGATACATTTGGCATAAAAATAGCCAACAGCTCATTGCTGTACATCGATAATATAAAAGGATCGCATCTTTATTGCCTATATGGTTATTAAGATGCGATCCTTTTTTTACATCCTGCCAATCATCTTGATACTCACTACTTATATCTTGATACTTTATTAAAAAAAACCACTACTTTTGCAGCGCAAAACAATCGAGTAATTAATTAAGATAGAATATAATGGCATTACAGTGCGGAATCGTTGGCTTGCCCAACGTCGGAAAATCAACCCTTTTTAATTGTTTATCAAATGCAAAAGCTCAGTCGGCCAACTTCCCGTTTTGTACCATTGAGCCTAATGTAGGTGTGATTACAGTGCCAGACGAGCGCTTGGTTAAGCTGGAAGAATTGGTAAAACCAGAACGGGTTGTACCTACAACTGTTGAGATTGTTGACATTGCCGGACTGGTTAAAGGTGCCAGTAAAGGTGAGGGCTTAGGCAATAAGTTTTTGGCTAATATCCGCGAGACGGATGCCATTATACATGTATTGCGCTGCTTTGACGATGACAACGTTACCCATGTTGATGGCTCGGTTAATCCTGTGAGAGATAAGGAAATTATCGATCTGGAGCTACAGTTTAAAGATTTAGAAACAGTAGAGGCGCGTCTTCAAAAAACTGAAAAAGCAGCTAAATCATCGAAAGATGTTGATGCCAAGAAATTGGTTGAAGTTTTGTATCGTTACAAAGAAGCATTTGAAAATGGCAAATCGGCTCGTACAGTTGAATTAACCGAGCACGAAGAAAAGGTTACCAAAGACTTGTATTTATTAACTAACAAACCCGTGATGTATGTTTGTAATGTTGATGAAGATTCAGTTATTGAAGGCAACCAACATGTGGAGGCTGTTCGCGAAGCCGTGAAAGATGAAAATGCTGAAATTTTAATGATCGCCGCTAAAACTGAATCAGAAATAGCAGAATTGGAAACCTTCGAAGAACGTCAGGAATTCTTGGAAGACATGGGATTGAAAGAATCGGGTGTTGCCAAATTGATTCGTTCGGCCTATAGTTTATTAGAGCTTCAGACCTACTTTACAGCGGGTGTAAAAGAGGTACGCGCCTGGACTTTCCATAAAGGTTATCTGGCTCCACAGGCAGCTGGTGTTATCCATACTGATTTCGAGAAAGGTTTTATCCGCGCCGAAGTCATTAAATACGATACTTTTGCCGAGCTAGGTTCTGAACAAGCTTGTAAAGAGGCTGGTAAAATGAACGTAGAAGGTAAAGAATACGTGGTACAGGATGGCGATATCATGCACTTCCGTTTTAATGTTTAATAAAGCTATTAGATTTTAGAACGCGAACAAGTTCGCTTATAGAAGTTAGGAATTAAGAAGCCCGGCAAATGTCGGGCTTTTGTTGTATTTATGGCTTATAAGTTTGGGGTCACAAATTTATCAGTTCGACAGTTATTCAATTCATCGATTTATCAACAAATGAATTTAAAGCCTGAATCCCATTAACAGAATATCATCCACCTGCTCGTATTCCGTTCCCATCCACTCTTCCATCTTCTGGTGAAGGATAGCCTTTTGGTCATCAATCGGTAGTTTGTGAATATTCAGCAACAAGTGGCGGAAACGGCGGTACTTAAACTTCTTACCCTCGGCACCTCCAAACTGGTCGGCAAAACCATCTGAAAACAAATAAATAACATCATTGGGAAACACTTCAATTTCCTGACGCGAATAGCTCAGTTCTTTGTTTTCATCAGAATACCCAATCGGGAATCTGTCGCCTTTATAAGTCATGATTTCATTGTCGCGAATGATATAAAGCGGATTCATCGCTCCGGCAAAATGAAGCACCTGTTTTTCTTCATCCATCATTATCAAAGCAATATCCATTCCGTCGTCAATACTTTTCTGATTGAGGGATCCATCCTGCCCGTTCTTTCTGAAAGTAAGTGCGACCTCACGACTCAATTGATTCAAAATATTGGCCGGACAATGCTCGCCCTGAATCTCAACGATATTCTTCAGTAAGTCGTAACCAATAATCGACATAAAAGCTCCTGGAACCCCATGACCTGTACAATCTACAGCGGCTAAAAACACTTTTTTACCGGTGCGATACGTCCAGTAAAAATCACCACTCACAATGTCTTTAGGTCGGTAATAGACAAACGACTCCGGGATAATTTGTTTCACCATTTTCTCCGATGGTATCATCGCTTCCTGAATTCGTTTGGCGTAGCTAATACTATCGGTCAGGCTTTGGTGAACGCGCGACAATGTTTCTTTCTGATCCTCTATTTTTCGCTTATCAATCGCTTTTTCGTTTAATGCTTTATAGGCTTTTCGGTAATTACGGATGCGATAATTAATGAGTGTTTGTATGAGTAACACGGCAAAAATGATGTAAAAAGCATAAGCATACCCCGACATCCATAATGGAGGTATTACATCAATAACCAGTTGCACCTCTTCAGGACTAAAAACTCCATCATTATTGGCCCCCCTCACTTTAAGAATATATTCTCCGGGAGAAAGATTAGAAAAATTAACAAAATTCTGATAGGTAACATCACGCCATTCTTCATCGTGCCCTTCTAGCTTTACCCTATATGAGTTGGCCGTAGGATAGGTAAATTCAAGGGCGGAGAATGACACCTGTATCATCGTATTTCTCTTATAAAGCACTGAAATTGCCTCTTCAAATACACCTTCGTAAGACTCCTTTTCTTTCCCTTTTCGAAAGACGTTTACCCCAGTAACCACTACCTTAGGTTTATTATTATTTTGAGGTACATCCACTGAATTAATTATCGTTAAACCTTTATCTCCTCCAAAGAAAAGTTCATTATCGCCATACTTGCAAGATGAGCTAACGTTGAAATTATAATCAGGTACACCATCGTTTTTATTATAATGAATCGGCTCACCTCCTGGAATCATCATTGAAATACCAATTCCTGTACTAATCCAGATTCGATGATAATCGTCAATTTCAACGGCATAAATTTTTCCACTAATCAAATCATCATAGCGCCAGAAAGATGTTGTCTTTGTATTCTTATCAAAATACGATAAACCGGCATGGGTACCAATAATAATTTTGTCATGATCCTCGGCAAAAGCAGAAATAATATTATGGCTTAATTTCTTTGGTTCGCCTTCTATATTACGAATCCGCTCAAATGTTCTGCTGACAACATTATAGGTGTTGATACCATTATTCGTTCCAATCCAAATTAGTCCATTCGAGTCTTCGAACAACACATTAATTTCATCATCACATAAGCCATTTTCACTCTCATTGTCCGACCAATAGCTGGTAATTTTATGCCCATCGTAGCGGTATAACCCAAATTGAGTCGCAAACCAAATGTGCCCCAACTTATCCTCAATAATATCCTTGATAGTATTAGTCTTTAGTAAATACCTAAAGTCGCTGCTATTGGTATAGTCGAATTCAGTAATTCTGTTTCGACCGTTATACTTCACAAACACACCTTGATTAGTACCAAACCAAACATTTTCCTTCGAGTCTTTAAAAATGTCGTTGACCGCCGGATCATCTTTTAAAACATAAGGCGGATAAATGGTATAATGCTTAAATTGTTTTGTATCGCGATTAATCCGGTACACCCCTTTTTGTGCCGTACCCAACCACAGGTTATTCTCTTCATCAACATACACCGACTGAAAATCAAAACAATCAATAGGATATTCCACATCATCTGCTGATGAAATTGAGGAGAACTTAGGTGGTTTTCTGTCTATTTTAAACAAGCCATCTTGCTTGGTTCCCACCCATAAGAGCCCACTGTTATCAACCAATATCGATGAAATATTCTTAAACGGATTTAGCAATTGGTTGCTTACTTCGTATTCTTCATAAACATCGTATGGGGCATTTGAATACATCAAACCTTTTGACGTAGCTATCCAAACTGTGCCATCCTCAGTTGCCAGAATACTACTTACACTCTCACTTTTATAGCGATTCGTCCTTTTGTAGATAGCCTCAATTTGATCGTTAGTCACATCATAACGCCACAAACCAGTTGACGAACCTGCCAGCAAAACGCTATCGCTAATTTTTGCAAGGCTGCTAATTTCTACCTGTTGCACATTATCAGGGTGTATGCGCTGTATCGTGTTACCATCACTCTCCACAACCTGAATACCATCTTTAGAACCAAACCACACCTTGTGTTGTACTGATACAACAGGATACAAATCACTGGTTCCTTTTTTTAAAACAGAAGAGTAATGATCAAACTTTTTAAACGATTGGGAACGGTAATTGACTTTCGCAATGGCGTTGCGTGTTTTGATCCAAACATTATCGCCTTCAACATGCATACCATAAACACCGTATTCACGTAGATCTTTGAACAAAGGAGAGGCCTTTCCCAAGTTTTTAAACTTGCCATTTTTCTTTTGCCAAATGGCAATTCCACTATTTCGTGTCCCTATCCAAATATTTCCATCAGGCGTTTCTACAATAGCTTGAATGTAATTACCAACAATGGTACTGTCCTGCAACGGGTGATGGCGGAAAACATTGAAATTGTATCCGTCATACCGATTTAAGCCATCTGAGGTTCCAACCCAAATATACCCTCTGCTATCTTGAAACAAAGTCGTAATGTGGCTGTTCGATAAACCATCGTTAATGGTAAATTGCTCGATTGAAAACTGATTACGCTGAGCATCAACAGCATTTACGAACAAAAACACGATAAACATTAGATGCAAACAACGCATTTGCAGATAGTTATTAAATAGTCGACTAAATATCCTTTGGATCAACACACTCATTGTTGATAAAAGTAATAAAAACCAATGACCTAATGCCAATGAAGTACAAGAAAGAAATTCTAAACTGACATTTTATACTGATTACTAATATCTTCTCCCACTATTTTTGGTCTAATAAAAAAGAGAGGCTTTAACCTCTCTTAATTCCTAACCTCTGTAATTTACCTTTTCTACAAACCACTGTAAATTTTGCGATTTTGGACGTTCAATCGGTAAGCCGTACAATCGGTCCCATACCAATTGAGTTAAGACACCTAATGCCCTTGAGACACCAAATAATACGGTATAAATAGGATATTCAGTTATACCAAAAGACGATAGTAATGATCCACTAATGGCATCCACATTAGGCCAAGGATTTTTCACCTTACCTGTGGCAGCCAAGATATCAGGGACTACATTATATACCTTACTCACAATCTGAATCAACGGTGCATCAGGTGCATATTTTTTGGCAAACTCAAGCTGAACAGTAAAACGAGGATCTGTCTTTCGTAAAACAGCATGACCATATCCTGGAATAACCTGACCTTTACTCAATGTATTCTCGGCATATTCCTTTATTTGTGCTTCACTTGGATTTTCATTACCAATTTCACGCAGCATTTTATTGATCCAGTGCATGACATTCTGATTGGCCATCCCATGAAGAGGGCCGGCTAAACCATTCATCCCTGCAGAAAAACTATAATATGGATTGGATAAAGCAGAACCAACCAAATGCGTTGCATGAGCCGATACATTTCCTCCTTCGTGATCCGCATGTATCATCATGTATAAGCGCATCAAACGATGTACTTCTATTGTATCATGCCCCATCATGTGCGCCAGGTTACCAGCCCAATCGTGGCTCGGATCAATATCAATATACTGCTCATTATGAAAGACACGACGGTAAATATAGGCCGCTATGACAGGTAGTCGTGAAATCAAATCCATCACTCCTTCATACGTCGGATCCCAATAATCCTTTTTATCCATACCAGTCAGGTAAGCTTTTCTGAATTGCGATTCAGTTGACATGGCCAGAATAGCTGTATTAAACTGAATCATAGGATGCGCATCCTTAGGCAAAGCGTTGATTACATCAAAAACATGCGGAGGAATACCTTGTGCACGCTGTGCCCATTGTTCACTAATATGGTTTACATCTTCTTTGGTAGGCAATTCACCCGTCAGCATCAAGTAAAATAAACCTTCGGGCAATGGCTCTCCATCGGAATGAATCTTTGGTAGTAATTGCTGCAATTCAGGAATAGAATAGCCTCTAAAACGGATACCTTCCTCGGGATCTAATTTAGAGGTACAAGTCAAAAGGGAAACCATTCCTTTCATACCTGTTAGCACTTGTCCTAAGGTAACGTCCTGTATGACATCGTCACCATGCTTCTTTATCAAATCTTTTACTAATTCGGCCTTAGGCCTACCAATTTCAATTATCTTTTTCTTGATATAATCCATATTGAGTGAGCTGATTGAATTAATACTATGCCTTGTGTGAGATAAGGCATATTTAGAACAGATAATTGATATAATTGTTTCAGGCAATTAAAAACCACAAAAAAAGGGCTGTCTAATGACAGCCCTTTGTATATCAAATAGAAATAGTCTTATTTCTTCTGAACTTTAGCATAACCGTAAACAGCGCGCTCACCTAATTCCTCCTCAATACGAAGTAATTGGTTGTATTTAGCCATACGGTCTGAACGGCTTAATGAACCGGTCTTAATCTGACCAGAGTTAGTAGCCACAGCGATGTCAGCAATAGTAGCATCTTCAGTTTCACCTGAACGGTGAGAAGTTACTGAAGTATAACCAGCACGGTGAGCCATTTCAATAGCGTTCAATGTTTCAGTTAATGAACCAATCTGGTTTACTTTAATTAAGATAGAGTTAGCAGCTCCTAATTCAATACCTTTCTTCAAGTAATCAACGTTAGTTACGAACAAATCGTCACCAACCAACTGGCACTTATCACCGATAGCAGCATTTAAAGCTACCCATCCGTCCCAGTCATTCTCATCCATACCATCTTCGATAGAATCGATTGGGTATTTAGCAACCAACTCGGCTAAGTAAGCAGCTTGCTCTTGTGAGTTGCGCTTAACACCGTTTGGTTCGAAAATGCTGTAGTCATATACACCATCTTTAAAGAACTCAGAAGATGCACAGTCCATAGCGATAGATACATCACCACCTTCTTCTTTACGACCTGGCTTGTAACCAGCATTTTTGATAGCTGTAAGAATAGAGTCAATCGCTTCTTCAGTACCACCTAACATAGGAGCAAATCCACCTTCATCACCAACTGCAGTAGATAAACCTTTTCCTTTTAACACTTTAGCTAATGCATGGAATACTTCAGCACCCATACGCAAACCTTCACGGAAAGACTCAGCACCTACTGGACGAATCATGAATTCCTGGAAAGCGATAGTAGCATCAGAGTGAGAACCACCGTTGATGATGTTCATCATTGGAACAGGAAGAGTAACAGCATTAGTGCCGCCAATGTAACGATATAATGGCATTCCTAAGTACTCAGCAGCAGCTTTAGCAGAAGCCAAAGAAACACCTAAGATAGCGTTAGCACCTAATTTGCTCTTAGTTTTAGTTCCGTCAAGCTCTAACATTTTATTATCGATCGCAACTTGCTCCAATACGCTCATTCCTACTAATTCAGGAGCGATTACTTCGTTTACGTTCTTAACAGCGCCTAACACACCTTTTCCTAAGTAACGGCCTTTGTCGCCATCACGTAACTCTAAAGCTTCGTGCTCACCAGTTGATGCCCCTGATGGTACAGCAGCGCGACCAACGAAACCGCTTTCTAAAGTAACTTCAACTTCAATGGTAGGATTACCTCGTGAATCAAGGATCTCACGTGCATGAATGTTTGCAATTTGTCCCATAATAATTTTTGTTTATGTATTGATTGATAATCTTTCAAAAAAAAAAGGATAATGCAATTTCATCATTATCCCCTTTTAAAGCAATTTCAAGAAAAAAAAGGAAAAACGAAAGTCTTTCCTTTTTAATCATTGATTTATTCTTTTGATTCAGCATCAGTAGATTCTGGAGCTTGCTCTTGAGTTTCTTGAGCAGGTGCTTCAGCAACAGCTGTGTCAGCTGTTGATTTTCTACGTCCGCGTCGTGTTCTCTTACCAGCTGTAGAGGACTTCTTAGTTTCCAACATATTTTCGTTGTAGTCAACCAACTCGATTAAACACATTTCTGCGTTATCACCAATACGGTTACCTAACTTTAAAATACGAGTGTATCCTCCTGGACGGTCAGCAACTTTACCAGCTACCTCTTCGAACAACTCCTTAACGGCGTGCTTATCTTTTAAGTATGAAAATACAGTTCTGTGAGCGTGCATTTTAGCTTCTACTGTATCTAAATCTTTTGTTTTAGTGATAAGAGGCTCAACATACATACGTAATGCTTTAGCCTTAGCCACCGTTGTCTTGATTCTTTTGTGAAGAATCAATGAGGAAGCCATGTTAGCTAACATCGCTTTGCGATGCGCGCTCTTACGACCTAAATGATTAAATTTCTTTCTATGTCTCATCGCTATTATTCCTTGTCTAATTTATACTTTGCGGTGTCCATTCCGAAAGTAAGCCCCATATTGAGTAGAAGATCATCTAACTCAGTAAGTGACTTCTTACCGAAGTTACGGAACTTCAACAGATCGTTACGGTTAAATGTTACAAGCTCACCTAACGTTTCCACATCAGCAGCTTTTAAACAATTCAACGCACGTACTGATAAGTCCATATCAACCAGCTTAGTTTTAAGAAGCTGACGCATATGCAATACCTCTTCATCAAACTCTTCGTTGCCAAATTTCTCATCTGAATCAAGCGTAATCTTTTCATCCGAGAATAACATGAAGTGATAAATCAATATTTTTGCGGCTTCTTTTAACGCATCTTTTGGATGGATTGAACCATCAGATTCAATTTCTAAAACTAACTTTTCGTAGTCAGTTTTTTGCTCTACACGATAGTTTTCAATCGCATACTTTACGTTGCGAATTGGAGTAAAGATTGAATCGATAGCAATTAAACCAAATTCTGCCTCTGCTGGTTTGTTTTCCTCTGAAGGAACGTAACCTCTTCCCTTCTCAATGGTCAATACCATCTGCAGATTTACCTCTGGATTCATCTTAGCAATAACAAGCTCTGGGTTCAAAATTTCGAAACCAGTCATGAATTGATTAAGGTCTCCAGCTGTAAACTCTTCTTTACCTGAAATACTTACAGTTACAGTTTCCTGCTCTGTATCTTCTACCAGATTTTTGAAGCGAACCTGCTTAAGATTAAGAACGATTTCGGTAACATCATTAATAACACCAGGGATGCTGGTAAACTCATGATCTACGCCTTCGATCTTGACAGTGGTGATTGCATATCCCTCTAAAGAGGACAACAATATTCTTCTTAAGGCATTTCCAACGGTAATACCATACCCTGGTTCAAGCGGACGAAATTCAAATTTGCCGAATTTTTCGTCGGCTTCCAGCATAATTACTTTATCTGGTTTTTGGAATGCTAATATTGCCATAAGAATTAATTATTTAGAATACAATTCAACGATCAACTGTTCTTTAATATTTTCAGGAATATCACTTCTTTCAGGTACATTCAAGAATTTACCTGCAAATGAATCTTGATCCCATTCTAACCAGGAATATTTATGCACACCTGTATTTGCCAAAGAGTTTGAAATAACTTCAAGCGATTTTGACTTTTCGCGAACAGCTACCACCATATCAGACTTAACCTGGAATGAGGCGATGTTTACGATACCACCATCTACAGTGATGTGACGGTGAGATACAAGTTGTCTTGCAGCTGCTCTGGTTGGAGCAATTCCTAAGCGATAAACAACATTATCTAAACGAGATTCTAGAAGACCAAGTAACACCTCACCGGTAATACCTTTACTACGCGATGCCTTTTTAAATAAGTTACGGAATTGTTTTTCCAACACACCGTATGTGTACTTAGCTTTTTGCTTTTCTTTTAACTGTAATCCGTATTCGCTTGTTTTGCGACGACGGTTATTACCATGTTGTCCTGGAGGAAAATTTCTTCTTTCGAAATTTTTATCCGGACCATAAATCGCTTCACCGAATTTACGGGCGATTCGTGTTTTTGGACCAATATATCTAGCCATTCTTCTAAATTTTTGACTTTAAATTTTTGATTTTAAATATTGAATATGGCAGCCGCTAGATTATAGAGAGGAGAAATAATCATATAACCAATTCTTATTCAAAATTTGCCATCAAAAACCTATGGTTAACAACTAGTCGAGTAATTAAACTCGTCTTCTTTTTGGAGGACGACATCCGTTGTGTGGTAGTGGAGTAACATCAACAATTTCTGTTACCTCGATACCAGCAGCATGGATAGAACGAATCGCAGACTCGCGACCATTACCCGGTCCTTTCACATAAACTTTTACCTTTCTTAGTCCTAAGTCGAATGCTACTTTTGAACAATCAGTAGCAGCCATCTGTGCAGCATAAGGTGTGTTCTTTTTAGAACCACGGAAACCCATTTTACCAGCACTAGACCAAGAAATCACCTGACCATTTTGATTGGCCAATGAGATGATAATGTTATTGAAAGACGAATGGATATTAGCCTGTCCAACAGCCTCCACCTTAACAACTCTCTTCTTTTGAGATCCTGACTTCTTTGCCATATCTTACTTATTATTTAGTGGCTTTCTTTTTGTTTGCAACAGTCTTCTTCTTACCCTTACGTGTACGGGCGTTGTTCTTAGTCGATTGACCACGCAATGGTAAACCGATACGGTGACGAATACCACGGTAACAACCAATATCCATCAATCGCTTGATGTTTAATTGGATTTCAGAACGTAATTCACCTTCAATCTTAAAATTGTCGGAAATATTTTCACGTACAGCTTTAATCTGTTCGTCCGTCCAGTCTGAAACTTTGATATTAGCGTCAACGCCAACATTCTGAAGAATCTCTTGGGCTCTACTTCTACCTATTCCGAAGATATAAGTCAAAGCAATTTCTCCTCTTTTATTAGAGGGTATATCAACTCCAGCAATCCTTGCCATAATCTTATAATTTATCCTTGACGTTGTTTAAACTTTGGATTCTTTTTATTAATCACATACAAGCGCCCTTTGCGTTTTACGATTTTGCAATCGGCACTTCTTTTCTTTACAGATGCTCTAACCTTCATGATCAGTCACTTTATTATTTGTATCTATAGGAAATTCTTCCTTTTGTCAAATCATACGGAGACATCTCTACCTTTACTTTATCACCAGGTAAAATTTTGATGTAGTGCATACGCATCTTACCTGAGATATGAGCCGTAATGATGTGACCGTTTTCCAATTCCACTCTAAACATGGCATTGGATAAGGCTTCAATGATTGTTCCGTCTTGTTCTATAGAGGCTTGTTTCGCCATAATATCTCTAACTTTTTATTTTTCAGACTGCAAATGTAATACTTCTTCTACAAATTTAAAACTAGAAAGTATATCAGCTTTACCTTTTCTTACTGCTACAGTGTGTTCATAATGAGCAGATACCTTTTTATCAATCGTCCGAATCGTCCATCCATCGTCTTCCTGAACAATTTGGCGCTTGCCTAAATTAATCATTGGCTCGATGGCAATAACCATTCCAGATTTTAATTTGGTACCGTTCCCTTTGCGGCCATAATTAGCTACTTCAGGTGCTTCATGCAGGTTTTTACCGATTCCGTGTCCTACCATTTCACGAACAACGCTATAACCACGTTCCTCAGTGTAAGACTGGATGGCATGCCCTACATCTCCTAAACGATTGTTTTCAATTGCCTGCTCGATGCCTTTGTACAACGATTCTTTGGTTGCATCCAATAATGCTTTTACTTCAGGTGCAACTTCGCCAATTGGAAAAGTATAAGCTGAATCACCGTAGAAATCATTTAATAACACCCCGCAATCAACCGAAACAATATCACCTTCGTTTAAAGGTGTATCGTTAGGAATTCCATGAACAACATGTTCGTTAACAGATGTACATAGTGTATTAGGAAAACCTTGATAATTTAAAAAGCCAGGAGTACCTCCATTATCTCTAATGAAGGTCTCGGCTATTTTATCTAGCTCTAACGTAGAAACTCCAGGCTTGATAGCCTTGGCCACTTCACCAAGCGTTTTTGCAACCAATTGGTTACTTAAACGCATCAACTCTATTTCTTCGTCAGTCTTTAAATAAATCATGTCAATGATCGTTCCTCAATTAATAAATTGCAGCTCCACCACCGGATCTACCCATTATTCGTCCAGATTTTGTTAATCCATCGTAATGACGCATTAACAAGTGACTTTCGATTTGCTGTAATGTATCTAGTACAACACCCACTAAAATTAGTAGTGATGTACCGCCATAAAACTGAGCAAATCCTTGGTCAACACCAGCCATCATTGCAAAAGCAGGCAAAATAGCCACCATTGCAAGGAAAACAGAACCCGGCAAAGTAATCTTAGACATTACTGAGTCTAAGAATTCAACCGTTTTCTTACCTGGTTTAACACCTGGAATAAAACCACCATTACGTTTCATATCCTCAGCCATCTGCGTTGGATTAATAGTAATAGCTGTATAGAAATAGGTAAATGCAATAATCATTAAGGCGAATATTACGTTGTACCATACTCCTGTAAAGTTAGCGAAGATAGATGCAAATCCACTTGCTGTTTCACTATCAACAAAACCTGCAAAAGTTACAGGAATAAACATGATAGCTTGAGCAAAGATGATTGGCATTACACCTGCTGCATTAACCTTTAATGGGATGTATTGGCGAACACCTCCGTATTGTTTATTACCTACAATACGCTTTGCATACTGCACAGGAATACGACGAGTACCCTGAACCAAAGCGATTGTTCCGGCAAATACGAAGAACAACACAACAAACTCAATTAGCAACATAACCAAACCACCGCTTCCACTAGCAGCTTCCATTCTTGATATAAACTCGGCAAACAACGATTGTGGTAAGCGAGCAATAATACCAATCATGATGATTAGTGAGATACCATTACCAATTCCTTTGTCGGTAATACGTTCACCTAACCACATAACGAACATTGTTCCTGCAGTTAAAATGATTGTACTGGTAACAGTAAAAGACCAACCTGTAGCTACAAAAGCCGCGTCTGGCAACTGATTAAAAAGGTTTGTTAAGTAACCCGGTGCCTGAACTACTAAAATCAAAACAGTCAAATAACGAGTTATCTGATTGATCTTTCTACGTCCACTTTCACCTTCCCTTTGAAGACGTTGAAAGTAAGGTACAGCAATACCCATCAATTGAATAACGATGGAAGCTGAGATGTAAGGCATGATACCCAATGCAAAGATAGACGCGTTAGAAAACGCACCTCCTGAGAACATATCGAGTAGGCCTAATACACCGTCCCTTGTTTGACTTTTTAGCGCACTAAGTTGCGTAGGATCAATACCAGGAAGTACCACAAAAGAACCAAGTCGATAAATCAACAGTAGTCCGATTGTTGTTGTAATTCTGGATTTAAGATCCTCAATTTTCCAGATGTTGCGGATGGTTTCGAATAGTTTCATTCAATTACAATTTTACTACGGTTCCTTCAGCTGCTTCAATAGCTTTAGTTGCTGATTCAGAGAATGCGTGAGCTTTCACTTCTAATTTAGCTTTTAACTCACCATTACCTAGAATCTTCACCAAGTCATTTTTGCTAACTAAACCGGCTTGTCTTAAAACTTCAGGATCAATTACAGTAACCTCTTTCTTTTCAGCAATAGCCTGTAACATTTCAATGTTTACAGCCTTATACTCAACTCGATTAATGTTTTTGAATCCGAATTTAGGAACACGTCGCTGCAAAGGCATCTGTCCGCCCTCAAAACCAAACTTACGTGAGTAACCCGAACGCGACTTGGCACCTTTATGACCACGAGTAGATGTTCCACCGCGACCAGAACCTTGTCCACGACCGATACGCTTTGAGGTCTTTACTGAACCCTTTGCAGGTCTTAAGTTATTTAAATTCATATTAATTTCCTCTAATTCGTTCGACCAAATTATCTTTCTACTGACACTAGGTGCAGTACTTTTTGAACCATTCCTTCAATTTGAGGTGTGGCTTCATGTTCAACGGTTTGCTGAAGTTTCTTCAGCCCAAGGGCAGCCAAGGTGTTTTTTTGCCTTGCAGTGGCCCCGATTTTACTCTTAACCTGAGTTACTTTTATCTTAGCCATTTTGTCCTTATTTATCCGTTAAATACTTTATCCATTGAAACACCTCGTTGCTCAGCAATAGTTGCAGCATCACGCAATTCAGTTAGTGCCTCAATCGTTGCTTTTACCAAGTTGTGCGGGTTCGATGAACCTTTTGACTTAGCTAATACGTCAGTTACACCAACACTCTCTAATACGGCACGCATCGCACCACCAGCTTTTACTCCGGTACCATGAGATGCAGGCTTCATAAATACACTTGCACCACCGTAACGAGCCAATTGCTCATGAGGAACAGTACCATTGATAATAGGTACTTTAACTAGATTCTTTTTGGCAGCTTCAACACCTTTTGCAATAGCTGTTGTTACTTCGCCTGCTTTACCAAGGCCCCAGCCAACAACGCCGTTCTCATTTCCAACCACTACAATGGCAGAGAATGAGAAAGTTCTACCACCCTTGGTTACTTTAGTTACCCTGTTGATAGCAACCAAACGATCCTTTAGCTCAAGATCGTTATTGTTTCTGATTCTTTTGTTATTTCCAGCCATAGTCTGTTAGAATTTAAGCCCTGCTTCACGAGCAGCGTCGGCTAATTGTTTAACTCTACCATGATATAGGTATCCATTTCTATCGAACACAACAACACTGATACCAGCTTTCTGAGCAACTTCAGCAATGTTTTTACCAACCATTGCAGCCACTTCAGACTTAGTACCTTTCTGATCAGCAATTTCTTTTAACAAAGAAGAAGATGCAGCCAATGTTTTACCATTAACATCATCAATTAACTGAACTGAAATTTGCTTATTGCTTCTAAATACTGACATTCTTGGACGCTCTGCGGTTCCGCTGATATTCTTGCGAACGCGCAATTTAATTTTTCGTCTTCTCTCTATTTTCGAAAAAGCCATAATTCCTAATTTAATTCAGATTAAACTTTAGCAGATTTACCGGCCTTACGACGAATCTCTTCGCCTTTGAAACGTACACCTTTTCCTTTGTAAGGCTCAGGCTTACGCAATGACCTAATTTTAGCACATACTTGTCCAAGTAATTGCTTATCTGCTGATTCAAGCGTAATAATAGGATTGCTTTTTCTGTCAGTAACAGCTTCCACTTTAATTTCTTTTGGCAACATCAGCTGAATAGGGTGAGAATAACCCAATGCCAAATCAAGTAATTGACCTTGATTAGTTGCACGGTAACCTACACCAACTAATTCTAATTGCTTTTTGTAACCTTCAGAAACTCCTACCACCATGTTGTTGATCAACGAGCGGTACAATCCGTGCTGGGCACGTGTTTCTTTTTCATCGTTAGGACGAACAACAGTAATTGTTCCATCCTCAACTTTCACTTCCATTTCAGGGTGAATCGCTTGTGACAATTCGCCTTTAGGGCCTTTTACTGTCACAGTATTGTCTTTAACAGTTACGTTCACGCCTGAAGGTATGCTAATCGGTGCTTTTCCAATTCTTGACATAGTTCTTCTTTTTTAATAAACGTAACACAATACTTCACCACCAATTTTCTGTACTCGGGCTTCTTTATCCGTCATTACACCTCGTGAAGTTGACACGATAGCAATACCAAGACCGTTAAGAACGCGAGGTAAACTACGATACCCGGCATACGAGCGTAAACCAGGTGTACTCACGCGCTTAAGCGCTTTGATAGCTGGAGTCTTTGTTTGAGGATCGTACTTCAATGCGATCTTAACTACTCCTTGCTTGTCATCTTCGATGAACTTGTAATTTAAGATGTACCCTTTCTCGAAAAGAATTTTGGTCATCTCTCTTTTAAGGTTGGAAGCTGGAACTTCAACAACCCTATGACCCGCCATAATGGCGTTCCTGATTCGTGTCAGGAAATCTGCTATTGGATCTGTCATTTTATAAAGATTAAATTGATCCCGGCGTAAAATACACCGGGACAATATTTAACACTCTTACCAACTTGCTTTTTTAACACCAGGTATTAAACCAGCTGAAGCCATTTCGCGGAACTGAATCCTTGAAAGACCAAACTGTCGCATGTAACCTTTCGGACGTCCGGTTAACTTGCAACGGTTGTGCATACGCACTGGAGAAGCGTTCTTAGGTAGCTTTTGCAAACCTACATAATCTCCTTCTTCCTTAAGCCTTGCACGTTTTTCAGCGTATTTGGCAACAAGCTTAGCCCTTTTTACCTCACGGGCTTTCATTGATTCCTTTGCCATATAACTAGTTCTTTTTCACGTTTTTAAATGGTAACCCAAACTCTTTCAAAAGAGCAAAAGCTTCCTCATCGGTTTTTCCCGAGGTCACAAAGGTAATATTCATACCCAATATTTTTGACACATTGTCAATATTTATTTCAGGAAAAATGATTTGTTCTTCAATACCTAAGGTATAGTTTCCACGTCCGTCAAGCTTACTGTTGATACCTTTGAAGTCGCGAATTCGAGGCAGAGCCACACGAATTAAACGCTCAAGGAATTCATACATGTTTTCACGACGTAGTGTGACACGCACACCAATTGGCATTTTTTTACGAAGCTTAAAGTTCGAAATATCCTTTTTCGAAAGTGTAGCCACGGCCTTTTGACCGGTGATCGTCGTTAGTTCTTTGAGTGCATTTTCAATCATTTTCTTGTCAGCAGTAGCTGAACCAAGACCCTGGTTGATTACAATCTTCTCTAACTTTGGAACCTGCATGATTGATTTAAACCCGAATTCTTTCATCAAGTTTGGTACAATCTCGTCCTTATACTGTTTACTTAAACTAGGTGTATAACTCATTACTTGATCTCCTCCCCTGATTTTTTAGCAATTCGAACCAGTTTACCATCATCGTTCAACTTACGACCAATACGTGTTGGTTTCCCTGTTGAAGGATCTTTCACATTCAAATTTGAAATGTGAATAGGAGCCTCTTTCTTAACTATACCTCCTTGCGGACTCTCAGCATTAGGCTTTGTGTGCTTGCTCACCATGTTAACACCTTCAACAATGGCACGTTGTTTGGCAGGGAATACCTCAAGGACTTTCCCTTCCTGGCCTTTGTTGACTCCAGCGTTAACAATAACGATGTCGCCTTTTTTAATATGCAATTTACCCATTGTTCTAATCTCTTTGATGATTAAAGTACTTCAGGCGCCAGAGATACGATTTTCATGAATCCTTCACGAACCTCACGGGCTACAGGACCGAAAATACGTGTTCCCCTCATTTCGCCTGCCTGGTTTAATAAAACACAAGCATTTTCATCAAAGCGGATGTAGGAACCATCTTGACGTCTAACTTCTTTTTTAGTGCGCACTACTACAGCCTTTGTAACGGTTCCTTTTTTCAATTCACCGCCAGGCGTGGCGCTTTTTACAGTTACCACGATACGATCGCCTACTCCGGCATAACGCTTCCTTGTTCCACCCAGAACACGGATACATAATACTTCTTTGGCTCCACTGTTATCAGCAACTGCAAGTCTAGATTCTTGTTGTATCATGATTACTTAGCTCTTTCTAGAATTTCAACTAATCTCCAACGTTTCGTCTTGCTCAAGGGACGTGTTTCCATGATTTTCACAGTATCCCCGATATTGCAGGTGTTGTCTTCATCGTGCGCGTGAAACTTCTTCGACTTTTTCACGAACTTACCGTAGATGGGGTGCTTCTCGCGAATCTCTACAGATACGACGATAGACTTATCCATCTTGTTGCTAGCTACAATACCTGTACGCTCTTTTCTAAGATTTCTATCCATCTCCTAAATTATTTTTCAGTTTGTTGCTTTTGACTCAAGATAGTCTTCAAGCGCGCAATGTTTCTACGAGTATGTCTAATCTGCATTGGGTTTTCCAATGGCGAAGTTGTGTGGTTCAATTCCAACTGCTGCAAAGCGGCAGTTTCAGTTTCGATACGCTCAGCAATTTCGCTAACACTTAATTCTTTGATTTCTTCTACTTTCATGTCCTTAAGCATTTGTTGATTCAACATAGTCTCTTCTCACAACGAATTTAGTAGTTACCGGAAGCTTTTGTGCGGCAAGGCGCAATGCTTCTTTAGCTACTTCGTAAGGTACTCCTTCACATTCTAAAATAATGCGTCCTGGAGTAACAGGGGCCACAAATCCTTCCGGACTACCTTTACCTTTACCCATACGTACTTCGGCTGGCTTCTTAGTAATCGGTTTGTCAGGAAATATTCTAATCCAGATCTGTCCCTGACGCTGCATGTAACGGGTTACCGCAACACGAGCAGCTTCAATCTGACGACCTGTAATCCATTTACTTTGTAAGGCTTTGATACCGAAAGATCCGAATGCTAGCTCTTGCCCGCGCTGAGCATCGCCTTTCATACGGCCTTTCTGCCTTCTTCTAAATTTTACTTTCTTTGGTTGTAACATCGTTCCTAATCAATTAATGTGAAAGGAGAATTACTTCTTATTATTTCTTCTTCTCGGACCTCTACCGCCTCCACGGTTTCCACCACCTTTTTCTTTGGTGTTGAAAGCAGGTGATAAATCTGGCTTACCATAAATCTCACCTTTACAGATCCAAACTTTGATACCAATCAGACCCATTTTAGTCAAGGCTTCTTCTTGAGCATAGTCTATATTGGCGCGTAATGTATGAAGAGGCGTACGGCCTTCTTTGTACATTTCGCTACGGGCCATTTCAGCGCCGTTCAAACGTCCGGAAATCTGAATTTTGATACCTTCAGCACCCATACGCATGGTAGAAGCGATAGCCATTTTAATGGCACGACGATATGCGATACGTCCTTCCACCTGACGAGCGATGTTTTTCGCTACGATAATAGCGTCCAACTCTGGTCTCTTTACCTCAAAGATGTTAATCTGAACTTCTTTGTCGGTAATTTTCTTAAGCTCCTCTTTCAGTTTATCTACTTCCTGACCTCCCTTACCAATAATGATACCAGGACGTGCAGTGAAAACGGTAATAGTAACCAATTTCAAAGTACGCTCGATAATGATACGAGAGATACTTGCTTTAGCTAAACGTGCATTGAGGTACTTTCTGATTTTGGAGTCTTCCAATAGCTTGTCGCCATAGTTCTTTCCTCCATACCAGTTAGAATCCCATCCTTTAATGATTCCTAACCTGTTACTAATTGGATTAACTTTTTGTCCCATCTAGCTATTAGTTTTCTTGTGTTTCACTTGATACTACTTTGCTTGCAACGCGTAACGTTACGTGGTTCGAACGCTTTCTGATACGGTGCGCACGACCTTGTGGGGCCGGACGTAAACGTTTCAAAATACGGCCTGAATCAACCGCGATCTCACTCACATAAAGGTTAGCGTCTTCGATGCGAACACCTTCGTTCTTTTCTTTCCAATTAGCGATAGCAGAAAGCAACAGTTTCTCAACCCTTCTGGAAGCTTCTTTCGATGAGAATTTCAGCATGTCCAGAGCAAGGTTCACCTCTTTACCTCGGATCATGTCGGCAACAAGACGCATTTTCCTAGGTGAAGTCGGTACATTGTTAAGCTTTGCGAAGTAATCGGACTTCTTAGCTTCCTTTATTTTTTCAGCTCTTATTCTTTTTCTTGCACCCATTTTTTACTGTTTAAAGAATTTAAATATTGGCAGGCCAATTACTTTTTCTTATTACCACCATGACCGCGATAAGTACGGGTTGGGGCAAATTCGCCTAATTTGTGTCCTACCATATTTTCAGTAACATAAACCGGGATAAACTTATTACCGTTGTGTACAGCAATAGTGTGTCCTACAAATTCCGGAGAAATCATAGACGCACGTGCCCAAGTCTTAATAACTGATTTCTTACCTGACTCGTTCTGTGCCAGAACTTTCTTTTCCAGTTTAAAGTCGATAAATGGGCCTTTTTTTAATGATCTGCTCATATTCGTTTAATTTAACCGGTTATTTTTTTCTTCTTTCAATGATAAATTGATTAGAAGCCTTCTTAGGATGACGAGTTTTATAACCCTTAGCCAATACCCCTGTACGAGATCTTGGGTGTCCTCCTGACGAACGACCTTCACCACCACCCATTGGGTGATCAACTGGGTTCATTGCCACACCACGAACTCGTGGACGACGACCCAACCAACGGCTACGTCCAGCTTTTCCTGAACGCTCAAGAGCGTGGTCAGAGTTACCAACCGCACCTAAAGTAGCACGACATGTAACTAATACCATTCTTGTTTCGCCTGAAGGCAATTTAACAACCGCGTATTTTCCTTCACGAGCAGCCAATTGTGCGAAAGTACCAGCACTACGTGCCATTGTACCTCCCTGGCCCGGACGCAATTCGATGTTGTGAATAATGGAACCTAAAGGAATCTCGCTTAATGGTAAGCTGTTACCAATCTCAGGAGCAACCCCTGGTCCTGAAGCAATAGCTTGACCAACCTGCAACCCATTAGGTGCAAGAATGTACCTTTTTTCTCCATCAGCGTAAGCTAGCAATGCAATACGAGCACTCCGGTTAGGATCGTATTGAATTGACTCAACTGTTGCGTTAACACCGTCTTTATTACGCTTAAAGTCGATTACCCTGTATCTCCTTTTGTGACCACCACCGATATTTCTAACGGTCATTTTACCAGAGTTATTTCTACCTCCGGATTTCTTTAATGGCCTCAATAAGGACTTTTCTGGTGACGCTGATGTAATCGTATCAAACGCACCAATAATTTTGTGTCTCTGCCCCGGTGTTGTGGGCTTTAGTTTTCTTACTGCCATTTTTATTAGATATTGCTATAAAAATCAATAGTATCTCCTTCTGCTAGTGTTACAACAGCTTTTTTGAAGGAATTTGTTCTACCAACAATAACTCCACTCTTTGTGTAACGCGACTTTGATTTACCCGCGTATACCATTGTATTGACAGACTCAACGCTTACGTTGTATAATTCTTCAACAGCGTCTTTGATCTGAAGCTTGTTAGCTTTCTTATCAACAACGAATGCGAAGCGATTCAACTTCTCGCCTAGTTCTGTCATCTTTTCAGTTACAATTGGTTTAATAATAACTTTCATGACGAGCCTCCTTATGCGTTAAACAGTTTACCGAATTCTTCTACAGAACTTTCAACCAACACCAAGTTTTTAGCTTTCATGATGTCAAATGTATTCAGTTCATCTAATGTCACTACCTCGGCACGCTGAATGTTGCGAGCTGAACGGTAGATGTTATCGTTAGCTTCTTTTAACACTAACAATGAACGCTGACCATTTAACTTTAGGTTGGTAACCAAAGCTGCATAGTCTTTTGTTTTTGGCGCTTCGAAGTTGAAGTCTTCCAAAACAGTGATCATTTGAGTTTGTGCTTTGTATGCTAACGCAGATTTACGAGCTAACTGCTTAAGTTTTTTATTCAACTTAAAACGGTAGTTACGTGGACGAGGACCGAATGCACGACCTCCACCTACGAAAACAGGAGACTTAATGCTACCAGCACGAGCTGTACCAGTACCTTTTTGCTTTTTGATTTTACGAGTTGAACCCGTAATCTCAGCACGTTCCTTTGACTTATGAGTCCCTTGACGATTATTAGCCAAGTATTGTTTTACATCCAAGTAAATGGCGTGGTCGCTGGGCTCAATTCCGAACACCGCTTCAGGTAAATTTACCTTTCTTCCGGTTTCTTTTCCTTCAATTGTTAATACGTTCAGTTCCATTACTTTTCAATAATTAGATATGAGCCTTTTGCTCCTGGTACTGAACCTTTAACCAAAATAAGGTTGTTCTCAGGAATTACTTTAATCACTTTAAGGTTTTCAACCTTAACTCTGTCACCACCTGTACGACCTGCCATGCGCATGCCTTTAAAAACCCTTGCTGGGTAGGATGCTGCACCAATAGATCCAGGAGCGCGTAAGCGGTTGTGCTGACCGTGTGTAGCGTCACCCACACCTCTAAAGTTGTAACGCTTTACGACACCTTGAAAACCTTTACCTTTTGAGATACCAGTGATATCAACAAAAGCGTTTTCTTCGAAAAGATTCACATTAACCTCTTCACCAAGCTTTAATTCGTTTTCGAATTCGTGGAATTCTACAACTTTACGCTTTGGTGCTGAACCGGCCTTTTTAAAGTGACCTGCTTCAGGTTGGTTTGTGCTCTTTTCTTTTTTGTCGTCAAACGCCAACTGTACAGCCTCGTAGCCATCAGTTTCCACAGTTTTAACCTGTGTAACTACGCAAGGGCCTGCTTCGATAACAGTGCATGGCACATTTTTACCATCGGCACTGAAAACGGATGTCATTCCGATTTTTTTTCCAATTAGTCCTGGCATTGTTTAAACATTTAAGATTATCACACTTTAATTTCTACTTCTACACCACTAGGCAATTCTAACTTCATCAAAGCATCAATCGTTTTAGCTGTAGAGCTATAAATATCGATCAAACGCTTGTAAGATGATAATTGAAACTGCTCACGTGATTTCTTGTTCACAAATGTGGAGCGCAACACAGTGAAGATACGCTTGTGAGTAGGAAGCGGAATAGGACCGCTTACTACTGCACCAGTGCTCTTAACTGTCTTCACGATCTTCTCAGCTGACTTGTCAACCAAGTTGTGATCGTAAGATTTAAGTTTTATTCTAATTTTCTGACTCATAGTGAGAACACTAATTGTGTTATAATAATTCTACTTTTCCTTTTGCTTCTTTAACTACTTCAATAGCGATTTGCTTAGGTACAGCTGCGTACTCTAAGAATTCCATTGATGAAGTAGCACGACCAGATGAGATCGTACGTAATGCTGTTACGTAACCAAACATCTCTGCCAATGGCACCTTAGCTTTTACTACACGAGCACCAGCTTTAGATTCCATACCTTCTACCTGACCACGACGCTTGTTGAAGTCACCGATGATATCACCCATGTACTCTTCAGGAGTCACAACTTCAACACGCATGATAGGCTCCAATAACTGAGGCTTAGCTTGTGCAGATGCTGATTTAAATCCTTGACGGGCACAAATTTCGAATGACAACTGGTCTGAATCGACAGCGTGGAAAGAACCATCAAATACTTCTACTTTCAATGCTTCTACTTCACTACCGCAAAGTACACCATTCAACATAGCTTCTTTGAAACCTTTCTCAATTGAAGGGATAAATTCTTTAGGAATGTTACCACCTTTAATTGTGCTTTCGAACTGAAGACCTACTTTACCTTCTTCGGCAGGTCCCATGCGGAACTGGATATCGGCAAATTTACCACGACCACCAGACTGCTTCTTGAATACTTCGCGAAGCTCAACTTCCTGAGTGATTGTTTCTTTATAAGTTACCTGAGGTGCACCCTGGTTACATTCTACTTTAAACTCACGCTTCAAACGGTCGATAAGTACTTCAAGGTGAAGCTCACCCATACCAGAAATAACAGTCTGACCAGTTTCTTCGTTAGTATTTACTTTAAATGTAGGATCCTCTTCAGCTAATTTACCAAGAGCAACGCCTAACTTATCCATATCTTTTTGTGACAATGGCTCAACAGCAACACCAATTACTGGCTCTGGGAAATCCATTGATTCCAATACGATTGGGTGTTTCTCGTCACAAAGTGTATCACCAGTACGGATATCTTTGAAACCAACACCAGCACAGATATCACCAGCTGCGATAACCTCACGTGGTAACTGCTTGTTTGATTTCATTTGATATAAACGAGAGATACGCTCTTTTTTATCAGTACGTGTATTTAATACGTATGAACCAGCGTCAATCTTACCAGAATAAACACGCATAAATGCTAAACGACCAACGAATGGGTCAGTAGCAATTTTAAATGCTAATGCTGATAAAGGCTGATCTTCATCCATTTCGTATGTTACTTCTTCACCTGTCTTAGGATTAACACCTTCGATGGTTCCGATATCACTTGGAGATGGTAAATACTGGATAACAGCATCTAACAAACGCTGAACACCTTTGTTTTTAAACGCTGAACCACACATCATTGGTGTGATTGTCTGAGCAATAGTCGCCTTGCGAATTACCTCAATCATCTCGTCGCGAGTAATTGATTCAGGATCTTCGAAATAACGCTCCATTAATTCATCATCGTGCTCAGCTACAGCTTCAATTAATTTTCCTCTCCACTCTTCAGCTTCTGCTTTCAAGTTTTCAGGAATTTCCTGTAGCTCGTAACGAGAACCTAACTGCTCATCATCGAACCAAACAACGGCTTTGTTTTCGATCAAATCGATAACACCCTCGAAGTTTTCTTCAGCACCAATAGGAATCTGAAGAGGAATTGGATTAGCTCCTAACATTTCACGAACCTGACGTACTACTTCGAAGAAGTTAGCACCTGAACGGTCCATTTTGTTAACGAAACCAATACGAGGAACATTGTACTTGTTAGCCTGACGCCATACAGTTTCAGACTGTGGCTCAACACCACCTACAGCACAAAATAATGCAACAGCACCATCCAACACACGTAGTGAACGCTCTACCTCTACTGTAAAGTCAACGTGACCTGGGGTATCGATGATGTTAATTTTGTTTTCAACACCTTCGTAAATCCAGTTAGTTGTAACAGCAGCAGAAGTAATGGTAATACCACGCTCTTGCTCTTGCTCCATCCAGTCCATAGTAGCTGCACCATCGTGCACCTCACCAATTTTGTGAGTGATACCAGTGTAAAACAAGATACGCTCAGTAGTCGTTGTTTTACCGGCATCGATGTGAGCCATAATTCCTATGTTCCTGGTCTTTTTAAGATCTGCCTTTCCCATGACAATAATTTCTTAAATATTTAGATTAAAATCTGAAGTGAGCAAAAGCACGGTTCGCTTCTGCCATTTTATGCATGTCTTCTTTTTTCTTGAAGGCACCGCCCTCTAAGTTGTATGCAGCAACAATTTCAGCAGATAATTTTTCTGCCATTGATTTTCCGCTACGCTTACGAGCGAAAAGAATCAAGTGCTTCATGCCGATGGACGCCTTTCGGGCCGGACGAATTTCAGTTGGAACCTGAAAAGTTGCACCACCAACACGTCGGCTTTTTACCTCAACCGATGGAGTAATATTTTCAAGTGCTTTTTTGAAAAATTCCAATACTGGCTTTCCTTCTTTTTCAGCTTTTTCAGCTACACGATCCATAGCATCGTAAAAGATTTTGAAAGCGATTGATTTTTTACCGTCCAACATCATGTTATTCACAAACTGAGTAACTGTTTGATCGTTGAACTTTGGATCCGGAAGAAGGATCCTCTTTTTTGGTTTACTTTTTCTCATCTTCTCTTTTGTTTACTTTGTTATTCGTCTTGGCTGTCTTTACTAGTCTTCAATGTTTAACATTTACTCATCCAGTTAACTAACCAAGTAAACAACGCACTTCACAATGTCTTTAATTACTTTTTAGCAGCTTTAGGTCGCTTAGTACCATACTTTGAACGGCGCTGCGTACGTCCGTCTACTCCTGATGCATCTAATGCTCCACGCACTAAGTGATAACGCACACCCGGAAGGTCTTTAACACGACCGCCACGCACTAACACAATCGAGTGCTCTTGTAGGTTGTGTCCTTCTCCTGGAATGTAAGCGTTTATCTCCTTACCGTTGGTTAAACGCACCCTGGCTACCTTTCTCATGGCTGAGTTAGGTTTCTTTGGTGTAGTGGTATACACCCTCACACACACGCCTCGTCTTTGAGGACATGCATCTAAAGCACGTGACTTACTTTTTTCCACCTGCTTGTTTCGTCCTTTTCTAACTAACTGATGAATTGTTGGCATAAAATTTAAATATATTGTATTAAACAATTTCGTTATAAATGGGGTGCAAAGATACACTAATCCCTTATAAAACCCCACTGATTTTCAGCCTTTTTGACAATTTTAGACAAAAAAGCGCTGCAAAAGTACTAATTTTCAATGGAAAAAGAACATGCTAATTGTTATTTTTTTCTAAATCATTCTATTTTTTCTCTTTGGAAAACAATTTGTTAGTTCGTCAATTCGCTTTTTGAACATGTTTCCTCAATTATCTACAAGCCGGCCCTTGTTTAACTAATTTCATGCCATAAATTCGCTAAATAAAAATTACAACACATGTACAAGCAACTAATCATTCTACCAATACTTTTTATTACGACAGTTCAAGCTATTTTTGCTCAAGAAAATATCAGAACTGCATTGGCTACGATAAACCGAAACAGTTTAGAGGCCGAATTGAGCTTTTTATCGTCTGATTGGTTTGAAGGGCGAGAAGCAACCACCAAAGGCGCCTACATGGCAGCCGATTACCTGGCATCACTATATAAGACAGCAGGCCTTACCACTATTGACAACACTACCTATTTTCAGAATGTACCTTTATTGATTGCCGCAACGCCTGCCCAAGCTTCAATTGTTCTGTCAAATAAAGTTACAAGCAAAACTTATTCATTCCCCACACATCTGCGTGCAGAACGAGTGACTGAATCCTATAATATTAGCTCTGAGTTTATATGGGGAGGATATGGCATTAACAACGAACAATTAAATGAAATCAACCTAAAAAAATGTCAAGGCAAAGTATTAATTCGTATTTCAGGCTTGCCAAAAGCAAAAGCAGATAGTCCTCTTAAACATATGCTTGAAGCTCAACCAGAGCGTGAGTGGAACCAGATAAAAAATAACGCACTTCAAAAATCCGGCGCAGTTGCCGTTCTCGAATATGACTTGAATGATCCATATCTTACTCAATCAATAGAGGAATCACCAGCACCTATTGCCCAGTCTGAAAAAGAACTAAGCAAACGCTCATCCGGCATTTACAAAAAGAGTTTGTTTCTGCCCGATGAAAAGAAGCAGGGGCCTTACTTTTATAAAGTATCTAAAGCGATAATGACCGATTTGATTCCTGACTTTGACCAGTTTATTGAACAATACCTAAACAATCTTGAACAACTAAAAACCACAGCACCAAAACTCAACTATACTTCTGCTCAATTAATCACCAAGGCCAGTGTAGAGTCTAAAAAATGTCAGAATGTTATAGCTGTTATTGAAGGTTCTGAAAAACCGGATGAGATTATCGTAGTTGGCGCCCACTATGATCATTTGGGCATGTATGAGGGTTACATCTGGAATGGAGCCGACGACAATGGTTCGGGCGCAATAGGTACCGTAGCTATTGCAAGAGCTTTTATGGCAACAGGCATTCAACCTAAACGAACTGTTATTTTTGCCAATTGGACAGCGGAAGAAAGAGGTTTGCTAGGTTCGAGGTATTTTGTCAATACTTATAAAGATATTGATAAGGTAAAATATTACCACAACTATGATATGATTGGACGCAGTTATAATTACGAACAACCCGATTCGGCTGTTACCTTATTATATACAAAAAGCTGGCAACAAGCCGAGAAGTTGTGTTCATCTTTCAACAAAGACTATCAATTCGGTTTAAAGATCAATTACAGCGCTTGGGACGACCCAACCAGTGGCAGCGACAATGCGCCATTTGCAAAAAAAGGTATCCCGATTATGTGGTTTCACACAGGCGGACACGAATCATATCACATGCCAAGCGATCATGCTGAGCGTATTGACTGGCAAAAGTTTGAAGCCATAGTAAAAACAAGCTTTCTGACTCTTTGGAGCTTAGCTAACGAATAGTCAAAAATGCAATTGTTGAACTTTTTATTAGGTCGATAGCAAATTTATGCTTTATCTTTGCCAGATAAATTAAAAGAATTAATGGCTCTCGTCAACCGTGAGCCTTTGTTGTTTAGCAGCATAAGGCCCCAAATACCGGGATGAGATTCATTAACAATTTAAATTATTAAGCAGGTCACAAAAACAACAATTAACGTTCTTAACAACACTTGTGGCCTGCCTTATAAAAAAAGCAATTATGAAAGCATTTGTATTTCCGGGCCAGGGTGCCCAGTACGTTGGAATGGGTAAAGATTTGTACGAAAACTCACCAATGGCGAAGGAACTATTTGAAAAAGCAAATGAAATTTTAGGATTTCGTATCACCGACTTAATGTTTGAAGGAACTGACGAAGACCTAAAACAAACGAAAGTTACTCAACCTGCCATCTTTTTACACTCGGTGATATTAGCCAAAACATTGGGCGAAGATTTTAAACCAGAAATGACTGCCGGTCACTCTTTAGGTGAGTTCTCTGCTTTAGTTGCAGCTGGCGCCATGAATTTTGAAGATGGGTTAAAACTAGTTTCACAGCGTGCACAAGCGATGCAAAAGGCTTGTGAAATTGAACCATCAACAATGGCTGCCATTGTAGGATTGGAAGACGCAGTTGTTGAAGAAGTTTGTGAAAGCATTGAAGATGTTGTAGTAGCAGCTAACTACAATTGCCCGGGACAATTAGTTATCTCTGGTTCAATTGCGGGTGTTGATAAAGCATGTGAACTATTAACTGAAAAAGGTGCCAAACGTGCCCTTAAGCTACCTGTTGGTGGAGCTTTCCATTCACCTCTTATGGAGCCTGCACGTACTGAATTAGCAGCTGCTATTGAGGCAACTGAGTTCAGCACACCTATCTGTCCGGTTTACCAAAATGTTAATGCACAAGCAGTAACAGAACCAGCTACTATAAAAGAAAACCTTGTTGCACAGTTAACAGCTCCTGTTCGCTGGACACAAACCGTTCAGAACATGATTGCTGATGGTGTATCATCTTTCACTGAAGTTGGTCCTGGTAAAGTTTTACAGGGATTAGTGAAGAAAGTTGACCGTAAAATGGCGACAAACGGTTACAGCACTTATCAGGGATAAAAATAGATGTCAGCTAATAGCTGCTAGCATAAAAACAAAAGGCAAGCTCATGAGCTTGCCTTTTGTTTTATCAATCATCTAAAGTACTCAAATCCCCTTCGTCTTCACCCAGCGCCCGCGCCTTTAAAACACGACGCATGATTTTTCCACTTCGTGTCTTTGGTAATGACTGTTCAAAAACCACTTCCTCAGGTTTTGCAATCGGCCCCATAACTTTTGCCACATGTTCTATCACTTCCTTTGCTAATTCACGCGTTCCTTCTTTGCCGGCTTTAAGAATGGCATAAACATGAATGCCACTACCTTTTAATTCATGTGGCAATGCAATTGCTGCTGCTTCGGCCACATCAGGGTGACTGACGGCTGCACTTTCTATTTCGGCTGTGCCTAATCGATAGCCACTGACTTTTATTACATCGTCACTTCGACCTATAATCCAATAATAACCATCCTCGTCTTTTCTTGCAGAGTCGCCAGCATGGTAATATTTTTGTGCATCAAATTTAGCCCAATAGGTTTCTTTATAGCGCTCATCGTCGTCCATAATTGTTCGAGCCATTCCTGGCCATGGATTCTTAATAACTAAAGCACCAACATCGTTCACTGACACATCATCTCCCTTTTCATCCACTACCCCAATTTCATGACCGAAAAATGGTTTCGTGGCAGAACCCGGTTTAAGTGGGGTAATTGGCAGAGGTGTGATGACAAATCCACCCGTTTCAGTTTGCCACCAGGTATCCATAATAGGGCATTTTTTATCACCTATCACCTCGTGATACCAGCGCCATGCTTCAGGATTAATTGGTTCACCTACCGAACCCAACAGACGCAGTGAACTAATATCATGACGGTTGACCCAGGACTCTCCATAACGCATTAAACCTCGTATGGCAGTAGGTGAAGTATATAGAACGGTTATCCCATATTTATCAACCATCCGCCACCAGCGATCAGGATAGGGGTGATTTGGAGCACCTTCGTACATAAAAATTGTTGAACCATTAATCAACGGACCATACACCATGTAACTATGTCCGGTTATCCAACCGGGGTCAGCAGCACACCACCAGCGGTCTTCCGGTTTGATATCAAACACCATACGATGAGTAGCTGATGTGTAAACACTATATCCACCATGCGTATGCACCAAACCCTTCGGCTTACCTGTTGAACCGGATGTATATAATAAAAACAGCATGTCTTCGGCATCCATTTGCTCGGTCTTACATTTATGGCTGGCAATTGGCAAGGCCTTTAAATCATGATACCAATAATCACGATCATTTTCCATATAAACATCTTCACCTGTTCGTTTCACAGTGATACAAACTTCCATGGTAGGCGATAATTCCATAGCCTTATTGACAATTTCTTTCAGCTTGGTTGCTTTACCTCTTCTGAAACCACCATCGGCAGTTATTACTACACGACTATTGGCAGCATTGATTCGTTCGGCCAGGGCTTCATGACTAAAGCCACCATAAACCACACTATGCGCTGCTCCAATTTTTGCACACGCCAACATGGCAAAAATCTGTTCGGGTATCTGTGGCATATAAATCGTTACTATATCGCCTTTATGCACCCCCATTGCTTTCAGTATATTCGCAAACTCAGCTACCTCTCGGTTCAAGGCATGATAAGAATAAGTTTTCAAATCACCGGGTTCGCCTTCCCAAATTAATGCTAATTTATTACGTGTAGCAGTCTTCAAATGTCTGTCGATGGCATTGTGGATAATATTTGTTTTTCCACCAACAAACCATTTGTAAAACGGATGATTGGAATCATCCAAAACTTTATTCCAAGGTTGGTACCATTCAAGTCGTTCAGCTTCATCAGCCCAAAATTGCTCCCGATTATCAATAGAAGCCTTGTATAAATCTTCATACGACTTAATTGTTGCATCATCCACCACACCTTGTGAAGGATATACGAAATCCTTTGAATTACTCATAAATCTTTCAGTTTATCTCCATTGTTAATACTATGATTTTCATCAAGATAAAAACTGATTTTATGTTTTTCAATATTTTAGGATGCTTTTTTCTTGTTTCGCAAAACTAAAAAAGCCTCCGAAGAAGGCTTTTTGAAATTATCTAATCAATATTTATTGGTTTATTATTAACTACAATAGCAGCTTTCTGTTGTTTGCCATCCATTAAAATAGTAAGCGGATGTTCAAACTCAACATGTTTAAAATAGCTTGTTTCACGAACCAGCTTTTGTTCATTTAATTTATCCAAACTTACAAACTGCTCCTCACCGTTGTGATGCACACTAAAATAACCCACGTTCATAGAAGTAACATTGTGGAAGAAATGCGAACCAAGCGAAGCATCCAAAGGAAAATCGGGCAAGCCCATTTCTACAATAACGCGTGCTTGCGATATCTGCGACCAGAAAACCGGAATACCGGTAAAACGATCGCGCGTACCCCAACGACCAGGCCCAATGAGCACGTATTCTTTGCCTTGTTCTTCAAAGTATTTATTAATCTCAGCCATCTCGGCACCCATCTCGGCGGTTTTGGTTCTATCAAACACATCAATATTCATATACACCACATCTTTAATGTGATTCAAACGACCATTGCCCATTCCTTTCACCGACTGTAAAACCACCTTGTCTTTATCCACCTCATCAAAGTCAATGTCCACATTGTTTTCGATACGAATCAATGGCTTAATTTGTAGCAAATATAAAGTTGGTAAATTTCGACGTCCCGGCTCTAAATCAACTGCAAACTCAATCTCAACCGGTGCTCCCATGGCTTCTTTAAAGAAACGCAACAACATATCCAGGGTACGTGATAAAGGAATATAATCGTATTTGAGAATATTAGAGAAATTAACCACGCGCGGACCACGCTTTGAGAAATCAGTGGTCATGCGATCATAGTTAAAGTCATAAACAGTTGCACAATGTTTGAGGTTACCATCTTCCTCAGCTTCCTTGATGGCCAGCTTCACGATAGCTGCATCTTCGCCCCCTTGCTCCAGGCAGAAATCTGTTTTATCCAAATCAAGTGCATAAAAGTGCGATTGAGAATCTTTTATCTGATCCTGGATGGAATTCAGCTCGAGCTTTGGGTGTCGCGGACAGAAACGATACGATTTTTCGCCACCAACTACATATTTACCCAAGCCAACAGCCAGCACAGCAAAACCATCTTCAGGTTTCATGTACGAGAAAGGATAGTAATTATACGACTGAGCCACGCCACTTATGTTAGGATAGAAACGATCGCCTACTTTTCCACCAACCACTTCCTGAATGATAACAGCCATCTTTTCCTCTTCAATCTTATAGTTGACCGCATCGAAATAAGCCTTTGACTGGTCGCTAAACATAGAAGCATATACCAACTTGACAGCCGTACACAACTGGCGGAATCGTTCATTCACATCCGGATGATTATTAGGCACCATATAAGTAGCATACACGCCGGCAAAAGGTTGCAATAAACTATCCTCGAACAAACCCGAAGAACGTACCGCCAACGGTTGGTCCATTACCTCAACGTATTGCTTCAGCTTCTCATTCACCTCATCGCTCAATTCCGACTTAAGAAACAGCTCTTTTATCTCGGCATATTTTTTCTCAACGAACGCCAGGTTGTATAAATTATTCTTTTCAATGAAATGGGTGAATTCGCCAGCGCCAATAATGGTAGTAGACGGAATTCGAATATTAATATCGTCGATGATATGATCGAAGTTGATATTTTCGATGAAGTTGGATAAAAAGGCCACACCGCGCCCTTTACCACCAAAGGAACCTTCGCCAATGCGCACAATATAACGGCAACTTTTCACCATTTCCTTGTCGAACATAACCACTTTTCCGCGCAAACGCTTAAGACGTACATCCTCAAACACGTCTAGGATGGCCTGACGCAACTTCGTAAAACTCTCAAAGTCCTCGATACGATAGGGACGCAGTCGTTTGGCAATATTAATCTCACCACGTGCCATCAGCCAGGTGGAAATACCGTTCCGGCGTGCATGGTACAAAAGCGATTCGGGCGACACCTCCTCAATGCATTCTTCAAATTCCTTTAGGTTGCGGGCAACGGCTATTTTTGCGCCACGACTATTTTTAAATATAAAATTGCCGAAACCTAATTTCTGATGTATAAAATTATAGATGTCCAATGACAAGCTATCCGAGTTTTTGTCGATAAAATCGGAGTGAATCATTTCGGCCCTTCTCGCATTTTCAGGGTCTGACGATTGCAAGAGGGTTGGTATAATCGTTTTTGACTTGACATATTTAATCAGCTCCACACCGGCATCCTCATCGTCTACTCCATTGCGCGCATACTGCACATCCGAAATCACACAAATCAAGTTATCCAGGTATTTATCAACTATCTCAACTGCATCTTCATAATTGCTGACTAACAGTATCTTAGGACGAACACGCATCTTCATAATCTTATGCAGCTGATCACTGGTCTCCTCTGACAGAATAGCCTGCGTTTGGCGCATAATAATAGAATACAACAAAGGCAAGTAGCGTGTGTAGTATTTTTGCGAATCCTCCACCAACAAAATAACGCGCACATCACCCACCTTCACGTCCTTCTCCACATTCATTTTGTCCTCAACATACTTAATCATCGCCAGGAAGACACGCGAATCGCCATTCCACACAAACACGCGGTCGATGTTCTCGATGTTTCCACTGGCTTCGTCAAAAAACTTGAGATCGGCATTATTATTCACCATCAACAATATGGGTACCTCGGGTCGAATCTCTTTTAGGCGTTCGCTCATTTGCAAAGGCAATTGCTTATCGAGGCCAGCCATTAAGATAATCATATCAAAATCGCGCTCCTGCATCAATTCTTCCGCCTCATCGAGCGTAGCCACACTGCTGATTCGCGGCGCTGTAAACAGATTCAGCTGCAGGTATTCGCCAAAAATTTTATCGAAGAAACGGCCTTCGCGCACAATACTATAGGCATCGTAATGATTGGCAATCAAAAGGACTTCGCTTACTTTATAGGACATTAGTTCCTGGAAAATATCACGGTCGGATCGCTTACGATTGTATATATTTTGAAGTGATAATTGGTCGATATTATTGTTCATCGTTTTAGATCATTAGGTCAATAGATCAGTAGGTGGTAAGACAAATAGACCACGAAGAACAAAATAAGTGAAAATTGTTGGGATGGGAAGAAAATGGTGGGGATTTTGGTCGCGGGATGCTTATGCTATAGAACAGTATTTATAAGCTTATAGAAACTAACAATGTAAGGGTAAATGGAGGATTTGACTTAAACTTCAATAATGTATTAACCGATGTCATCGCTCGAATCGATGACATCGGTTATATCTTTACAACAGTTCTTTAGTACTTGGCAGCCGGTTATTATACGGATCTTTGCGGATAGCCGCTTTAATGGCTTTGGCCAAGGCTTTAAAAATACCTTCTATTTTGTGATGCTCGTTGCGTCCTTCGGCTTTAATATTCAGGTTACAGGCGGCTGCATCGGAGAAGCTTTTAAAAAAGTGGTAAAACATTTCTGTAGGCATGTCACCAATCATCTCGCGCTTAAAGTCAGCTTCCCACACCAACCACGAGCGGCCACCAAAATCCAATGCTACTTGTGCCAGGCAATCGTCCATAGGCAGGCAAAAACCATAGCGTTCGATGCCACGTTTATCGCCCAGTGCTTTTTTAATAGCCTCGCCCAATACGATGGCAGTGTCTTCAATGGTATGATGCTCATCTACCTGTAAATCGCCATCCACCTTAATGCTTAAATCACAACCCGAGTGACGCCCAATCTGTTCGAGCATATGATCGAAGAAGTTCAAACCGGTGTTAATATCACACAGTCCTTTACCATCCAAATTAATATCAATCTTTATTTTTGTTTCGGCGGTGTTGCGTTCTACTGTTGCCGATCGCTCCGACGAAAACAAAAAAGTGGCAATATCGCTCCAGGCATTAGTTATTAATACACACGCATCCTGCAACCTGGATTGTTTAAGCTCAGTATTGGCCGCTTCTTCATCCTTCAGAAATATAGCTTTACAACCCAGGTTTTTAGCCAATTCAACATCAGTAATACGATCGCCTATCACAAAAGAGTTGGCCAAATCGCAATCGCCATCCATGTATTGACTTAACAAGCCAGTTCGTGGTTTACGTGTGGGTGCATTATCCTCAGGAAACGACCGATCAATCATTACATCAGCAAAGGTAATACCTTCGTTTTCCAAGGCTTTCATCATCTTATTTTGAGCCGGCCAGAAGGTGTCTTCCGGGAAGGAGGCTGTTCCAAGACCATCCTGATTTGTCACCATCACCAATTCAAAATCCAATAAATCCACAATTTTGGATAAATTTTGGAACACGCCTGGATAAAACTCCAATTTATCCAGACTGTCTACCTGAAAATCAACGGGTGGCTCCAGGATTAATGTTCCATCGCGATCTATAAAGAGTAGTTTTTTCATTTTTATTAGTTTCAAGATTTGAGTATCAAGTACAAAAATTATTTGCAGCTTGGTTATGTATAAAATCCGCCTTCCCCCATCGCCTTCGGCACTTCCCTAAAGGGAAGATTATGCAGAGGATAATTCTCCCCTTGGGGAGATGCCCGAAGGGAGAGGGGGAATTTTGCATCAATCAAACTGGTCAAGCGCCTCCAATAATAAGCTATTTTCGGCTGACTGCCCCACTGTTATGCGCAGGCATCCTTTACACAATGAAACCGTTGAACGATCGCGGATAATGATTTGTTTACTGACCAAAAAATCATAAACTGCTTTTGGCTCGATTACCTTTATCAGGAGGTAATTGGCATCAGAGGGATACACTTTCTGCACAAATAAAAACTGAGACAAAGCCTTTTCCATTCGGCTCCGCTCGTTCAATAATTGCTCTACCCATAACTGCTTGTCATTCTCACATAAAAGAAGTTCTAATGCCTTTTCCTGCGTCAATACATTCACATTGTATGGATATTTGATATTACTCAGCACCTCAACTATTTCTTTTGAAGCAAAGGCCATTCCCAAGCGAATACCCGCCATGCCCCACGCTTTTGAAAATGTTTGTAGTATAACCAAATTGCGATACTCATTAAGTTTTGAAAGTAAACTTTTCGCAGGTGCAAAATCAATATAAGCCTCATCCAGCACCACAATGCCTTCAAATTGTTTGACTAAGCGAACAATATCGCTTTCACGAAAACAGTTGCCCGTTGGATTATTGGGCGAACAAATAAACATCAGTTTGCTATTGTCATCGCATTGATCCAAAAGACCATCAACATCTAGCTCAAAATCCTCTGTCAATAATACTTTTCGAACTTCAACATTGTTGATATCAGCGGCTACCTGGTACATGCCGTATGTTGGGTCGATGGATACCACATTATCAATACCGGGTTCGCAGAAAGCCCGGAACAATAAGTCGATTGGCTCATCGCTTCCATTGCCCAAGAATATAGATGAAGTATCAACACCCTTTAGCTCAGCAATCTTTCCCTTCACTTTGCGCTGATATGGATCAGGATAACGGTTATATGGCTCATTAAATGGATTCTCATTAGCATCCAGAAACACCGCTGCTTCACCGGTAAATTCATCACGCGCCGAGGAGTAGGGTTTCAGGTTTTGTATATTGGTTCTTAATAATTGATTAAGTGGTTTCATAGTTTAAGTCATATTGTTAGTAGAGAGTAATAAAACACTCCCCCTCTCCCTAAGGGTATCTCCCCAAGGGGAAGTGCCGTAAGGTGATGGGGCCATTATAATCTAACCACCCATTTTCTTTAATCGAACGGTCACGGCATTTTTGTGCGCCATCAGTTGCTCTGCTTCAGCCATCACTTCAATCGAAGGGCCCAATTTTGCCAAACCAAATGCACTGATTTTCTGGAAGGTTATTTTTTTCATATAACTATCAAGATTAACTCCGCTAAAAGCATTGGCATAACCATGTGTTGGCAAAGTGTGATTCGTTCCCGATGCATAATCACCGGCACTCTCTGGTGAATAATTCCCAAGGAAAACCGATCCTGCATTTACTACCTTATTACCGATCGCTTCATCGTCGCGCATCGAAATAATCAAGTGTTCAGGAGCATATTGGTTGCATAGCTCCAACATTTCATCAGCATTCTTCAATACAATCAGACGACTATTTGACAAGGCTTTCTCTGCGATATCCTTGCGTGGCAATGCTTGTAATTGTAACTCCACCTCTTTTTCAACCTCTGTCAACAAGTCTTCGCTATCAGTCACAAATAGCACCTGACTATCAGCTCCATGCTCGGCCTGGGATAATAAATCAGAGGCTACAAAAGTAGCGTCAGCACTTTCGTCGGCTAGCACCATCACCTCTGACGGACCCGCGGGCATATCAATCGCCACATCCTTTAAACTCACCAACTGCTTGGCAGCCGTAACAAAGCGATTTCCCGGTCCAAATATTTTAGCCACCGACGGCACTGTCTCAGAACCATAAGCCATGGCACCAACTGCCTGAATACCGCCTAATTTAAAAATACGATTGACCCCTACCAACGAAGCCGCATATAATATAGCCGGATTTACTTTTCCTTCTTTATCGGCGGGTGTACAAAGCACCACTTCTTTACAACCGGCAATTTTGGCCGGTATGCCTAACATCAGCACCGTTGAAAAAAGGGGAGCTGTGCCACCGGGAATATAAAGACCAACACTATCAATGGCCACACTTTTTTGCCAACATTGAACGCCTGGCATAGTCTCCACAATTTCTTTCTGTGTCTTTTGTGCCTCGTGGAATGTTTCAACGTTTTGTTTGGCCACCAGGATAGCATCTTTCAAATCACTACTCACTTGTAAGCAAGCTTCATCAATTTCTTTCTGCGAAACTTCCAGGGCTCTTAGTTCGGCACCATCAAACATGCGCGTATACTTCAGCAAGGCTGCATCACCATTACGCTTTACATCATCAAGAATTCCCCGGGCAGTATCATACACATCTTCTAAACCATTATCGGGTCGCTCCAATAGCTTCTGCCATGCTTCTTTTGGTGGATATACTATTTTTTGCATCGTTCTTCTTTTATTTGCCAGAGGCTAGAGACTAGCAACTAGCATTTTATTATTCCGTCTTTTAAAGTATCATCTTTTCAATAGGCACTACCAACAAGCCTTCAGCACCCAATGATTTCAGCTGGCCAATGATTTCCCAGAACTTCTTCTCTTTAATAACCGAGTGAACCGAGCTCCACCCACTTTCGGCTAAAGGCAATACGGTGGGACTTTTCATTCCGGGTAGTATTTTAACAATCTCGTCAATCTTTTCGTTTGGAACATTCATCAAAATGTATTTATTGGAGTTGGCCGCCATCACCGATTCTATCCTAAACAACATCTCATCCAACAAAGCTTGCTTCTCGGGAGAAAGGTTACCTCCAGCCACCAACAAGGCTTCCGACTTCATCACCACTTCAACTTCCTTCAATCGATTGGCAACCAAAGTACTTCCCGAACTAACAATATCAAATATAGCATCGGCTAATCCAATACCCGGCGCAATCTCCACCGAACCTGCAATCTCGTGGATCTCGGCGTTGATACCTTCTTTTTTTAAGAAGTTATCGAGGATAACAGGATATGATGTCGCTATTTTCTTACCCTCGAAATATTTTAGGCCAGTGTATTCTTCGGCCTTTGGAATAGCCAGTGACAGGCGGCATTTACTGAAACCTAAACGCTTCACAACTTTCAGGTCGAAGCCCTTTTCGGCCATTTCGTTTTCACCAACAATTCCAATATCGGCCACATCATCGGCCACTGTTTGCGGTATGTCGTCATCGCGCAAAAACAATACTTCAATTGGGAAATTTGGCGATGAAGCGACCAACTTGCCACTTCCAACATTAAACTTAATCCCTGCCTCTTTAAGCAGTTTCATCGAGTCATCGTTTAATCGACCTTTTTTTTGTAAAGCAATCCTTAATTTAGTTTCCATGTTATGTTCTATTTAATTATTAGCAATAAAAAAGGCCTACCCGCATTCGGATAAGCCTTAGTACCATATAGTTTCATATACAACAACCTAGCCCATCCGCCGGGATAAGAAATGATGATGATGAATATGAAATTGTACTGTTGTCATGTTTAATTTTGTTGAAATAAGAAAGGCTTATCATTTCTGATAAGCCTTTCTTGATATTTTAATTTATACACACATCAAGCACCGCCTACCAGCTTTGCAGTAAAAAATGATGATGATGATGTGTAAAATTGCCCATTTGTAATTTTTAATCCGATACAAATGTAATGTCAATATTTACAATTGCAAATATTTTTCACTATTATTTGTATTAATTAAAAGTTAATTGATCTGCATCATACTTTTTGAGCCAATTCAAATGCAGCATATTGCTGATCAGAACCTTTGATATGATTGACTAGCCAATCCTTTAAAAAGTTAGTCACTTCAATAGATAAAATCAGTTTACCTCCTTTTAATCGGTCATAATACCCTGTAACATTTTTGACAAATACCTCATGTAGCTCCTTATGGGATGCTAAGTCCGGATAACCCATTCTACTCATGTGCAGTTCTTCATTACTAAAATGCGTTTTGGTATAACTAACTAAACCTAAAATTAATTCTTCTAAACGCTCCTTGGGTGAATTGTCTTTAATGCCTTTGTAAAAGTTGTCGATTAAAGCAAAGAGTTGTTTATGTTCATTATCAATGCTTACATTGTCTACTGATAATTCTTGTGTCCACATCATCCGGAAATTTTAATTGTTCAATGCGCAAAGAAACATTTTGTTTCAAAGTTTTCAAAAAGATTTCATCACCTTAACATTTTCTTAAATACAGTGAAATAAACGTACATATTTTGAATCTCAGCGCGATTGCCTTACTTTCGAAAAAAAAATTAAACATGAATATCAAACAACATATTCCTAACTTTTTAACGAGCCTTAATGTGCTTTGTGGTGTCATCGCGATTTTCTTTGCACTTAATGCCCGTATCGATATAGCTATTTGGCTGATATTTGCCGGTGCTTTTTTTGATTTTAGTGATGGCTTTGCCGCAAGGGCATTAAAAGCCTACAGCGACATAGGCAAAGAACTGGATTCATTGGCCGACCTCATTAGTTTTGGAGCTGCTCCGGCTGCCATATGGTCCACCATTATAAAATACCAGTTAACAGGTAGCTACGCCATTAACTTTTTTCAGTTAACAACCCTTCAACAGGTATTGGTGCTCCTACCGTTTATAATGGTAGCTTTTGCTGCTTTACGATTGGCCAAGTTTAACGTTGATACACGCCAGACGGAGAACTTTCTGGGCTTAACAACAACGGCTACCGGTATTTTTACGGCAGCTTTCGCCTATAAATTTATTGAATCGCCCGAATGGTTCAACTGGTTATCCCCGGTAGTTATATTAATTGTTATCGGTTTCTTCTCAATCATGCTCATTAGCGAGGTCCCCATGTTCTCGCTTAAATTTAAAAACATGAAATGGGCCGAAAACAAAGAACGCTTTGTGTTGCTGTTTTTGGCCATCGTATTTATTGCTCTGCTTGGCGTAGGAGGTATTGCAGCTGTGATACTTTACTACATAGTAATTTCAACCGCCAAATGGATATTGGGAATTAAATAAATGACATTCGCTATAAAACAACAAACCCGGCATCGTTATGATACCGGGTTTGTTGTTTATTCATCGTTTTGTTGCTCTTCTGCTTCTGTCAGTTTATTGAATTTTTTCAATCCGAATAAAACCGCATAGTAGCTAATGACTATTGTTAATGGTAACGACAGATACCATAATATTTCGTGTAAGTACTTCATCTTTTAAAGTATCAAGTATCAAGACAAAAGAATCAAGACCACTTCTCTTTCCTTTTCTTGATGATTAATAATTAATATACGTGTATATCGTCTGATTGCATCTCGTCTTCATCAATTGGCGTGTTATTCATGGCCTTCCACACATACCAGATGTAAGCAAAAACAAATGGCACTAATAGCGACACATAGCTCATAGCCGTTAGCGTAAAATGACTGGATGACGCATTTTGAATCGTTAAGGAGCTTTGCAAGTCAAAAGTGGAAGGGTAGAAAGCGGTATTGTTAAACCCAGCTACCAGCAACAAGCTAAACACGGTCAACACCGTTCCTGCACCAGCTGCCCAGATCCCTTTGGTACAATCGGCTTTAAAGATGCTCGCTCCCAGACCGAGTAAGACACCAATAACTCCCACCAGGAATAAGATGAGGACAATTGGCATGGCCAACAGATTCCTGAAATATTTATACGGCTCCATCACCACTTCCTTCGTTTCTGGATGAACCGCAAAACCATCGCGCACCATCAACCAGATAACAAAAGTGAGGAAGAAGACCAGGAATGGAATGGCATTGATAATTAAATGCTTTTTCGCTCTGTCAAAAATTTCTTCACTCTGGATACTGTTCATAAAATACAGCAGGCCTAAAACACGGGCCAGAAAGAACACAGCTAAGCCCAATGATAAATTATGAAGATTCAGGGCTGCTTCTAATCCGTGCGACTTCAACTCCCATTGCGATTGATTCATTTCATTCACCGAAAAAGCAGAGCCGGTGAAAAAAGTAGCCACGGCTGTCCCAATCAACACTGTTCCTAACAACCCGTTAATCAATAAAAAGGTCTCATAAGTTCGGGCGCCGAACACATTGTTGGGTCGCGAACGAAACTCGTAGGCAATGGCCTGCAAAACAAATGCAAATAGAATGGCCATCCAAACCCAGTAGGCACCACCAAAACTTGTGCTGTAAAACAAAGGGAAGGATGCAAAAAACGCACCTCCAAATGTCACCAATGTTGTAAACGTAAACTCCCATTTACGCCCCAATGTATTGACTAGCATCGTGCGTTCCATATTCGTTTTACCAATGGTATAAATCAGGGTTTGACCGCCCTGTACGAACATGAGGAAAACTAAAAGTGCCCCCAGTAGCGAAACGATAACCCACCAATATTGTTGTAATGCTAAATGTGATAATTCTCCAAACATTAGTTGTGCCCTCCTTCTTTTGGTCCGTTTTTAATTTGCTTTACCATAATTCTCACTTCAGCAATCGCTAAAGCAACAAAGGTGATGGTAAATAGCCAGAACGTGATCATCACCGAACTGGTATCAATTTTAGATACAGCGGTCATGGTTGGCATCAAGTCTTGAATAACCCACGGCTGACGCCCCACTTCAGCAACAATCCAACCAGCCTGACTGGCGATGTAAGCCAATGGAATAGTCCACAGAGCTGTGTAAAGCACCACTTTGTTTGTTTCCAGTTTCTTGCGATAAATCAACCACAGTACTACCATAAATAACAGCATAAAATGCCCACCTAATATCACCATGATGTGGAAAGCATAAAATGACAAAGAGATTGGAGGTACAATTTTAAAAGCATTCAACTCCAACTGTTCAGGGTTAGGATCGTAATAATTGCCATAACCAAAATATCGGAAGTAATTCTCAACCCATTCTTTATCGTCAAATTTAGCCTTTAAGCGACCATACTCTGCCTCATCAACACCTTTCGCTTCTTTAAAAGCCTTGAGCGTTTGCTGCGCCTCATAACCGCGAAGAATCTTTTCTTTGTACGACATAATGTTATACTGCTCGTTACCCAACACCAAATCCTTTATACCTGGCACAAAGGCATCTACCTTTAAGAAAGCCAAATACGAAAGCATATTGGGAATTTCAATCTTCACCAGAAACTCCTGCTCTGACGAACGGTTCATTGGGTCGTCGTGCTCTTTACCAAACAAACCAATCGCAATTAAGGGCGCCTGTGTTTGTCCTTCATAAAGCGATTCCATTGCGGCGAACTTCATCGGTTGTGTTTTGGCAACATCTCGTGCTGAACCATCACCTGTAGCCACTAACATAACCGATGATACCAAACCAAAGATAGCTGCGATCACAATACTTCGCTTGGCGAATAAAACATGTCGCTTCTTTAGTAAAAACCAGCTACTGATACCTACAACAAACAAAGCAGCCAACACATAACCTGATGTTGTTGTATGCAGGAACTTAGTAACGGCTGTTGGTGATAAGAAAACGTCCCAGAAGTTTTCCATCTCATTTCGAGCAGTTTCGGGATTAAATTTCATACCTACCGGGTTCTGCATCCAGCCATTGGCTACTAAAATCCACAAGGCCGACAAGTTGGCACCAGCAGCTGTTAGCCAGGTTGCTGTTAAGTGAAACCTTTTACTCACCTTACCCCAACCAAAAAACATAACAGCAATAAATGTACTTTCCATAAAGAAAGCCATGATACCCTCAATGGCCAGAGGGGCGCCAAAAATATCGCCTACAAACCACGAATAGTTTGACCAGTTGGTTCCGAACTCAAACTCCAGTATAATACCCGTTGCCACACCAATGGCGAAGTTGATTCCAAACAATTTCATCCAGAATTTGGTAATGCGTTTCCACTCTTCATTACCTGTCTTCACATAGATGGTTTCCATAAAAGCTATGATAAAGCTGAGCCCCAATGTTAACGGGACAAACAACCAGTGGAACATAGCTGTCAGTGCAAATTGTGCCCTCGACCAATTGACGAGTGACAAATCAATGTTTTCTAGCATTTCTGTATTTTAATTATTGACCTATTAATTCTTCTATAACATGGTTAGCCCGTTCCTCATCGGTTGCATATCTGTTTTTAAGTGTATCGCGAAAAAAGAATAGCCTCAACACAGCAAACATAACAAACAACTTAATAAGAATAATCACCCATAAAGTACGAGCCCACGGCGACAGATTTCTAAACCCATCGATGTAGAACTGATAAACTCTCTTCAATACCTGCATCTTCTAATCTCTACTAGTCCTATACTTCTAAAAATAGTCACATTTATTATAATGTAACACAACAAAAGTCACTTTTACTAAAACTTTATATACAACCAACAAACTCGAATATTGCTTTAAAGAAAGTGTGAAAAAAAATTAAAAGATCTGCCTAACACACCCTTAAGTTTGATTATTAAACAGTTATAATTCAAAAAACACGCCTATTAAAACATCAAATGTGATTAATTGCTATTGATATTTATTAAACAAATTTGGAAGTTAAAATGATTTTGTTCATCTTTACTTTGTATTTGAGTATTTGATTACCTCTTTGCTTTTATGCATTGAATAACAGATTATCAGTTGCATTAACGAATTTAAATAAGTAAATTATAATTGATTTTAGAAACAACAACTGTTAAACACCCGAGCAGTTGTGTTGAAATAAATCACAATTGTTAAACAAAAACCCAAAAAGATGACCGCAGAACAATTTAACCATCGACTATTGGGGCTTCAACAGAAAATGTTTAGCTACGCCCTTACATTAACTGCTAACGAGGAAGATGCCAATGACCTCGTTCAGGAAACAAATTTCAGAGCCCTGTCCTCAAGAGAAAAATTTGTGATGAATACCAATTTTTCAGCATGGATGCATACAATTATGCGCAATTCATTTATTAACAATTACCGCAGAAAGTATAAAATGCGTCAGGCGCCAATGTTAGTCGATGAAGTCAACTACTTATCAAACAAGTATTACACCGTTGACACTCCTGATGTTATTCATTATACAGGAGAAATCAGAACCCAAATGGGGAAACTGGAAGGTGAGTTTAAACAGCCGTTAACCATGCACATGGAAGGCTACAAGTACAAAGAAATTGCTGAGCAATTAGATATGCCGATTGGAACAGTAAAAAGCCGCATTTTCTTTGGAAGAAAAAAATTACAAAAGATGATTGAGTTAGCAATTGACTAACAAAGAATATTTGATACAAAAAAAGGTAAGCCGATTGGCTTACCTTTTTTTGTGACTATATTTAAACTACTTACTTGTAATTTGCGTGGCCGCTTTACCCGCTTCCTCAATAATCGAAACAATTGATATATCTTCTCCTAAACCAGCTTGCATCCATGCATTTGGAGTGATCGAACCAATTTTAAATAAGCGCTCGACTTCTGGAGCAAAGTCTGCTGTTTTTAAATATTGCTCAACCTGGAATTGAATCAGGTGACCAAAAGCATAATTGGACAAATAAATCGGACTATTAATCATGTGTGAGTAAATAGCCAATATAGGTTGGTCTTTCACGCCAAAAACAGGTGCATAAAACTCATTCCAAATATCTAAAGCAATACCTTCAACTGCCACTTTTAATTGCTCAGCAGTTGCATCCGGATTAGCATATAACCACTTCCACATACGTTGGTCTAATAATGATACGCCCATAATTTCATAAGTCGACCAGAAATTATCCAATGTTTGTAAGGCGTCTTTTTCCGGATTATTGTTTTTCATATCCAACAGCTCTAAATCACGCTTTTGGAAGATGAAAGCCAGAGCTTCGGTAAATGCAGTATTTGGCACACCATTCAACATGTAATAATCGACATCGTATAAAGAAATGGTTTGCTCAACATTGTGACCGAATTCATGAATAGCAATATTGTAGCCTTTATAATCCATACCTGTCTCCGGTATACGAGTACGCAGGTGAGCTGTCTCGCCTTTCATGGAAGCACCCCAGGCGTGGCCAGAACCACGAGCCGGATCAACATCAATACGTTCGGCCAGGAAGTTGGCCTTTTCTTTTGTAAAACCAAGTTTCAATAACAAATTAGCCAAATCATCATCTAAGGCTTTAGCATTAGGATAACGTGAACGCGTAATTTTATTTAAAGCATCTTCATCGATAGAACTGCGGGCTTTAAAGCCATCATACCAAATATCCCAAGGTTTTAAATCACGGCCTAAACGTTGTTTAATTAACTCGCCTACCTGCTTCAACTCGTCTGATGACATAAACTCAACAAACAATTTTTCGGCATCGGCTTGTGTAATTTCCATACCACCTGCAAAAGCACGTTTAACAGCAGTATTTAATGGTGAATATGCATCCATCTCACGCATGGCATGAAAATTATTGATGATTTGCTGATAACGCTCAAATGACTCACTCTCCAATTCCACTTTCTGACCGTCCTTATACGTTTCGTTCGTATATGGATTCCACTGATAATCGCCATTATTAACCACATCATTTGGAATCGTCTGGCTGATGATGCGTTTCATCACTTCATAAACCATCGCTTGTAATTCCACACCTTCGGTTCCTTTGCTGTAATGCGATTTTATTTCATCACGCAGGTTCCAGTGCGACAACAACACCATATCTTCAGGGAAATAGGTCTTCATGTTGTCATCAACCAACTGCCCCATGTAAATATTATAATTGGCAATGTACATTTCAGAAGCAGATCCTACCTCAGATACATTCTGAAGGATTTCAGCCGGAATGCGCGCGGTAAAAACATCGCCCATACGTGCATAGGCCCATTCCTGGCGCGACCATGTTGCAGCATTTTGTTCCTTTTCGGTTAAAGTGTAATATGGAAAGTTCAAAGCAATATTAAACGCCAATTTGTTTCGATACAAATCAGCAGTCAGATGCGAACCTGCACTAAATCCACCAAATGCCTTATCTATATCAATAATATCCCCCATTGGCTCATGTAACGGACGCTGTAGATCAAGGCTTATCTTGTTGAAATGGCCATACAAAATCTCCAGATTACGACTCACTTTATCGAACATTAACTCTTTCTTAGCGGCATCAGCCACAAAATGCGTTTCGCAGAAAGCCTGAAAATCAGCTTCAGTGCCATCAACATTACGCCAGAGAGACGCTGCATGTTTAACGCCTCGTTGAATTATTTCAGCATCAGCATTGGCGTACGTTTTTGTCAAACTCAAAATAGTTGCTTCAATACGTGCGTCGGTAATATTAGCTACCTCAACTTGATGGTCACTCTTACATGGTTTCTGGCAGGATATAAAAGCAACTGCCAAAACCAATAGTAATAGATAATTTTTCATGTGATATGATTTGAATAAAACAGATTGTTATCCCCCAAAACTATACAAATCAACCGGATAATAACAGGACATTTGACAGGAATTGCCCGATGACCTGTTATTAACGGTCTATCTTACAAAAAGCTACTAGTTGAAAGCTATCAGCTAATGCTCCTTGTCGTATGGATTCCTGAGTACGACAAAAAGTATTTTTCAAGAGACTATATTTTAAACAGCCTCTTTTTTCCATCGACCCTTTTTAAACAGGTATGCTGCTAATAATGTCATGGCAGCTTCTGCAATTATAATCGCATAAAAGGCTCCATCCTCCTTCCAACCAATTTGAATGGCCAATGTGTAGGCTAATGGAATCTCAATCATCCAAAAGGCAACAATGTTAATACGCGTTGGTGTTCGGGTATCTCCTGCTCCATTAAAAGCCTGCGTCATTACCATGCCTATTCCATAAAATCCAAACCCATAAGCCACAATTCGTAAACATTGTTTACCCGAATTAATGACTGCGATATCATTGGTAAATAAGCGCACAAACCACTCGGGAAAGACAATAAATAATATACTTAGAGCTCCCAGAAATAGCAGATTTATGCGGGCAACTCCCCAAACTGCTTTTTCAGCACGTTTAGGTTCTCGGGCTCCCAGGTTTTGCCCAACCAGTGTGGCCGCGGCGTTACTTAAGCCCCACGATGGCAACAGCGAAAACAATATTATTCGTATGCCAATGGTGTAACCCGCTACTACTTCGCTTCCAAAGTTTGATATGATACGAACCAGGAAAATCCAGCTTGATGTGGCAATTAATGATTGAGCTATACCGCCAAGCGAAATTTTAAGCAGATGTTTAATTCGCAGCCATTCAATCGTCAATTTTAAGCCTGATAAACTGATGCGTCCTTTGCCTTTCCATAACACATGTAATTGGTATGCAACTGCAATGCCCCGACCAATATTTGTGGCTACTGCAGCTCCGGCAATACCCAGTTCAGGGAATGGGCCAATGCCAAAAATAAGAAGTGGGTCGAGTACCATATTCAATCCATTGGCAATCCACAAAACACGCATCGCAATGGCGGCATCGCCTGCACCACGGAAAACGGCATTATTACTAAACAAAAGCATAATGACCAGGTTGCCACCAAACATAATGGTCGTATAGGTCGATAATTCATCTACTATTAGGGTAGATGCGCCCATCAATCGTAATAAATCTTTGGCAAAAACAACTCCGGGGATAGCTATTAGCACAGAAATAACACATCCTGTTATGATAGCCTGAAGTGCTTCTTTCGAGGCTTCTTGCTCATTCTTTTCGCCAATACGCCTCGAAACCAAGGCAGTTGTTGCCATACTTAATCCAAAAGCAATGGCATAAATAATGGTCAGAACACTCTCAGTAATACCTACAGTTGCCACGGCATCAGCCCCAAGCTTTCCTACAAAGTAGATATCAACAACTGCGAACACCGATTCCATAATCATCTCTAACACCATTGGTATAGCAAGCAAAAAAACTGCTCTGCTAAGAGGTATCTGAGTATAATCGTGCGATGAACCAGCCAAGGCATCTTTGAAGTCGTTCCAGATATTACTCAATGTATTCTTATTTAGTTTTCGCAATAATATACTGCTAATTTGCTTAGTCATCGTGTTTTAATTTTTGTCGTAACCTAAATTTTGAATTGATAATTGTTTTAGAAAATACATCTGATGTATAAAACAATGGGGTGCAATTGCACACGATTACAGGATAAACAGCTAGTGTCATCATGGTAGAATCCTCCTTAATTAATTTGATTAAATAAAAAATGAAATGAATGGATACAATGAGACGACCTTCTTAGAAGATATAGCAGACGCTATTGGTCGGATATGAGTATATATTGCTCATTGTCATCATAATGACACAAAGTTGTGTTTAATAAATAACAATTGCAAGCTTTAGACTGTTAGATTCTTAGACAAAAGACCTAAGACTATTTACAAACTCAAAAATAATTTTAATGCAAGATCAAAGTCGGCTAATATCTACAGTAAGCTATATTACTATTGTAGGCTGGATTATAGCCCTTATCCTTCGTCAGAACGAGAATCCCAAAAGCGAACTGAGTCTGTTTCATTTACGACAATCCTTTGGGTTGATAATAATCTCTTTTGCAGCATCAATTGCCCAAGCTATATTGGTAGGTATTTCATTAGGATTGATAGGCAGAGTAATCTTGGTATGTGTTTTTGCCCTTTGGCTAATTGGATTGATAGGTGCTATTCAAGGCCGTTTTACAAAAGTGCCTTTTATTGGTGATTGGTTTCAAGAGAATATGCGATTTATTGGGTAATCACAAAAACAGCTCACACCATTCTTCGAATTGTTTTACCTGGTGTTCTCCATGCTTCCGCATTGATTGAATGATCTTATCGATGCTCTTAGCTTTGGTTAAAGCACGGCTTTTACTGTAGAATTTATCAGCAAAACAAATAATCTGTTCTTCGATTGAAAGCGGCATCATGTCGCGCTGAGGAATTGGAAGGTGCTGTTTCCGGATATCAACTAATGATAATCCAGTTCCGGTGTGACGCTCACACACCAAAGCATGTTTTAGGTAGCCTTCTTTCTCCAGTAACTCGCGACCCAAATAACCATGACAGATATAGGGGTATGTCCCGTTGCAATGTAAATCAGGTGCATTGGTCAGGTAAATACCAATATCATGTAACATGCAAGCTTCGGATACAAACTGAGCATCTGCCTCCAACTCCGGATGGTTGGATACAATATCCAAGGCTTTATTACGAACAGCTTGGCTATGTTCGATTAAGGTAACCCAAAGTGGGCTACCTTCTGTGTAATAGTTATTGATGATATCAAGTGGGTTCAAAACTTATATCTATTTTTATAAATCAAAGTCTAAATACAGAAACAATGAAAATCATAACAAGTATAGTTTTTTATTTTATACTTTTTCTTACGCCATTTGGACTTCTTGGTTATTACGATAATTACAATGCTGGCCTTGTAGTATATGCTTTTAGTTCTTTAGGTATTTCGATTTATTTCCTAATTAAATCGATAAGGATATTACTCAATAAACATAAAAATAGTCAACATTTGTGGATACCAATGCTAATATCAATTTCATCAATATTAGTATTTCTATAATATACTGCTTTTACTGTTGCCGATATCCCTTCAATTATTATCATCCCACTTTTTATAATATATGGTTCGATATATCTATTACTATTCCCACTTCAAGAAATAAAACAAAGCTTAACAATACTAATAATTCTAATTACAACCATACCTTTATTCACAAAACCATTCTATCATTCTCCAAGAAGATTAATTCCAACTCATTGGTATAGTCGTTACAATGCGATAAAAATAGAACCCGATATCTCTACGTTCTATTATCCTCAAACAATACAACTGGTAAATGATGCTAAACATTTTCGTTCAACATTCCGTCATAAAATAGCAATTGAGACACTACACCAAGCAATTAAGTATGAGCCTACAAATAGTTATTTGTACTTTGAACTAGGACAAACTTATGCAGATGATAATAAAATAGATAAAGGTATCGCATATTTAGATACCTCTATCCTTTTTATGAATGATAACTTTTACGGCTACAATTGCAGAGGCATTATGAACCGAGCTATTAGAAACTACGAAAAAGCATTAGCAGACTTTAACACTGCAGCAGCAATTGACTCTACAAATGGAGTAGCTTTCGCAAATATAGCAGGTGTTTATTGCGACATAAAAGACTATTCATCTGCTCTCAAATTTGTTAAAAAAGCAGAATTAAACAACTTTGACATATACAGTGTAAAAGCGTTTCAAAATTTAATAAGAAATCATACAAAAGAAGAGATATTTAAAACATCAACTACATTCCCTCCTAATAATGATTGAATTATAAAATTCATTTTACTTATGTCGACTTTTTAGTTCTCGTGCCAAATCCTCAATTCGATAGCCTTTGTGCGTTAATAGAACAATCAGGTGGTATAATAAATCAGCGCCTTCATACAAAAAGTTTTCATCATCATTAGCCATAGCACCAATAACCGTTTCAATGGCTTCTTCACCTACCTTCTGCGTAATTTTACGCACTCCTTTAGTAAATAAATGAGTAGTATATGAACCTTCTGGCATTTCCTCTTTGCGCTTATCAATAAAGTCCTGTAGTGTTTTTAAGAATAGGATATCATCAGCTGCATTTTCCTCTCCCCAACAGGTATCTGTTCCTTTATGACATACCGGTCCAACAGGACTCACTTTAATTAATAGTGTATCATCATCGCAATCAACCGATATAGAAACAACGTTCAGAAAATTACCTGACTCTTCACCTTTTGTCCAAAGACGTTCTTTAGTGCGTGAGTAAAAAGTCACTTTTCGCTCCGCCTTTGTCTTTTTGTAGGCTTCTTCATTCATAAATCCAAGCATCAATACTTTGTTGGTAGCTGCATCTTGAATGATGGCAGGAATTAAGCCATTACCAAGTTTATCGTAGTTAATAGTCATTATATGGTTTTTATTGTTTTATAATCGAATTGGGATACCTTCTTTATTTAAGTAAGCTTTTAGCTCCGGAATTGGAATCTCTTTAAAATGAAAAATACTAGCTGCTAATCCTGCATCGGCTTTACCTATTGTGAATACATCTTTAAAATGCTCCATCGCTCCAGCTCCCCCAGATGCAATAATAGGGATATTCAATTCATCACTTAGTTTTGCTAAAGCCTCATTGGCAAATCCCTGCTTTACGCCATCATGATCCATACTCGTAAAAAGTATCTCACCAGCTCCTCGTTCTTCGCACTCACTGGCCCATGAGAAAAGCTTTTTCTCAGTAGGGATTCGCCCGCCATTAACGGTTACAGTCCAATCGTCACCTTGCTGATGCTTCGCATCAATGGCAGCAACCACAAACTGCCTACCGAAGTTTTGAGCCAGATCATTTATTAATTGCGGATTACGAACTGCGGAAGAATTAACTGATATTTTATCTGCCCCTGCATTTAGCAAAGCATCTGCATCACTCAACTCGCTAATTCCACCGCCCACCGTAAAAGGAATATTGATATTCCGAGCAATTCGTTTTACTAAATCCACAAAGGTTTTCCGCCCTTCGTGACTGGCTGTTATATCCAGAAAAACCAGTTCATCAGCCCCTTGCTCGGCGTACAAAGCACCTAATTCAACCGGATCACCTACTTCTTTAATCTCGACAAACTTGACGCCCTTTACCGTTTGACCGTTTTTTATATCAAGACATGGTATAATTCGTTTTGCTAGCATAAGCTTAGTTGTTAGTTTTTAGACAAACTTTTCGAGCTCCTTTAAGCTAATTTTTCCTTCATAAATGGCTTTTCCGAATATGACTGCCGGAATTTTAGCTTCTGCCAAAGCTTCAATATCAGCCAGGTTACTAACTCCGCCACTTGCTACCAGATACAGGTCTGGCAATTCGGTCAGAATCTCTTTATACAATTCAATAGCAGGCCCTTGCAACATACCATCTTTACTGATGTCTGTACAAATCACCTTTTTAATCCCTTTATCTGTATAATCTTCAATAAAAGGAACTAGCTCCTGATCGGTTTCTTCGAGCCAGCCTGTAACAGCTATCTTGTTATCTTTCGCATCAGCACCAAGAATGATCTTTTCAGAACCATAGGCTTTTATCCAACTCTCAAATTCCTGTGGATTCTTCACTGCAATAGAACCACCTGTAACCATTTGGGCACCTGATTCAAAAGCTATATGAAGATCCTCTGATGTTTTTAGTCCACCACCAAAATCAACTATCAGATTAGTTTTTCCTGCAATTCGCTCCAGTACCTTATAATTTATAATTCGTCCGGCTTTAGCTCCATCTAAATCAACCAGATGCAAGCGAGTGATCCCATGGTCTTCAAATTCTTTAGCCACCTCAAGCGGATCTTCATTATAAACCTTTTTGCTATTGTAATCACCCTGACTCAGGCGAACACATTTTCCGTCAATAAGGTCAATCGCCGGTATGATGTCAATCATGTTCATTCGTTGTTATAACTTTAAAAAATTAGCCAAAATACGCTCACCAACAGAACCACTCTTCTCCGGGTGAAATTGAGTTGCATAAAAATTATCTTTCTGAAGAGCAGAACTATAAGGATGAATATATTTAGTTGTGGCCGCTGTATCTTCCCCCATAGCTACATAGAAACTATGCACAAAATAAACATACTCTCCTTCCAATGAGCCATCAAAAAGAGGCATCTTTACATTCGCGATTTTATTCCACCCCATATGCGGAATTTTAACATTCCTATCATTTGGCTCGGGCAATTGAAACTTCTTGACCTGTTCGTCAAAAATACCCAAACAATCAACACCCCCTTCTTCAGAATAGCTACACATCAGCTGCATACCCAAACAAATACCCAGAACCGGCTGCTTGAGCTTTGTAATAACCTCATCTAAACCGGTCGCCCGCAAGTAAGCCATTGTAGTACTAGCCTCACCCACTCCAGGAAAAATAACCTTATCCGCTTCTTTTATTTTATCAGGATCCCCTGTTATTTCAGCCTCATAGCCAAGACGAGCTAAAGCATTGGTGACCGAGCGAATATTCCCGGCGTTATATTTGATGATGACTATTTTTTGAGTGTCCGAAGAATCGCCCATCTTTTCAATCATGTTTATTTCAATTTTGACTTTAAACCTTTTAGCATTCTGTCTATCTCCTCTAACTTCTCAATTAGTAATACAAAAATGCATACCCCCTTCGCCTTTAACACTTTCCCAAGGGGAAGATTCGTTCTACATTCTCCCCTTGGGGAGATACCCGGAGGGAGAGGGGGAATTTCCTAACTTAACAGAAATTTGGTACCTGACTTGACTCGAGATACAGCGCACTATTTATCCACTTCCTCTCCAATCTTCTTCACAAGTGCCGCAAATTCATCTTTATTAAATAATCGGGTCAGAAATATGATTTTACCTTCTTTATTAATTAAAACATTACGAGTGACACCGGATTTTTTATCAGCATACAAGCCAAAAATATCAGCATTATCATCTAAGCCCATTGGATAGGTAATGCCAGTTGATTCAATCATTTCAATGGCTTTTTCTCTCGGTTCATCCCGATCAACTCCATATACTTTTAAACCTTTATCCTTATATGCCTGCCATATTTCTTTTTCAATGTGCGGCATTTCTTTTCGGCACACACCACACCAACTAGCTGTGAATTGGAGCATAACAACATGGCCTCGTAAATCAGATAGCTTTACTGTTGAACCATCGGTTAAAGGCATTTCAAAGTCGGGTGCCATATCTCCAACTTTTACAATATAACCGCGTTCATCAGGCATTTGAGCAAAGATTGATACTGACATTAATGTCAATGTAAATACTATTACGAACTGTTTCATGGGTTGAAATTTAAATTTGCAATATTTTAGTTAAGCGAATATGATGGTTTTATTTTTATATACCAATGTCTTTCTATCGATATGCTTTTGTACTGCACGCGACAGCACCATCTTCTCCACATCTTTACCTTTCTGCACCAAGCTTTGAACCGTATCGTGATGCGATATTTTAATAACATCCTGCTCAATAATCGGCCCGGCATCCAGGTCGGATGTGACATAATGCCCGGTTGCTCCAATCAGCTTCACTCCACGCGAATGTGCGGCATGATAGGGTTTAGCTCCAGCAAAAGCTGGCAAGAAAGAATGGTGAATATTAATAATTCTATCAGGATATTGTGCATTAAACTCGGGGGACAAAATCTGCATGTAACGTGCCAATACGATGAAATCAATATTGTATTCGGCACAAAGTCGTAATTGTTCAGCCTCTGCTTCCGGCTTATTCTCTTTTGCTAATGGCAGGTGATAGTATGGAATGCCAAACTGCTGCGCCACCACTTCCAGATCTTTGTGATTGCTGATAATAAGCGGTATGTCAACATTTAGTTCGCCGGCACTGTATCGAGCCAATAAATCGTATAAACAATGCGATGCCCGCGATACAAAAATGGCCATTCGCGGTGTTTGTGATGAAAAATTAAGTGTCCACACCATTTGCATCGGCTGGGCAATCACCTTGTTAAACGCCTCTTTTATATCATCTGCTTCAATAGCAAACCCATCTAAATCCCATTCCACACGCATAAAAAAGCGATTCTCGGCACGGTCGGTATGTTGATCGAGGTACAGGATATTACCGTTATTCCGATAGAGAAAATCAGTAACGTTGGCAACTATTCCCGGCTGGTCGGGGCAATGGATGCGGATAATGGCGGTATTTTGCATGTTTATTCAGTGCTTAGTGCGCAGTGCGCGGTTATTTTATAAAGCTTCCGGCTGACAGCCAGGTTAACGATGATTATTCCCCCTTCGCCTTACGGCACTTCCCCAGGGGGAAGATATTCTGTACTTTCTTAAAAAGCTGATAGCTTGCTTAATTATCTCTTCTCTCAATTCTCACCTCTCTGTTCTCAGTTCTCTTCGGGCTACGGACTTTAATCTTCAGGCTTAATACTCTTAATAAACTTTTTAATCTTACCTACATCAGCCCCATATTCGCCTAACAGTTTCACAAAGGCACTGCCTATAATTGCACCTGAGGCATGCTGGCAGGCTGTTTCAAAAGTTGAGCGATTGCTGATTCCAAAGCCAATCAATCGCGGAGCTTTCAATCCAAGATCATTTACGCGGTTGAAGTAATCAATTTGTTTCTGTTCAACCTCTTTCTTCGCACCTGTAACTGAAGCCGATGAAACCACATAAATAAAGCTTTTGCTATTGGCATCAATCAACTTAATGCGTTCGTTAGATGTTTGCGGTGTGATCAAAAAGATGTTCGCGATGCCTGCTTCTTCAAATAACTGCTGATATTGCTCACGGTATTCATCAAATGGCAAATCAGGTAAAATCAGGCCATCAACACCCACTTCCTGGCATTTGGCGATAAATTCCCGAACACCATATTTAAAAACGGGATTAAAATACCCCATCAGAACCACAGGCATTGAAATGGTTTGACGCATGTCTTTTATCTGCTCAAACAGCTTTTTAATACTCATCCCATACTCTAATGCTTGCTCACTGCTAGCCTGAATGGTTGGTCCATCAGCCAATGGGTCGGAAAAAGGCATCCCCAGCTCTACTAAATCAGCTCCACCATTTTCAAGTGCCTGCAACACAGGCATTGTATCATCCAGTTCTGGATACCCGGCTGTAAAATACACCGAGCAAATATCTTTTTTATCTCGAAAGAGTTGTTGTAATCTGTTCATAGTCAAAAGTCAAAACGTTCCATGTATGTTGCCATATCTTTATCTCCGCGTCCCGATACGGTTATGACGACTGAATCATCTGGTTTGAAGCGCATCTTATTTAATGCTGCCAATGCATGCGCCGACTCCAATGCTGGAATAATTCCCTCGAGCCTGGTTAATTGCAAGGCTGCATCTAAAGACTCTTTATCGGTGGCCGATAAAAAAGTGGCTCGACCCGTTTCAAATAAATGCGCATGCTGAGGGCCAATACCCGGATAATCCAATCCGGCCGAAATAGAATATGGCTCTGTAATCTGTCCATCGTCGCTTTGCATCAAAAATGTCTTGCTTCCGTGGATTATACCCTTATCACCTAAAGCAATAGTAGCAGCTGTTTCGCCAGAATCAATACCCAAACCGGATGCTTCAACAGCTACCAGCTTCACCCGTTCATCGTCTAAAAAGTGATAGAACGAACCTGCTGCATTGCTACCGCCTCCCACGCAGGCAATCACATAATCCGGATAATCTTTATCGGTCTTCTCGGCAATCTGTTGTTTGATTTCTTCGCTGATAACAGCCTGCAAGCGTGCCACCATATCGGGATAAGGATGCGGCCCCACGACAGAACCTATCAGGTAAAACGTATCTTCAGGATTACAAATCCAATCACGCAAAGCTTCATTGGTGGCATCCTTTAATGTTCGACTTCCTGATTTGGCCGCCACTACTTCGGCTCCTAACATCTTCATGCGGGCCACATTGGGAGCCTGCCTTTTTATATCAACTTCGCCCATATACACCACACACTTTAAGCCCATGAGTGCGCAAGCTGTTGCTGTAGCAACGCCATGTTGCCCAGCTCCCGTTTCAGCGATTATACGCTCCTTCCCCATGTGTTTGGCAATCAGAATCTGCCCCACAGTATTATTGATTTTGTGCGCGCCGGTATGATTCAGGTCTTCGCGCTTCAGGTATATATTGGTTTTATATTTATCAGATAAGCGAGTCGCATAATACAGTGGTGATGGTCGTCCTACATAATCTTTTAGCAAAGACTTATATTCAGCCTGGAAAGCCTCCGAAGCAATAATTTCTTTATAGACCTTTTTCAGGTTCTCAATATTTGGATACAGCATCTCCGGAATAAAAGCACCACCAAACTGGCCATACATACCGTTTTCATCTGCCTGATATTTACTCTGATTACTCATTCTGATTCTGGTTTTCTTAATTCATTGAAAAAATCGGATAGCAATTGGATATCTTTTATTGCCGGTTCTAACTCAAATTTGCTATTAACATCAATCGCTTTGAGATTCAAGTCTTTTATCTTCTTTATTTCATTAACATCATCAGGCCCAATGCCACCACTTAAAAACACAGGTCGGGCATTGTTATATTTTCCCAATAATCGCCAGTCAAACTTCTTCCCGCTTCCGCCAAAGGCTTTCGTCTGTGTGTCGAATAAAAAGTAATCACAATAATCCTGATAACGGCGTGTCTGTTGAAAGTCAAAATCCTCATCCACCTGAAATACTTTCATCACTTTTGCACCACTTTGTTTGAGCAAAAAACAAAGCTCTGGTGATTCATTACCGTGTAACTGAATAATATCCAAACCAAAATGGATGCGTTTTTCGTTGATAGTGCGCTCACTGGCATTAACAAACACACCCACTTTTTTAGTGGCAGCTCTAAAGGCAATATTTGGCTTTTGCTCAATAAAACGTGGTGACTTTTCATAGAAAATAAACCCCACATATTCCGGCTTCAGCATTAATAGCTCACTGATATTAGAGCTATCTCGCATGCCACATACTTTTATTTCGGGAATTTGGTTCATGGTTAAGTGGTCAGTAGTTATAATGTTTCAGCTTTTACTTTAATTGCTCGGGCAAACTCAGTAAAAGCATTTGCCGGATCAGTCGTTTTCATAAAGCTCTCGCCAATCAGGAAACCATCAAAGCCATTCTTTCTTAGGAAAACGACATCTTCTGGTGTGTGTATGCCACTTTCTGAAATTTTAAGTTTATCATCAGGTAGCGATGCAGCTAATTTTATCGATTGTTCCAGATCAACTTCAAAAGTTTTTAGGTTGCGGTTATTAATGCCAATGACATCGATAAACGGGTTTAATCGATTCGTCTCCTCCGGAGCATGTAATTCCATCAGCACTTCCATACCTAAATAATTAGCCAGCGCCCCCAACTCTTTGGCTTGATCCACATCTAAAATGGCAGCGATTAACAGAATTGCACTCGCTCCAATCGCTTTAGCTTCATACACCTGGTAAGGGTCTATAATAAAATCTTTGCGAAGAATGGGAATAGTCGTTACTTGGCGTGCGGTGGTTAAATCTTTATTACAACCACCAAAAAACTGCTGATCTGTTAATACTGATAATGCTGACGAACCTGCTCTTTCGTAGCCAGTCACAACATCTTCAACTTTAACTTTACCATTAATAACACCTTTAGATGGCGATTGTCGCTTAAACTCAGTTATCACCCCCGTTTTTTCAGGACTGGCAATGGAATTTTTCAGCGATGGGACGGCCTCATTAAATAGTGGTTTATCCATCAACTGTTCAACCGAAACAGCTTTTGTAGCCTGTTCTACCTCTACAATTTTCTGAGCGACTATTTTATCAAGAATATTCATTTTTTTATAGACTTAAGACGTAAGTATCAAGATTCAAGACATCTCTAAAAGCACTGACAAAACTTTTGCTGCTTTTCCATCCAATAATGACTGACGTGCCTCTTCAATGTTTTGTTCCAGTCCTTTTTCCGGATAGTAGCAGTTTAAGGCCAATCCTGCATTGGCAATCACCACATTATTTTGTGCTTCGGTGCCCTTAGCTTCTAACACCCTTATAAAGATTTCGGCTACCTCAGGAATAGTATCACCTCCAAAAATCTCTTCTGCCTGAATTTGATTCATTTTAAAATCCGTTGGTGAATAAATCTGCTCACCAGAATTTGTAATCGCTTTAAAATCTCCCGTTAACGACACTTCATCGTAACCATCCAAGGCATGCACTATAACATATTGCTTTGAAGTTTGCTGATAGATGTATTGATACACGCGTGCCAATTCCAGACTAAAAACGCCAACCAACTGATGTTCCGGAAATGACGGATTTACCATTGGTCCCAGCATGTTAAAGAAGGTTTTCAGTCCTAGCTCTTTACGGATAGGAGCTACTGCTTTCATAGCCGGGTGAAATAGCGGTGCATGCAAAAAGCAGATGTTCGCTTTACTCAACTGCTCTTTCAATGTTTCTTCATCATTGGTAAACTGATAGCCCAGGTATTCCATCACATTCGACGAACCACACGAAGATGACACACCGTAGTTCCCATGTTTTGAGACCTTAGCACCTGCTCCTGCCACCACCAGCGATGCCAGTGTTGACACATTAAAAGTGTTTTTCCCGTCGCCACCAGTTCCACACATATCAATGGTTCTGAAATCGGATAGGTCAATGCGTAAACACAATTCAAGCAATGCATCCCGAAAGCCGGACAACTCTTCTACTGTCACTGGTCGCATCATAAAGACGGTTAAAAAGGCGACCACTTCAGATTTATTGTAAGCGTCATTAGCAATATTAACCAACACTTGTCGAGCCTCATCCCGTGAAAGTGTTTTGTGGTTGGTTAGTTGTTTTATGGTTTGTTTAATGTTCATGGTTTTTAGCTGCTAGAGGCTAGCGACTCGAGGCTAGCTTAATTGTTTTTTAAATTTGATGTCTGCAATGGCATAATCACCTTCTGCTTTCTGCGACCATACTTCAAACTATTTCTCTATCCAATTTCTTATCATTTCTTTACCATGCTCTGTCAACACCGATTCGGGATGAAACTGCACGCCATGTAAATCGTATTCTTTGTGCATCAATCCCATAATTTGTCCCTCCGCCTCTTTGGAGGTAATCAGTAATTCTGCAGGTAAATCTTCTTCATTAACTACCCAGCTGTGATAACGTCCTGCTTTGAAAGTCTCAGGTAACCCTTTAAAAATGTATTCATTTGTATTAGTGACAGTCACAGGAGTGGCAACGCCATGATACACTTTATTCAGGTTGCGAATACTTCCACCAAATACCTCAGCAATAGCCTGACAACCTAAGCACACTCCAAGTATGCTCTTTGTTGAAGCGTAGGTTTTAATGACTTCTTTCAAGATACCTGCTTCATCGGGTATACCCGGACCTGGTGACAATAATATCTTATCGTACCGGGCTACATCGGCCACGCTAATTTCATCGTTTCTAAACACATCCACCTTCTGGTCAATAATCTCCTCCACATAATGCACCAGGTTGTAGGTGAATGAATCGTAATTATCTAAGACTAGTATTTTCATCATTTTGAGCTATTAGCTGCTAGAAACTAGAGTCTAGCTTTTTTTTATTAATATTAGGCTAGCCTCTAGCCTCTATAATCTTTTTCCAACTTTAAAACTCTTCTGCCAGCTGAATGGCTTTCTTTAAAGCCCCCAACTTATTATTAACTTCCTGTAATTCATTTTCTTCTTTTGACTCGCTAACAACACCAGCTCCAGCCTGATAAAACAGTGTATTGTTCTTACTTAAAAACGAGCGAATCATGATGGCCTGGTTAAAACTACCATCTAATCCAATGTTACCTATGCAACCACCATAATAGCCACGGTTTTGATTTTCTATCGAGTCGATCAGCTGCATAGCTTTATACTTTGGAGCTCCTGATAAAGTACCAGCCGGAAAAGTATCGGCCATCACCCGTGAAGCAATGGAGCCTTCCTGCAATTCGCCACTCACATCAGATACTAAATGCAATACATGCGAATAATATTGAACCTCTTTATAAGTGTTAACGGTGACGTTTTCACAATTGCGACTTAAATCATTGCGAGCTAAATCAACCAACATCACGTGTTCGGCATTCTCTTTCTCATCCTTACTTAATTGAATAGCTAATTCCTGATCTTTTACGTCATCACCGGTACGCTTGAATGTGCCTGCAATAGGATTAATCGTGGCCACATTATTATCAATAATTAACTGTGCTTCGGGCGAAGAACCAAAGATTTTATAGGCACCATAATCGAAATAAAACAAATAGGGAGATGGATTAATATTTCGCAATGCCCGATAGACATTAAACTCATCACCAGCAAACTGCTGACGAAACTGGCGTGACAAAACAATTTGAAATACATCACCACGAAAACAATGCTCTTTTCCTTTGGCCACCATCTTCATAAAGTCATCATCCGTCAGGTTTGATACTTCATTATTGGATGGCTTAAACTGAAAACTTGGAATGGTTCGGTTGTAAAATTCTTCGATGATTAAAGATGCTGATGACGATTCTCCATCTTCTAAATTTTCTATCAGGTACAATTGATTCGTGAAATGATTAAATGCCACAATGTACTTGTAGAACGTGTATCTCAATTCCGGGATAGAGTGCTGCTCTTTCTTTTCGGCCTTAAAAGATAGTGTGTCAAAATACTGAACAGCATCAAAGGTAGAGTAGCCAAATAAACCATTGACCTTAATGGGACAATTGCCATTTTGCACATTAAAACGCTTGATAAAGGCATCTAATAGTTGTGGTACATTGTCTTCCTTTGTCACCTCAATTGGTTCCAGTTCTTTATGCGCTTCCCCCTGTTTGACTTGACCTTTATCAGCCACAAATTCATAAAGCGGATTGAAACAAATGAATGATAAAGAATTACTGCTTCCATGATAATCACTACTCTCCAGAAGAATGGTATTCGGATAGGCATCACGAAGCTTTAAATACAAACTCACCGGCGTAGTCACATCTGCTACATTAGCCGGTATTGGTGTTGCTATGGTTTTTATGTTTATTGTATCCATGGTATGGTTAAATTTACGTAATAAAAAAAGGCTTACCGAGAGTTTCGGTAAGCCTTTTGTTCATATCTTTTATATATACGATGGTTGCCCTTAACTCTCGGTTGAAAGATAAGTATGATGCCACCAGCCTTTATGTGTTAAAATCAAATTCATTTTTTGCTCTTGCAATTGTACGCCACAAATATTTGAAATAATATTTTTAAAAACCAAACATCAAATTATATTTTTTTACATACTAAATGTAATTTGCAACTATACGAAGGTAATTTGTTGTAATTATAATCTGTTTCAGGCCAAATAACTTCAATTAGAAATAAAAAATGGCGATTCGAAATCACTTTTGAAATCGAATCACCACACTCAGGTAAAATTAATGGGTTGAATGTATAACTAACTCAGGAAACAGACACATTCAACCCGGGGAACATAACTAACTAAAAGGTAATTAAGCCTGTTTTCACATCGTACATCGCACCAACAATGGCAATTTCTCCATTATCAGCCATTTCTTTAAGTACCGTACTTTGTGATTTAATATTTTCGATGGTGAGTTCTACATTTTTGCTTGCCACATTATTCACAAATTCGATATTACCAGAATTACGGGCTTCCCCATCTTCAGTTGCTGTTTGCTCAATAGCGGGTTTAATCTTATCTAACATTTGCGTTAGATTACCTAATTTGGCATCATCGCACGCCCCTTTAACGGCACCACATGAGGTATGCCCCATCACTACAATAGCCTTAGTACCAGACAGCTTACAGGCAAACTCAAGACTTCCCAAAATATCATCATTCAGAATGTTACCGGCAATGCGAACACTAAACATATCGCCAATACCTTGATCAAAAACAACTTCTACAGGTATTCGTGAATCAATACAACTTAACACAGCAGCGAATGGATATTGAGCATCGGCAGTCACATCTAATTGTTGATGATAGTCGCGATGAAGCAGCTTATTCTCCAAAAAACGTTTATTACCATTTTTCAAAAGCTCAATGGCTTTTTCCGGAGTTATCTTTGCTTGCGTGCGTTCTGTTTGCGTTAATGTTTTCATATTTTAATCCATTTAATCCATTTAACAATAAATCTCTAAACCTCATTCAAGGCAAATTCTACTGCTTTGCGCTGATTTCGCACTCCGCGCTTTTCACGACCTTTTACTTCAACTTCAATGTCTCGAAATTCTGCACTGGTCTTAAATTCTTCAATTATCTCAATCACATCGTGACAAATATTAATTGAACGGCTGGCATCAATAATCACTTTAGAACCATCTGGGACTTGCCCTAGTGTATTCAAAATACTGGCCTTATTAATAAAAGTCACATCTTCCGCTAACTCCAGATGTAATACTCGATCCTTCAGGTGCTTTCCTTCCTCAAATAAGAATGGCTTTTTATAATTATTGTAGAGGATGTACATAATAGCGACAACCAATCCCATCACAATACCAATCAATAAATCGGTAAACACAATTCCTAAGATGGTTACCATAAACGGTACAAAATGCTCTTTACCTAGTCCGTACATTTGTTTAAACAAGGCTGGTTTTGCCAGCTTATATCCCACAATAAACAGGATAGCAGCTAAACTTGCTAAAGGAATAAGATTTAACAACTTTGGAATGGCCAAAGCACTAAGCAACATGATAACACCATGAAGAATGGCTGACATTTTTGTTTTACCGCCCGACTGAATATTCGTTGAACTTCGCACAATAACCTGTGTAATTGGCAAGCCTCCAATTAATCCTGAAATAATGTTTCCAATACCCTGTGCCTTTAATTCTCGATTGGTCGGCGTCACTCGCTTTTGAGGATCGAGTTTATCCGTTGCCTCCAAACAAAGTAATGTTTCAAGACTAGCAACAATAGCAATGGTAGCAGCTATTATCCAGACTGATGGATTCAATATTTGTGAGAAATCTGGTGTTGTAAATTGACCTAAGAACCCAGAAATGCTACTTGCAACCGGAATGGCCACAACCTGGTTCGCTTTTAAAGCGAAAGAAGGCATTGATTGGAAAATCAAATTCAGAACAATACCTAAGGCAACCACAACCAAAGGTCCCTGAACAATATTAAATAATTTAATCTTCTTCATGAACGGACGCTCCCATAAAATCAATACAACCATTGATAATAGGGTGATAATAGCTGCTCCGGGACTAATGGCCTCAAACATATAATACAGCTCGGATAGTGTATTATGCCCATCTGGTTGAGCAAATGCCAAACTACCATGGTAATCTTTATCATAGCCCAAACTATGCGGTATCTGTTTTAGAATAATAATAACTCCAATACCTGATAACATCCCTTTTATTACAGATGATGGAAAATAATAGCCAATAATACCAGCCTTGGCATACCCCAAAATCAATTGCAATACACCACTGATAACAACGGCGGCTAAAAAGAGCTCAAATGAACCGAGTTCGCTAATAGCAGACAATACAATTACAGCTAATCCTGCTGCCGGCCCACTTACGCCTAATTGCGATCCACTAAAAACACCTACTACAATACCTCCGATTATACCTGCTATAACACCTGAAAATAACGGTGCTCCTGAAGCTAATGCAATTCCTAAACAAAGTGGAACTGCTACTAAAAACACAACTATTGAAGCTGGAACATCATGCTTTAAGTTGCCTAGTAATCCTTTTTTTTGTGTGACACTCATTCTTAAATTCCTTTATTTTCTCCAAATCAACTGCTTACCGGTCAACAGTGTCTTTAAAAATTAAACATAGCAACAAATTTCGAGTACAAATCTATTACTTTTTACTTTAATAGCAATACTATCTTTTAATTTTATCTTACTATAACATCAAAGAAGCCAAACTTGTTCAAAAAAAAGTTTACTTTTGTTGCAAATAATTTTGTCAAAATATGTCTATTGGAATCAAGATCAGCTTAAATAACAAGCTATACCTACGCGATCCGCAAGAGACTTCGCTGGGACAGAATATCATCAAACACAGCATTTTATTAATCGATGAGATTGGTTTTGAAGCTTTTACTTTTAAAAAGCTAGCAGCCAAGATGAATTCGACAGAGGCTTCGGTGTATCGATACTTTGAAAACAAGCATTTATTGCTTTTGTATTTAGTATCGTGGTATTGGGAATGGGTAAGCTATTTGATTGATATTAATACAATGAATATCAAATCGGCGGAAGAAAAACTTAAGATTATAATCAACACTTTGGTGTTAGCATACAAAGAAAACCCAGCCATTGATTATGTCAACGAGAGTGTGCTTCACCGGGTAATCATAGCCGAAGGAACAAAGGCTTATTATACAAAGGAGGTTGATAAAGAGAACACCGAGGGTTTCTTTTCGAATTATAAAATGCTTTGTGATAAGGTAGCTAATGTAATTTCAGAGGTAAATCCTGATTTTCCATACCCAAGAGCATTGGCAAGTAATTTGTTTGAAATGGCTAACAGCCATAGCTATTTTGCCATACACCTGCCACGTTTAACCGATGTAAACGTGAAAGATGAAAACTATGAAGAAGTAAAAGACATGCTTCTTCACTTTACCAACTCACTCCTTTTAAACGAATAAAACAGAATTCTTTAAACTTAAAAAGCCGTTCAGAAATTATCCTGAACGGCTTTTTTGCTAACTCAATAAAAAATAATTATTCAACGTCCCAAACATCACCTGAGTGAATCAGGTCGTTAAATGATTTTATTTTTGATCTTTCCTGCACCTCAGCTAACTGCTGCTCTACACACTGGTCGTAAACCGGTGCTTTAACAGAACGAATAACACCAAGCGCAACCGGGTACTCTGGATATTCCATATCAGCCAATTTCAAGTGAAGTGTAATATCCTCACACTCTGCATCATGTACTAATATATCATCCTCAGTTATCCCATCTTCGCCAACAGTTACTACCTTAAGATTTAATCCATCAAGCATCAAACCTTTGTTCATTTCTTTTCCGAAAAGCATTGGTTTACCGTGCTCCAACTTGATTGTACGATCTGCTGAATACGCTTTATCAGTAATAGCATTGTGCGTTTTATCGTTATAGATAACACAGTTCTGCAACACCTCCACTATTGATGTTCCTTCATGTTTAGCAGCTTCTTCCAACATTACTACCGAATGCTTTAAATCTTTATCGATGCAACGGGCAAAGAACTGACCACGCGCTCCAATACAAAGTTCACCCGGACGGAATGGTGACTCAACCGTACCAAAAGGTGATGTTTTAGATATAAAACCACGCTTTGATGTTGGTGAATACTGCCCTTTTGTCAAACCATAAATCTGGTTATTGAAAAGAATAACATTCAAGTCGATGTTACGACGAATAGTATGGATGAAGTGGTTACCACCAATAGCCAGTGCATCACCGTCACCTGTTATTTGCCATACTTTCAACTCAGGATTTGCTACTTTAACACCTGAAGCAATGGCCGAACCACGTCCATGAATGGTATGAAATCCATAAGTCTCCATATAATATGGGAAACGCGATGAACATCCAATACCAGATATAACTGCTACTTCTTCTTTTTTATATCCCAAAGAAGCCATTGCTTTCTGAACCGAATTAAGAATGGCATGGTCACCACATCCAGGGCACCATTTTACACTTTGGTCGCTTTTAAATTCTGTGAATTTTACTTGACAATTTTCAGCCATCGTTTACTCCTCCAGCAATGTTTTAAAATGTTCTTTTAATTCTACTACCGTAAATGGTTGCCCCTGTACTTTATTGTAACGTAAAGTTTGAATATCAGGGAAGTTCATTGTCAGGTAATCGGCAAATTGCCCAAGGTTTAATTCACACACAACAATCTTTTTGTAACGCTTCAACACTTCATAAGTATTGCGTGGCAATGGCTTGATATAGTTGAAATGTGCCAATGCTAATTTATGTCCTTCGCTCTGCAATTCGTCTACTGCCGTAAATAAATGGCCGAATGTACCACCCCAACCAACAACTAACGTATCTGCATCTTCGTCGCCTAGCAACTCTAATTCAGGCACATCATTAGCAATCCGCTGTACTTTTTCTTCACGAATTTCAACCATACGCTGGTGATTTAATGCATCGTGTGAAACAGCGCCCGAATGCTCATCTTTTTCCAAACCACCAATACGGTGCTCTAAACCTGGCGTTCCGGGAGCTGCCCAGTAACGCGCTAGCTTCTGTGCATCACGTTTATATGGATGCCAGTCTTTATCGTTTACATCGGCTTTAGGCACGTTGATGGTTGGCCACTCATCTAAGTTTGGTAACAACCAAGGCTGCGTACCATTCGCCAAGAAACCATCTGTCAACAAAATAACCGGTGTCATATGCTCAACAGCAATTTTAGCTGCATAGAATGCATAATCGAAACAGTTGGTTGGTGAACTAGCAGCAATGATCACAGCAGGACTCTCACCGTTACGTCCGTAAAGCGCCTGCATAAGGTCTGACTGCTCTGTTTTTGTTGGCAATCCAGTGGATGGTCCACCACGCTGAACGTTTACAATCACTAATGGTAATTCAGCAATAACGGCCAAACCAATGGCTTCACCTTTTAAAGCCAAACCAGGACCAGAAGTAGTTGTAACAGCAAGGTTACCTGCGAAACTTGCACCAATAGATGTACAAATACCAGCAATCTCATCCTCTGCCTGAAATACTTTTACACCTAAATCTTTGCGTGCACTTAATTCTTGTAGTATTTCAGTAGCCGGAGTAATTGGGTACGAACCTAAGAATAACTCCAATCCACTTTTCTCTGCAGCGGCTAAGAAACCCCAAGCAACGGCTGTATTACCACTAAGGTTTCTGTATTTACCTTTTTTAATATCGGCAGGGTGAATGTGGTAAGAAGGTGTTAAAGCCTGAATAATGTTACCGTAGTTGTAACCATCTTCTAACACTTTAATGTTTGCATCAACAACCAATGGTTTCTTTGCAAATTTCTTCTTAATATAATCTTTTGTGTGGTCTAAAGGACGATCGAACAACCAATACACCAAACCAAGAGCATACATATTTTTACTACGCAGAATACTCTTATTGTCTAAGCCCATATCTTTTAAACTCTCTTTGGTAAGAGTGGTGATTGGTGCTTTTACAATATTGTAATCTCCCAGTTTACTTTCTGTAATTGGATCGTTGGTTTCATAACCAGCTTTGCGCAGGTTCTTTTCATCACAACTATCCACATCTAACACAACTGTACCACCTGGCTTCATCCATTTTGCATTCGCTTTTAATGCGGCAGGATTCATCGCCACCAGTACGTCACAATAGTCGCCCGGAGTATAAACTTCGGTATGTCCGAAATGCACCTGAAAACCCGATACACCACTAATGGTACCCTGAGGGGCTCGAATTTCAGATGGATAATCTGGAAATGTTGATATATCATTTCCGAAAATTGCAGAGGTGTAAGAAAATAAGGTTCCTGTTAGCTGCATTCCATCGCCAGAATCGCCAGAAAACCTTACTACTACTTCATCTCTTTCAATTACTTTTGACCTTTTACCCATGATTGACAAGGTTCTGATTTGTATCTATATATTAAAACAAAGTTAAGCAATCAATAAAAAGGAAATCAATGTTAAAGAGCAATTTCTCATCAACATTAATTTCCTCTTGAAAACGGGAGTAAAGGTAGAGATATGGCTATGCGCACTTATTGATATTTGTCATGTTCAACCGTGCTAAACCTTGTGTTATACAACACATTTTTTTAACATACGCTCATTCCTTGGAATTATCCTTTACGAACTATACTTTATCGCCGTTGTTCTTATTTCTTACAGTTGATGATTGTACTTTTGTCAAAAGTTGTGGCCAGGTTCTATGCGAGCATATAACTATTACTTATCTAAATATGTGAATAATTATAAATAAATCAAAATATGGCACTAATAAAAACAGTAAGAGGCTTTACGCCCAAGATTGGAAAGAATGCTTATCTGGCTGAAAATGCCACCATCATCGGTGATGTAGAAATGGGAGATGACTGCAGTATATGGTTCAATGCTGTTCTGCGTGGAGATGTAAATTCCATCCGCATTGGCAATAAGGTGAACATCCAGGATGGTTCCGTTCTACATACTCTTTATCAAAAGTCGGTGGTTGAGATTGGCGATAATGTTTCTATCGGACACAATGTAACCATCCATGGTGCTAAAATAGAAGACAATGTACTTATTGGCATTGGAGCAACCGTTTTAGATCATGCTGTTATTGGCTCCAATTCGATTATTGCCGCCAACTCATTGGTATTAACCGGAACCATTGTGGAACCAAACAGTGTGTATGCAGGTGTACCAGCCAAAAAAGTGAAAGATATTGAACCGGAACAGTCAAGAGAAATGGTTCAGAAAATAGCCAACAACTACCTAATGTATGCCGGTTGGTTTAAGGAAGACGGAGAAGAATAAGACCATTCGTAGACCTTAAGGTTTTATAAACCTTAAGGTCTATATGCTTTAAAGAACCACATGCTCTACGGTGAGCTCTCCTTCGAAGAATATACCTGCCGTTTGTTTAAACTTCATAACCTGCTCGGTAGTGTAGAAATGCACTGAACTGCCTTTACTACATTTATCATCCATTTCCGGATGACGCTTTAAGTAATCTTTCAGGCTTTCACCAACAATATCGCCTTGCTCCACCAGTTGAATATGACCAGGCAAATACTGCCTTATTTTATCCATTAATAAGGGATAATGCGTACAACCTAAGATAATCGTATCAATGGCTTTATCCATAGAAAGCAAACCATCGATATGCTGCTTTACAAAGTAATCTGCCCCATCTTTGAATGATTCATTATTTTCGACTAATGGTACCCACATCGGGCATGCTTCTTGAGAGACCTTGATGTTCGGAAACAGCTTGTTAATTTCAATCGGATAAGATTCGGACTGTACAGTTCCAACAGTCCCTAAAACACCCACATGTTTGCTATCGCTCAGCTCATCAACCACCTCAATGCTTGGTCGAATAACGCCCAACACTCTTCTGTTTGAATCAATGAGTGGTAAGTCTTTTTGCTGAATATTTCGTAATGCTTTTGCAGAAGCTGTATTACACGCCAGAATTACCAGATGTGCACCCATGTCAAACAGCTTTTTAACGGCCTCAAGCGTATACTCATACACCACTTCAAACGAACGGGTACCGTAAGGTGTTCGAGCATTATCGCCCAAATAAATATAATCGTATTGCGGTAAATGCTGACGGATTTTATTTAAAACGGTTAATCCGCCATAACCAGAATCAAAAACTGCGATAGGTCCGGGTTGCTCCATAATATTATCTTAGCAACATAAAGATACAAAAGCGGGTGACTAAACATAGCCACCCGCTTTAAAAAAGTTATATCGTTGGTTTACTGAACGCCCAATTTAGCTTTCACCAATGGGGCACAATCAACGCTTTTAGCTGAATGATAAACCACTACCTGTGTACTGATATCGAAGATATAGATTAAACCTTGCTCCTGACCAACTTCATCAATGGCTTTTTGAACCTTCATAATGATTGGCTGTAACAACTGCTGTTCTTTCTGTCCTAACGACTGCTGAGCCATTTGGCTATAACCCTGTAGGCGCTGTTCTGTATCCTGTAATTCTTTTTCTTTTGTAGCACGAATTAAATCAGGTAAAGTATCGCGAGAAGCCATATAATTGTTATACATGTTCTGCAAATCCTTTTGCATTACCTGCAATTGCTCTTGTAGTTTAGTGGCCTCGTTTTGCAATTCTTTATCAGCAGCAATTTTTTCTGGTAATTCTGCAACCATCTGCTGAATGTTAACATGACCGAATTTTAAATCTTGCGCCTGAACTTTTCCTGCAAAAGCAACGGCAGCAACAACTACTAATACTTTTAAAAACTTCATATTTTATTTCTTTAATTTCGTGATTACTGAATTCCTAATTTAGCCTTAACCAGAGGTGCTACATCAATACTTTTATCAGATGCAAACACTGGCACGCGACTAGTCATCTCAAAGATATACAAAAATCCTTCTTCGTCGCCTACTTCCTGAATAGCAGCTTTTAGTTTTTGAATAATCGGTGCCTGCAATTCATTTTGCTTCGCCTGAATTTGCTGTTGTGATAGCATGTAGTAATTCTGAACTTTCTGATTTAGCTCAATCAACTCCTGCTCACGCGCTGCTCTATCTGTATCTGATAAGGTTGGAGCATCGTTTTGGTAAGCTTGCTGTTTGGCGGTTAAATCTTCCTGCATAGTCATCAGCTGCGCCTCTTTTTCTTTATAGTCAGCTTCCAATTGCGTTTCAACAGCCTTCAATTCAGGCATCGCTTGCAGTATTTCAGCACTATTAATATGTCCAAACTTCATCGGTTGCTGCGCATTAACGGTACCAATGGCCATTAAAACTAGTGCAACCAGTGCATAGTAAATCTTCATATTTTCTCTTTTAGTTATTCACTTTTATATCCAAGCTCTATCAGCACATCGTCGCTGATATCGTACTTAGTATCTACATACATAATTCCCATCCCTGATGCCTTGTCAAAAACAGCTGCGATATTATTTTCTGATGATATATCAACAATCGCATTGTATATCTCATCCTGAATAGGTTTAATCAATGCTTCCCGCCGTTTAAAAAGCTCACCTTCTTGTCCAAAATAGTTTTGCTGCAATTGCTTCGCTTGCTTTTCCTTTTCGATGATTTCATTCTCACGCTTGATTTTCATCTCATTAGAAAGAAAAACATTTTCGGCTTGATAATTCTTATAAAGCTGAGCAATTTCGTCAAATCGCTGTTCAACTTCAGCTTGCCATTTGGTTGATAACTGTGTTAGTTGTTCATTGGCGGCCTCATAAGCAGGCACATTACGTAGTATGTATTCCGAATCTACAAAAGCATACTTTTGAGCAAACACCATCTGCCCAATAAACAATAAGGATAATAAAACGAAGTTTCTCATAGCTCTATAATTTAGTACGCCAAATCTAAACAAAAATCAAACCAAACTAATATCTACCTCATAGTTAGAAACTTTGACCAATAACAAAGTGGAACTGACTACCACCCGCATTGCTTCGGTAGATACTATCGTCAAATCCGTATCCCCAATCAATACCCATTAATCCAAAAATTGGTAAAAAGATACGTAAACCAACACCTGCTGAACGTTTTAATTCAAATGGATTATAGTTTTCATACTGACTCCAAGCATTACCTGCTTCTAAAAATGCCAGGGCAAATACGGTTGCTGATGGTTGAAGCGCTAAAGGATAGCGTACTTCCATGGTTAATTTATTATAAATATTACCATCGTATGACCCACTTGTATTATAAGGTGTTAATGAAGAGTTTTCATATCCACGCAAGCCAATTGTTTCACTACCATACATGCTAAATCCAGCCATTCCATCACCACCTAGTACAAATTTCTCAAATGGCGATTGAAGGTCTTTGTTGTAGTAACCAAGGAATCCCATTTCCATACGTCCCATCACCACTAATTTACGAGCAGCATCAATTGGCTTGTAAACAGCTCCTTTAAACGTCCATTTATGATATTCAATCTTTTGGTACTTCTCTTCATCAGTTGCTTTAGACCAGTCACGGTCTTCTTCAAACATCGACCAAGGAGGAGTAAATTCTAAACCTACAGAAAAGTCTGAACCTTCACGCGTATAGATTGGATTATCAATAGAGCGACGACTTAACATCACTTTAAAGTTCAGGTTATTGGAAATACCATTCTGCATAATAAAGTAGTTCCAGTCTAACAAGTCGTAACGTTGGTAACTTACTTCAGTATATAACGAGAAGTAATCATCGGGCCAACGCAAACGCTTACCAAAACCAAGCGACATACCAGTAATTTTCATGTGCTGGTCAATATCATCTGCATCTGCATAACCATATCCACTACCATAACCACTACCGTACCCATAACCACCTCCATACATACTGTAACGAGGATCGTAATAACTTGAACTAACACCGGTTTGAATAGAATGATAAATAGAGAAACTCAACGAGTTTGGTTTTTTACCACCTAACCAAGGTTCGGTAAATGATAAACTATATGACTGGTAAAACTTACCATTGGTTTGTGCTCTTAAAGCTAAAGTTTGTCCGTCTCCTGTTGGAAGCGGGCGCCACGCTTCTTTGTTAAAGAAGTTACGCATTGAGAAATTGGTAAATTTCAAACCTAATGAACCAACGAACATACCGGCTCCCCAACCACCGGATAACTCAATCTGGTCATTGGCTTTTTCCTCTAGCTGATATACCAGGTCAACTGTTCCGTTATCCGGATTTGGCTGTACATCAGGAGAAATATTTTCAGGGTCGAAATGTCCCAACTGCGCTAATTCACGTACCGTACGAATTAATTCTGATTTACTGAATAATTGTCCAGGTTTGGTTCTTACCTCACGACGAACCACATGTTCGTGCGTTTTGGTGTTACCACGGATGATTACTTTATTAATAGTGGCCTGCTGACCTTCGTAGATACGCATCTCAATATCAATGGTATCGCCACGAACACCGGTTTCAACAGGTGAAATGTTTGAGAATAAATATCCCTGGTCCATATATAAATTATGAACCGCATCCTCATCACTAATCAAACGCTCATCTAAATACGTTTGATTGAAAACATCACCTTTTTTGATTCTTAAATTATAATCTAACAATTCAGATGGATAAATAGTATTTCCCACCCAGCTGATGTCACCAAAGTAATATTTGGTTCCTTCTTCCAAGACAAGCTTTACATCAACGGTATTGTCTTCAATATTTTTCGATACTTCTTCAGTAACAATTCGAGCATCGCGATAACCGAGTTCATTGTATTTTCCAATAACAGCAGCTAAATCCTCTTCGTATTTCTCAACCACGAATTTCTTTGTTCTGAAGAAATTAAGGATTTGCCCTTTCTCATTGGTCTTTTTCATGGTACGGTTCAACTTACCATCGCTTAGTACCTCGTTACCTTCAAAGGTAAGGGATTTCACTTTTACCTTATCTTTCTTGTCAACATTGATGTCAAGGGTCACATGATTAGGCTTCGATGGATCATCCTTTTGAACAATGTTAACTTCGGTATTGTAAAAACCTTTACTCACAAAATAGTCGGTGATGTATTTCTCGGCTCTCGACACCATAAAAGGCGTCACCTGCGAACCTCTCATCATCGCCACTTTCTCCTCTACCGTTTCAATCTCGTTCTTTTTCAAACCAGAAAAATACATCTCTGATAAACGAGGTCGTTCTTTCAGGTATATTTCCAGATAAATTTGGCGTCCTTCAATTTTCTTGGCTTTAATTTTCGCATCCGAAAACAGCCCGTGCTGCCAATATCGTCTAATGGCTTCAGAGATCTCATCACCCGGAACGGTAATTTGTTGACCCACCTTCAGCCCACTGATATTCACCAATATTTTTGGATCCAGATTTTGAACCCCTGTTACCTCAATATCGGCAATTGTATATTTTCGCGGGGTACCAGAGTAGGATATATTAGGAATATCAGACGTTTGTCCGTTTATATTTATAAAGGATAATATAAATAGAAAAACAAATAATACTTTATAACGCATATTACCTTCCATGCAATTCATTAATTTGTTCGTTTTCGGCCAGCATCAATCATCACATCCTTCTTCTTCATCATGCTTTAGCCTTATTTTTTTATTTGATCACCTGTTTTTCCAAAACGTCTTTCTCGTCCCTGGAAATCAAGCAGAGCCCGATAAAAATCATCTCTCCTAAAGTCGGGCCATAAAATGTCGCAGAAATATAGCTCAGAATAAGCTAACTGCCAAAGTAAAAAATTACTTATTCGATGTTCACCGCTGGTTCTGATCATTAATTCGGGATCAGGAATTCCGGCCGTGGCCATTTTATCAGATATCACATCAGCATTAATATCTTCAACATTAAGCTGTTCGGCTTTTACATCGGCAGCAATCTTTTTTACAGCTTCAATAATTTCCCACCGAGAGCTGTAGCTTAATGCCAATGTTAATGTTAAACCGGTATTTTCTGATGTTTTTTGAATGCAGGTATCCAATTTAGCCTGAACGCCCTTTGGCAATGCTTCTTTGCAGCCAATCGCATTCAACCTAACATTGTTTTTCATCAAAGTTGATGTTTCGGAACTGATGGTAGAAACAAGCAGACTCATTAATGCATCTACTTCTGTTTTCGGACGGTTCCAGTTTTCGGTACTGAAAGCATAAAGCGTAAGGTATTTAATACCAAGTTCGGCTGCTGTTTCGGTTGCTTCGCGCACGGCTGTAACACCATGCTTGTGACCAAAAACGCGAGCATTACCCCGCTTCTTAGCCCAGCGTCCGTTTCCATCCATAATAATCGCCACATGACTGGGCAGTCTATCTTGCTTCAGCTCGTCTTTTAACGACATACTTTCAACCTGTCTTTATTTTATACCATCATTACATTTGGTTTTCCGCTTCAACATACTTATTGTAACGTACACACCTGCAAACGATATCCAATCGTTGTTATGAGTAAAAGTGCTCTCTCCAAATCCATAAGGGTCAGAAGGATCAACGCTTCCTTCGCCCATGTAGTCCAAGTCATCAACAAATGTTTTTCGGAAAGTCCATTCGGCACCCACCCGAATATATTTGTTAATCTTGTACTTCGCACCTATACCGAACGGCAAAGATAATATAAAACTTGGTTTGCCCGCAGAATTTTCAACATCTGTATCAATTCTGTTATAAATAGTTGTGGCAAGCCCAAAAGAAATGTATGGTGTAAATGTTGTTGTTGAGATAAATTTGTGGTCGTATGAACGAAAATTAAGCTCTATCTGAGCTGACACATCACCAATACTTCGTTTAAAACTGTAATTGGCGTTTGGTGTTGATTCGAGGTATTTTAAATCCTGCCCATGATAATCACCACTTATGGTTCCATATAGCGCCATTGCTTTCAAGGCAATACGATCGGTAAACACATAACGACCGATACCTCCGGCTGCCACATGCGAATTGGCAAAAGGTACGCCGGTACTTAAATCGCCAAAGTAGTAGGATGAACCAACGAATGCTCCCAACTCAAGCCTGTCCTGTGCTTCAATTGAATGATTCTGAAACAGGGTGCAAACAGCTAACATTGTTAGTGTTAAACATCTCTTCAAAGGCTTAAAATTATATTTTGCGAATATCGTATATAGCATTTTGTCCCGGATACATAAATCGGCGTCTAATACCTAACCACACAGTCATCTGAACGGTATCATTTAAACACCATTTTTTGAAAATTATTGCACTAAAATAAAGATTAATTGCGCTTATCAACACCCCACATTAATTTATTGCGCAAGGTTGTGTAGAATGTATGCCCGGCCAATTCGATAACATTGATGCTAAAATCTGCTTTTTTCACCTTTAAATGAACGGTATTTTCGAGCACCTTACTCCTTGAATCAAGCGAAGCCAGAAATTTAGAGTCACGACCTTCAATCTTTAATGTCACCTCAACATCGTTGGGCACCACAATTGGGCGCACATTTAAATTATGCGGCGAAATAGGCGTTATAACAAAACTCTTGCTGCTCGGGTGTAATATTGGTCCTCCTACACTTAACGAATAAGCCGTTGAACCTGTTGTGGTTGATACAATTAAGCCATCGGCCCAAAAAGAATTCAGGAACTCATTATTAACGTAGGTATGAATAGTAATCATAGCTGAACTATCGCGTTTAGAAACAGCCAACTCGTTCAAAGCAAAATTGTATTCCCCAAAATGATTATCGCCCGTTTCCAGCGTAATTAAATCAATCTGACGCGTCTTATAATTCCCTTCAATCACCTCTTTAATAGCTACTTTCATTTCGCCCTGTGATATATCAGCCAAAAAACCCAAACGTCCACTGTTAATACCTACAATCGGAATGCCTTTATTACGTACGTAAGTAACCGCCTCAAGAAAGGTACCATCGCCTCCGATACTGAACAGCAAATCAACATCATTGATATCCTCATGAGTAGTAAAGAAATCACTGACATCAGGCTTCATCTTAACATTAGTGAGCAAAAATTCATAAAAAGACTGATGAATGACTACCTCTACATTATTATCTTTCAGAATCTGGAACAAGCTCTTGCAGGCTTTATAAAACACCTCTCCAAACTGTTTACCAAATACGGCTATTCTCATGTTTATTAAATTATTAATGACTTAAATGGCCAGATTAAAATGAACAAAAAAACCACGTTCCTTAAATCGGTTGACCGAATAATTAAAGCTCCAGACCATATCGTAAAATGTCACAAAATCAAGTCCGGCACCATAACCATATTGCCAATCATTTACAAATGTATTAGTTATTGGTGGATTCTCTTGCCACACATAACCAAAATCATAAAATGCCTTGAGATAAAACGCATAATTAATTTTTGCAAACTGTGTTAATGGCATAAAACCAATGTTTTTAACCCGGGGATGCAACAACGTAAACACCATTTGATTCTTCATGCTGGCCTGACGGGTTCCATCAATCACATAGAGTTCATAACCGTTGAGAAAACTCTTATAACCGCTTCCGGCATTAAGCACATATGGCAATGAATTACTGGTATTATATTCACCATATACATTACTAGCCCAATGCCAACGGTCATTCAATTCAATGTGTTTATCCAAACTGCCTCCTAACTTGAAGTTCTTCAAATCATCCTGCCATAAACCAAATCCTGTTTGAGTAGCTGTTAATCTCAACCGCGTCCCTTTTAAAGGATATATTTTTGAATCACGCTTATCAAAATCGTATTCATAACTCAGCTCGAGGTATTGAAGGTGCTTATCGCCTTGTGTTAAATAACCTGGATTTAAATCAATAATTGAATCACTGACATTAAAATTGTTATAGGCTATTTGCACCCGATGCCTTTGGTATAAATTGGTACGCAATGAATAATAAAGTAAGCCCCGATAAGTAACCTGGGCCAATTCTGTTTCAAGCCCCATAAAAATCTGCTGGTTATTCTCGGTGGTATAAGGAAGCTGATCATACATTTGAAAACTAAATGAAGCCCCCCAGCCTCCCCGCTTATTATATTCCGGGGACATATACCCAAGTAGAATTTGTGTAGCATAACCTAATCGTAACCGGGCAATAATCTTTTCGTTTCGTCCACGAAAGTTATCCCGCTTAAGGTAAACACCATAATTCACCCTTGACCAATCGCCATTATTAAAAAAGGAACTCAGGTTGCGATCAGCTACTTCGAATATTGGAAAAACCCACCAATACCATCGTTCATCCACATTAAGATGAAAAATAATGGTGTTATCTGATTGTAAAGTATAGCGAATCGAAACAAAATTAAACAAGGAAGTATTCAGTAAATTATGACGACTCCGCTTGGCAATTTGTCCCAAGCGATTGGTTAGTAGTTTATCACCTTTTTTAAAAATGAGTTCATTTAAAATGACCCTCGGTTTTGTGATTTTATTACCTGAGATTATTATTTGTTGCACCACAACATAGTCACTGGTTGTCTGTTTGGGAGATTCTTCATTAGAGGCATAAGCAATGCAATCGCAACACAAAATTGCGGCCACAACAACTATTATTTTAAGGGCATTGTAATAAACCTTACCCATAAACTATCCCTTTAAGCCCTACATATTAAGATACCTCATTAACGCGTCGTAGTTTTTTTTCACAGTATCGTCGTAGGAATCATCCCCAACATATGTTGTTTTAACTGAATAATCGTATCTCTCAAAAGCATTTAATACCGGCCTCACATCCACGCGGTTCAGCTTAATTGCAATACATAATTTCTCTGAATTATGTGGTTGCGAAACGTATAAACTCAAAATCTTAGCATCAGCATCTTCTACGATTCGCGAAATCTCAGCCAATGAATAATCATTGGGAAGCAACTCCAACTCAATTATTCCACCCGATGCATGCGCAGCAATTAAATCAGCAAAAGTGTGCAATAAATCACTTTGTGTAATTAAACCAAGGTATTCTTCATTTTTATCGAGCACCGGTACGATGGTTAATTTCAGTCGCGAAGCCACTTCAATCACATCAAAAATATGCTGATGAGCATAAACATAAGGTCTTGTATATGACAGCGAATGATTGCCTAAAGCCTCCTCAGCCTTGTTTAAATCATAGATATCAACATCACTGATGACCCCAAGAAAAGCCCGGTTATTAACGATTGGCAAATGAGACACCCTGAACACCTCCATCCAGTTAAGAGCATCAAGCCCTGTGTCTGAAGTTTTCAAAGAAGGTACTACTTCTGATATTAATTCTCTTGCCAACATAGATTACTTTTCGAAATACTTTATAATTTTGCGCGACAACAAAGAACCCTTTTGAGGTGTAATTGTTTGAGTATTAAAAATACTGTCAAACATTATAACAAACAAAATTAGGCGATAGTTTATTTTATAATTCATCACACATTAAAAGGCGTTCATCAATAAAACAGCAATGACTAAACTAAGTGTTAACATAAACAAGGTTGCTACTCTTCGAAATTCAAGAGGAGGAGATACTCCTAATGTATTAAAAGCAGCCATTGATGTTCAAGAGTTCGGTGGCGATGGCGTAACTGTTCACCCCAGACCCGACGAGCGCCACATTCGTTACCAGGATGTATACGACATACGACCTGTAATTAAAACAGAATTTAATATTGAAGGCTATCCTTCTAAAGACTTTATCGACCTTGTATTGGCAGTCAAGCCGCACCAGGTAACATTAGTGCCCGATCCACCTGAAGCATTGACGTCAAATGCAGGTTGGGATACGGTGAAAAACGTCACTTTTCTTCAGGATGTGATTGGTCAATTTAGTGAAGCCGGCATCCGCACGTCGATTTTTGTTGATACTGATTTAAGAAACATAGAAGGGGCTGTAAAAACCAATACCGATCGTATTGAGTTATACACCGAGCCATACGCAACTGATTATGCCAAAGATCGTGAAGCAGCAATTGCTCCATTTGTTGAAGCGGCAGAATTAGCAAATAAAATTGGTTTAAAAATCAATGCAGGTCACGATTTAAATTTAGATAACCTGAAATATTTCAATCAACGCATTCCTTATTTAAAAGAAGTATCTATTGGTCATGCTCTAATTAGCGATGCCTTGTACATTGGATTAGAGAAAACTATTCAGTTGTATCAGCAACAACTGATTAAATAACCTCTTATGAAACTTTTTTATCGTGAATTTGGGCATGAAGGACCAAAACTGGTTATTCTGCATGGCTTGTATGGCGCATCAGACAATTGGGTTTCCATAGCACGTCAGTTGGAAAAAGATTACCACGTCTATTTGCTTGACCAGCGTAACCACGGTCAATCGCCGCACAGCGATATTCACGATTATGAAAGCATGGCAAATGACCTGCTTGAATTTTTAGACGATAAAGAAATAGATAAAGCGCATGTAATTGGCCACTCCATGGGTGGCAAAACAGCCATGCGCTTTGCTTTAGCTCACCCCGAGCGCATTCAAAAGCTGGTTATACTGGATATTGCACCAAAATCCTATGCGTCGTTTAGTAACTATGCACAAATAACCAACAACCACGAACAGATAATAAAAAGTTTATCAAGCATTAAGCTCGAAGGCATATCAAGCAGAAAAGCCATTGACGAACAATTATCAGTTCATCTGCCAGACACTGGCTTGAGACACTTTTTGCTGAAAAATATTGAACGTAGCAAAAACGGCCAATATCAATGGCGTCTTAACCTACCTGTTATTCGACAAACGTTGGAACGTATTATGGATGGCTTTTCAAACCTCGATCCTGATGACACCAGGGTTAACATACCATCTATCTTTATTCGAGGTGAGCAATCAGGTTATGTGATGGATGAGGATACGCTGATTATGCGCAAGTTTTTTAAAGACGCTGAATTAGTGACCATTCCAAAAGCCGGTCATTGGTTGCACGCCGAACAGCCGGAATTATTGATTAAGACATTGGCCTATTTTCTACTGGATTGACTTTTATTGTTTATTTGGCAATTTGTTTATTCGCTTATTCGATTACTTATCGCCGAATTAACAAATTACCAATTCACCACACACTACGCATGTTCAACGGCATCCTCGTCAATTAAATCCTCACCTTTAAAGCGCAAGAATAGTTGAGCCGTTGCCAACACATCTTTTTCGCAATAGCGGGCAATTCGAGCGACATCTTTTTCATCATAAAAAACACTGGCTACCTGGCTACCGTCAATATCATCCTTTGGCGATGGAATATTAAATATGGTTGTTAAAAGGTTAAGCGATGTGTAGTGTTTATAATCGCCAAACTTCCACATATCCATGGTATCTAAAAACTTGACTTCCCATGGCTTCTTACCAGCCACATCGAGCATTGGCGGAAGCGTAACGCCATTGATTAACATGCGGCGGGCGATATAAGGAAAATCAAATTCCCTGGCATTGTGTCCGCATATATTTTTATGAACATCACGAGCAAAATGATTGAGCATTTGCGCAAAATCTTCGAGCAGTACTTTTTCGTTATCACCGGCAAACGATTTTACCCGAAAGATGCGTTTGCCGCCACGAGCCGAAATAACACCAACTGAGATACACACTATTTTACCGAACTCGGCATAAATACCTGCACGACCATATACATCGGCAGGTGATTCTTCCTCGTTTCTGAAATAAGCCGATTTCTTCTCCCATAACACCTGTAATTCAGGTGCTACATTATCAAAACCCGCTTCCTGTGGTACCGTTTCGATATCCAGGAACATGATATCTTCTACTTTTATATTATCTAACATCGTTTTTTAGTTTAAGCTGGTTAAATTTCGCTCAATAAAATGGGTTAAAATATTAATCGCAATCTGGTTTTGGCCTCCTTGTGGAACAATTAAATCAGCATAACGCTTGGTCGGTTCTATAAACTGCAAATGACTTGGCTTTACGGTCTCATCATAACGCTCCAACACTTTTTCTACCGTACGACCACGCTCCATAATATCGCGCTGTATAACTCGAGAAAGACGATCGTCGGCATCGGCATGCACAAATACCTTCAAATCCATCAAATCGCGTAATTCGTTGTTACCAAGAATTAAAATACCTTCCACAATGACCACATCGCGAGGCATTACTTTGACTGTTTCTTCTGAACGTGTACAAGTTAAATAAGAATATTGCGGCATTTCAACTGAACGCCCCGCCTTCAATTCTTCGACATGATGTTTTAGCAACTCCCATTCTATGGAGTTGGGATGATCGAAGTTGATTTTCTGACGCTCTTCCAGAGGCAGGTGCTTACTATCTTTATAGTATGAATCTTGTGGCAAAATTGCCACCTCACCATCAGGCAGCTGTTCCATTATTTTGCGCACCACCGTTGTTTTACCCGATCCTGTTCCTCCAGCAATTCCAATTATTAGCATTTTCGTATTTTTGCTTTGTAACTGTTAATATTATAACTCAAACAAAATAAGTAAATTATTCGATTATGATTAAGCATATTGTTTTATTTAAGCTAAAAAGCTTTGAAAACGAAGCATTGAAGACCGAAAAACTAAATGAAATTAAAGACGGCTTATTGGCGCTAACTGGTAAAATAGACGCTTTAAAAACAATTGAAGTAGGCTTGAATTGCAATGAGAACGAAGCCTTTGACATTGCACTCACGACAACTTTTAATACGATGGAAGATTTGGACATTTACGCCAAACACCCAGATCATTTAGCGGTTGGTAAAATCATTCGTGAAGTATTAGAAGCTCGTTCTTGCGTTGATTACGAGTATTGAGAACGACGGAAGACAGAGGACAGAAGACATACATGTGAAAAAGCTTGACGTTTCAGTATATCTTGCTGATATTATATACGACATGCAAACCACAAAAACAACTCTCATGAAATCAGTTCTTCTGCCTCTCATACTTTTTCTCGCCTTATCATTAAACGCGCAAGATGTTAAAGTCTCATCGGGCAAAGTTGTACGCCATGCCTTCTTCAATTCAGAGTATGTAGATGCACGCACAGTTGACGTGTGGCTGCCCAATGGATATAGCAAAGACAAGCAATATGCCGTTTTGTATATGCACGACGGACAAATGCTTTTTGACGCCAGAAACACATGGAATAAACAGGAGTGGGGAGTGGACGAAGTAATGACAACTTTGATGAGCAACCAACGCATCCGCGACTGCATTGTAGTTGGTATCTGGAATAATGCTGAAAAGCGCCATGCCGAGTATTTTCCACAGCGGGGCTGGAAACTAACCCCAAGCGATCAGCAAAAAAAGATACTGGAAATGGAGAACGTCTACATCAATCCTGAGATTTTTGAGCAAGGCATGCTAGCCGATCGTTACCTTCGCTTTATCGTTCGTGAGCTGAAACCATACATCGACAAAACATACAGCACAAAAGCCGATAAAGCCAATACCTTTATAATGGGTTCGAGCATGGGAGGTTTAATAAGCTGTTATGCAATTTGCGAATACCCAGGCATATTTGAAGGCGCTATATGCATGTCGACCCACTGGCCTGCGGCCGATGGCATCACCATCAATTACCTAAAGCATAATTTGCCTAATCCAAGGTCGCACCGCTTTTATTTCGATTATGGAACAGCCACTCTCGATTCTTTATATGAACCATACCAACTTCATGTCGATTCATTGCTGTTGCTAAATGGTTATACGATGAATAAAAACCTGGTTTCGAAAAAGTTTGAAGGCGCCGAACACACCGAGGCAGCCTGGCGCGAGCGATTGCACATTCCGCTGGAGTTGATGTTGAAAGAATAGGTTTTGTTATACCTTTTAGGTTTTTGGTCATTTATCCCCATCCCCGCATCTTCAATACGGGACTTCCCTTTTGGCCAGGCAAAAGGGGAAAAGGCCGTTTATGGTGCTAGCAATAAAAAAGGTGCAAACCAGCACCTTTCTTACTTCATCGATTATATTTAATCAGGCATCAAGAGTCAAATACCAAATTTACACCCAAACTCACCCACCATATGCTCAAGTTCTAACTTAAAATTAGTCAGATAATCGTCAAAAAACTCATCACCACTCACCCTGCTACCATCGCTAAACTCGAATTCAAGATCGACCCACCAATTACTTTTGTCAGCATCAAATTTAGTGACAGCATCCACCTTGGCAATTATTGAATTATCGCCACTATAGCGCACAAACATATCAGCATAAGTATTCAGTACCGATGCTAATGATGTAGCATGCTCCTCACTGCCTTCAGTAAGTTCATCTACTATGAGTAATTCGTTGTATAGCTTTCCTGTATGAGCGGCGGTTTCAATAACAATATTTTTTATTTGCAAATCGTTGTCAATACTACTTATCGGCATTTGCTCATTGTTAATATCAATCGATAAGTTAAAATCCTGATTTAGAATAAGCTCATCATCATTACTAAAAGCAAACACCCAATAACCTTTATCATCGGTGCGAGCCATCTCTCCTTTTAAATTATAAGGAGTCGGATTAAAGGTCATTGCCACATCATCGTAATAACCACTGGTGCTAAATGTGCTCAAAACATTACTGGTTAATATCAATTCGTCATTGACTTTAATATTAAATCGCAATGCCTCAAGTGCATTGTTAATCACAGTTCCATCTTCAAGTACACTTCCTTTCCCAGGGAATAAACCATCGTAGATAGTTAATTCAGTAATACTCAGCACTGCCATATCACCTTCAACATTATCTGTCGCCGGGAATATAAAGATCACTTCTGTATCGTGTTCTTCTGTTTTTACAAAGTTGTTTTGAATCGCATCCCAGTGCCACACACCTGTTCCTTCGGCATACAACACATTGCAGTAGTACTCTTTATCAAACGTCAGATCCATCAGCTCATCGAAGTAACAATCCGACGATTCGGCTTCGTACATCAACTGTCCTAAACCAATCAGTGCTTCAACAAATTGCCCGTTACCTGATAATTCGACATTACTTATTCGCTGGTGCATCGAATGACTCACCTCAGCAAAATCTGTCACGCCTAATTGTACAATCTCACTATACAATGCGTCTGAACTATCCAACAGGATATTTTTATCGTTTTCGGCACCCCTCTCACTAAACGCATCGCTTAACTCATCGCTAACGCACGAACTAAAAACCAGCACCATAGCTACCACCACTATTGCATTCAATCGCCTCATATACATATCCTACATTAATAACCTTTATGTATTAAACTCTTTCCTGTATATGTGACAATGAAGCGAAAGGTTACACTTATGCTAAAACGAAAAAAGCCACTTCAAAATCGAAGCGGCTCTCTCGCATTTAATAACAACCCTAATTGATAATTATTTTTGTCAGAGATGTATTTCCAGACCTTAAGGTTTTAAAAACATTAGGTCGTCACATCTCATTTTTTTCACTTTACATTACTTACTCAAATACTCATGCACATTTTTTGCCGCTTCGCGTCCTTTGGCAATGGCAGTCACCACCAAACTGGCCCCCGAAGCGGCATCGCCGGCGGCAAACACATTGGCTTTGCTGGTCTGATAGATTTCATCCACTTTAATATTACCTCGTGCATCCAGTTCCAGATTAAACTCTTTCACTAAACCTTCGTGCACCGGGCTCACAAAGCCCATCGATAAGGTTACCAACTCAACATCCATGGTGTGCGTTGTCTCAGGCTTCTCCGTCATTTGCCACTGCCCGTTTTCACCTTTATTCCATTCTACTTCAACCAACTCCACTTGCTTTAGCTTTCCATTTTCACCAATAAAACGTTTGGTATTCAGGCTCCATTTACGTTCACAACCTTCGGCATGCGATGTTGATGTCTTAAGCGTAGCAGGCCAGTAAGGCCATGGGTTACCGGGAGCTCGTTTTTCCGGCGGTTTCGGCAAAATCTCAATTTGAGTAACCGACTTAGCTTTCTGACGATTGGATGTTCCTACACAGTCACTACCAGTGTCACCACCTCCAATAACCAGCACATTTTTACCAGTTGCTAAAATACGTTCGCCATTGGTAAAGACCTCACCTCGATTAACCTTGTTTTGTTGCTTCAGAAAATCCATGGCAAAATGCACACCATCCAAATCGCGCCCTTCAATAGGTAAATCGCGTGGTTGCATAGCGCCAATGGTTAATACTACCGCATCGTATTCCTTCGCCAAGTCCTCACCTTTTACATCTTCACCAACAGAAGTACTCGTTTTAAAGATGATGCCTTCCTCTTCGAAAATGGCTATACGACGGTCGATAACTTTCTTATTTAGTTTAAAATCAGGAATACCGTAGCGAAGCAAACCTCCCACTGCATCATCTTTTTCATAAACCGTTACGGAATGACCCGCCTGGTTTAATAAATCAGCAACTGACAAACCAGCGGGTCCACCTCCAACAACAGCCACTTTCTTACCGGTTCTTTGTTCAGGGATGCGCGGTTCAATGTACCCTTCGGCAAAAGCACGCTCCACAACAGAGCACTCATTCTCTCGAATGGTCACGGCCTCTTCGTGCACGGCCAGCACGCACGATTTCTCGCAAGGATTAGGACAAATGCGACCGGTAAACTCAGGAAAACTATTGGTTGAATGCAATATTTCACTCGCCAGCTTCCACTCACCTTTATAAACAGCGTCCTGCCATTCGGGTATTTTACTGCCAACCGGGCAAGCCCAGTGACAAAATGGAATTCCACAATCCATACATCGCGATGCCTGTAAGGTGCGGTCTGCAACATTAAGCGTTTGCTCCACTTCACCATAATCATCCACACGCTCATTAACTGGCCTGTAACCACCTTCTTTGCGTGCATATTTTATAAAACCTTTTGGATCTGCCATAATCATCAATATTTAAAGAAATCGGGGCGGCTCCATTGAGCCTTTTCACTCATTCTCCTATGCCCCCGATATTCTTTTATGTTTTTATTAGCTGTTGCTATTGGCTTATGACTAATAGCTAATTGCAGCTTGTCATTTTATTTATCCCTCGTGGTTCTAATCCTCCACTCCCTTCGGGTATCTCCCACGATAGCAATCGTGGGGAGAATCTTCCCCTGGGGGAAGTGCCGTTAGGCGAAGGGGGAAAGTTTCAGACTTAACCTACTCTCTCAAGTGAGGAGCATCCTCGGTTTCCTTAAGTTTTCGCTCCAACTCTTTAATCTTCTGTTCCTGAAGTACCTTTTTATATTCAAAAGGAATAACCTTTACAAACTTTGGCAGGTAGGTGGTCCAATTGACTAACACCTCCTGAGCTTTGGTACTATTAGTATGTAACAGATGTTTGTTAAGCATAAACTGCAACTCCTGAACATCAGCGGCATCTTCCACCGGTGTTAAGTCAACCAGGCCTTTGTTGCAATAATAATCCAGATTACCTTCTTCATCTAATACATAGGCAATACCTCCACTCATACCGGCAGCAAAGTTCCTACCCGTTGGTCCGATAACCACAACACGTCCTCCGGTCATGTATTCACAGCAGTGATCGCCTACACCTTCAACAACAGCATGAGCACCTGAATTACGAACTGCAAAACGCTCTCCGGCTACACCTCGTACATACAAGTTACCACTCGTTGCTCCATATAGCACGGTATTACCAATAATAATGTTATCCTCAGGCTTGAAAGTTGTTCCCTGTGGCGGTACAACAATCACCTTACCTCCCGACAGACCTTTGCCTAAATAATCATTGGCGTCACCTTCGAGACGAAAACTAATTCCTTTGGTTAAAAAGGCACCGAAACTCTGTCCTGCCGAACCATTGAACGTGCAGTTAATGGTATTTTTGGGTAAGCCATCTTCTCCATACTTTTTAGATACCTCACCCGATAACATGGCTCCAACTGTGCGATCGGTATTAATAATATCGCTGGCCATCCATACTTTCTGCTGGTTAATCAATGCTGATTGCGACTGCTTTATCAAGCGACGATCCAGCACCTCATCCAATTTATGGTCTTGTTCACTTGTATTTCGAATTGGATATTTCTTACCTTCTTCCGGGAAATATAACAAACGACTTAAATCAACACCCTGCGACTTCCAGTTACCAACTTCAGGATTCTGCTCCATTAGATCAGTACGGCCAATCACCTCGTCCAATGATTTAAACCCAAGCTGAGCCAGGTTCTCACGCACTTCTTCAGCAATAAAATTGAAGAAGTTCACTACGTATTTATATTTACCTATGAATCGCTTTCTTAAGGCTTCATCCTGAGTAGCGATACCTGCCGGACATGTATTCAGGTGACATTTACGCATCATCACACAACCTAGTGTTACCAGGGCCGATGTTGCAAATCCATATTCTTCAGCACCCAATAAGGCCATCTTAATCACATCTAAACCAGTCTTTAACTGGCCATCGGTTTGTAACTTCACACGACCACGCAGATTGTTCATCACCAATGTCTGCTGCGTCTCTGACAAACCAATCTCAACTGGTAAACCAGCATGTTTGATGGAACTTGTTGGGCTGGCACCTGTTCCGCCTTCGGTACCACTAATAACAATTAAATCGGCATGTGCCTTAGCCACACCGGCAGCTACTGTACCCACACCATTTTCTGATACCAGCTTCACACTCACGCGTGCCGATGGGTTGGTGCTCTTTAAATCATATATCAGCTGTGCTAAATCCTCGATGGAATAAATATCGTGGTGTGGCGGTGGTGAAATCAATGTAATACCAGGCGTTGAATTACGCAGACTGGCAATAATCTTATCCACTTTAAAACCTGGCAACTGACCACCTTCACCCGGCTTAGCACCCTGAGCAATTTTAATCTGCAACTCATCAGCATTGGTCAGGTAATTGTTAGTGACCCCAAATCGGCCACTGGCAATTTGCTTAATAGAGCTTCGTGCCGGACTCTTGAAACGCTTGGCATCCTCGCCACCTTCACCTGTGTTACTTCGACCACCTACTTCATTCATCGCCAAAGCCATCGCCTCGTGTGCCTCTTTAGATATTGAACCATAAGACATGGCACCAGTCACAAAACGCTTCATAATTTCAGAAGCAGGCTCTACCTCACTGATATCAATTGATTGTCTCTCTTTCAATTTCATCAGGCCGCGAATAAACAATGGTGTTTGATTATCCTGATCAACCTGACGGCTATATTCTTTATACTTGCTATAATCGCCTTCAGATGTGGCCCATTGCAACAAACCAATTGTTTCTGGGTTCCATCCGTGTTTCTCACCATACTTACGATAGGCATAACTTCCTTTAGTATCAAAAGGATTGCTTTGGAAAACAGGTTTAAAAGCTTTTTGATGATCCAGAATACTTTCTTTTGCGATCTCTGCAAGCCCTACACCACCAATCTTGGTTGGTGTTCCAATAAAATATTTATTAATCACTTCTTCCGACACACCAATAGCTTCAAAAATCTGAGCTCCATGGTAAGAACGCAAAGTACTGATTCCCATCTTAGAAAGCACCTTCAATAAACCTTTATCAACGGCTTTGATATAGTTTTCACGTGCCGCAGCGTAATCCATGTCTATTTTACCTTCTTTCACCATTTCATTGATGGTAGCAAAACATACATATGGATTAATTACACTTGCTCCAAACCCAAGCAACAACGCAAAATGCATCACTTCGCGCGCCTCTCCGGTTTCTACCACCAAACCAACCTGCATTCGCTTTTTGGCTTTAATTAAATGATGGTGCGTAGCTGCCACAGCTAATAACGAGGGAACAGGTGCGTGTTTCTCATCAATATCACGATCGCTTAAAATGATGTAGTTCATCCCTTCATCAACCGCTTTTTCAGCTGACTGACAAATAGTTTCAAGCGCTTCTTCTAAGCCTTTACCTCCTTTATCAACCGGAAAAGTCATTGGAATCTTCACGTGTGTAAACTCCTCGCGCATATAATCCTTAATCTTACCCAAATCGGTATTGGTCATCAACGGACTCTCAAATTTAATTGAGCGACACTGCGATGGTTCTTCGCGCAGTAAATTCTTGGATACTGAACCAATATAGTTGGTCAAAGCCATCACTAATCCTTCGCGAATAGGATCGATAGGAGGATTAGTTACCTGGGCAAACAATTGTCGGAAGTAGGAGAAGAATCGTTGCGGTTTCTCGGACAATACGGCTATAGGCGTGTCGTTACCCATCGAACCAATTGGCTCTCCCGCAGTTTTGGCCATCGGGGCAATAATTTGCTCAAAATCCTCGCGATTATAACCAAATGCTTTTAAATACGAATCGTATTTATCACCTAAACCTGAAGGCACACGCTGTTGCACGTCAATTTCGCGCATGCGAATTCGGTTCTCCTTTAACCAATTAGCATAAGGACGACGCTTTGACAACTGTGACTTTATCTCTTCATCGGGGATGATAACTCCCAATTGTGTATCTACCAAAAGTAATTTACCCGGTTTCAAACGGCCTTTTTCTTTTATTTCGTCGGCAGCAAAAGTTTGAACACCTACTTCAGAGCCCATCACAATCATGTCATCTTTGGTTATCACATAACGCGATGGACGTAAACCATTTCTATCCAAAGTACCACCCACATAACGGCCATCGGAGAATACGATAGAAGCGGGTCCATCCCAGGGCTCCATAATAGTGGAGTGGTATTCATAATAAGCTTTCAGACTTTTAGGAATCGGATTTTTACTGTTCCACGATTCCGGCACCAGCATACTTAAAGCATGCGGCAATGAACGCCCTGTGAGAAACAGAAACTCCAACACATTATCTAAAGAAGCCGAATCACTCATGTTAGGCGTTATCACCGGGAACAACTTCTTCAGGTCATCGCCAAACAAATCGGACTCTAACAAACTTTCGCGCGCTTGCATCCAAAGGCGGTTCCCTTTAATGGTGTTAATTTCACCATTGTGGGCCATAATCCGGAATGGTTGCGCCAAATCCCAGGTTGGAAATGTATTAGTACTAAAGCGTGAGTGAACCAGAGAAATTGCACTCTTTACTCTTCTGTCTTTCAAATCTAAAAAGTAGAGTCCTAATTGCTCAGGTGTCAACATCCCTTTATAGATAAATATCTTCGAAGACAAACTAGGCAAATAAAATGCTTCTTTCTCTTTTAATTCAGATCCCCTAATAGTATTCTCAGCTTGTTTGCGAGCCAGGTATAAACGGCGTTCCAAGGCATCTTGCTCATAATTACCTTTCACAAATACCTGATAAATTGTTGGCTCAGTACCTTTGGCAATCTCACCAATCACATCGCTATCAACAGGCACATCACGATAACCAATTAATTCAAGTCCTTCGGCCACAAAATACCTATCAAGCACTTGCTGACAATAAGCTGCTTCTTTCTCATCCTGAGGCAAAAACACCAATCCTGTTCCATACTTTCCTGCAGTTGGCAAATTAAATCCAAACGTCGAAAAATACTCATGAGGTACTTGCATAAGTATACCTGCACCATCACCCGATTTGTTATCAGAACTCTCAGCTCCACGGTGTGTCATATTTGTAAGCACCTCCAAGCCTCTCACCACTATTTCGTTGGATTGTGTACCTTTAATATTGGCAACAAACCCAATCCCACAATTATCACGTTCATTTGCGGGATCATACAACCCCTGAGGATTTGGAAATCGTTTTGTCATACTGTTTGTTTTAAGAGAAAAATCTACTGTTACCCCCTCGTAAGGTTCTCATTCTCGCCATTGGATTGGATGAATTACAATATCTTTCATTTAGAAAGTTTATATTACTTATATATTATAATTCGAAAGCAAAAATAGAATTTTAGTTCGTATCTACCAATTTATCATGAGAAAAGCTGGTCTTTTTTATGATTTTTGACAGGTTTTTGAAGTGTTCGTTTTTTAACAAACTCAATTATTCATTCACACTTTATTGATTATTTGACTTTTAGCACTTGAATAGATTACTCTTCTATTTTATTATATAGAATAACCATAAATAATGATCACATTTTATTACGCCTAGCTATACAAAAGCGAGGGTCAAAACTTTCAATTAGCTATTTTTTACCACCCCACCCCTTTCAATTGAGGGGTATTTTATTGTTTTTGCTATTATTTTAATTTTTAACCCCATTTTATTAGGGGGTGAATAAATTATTTTTATATGTTTGCATTGTCAACCTATAAAAACAGAGGGTACCATTTGAGAAAAAGCATTTTTTTAGGCCGACACCCCCAATCAACGAGATAGTAAAAGCAAATATTAACTATTAACCGTTATTCGATGAAAAAGATTTTTTTGATTTTGGGACTAGGTCTTGCTCTAACAACCACAAAAGCGCAAGACGAAAACAAAGGAGGCTTTGGTGTTTCAGCCGATATTGTTTCACGTTATGTCTTCAGGGGTGTTGACTATGGTAACTCACCAGCTTTCCAACCAACCATTGAATACTCCAAAGGAGGATTTGCCATTGGCGCTTGGGGAAGCTATGCCTTTTCAAGTTCGTCGGCTGGAGCTGACGCTTTTCAGGAAGCTGACATCTATGCCTCCTATTCTTTCGATTTTGGCTTAAGCCTTGGTGTAACTGATTATTACTATCCCGGAAGCAGTTGGTTTGAATTGGACGATGAAGTTTCGAGCCACGCCATTGAACTAAACCTTGGTTACGAAATTGGAAATTTCAGTTTGGCTGGTAATGTCGCTTTAAATGATTCCAGAGCCGGGGCCGGCGAAGAAAACGGTGTGTTATACTTTGAGGCAGGTTATGCCTTTAAGGATTTCAACTTCTTTGTTGGAGGTGGCGACGGATGGCACGTTGTAAGCGGCGACAAAGGTGACTTCCAGGTAGTCAATGTTGGTATCAGCACCGAAAAAGAAATTAAAATAACTGAATCCTTCTCGATACCAATGTTCGGTATGGTATTCGTCAATCCAAACAGCGAGCTATACGACATTGTAGTGGGGATTTCATTTTAACAACAACTCAAACCAATCTATGATAGAAAATAAGAGCAGCCACACTTTTCAATTATTGTCCTAATTGACTTAAACCTTTATCGCCATCAAGGTTGCTCTTATTTTTCTTTTGCAATGAACTAACAAGGCTTAACAAATAACCTGTACAATTCGGTTGTTCGAAGTCTTTTCAAAGAAAATATTAACGACTAACAACAAACAAAATGAAGAAAATTGAAGCCATTATTCGATTATCTCGATTTGAAGCTGTAAAAAAAGCATTAGAAGAGCAAGACATTACATTTTTCTCATACTGGGATGTAAGAGGAACAGGCGTTGCCCGCGAAGGTCACTTATACAGAGGAACGCTTTACGACACAAGCATTATTGAAAGAAGAATTCTGTCCATCATTGTTCGCGATGAAAACATGGACAAAACAGTTGAAGCCATCATTAATGCTGCCAAAACAGGTGAAATAGGCGATGGACGAATCTTTGTATCTGATGTAGTTGATACTTATCGCATCCGCACAGGTGAATCGGGACCAGAAACCCTTTATGAGAAATAATTGAACTAAATCAAAACCTTACAAAATTTAGAATTATGGACGCAAATAGTGCTTTAGATATATTATGGGTCTTACTGGCCGGAATTTTAGTCTTTTTTATGCAAGCTGGTTTTGCGATGGTAGAAGCTGGTTTTACCAGAGCGAAAAACGTTGGTAACATTATTATGAAGAACTTCATGGACTTTTCTGTTGGTTCTTTAATGTTCTGGATTATTGGATACAGTATAATGTATGGTGGTGATGGCGCTTTCTTTGGTGCTTTCGACTTCTTTTACAGCGACGGTACTGATTTACACAATTTATTTTTCCAAACTGTATTTGCCGCAACAGCAGCAACAATAGTATCAGGAGCTATGGCTGAACGTACAAAATTCAGCACCTATCTTTTATTCTCGCTAATAATCACTGTGGTAATTTATCCAATCTCAGGCCACTGGGTATGGGGCGGTGGCTGGTTAAGCGAGTTAGGCTTCCACGATTTTGCCGGCTCAACAGTTGTACACTCAGTTGGCGGATGGGCTGCCTTAGCAGGCGCCTGGACCATTGGGCCACGTATTGGCAAATACAACGGAACAACCAATGCCATCCCTGGGCATAATATGGTATTAGGTGCTTTGGGTGTATTTATCTTATGGCTAGGCTGGTTCGGCTTTAACCCAGGGTCTCAGTTGGCAATAAGTGGAGACAATGCCTACGCGGTTGCATTAATCGTTATCACCACCAACCTGGCAGCTGCTGCCGGAGCAATGGTTACCATGTTTGTTACCTGGTTCCGTTACGGAAAACCTGATTTATCTATGACCTTAAACGGCGCTTTAGCTGGATTAGTAGGAATTACTGCAGGTTGTGATATTGTATCTCCTGCCGGAGCAGTTGCCATTGGAGCCATTGCTGGTTTGGTTGTCGTATTCTCCATTGAATTTATCGACCAAAAATTAAAAGTAGATGACCCGGTTGGTGCCATCTCAGTTCACGGTGTTTGTGGAGCTGTCGGTACCTTATTGGTTGGGTTCTTTGCTACTGAAGGCGGTGTGTTTTACGGCGGTGGCTTTTCATTGCTGGGAACACAAGCACTGGGAGTTATTGCAATTGGTGCCTGGGCATTTGGATTAGGCTTACTCCTATTCAACGTATTGAAAGCTACGATGGGCTTACGTGTTTCGGAACAAGAAGAGCGCGAAGGATTGGATATCCATGAGCATGGACAAAGTTCTTATAACTATTAATAAAAAACAGTATCACAAGGTGATGGACCATTCCACCGACTGATACAATCAACAAGAAAATGTTGCGTTGTTTTATTTTATATTGAAAGCAATGGCCTGTACGAACGGTGTACAGGCCATCTTTTTTTAGCAACTAAAAAATTCTTCGTGAATGGCTTCAATAGCCATATCTCTATCATCGCGTGCCACCATAAAATAACTGGCAACGACCGATGCACCCGAAACAATCATTTGAACATTTATTTGTTTTTTAGCCAACGCCATAAATAAGCGCCCTGCCACACCCGGACGATCCAGCAAACCTTCACCAACCACTGCAATCGTAGATATCTGCTCCGATGCAATTAACTCTGTCACGGTTGATAAATCGAGACTTTCAACAATACTATAGGCCCGCTTGATATCCCTGGCCGATAATAGCAGGTTAATGGCTATTTGTGAAGTGATAACTGATTTAATATTTATACCAGCTTTATCAAGTGCCACTGTTACTTTGGCCAGCACTCCTTTTTTAAGTCCAACACCAGCTCCTTTCAGCTTTAAAATACAGAAATCATCACTGTAAGTCACACTTTTAACAATGCACTCACTTACAGTTTCCTCACCATGAATAATGGTTCGTGGTGCTACACTACCATCAAAAGCATCAATATTTCCGATATGAATAGGTATTCCAACTTCTTTTAATGGCTCTACTGTTCTCGGGTGTAAAATACTGGCTCCAAAATAAGATAATTCAGCCGCTTCGGTATATGACAGATGGGTTATACGCTGAGGTACTTTAACTAATTTTGGATCGGCACTCATAAACCCGTCTACATCTTTCCACACATCCAACGACTCTGCATCAAGACAGCGTGCCAATGCTGCTGCCGAATAGTCGCTTCCACCGCGTCCTAAAAGGGTGACTTTTCCCTGCTCCGAAACACCATAAAAACCAGGAACCACATATACTTTGTTTGCCGACAGGCGTTTTTGCACATTTTCAGTTGACACATCAAAATCAACCGTGGCATTCCCAAATTCACCATCGGTAACCAATGGCATACTTTCTGGCAAAGCCTCTTCAGCATCAATGCCATTGCTCTGAAGTATAGATGTTAGGACCAATGAACTTAAACGTTCACCATAGCTCAAAATCACATCTTCCACAAATTCGGGCACATCACCTATATAATGAATCCCTGTCAAATAACGACTCAACTCTTTAATACGCGACTGAACCGCATTTAAAGTTTTATCCTGCCACTCTTTGTCGTCAAAATTCTCAAGAATCGCTTCTTTTTTAAGTTGTCGTAAAAACTCAACCAGCTTTTCGATATTTGAATGATCTTGTTTAACATCTTCCATCGACTGAATCAGGTGATTGGTGATTCCATAAAAAGCTGAAACAACAATAACCATTGGGCGGTTATAGGTTTTAATAACGCGAACCAGCTTTTGAATATCTTCTTTCCTTTTTAGGTTAGAGCCTCCGAATTTGGCAACTACTTTTTTCATTAATGATGTAATATAATGGCATACTGCCGTTAATAAATTGTAAAACGCGCTGACTGAAAATCAGAAATATTGTGGTAAAGAAATTATGCCCGGCCGGGCATTCGAAAGTAATAATCTTGCTTCATAATTAATTGTTTAAATTCATCATCTTCCCGCAGGAATCAGGTTTTGGCACCTGCCAATTGGTGGTTGCCAGAGGTTCGCAGAGCCTGTCTCTCCCCTCTTCTTAATAAACTCAAACATCTGCACGAGTTGTACAGAATGCTGCAAACATAGTGGTTTGTAGAATAACTACCAAGTGAATGTAAAAATTCATGTGCGATTCCAAAGCGAATCATCCTTGAGCATTTCCAATAAATCTGGGTGCTTGAACGAAATATCTAAAAGACGTTTTGTTTTTTTATTGGAGATGATTTTATAGGCTTCATTTTCGTTATTAAAATTTAGCAGTTGTTGTCCATTTAAAGTAGCTGCAAGCGAATAAAACTCCATACGAGAAGGATGTGAATCGGCCACACCATTAAACACCTGACCTAAATAATCCTTATCTAACACTCGCTCAATTATTTGAATGCAATCATCCAAATGAATTAAATTAACGGGCTGGTTAGCGCCCGGCAGCTCTTTACCGGCAGCAAAGAATCGTCCCGGATAACGCACTCCTCCAACAAGCCCCCCAAAACGAATGACCGTTGTATCGAAGTCAGCCGATTGAAAAGCACGTTCAATATCCAGAAGAGCATTTTCCCCGTCTTTAATTATTTCTGTATCGTCTTCATAAGCAATCTGGTTGTGGGAAGGATATACTGATGTTGAACTGATAAAAATAACTTTTGTCAATTCACTTTCTTCGATGGTCTTTATCAGGGGCCAATAGGTTTCTACATCACGAAATAAGCTTGAAGGAGGAATATTAACCACTAAAAAATCTGAGTTAAAAAAGTGAGCATCCAGCGTTTCGGACTTAGATATATCTAACAAAAATGGCTTAATCCCAGCAGCGTCCAGCTTAGCTAATTTCTCCACCGATGTTGTTGATCCCTTAACACTCCAACCATTATCTATTAAATACTCTGCCAGTGGAAATCCCAGCCAGCCACAACCTAAAACACTTATTGCTTTACCCATATTATCAAAACCTGTCACAATATAATTTGTTTAGTACCTGTCCATACAGGAGTTACGGATATTCCGAATAAAGGCTTCCGGCTTTTTAAGTTCCTTATAAAATGCAACAATATATCTATAGATTGCTTTTCTTTTCCTAATATCAAGGTGCTCAAAGTTCATGATTGTTTCATAAACATCTTCTTCGATGGCCATAAACTCCTCTATAAGCAAATAGTAATTATCATCGTAATCGCGACAACGACCGGTATAATCGCGTTCTGTCACCGTCTTGGCAGACGACCACTCAGAAGGATTAGCATACGAAGCATTCACCAAACCAGCATGGTCGAAATCGTATGGAATAGCGGTTATCTCCTCTCTGCTTTCATCGGCCGGCTTAATAAATTTCACATTATGACTACTCTTTATCCGCCAATCGGTATTACCTATCATATAACTGAAGAAAGCCACCCTGTCGGCATCCAAAGCATTAATAACAGCATCGTGAAAATACTCTCCTTCAATTTCAACAGTTTTTGTCCTTTGTGTCATCATATACAACGGTTCAATAAAGAACCCTTTACAATGATAGCTCTTGTCTCGCTCGCCAATGTCATAATAATTAATTTCAAGCAATCGGGTACGAAGTGCATAAGGACTTACCAATTCCCAAAGCTTGTATATCAAATATTCTTTGAGCATGTATTCTTCATACATTTTCGAATTAACACAATGAGTAACCAGTTTCAATTTAGCCAGATACCCTTCGGTGGTAAATAAGCTGTCGGGCTTAAAATTCAACATCACAGGAGGAAAGAAACAGATGTCTTTGCGATTATTACCGCGGGCTCTGCACCTGACATCAAAAACAGTTGAATCGGCTGGTGAGTCATAGATAACAACCTGGCCATCACAATACGCTTCACTCTTTTTTCGAATATGTGTGGTAATATCAAAATACAAACTGATTTTTAACAACTCATCATCTGCAAAAAACGATGGATACAACGAGTCTCCTACCTCCTGTGCCGACAAATTATTGCCCGAAAACAGGAAACTAAACAGAAACATTATCATCCATTTTTTACTCATCATCCACTAATCTATTATCAATACCAACATTCTTGCCGGTCAATTACATGGCATAATTTATGAAAAAATAGCAGGGCATAAAAATCGGCTTGATCTTCAAATATTTAATACGTAGTTTGAAGTATCAAAACACATGCTTATGTACAGATTTGCGATTGATAACCAGGAAGAATTACAAGAAGGGATAACCAGGGTTCTTAAAGAGCAATATGCGTTTATCAGATACCATACAACCATCCCCAACGACATAGATACTTCTGTTCACGAAATAAGAAAAGCGATAAAACGCATTCGCGCCATACTTCGTTTAGTCAGGTGGGATATTGGTGAAGAATTGTATCAAAGCGAAAACATGCGTTTCAGGGATTTAGGACGTCAACTCTCGCAACTGCGCGACTACCATGTTATCATCACGTATTTAGCAGAAAACTTTGAAGCGGAAGAATTACGCATTCCTGAGGAGAACTTTATCAATCTCATCAACCACCTGAATAGCAAAAAAGAAGCAGAATTAAAACGACTAGTTGATAATCAAACCCTGGAAACAATCAGGGAACAAATGGATATTTCGACAAGTGAGCTAAATGAATTCTCTTTTGATTATCTGGGACCACACACTATACGCCAAGGCACCACTAATACCTATAGCCAATGTTTGAATAAAATTTCTGAATCACAACTAAAACTCGATGATCATCCGCTTCATGAACTGCGCAAGCGCGTGAAATATTTATTGAACCAGATGATTCTCATTCAGGAGGTTTGGCCTGAGTTCTTCAAAAACTACTCAACCTCACTTAAGGAAGCTTCTGACTTATTGGGCGACGACCATAATATTGCAGAATCCGTTACGCTAATTGATAGCCTATCAGAGGATGTTATTTCGAGAGAAAACAAAAACAGCCTTATCGATTCATTCAGAAGCGAACGCGAGCATATCCATCGAGAACTATGGCCGTTGCTGGGCAAGCTTTTCACCGAAGATGCCAAATGCTTTGTTAAGCGCATCACTTCATATTGGCTCATTAGCAGAGAGTAAAACTTACCTAACTATTCATCGCTCAACTATTATAAGCTCAACCAAATTAGTTGAGCGATGAGTATTAGGTGTGTATAGTTAAGTTCCTCGCTGTTCAACACGCACTACTTGCCCTTTTTCAAAAACGATCTCCAGTACATCAGGACCAACACTAAACAGGCCGGGCACAAAGCCAAGATCATAATAAATTTCATTCCCTTTTATCTGGTAATAATCGTCGCCCAAAAGTTGAACAACTTCTTTTTCTGTTTTACCAATCAGTATTTCACTATCAATAATGTCGCTTGATAATTTGTATCGCTCCTCTTTATTCTCCATCCACTTCTGACGACTAAAAGTATTATCAGGATAATAGGAAATTGACACTATAATGGCCACGATTATCCCGCCAAGAATCACAGGACTTAAAACAGCTGCCGAAACACCAGCTAAAATAGTATAACCCGTTGACCGTTCCACTTTCATGCGAACCATCATCCATTTTATTAGAAAATATAGTGGAATAGCAATGATTATCAACACTACAACCAATACTGCAATCATCTCATACATAACAATAACACATTTGCATTACTATACTGATGTCTTAATCTTTGATTGACTGGTTTTAATCTTCAACGAAGCTTTCATTATTGCACCAAGAGCCAATAATAGGCCGATATTTCCTGCTAAAAATGCAAAGTCATTAAGTTGAAGCAACACAAACAAGAAAGCATAAAGTATACTGAGCATTATGAAAATCCAGAAGGCTTGTTGGCGGTCTTTTATCATACCATATGAATAAGATGTTACCATGGCAATAATTGCCAATGAGGCCACCAGGTATGCCCAGGTAAAGCCAATGTGTTCGCTTAATGCCGTGAGGATTGAAAAAAACAAAACCAAAGCCAGCCCCACCAACAGATATTGAATAATTTGCACTTCCTTTTTCTTAACCAATTCAATAAAAAGAAATACCAATAATGTAAGACTGATAATAAGAATTCCATATTTTGCCGAACGTAAAGATTTTTGATAATGATTTACAGGATCATAGAGGTTCACACCCAACTGATGCGTATCAATTTGGTAACCGCGTCCCAGCCAGTATTGTGGAAAATTGCGATTAAGGTGTGTGACGGTCCAATTAGCTTCAAAACCTTCCTCGTTAACTATTGGATCAATCGGAGAAAAATCGCCAACAAAACTCGGATTATTCCATGAAGAATTGATTTGCACCTTTGTTGTTTTTCCAACCGGATTAAACCACAATCCTTTCGCACCACTCAGTCTGAATGTGGCTTCAAACGGTAATTTTTCACTTAACTGTTCTTCAGCAATAGCAACTTTTATTGACACACCAGAACTATTTAAATCCTGAATCACCATACCTGCTTCTGGTTCAGCCTCATTGCCATTCCAGTCAAACAGGAGCTCGCCTTTTATTCCACGGTTATCGCTGATACCTACTGTAACATATGCATTATTCCAATCTATTTCATCGGCAACCACCTCTATCTCATCCAGCTTCTTAAACTCACCACTTATCACAAAATCAGAATTGTAAAGCACTTTTTTGTAAATCCCCCGGTAACGAACCTCCGGCTCAACAGCTCCATTAATCATCAAATCCTCGGGCATAACGTGCAACCATCGCTTATGCTTCTTCAGTTCGTCATCTTCTTTTACATAGTAGAAAGTAGGCACATGCAAAACGGGGCCGGTCACTACCTGCTCACCACCCCATTTCTCAAAAAGCTCACGTTCAACCTCAGCCTCTGTCGCCTGACGCTCCCGAATAACCGACTTTACCATTCCTAATGGAATTAGCAAAAGCAAAACCAATATGCCAATCATCACTACTTTAAATGTTAATGTCTGATACCAGTTTTCTTCATTTTTTTGTTTTGTAATTAATTCCATAATTTGTCATTTTTTAAAAGTACTTTGTATTTCAAAGTTTATAAATAAAAAAAATTTAAATCCCTCCCAATAGTTCTTCTAAAGCCGCCAGGTGCTTTTTAAAACTTTCTCTACCAAAGTCAGTTGCACCGTAAGTAGTATTCGGCTTACGCCCCACAAACTGCTTACTGACATTAATTAGTTCATGCTTCTCCAGTGCTTTTAAATGACTGGCCAGATTGCCATCGGTAACACCTAATAGTTCTTTCAGGGCATTGAATTCCAATCGCTCATTAACCATTAAAGCCGACATAATACCCAGGCGTACCCGGTTTTCAAAATTCTTATTGAGTCCTTCTATAATGGCTTTCATTTATCGTACTTTATATACATACTTATTCCATACACAATATGAAATACCCCAAAGCCCAATGACCAAAAAATCAGCCCATAATTAAGAAATATTCCGGCCAGTAAACCTAAGCCTATCTCTGTATATGCGAGAAATTTAATGTCACGCTGCGTGTATCGCGATGCCATTAATAAGGCCAAGCCATAGAAAATTAACATGACAGACGCTACAAGCCTTATATTCTCGTGATAAACTAATATTAAACTAAAAACTCCACCAATTGTCAGTATGAGAATAAGATTTCCTGCTACTAAACGTGCAGCCGGAGTCCAGAATTTAGCATTTGAACGTTTGGCTTTCCTCCAGCTTAAGTACCACGCCGAGGTAACTGCAGAAATAAACACAACAACAGCGGTGCCCAACATCCCCATTCTCACTTGCAAGGTATTGGTCGACTTTAAACCCTGCATGTATTCGTCATAGATATTTGTACCTTGATTAAGAATAACGAAATAGGCAAAAGCGACACCGATTAATGCAATAACCCCTGCCGCAACACCAGACAATCCACTTAATGAAAGAAACTTAGATGATTGTTCCATCATCTGCCTGATGACTTTTATGTCTTGTAATGTATCTGTTTTATCTTTCATGTCATAGTACTTTGCATTTCAAAGTAAAAGATTATTTATCGAATCTCAAAATTATTTTTTATCCCCAAGGAACATTTTATTTCTAATCTGTGTTAATATTCTTAAACACAATGCCAATGTATAACGGATTATTACATGCCCATAGTGGCATCAGATATTTGACACTTATTCTTTTACTATGTGTTATCCTCCAAAGTTTTTATGGATGGATTCGTCAAAGGAAATATGCTGGAAGCCACCATGTGCTAGTTAAGTTAAATGCAGGATTCTTTCTGGCTCAACTCATGATTGGCGCAGTATTGTACACAATTAGCAGTAAAGTTTTATTCGATCCGGAGATGTTTAAAAGTACGCTATTACGTTTCTTTACACTTGAGCATCCGTTAATGATGCTATTGGCTACAGCCCTAATCATTCATAATGCCTCTAAATCTAAGTCATACAGCAATTACAAAACGCACAAACGAATATTTTGGAATAACCTGATCGCATTCATTATTGTAATAGCTTCAATCCCCTGGCCATTCAGAGAGCAACTGGGAACATCCTGGTTTTAATGAACACCGTTGTATTTTATTGTAAGTTTAAAAACCTTATCTTCACTGCTCAATAAATTACAACTACTAACCTATGATGTTTCTGGAAGCAAAGCAAGTGGTAAAAAAGTATGCCAACCATCTTGCACTAAATGAGGTCAACTTACAAGTACCCGAAAACAGCATTTATGGCCTGCTTGGGCCAAATGGTGCTGGCAAAACCACACTAATCCGTATTATCAATCAGATTACCGGCCCTGATTCAGGCGAAATAATTTTCAACGGGCACCCGTTAAAATCAGAAGATGTCCATCGCATTGGTTACTTACCTGAAGAACGCGGTTTGTACAAAAAGATGAAGGTGGGCGAACAAGCTGTTTATCTGGCACGTATGAAAGGCTTGTCGCGTCACGATGCTATACAAAAACTTAAATTCTGGTTCGAAAAGTTTGAAATCCAACCCTGGTGGGATAAAAAGGTAGAAGAACTATCAAAAGGGATGCAGCAAAAAATACAATTTGTTGTTACTGTTTTGCACGAACCCAAGCTGCTTATTTTTGATGAACCATTCAGTGGCTTCGACCCGATTAATGCCAACTTGTTAAAGCAAGAAATTTTAAAGCTGAAGGAGAACGGCGCAACTATTTTGTTTTCGACTCATAACATGGGCTCGGTTGAAGAATTGTGCGACCACATTACGCTCATCAATAAATCGAAAACCATTTTAACCGGGCAGATTGACGAAATCAGACAAAGCTATAAAGACAACCTGATAAAACTGGATTTTTCAGGAGACGACAAGCTTATCAAAGACAAGCTTTCGAATGACTTTTCAGTGGAAGATATTCAAGCTGTCAACGGACACCAGACGGCTTTTGTCAAAATGCTGAATGATGCTACTGTCAACCAATTGATTGGCAACATCATTAACGATGTTCAAATAATTGGTTTGCATGAAGTACTGCCAACCATGAATGACATCTTTATCAAAGTTGTCGAGCAAAGTAACCTGTCAAAACCCGAAAAATAATCCGCCATGAGTAAGATTTCACTGATTATACAACGTGAATATACCACACGAGTTAAGAAAAAAAGCTTTATCGTGATGACCATCATTGGTCCAATCCTGTTTGCTGCCATGATGGTGTTACCAGGCTGGTTTGCTTCAATGGAAGATACCGACGAAAAAAGTATTGCCGTTATTGACGAAACAGGAAAATACAACGAACGAATTAATAGCACAGAGTATTTAAAATTTAGCTGGCTCGACCAGCAGGCCTCAGAGAACATTGCTCAGGATTATCAAAACCAAGGCTTCGATGCTTATCTGATTATAGAAGATGATTTATTGGAACATCCTGATGCTGTTAAGATCTACTCTGAAACACAAATCACCATTGATGTGAAAGAACACATCGCACGAAGCCTGGAAAAACATCTTGAAAATGAAAAGCTGGCCAGTTATGAAATTGAAGGACTGGATGGTATTATCAAAGATATCAATGCGGTTCGCGTTAAGGTAAAAACCATTAAGCTGGGTGAAGATGGCTCTGAAAAAGAAAGTTCTACCGAATTAGTGATGATCGCTGCCATCATTTTTGCCATGATGATTTACATGTTTGTTTTGGTTTACGGCATGCAAGTAATGCGCGGGGTGATGGAAGAAAAAGTAAACCGCATTGTAGAAGTGATTGTATCATCCGTTAAGCCCTTCCAACTTATGATGGGTAAAATCATTGGTATTGCATTAGTGGCCTTAACGCAATTTTTACTTTGGGTCATCTTAACTGTATCTATTGTTGGTGTGATGCACAGCATCTTCACAGGAGGTGCTTCTACAGTTGGAGACACGAACCAGATTGAAATGGTTAGCTCCATGAACGGTCAGCAAATGGATAGCGCAGAAATGTCAGAGTTTGCTGAAGGCTTTACCAATATCTTAGATAAGGTATTATCGCTTGATTTGATTGGCAGTCTGGTATTATTCGTTTTCTATTTCTTAGGCGGTTATTTATTATATGCCAGTTTGTTTGCAGCACTGGGAGCAGCGTTAGATAACGAAGCAGATAGTCAGCAATTTGTGATGCCCGTGATGATGCCGCTTATTTTATCCATTTACGTGGCCATGGCTGCATTCCGCAATCCAACAGGAGATTTAGCCTTCTGGTTTTCGATGATTCCGTTCACATCGCCTGTTGTCATGATGGCGCGTATTCCATTCCAACCACCAATGTGGCAAATTGCGCTTTCGATGTTTATCTTAATCGGAACGTTTGTATTCACCACTTGGTTTGCCGGTCGCATTTATCGCACAGGTATCCTGATGTACGGTAAAAAAGTATCCTACAAAGAACTTTGGAAATGGTTCCGTTACTCAGGCAAATAGAGCCCTCTACAGCATAAAAGAAGAGGTTGTTTCATTAGCTTTGAAGCAACCTCTTTTTATTTATGTAATTTAGTCCTTCGATTTTAAAGACGATTTATGAGAATAGCTATTATAGATTTAGGCACTAACACTTTTAACCTGTTAATTGCAGAACAAACAGAGAAGAGTTACACCATATTGCTCGAAACTAAATACCCTGCCAAACTGGGTAAAGGTGGCATCAACGATAACAAAATACTTCCTGAAGCCATGGAGCGTGGTATCACTGCACTTCAAACACACCTGAAAACCATTGAGCAATACAATGTTGATAAAATTGTATGCATGGCTACAGCTGCCATCCGAAGTGCCAAAAATGGACAAGATTTTGTTCAACGTGTGAAAAATGAATTAGGGTTGACCATTAATGTTATTGATGGGCAAAAAGAAGCTGAACTGATATTTGATGGTGTCAAGCAAGTGATTCCCATTGGTGAAGAACGCGTGATGATACTGGATATTGGTGGTGGTTCCAATGAATTTATCATCGCCAATAAAGATGGTGTATTGTGGAAACATAGTTTTGACCTGGGTATCGCCCGCTTACTCGATCGCTTCCAACCATCCGACCCTATTACGCAATCTGAAATTGAAGCTGTTGAAACATTCATCAAGAAAGAATTGAAACTGCTTTATGAAGCGCTTGAAAAATACCCGACTCAAACATTGATAGGTTCATCAGGCTCTTTTGATACCATTTCATCGATGATTGCAGTTCAACATCATCCGCATCTGGACATGCAAAAAATTATGAGCTATCATATCCCACTTGAATATGCACAAGAAATGCATGAACTTTTTCTGAAATCAACCGCCAGTGAACGAAAACAAATGAAGCGCATGGATTTACACCGGGTGGAAATGATTGTATTAGCGAGTATTTTTATTAACTTCATCGTTAAAGAATTCAACATTAAAGACATATGGCAATGTGCCTTCGCGCTGAAAGAAGGTACCATTCTGCAAATTATCAACAACCAACTATAACTCAGAACTATGGCAAAAATATTAGTGATTGACGATCAGCGGAGTATCAGAAACACCCTTAAAGACATATTAGAGTACGAGAGTCACACGGTTGAGTTAGCTGAAGATGGCGAACAAGGACTCGAAACATTTAAAGCTGGTAAGTACGACATTGTACTGTGCGATATAAAGATGCCCAACATGGATGGCATGGAAGTTCTGGACAAGCTTCATGAGCTCAATTCCGACACGCCGGTGATTATGATTTCGGGGCATGGCAATATTGATACAGCAGTAGAAGCCATTAAAAAAGGAGCTTACGACTTTATCGAAAAACCGTTGGATTTGAATCGCATGTTAGTCACTATTCGTAATGCTAACGAAAAGAAAGATTTGGTTACCGAAACAAAGGTGCTTAAACGCAAAGTCAGCAAAACCTACGACATGATTGGTGAATCAGAGCCAATAGCCAAGGTGAAGGAAATGATTGATAAAGTGGCACCAACCGATGCCCGCGTATTGATCACCGGCGAAAACGGAACCGGTAAAGAATTGGTTGCTCGCTGGTTACACGAAAAAAGCAACAGAGCCGGCCAACCATTTATTGAAGTTAATTGTGCTGCTATCCCATCGGAGCTCATCGAAAGTGAATTATTTGGCCACGAGAAAGGCGCCTTTACTTCGGCACATAAACAACGCAAAGGTAAATTTGAGCAAGCTAACGGAGGTACCATCTTCCTGGATGAAATTGGCGATATGAGTCTGCCGGCTCAGGCTAAAGTATTACGTGCTTTACAGGAAAATATCATTAGTCGCGTTGGCAGTGATAAAGACATTAAAGTGGACGTTCGCGTATTAGCGGCCACCAACAAAAACTTAAAGGAAGAGATTGCCAATACCAATTTCCGCGAGGATTTATACCACAGATTAAGCGTTATCCTTATTCATGTGCCGGCTTTAAACGATCGTAAAGATGATATCCCATTATTAACTGAGCATTTTAAAAACATCATTTGCGATGAATTGGGCATGCCTGTTAAAACCTTTACTGAAGATGCCATTGAGGAACTTAAAGCCATTAATTGGACAGGTAACATACGCGAATTTCGTAATGTAATCGAACGATTAATCATTCTTAGCCAGGAAACCATCACCAAAGATGATGTTTTGGCTTATGCACGCCCGATGAATTAAAAAGATGAGAACTGAAGCAGATTTTTTAGGTGAACTACAAGTGCCTGACCATGCCCTTTATGGCATTCATTCGGCTCGGGCTGTGGAAAACTTTCCAGACAATACACCATTCTTCATTGAGTGGTACAAGGCCGTTGGAATTGTTAAACTGGCATGTTACCAAACATACAGCAAGTTTAAAAAAGCAGCTAACGGAAAATATGACACTCAAAATCTGCCGATCAGTTTTATGGATGATGAAATCATAGATGCTCTAATTTACACTTCCCAGAAAGTAAGTGGAGGTGAGTTTTTTGAGCATTTTATTGTTCCAGCTGTGCAGGGCGGTGCAGGAACGTCTATTAACATGAATGTGAATGAGATTATCGCCAATGCTTCACTACTGCATTTGAATGATACGATCGGCAATTATGGACGCATCGACCCATTTGAACAAGCCAATGTTTTTCAGTCAACTAACGATGTAATACCAACAGCTTTAACGGTTGCTGCCATGCAGCTTCTCAATTCGCTCGAAGACTCTATTAACAACCTTAGACATACTGTTGAAAGAAGAGAAAGTGAATTTCGTAACGCACTACGCCAAGGTTATACACAGATGCAGGCTGCCGTTCCGAGCACCTACGACCGCTTGTTTAGTAATTACAACAATGCCTTATCGCGCGACTGGTGGCGAGTTTCAAAGTGCAGCGAACGCATTAAAGAAGTTAATATCGGCGGTGGAGCCATTGGTACAGGCATCAGCATTCCACGCTTTTTCATAATGCAGGTAGTAAATGAGTTGCAACACCTTACCGGCTTGCCAATAACGCGTGGCGAGAATCTTGGCGATGCCACTTCCAACCTTGACCGTTTTGTTGAAGTACATGCCACACTAAAAGCACATGCTGTTAACTTAGAGAAAATGGTTAACGATTTACGCCTGCTTGGTTCAGATTTATTAGCCAACCGTGAATTGATACTTCCTCAACGACAGGTTGGAAGCTCAATCATGCCGGGTAAAATCAATCCTGTTATTCCTGAGTTTGTGATTAGTGCAGTGCATAAAGTGTATGCCAATGACCAACTTATTTCTAACTTATGCGGTCAGGGCTGCCTCGATTTAAATGCCTACCTGCCATCCATTGGTCATGCACTTCTCGATTCACTAAAATTACTCACTGCATGTAATGAAACCATAAAAAAGCATTTAATATCGGGATTATTAATAACACCTGTTAAAGAAAAAAATCATCCCGTGTATCTTAACCCATCGGTTACAACGGCTCTGTCTCCATACATTGGCTACCACCAAGCCACCAAGCTGGCTAAATACATGAAAAGCAATACCATATCCATATTTGAAGCTAATGAAAAACTACAACTGATTGATAGTGGTAAGCTTAGTGAGCTAATGAAACCAGAAGCTCTCATCCGCCAGGGATACAGTCTGAATGATATCAAATAACTGGTAATCAATCAAAAAATTACTTGAAGACATCTTTTTATCCAACAAGTTTCATATATTTAAGCACGTTATTGTAGTAAATCGACTTTATAAACACCAGACTGTGAGTGCCAGCGCAATAATAAAGCAGATTATTGACCTGAAAATAGATTGGACATGAACACCCCTTTTTATTTCACATATAATTTAGTTGCCGTTGGACGGGTCGAAGGTTCAATTGAAGCCAATGGTCAGCAGGTACAGTTCAAACTCACCAATAACAGTAACCCACTATTCGATTTACTGAAAGGGATGATTAATCTTGTGTTTGAGCCTTCACACATTTGGGGCGAAGACAATATCAGTTGGGTGGATTGGTACGAAGAAGAAGGAGGCTTAAAATGGGTATTATCAACAGAAGATGGGCACATTGTTCACATTAAAGTGATTAAGTATGCTGATTTCTTTGATGAATCATCGGGAAAAGTCGTGTTAGATACAGCTATTGGCATACTTGATTTTTACTATGCCATTGTTCATCGGTTGGATATTCTATTGAAAAAAGAAGGTTTGCTTAACTATGAGCAAAAATGGCAAAAAGACGAATTTCCTTTTACCTACTTCCTGCTTCTTAAAAAGCACCTCATTGAAAAGGGGCATTGGATTCCAACAAAAGAACGATTGGGTACATTAAGTGATGAGATTGATTTCTTATTGACCTAATACCCCTTCAATTCTCACAATCCATCAATTAAAGAATCCTTTTTAGTTGCATTTTTAGTATCTTGAAATAAAACCATGAGTTGGATTGGATATGAGTCATCAGCCTTCATACAGAGATCTAGAAAATAGAATCAAAGAACTTGAGAATATTCTTCTTAATAACGCTTCGAAAGAGTATAATCAGGCAATTAAAGACAGTGAAGAACGGTTTAAGGCCTTATCAGAAGCAGCCAGTGAAGGTATATTTATTACCGAAAAAGCCATCTGCATTGAAGCCAATAAAAGTGGGTGCAAGATGTTTGGTTACAGTCATGATGAGATTATTGGCATGGTTGCCACCAATGTATTTGATGAGTCTTCACAAGAGCTGGTAAAGCACAATATCAGACGCGAATTCGATGACAAATACGAAGCTATAGGCCTTCGCAAAGATGGGTCTACCTTTGTTGCTGAAATATATGGTCAAAACTACATTTATCAAGGTCGAAATGTTCGAATCACATCCATCAGGGATATCACAGAATACAAAAAGGCACAACAAGCACTCATAAACAGTGAAGAAAAATACCGAGAGGTAGTTGAGAACGCAGGAGATGGCATTTTATTAGGAAATCTGAAAGGAGAAGTCATCGAGGTCAATCAGGCTTTTTTGAATATGACAGGATACCAAAGTGAAGATATTTTAAATAAACACATCAAACATCTTTTTGATCCTGCAAAAATGAAAGAAAAACCTCTGCGATTTGACCTGCTTAACGAAGGACAATCGGTGATTATTGAACGAGATATAATTGGAAAAGGTGGCCAGGTAATTCCGATTGAAATGAACTCGAAACGACCACATGCCAATTATTACCTGACCATAGTCAGAGATTTACGAGAAAGAAGAAATGTTGAAAACATACTAAAGCAAAAAAACAAAGAACTACTTGAAGCCAAAGAGAAAGCAGAAGAAAGTGACCGGTTAAAATCGGCTTTTTTAGCCAACATGAGTCACGAGATCAGAACACCAATGAACGGCATTATTGGTTTTGCTGAATTGATTAAATCGGATATATCAAAAGAAGGAAAAGATAACACTTACCTGGATATCATTATTAATAGCGGACATCAGTTACTTAACATCATCAATGATGTTCTTGAGATTTCACGTATCGAAACAGGACAAGTCAAACTCAATTACAAACAATTCGATGTCAATTATTTAATTCGCGAATTAATGACATTTTTCTCGCATACGGCCAGCCTGCAGCACAACCAGTTATTGTTTGAAGCAAGCGAGGAAGAATTAATTATAAACTGCGATGAAGCCAAACTACGACAAATATTGACCAACCTTATAAATAATGCCGTTAAATTCACTCAGAATGGCACAATAGAAGTTTCTTATAAGGTCATCGACAGCATGCTTCAAATATCAGTAAAAGATAGCGGCATTGGCATTCCTGAAGAATACCTTAGTAGAATTTTCGACCGTTTTCTACAGGCTGAAAACCGCAACCTGATGCACAACGGCACAGGCCTTGGTTTATCAATATGTAAAAAATACATTGAACTAATGAAAGGCGATATATGGGTAGATTCTGTAGTTGGTACAGGCTCTACATTTACTTTTTCATTACCTGTAAATACTATGCTTTAAGTACTTCCTGATTAAGCGATATACTCTGAAATACAATGTCAGACAAAGCTTCGTATGATTCTCCTTTCGGGTAAACCGGCTTTAAAAATTCCACACTCACCTTCTTAAACGGTCGTGGAAATTTAGACCCTCGCGGTAACGCATTGACAGCTCCTTTGATTGATACTGGCACAATTGGCACATTTAACTCGCGGCTTAAGATGGCAAATGTTTTCTTAAACTCACCCAATGTTCCATCAAACGAACGCGTTCCTTCCGGGAAAATAATCAGCTTCTTTTTCTTCTTCAAAGCCTCACCCATCTTCTGAATCGATTCTTTTAAATCCTTATTTAAATCCATCACAATAATGTGATGACGATTGGCAAAATACTTCATGAAACGTGATTTTACATGCTTCTCTTTAGCATAAAAATACGTTTCCCTAACACTTTTATTCTTTAACCATGAAGCCACAAACAAGCCATCAAAATAACTTTGATGGTTAGGCGCTATAATACATGGTCCATCTGGAATATTATTAGCTCCTTTCCCTTTAAATCGGAAATAAAGACGGAAAAACAGTTTTGAAATCTTTAAGAAAACAGTACCTGTAAACCAAGTACGTGGCAACTGAAGGTTAACTCTCTCCTTCAAAATTTTAGACCAATTGATTTTCTCAACTGCCATTTTTGTGCGCTTTTCAGCAATATATTCACTCAACTCTAATACTGATGAAAAACCAACCAACTGCTCAACCTCCATCTCAATACCGAAGGTAGACTGAATAAACACCAATAAACCCACCTTGTCTAAGGAATCGAGCGCCAAATCATACTCAATATGATCTTTAGGACGAACATTACAATTCTTCTCATTGGCAATAAAATCAGCTACAATTTTATATTCCTCCAGTGTAATTTCCTCAACCAGTTCCTCCTGCTTATTTTTATTCGAAGCAAACTCGGCCAACTTAAAACGCTGAAGCTTGCCTAAACGAGTGCGCGGCAGTTCTGCATCGGTCACCGAAAAGTCCATTAACTTCTTATAAGGTGAAACTGACTGGTTATACACATCAATCACTTCCCACTTTAGTTTTTCTTCTACCTGCTCGGGTGATAAACCAACAAAATCGGCTTTGTTCGGAACGATAATCGCTTTAAGCTGATCTAGATCGGCATAAATACCAATCTCAGCCACACAGGCTGCACGATTCTCAATCTTAGCTTCTATCTCCGATGGATTAATGTTTTTACCGTTAGACAGAACAATAATCTCTTTCTTGCGACCTGTTATGTACAAATAGCCATCACCATCCATACGCCCTAAATCACCGGTGTACAACCAACCATCTTTTAGCACTTCAGCGGTTTCTTCGGCTCGGTTAAAATAACCCTGCATTACATTTGGCCCTTTCACCACAATTTCACCCTCCCGAATCTCAACAGTGGCATTAGGCAATACTTCTCCTGGACTGCCGATACGAACACGTCCCGGGCGAGTAAAGGTAATCATTGGTGCCGCTTCGGTCATTCCAAATCCTTCCAACACTTCAAACCCCAGGGTTTTAAAATCTCCTCCAACTTCAGGATCAAGAGCTGCACCTCCGCAGACCATATATTCCACTGCGCCACCAAACTTCTGGTGAGCTGATTTAAAAACTTTGCGTGAGAAGCTTCTTGAGTTAATTTTACTGGCCAGATTAAATAAGGCCTTAGCAATAGCGCTACTATCTATTTTTGTCCTAATTCCTTTTCGAATAGCTGAATATAAACGAGGCACTCCAATAATGATGGTTACTTTGTTATCCTGCAAAGTCTTCATAATATCCTCAGAAGCCATCGATGGAGAAACGGCTATGGTTCCGCCAACATATAACGGCGCAATCATGGTTCCCATTAAAGGGAAAATATGATGCATTGGCAATAGCATCATCACCACTGCATCTTTGGTATAAATATTTATCTGGTTTGAAACAGCATCAACATTGGCCATTAGGTTTTCATACGACAGCATCACACCCTTTGGACTTCCCGTGGTACCGGAAGTATAAATAATAACTGCTGTTTTATCTTTATCATCATTAATCTCACCAATGCTTTCTGCATTAACCAGCGGCAACTCATTACATTCTTCAATAACGAACACCTTTGTTTGAATGCCGGCTCGTTCAATCGCCTTTTCAAGCAAGGGCTTCTTATCGCTCGATGTAAAAACAACCTCAGGGTAACAATCTTTTAAAATATATGCCACTTCATCTTCCGACGACATAAAGTCAATGGGCACAACTGTTGAATGATTATACCAACCGGCATAAAATGAATAAATCCATCCCACCTGATTTTCAGAAAAGATGGCCATTCTATTAACCGAAAAATCTTTTAACAACTCTGAGTAAGTTGCAATGTGTTGCTTTAATGAATTGTAACTTACTTTTACTTCACCGCACGAAACTGCCGTTTTTTCTCCAGCATTATATATCATATTCTACTCCTTTGCGTTGTTTCAATCTGACAAACCTACATTTTTAATTGTTTTGGCACAACTAATACTTGTTTCAGGTGCCAAAAGTTCAGAACTAAGTCTATAAATAATCTAGCGAATTGGTACTTTGCTCTATTACAAACGGCTTGATAGCCCTCGAATAGATGCCCTGCACATAAGCAATTGCCATGCCATAATTAGTGATAGCCACTTGTTTAGCTTTAGCTGGTGCCAAACGATTGAACAACTGCTTCCTGGTTATCATACATCCGCCACATTGAATAACTAATGCATAATCATCTATAGGGCGTTCTATTTTATCCAGTCCTGCTACTACGTCAAACGCTAGTTTACGTCCTGTATAAGTTGCAATCCATCGTGGAATTTTTACACGTCCTATATCATCACAAGCCACATGGTGCGAACACGACTCCAGCATTAAGACACGATCTCCATCCTTTAACTTATCAATATGCGCTGTTCCTTTCAGGTAATTTTCAAAATCGCCTTTGAAATGAGCCAACAAAATACTAAAGCTCGTTAGAGGAATATCTTTTGGAATAGATGCATCGGCCTTTAAAAATATCTGACTATCGGTGATAGCGAGCGCCGGTTTAATTTGTGTCTTCTTCAAAAATGCATCCACCTCCCGCTCCTTGAGCACAATACATATGGCATCATTATCCAGAATATCGCGAATAGCTTGTATTTGAGGCAAAATTAACCGTCCTTCAGGTGCTTCAATATCAATGGGTGTTATTAACAAGACAATGTCGCCGTACTTTATTAAATCACCAACGAGAGATGGTGTTGTATATGCAGATTCAGGTATCGCTTTCCGAATAGCTAATATTATGGCTTCAGTGTCACCATCAATGCAATTATAAGGAAGTACGGCCGAACTACCTGCCTGACTACAGATTTTTGTTATTTCTGAATTTAAATGAGCGACATCCGTTTTATTATGAATAACAATAAAAGGTGTATCCTGCTCTTTAAACTTTTGAGCGAGAGCTTTCTCTTCTTTGCCCCAGTTATTATCAACAATAACAAGAATAGCTAAGTCTACCAGTTTAATAGTATTTAATGTCTTTTTAATACGCTTTTCGCCCAATTCACCTACATCGTCAATTCCCGCTGTATCAATCAATATAACAGGACCAAAGCCAGTAATTTCAAATGATTTCTTAACAGGGTCAGTTGTTGTTCCGGCGTAATCCGATACGATGGCAATGTCCTGATTTGCCAATCGATTAATAATAGAGCTCTTGCCATTATTACGCCTTCCAAAAAGTCCAATATGCGGTGTTCTTTCTCTACCCATCCCAAATCGTTTATTGAGATACAAATTTAAAACAAATAATTACAATTTATAAGCAACACAGCATCCTGTAATTCTAGCAATTAGACAGTATTTTGAAAATAATTTAAAAAAAATACACCTAATTGTCACCCCATTTGTCCTATTAAGTGTCTATAATAAATGAATGCGAAAGCGTATTTAGCTATTGGCGTAAGTGAATAGTTTCTCATGGGTTTAGAAAGGGCTGTGGTTTTATTTTCTTTCATAATATACTAAAGGTTTAAGCAAATACTAGGATATTCCACAGCCCATTTTTTTTGACACGTAAATTTATTAGTCTGATACGTTAAGATGGAATCCCATTTTAACCCTTAAACAATTAACCAACTGAGGGTTTCCTATTATTAGGAGACCCTTTTTTAGTTAGGCAATTAAATCTACCAGCTATTTAGCTAACAAAACCCATCATATTCTGATTCATAAAAATACGGAAGGTGAGCGCATCAATTTGTTTAAATGGGAGAATCGCTAGATTATCAAATTTCAGATGATGCTCAAAAGGCTTAATGATTTCGTCAATTGCCTTAGCATATGATGGATAAAGTTCTCTTAGACGATGACAGGTTTGTCTTACAATTTCAATTTTAACGTCGTTTTCTTCTTGTGGGCTGGCTATATCTTCAAGGCGCTTTTTTACTGAATTAAGCGTTCTCACTTTCATTTCTTTTTCGGATTCAATATCACTCCATACAACAGATGCTTTTTGAACAAGCTTATCTAAAATCATGTGCTTCATTGCTATGCTTGGTTTTAAGTTCTTTTACTAGTTAATAGCAAAAATGTCAAAACGTAACACTTTCAGGCACTTATAAGGCACAAAAAAAGCTGCATCACACTGAGCAGCTTTTATTTACGTTATTTATCGTAATATTATTATAGCTTTATTCCCATAAACAAAACATCATCTATCTGTTCCACATCTCCGAGCCAATTCTCAAAATTCTCTTTCACATGATTTAGCTGCTGTTCTCCGGTTTTATCGTAGATTTCACCAATCATATTTTGAACACCAACTTTCATGAACTTTTTACCCAAAGGTCCTCCAAACTGATCAGGATAGCCATCGGAGAACATATAAATCTGATCACCATTCTGACAGCTATATTCCACATTGACATATGGGCTTAATTGCTCTTCATAGTTATCGCCAATGCTTCTTCTGCTGCCTTTATAGACAGTCATTTCATCGTTTATAATAAGGTATACAGGGCGCTTGGCCGATGCCAAACGAATTCGCCGTGTTGGTATATGAACTTCAACAATTGATATGTCCATTCCGTCCATACTCTCATTGCCTTCTGTCTTCTGAAGTAGCTTTTTCACTTCTTCATCCAAACGCTCGAGCATGGCAGCCGGAGAATCGATTTCGGGGATACGGAAGATATCATTCAGTATGGTTGTTCCTATCATCGACATAAAAGCACCAGGAACACCGTGACCTGTACAATCAGCACAACAGGCTATAAAGTAATCTTTAGAACGGTTAAACCAGTAAAAATCACCACTTACAATGTCACGAGGCAAGAAATACACGAAGGACTCAGGGAAAATCGTCATCAAGTCGTCCATTGACGGTAAAATAGAAGACTGTATTTTTTTCGCGTAGTTAATACTATCTGTTATATCTCTGTTTTTACGTTCAATTTCAGCCTTTTGCTCACGCAACACAACCGTTTGTGAAGCAACTTCCTTCTGAAGCTTTTGTTTTTGCCTTATGAGAGCCCGTTCGCGATATTTTATTAAAACAAGGAATGCCAAAATTACAAAACAAATAAGAAGCACATAGAACCACCAGGCAGACCAAAACGGAGCGGCAATATTAACATTGATGGTACGCAACAAACTTGTTTCTTTTCCATCGGAGTTAAAGGCTCGAATTTTAATTTTATAGGTTCCATAAGCCAGGTAATCAATTTCTTTATGACTTACATTTCCCAGATTAGCCCACTTACCAGCTTCGTCATCGCCTTCCTTCTCAATCTTCACCTGATAGGTCACTCCTTCTGGATTTTTGAAACTAATTGCTCTAAAATCGACTTTAAATTTATATGAGTTTTTACCATATGGAAATTTTAAGTCGAGTTTATTGCTTACCTCTACTTCTTCGTCATTGATAAAAATACCGGTGATATTTAAAATTGGAGCAACATTATTCAAGCGATCATTTTCGGGTAAATAATTAACAACACCTTTGTTTGATACAAACCATACCCCGCCAACATCGTCAGTTCTAACCTGAAAGAATTCATCACCTAATTCTTCATTATGTCCATAAGCCTTAACGAAATCTTCTTTTGTCGATTTGGTGCTCTCAATTTCTATTCGCGATAAACCACCGTCATGACATACCCAAAGACGGTTTTTAATATCTCTATAAATACCATAGCAAAAGTCCTTTTTCAAGCCGTCGGTGGTTGTAATCTGCTTTTTAATCGCATCATTGCTATAGCAGATAACACCTTCTCCCTTGGTACTAATCCACAATTGGCCATCTTTATCCTCGCTCATACCTGTTACATCAACCGCCACATTTTCTTTAACCGGATGACGCTCAATACGGTTAAGATTCGGATTTATTTTGCATAAACCACCATCTTTTGGCCCTACCCAAATGTTGTTTTTAGAATCGACATACACAAAATTGATATTGTTATGCGACAAGCCATCTTTGATTTCGTAGTTTTTTATATGACTGGTTTTCAAATTAATAATAACTAATCCACGTTGCGTCGCCAGCAATAAATAGTGCTCATAACCAGAAATACCATTAATTTTTAACGCCAATTGATCGTTAAAATACGTTCGCTTTTTAAACGACTGCGCATTTTTCGATTTATAATACAAGCCACTATTGGCCGATGCAATCCAAATAGTGCCATCGTTAGATTTGTATATATCAACTATCTCATCATTTGGAATTCCCCCATACTGTGCATCAAAATAACGCACATCGAAGCACATTGGATCAGTTAGAATTAAACCTCGGTCAAGACCAACCCACAATTGTTCTCCATCTTTAAGCACAGAACGCGCTTTATAATGAAACCCGATTTCATCGAGGTTGTAAAACACAAAATACTGATTAACCAGTAATGAAACACCTCCTCCTTTGGTACCAAACCAATAGTTACCTTCACGGTCGCACAAGATATCCTGCACATCATTATTACTCAAACCATTATGACTTGAGTATTTAAATGAATCATTAAAAATGCCTTGGGCAGGATCGTAGACCAAACGAACAACACCACTTCCAACGGTTGACACCAACAAATGCCCTTCAGCCTCTTCATAAATATCGGTTATCTCTTCCGCCTCTATATTAAATTTTTGGCATAAGTTGTTATCTGATATATGACTAACGCCTTTATTATCTTCCGTTTCGTAATACGAATAGAAACCTTTACCTCGAGTTCCAATCCAATATTTGTTTTCTTTTTTACTCTTTACAATTGTGTTAATCCAAACATTAGGGATATCAGCAATTTTGGTAACTGTTGCATCCTTGTAGTCATCATCAAACTCAAATACAAACAAACCGCGTTTAGCTGTTCCTATAAGCATACGTGTTGGAGAAAGAACATGTAATGCAGTATAGCTTTTTCTTCCAAATTTTTTACGATCGAAAAAAGTGGTTACCACCCCATCCGGCGAAATCTTTATCAGCCCACGTTTTTGGTCAATGGCCCAGATATTTCTATGTGCATCTTGGTTTATATCTGAAATTAACTGGGAAGCGCCCTCAACTGCAACCTTATAAAACTGGTCATTTTCCATATAGGAGATAAGGCCATTTTTATGGCCAATCCACAAGCGATCCATTTTATCGAAAAATAGGCAATTGATATAATTATGTGCCAATGAATCAGCTGTGGTATAAACATTATACTCTATTCCATCGTAGCGTATCAACCCTTCGTCTGTAGCCATCCACACATAGTCATACTTATCCTGGGCCAAAGCAATAATATCATTATCGGCCAGGCCTTCAGATGTATTGTATATTTTAAAGTCGAACGACTGGCCCTGCAAAACTCCAGGAATGACTATTAGAAGTATCAATAGCCAATATGATAGATTCTTTTTCATTTTTCAGATTTTTCCCCTAATAAAAGTTCACCTCGTAAAGACACATCCAACATTACAGCTCTTCCGCTCCCGGATTACCTTTATATTTAGGCACACCACCAATTGGCACACTGTATGATTTAAGTAACTCGCCATATTGGTTCTCGAAGTATATCACTACATTGTTATTGCGATAGTCTCCGGTTCGATTTTTATGCATCTGAATATCCAGTGAAGTATTGTATTCTTCCGGTTTGATGTTATACATACTTGATGCCCACTCGTCATCACCCGAAATTTTCATTGGGCTGTATGCAGTCGCCACCGAACGCACGATAATACGTCCATCATTATCCCAGTCAAAGTTGGTTTGCTTGATAGAAACAATACTTGAATCGTTAACATATGGATAAATGTGAGAAATCTCACCTGGATTATCGTGCAGACGAACCGTATATTTATAATAGAAAGCGTAACCACCTTCTACTTCATCCTGCGCTTCTTTCTTGGTACTCATAAACAGCTGGTACATGTTTCCATCATCACCTTCTACACCTTCAACAATCACCTTAAAAACATGCCCTCCTTCTTCAGGCAGGTACTCTCCTTCTGATGGATTTATCGGACCGAAAGTATACCATTTTTGTTCATACTCACTATCGAAACCGAATGTTTTAGATGCCAGCAATGTTCCTTCGTCATAGTTGCCATCTAAATTCAATTTCTTTGCATCTTCGCTAGAGCAACTTCCTTGTCCACCATATATGCTGAATGAAGTGTATGTATCCCATTCACCTTGTTGTTCATCATTTTCTCCGCCACAATTTGGGTCAAACACTTTAATGTAAATTGGTGCTGTGTGGTTTTCCGGAACGGTAAAAAAGATGATTTGACAAAAGCTGGCATCTCCCCACGAAGTTTCGGCATCGGCACCAAAAGTTATCAGGTTAGGGATGTTTTCATCTCCACCAGGAACCGGCTGTGCTTCTGCCAGGGTTCCGACCAACAATAAAATAAATGATAGCTTGAGTAGTTTGGACATAATTATTCGATTACGTTAATTTCTTTGTACGTGCACATCTTTTGATGCGGATCATGTTTGGAAATAGTACCACATTTAACAATGTGTTTCCCTTTTGTTCGAAAAATATACTGAATTGTTTCACCTTTTTGTTTCGTACCATCGGGTAATTCCCAATAAAAGCCATTGGCTTCAAAGTCGCCAAGGTTCGACTCCAAGGCATCAAGCGTTTGTAATTCACCTACTTTCACCTCATCCGGCACATTAATATAAACCTGTATTTTTTTCTTAACATCCTGATGAAAATCGTTAAGCACAAATAGCTCAACATTATCAATTGTATCTACTAGCACAGATTGAACGTGGTAGGTTCCCGGAGCTTTATATTTATGAATTACAGTATCTCCTTCTGCTTTGCTACCATCACCAAAATACCAGACATATTTTAGCGGCCCATCACCTTTACCATTCATCCTGTCGTAGAAACGATAAGTATAAGTGTTTTCTTTTTGCTTGGTTCCAGGGCCAAAAACCGGAAAAAGGTATGTGAACTCAAACAAATCATCATCACCATCTCTGTCGGAGGCAAAATAACCGTGCTGCTCACTGGCATCGATGTAACAGCTAAATTCATTGGCCGCAGTGTTAATTTTCTCATCTAATGCAACAGGCTTAGCCCAACCGTCTTCTGTTCGATAAGTATAAAATATATCAAAACCACCTTGTCCGCCAAGACTGTCAGAGGCAAAATAAAGTTTACCACTTTCGTGATAGAATGGAAACCTCTCTGCACCAGTAGTATTTACTTGTGAACCTAAATTTTGTGCTGGTCCCCACTCTGTTCCTGTTCGCTCCGAAACATATATATCGGTCTGACCATAACCTCCCCCCATATCGGATATAAAAAACATAAACCGGCCGTCTGGAGAAATACTTGGATGCGCAGTACTATATCGACTAGAATTAAAAGGCAATATACGTTCCCGGCGATAATTGTCCCCTTTTCCTTTGGCAATGTATATTCCATAAACACCTTTATCCTTGTTTTGCAGCTGTGTAAAAACGATCTCGTTACTGTCCGGCAAAAAACATATTGATTTATAATCGTATTTCGAGAAATAGGAAGGCAGATACTGTTCTACTTTTGTCCAACTAGAATCCTGACGTTGATTAACCATCATTAAATTATAGAGGTTATTACCCTCCGAATTGAAAACTTTACTAAAGGTTCTAACATTTTTATCCGAACTGAAAAACAGCAGCGAATCTTTTACTAAAGGTGCCCTCTCATTCTCATGTTTCTTTGAAAACGGTAGCTTTTCAACACTTAAGCCCTGAGCGGTCATCATTTGATAACTACCTAAAAGTATAATACTGACGATAAATAGTAGTTGACGCATACAACAGGTTTAAAAGAATTTAGGATTGGGTGTTTTTACTTTGTAGCCAAAATCGAATTGAATAGCCACTTCGTGGGTTCCATCATTATAACTACCAATATCGCCGGTAGCGTAGTCAAGGCTGTATGAAAACCTTAACTGCGGTGTTACCTGGTAAGCCACCATGGCTACAAAGTCATTCGTTGTCCGGTAAGCTCCACCAACCCACAACATGTTATTGTAAATAATAGTTGCGTTGATATCGACTGATGAATTAAATTCGGCATTATAGCGTGCCATAAAACTCGGTTGCAAATGCCATTTTTTCGACAAGGTAAAGAGATAGCCTCCGGTAGCTATGAAGTCAGCTTTATCCAGAGCAAATTCATTAGAACCGCCTTCAACGTATGGATTATAATAAAAGGAGTTTGGTATAGATACTCCAACAAAATACTTATTGGAATACATTGCCGCACCAAAACCAACAACCGGCGCAAAATTCGATTCGTTAGCAGCAAACTCATTATCTAACACGCCTTCTCCGCCATTGCCATCAAAGGTTGAAACCTCGCTCCAGTTAGAATTATAAAAACTACCACCACCATTAATACTAAACGCCAGCTTTCTGTTACCAGACATTTTTAAACGGTAGGTGTAAGAACCAATAAAGCCCGTTTGCTTATTCACACCATACTGCTGATTGAATACTTCGAGCCCTAATGCAATGTTTTCCTTTTTTAATGGCGAGTGCATGCTAAACAGCATTGAACCAGGAGAACCATCAATGCCAGCCCACTTTTTACGATAACCTCCATATACGGACAATACCTCTCGATTACCAGCGAAAGCTGTATTTAATGCATAACGATTATGCATATATTGGCTCATTACAATGTCTTTCTGTGCTTGAAGTGGAATAAATGAAACAAGCAAGAAAGTGGCAAAAACGATATTTCTTAATGCATTTTTCATTGTTTGCTTCCTTTAATGATTAAGTAACTTTTCACAGGTTCGATATTATCTCCTTCAAAAATATAGTAGTAAGTGCCGTCTTCGGTTTTGCCATCATTTTTTTGGCCGTTCCAACCATCAAGGTTATTTTCAACCATAAATTCATTGGCTTCAAATACCACTTTACCCGTAATATCAAAAACCGTTAATTTATTGTTCGCAACATTTTGAGCACCCCCAATGATAAAATAATCATTTGTATTATCACCATTAGGTGAAAATCCATTGGTTTGGTAGATGCCTTTTACGGTAATCAATTTCTCGGCAGACACTTCCGCACATTCTCCATTATTAACTGTGCATATGAGTTTATTATCACCTTTAAGCAGATTTCTGACGACAATTTGATTTGGATTACCATCATCGACACTTAATCCGTCTGACAGGGTCCAATAAAATGGCATGTCAGCAATTCCAACTGTATTAATGATTAACTGTTTTTCATTATAAACAGTTGTATCTTGCCCTAAGGATACATCACCTGGTTCCTTATATAATTCTATCTCGACTTCGTCTTCTCCAATACAGGTTGGATTATTGATAACCAGCTCTGTCAATTTGAGCGTATAAGTTTCATAAGCATACTGATAGTTGTAATTGACATAAACTCTTGAATCCTTATTGTTGACATCTTCAATAAACAAGCCGCTTCCTTCAGCAGCAACAACCGACCAGGTCATTGAATTTCCATCTGTTATTTGTCCCAACAATTCTTTTTCGGAACCACAATTGGGGCTATCCTTTACTCCAGCAGTAGGAAATGGTTTTGAATCAACTATCAAATTTAGCGTTTCAGCTAAACTTGCGTCACAGCCCTCACTATCAATCAATGAATTCATGGTGTAGGTAGTTGATGAATTAGCAGAAATCGGTATGCTTTCATTGGCTGTATTCAACACCTCTGAATAGGTGTTTCCTTTATCATCACTAAATCCTAATGTTAATGGGTAACGATTAGCTCCATCACCGACTATTTCAAGGGAGGTAGTTTCATCACTACAAATTCTATCATCAAGAAGATCATAACTGGCATTGGGTTCAGCCTGCTCTGGAATATAAAATGTTTTTGTATCAGTATTAACACATGATTCATTTGTAACTTCGTAGGTAATTACATAATTACCTACCACATCAGCTTTGAAGATTGCTTTGGTATCAGTTTTTGTAAGAAAAGAACCACCTGCTACTTCCAGCCAGTTGGCAGATGTATACTCCCCGCCTGGATTTGCCGTAAACGTTCCTTCGATTCTACAAGTTTTAAATGTGGGATCAATTAAAGGGGAAGGCATTTTATCAATAGTAATATCACCTCTATCCTGATTGAACGTACCATCATTGCCGTGCGTGTCTTTAAAATCATAAACTCTAATATATCCAGACTCCGTGAAGTTTGTTACAAGTTTGAAAGTATTGCTATTGTGAGCAGTCACCTGAACACCCTGGTCGACAATACCGTTGTCTATCCAATACTTAAAATCATAAGGTGCGTCTCCGGTAAAGGTTATGGTCATTGTTACATCCCCCGATTCGCAAAACCGTAACTTATCAAACTCGACCTCACCAGTAGCTTGTGCATATAAATAATCGACTCCTGACCAGGCCAGAAGTATAATAATCAGTAGATATTTTCTCATCCCATTAGTATTGTTAGCAAACGTACTATCCCCAAAAACTGCTCAACAACGGAGCATTATACGCTTGATAATTAATAATGTTCCATCACTTACAAACATAATTAAAAATGAACAAACCAAGATTATTTTAACCACCAACAAGAATGGCTTTACGCCACAAAACCAACTGTTCATCAAAAATAATATGACGAATTAAATTCTTAACGCAAGTATCACACTTTTGTTTTCCCGGCAAAACACTAAATATTTGCAGTCCCTAACGTAATCCTATGAAATAAGTGAATTCCAAACGTTATTGTACTAATGACAAATTAAAAACTAATAAAAAAGGCTACCATTGGTAGCCTTATATTATATCTCTTTGCACTTTTTTATAGCTCATTTCTGATTGCCTCAGCAATTGCTTCAAACTCTTCTGCTTCTAATTGGAGTTTTGGATTTCTAAAGTTGACATCTGCCTCACTATTCATCGGTATTAAATGAATATGGGCATGTGGCACTTCCAGCCCTAACACAGCCACTCCTACTCGCTTGCAGTCAATTACTTTTTTTTGAGCCAACGCAATCTTTTTGGCAAACACATTCATATCAGCCAACAGATCATCTTCCAAATCAAACAGATAATCTGTTTCTTGCTTTGGGATGACTAAGGTGTGCCCTTTAGCAAGCGGGTTAATATCTAAAAAAGCAAAAAACCGGTCGTCCTCAGCAATTTTGTAACAAGGAATTTCTCCTTTAACAATTTTGGTAAAAATCGTAGGCATGGCTTCAGTATTTAGATTGATATTTCAACAATTTCGAAAGTCATTAAACCGTTTGGCACTTTGATTTCCACCTGGTCGCCCACTTCCTTACCAAGCAAACCTTTGGCAATAGGTGTCGAAATTGAAATTTTCCCTTCTTTCAGGTTAGCCTCACTTTCGGGCACCAAAGTGTATGTCATGGTCGCTTTATTCTTCAGGTTTTTAATTTTCACCTTGTTTAAGAGCTGTACTTTTGACGTATCAATGCGCGATTCATCAATAATACGACTATTCGCAATTGTATCCTGAAGTTTAGCAATGCGCATCTCTAACAAGCCCTGAGCCTCTTTGGCAGCATCGTATTCGGCATTCTCCGATAAATCACCCTTATCACGGGCCTCAGCAATTTGCTTCGAAATTGATGGTCGCTCGTATGTTTCTAACTGATGTAATTCCTCTTTTAGCTTCTTTAAGCCGGCTTCGGTTATATATTTCATATTCTTTCCTCCTTATTCAAATGCTTCAATTATATAAAAAAATAAAAGAATCCCGATTTCCCGGAACTCTTTGTTACAAATATATGAAAGTTATCATTAAGTTCAAAAGACACGTTTGTTCCAAGCAGGCATCGCATTCTTTAACTGCCACTTAACTACTCATACGGACGCTTTAGTATTTCGGAGTAGATAACAGCCTGTCGTAAATCAATCTGCTCTTTATCAAACTCCAAACCTTCAACTTCGTCTTCAATCGCTATTATTTCAACCGGTTTTTGCTTTTGTATATCGGTCTTTTTAGGATCCTGTTTTCTCTGCATATGTAAAGGCACTACTTTTTTTTCAACCTTTGGCTCTTCAGCCACTGGTTTTGGTTTTGGCTTTTGAAAAAGCTCTCGTAACTCCTCTAACACATCATCTTCCTCCATCACATCTCGCTCGGGTTGAACTACTTCATCAGGTGCCTGAACCGTCTTTTTAGCCTGCTTCTGCTTTTTGTACGCACTAAAAATTAATGCGGCTATCATTGCTAATATATAGAGAATATTACCTATGTCATCCATCTTCGAACTATTTGATTAATGCACCAAATTACCAATTTTTAAATGAACAAACACACAAATGGAAACAATCCTTCATATTCACCTCTTTATTTTTGGAAAAACGAGGAAAGGACACAATATTAGCACTCGCAACAACTGCAATAAAAATAATACATATACGTTCGTACGATAAAATATAGATCATGAAGAGGTACCTTATATTGTTATTACTTCCATTACTTACTGTTAACTGTGGTAAAGATTCATCCGACATCATTCCAAATGTTAGATTCACTGCTGAAATCAATCTGGACAATCCACAATACTCAGGTAAGAATCCATTCTTTGTTTTACCAGGCGGCACAAACAGATATGTTGGCGTAAATGGAGTTGTCGTATTTGAAGTCACCCCAACGGAGTTCTACGCATTTGATTTAATGTGTACTCATCAACACGATAATGGGAATCGCTTTTATGTTGAAGAAATTAACCAGGGCGATGTTGTTTTACGTTGCCCGGAATGTGGCTCAGAATTCAATATTGCAGCTGAATATGGCAGTGTAGTTACAGGTCCAGCCAAATGGCCACTGAAACGTTATCAAACAAGCGTAACTGGAAATATACTCCGTATATGGAATTAAATCACATTTTTGGCATGCCATTTGTGTAAACATACTCACCTATCAGTAATTCAACATACTGTAGTTGAGCAAAATCAAAATTGCTTGTTACGTTCCCCAAAAATGCCTCGATATAATTGCGAGGCATTTTTCTTTTTTTAATCCAGTCTAGAAAGGTAGTTTTCCCAAATCAACATTCCCTCCCGTAAGTATTATGCCGACTTTCTGGTTTTTAAAAGGTTGTTTGTTTTCTAAAACAACGGCCAAAGGCACTGCCGAAGAAGGCTCTACAATAATCTTCATGCGCTCCCATATTAAACGCATTGCCATTTTGATACTATCTTCGCTTACAGTAATAATATCGTCCACTTTGCTTTTGATGATTTCAAAAGTAAGCGTACCCAATGACGTCCGCAAGCCATCGGCTATTGTATTGGGATCAACCACTGGCTGAAACCTACCACTTTTAAACGATTGAAAGGCATCATCGGCATTAGCTGGCTCTCCTGCTATCACTTGCACAGCCGGAAACTTCTCTTTAACATAGGTTGCTGTTCCGCTTAATAAACCGCCCCCACCAACCGGCGTCATCACAATATCTAGCTTACTTTGCTGTTGCAGTAATTCCAGCATAGCCGTTCCTTGTCCACAAATCACTTCCCACTGGTTATAAGGATGCACCATGGTGGCTCCCGTATCCTTAATAACCTCTTCTAAGGTACTTTCGCGCGCCTGCAATGTAGGTTGACAAAAAGTTATTTGCGCGCCATACCCTGCTACAGCCTTTTTCTTTATCTCCGGCGCATTATTAGGCATCACAATGTGCGCCTTAACACCGTTTATTTTAGCAGCCAAGGCCAAAGCTGCCGCATGATTACCTGATGAATGAGTGGCTACTCCTAGCCTCTTCTGCTCATCTGTTAACGACAAAACAGCATTGGTAGCTCCCCGATATTTAAAGGCGCCCACCTTCTGCAGGTTCTCACATTTAAAATAGAGTTCAGCCCCGCAGATGGCATTAATACTCTGACAGGTTAACACTGGTGTTTGATGTACAAATGACTTAATTCGCTTATAAGCATTTTCTACATCCAGGGCAACGGGTAAATTCATTCAATTCTACTTTTTAAGTTCAATTACAAACTTGTCTACAATTGGCTGAGCCTTCTCAACATCTTTACTAAAAACGTATAAATCAACGGATGTTTGCGTTCCGGCCACAAAACCTGCTGACACACCTGACTCATAATCGTTTTTAATCATCGATTCGATACCATTATCGGCCAAAGTATTTTTAAGATGAGATACAGTTAATTCTGTATCAGAAAAAATATTGATTAAATCTTCCATAATGTTCTGTTTTAAGTTCGACAAACTAATATAGACTCCGATTAAAGGTATCATAAAATACAGCATTAACAAAAACAGCCTGAAAAGCAATTGCTCCGAACCATTAAACTGCTTTCTTCGGGTTCAACCTCGCTGGGAGCGTAGTTGAACCGAAGCTGCCCCAAAGAAGATACGAAGCTGCTCCGAAGAGGACCAAGAACTGCAGTAAAAATCTACCGAACCATTCATAAGTAATCACTCAATAACTTGGTTACTTTGATACATCTTACGGGACATCATCCTTGCCTTACTAAACTAATTATCAAGGTTAATCTCAATATAATCGAGGATTTTATTAATGCGCGATTGGTATTCGTGGTTAGTTTTTAGGTTTGAGTTCATTGTGATGAATTAAGATTTGAATATTCGCAATCATGCATAAAACAAGAACTAATACTCCATTAAAAAACTAACACAGAGACACTGAGACGCAGAGATTTATAAATCAACCTGAATCTTTGTATTTATCATTTATGCGTAGATACGAACAGTCAAATTAAGATTTCGTATTGCTAGATAAGGAAACAAAGACATACAAAAAATGGCCGCGTGTTGCGACCATTCTATATTTATTATGCTTATACTTTACTTTTTACTCTCTTCGATCTTTGCAATCAACTCATCAAATAAAAATTCGGTATCTGTTGGTCCGCTTGATGCTTCGGGGTGAAACTGTGTTGAGAAAAATGGTTTGGTTTTGTGCTTAACACCTTCATTTGTTTTATCGTTGATATTCACGAAAAAAGGCTCCCACTCGTCGCTCAAAGTATCATTATCGATAGCAAAACCATGGTTCTGACTGGTGATATAACAAGTATCGGTTCCTACTTTAATAACAGGGTGATTATGTGCACGGTGTCCATACTTTAGTTTGTAAGTAGAGGCTCCTGATGCGATACCAAGCAATTGATTACCCAAACAAATTCCAAAAATCGGCTTACCAATTTCAATGGCCTTTTGAATATGCTTAATAGTTACCTCACACATTTGCGGATCACCTGGACCATTGGACAACATAACACCATCATAATCCTCTTGTGTAAAATCATAATCCCATGGCACACGGATTACTGTAGTATCTCGCTTGAGCAAGCATCGAAGAATATTGTTTTTAGCACCAGTATCTACTAACACCACTTTGTGTTTACCATTGCCATAGACTTTCTTCTCTTTCACACTCACTTTAGCTACCAGGTTTTCTTTATTAGGATCTACAAAATCGATTTCTTCACCTTCGATTTCAATTTTTCCTAACATTGAACCTTTCTCACGCAAAATCATGGTCAGCGCACGCGTATCAATTCCGAAAACACCTGGCACCTTATTCTGAATTAACCACTCACGCAAGCTATTTTCGGCATTCCAGTGACTGTATTCGAATGAATAGTCTGAGATAATTAAGCCAGAAATGTGAATGCGATCTGATTCGTGAAATTTAGGGATACCATTTTCAGTATCATTTTTTGGCACACCATAGTTACCAATCAGCGGGTAGGTAGAAACAAGGATTTGCCCTTCATACGATGGGTCGGTCAAACTCTCAGGATATCCAGTCATGGCCGTATTAAAAACAACTTCTCCAGCCACCGACTTATGGTATCCAAACGATTTTCCTTCGAAGACAGTTCCGTCTTCCAACACTAACTTAATCTTTTGTACTTCAGGCATACCTTCCAATACTTTTACAATAAATTCTACACAAAAAATGCATCTATTCGCAGTTTAGAATAAATGCATGCACAAGGCTTCCCTTATGCGGCACAAATGTAATAATTATTTATGTCATGAGCGAACTTTTAAGCTTTGTTTGCATATTTATTACATATATTTTAATTCATCTGCATATGTATGCATATTAACGGTTTATCTGAAGAAAAAATGACCTTCATTAATTCATTGCCATAAAAAGAGGGACCGCGCAAATCTCCCCCATGCAACGGTCCCTCATACCCAATCAACAAAAATTCTTAATTTCCTATCTATTGTCTAATTCAGTATAATCAATTCGTTCTGACACGTTTTTATAGGCCGGACGAATGATACGTCGGCTCGAAAACGTTACTTCCTCGATACGGTGCGCACACCAACCGGCAATACGCGACACAGCAAAAATAGGTGTATAAATCTCCTTTGGAATCTCCAGGCAATCATAAACAAAGCCACTATAAAAGTCGACATTGGCGCAGATTACTTTGGCGTTGGCTCCTTTGAACTCGTAAAATACCTGCGGTGCCAATCGTTCAATGGCCGCATAGAGATGAAATTCATCCAGACGACCTTTTTCAATAGCTAATGCTTCAGCCTTTTCTTTTAACAAGACGGCTCTTGGATCGGAGTTAGTGTAAATCGCATGCCCAATTCCATAAATTTTACCGGTGTTATCAAAGGCTTCTTTCTTTAATATCTTTTGCAAATATGCTTTTATCTCTTTTTCATTGCGCCAGTCCTTTACATTGGCTTTGATATTTTCCATCATATCCATGACTTTCAGATTAGCGCCTCCGTGAAGCCCTCCTTTTAGTGACCCCAAAGCAGCTGCAATAGCCGAATATGTATCGGTTTGTGCCGAACTAACCACACGCGTTGTAAACGATGAATTATTTCCTCCTCCGTGCTCAGCATGAATAACCAGCGATAAGTCAAGCAAATCAGCCTCCAGCTTGGTGTAGTTATCCCCTTTCAGCATGTACAGAAAGTTTTCTGCTGTACTCAAGTGAGGTTGTGGATGACGAATCACCAACGATTTTTTCTGATACGAATGACGCATACCAAAGTAAGAGTAGGCTACAATAACGGGAAATTTCGCAATCAAACTAATGGATTGTTGTATTAGATTTTCAGGCGACAAATCTTCTGCTTTTTCATCTGCTGTATACAATCCCAAAACAGATCGCGCTAACATATTCATGATATCTCGTCCACGAAGTGACAAAATCATATTCTTAGAAAAGAAAGGTGGCAAATGACGCTCCAATTCCAACTCGGCTGTGAATGCATTTAGCTGTTCAACGCTCGGTAATTGGCCGGAAAGCAATAGGTAAGCTGTTTCTTCAAACCCATGACGACCAGCCGACTGAAACCCTTTAGCCAGTTCTTTCAGCTCCACGCCACGGTAAAATAACTTGCCTTCTTTTGGAATTAGTTTACCATCCACTTTATCGTACCCTTCAACATCACCTATGGTGGTTAAACCTACCAACACACCAGAGAAATCGGCATTTCGCAATCCCCGTTTAACACTAAACTGATCAAACAATGACTTTTCAATATCACTCGATGCAACAGCATCTTTCGCCAATTTCTCAAATATTGCCATACGTTATTTTATTTTACAAGGCTCTGAATCACTTTTTCAAGCTCTTCAAAACCAAACTCTTGTATTATTTTATTTTTCTTTTGCTCAATCCTTTCGTTACATAAGTTACCGATGGAACCCTCATGTGTATGATTCACCTGTCCATCAGTCTCAAACTGTCCGGCTTCAATTGCTAAACCAACTTGTTTGTAGGCATCTCTAAATGGCACACCACTCAGCACTAATTTATTTACCTCTTCAACACTAAAGGCCAGTTTATACTTTTCATCCTGCATGATATCATGCTTTACCTCAATGTTCTCAATTGCAAAAGTGGCAATCTGCAAACAATCCAACAGCTCATCAAAGGCAGGCATATACAGCTCTTTTATCAACTGCAAATCACGAAAATAACCTGTAGGTAAATTCGCAGTTATCATACCTATTGACTCGGGCAATGCCTGCAACTTATTACAGTGTGCCCTCAATAACTCAAACACATCCGGATTCTTCTTATGCGGCATAATACTTGAGCCAGTTGTCAGTTCATCGGGCAGTTTAATAAAGCCAAAATTCTGACTGGTAAATAAACAGCCATCTACAGCCAGTTTGCCAACCGTTTGTGCTACCGAAGACATGGCATAAGCTACCGTTCGCTCCATCTTACCCCTTGCCATCTGTGCATAACCTACATTGTAGTTTAAGTCCTCAAAGCCGAGCAACTCTGTCGTCATGGTTCGGTTTAAAGGAAAAGATGAGCCATAACCAGCTGCCGTCCCCAATGGATTTTGATTGGCTGTTCGCCAAGCCGCCTGCAATAACAATAAATCATCGGCCAAACTCTCGGCAAAGGCTCCAAACCACACGCCAAACGATGATGGCATAGCCACCTGCAAATGTGTATAGCCCGGTATCAGCACAGCTTTGTGCTCTTCACTTTTTTGCTGAAGAACAACAAACAGCTTATCCACTGCTTTAACAACTTCTTCAATACGATGACGAGTATAAAGCTTCAAATCCAATAAAACCTGGTCGTTGCGAGAGCGGCCACTATGAACTTTTTTACCAACATCGCCCAATTTGCGGGTTAGCATCAGTTCTACCTGCGAATGCACATCTTCAACGCCATCTTCGATTACAAAATCACCTTCAATGGCGAGTGAATGCAGCACTTTTAATTCCTCCAGCAATGCTTCCAGCTCTTTCTTCTCTAATAGTCCAACACTCTCCAACATGGTGATGTGCGCCATGGTTCCCAATATATCGAAAGGTGCCAGAAATACATCCAGCTCACGATCGCGTCCAACCGTGAATTCCTCAATTCGTTTATCAACAGAAGTTCCTTTATCCCATAACTTCATAACTTAACTTTTTAGTTGTTAGCAATATCTGTTACCAATCAAAAAGAAGTTACTATTTGAAAGAAATAAAAACCTCCATCTTTCGAATTGGTAAATATATTCACTTTTTATTTATAATTATACATTTTACACCACATTATATGACAATTGTCATTATTTTAAGTGTATATAAATAATTTATCAATAAAACATATCTTATTATTAGAGCTTTAGCTCACTCAATAAACGTAGGTAAATATCAATTCCTTCTGTGATTTCAGACAAATAGATATACTCATCCGGCGTATGAGAACGAGCTGAATCCCCACAACCTATTTTTATCGTTGTAAAATCCATTACAGCCTGATCTGAAGTAGTTGGAGAACCATAATATGAAAGCCCCAACTCAACACCACGCTGTACTAAAGGGTGTTCGACCGGAATAAAAGAACTGTTCAGGCGGAAAGAACGAGGTTTTACATCACAAGTAACATGCTGTTCAATGATTTGATGACACTCCTCATTGCTATAATTTTCATTCAAACGCACATCCACTACAAACTGACACGAATCGGGCACCACGTTGTGCTGAGTTCCTGCTTCAATTTGTGTTACTGTCATCTTCACAGCTCCCAAATGCGGCGAAACCTTATCAAACTCGTAAGCTTTAAACCATTCAATATCCTTCAATGCTTTGTATAAAGCATTTTCACCTTCCTCTCGAGCCGCATGACCAGTTTTTCCGTGTGCCTCGCAATCCAGCACCATCAGACCTTTCTCGGCAACTGCCATTTGCATTTGGGTTGGCTCTCCTACAATGCCTAAATCAATTTTACCTAATTGAGGCAAAATCGAGGCAACGCCCTTGGCTCCAGAGTTCTCCTCCTCTGCTGTGGCTGCAAACACCAGGTTATAATCCAGCTCTTCATCTTTGAGGCATAGAAAAGTTGCCATAAGTGCTACCAAAGGCCCACCTGCATCATTACTACCCAAACCGGTTAACTTATCACCTTCCAGTGTTGCACCAAATGGGTCATACGTCCATTTTGAGGAAGGTTTAACCGTATCTAAATGAGAATTTAATAAAATAGTCGGCTTCGTTTCATCTTTTTCACTTGCCCAACACCACACATTGTGGCCCTTACGATTGACCTTTAGGCTATTATTACCCAAGTAATCCGCCATTAGATTGGCCACCTCACTCTCTTCGCGACTGAAAGACTGGATAGTAATTAATTGCTTCAGCAACTCAATTGCCTCTGCTGTATATTTTGTTTGTTTTTCTTGCATAGATTAATCAATTGTTAACAATGTTCCGGATGAAAAACCATTTTTCAACCCTTCGATATTAGTAATATACACTTCAGACACTCCTCTTTTTAAGGCCGCAAAACCATTGTCCAGCTTCGGAATCATCCCTTCCGAAACTACACCCGACTCCTTATATTCTGAAAACAAATCACTAGTTAGGTTAGCAATAACCGAATCATCATCATCCGGATTCTCGAGCACGCCCTTCTTCTCAAAACAATACACCAGCGACACTCTAAAGGAAGATGCGAAGGCTTTTGCTAACTCAGCCGCCATGGTGTCGGCATTGGTATTCAGCATTTGTCCTTCACCATCGTGCGTTAAAGGAGCTACAACAGGTATCACGCCATTTTTTACCAACTCTTCTAATTGCTCTGAGTTAACCGATGTGACATCGCCAACATAGCCATAATCAATATCTTTAACCGGGCGTTTAATTGCACGAACACAATCCAGGTCAGCACCAGTAAGCCCAACCGCTTGCTTGTTCAAAGCCTGCAACTGAGCTACAATATTCTTATTAACCAAACCTCCGTATACCATCACTACCACATCCAGCATTTTCTGATCGGTGATGCGTCGGCCATCCACCATTTTTGTCTCAAACCCAAGCTGCTCAGCAATAGCGGTTGCCGAACGTCCTCCTCCATGAACCAATATTTTTTGTCCAGCAATACTTGCAAAATCCTTAATAAACGCCTTCAGCGATTCCTCTTCTTCAACCACTTTGCCCCCCACTTTTACAATGGTCAGTCTATCGTGCATAATCCTATTTTTATTATAAACCTAAGCCGGACGAATCTGTCCGTTTCCTTTTATTATCCATTTATAAGATGTCAGCTCACGCAATCCCATTGGTCCACGTGCATGCAACTTTTGCGTACTGATACCTATTTCAGCTCCCAAACCAAACTGAGCACCATCGGTAAAAGCTGTACTTGTATTAACATAAACAGCTGCCGCATCTACTTCATTCAAATATCGCTCAATAACATCGGCGTCTTCAGCTATAATGGCCTCGCTGTGCTTCGAGCTATATTGATAGATGTGCTCGAGTGCTGAATCAAAATCATCTACTGTTTTTATAGCAAGCTTCAATGATAAAAATTCAGTTCCAAAATCTTCCTTTGTGGCCTTATGCAGCAATTCATCAGGATACTCTCCTTTTAATTGTTGATAGGCACATTCATCAGCATAAATCTCAACTTGCTTCGAAACCATATCTTGAATCAAAGCTGGTAAATCATTCAAGCGACTTCGATGTAACACCAGGCAATCGAGCGCATTACAAACGCTCACGCGACGCGTTTTGGCATTAAAAACCACTTGCCTCCCCAGTTCGAGTTCACCTGATTCATCAAAATAGGTATGCACAATACCCGCTCCGGTTTCAATGACCGGCAGTTTGGCATTATCGCGCACCAAATTAATCAGGCCTTGAGAACCGCGAGGAATCAGCACATCAACAAACCCCACTGCATTCATCAACTCGTCAGTCGCTTTTCTATCAGCAGGTAGGAGCTGAATAATATCCGAATCAACACCATGCTTGTCAAGTACTTTTTTAACAATATCAACTAATATAATATTGCTGTATTCCGCATCACTTCCCCCTTTTAACACACAAGCATTTCCTGAGCGAATACAAAGCGCAAACACATCGATGGTTACATTGGGCCGCGCTTCGTAAATTACTCCAACAACACCCAAGGCGACTCGCTTCTTCTCTAGCTCAAGGCCATTTTGTAAAGTTCGGCACTCAAGCACTTCACCAACCGGACATGGCAGAAGAGCAACATTTTCGGTATCAGATGCAATGGCTTCTATACGCTCCTTTGTCAACTTCAGTCGGTCATATTTAGGATTATCGACCGCCATTCGTTCCAAATCCTTCACATTGGCAGAGACAATAGCATCTGCAGCCAGGCGTAACTCTTTTGCCAAGGCTTTAAGTACAGATGCCGTTTCTTCTGCACCAATGCGCGTCATGCATCGCGATGCTTCTTTTACTTTTTCGAAATAGGTTCGGTACATATTTTCAGGATTAGCATGATTAACTTAAAAATTCAGGAAAGACATAAAGGTAATCGTAATGAATCAAGGGCTTATACTTCTTTTCATGCAAATGCTTTTCAGCTTTTGAATGACTATACGCCGCTTTACCAATTCCTATGATTGTGCCCTGTTCATTCCGGATTCTTAATAGATCACCTTTTTCAAAACTTTCAGAGAATTCTAGAACACCCGCCAATAACAAACTACTTGCTTTATTCGAACACAAGGCATCAAACGCGCCCTGATTCACAACCACTTCAGACTTAGCAAACCCTTCGGAAAAGGCAATCCATTGCTTCACTGCTGGATACCCTTCACCGGCTTTAAAATGAGTATGCACAACTGATTCGCAGTTTTTTAATAAACCTGTTATAATGCCGTCTTTGGTGCCATTGGCAATATGCACATTTATGCCCGACATAGCCGACTTTTGAGCCACACGACATTTAGTCAACATACCCCCTCGGCCAAAATCCGATTTCGCAGTCGTTATAAACTGCTCCAAATCTTTTTCCTCTGCACTGATTTCTGGTATCACACGCGCCTCCTTATCGTTCGGATGACCATTATAGATACCGTCGACGTTAGATAGAATCAGTAAACCCTGACAGCTCATCATAGAGGCCATCATTCCGCTCAACTCATCATTATCGGTGAACATAAGCGCCGTAACCGAAACAGCATCGTTTTCATTAACAATGGGTAAAACATTGTTATCCCACAAGGCATGCACACAGTTTTTCATATTCAGGTAATGCTCACGCGTACTGAAATCCTGCTTTGTCACCAAAACCTGAGCAATTTGGATATCGTGCAAGTCAAACAATTGAGCATACAAGTTCATCAGCTTCACCTGACCTACTGAAGAGAGCAATTGCCGTTGCGAAACCCGATCCGTTCTTTTATCTGGCACAACCAGGCCACGAGCCGATGCCACTGCTCCTGATGAGACCAGTACAATCTTCTTACCTTCTTTGTGCAGGCGCGCCATCTGCATCACCAATTCATTGATACGACTTTTGTTTAAGCCTCCTTCTGAATTAGCCAACACATTAGAACCAATTTTGATACAAACCTTATCGTACATAGGCGCTTACTTACCGTTTTCAATCTTATTAAACGATGTCAGCAGACCTTTGATAAGCGATGAGCTAAAGCCCTGGTGCTCCATCTCGTTAAGTCCCGAAATGGTAACACCGCGTGGTGTTGTCACTTTATCAATTTCGTCTTCAGGATGCGTTCCCTTCTGAATCAACAAATCAGCAGCTCCCTTGATGGTTTGAGCCGAAATTTGCAAAGCCAGCTTCGAGCCGAAACCAATCTCTATCCCTCCTTGAGTAGCAGCACGAATAAATCGCATGGCATAAGCAATTCCGCATGCTGCCAAAACGGTAGAAGCCGCCATCAGCTCCTCCGGAATAATTATAGCCTCGCCCATCTGCGAAAACAACTCAACCACCAGCGCCTCCTGTTCCTCTGAAGCATTAAAAGCTGATATACACGTCATTGACTCGCCTATTTCAATGGCCGTATTTGGCATGGCCCTAAAAATTGGCAACTGAACTGAGCTATATGACTGAATTTGCTCCGACGAGATACCTGTCGCTAAAGAAACAAGAATAGTATTCTCATTTAACTCTGGTGAGATTTCGCGCACAATAGCCTCTAATTGATAGGGCTTTACACCTAACAAGACAATATCAGCTCCACGTGTTGCTGCACAATTATCTTTTGTTACAACAACACCTTTTTCTTTTAAATCAGCTAATAAAGACGTTCGTCTTCTTGTAATTGTAATCTGCGAAGCTCGCAACAGGTTATTAGACAATAATCCTTTTGCTATGGCAGTTCCCAAGTTACCGCCACCAATTATAGCCACTTTATCAACTTTCATGCTGTCAATTTTTGAGTTGTCCTCATGTCAACTTATAAGAAAAACAATGTTTGAACTTATAAACTTACACAAAAACAGTCAAAAATCCCGCAGAAAGTCTATTTTGTCTCTTCGCCTGGAACTTCTACCTCAACATGCCCCCAGTTTTCACCCGATTTAATACGGTATAATTGCATTTCACTAATACCAAATTCTCGGGCTATTAGCTTCAATCGTGTTTTGCGATTCGGATCATTAATCTTCATTTTCAATCGCATCACCTGGGTCGCAGTAAGTTTATGACCTTGTTGTGTCTTTCGTCCTTTTTGTTTCTCTCTGGCCTCTAAAACAGAAGGGTTTTTTTGCTGATGCTCAAACATATCCTTTTTATCGGCCCACCGAAGGTTTTCAATAAAATTATTTGATTTGTTGTAATCGAGATGGATTACATATTCCTGGTCGGGTGAAGCTTTAGGAAGAAACAGTTCAGCTACCAACTTATGAACATAGAAGGTTTTTGACTTTCCAAAAGGTCGCAAAGGCAAGGTTGGATACCCTCTTAATTTGCCACCCCGAATATAATCCCCTTCTTCAATCTTATCAGTAAAACTAATAATTCTACCATAGCTCGAAATCGCATACCTTTTCTTTAAAGCACCTTTTTCAAACTCTAGCTCTTTCCATTCTTCATTCCAGTACGATCTTACCATTTTAGCTACATATTAACCACTATCAACAGCAGCCTCAAGACTAGCAATAAACAAGTCTATATGGCTCTTATTGAGAGTCATTGGAGGCAATAACCTCATTGTACATGTGCCGGAAACGCCGGTAAAAATATAATTTTTTAACAATAACTCCTTCCTTATTAGTGCTATTTTTTCATTTTTTTCAATAGCCACCATTAACCCAACTCCTCTAACCTCTTTAATATTAGGCATTACAGAGAGTTTTTCAGAAAGGTAATTTCCACTTTTAATTACATTCTCCAACAAGCTTTCTTCTTTAATTATCTCTAATACGGCCAAACCAGCTGCACATGCCAGGTAATTTCCTCCAAAAGTGGTTCCCAACATTCCCTTTTCAGCTTTAATCTCAGGAGATATCAATACGCCCCCAATCGGAAAGCCATTACCCATACCTTTTGCCATGGTGACTATATCAGGTTGAATATCTGAATACTGAAATGCAAAAAACTTTCCACTACGCCCATATCCCGACTGTATTTCATCAAGAATAAGAAGTGTACCATACTTCTTACATATCTGCTGTAGCTGGCTGAGAAATGCTGATGATGGTATGTGTATACCACCAATCCCCTGGATACCTTCAATAATAACAGCCGCCACATCATTTGTCGACAAAGCTTTTTCAACCGCGTCGGTATCTTCCCACGGGACTATCTCAATATCGTGATTGGCATTAAAAGGCGCTACAATCTTTTGGTTATCGGTAATGGCCACCGCGCCAGAAGTACGTCCGTGAAAACCTCGTTCAAACGCCACAATCTTTTTCCTTCCGGTATGAAATGAGGCTAATTTTAAGGCATTTTCGTTGGCCTCGGCACCTGAGTTACACAGAAACAGTTGATAATCGTCCATTTCGCTTAGCTCGCCCAACTTACCGGCCAGTTCTTGCTGCATCGGGTTTTGCACCGAATTACTATAAAAGCCAATGTTTTTTAACTGCGAACTAATGCGATCGACATAATGTGGATGACTATGACCTACTGAGATAACGGCATGCCCTCCATATAAATCAAGGTATTTATTCCCTTGATCATCCCACACATAACAGTCTTTCGCTTTAACAGGCGTTATATCGAAAAGTGAATATACATCGAATAAATTCATTGAAAATATCTTTAAGAAGTGAGTAGTTAAACCACGCTAGTCATCGCGGAAGCATTGAGACTGACATACTCAAAAAAAAAAAAAATAGGATGAAGCACCACAGGCCGAAACCTGTGGTACTCAAAGCAGTTGATCTTCATACAAAGAAGAATGAACACCTAAAATTTAAACCAAATAACCTGCGCTTAATAACGTTCTAGAAAGCCACAGGCTTAAGCTGAAGACCTTCTGCTTCATCCAAACCAAATAAAAGATTCATATTTTGAACAGCCTGACCAGATGCCCCTTTGAGCAAATTATCGATCACACTGACAATATGTAGTTTTGTTCCATGTTTTTTGACATAAACCAGTGCTTTGTTGGTGTTAACCACCTGCTTGATATCGGGGTTTTTATCAACCACAAATACAAACCGATGCTCGCTGTAATACTTTTCAAATAATACTTTAGCATCCTCTTCAGATAAGTCGCAATTTAAATAAACCGATGCCAAAATACCGCGCGAATAATTACCGCGCATCGGCACAAAGTTGATATCCTGATTAAAGGCCGGCTGCAACTGTAACATCGACTCACCTATTTCTCCCAGATGCTGATGTTCAAAAGACTTATACACCGAAGCATTATTATTCCGCCAACTAAAATGAGTAGTTGATGTACATGCTTGTCCGGCTCCCGTTGAACCAGTAACAGCATGGATGTGTACTTCATTTAGCTGCCCGGCTTTAGCCAACGGCAACAAAGCCAATTGAATCGCCGTGGCAAAACATCCCGGATTGGCTATCTTATCGCTTTGTTGAATCCGTTCGATATTCAACTCAGGCAAACCATAAACAAAGCCCTCTGCAGCATCTTTCAAACGATAATCATTACTCAGGTCGATAATTTTCCCTTTGAATGAAGCAGGAATCTTTTCCACAAAGCTGCGCGAACGCCCATGCCCCATACACAAAAACAAAACATCAACCGAATAATCCACATCACTGGCAAAGCTCAAAACAGTATCACCAACCAAATCGCTATGTATATCGGTTATGGGCAGACCAGCCTGGCTTGTACTCTGGACAAAAGCAATTGAAGCTTTTGGATGATTCAAAAGAATCCGAATCAACTCACCAGCTGTATAACCAGCCCCGCCTATAATTCCAACTTTAATCATCGCTATCCTTTATGTCGAGTTGTCCCTTGTTAACCGCATTAAATATTTTCATTGGCGTTGCCATAATGGTTGTAAAACCTTCCACATCACTGGCAGTCCAGGCTTTATTCATTTCGCCATATTCACCAAAAGCACTGCTCATTAAATCGTGCTCCGATTCAATACCAACCACTTCAAAACGATAAGGCTTTAAGGTGATAATGACCTTACCAGTTACGTTTTTCTGTGAGCTTTCGAGGAATTCCTCAATATCGCGCATCACCGGCTCCAAATATTGCGACTCATGCAAAAACATACCGTACCAATTGGATAACTGCTCTTTCCAGTGCATCTGCCATTTGGTTAGTACATGCTTTTCCAATACATGATGTGCCTTTATAATTAATAACGGAGCAGCCGCCTCAAATCCCACACGGCCTTTGATGCCAATAATGGTATCGCCCACGTGCATATCACGTCCGATGGCATAAGCACCTCCCAACTCTTCAATCTTCTGAATCGCTTTAATTGGGTCATCATACACTTCGTTATTAACGGTTGCCAATTCGCCTTTTACAAAACCTAGCTCCAATGTCTCTTCATCCTCGTTCTGCAACTGACTTGGATAAGCTTCATTGGGAAGTGTTTGATTTGATGTCAGTGTTTCTTTGCCACCTACACTGGTGCCCCACAAACCTTTATTGATGGAGTATTCCATCTTGGTCCAATCACGAACCACACCACGTTCCTTCAGGTAATTAATCTCTTCTTCGCGCGACAGTTTTAAATCACGTATCGGAGCAATCACTTGAATATCGGGCGCTAACACCTGAAATGTTAAATCAAAACGAATTTGGTCATTTCCTGCTCCGGTACTACCGTGCGCAATGTATTTAGCACCTATTGAACGGGCATAATCAACAATAGCTAAAGCCTGAAAAATTCTTTCCGAACTTACGGAAAGCGGATAGGTATTATTTTTTAAAACATTACCATAAATCATATAACGAATGCAGCGTCGGTAGTAGCGCTCTGTTACATCAAGGGTTGCATGCTTGGCAACACCTAATTCATAAGCTTTTGTTTCAATGTCGTTTAGCTCATCATTGCTAAACCCTCCAGTATTGGCAATGGCCGAGTAAATATCCAGATTTTTCTCTTCTGCCAAGTACTTCACACAAAACGAAGTATCTAATCCTCCACTGTACGCTAAAACTACCTTTTCCTTCATCATTATATATTTATCAAATGTCTAATGCACTTCTATTGTTCCGCCATGTAGAACACCCCCATTTAAAAAGGGATAATATCAACCTGAGACAAGCCCAAGTATTTTCTTTAAAATAGAGCTGTTATGCTTTTCAGAGTTCTGCCAATTTTGTTATCTGATCCTTTTACCACATTCTTTAACCTGGACAGCACTTTAACTGACTTTTTCTCGACACCATTCTTTTGTCGGGCCGGATCGAACAACATACCAGTGCACAAGCAGTGCTTTCTTTCGGTACGCACCAAAATATCATAGTTAACACAACTCTGACATCCTTTCCAAAATTGTTCGTCATCGGTTAACTCCGAGAAAGTTACTGGTCGATAGCCTAAATCTGAATTTATTTTCATGACAGCTAAGCCTGTTGTTAAACCAAATATCTTTGCCTCCGGAAATTTCTTACGCGACAATTCAAAAGCTTTGGTTTTAATCGCTTTGGCCAATCCATGCCCTCTGAACTTGTCGGCCACAATTAAACCTGAGTTCGCCACAAATTTATCATGTCCCCAGGTCTCGATGTAACAAAACCCGGCAAACTCTTTGTCATGCAGAGCCAATATCGCCTTCCCCTCTTCAATCTTCATTTGAAGATATTCCGGACTACGCTTGGCTATACCCGTCCCACGCACCTTTGCTGCATCAGCAATGGTATTCAACACCACATCTACATAGCTCAGATGTTCTTTAGTTGCGACAAATATGTTAAACTTACTCATATCTAATAGTTATTAGTCAGCAGGTAGTAGTCAGAAGTGATTTACAATCCGCACTTACCGCCCATCTATATCTCATTAATTTTACCTCAGCTTTCATCTATACTATTGTAACTACTGATTTAAAACTAACAAGCTCTTTTTTTACAATGTCTTTTCTTTAAGACCTGGCATAAACAATGAAAGAGCATTAATGACATCCGACTTAGAAACACCTTCGCGACTGATTAACAATATGGTGTCATCACCAGCGATGGTCCCCAATATTTCATATGGCCCATGACTATCAATTACCGAGGCAATGCCATTGGCGAATCCGGGACGTGTTTTCATAATAGCCAGATGACCCGAAAACTCAATTGATTCCACTCCACTTACCGGAAACTCTTCATGATTAGCAGGTTCATCCTGTTTTTGCGCCGATTCAGGAACTACATATTTATAGCCTGTTTCGGCATCGGGCACTTTTGCCACTTTTAAGTATTTTAAATCACGCGACAATGTGGCCTGCGTAATTTTATAACCTTCTGCTTCAAGCAACACCACCAACTCCTCCTGTGAACTCACTTTTTTAGAACTGATAATTTGCTTAATAGCGATTAATCGTTGTGCTTTAATTTTCATTTGGTTCTTCTTCTTTGTTGAATGTATATTTATACATCCACGTTGCAAATTTATTCATTAATTATTAATTTCAAAGCTGTTTTTTGCAAAAAATATGTATTTTTGCACGACAATAATTTATAAAACGCATAAAACAGCAGTCAACGGGTGACTAATTCTGGTCTGTACATACGCTTATCTGACTACACTCTACAAGGGGTATCCCCACTGTTTTTCATTCTTTTTTACCTCATCCAAATCACACTCCCGCACATTAACAGCGCGAGCGTATCAGCATGCATAAAAATGAATGATTTTGTAGAAAAAACAAGTAACAAATGTCAGTTTGCATTAAATAACTGCATAATTATAGACAAAAGATGTTAAAAAAATCAGCTGTTTTAGCCATTATGAAGTTGTTTATTGTCTTAGATGTTTGGAACTTGCTGATTCGTTTGAGCAAGTTTTATTGTGAGAAAAAGAAAATAATATAAATAAATTAATATGAAGAAGAACGTCAAAAAGGTAGTAGTTCTGGGTTCAGGTGCACTGAAGATTGGTGAAGCGGGCGAGTTTGATTACTCGGGCTCTCAAGCACTAAAAGCGCTGAAGGAAGAAGGCATTGAAACAGTGTTAATCAACCCAAACATTGCAACGGTTCAAACATCGGAAGGCATCGCAGATAAAATTTATTATTTGCCGGTGACGCCTTACTTTGTTGAACAGGTGATTAAGAAAGAAAGTCCGGAAGGTATCCTTTTGGCGTTTGGAGGACAAACCGCATTGAACTGTGGTACCGCTTTATATGAAGCCGGCACATTGGCCAAGTACAATGTTGAGGTATTAGGAACACCAGTTCAGGCCATTATTAATACGGAAGACCGTGAGATTTTTGCCAACCAGCTGAAACAGATTGATGTTAAAACACCGGTTAGTATTGCCGTAACATCAGTTGAAGAAGCTGTTGAAGCATCCAAAGAAATTGGCTTCCCTATTATCGTTCGTGCTGCCTACACACTGGGAGGTATGGGCTCAGGGTTCTGTCATTCGACTGAAGAACTGATTGCCCGCGCCGAAAATGCCTTCTCTTATTCGAACCAGATATTGGTTGAGGAATCGCTGAAAGGATGGAAAGAGGTAGAGTATGAAGTAGTGCGCGATGCTTACAACAACTGCATCACGGTTTGTAACATGGAAAACTTCGACCCGCTTGGTATTCACACTGGTGAGTCAATTGTTGTGGCACCATCGCAAACCTTATCCAATGCCGAATATCATAAGTTGCGTGAGCTGGCCATCAAAATCATCCGCCACATTGGTATTGTAGGTGAATGTAATGTACAGTATGCGCTTGACCCTTACTCTGAAGACTATCGTGTGATTGAGGTGAATGCCCGTTTGTCACGTTCTTCAGCTCTGGCATCGAAAGCAACCGGTTATCCACTGGCTTTTATTGCTGCCAAACTGGGATTGGGCTATAGCCTGCACGAGTTGAAAAACTCGGTAACCAAAACAACCACCGCCTTCTTTGAGCCGGCCTTAGACTATATCGTGTGTAAGATTCCACGTTGGGATTTAGGCAAGTTTAGCGGTGTGTCTAAAGAGATTGGTTCCAGCATGAAGTCCGTAGGCGAGATTATGTCCATCGGTCGTAATTTTGAAGAAGCCATCCAGAAAGGTTTGCGTATGGTTGGACAAGGCATGCACGGATTCGTTGCTAACCAGCCTTTCTCTAAAGATGTAAAAAAGGAGCTGGAAGAGCCAACCGACCAACGTATATTCGCCATTGCACAAGCATTTGAAGAAGGCGCTTCGGTGGATGAGATCCATGAGTTGACGCGCATTGACAAGTGGTTCCTTGAGAAACTGAAGAATATATCGGACCATGCTGATGTGTTGAAAAAGCATGATGCCATAGATAAACTACCGGAAGAGGCTTTACTGGATGCCAAGAAGATGGGCTTCTCCGATTTCCAGGTAGCTCGTTTAGTGCTTAACTCGGAGAACATGGAAGAAGGCTTATTGAAAGTACGCGACTTCCGTAAAGCCAATGGCATAACACCTGTGGTGAAGCAGATTGATACCATGGCGGGTGAGTTCCCGGCACAAATCAACTACCTGTATCTGACTTATAGTGGTGCCACACACGATATCGACTACGAAAAAGATGGGAAGTCAGTTATTGTGCTGGGTTCTGGAGCCTACCGCATTGGTTCATCGGTTGAGTTTGACTGGTGTAGCGTTAATGCACTGAACACCATCAACAAGCAAGAGAATCACCGCTCGGTAATGATTAACTACAACCCCGAAACGGTGAGTACCGACTACGACATGTGCGATCGTCTGTACTTCGATGAGTTAACACAAGAGCGCGTATTAGATATTATCGACCTGGAAGCACCTAAAGGTGTGATTGTGTCGGTGGGAGGTCAGATACCGAATAACCTGGCCATGAAACTGCACCGCCAGCAAGTGCCTATTTTAGGAACTTCACCCGAAGATATTGACCGTGCCGAGAACCGGCAGAAATTCTCAAGCCTGTTGGATGAACTGGGTGTTGACCAGCCACGCTGGAGCGAGCTAACATCCATCGAAGACATCTTCACTTTTGTGGATGAAGTAGGCTTCCCGGTATTGGTTCGTCCGTCATACGTACTGTCAGGTGCTGCCATGAACGTGGTATCGAACAAAGACGAGCTGGAGCACTTCTTAACCTTAGCCGCCAATGTTTCTAAAGAATTCCCGGTTGTGGTATCGGAATTCATCGAGCAGGCCAAAGAGATTGAAGTAGATGCCGTGGCCAACAATGGCGAAGTGGTGGGTTATGCCATCAGTGAGCACATTGAGTTTGCCGGTGTTCACTCGGGTGATGCCACCATCGTATTTCCACCGCAGAAATTATACGTAGAGACAATTCGTCGCGTGAAGAAAATTGCCCGCCAGATTGCTAAAGGACTAAATATTACCGGTCCATTTAACATGCAGCTACTGGCTAAAGATAACGACATCAAAGTGATTGAGTGTAACCTGCGTGCCTCGCGTAGTTTCCCATTTGTATCGAAAGTATTAAAAGTGAACTTAATTGATTTGGCCACCCGCGCCATGCTTGGCTTGCCAGTTGAGAAGTTAACCAAGAGTTCTTTCGAGTTGGATTACGTGGGTATTAAAGCGCCTCAGTTCTCATTTGCCCGATTGGCCAAGGCCGACCCTGTACTGGGGGTAGACATGTCATCGACCGGTGAGGTAGGATGTATTGGCGATAGTTATTACGATGCGGTGCTTCAGTCGATGTTGTCAGTTGGTTACCGTGTGCCTGAGAAGAATATCCTGATATCGTCGGGTCCGGCACGCTCGAAACTGGAATTGTTACAAAGCGCACGTATGCTGAAAGAGCGTGGCTATAACTTATTTGCCACTGGAGGTACGCATAAGTTCTTCGCCGAAAACGGTGTGGAAACCACCTTGCTGTACTGGCCAAATGAAAATCAGCAACCAAACACAGTTGATTACATTCGCGAGAAGAAGATTGACCTGGTGATTAACATCCCGAAAAACCTGAGTAAGGATGAGCTTAAGAATGGTTATTCTATTCGTCGTGATGCCATTGACTTTAATATTCCGTTGATTACCAACGCGCGCCTGGCAAGTGCTTTTATCTATTCGTTCTGCAAGCTCGATATGGATAAAATCAGTATCAAGCACTGGGATGAGTATAAGTAAGACAGAAGACGGAGGTCGGAAGACAGTAGTCAAAAGTGATTGGCAGCTTGAATAGAGGTCAATAGATCATTAGGTCGATAGGCCATTAAATATAGAGCCCTACATCGGATGATGTGGGGCTTTTTAAATTTTAACACAGAGGCACGGAGGCGCAGAGTTTCTTTATATAACGTTAATCAATGCTTCCCTGGGGAAGCTGTCTGAAAGACTGAAGGGGAGCTTTAAGTCCAAAGTAATTTGTCCGTAGCCCCGTATATCATGCTGACGCCTTTGTACAGCCTGCTATCAGCATTACATTACACGCTATTGTTATTACATATACGGCTGACGGTGTTACATACGACGCTAACGAGCTTGCACACCATGCTGTCATACTTACACATTGCGCTGACGGTATTACATACACTGCTGTTAAGCTTACATACTTCGCTATTGACGTTACATAGGCTGCTGTCATCATTACATATTCCTCTGTTGGTCTTACATACGCCACTAACAAGCTTGTACATCAGGCTGCATGGCTTACATATGATGCTGACGACTTTACATACACCGCTAATTGTCTTACATATGCCACTGATATGCTTACACATCACCCTATTAGACAAACAAAATCAATTTCTAATCGCATCTTATAATATATATTGTTAATACCCTAAAGCCAAATTGGACCCCACACATCAAGTTATACAGTTTGTTTACATAAACAATTGATACGTTCGTCACAACTAAGGAATATTAGCTACAAAAAACATGTTACGTTTTCGCATTTCTGCAATTAACTAATGAGTTCTCATTAGTGAGGCTCTCATAACAATTAAACTTAATTAACTATGAATGCGATTCAACGCAACCGATTGGCCATGTTCATGGCCGTTAAAAATGTGTTTGGCACTTATCCTGCCGAATTGAGCCTGATTAAAGCCCTCGAAGGCTTTATCGTGAAATTTAATGAATTGATTGCCCAAATTGAAGCTGTTCACCAGATTCAGCAAGGCAACACCACCGGTGCCCGCCAGCTGAAGCTAAAGGAAGAAGCCGAGATGATTGAAGCCACCGTAAAACTGGCCGCTACCATGTATGTGTATGCCCAGGTAAATGACATGCCTGACTTACAAGCTAAATGTGCGGTGTCGGCCTCGCAGATGGAGCGTATGTCGGATCAAAAGGTAAAAGCCACCTGCCTGAATGTGTATCATGAAGCGATAACCTTGGGTGATGTATTAAGTGATTATGGACAGACGGTGGAAGATGTCACACAGCTGAAGAAAGAGATTGACGATTTCTCAGCAATTATTGCCTCACCACGCTCGGCTATTGTTACCCGCTCGCAGGCCACCAAAGAACTGGATTGCCTGATGCGTGAAGCCAACGACTTATTACGCGATAAAATAGATAAGTTGATGGAGTTGCTAAAAACCAAAGAGCCAAAGGTGTATAATACTTATCTGGCAGCACGTGTAATTGTTGATTTGCGTGCTGGTATCAAAGTGGTGGAAGAAGAGTAAGAAAAAGCTAGTAGTTTAAGGATGCGATCTTTATTGTCACAAGTAAAGTGGGCAATGAGTTCTCATACGCTGGCGCAGATTTGCACGTGCCTTTTAAGCTATTTCATAATGACAATACTTCACCATACAACAAAACCCAACTGCTCAGCACCTCTACCTGCAGTTGGGTTTTATTATGCAATGCTACGTTTAGCATTGTAGACAGTCAGATATGTTTATTTCTTAATTTCTACCAGCAAGAACGAACGTCCCTCAACCTTAACGGTTTCACCAGCCAGGGAAATAGTTCCTCCATTGATGATATTGGTTCCTTCTGTCGCTTCGCCAATTACCTCTGCTTTAAATGGCTCAATATTCACTTCTTTGGCCTCCGGGTTTTTATTCATCACTAACATCACCACTGATTGGTCGTCAAAGCGGAATAAAGTATATAAACCATTGGCATGATTAGGTGCAAAATGCTTTAAGCAGCCATTATGAACAGCGCTTGAGCCTTTGCGCCAATTTAAAAGTGTTTTGGTGAATTGCTGTGCCTCTTTTTGGTCGACTGTTAAGCCTTCACCGGTGAATGCATTGGCGGTATGGTCTGCCCAACCGCCTGGGTATTCGGCACGAATCTCGCCATGAGAATCTGAATTAGGATTGGTCATTAAAATTTCGGTACCATAATAAATTTGAGGAATGCCACGTGTTACAGCAATGTAAGCCATTCCCATTTTAAATAGATCAAAATCCTCGTTGATTTGTGTATAAAAGCGACTCATGTCGTGATTATCAGGAAAAATAACCAGTTGAGTAGGGTCGGCATACAAATGATCATTAGCCAACATACCATATAGCTTTGGCAGGCCTTGCCCCCAATGGCTGTCATCTTCATTTAAAGCCTTAACCAAGGCATCTTGCAATGGAAAATCGAACACACCAGGCATATACGACACATAACCATCGGCATTTACCTTATTTTTTTGCCAGTATGATACAATGGCCGGATTGGTGCTCCACTCTTCGCCAACGATATTGAAATTTGGATATTCCTCCATCACTCGGCGCGTCCATTCACTCATAAAACACTTATCTGGGTATGGATACGTATCCATGCGGATCCCATCCAAATCGGCATATTCGATCCACCAGATGGTATTGTAAATCAAATAATCGGCCATCAACTCATTGCGTTGATTTAAGTCGGGCATTGACTCTACAAACCAGCCATCAGCATGGTTACGCTTGTCATACTCCGACGCATAAGGATCCATATTGGTTTCGCGCAAATGTGTGGTTACCTGCCAGCCATCCTGAAAGTTTAACCAATCATCTGTTGGCAAGTCTTCCATCCACCAGTGGTGCGAACCACAGTGATTCATAATCATATCAATGACCAGCTTCATGCCCCGTTTCTTCAACTCCTTCGACAACTTTACATAATCTTCATTGGTTCCATGTCGCGCATCGGTTTTATAAAAATCAGTGATGGCATAACCATGATAAGAACCTTCAGGCATATCATTCTCCATCACCGGATTGAGCCACAATGTGGTATAACCCATATCTTCGATATAATCCAAACTCTGGATGATACCAGCCAAATCGCCACCATGACGACCAAAATCATCAGCTCGATCCAAACCCTCTTTCATGCCCGTTACCTCATCATTGGATGTATCTCCATTCACAAAACGGTCAGGTGTAATCAAATACATCACATCAGAAGTCGTATAACCCTGGCGCATGGCCGAATTTGCTTCGCGCTGCTTTAATTCGTAGTTATACTTCACCATGGTTATGTTTTTGCGCTTAAAGTTGATAGTGAATGAACCTGGTTTAGCTGTTTTATCAACCTTCAGGTATAAAAACAGGTAATTAGGCGACTTCACCTGAACCGTTCGCTCTAAACTCACACCATCATAATCGAGGCTAGGGCGTAACTCTGAAATATTTTCGCCATAAACTAATAACTGCAGGTTTTCATTTTCCATACCAGCCCACCAGAAAGCAGGCTCAAGGCGATCGATTTTATAAGCTGCTGAAGCTGTTAAGCTGGCAAAAATCAATAGCATCAATGATAAAAAAAGAGGCTTTTTCATTTGTTTGTTGTATTTAGTTATAATGATTATCCATTATTATTCAATAGTAATATTAACACAAAGAGATGAAGTCGCAGAATTAATATTATCTCCTATTTCTCTGTATTGTATTTTCACTGCAACAGCTCACTAATTTCTTTAGCTCAGCTTACAATGTCAAATGAATTTATAATTGACGCGACTGGCAAGTTTTAAGGACAAACAACAATGATTGAAGGACGAAAGGCAATTAGTTTTGGGGTTATGGGTTCTGAGTTTTGGCTTCTGGATTTTGGATTAGTATCTCATATAGAAAACAGGGAACTGAAAACTCGAAACCGCAAACCATCTGTCCTCTCAAACTGGTCGTTTGTCCATAAATAACCCTGTTCAAATAATAATTACCTAAATTGCCTTCAAAAGAGTTTTATGCGAATACTAAACAACAATAGCTTCATTGCCACTATTCTGAACAAGCGTTGGTTTCAGCACGTCAGCTATTGGGTATTGTTTGTTCTGTTTTTTGCTTTTGCCTGGGGCACACATGACGATAATTACATCAAAACCATTTCTGTTGAGCTGATTAACCTGCCTGTTAAAATAGCGCTGGTCTATGTAGTCATCTATTATTTATTTCCCCGATTTTTATACCAAGGGAAGATATGGCTTTTTATCGCACTCTTTCTCTCTGCTATCCTAATAGCTTCTGTTTTACAGCGCATTACTGATAACCTGATTATTGTTGACACCTTTTTTCCCGAGTGGACTAAAGAGCCAACATTAAATATTGTTCAGCTAATTCGTGGTGCGGTCAATATTAGTTCTGTATTAGCTATTCCAATGACTGTAAAGCTTATGGAATATTTATCGAATATACAGCAGCGAGAACAAGCATTGGCTAAAGATAAATTAGAAGCTGAGCTTAGCTTTTTAAAAAATCAGGTTCAGCCGCATTTCCTGTTTAATACACTTAACAGCTTATATTCACTCATTCTGAAAAGGTCGGATCAGTCACTTGAAGTTGTCTTGAAACTTTCTGATTTATTGCGCTACATGCTTTATGAGACTAACGCTGCACAAGTGCAGCTTCATAAAGAGCTTGAAAGTATTAAAAGTTATTTGGAGCTGGAGAAAATCCGCTATGGCAGCCGTGTTGAGCTTAGTTTAAATATTTGGGGCGAACAAAGGGGACAAACCATTGCGCCCATGTTGATTTTACCATTTTTAGAAAACAGTTTTAAACATAGCACACGCGGTTTTAATGGCCATGCCTGGATAACCATCGAAATAGGTATTAAAGAAAATGACTTTATTCTAAAAGTTGAAAATAGTGTGCCCGAAGAGATTATCGAATCGCCGACTGCAAGTGGCATTGGCTTGCAAAATGTTAAAAGACGACTTAATTTAATGTACCCCAATAATCATGATTTAAAAATTGAGTCGTCGGCTGACTCACACCAGGTTGTGCTTAAATTAAAATTAAAAGAACAAGTATGAAACCAGTCAATTGCCTCGTTGTTGATGATGAATCTTTAGCCGTTGATGTTCTTTCAGAATACATCAGCCGTCTGGATAATTTGCATCTGGTTGATACTTGCAACAATGCCGTTGAAGCCATACAAAAGCTAAATGATCACCAGGTTGATTTATTATTTCTTGATATACAAATGCCCGGGTTGACCGGATTACAACTAATACGTAACCTTTCTCATCGACCTGAAGTCATTTTTACTACTGCCTATTCTGAATATGCATTAGAAGGGTTTGAGCTTGAAGCCCTTGACTATCTAATTAAACCTATTTCGTTTGAACGTTTTATAAAGGCAGTCAACCGCTATTTTAAAAATCATCAACAAACCGAGATACCACAAAATAACTCAACCAACACCTTCATCGATGCTTTTATCTTTGTGAAATCGGATAAGATGATGGTAAAGGTTGTGCTCCAAGACATCACCCACATTGAAAGCCTGCGCAATTATGTTTCTATCTACTTAAGTGATGGCCGCGAAATAAAAACGATGAACACCATCAGTAATATTGAAGAGAAACTACCCGAAACTCACTTTCTACGCGTTCATCGCTCATACATTATTGCCATTGACAAAATTGAAAGCTATACAACCGGAAGCTTAAACATTACTGACCAGAACATACCCATTGGCCGCAACTACAAAGAACAGGTACTAAGTATACTGGAAAAGAAAAGCATCGAATAGATTTTGCTCCCTAACTGCCTATAACAAACTAGAAACTCAGAACCCGAAACGCCAATCTCAGAGGCTACCTACAACTTAATCTTTATATCCTTGCTGATTTTCTTAATTTCCTTACCCAGCTTTTTACTATTCTTTTCTACTTCCTTGCCAATCTTGCGCAAATCGTTTTTAAACTCATCCGTCCAAATGTGATGTTTAAATTCGGCCTGACCTTTCTTTACCAACTTTTTCACATCATCATATAAAACGCGTTCACCTCTCCGTAACTTCTCTCTACAATTAGCCGTTTCCACTTCTACTATGCCAGCTTCCACTTCTACATCCAATTCCTTCTCTGACGAACGAACATTAAAAGCCGTTCCTAACACTGTGATAACGCCATTTGGCGTATGTACTTCAAAAGGAACGTCACCTTTTTTCACTTTAAAAAATGCTTCTCCTTCCAATTGCACTTTCCTTGTTTCACCATCCATCACAAATTCAACTTCTGAGTTCTGATTTAAAATCATGGACGAGCCATCAGGAAATTCAAACAGCTTTGGTTCATCATTAGTTGAAACACGATTATTTGAACATCCGGTAACAAACAAAAAAATACAAGCCACAATAATGGCACAGGTCATCTGATATTTATTCATTATAAAATACATTTGGGTGTGAAACTATTTCATACGTTGTTTCTACCACTTTGTTTGTATTTCCTTTATTATTCCCTGTATTGTCTTTTTACCCCGAAGAATATCAGAGTATTACTAAGTTCGTAAGCGGCATTAAAAAGATAAGCTTTCAACAAGAGACAGTATTTTTTATCTTTGCTCCAAAATTTCAAACTTATGACACGAAAGGAGCTGACCCAGGTATTTGATGCATTTGATGACATGCACATCTTAATAATAGGTGACGTAATGGTCGACTCATACTTATGGGGTGATGTCAATCGTATTTCTCCAGAAGCTCCGGTATCTGTAATTGCTACTACAGGGCGCGAAAACAGACTTGGCGGAGCGGCAAATGTTGCGCTTAACATTCAATCATTGGGCGCCAAACCAATTTTATGCTCAGTCATTGCTGATGATGAAGCTGGTAACATATTTATGCAGCTATTGGACGATAACAAATTGCCAAAACAAGGCATCATATCAACCAAACAACGTAAGACAACGGTTAAAACCCGTATCATAAGTCAAAACCAGCATTTATTGCGCATTGATGAAGAACAAGATACGCCACTGGAAGCTATTCTTGAAAAAAAGCTACAAGCTCATATTGAAGATTTATTAAACACTTATAAAATTGATGCTATCATCTTTGAAGACTATGACAAAGGTGTTCTAACGCCTGATACCATTCAAAATACAATAGCTCTGGCCCAAAACAAAGGCATACCAACACTGGTAGATCCTAAAAAGCGTAACTTCCTTTGCTATAACGGGGTCACCTTCTTCAAACCCAACTTAAAAGAATTTAAAGAAGGGGCTAAAGTAGATGTTTCAGGCAATGACAAGCAAGGCTTGCTTGAAGCTGCGCAAACATTTGTTGCTGAGCATAGCATTCGCAACTTTATGGTAACCATGGCCGAAAAAGGAGTTATGATACTCAATTCAAAAACGCATCATTTCATTCCGGCGGAAATTAGAAATATTGCGGATGTATCAGGAGCTGGTGATACAGTGATAAGTGTCAGTGCCCTTTGTCTGGCTTCAGGACTTGACGAAAAATTTGTGGCGGGTATAGCCAACATGGCCGGCGGTTTGGTTTGTGAGCACCCAGGCGTTGTGCCTATTGATAAAAACGAGCTACTCGAGGACTGCTTTGTTAAACTTGCTCACTAAGAACAAAAAGATTTTGAAACATCAGCTATTTTTCTGCGTAGCTAGCCTATATATTTGAGAAAATTTTAACTTTGGCTTTCTAAAAATAATTAACCATTTTGTAGCCCTTAACTTCAATACTAAAAAACACCATAATATGGCGAAAATCATAGCACTGGCAAACCAAAAAGGAGGCGTTGGAAAGACCACTACAGCTATTAACCTGGCTGCAAGCTTAGCGGTTTTAGAATACAAGGTTCTAATCGTGGATGCAGATCCTCAGGCGAATGCAACCTCTGGACTTGGCTTTGATTTAAGAGAAGTTGAGAATAGTATCTACGAATGTATTATCGACGGAACGGATCCGAAAGAAGCCAGTCTTCAGACGGAGATTGAGCATCTTCACGTGCTACCTTCACACATCGACTTAGTGGGTGCCGAAATTGAAATGCTCAACCTACCAGACAGAGAAAAAGTATTAAGCAAAGTATTAGAGCAGGTACGCGATCAGTATGACTTCATTTTGATTGACTGTTCTCCATCTCTTGGTTTGATTACCGTTAATGCACTAACAGCTGCCGATTCTGTCATTATCCCTGTACAGTGTGAGTACTTTGCATTAGAAGGTCTTGGAAAGCTGCTGAATACAATAAAAATTATCCAAAGCCGTTTGAATCCTGAATTGGAAATTGAAGGTTTCTTACTAACCATGTTCGATTCGCGCCTCAACCTATCAAACCAGGTGGTAGAGGAAGTGCAGCGCCATTTTCAGGATATGGTATTCGAAACATTGGTATCGCGTAATATTAAACTGAGTGAAGCTCCTAGTTACGGTAAAGCAGTTGTTATGTACGATGCCACATCAAAAGGTGCAGTTAACTACCTTAACTTAGCACGCGAATTATTAAAGAAAAACAACCTGTCAGAAAAGAAATAATCTTTTTTGATGACGATTATATTGACTGAATAAACGAAACGATATTTAAACGATGGCAAGAAAGAACGCTTTAGGACGTGGATTGGGTGCATTAATTGAAAATGCTGATGAGGTAACTCAAAAAAGAGAAACGAAGCCAGCTGCATCAATTAACGAAATTGATATTGCAAAAATTGAGGTTAACCCCTGGCAGCCGCGTACCAAATTTGATCAGGAGCGTTTGAATGAGCTATCGGAATCGATTAAGCAAATTGGCATTGTTCAACCATTGACGCTTCGCAAGATTGGCCCCGACAAATACCAGTTGATTGCTGGTGAGCGTCGTTTCAGAGCGTCTAAACTGGCTGGTCTAACAAAAGTGCCGGCATATGTAAGAACAGCTGACGACGACACCATGCTGGAGATGGCTTTGGTTGAGAACATTCAACGCGAAGACCTTGACCCCATTGAAGTCGCCATCAGTTACCAGCGCCTGATCGAAGAATGTAACCTAACACAGGAAAGCATGTCGGAGCGGGTTGGTAAGAAACGCTCAACCATTGCTAACTACCTTCGTTTATTAAAACTACCGGCCGAAGTACAATTGGGCCTTGTTGAAAAACAAATTGGCATGGGTCATGCGCGTGCCATCATTAGCGTTGAAGACCCACAAGCTCAATTAATGATATTTGACGAAACTGTTAAAAACGACCTGTCTGTTCGTAAAGTGGAACAGATGGTGCGCGACCTGAATAATGGTGACGACAAGAAAAAACCTTCCAAATCGAAAAAAAATCTACCTGAAGAGTACGAGGCATTGAAATCTCAGTTGTCTACGTTCTTTAGAACGAATATCCAATTCTCACGTGCAGATGACGGAAAAGGAAAAATTGTTATTCCGTTTGGCTCTGATGATGACTTGGAAAAAATTATAAGCATTCTGGATAAAGCAAAATAATAGCTTTTTATTTGCTTGAAATAGATAAGATTTGACCACAACAAAACAATATCATAAATGGCTGTGGTGTTTAGTAGTGTTTTTGAGTTTCTCGTATGCACTTCAAGCACAAAAGACAGATACTTTTGTTTCTCAAGGCGATACCGCCATCATGCAAGGTGTAATTGTTGAAACACCTGTTATTGAGAAAAAACATTCACCGCATAAAGCCTCGTTTTATGCGGCTATTCTTCCGGGTTTAGGACAGGCCTACAATAAAAAGTACTGGAAAATTCCAATTCTGTATGCAGGTATTGCCGGTGTGGCTTATGCCATTGATTTTAACTCAACGTATTATAAGAAATACAAATCGGCCTATCGTGATTTTATCATTCGTGACCCTGGCAACAAAAGCTACATGGAATTTATTCCTCCCAGCTTGACAGAAGAACAAATTTATGGCGAATATGAACAATGGTTCGAAGAAGCTTTAAGTAGCAAGAAGCAATATTACCGCCGTTATCGCGATTTGAGTTACATTGGTATGATTGGTATTTATGTGATTCAAATTGTTGATGCTGCTGTAGATGCACATTTTTATAATTTCGATATTAGTGATGATTTATCAATGGGTGTTCAGCCATCCATGATGCCTCCTATTCCGGGAGATTTTGCAGGCGTTGGCCTTCAATTGAAACTTAAATTTTAGTGATTTATGCAAAAGGTGAAAGAGCTGGTCGTTTTGACCTGTATGGTTGTTGTTGGATTTGTTGCAAACGCACAAAGTGATATTGATTCGAACCCTGAAATTGATACGCCTCCATATCTTGAAGAATGTTTAGATAGCCTGGTTAATCAATGGTATATTAAAAAGGCAGCTAGCAATTTAGTACCCGATTCAATTCCATTGAATACCACAATCAGTAAACTGCCTGATTCAGTTTATATCAAACGCATTGAAGCCATTAGTTCTCCAATGCCCTATACTTTTAATTCCATTGTCAGAGGACATATCGAATTATATACCATCCGTCGTCGTGAGCTGGTGCAAAACATGTTAGGATTATCAGAATACTATTTCCCCATGTTTGAGCAAGAGCTTGATGCACGTCAGATGCCTTTAGAGCTGAAGTATTTACCAATCATTGAATCGGCGCTTAACCCAAGAGCTTATTCAAGAGCTGGAGCATCGGGCTTATGGCAGTTTATGTATTACACGGGTAAGCAATACGGCTTAACCATCAATTCATATGTCGATGAGCGTCGCGACCCATACAAATCAACCGTGGCTGCCATTGACTTTTTAGATGATTTATATGCCATCTACAAAGATTGGTTTTTGGTGATTGCCGCCTACAATTGCGGCCCTGGTAATGTTAATAAAGCCATTCGTCGTTCTGGTGGTCATCGCGATTTCTGGAAAATATACTATCATCTGCCACGCGAAACACGTGGTTATGTTCCGGCTTTTATTGCGGCTACCTACACCTTTATGTACGCCAAAGAGCATAATTTATACGCCAATCCTAACAGTCTTCCGATTGTGACAGATACCATTGCTATTAATAAACCATTACATTTCAAACAGGTAGCTGAGAAACTGAATGTAAAAGTGGATTATTTGAGAAGCCTGAACCCACAATATCGTAAAGACTTAATTCCGGCCGGCACTAACTACGCCTTACGTTTAGCCATCAACGATGCCTCTAACTTTGCCGCAATTGAAGACAGTATTTATGCCTACAAACGCGACACTTATTTTGTCAATGGCAAATCAACCGTTAAACCGCAATACACGGCTTATACACCTGATACACCTAAAAACAAAGCAACAGTCTATTACACGGTTAAATCGGGTGATGCAGTTGGCCTCATTGCCGACTGGTACGATGTTAGAACTTCAGATTTAAGATATTGGAACAACATACGTCGCAATATGATTCGCGTAGGTCAAAAACTGCGCGTTTATGTGCCAAAAGACAAAACAGAGTACTACAGTCGCATTAACGACATGTCATATGCCGATAAACAAAGGCTGAGTAGCAAAACTGTTACTTCGAATAGTGCGTCTGCCCCTAAAAAGAATGAGCCAATCGATTCAAATTACGAATATTACACCGTGCGCTCGGGTGATAACCTTTGGACCATTGCTAAGAAATATCCGGGTATCTCCAATAAAAATATTATGGACTTAAACGGACTCAATGGGTCATCAAAACTTTGGGTTGGTCAAAAACTTAAAATTCGACCTAAATCATAGTTAAGCAAAAAGAACTAAGCAAGGGGTGAGTATTTCGAATGAATATTCACCCCTTGTTCCATATATTGATGATAATTGTTTATTTTACAAGAAATCCCAATAATCTATGAACCAGCAGCTTCGTATATTCCTCTATTTCATTCTGATAATGGGAGGAGCTGTTGTTTTAATGCTGTTGGTACCTTTCCCTTATCATCCTGGTAATTGGCAACTAAACATTTCCAGCATCGAAGAAGAACAAGACATCGATAGCACAACCATTACTCAAACTATCTTTATCGATACGATAACTGCTCCACCAAAAGCACTTCGCAAAGACACAGTTATTACAAAAGCGCATCTAAGTTGTCCCACCTTGTTTCTTGAACAACTAGAAACATTCCATCAACAGCTAGTAAAAAGTACGAAAGACAAACGTAATCTCAGAATCCTTCATTATGGCGATTCTCAGATTGAAGGCGATCGCATCACGGCTTACATTCGCGAGGCTTTTCAGAATCGTTTTGGGGGCAGTGGTCCCGGCTTAACAACCATTTATGATCCACAACGCATTAATCCATCTGTTTGGCTCGATAGTAAAGGCGACTGGAAGATACACAGTGCTTTTAACCGTAAATACCACTTAAGCAATAGAGCCTATGGCTTAATGGGACAAACTGCATCGTTGGAAGCCAAATCTGAAGGTGCATTTAAAATCAGTGCCTCTCGCTGGGCCGAAAAACATGCATCGCATTACCAAAAAGTTCGTCTTTTTATTGCACCGCACACCGACACCCTTGTGATAAAAGGTCAAATTAAAAACACAGAGGTGATCAATGATGCTTTAGCTCCTTCAAAGAACCTGACAGAAATTAACTGGGAGTTCGAACAGTTATCGCCCACATTACAGTTTGAATTATCCAGTAAGGCAAGAGTGCATATTTTAGGTTGTGCTTTAGATAGTATTGCCGGTATATCGGTTGATAACATTGCCATGCGTGGTCAGAGCACACCGCTATTACATCGAACTGATGCAGACTTATTTGCTGCCATGGGCGAGCACCTGGAGATTGGCATGATAATCTTCCAGTTTGGAACTAATATTGTTCCAACAGTAGCACCCAACTATCACTTCTACAAAGTACAAATGGCCAAGCAGTTTGACTTGCTCAAAAAATACCTGCCCGAAGTACCGGTTATTATTGTTGGCGTTGCCGATGCGGCACATTTCAACAATGGCCAGCTGGAATCGCATCAACACCTGTCGCGTATTCGCGATGCCCAAAAAGCTATTGCCCTGGAAAATAATTTTGCCTTCTTTGATTTATATGAAGCCATGGGCGGTAGTGGTTCCATCATCAAGTGGAGCGAAAATGAACCGCCGCTAGCTTTAACAGACTATATTCATTTTACGCGATTAGGTGGCAAGAAAGCAGCTAATTATCTGACCAAAGCACTGTGGCAACACTTTGATAATTTCGCAGATGCCGATACTTGTTTATTAACTCAAAAACCTCAACCATGGAAGAGTTATTAATAAAAGTATTTGGTCAATCCGACTTATTTTTGTTTACCCACGTGGCATTTTGGGTATTTTTCGGTGCTATTCTGTTTTTTAATGTAATACTTCAGAACGTGCGTCCGTTGCGCATTGCCTTTCTGTTTTTTGCCAGTTTGTTTTTCTACTATAAAACCGGAGGATACTTTTTTAGTTTGCTGATTCTTTCCACGATTGTGGATTACAGCATTGGCTTGGCCATTTATAGCACAAAAACCAAGCTAAAACGAAAACTCCTGCTGAGCTTAAGCATTATAATCAACCTTTCGGTCCTGGCATATTTTAAATACACTTATTTCCTGACCGACCTCATCGCATATATTACTTCCACCCCCATTAACACAGTTGATTATCTGGCCAATGCATCCAACGAAGTTTTTGGGACATCGTTTAGTATTGACAAAATAACTCTGCCGGTGGGCATCTCTTTTTTCACCTTTCAAACCATTAGCTACAGTGTTGATGTGTATCGAAAAGAGTTGAAACCCGTTAAAAACATTATCGACTTTGGGTTTTATGTGTCCTTCTTCCCCCAGTTGATTGCCGGGCCAATAGTACGCGCCAAGCAGTTTATTCCGCAGATTTATAAACGCCTTGTTCTGTCTGATAAATGGATATGGTGGGCCGCTTTGTTAATTGTTGGTGGCCTGTTTAAGAAAATGGTCATTTCCGATTTCCTGTCCGTCAATTTTGTGGATCGCATTTTTGAACACCCTATTTCCTATTCGGGCTTTGAAATCATCAGCGCCATTTATGCCTATACACTTCAGATATATTGCGACTTCTCTGGCTATACCGACATTGCCCTTGGTGTAGCATTATTACTTGGCTTCAGGCTTCCCAAAAACTTCAATCATCCTTATAAAGCCACTTCGTTAAGTGATTTCTGGCGGCGATGGCACATCAGTCTTTCCTCTTGGTTACGCGACTATTTATATATTCCCCTGGGTGGTAACCGCAAAGGACGAGTCAGAACCTTGTTCAACCTGATGATAACTATGCTATTGGGTGGATTATGGCATGGTGCAGCCCTAAAGTTTATTATATGGGGAGCTTTACATGGATTAGGCTTAATGATTAATCACTCCATCAATCGCGTCATTAAAAAGAACACCAGATTTATTAAAAGCATTGGCTGGTTTATAACTTTCCATTTTGTGGTATTAACATGGATTGTCTTCCGCGTCGATTCTATACAAAACGTACAAATTATCTTCGACAGGATGCGTCGGGCATTTATGCCATACGATATCATTGACATAATCAATTCAATGCCCTATACTTTTGCGTTAATACTGATTGGTTTCACCATCCACTGGCTTCCAGATAAATTCCGAAGCAGAATAAAACTTCGCTTTGTTAAAGCTCCTGTCTTGATTAAAATCACTCTGCTCTCTCTTGCATTTTACATTATCTATTCGCTTCATCAAAGCACTCTGCTACCTTTTATCTATTTCCGTTTTTAAAGGTCTTATAAACAACCACATGACACTTAGCAGAAATAATAACCCAATTATCAAAAGTCATTTGTTATGCTAATGCTAAAACGGTATATTTATCAGGTAATATTAAACCCATGAGACAGTCCATACTTATAGTCACACTAACATTTTGGCTGGTATTTCATATTAGTGAAGCACAACACTTCCATTTTAAGCAATATTCGTTAGAAGAAGGCTTACCTCAATCGGAAGTTGCTTCGATGGCCGAAGACCAGTTTGGTTATTTATGGGTTGGAACCAATGGTGGCGGGTTATGTCGTTTCAATGGTAAGAACTTTGAGGTCTTTACTAAAAAGAATGGCTTACTCGATAATATTATTCTTGGTTTAGTGCACGATAACAACTACAACCTATGGATTGCCACACCTAAAGGAATTCAAAAATACGATGGTCTTCATTATACATCAGTAATTTCTTCCGACACTACTTTATTTACCGACAATGCAACGTTTTGCGAAACCATTGATGGCAATATATGGTGTTTAGCCAGAATGATTTCTGGCGAACGTCGCTTATATAAAATCAGTGATAATACCATCACCAACATTTCAGAAGAATTTGAAGATGAATTAAAAGACAAAGGCCCTATTTATAAGATATTATCCAATGGTAAAGATGGTTTATTAATCACAACTCCCCGAGAACTCCTGGTTTTACGAAACGACAAGCTAGAGGCATATGATAATAACCTGGTGGCTAAGGATGAACGAGTCGTTCGCTGGCCACTTTTCCGCGATAGAAATAATAACCTCTGGTTAAGCCTATTAAGCTCCAGCCAATCATCAAAACTAATAATACACATTGATGGGAAAGGAGATAAAGAAATTGAAATTCCTGAAAGTATTGATGACCACCTTTTATTAAATGGTTTTCAAGACAGAGAAGGAACCTATTGGTTCACAATAGAACAGGGTGGTGTTGCCAAATTCAATAAAAAATCGGGTTGGCAGATTTTTAACAAAGAAAATGGTCTACCCATTAACACGGTTTACAATTTACATCAGGATGCAGAAGGAAACATCTGGATGGGCACCTTAGGGGCCGGTTTGGTTCGTTATAGTGGCAATCTTTTTTTGTCACTTAACCGCAACAACGGCCTTACCGATGACATCATCCGGGCACTATTCCAGGATTCGAAAGGCACCTATTACTTTGCTGATGGAGAAGGTGGATTTGCTACTCTAAAAGGTAAAAATATTCAACAATACTATCCTGACGATACACCTGATTTAATGGCCATTAAAGATTTTCATGAATTGCCCAATGGTAATATTCTGATGGCAACTATTAATGGTCTTTGGGAATTTAACGGAACATCATTCAAGTCGGTCAATGAACGTTACGGGTGGAAGAAAAGAATTCCATTAGGTAATATCGTTACGCAAAAAGATACCTTCTTCTTTGGAAGCTACCAACATGGGCTTATTAAGAGCTATAAAGGAAAAGCGACATTCTACAACACCTACAATGCCAATATGCAGGATAACACCATTTATCATGTATTGTCCGATAGCAAAGACCGGCTGTGGTTATCAACTTCACGTGGCGTTACTTTGTACAACAAAGGTGTTTTCACACAATTTCTGGAAGGCCAGCAAATAGCTTCCTCCTACATATTACAAGGTGCCGAAGATAAGGCCGGCAACATATGGTTTGCCACTTTTACCGATGGACTTATCCGCTTCGATGGAACAAACTGGATAGTTTTTGACACCGACAAAGGTCTTTCGGGTGATAATATTTACTCGGTTATTGCCGATAGGGATGGTAATATCTTTGCCGGGGCTCAAAGTGGTATCGATAAATTATCCATCTCATCAACCGGTAAAGTATTTGAGGTTATTCACTTCGACAAGCACGATGGCTTTGTAGGAATCGAAAACAATGGTACTGCTAACCTGCTAGATAACGATGGTCACCTTTGGTTTGGTACCATTAAAGGCGCCATGCGCTACAATCCTATGGAAAAGCGCACTAACTTTTCGCCGCCCAACGTTTACATTCGTGACATTGAATTATCATACAAACAACCGGACTGGCAATCAAAAGAGTATGTAGCATCATACGATTCGATTGTACCCTGGTTTGGCATCCCTGATAAGTTAAGCCTGTCCAGCAGCGATAATAATATTTCGTTTAAGTTTGACGCTCTTTGTTACTCTGTACCCGAAAAAATAAAATATTACTGGCGATTAGAACCTCTTGAAACCGAATGGATCGAAGGCACATCAAACACTGTGGCCTACCCATCGCTTCCTTCAGGTGAGTACTCCTTTAGGGTAACTGCCGCCAACAATAGCAATATTCGCAACGAAGAAGGTGCTATCTACGAATTTAGTATTCATCCCGAATGGTATCGAACTACTTCTTTCCGGGCACTCATCATCATGCTGATAATGGGACTATTGGGAGCGCTTGTTATTTCGTGGCAGCAACGAACCAAAGCGCTTCGCTTTGAACTGGAAACACTGATTTCATCCAAAACAAAAGAAATTAACGAGCAAAAAAAGGAGATTGTAAAGCAAAATGAGCAGCTCAAACAGCAAAATGCTAAGATAGAAAAGCAAGCACTGTCAATTTCATCATCGTTAAGCGACTTAGAGAAACTAACAGAGATAGGTAAAATATTAACTGCCAACCTGTCAACCGACAGTATTTTTGACCTGGTTTACAAAGCAGCCAGCGAAATAATGGACACCTATTTGTTTGGCGTTGGTTTATTTGTTCAGGAAACTAACTCGCTTGATTTCAACAACACCATTCTTAATGGTGAACGCATACCTTTTTTAACTTTCCCACTTGATGATGTTGAGCGTTTATCCATACACAGCCTAATCAACGATAAAGAGGTCTTTATCAACGACTTCGAAGTTGAATACAAAAACTATGTGCAGGAGATAAGGCCGGTGCCGGGTGATATAAATAGTCAATCCATCATTTACATTCCGCTTAAAGGCAATGATGCTCCATTTGGTGTTATCACGGTTCAGAGTGCAGAGAAAAGAGCCTATAGCTCGTACCACCTGAATTTCATGCGTAACATCAGCATCTATACAAGTATTGCACTTGAGAATGCACATGCTTTTGACAAGCTGGAAGAACAACGTCGTTCGCTTGAAGAGGTGAATAAAAATGCCTTTGAGCAAAACCAGCTTATTTTGAAACAACAAGCCGATGTTGACCGGCTTAACCAGGAAAACAACCACCTGATTTCGTTATTTACCAAAGAAATTGAACGCCCTATTACATCATCTGTTTCATTGATTAGTAGCCTGAAACAAGAAGATGACATCGACGAAAGCGAGAAAGACGAAGCCTTGCAATACATCTTTGACTCGCTGTGGCACATTAAAGAAATGGTGAACCAGGTGAGCGAAATCAAGCGTCTGGAACAAAGCACTTTTGCTATTAACAAAAGTAAGTTTGCAGCCATTGAATTAATGCGTGAAGTGGTAGCTCAATACGCCGATTTATTGGAAGAAAAAGCGTTATCAATAAAGTGGCAAACAGAAGACGTTATAGTAGAATCGGACTTTACCATACTTGAGAAGATAATATCGAACCTACTATCCAACGCCATAAAATTTTCGCCAGAAGAAACGACTATAACAATGTCAATACAACTAACAGATAATAAACCTGTCATTGGCATTAGTGATCAGGGTCCTGGCATTGAGGAGGATTTAATACCACACTTATTTTCCAAGTATAAAAAACTGGATAGTGGAAGAAATGGTCATACTCCATCATCAGGCCTTGGACTTTATATCGTCAAACGATACGTTGACAACATTGGCGGCCAGATTGAATGCATCAGCCAGGTAGGCGAGGGCACAACTTTTAATGTCATTCTGCCAGAATAATAAAATTGGCAATATTTTTGTTATAACCAGCAGAAAAAATAGACTATGTTTTCACCGGCTTTATTAATCATTTTTATAGGCTTTGCTATCCTTAGCTGGGCTGTTAGTTCACGACTTAAAAGTAAATTCAAAAAATACGCTCAGATTCCTATCAACTATGGCATGACAGGAAAAGAGGTGGCTGAAAAAATGTTGCGTCAAAATGGCTTGATGAATGTGCAGGTTAACTGCGTTCAGGGACGTTTGAGTGACCATTATAACCCGGCTTCAAGAACCATTAACCTGAGTCCGGATGTTTATAACGGACGTAGTGTGGCATCAGCTGCGGTAGCAGCCCACGAAACCGGTCACGCCATTCAGCATGCTAATAGTTATCCGTTTCTGGAATTTCGTTCGGCCATGGTACCCATTCAGAATGTGAGTGCTAAGGTTTTGAACATTATGTTTTACGCAATGATTTTCGGTGTATTTGCCATTGATGGCTTATTAAGTCCGAACCTGGCATTACAAATCATTATTGCCTGTTACGCGGTGTTTACATTATTTGCGTTTATCACCTTACCGGTAGAAATTGATGCCAGCAAGCGGGCATTAGCCTGGTTAAACACGGCCGGTATTACAACCCACGACACGCACGACAAAGCAAAAGATGCTTTAAAGTGGGCGGCTTATACCTATGTTGTGGCGGCTTTATCAGCGCTGGCAACTTTGCTGTTCTTTTTAATGCAGTATCTGGGCAACAGAGATTAAGCTTATACGAATATAATACAGAGCGGAATCTGGTTTTAGGTTCCGCTTTTTTTTTGCGCAGGAAAATCTACCACTTTATGTTTCTTTGGCTAATATTCCACTTCGCCTGATTCATTATCAGCAGTTACTAAAGTCAGAAAATGTCAACCAAAGGCCAGTTCGTATAGCATAACAAACGGGTAAGCTCAACCGAAGACCCGATAATACCAACCAAAGCTTCGGAAATACCGACCTGAGAGCAGGTAGAGTCAACCAGAGCCCAGATAGACTCAACCAGAGTAAAGTTAGAGCCATATAGTACTCCGATAGTCGCAACCAAAGAGTCGATAGAGTCATCTAGTGAGAAATGCTTAGCATCGATAGAACATAATGACGGCACCTAAATGAAAAGCCCCGCATCCAACGATACAGGGATTAAATCTTTTATCTAGTATCTTTCGTCTATTGGTCTATTAGCCATTGACCTAAAGACCTACTGATGATAATAGTTATAATCTTTCAGAACAGTATTTAAAAACTCACGGGATGGTTCCTTCGTTTCAATCTTCATCTTTTTAATAACCACCTCTTTTGTCTTCAGCACCAACGGATGCGGCGCTCCAATGCTATTGTACTGCCGGTCTTTCGAAGCAATTAACAACACTTCTTTAATGGTTTGCAAATCACTATCCGATAACAAGCTCACTTCTGGATATTTGGGTTCATAACCTTCTTCCAACTCTACATAGGCGGTGCCCGATAAACTACCTTTAGGATTGATTTTCAGTACAGTTGTTTTTGCGGCAATATCACCAACCCGTTGACCTTTACCTCCAATTATCACCGTTAACATGGCACACACTCCATAGGTAAAGCTAATATCGACCAAACGAAAAACCCAACGAATAAAGCAGGCTCCAAAATTCAATTCGCCACCATCCAGCTTTACAACACGGATTTTCATCATCATCTTACCAAATGTTTGTCCACTGAGAAATAAATCGCAAAGCAAGTTATAAAATACCACAGGCAACATAATTAACCCCAACCACCATTGCGGTTCAGCATCACTCAGTCCAAATGTGAATAGGCTAAAAACAATACCATAGGCGAGTTTAATAAATCCATCTATCAGATTAGCCGCAATCCGGTCTCCAACACTGGCCAATTGATAATCGATGTCAACATTTTGAGTAGTAGATATGCTTAGGTTTTCCATTCCTTATATACGAAATAGTGATTCTGGTAAAAATGATGTTCAAAAGTAGCAAAATAAGTTTTTTATGTGCAGAAAAATTCATTTATTCGCAATGCTCATACACCTGCCCGATGAAGGAAATAACATTTATCAACCGTAATAAAGCACGCTGGGAAACCTTTGAGCAACAACTCAAAAAACCATCGAAGGTGAACCCTGACAGTCTGGCGGATCAGTTTATTCAACTGACCGATGACCTGGCTTATGCACGAACCTTCTATCCGCAAAGCCATACGCTGAGATATCTCAACAGCTTATCACAGAAAACGCATCAGGAGATTTATCGTAACAAACGCGAGAAAGGCAGTCGCATTCCTTCTTTTGTTAAAACTGAATTACCATTGATTTTACATTCGGCCAGGCCCTATTTCTTAATCTCCCTGGTTGTGTTCATGGCGGCCTGGGCTTTGGGAGTTGTTTCGGCCTTAACCAACGATGATTTCATCCGCATGATAATGGGCAATGAGTATGTGAATATGACACTTGACAACATTGAAAAAGGTGACCCGATGGCTGTGTATGGACAAATGGAAGAAACGCCAATGTTTTTGGCCATCACGCTTAACAATGTCTATGTGTCTTTTATTGTTTTTCTATTTGGATTATTAACGCCGATAGGTACGGTGTTCCAACTTTTCAGAAACGGTGTAATGGTAGGTGCTTTCCAGGCATTCTTCTATCAAAAGAACCTGTTAGGCATCTCAACATATACTATATTGATTCACGGCACATTAGAACTTTCGGCCATAGTACTGGCAGGTGGTGCAGGCATCATCCTTGGTAAATACTTATTGTTTCCGGGCACCTACCCTCGAAAAGAATCTTTTGTATATGGTGTGAAAAAAGGCATCAAAATAATGCTCGGATTAGTGCCGGTATTTGTTGTGGCAGGTTTTATCGAAGGATTTGTTACCCGCCATTACAACACCATGGAGCACTGGATTAATATTTCGATAATTGGGTTATCACTCATCTTTATCGTGTGGTACTTTTTTATTTATCCCGAGTTAGTTTACAGAAAGTATAAAGCAGCAAAAAATAATTAACAATGCAGTTAAAACAGGAGCTAATATTGAGCGAAAAACGCGATTTCAGTGATGTACTGAACGCATCTTTCCGCTTTATTCGTCAGGAATTTAAACAACTATACGGACTGATTATTCTATACACCATCGTGCCATTAATTGGCTCGAGTCTTATGGCCGTGTTTTATACAACCGACGTGTGGCAAGTATATTTTAACGGCTTGCTAAACAATACACCAGACATTGAAACACCTAACTTCTGGATGTATGGTTTGATGATGCTCATTAACTTTATCTCCTATACGCTAATTGTTGGCATCACCTACGAATACATGGCCATGTATAACAAGTATGGTCGCGGTAATTTCAGCACCAGCGATGTAGTCAGAGCATTGGGGAAAGATTTCTTCCCTATCATTGGCTACAATCTGATTGCAGGTATCGTATTGATGTTTGCGTTTATGTTCTTTCTGATTCCGGGCATCTATATGTCGGTGCCTTTATCAATGATAATTATTGTAAAAACAGTAGAACGCAATGGTTTCTCAGTTAACTGGGGCCGTTGTTTTAAACTGATTAAAGACAACTGGTGGATTACTTTTGCTATTATTTTAGTAGCCTACCTGATTATTATGATGTCATCGATGGTATTTGCCATGCCTTTGGCTTTCTATGGAATGATTCAGGGAATAACAACATTGCAAAATGGAGCTACTGAGGTTAATACAGTAGCGATGGGCATCTTCTCGTTAATTTCAACGGTGGGAGGCTACTTACTTTATGTCGTATTCTATGTTATTATCGGTTTCCAATATTTCAGCCTGAGCTCCACAGATGGTTCTAAGGGCATTATGGATAAGATTAACCAAATTGCCACTTCAGGCGAAAATCAAGCTTAAGATATGAGATTGTTAAGGCTGCTCCTATTATCAGGCATTCTGTTGATTTCTTTGCTAATAAAGGCAGAGAATGGAACGGCTGTGTCGGATAGTATTGAAGCCTGGGACAACAGCAAAGTTGATTATCGCACCCCATCTGCCGATACCATCGCTTATTATCGGGCTTTGCCAGAGTATCAATACGATTTGGCTAAAGAGCCCGAGTCTGTTTTTTCGAAGATACTTCGATGGCTGGCCTCATACCTAACAGTAAGTGAAGGAGGAGCCTCAGCCTTAGGCTGGTTTCTAATTATTGCCGCAGTGATTGCACTGTTATTTTTAATAATAAAATTGGCAGGTATTCCCATCAAAGGCCTATTTGTGTTTTCGCGATCCACCAAAGTATCGCAACTTAATTTCGGACAGCAAAATACGGATATTGAAGAACAGAACCTTGATAACATGCTGAAGGTGTTTATCAACAACAAAGCCTATCGCGAAGCAACACGCGTTTTATTTCTTCAGGCTTTACGTTCGATGCACCGTAAAGGCTTTATTCAATGGAATGCTTTTAAAACCGACCGCCAATATTATTTCGAGTTAAAAGAAGAGCATCTTAAAACATCCTTCCTCGACATCATCAGAAACTATGAATTTATGTGGTATGGAAAATTCGAGATTACAGAAACAGAATTTACACGACTGAAGGAAGGTTTTAATCAGTTTATTAATGAATTGGAAAAAAGGAAAGCAAGCTGATGGGTAAACGTTCCGGAAATATAACTGTGATTGGCGTTCCGTTACTGGTGGTTATAGTGGCTTTAGTACTGGCTTACTCTCCCAAACCCATCGACTGGAGTTTAAGCTATTCGAAACAAGACACCCAACCCTATGGTAGTAAATTGTTGTTTGACCTATTACCAACGCTTATTACAACTGCCGATATTAAAACATCACATGGTCCTGTTCACGAATTTTTTGATGAGACTACAGAATCATCCAATCTGGTAATAATTAACAAAGGCTTTTACCCCGAACCTGCCGATATTGAGAAGCTGGAAGAGCTGCTTTTTGAAGGTCATCATGTGTTTATTGCTGCTCAGGATTTTTCGGATAATGTAAAGGACTGGCTGAATATCGACTATCACCAAAGCATTAGTTTTAATACTGAATTTCACGACTCTATCAGCTTCAACTTGGCTAATAGAAAGTTACAGAAACCTCTTGGCTATTGGTACAAAAAAGGCATTACAAATAATTACTTTAATTCATACGATACACTTCAAACATCGGTACTAGGCATTAACAACAGCGGAAAAACTAACTTTATCCGTATCAAACAAGGTGAGGGTTGGCTGTATATCAACCTTAACCCGCAAGCCTTTACCAATTATCAGTTGCTAAAAGATGATAATGCCGATTATGCGTTTAAGTGCCTTTCGTATCTGCCCGATGAAACCATCTTGTGGGACGAACATTATAAAATAAAAAACAAACACCTACCCAAGTCGCAGCTCAGTTTTATCCTTAATCGTCAACCATTGCGTCTGGCATGGTATGTATTGCTGATAGGCATTGTCATCTTCTTTTTATTTGAGTCAGCTCGTCGCCAACGAGTTATCCCTATCGTGAAACCCCACATTAACAGCACGGTTACTTTTATCGAAACCATTGGACGATTGTACTTTAGTCGCAAAAACCATTTGGATATTGCTCAAAAGCGTTTCAGCTATTTGCAGGAGTATATCCGTTCAAAATATTATATCAACACCTCTGATATGAATGAGGATCTGTTTCAGCAACTGTCTGAAAAATCGTCCCTTCCTATCCGAGCCATCCGACAATTATTTGAATTGGGCGAGAACCTGAAAAACAGGCAACAAATCAGTGAAGAAGATCTGGAGCAGTTTAACAGGCGCATCGAGTTCTTTTATGATCAGTGTAGATGATAAATTTAAGACTCAATACCAAAGATTAAAGACAATACAACAAGTAATACAAAGCATATGGACCAACAGACTCAAACACCATTTGAAAATCGCTTACCACTGGAGGAATTAAATCATTCGGCATTTCGTATCCGCAGCGAAATCAACAAAGTAATAGTTGGACAGGAGAAAATACTGGACCTGCTGTTAACAGCTGTTATTGCCAATGGGCACGTATTGATTGAAGGTGTGCCAGGTGTGGCTAAAACCATGATGGCGAAGCTATTGGCTAAATCTGTATCTTCCGACTTTTCGCGCATTCAGTTTACGCCCGACCTAATGCCATCGGATGTGTTGGGTACCATGGTGTTTAATACAGGTAAATCTGAGTTTGAGTTTAATAAAGGTCCTATTTTCTCTAACCTGGTATTAATCGACGAGGTGAACCGTGCCCCTGCCAAAACCCAGGCCGCTTTGTTTGAGGTAATGGAAGAACGCCAGGTGACTATTGATGGTACAACACGCCCGATGGCACCACCGTTTTTAGTGATGGCGACGCAAAACCCCGTTGAACACGAAGGTACCTATCGCCTGCCTGAAGCCCAACTCGACCGTTTCTTGTTTAAGATTAAAATTGACTATCCGAATCTGGAAGAAGAAGTATCGATATTAGCCAATGCGCAGCAGCGCGAAGACAAAGATGAATTGAGCCAGATAAATTCGGTTATTAGCGGCGAAGAAATTGTGAAGTATCAGAATATGGCAGCAAAGGTGATTGTAGAAGATGATTTATTACGCTACATCGCCCAAATCGTGGAAAAAACCAGAAGCCATGCAGCATTATTTTTGGGTGCCAGTCCGCGTGCATCGCTGGCCATATTAAATGCAGCCAAAGCTTTTGCGGCACTTGAAGGACGCGATTTTGTTACTCCAGATGATATTAAAATGGTGATAACACCGGTATTGAATCATCGCGTGATATTAACACCTGAGAAAGAGATGGAAGGTGTAAAGCCTGAAATCATTATCCAGCAGATTGTTGACTCTGTTGAAGTTCCACGCTAAGCTTTGCATAAATGAGTTTCAGAATTAGAAATCATGCTTATTTTACTCCATTGTTCTTCTATGCAATGGCCGCTGTTATATTCCTGTTGGCATTAGGGCAATTTGGTGCGTTCTTTTTCCAGATAGGCTTAATGGCGCTGGGCTTATTTATTCTGCTCATTTTAATCGAGTGTTTGTTGCTGTTTGTTAAACCTCAAACAAGTTTTAAAGCCAGGCGTTTTCTCGATGAACGCTTCTCAAACGGTGACCAAAATGAGGTAACCATTTCATTGACTAACCACTTTCCATTTCCGGTCTCTGTATTAGTCATAGATGAATTACCTGTACAATTTCAGCAGCGTGATTTCTCTTTAAAATATAAACTTAAATCGGGAGAGTGTTATTCTCAAAGTTACTCACTTCGTCCGGTTGAACGTGGAGAATATTGGTTTGGCTCTTTAAATGTATTTATCAAATCGCCTTTGCGCTTGCTTGAGCGACGACTTCGTCATGACGCTAATGCCTCTGTAAAAGTGTATCCGGCTTTTAAAGAGATGCGCCAGTTTGAGATGATGGCCATCTCGAACCGCTTAACCGAGGTAGGCATTAAAAAAATTCGCCGCATCGGTCATCAAATGGAGTTTGACCAGATACGCGAATACACCAATGGCGACGACTATCGCACCATAAACTGGAAAGCCACAGCCCGCAAAAGCAACCTGATGGTGAACCAATACCAGGACGAAAAGTCGCAACAGGTCATCTCCATCATCGACCTGGGACGTACCATGAAAATGCCCTTCGAAGGCATGACCCTGCTTGATTATGCCATCAACTCCGCTTTGGTATTATCAAAAATTGCCATGCTGAAGCAAGATAAAGCCGGGCTGATTACGTTTAATAACGAGGTACGCACCATTGTAGCTCCGCAACGCAACAGCAAACAGATGCAGGTGATAATGGAGTCGTTATACAACCAGTCGACCTTATTTGAAGAGCAAAGCATCCAAGCGCTATACACCGCTGTTCGCCGAAAAGTTCACCAGCGCAGTTTATTGGTTTTATACACCAACTACGAAAGTTTAAGTGCAGCGAAACGGCAGCTACCAATGTTACAAAAACTGGCTCACGACCATATGGTGGTGGTTGTATTTTTTGAAAACACGGAACTAAAAAGTATTACCAATCAAAAAGCAAGCGATATTGAAGGCATCTACATCAAAACCATCGCTGAAAAGTTTGCCTACGATAAAAAGCGCATTGTGCTGGAATTAGAACGCTATGGTATTCACTCAGTGCTCACTGCTCCAGAAGATTTAACTGTGGAAACCATTAACAAATACCTTGAGTTAAAAGCTAGAGGATATATCTAAAAATCAATTAGCTCTTTAATAAAAACACCCCTCCACTTAATGTCATTTTAGCATTATATGTCATCCCCTATTACTTCTTTATTTCTCTATTTTGACGAACAGTAGATTTTTGGCGATGATTATTCGATAAACTTTGAGCTATCCGCTTATTTTTCTTACACTTTAACAAAAAAAAGCGCCTAACTTTATACGTGTGAAAATCATCCGGTTTGTCCAATTAATGAAAGGTTAACGAAAGGCTAATTTGGCCTTAACCAATCAAACCAGACAGAAGCTAACTTTGCACCTATTACTAACTTATTTGAAGAAGCAGAAAATGCGAGTATTTAATTCAACACTTTACGGTTTTCCCGAGAAAATAGAGCTTGATGATGTTGTTGACAAGGAATTAATCTCGTTAATGACCAAGACAAGCATCAATCCCGAAGACTTTTACCTGACGGGATATGAGACGATAAGCTTTAAGCGAACGCGTGAGTTTGCCCTTGAAACAGTCATTTCTTCTGTTATCCCCTTCGACAAAGACTTATTAATTGTCGCCAATAATTCAGACGACCTTCATATTCAGAAGCTGTGCAATCTATACGGGGTTAACTCGACCATCGTGGCGTTACCCACTTCCGAGGATGAACTAGAAGCGGCTATTTCAGCGTTTCAGCAGCAGTCTGTTTTTTCACACATACTGGTATCGAGCGACGTTAACCAGCCCGAGGGAAAAGAGCTCATCAGGAAGTTGGCCAACCAATTGAGCAAGACATCCATTAAAATGATTGTACATTGCCGACGTGGTCCCATGGACCTTAGCGAGGTGAGCGATTTAAATATTGCCTATATGGTTAGCAATGGCCTGAGTAGTTTTATCAGCTCGGTTGTTATAGCGCGTCGTAGTCAACTGGTACAAACAGAAGGTATTTCACGCAACAGCAATTTTGACCTTTATAATTATTGGCAAAAAACACTATACGGACGAAAATCGGGCATTAAACCCATGGCTGTTTAAGGCTTAATTTAAGATAATGACAAAGTCGCCCCTTAAGGCGGCTTTTTTTTGTTAACAGGCTGTTAGCTATGCGTTAATGTACTTTTACCCGCCTGTTTATCTTTCGAGTATCTTTTAAATCACTTAACATCCAGTTACCAAACAAGTTCTATCATTGTCAAATAATATTTGATTGATAATGAGTAAGAACAAAACACAAGTGAGAAAGGTGGAGGCGGCTGTTATTTCAGACACACACCTGGGTACCTTCGGATGTAAAGCCAAAGACATCTTAAACTACCTGCAGAGTATATCAACGCCTATCCTGGTATTAAATGGCGACATCATTGACATCTGGCAATTCTCCAAGTCCTATTTTCCTAAGTCACATCTCAAGGTCATCCGTCAAATTATTAAAATGATGGAAAAAGGCACCCATGTGTATTACTTAGCAGGCAACCACGATGAGCACCTGCGACGTATGATTGGCTTAAAAATGGGTAACCTGAGTATTGAAAATAAGCTCGTACTCGAAATGGACGGTCAAAAAACCTGGCTTTTCCACGGCGATGTTTTTGATGTGTTTATGCACCACTCCAAGTGGCTGGCCAAGCTGGGAGCTGCAGGATATGGCATCCTTACCATTATTAATCGGTTTGCCAACCTGGTTCTTTCAACATTCCGGCTTAAGAAAGTATCGTTATCGGGCGATGTTAAAAAAGCCATTAAAAAAGGCAAAAACGATATCACATCACGGTTTGAACATACAGTGTCGAACCTGGCTATCGAGAAAAAATACGATTATGCCATCTGTGGTCACATCCATTGGCCCGAGAAGAAAATCATCAGTAACAACCATGGTTCGATGTGTTACCTCAACAGTGGCGACTGGGTCGAAAATAATACGGCCCTTGAATATTACGATGGCGACTGGCATCTATACAAACATATTAATAATGACGCTAGGGAAGAAACAGCTTCAGAAGAAGAAATGCTGGTAGGTGATGATTTCCTCATCCCCAATCACAAGGTCTTGTTTAGAACAATGGTTAACGATGTTATTAACAGCTAATATGATTTTATCCTTTTGCTAAGAACACCAGTTGCATTACTCGTGATTTTAGTGATTTGATACAATCATGCATCAGCATAACAAAAACACCTTATCATGAAAATCCTTTATGCAATCCAGGGAACAGGCAATGGGCATATTGCACGTGCTTTCGATGTTATTCCGCACCTTCAACGTCATGGCGAAGTGGACTTATTAGTGAGCGGCATCCAATGTGATATTAAGCTACCATGGGCCATCAAATATCGTTTCTATGGCTTAAGCTTCATCTTTGGCAAAAACGGCGGTGTCGATTTGAAAGAAACCCTGTTAAAGTTCAGGCCGCATCGTTTACTCAAAGAGATTTACTCGGTTCCTGTTCATCAATACGATTTGGTTATTAACGACTTTGAACCGGTGACCGCCTGGGCCTGCAAATTCCGTAATGTCAAATGTGTGGCACTTAGTCATCAGAGCGCTGTATTGCATCCTGAGGCTCCCAAACCCGAGGTGAAAGACCTGATGGGCCGGGCCATATTAAAATACTATGCCCCGGTTAGCACGGCACAGGGTTTTCATTTTAAAACGATGGGCGAAACGGTCTCAACGCCGGTTATCAGAGATGATATCCGTTGGTCGAAAAAAACGGACAAAGGACATTATACGGTGTATTTACCATCATACTCCAATGATAAAATCATTGCTATCCTGTCACAGTTTCCACAAATCGAGTGGCAGGTGTTCTCCAAGCATTCAAACACAGCCTTTCAGGCGGGTAATGTTCACATCAATCCGGTCAACAAGGAGCAATTCACCAAAAGCTTTGTGAGCAGCAAAGGTGTGCTGTGCAATGCTGGTTTTGAAACACCGGCAGAAGCATTGTTTTTAGGTAAAAAACTTTGTGTAATACCGATGAATGGTCAATATGAACAACAATGCAACGCGGCCTTCCTGGAATCGATGGGTGTGACCAGGCTGAACAGCTTTTCCAGGGAAATCCACAAAATACAAGCATGGCTGGCGTCTGATGAGCATTTACAGGTCAATTATCCCGACAATCTATCGGATGTAGTTGATGAAATGATTTACAGTCAGCTGCCACAAACATATCCTCAGCTGGCCATTAGCTAATAGCCAGTTGAATGACTCCTAAATAAACATTTATGAATCAATTATCCGTCAGCAGCTTTGAAGAGCTGGGCTTTCGCCTGCCATCCAGTGCCTTATTAAAAAAGGCCCTCTTCTCCTGGCTGCGCATCAATAGAATAAACGAACTGCTGGGCGATGAAGCTCTTCAAACAAGTGGTATTCACTTTATCGACGGCTTGTTTAAAAAACTTAGCATACGATACAATATCTCGGAGGAAGATTTAAAAAACATACCAACAAATCAGCCTTTTATCATCCTATCCAATCATCCGTTTGGCTTTTTAGATGGCTTAATAATGATTCATCTGATTGCCCGCATACGGCCTGACTTTAAAGTACTGGCCAATTTCTTCTTAAAGCAATTCGGAGCCTTGGATGATTATTTTATCGATTTAAACCCTTTTGAAACCAACAGCGCCCAAAACTACCGGGGCATGCGCCAGGCCTATCAAAACCTGAAAGCCGGCAGTCCGGTTGGTTTGTTTCCGGCAGGCGAAGTGGCAACGATGCAAAAAGGCCTTTCTAAAATAGAAGACCGCGCCTGGGACATCAGTATCATTCGTTTTATACTGAATGCTAATGTTCCCATCATCCCCTTGCATTTCGAAGGTAACAACAGCCTGTTTTTTCACCTGATTGGTAAGCTACACCCCGGTTTGCGCACATTATCCATTCCTTCGGAGTTTCTGAAGAAAGAAAACAAAACGGTTAATCTTCGGATTGGCCGGGCCATTCTTCCATCGGAGCTGAAAGAGCTGGATAATATTGAAAAGGCAGGACGTTACATACGAACCACGCTTTATGGCTTAGGCTCCAAAGTAGATGTAAAGCCCTATTTCAGGAGAAAACCTGTGGCACCAAAAGCCGATGAAGCCATCATCGAACCCATTCCTCAGGAGCAATTGCAGCAAGAGTTTAATCAGCTGAAGCACAACGAGGGCTTGCTCTTTAGCAAATCGAACTACGAAGTGTACCTGGCCAGGCACAACCAGATACCTCATATTCTGAACGAGATTGGCCGCCTGCGCGAAATCACATTTCGTGAAGTGGGCGAAGGCACGGGTTTATCCCTCGACATAGATGAGTTTGACCTGTATTATCAGCATTTAATTGTCTGGGACAGGCAGCAGCAACTGATTGTTGGCTCATACCGATTGGGGCAGGGCGATCAGATTCTTGAACAATACACCTCGAAGGGCTTCTACACCAACAGCCTGTTTGATATGGACGCTGCTTTTGACCCCAAACTATCTCAAACATTAGAGTTGGGGCGTTCCTTTGTTGTTCGGGCTTTTCAGCAAAAACCCTTACCGCTATTCCTTTTGTGGCAGGGCATCTTGCACTTTATCAAACGCCATCCCCAATATCGCTATATCATGGGACCGGTAAGCATCAGTAACGATTTTTCGCGTTACTCGAAGGATTTGCTGATTGCCTTCATTAAAAAGTACCATTTCAACCATGAACTGGCACAACTGGTCAAACCTAAGAAACGCTTTGTGGTCAAAACAAATAAAGAAGATATTGAAGTGGTGCTGGAGAAGAGCGCTGCCGACCTTCAGAAGTTGGATAAATACATTACCGGCATCGAACCGGGTTATATGAAGATTCCGGTTCTGTTGAAGCAATACATCCGTCAGAATGCGAAAATCATCAGCTTTAATGTGGACCCGAATTTTAATAATTGCCTGGATGGACTGATGGTGCTGGAGATAAAAGATTTACCAGAGGAAACCTTGAACTTTTTAAATAAATAGGACTTATTTTCTTCGCAAGTTCTGGTACATGTAGCGCAGTTGGGTCTTTTCATCCGTAAAAGGCCCTTCTTGCTGTTCAAGCAGCCACTCATTCCTATTTAGTTCTGGAAAAAAAACAGTTGCTTCCTCAAAGCTGTGCTCAATAACCGTCAGGTAAAGTTCCTGCGTTTGTGTTAAAAAGGTCTTGTAAATCTCACCGCCGCCAATAACAAACACTTTTTCATCTCCTTCACAAATAGCCAGTGCTTCATCAAGCGAGTGTACCACATCAGCACCCGGAGCCTCATAACCAGCCTGTCGAGTTATCACCACGTTACGACGCTTAGGCAACGCTCCTTTGGGCAAAGCTTCAAAGGTTTTTCGTCCCATCAAAATGGTATAGCCGGTTGTTAATGCTTTAAATCGCTTTAAGTCGGCCGATATATAAGCCAGCTGGTCGTCGCCTTTGCCAATGCCATTGTTTTGGTCAATGGCCACAATCATGGATAGAGTCATACAAATAAGATATTAGATCGCTACGCTAACAGACTATTAGCAGCTTGTGATAAAATTTTCAGATGTATTAAACAGAGATAGCGCCTTTGATGTGTGGATGCGAATCGTAGTTAACCAACTCAAAATCCTCAAATACGAAATCGTCAATATTAGTTCGTTCCGGATTGATTTTAAACTGCGGTAGTGATTTTGGTTCTCGTGTTAACTGCAGCTTCACCTGCTCAATATGGTTCAGATAAATGTGCGCATCGCCCAGAGTGTGTACAAATGTTCCAGGTTTTAAACCACACACCTGCGCCACCATCATGGTTAAGATAGCATACGAGGCAATGTTAAACGGCACTCCCAGGAAGATATCGGCACTACGCTGATAGAGCTGACAGCTCAATTTTCCATCGGCCACATAAAACTGAAATAAAATATGACAGGGTGGCAGTTGCATATCGTCTATGGCTCCCACATTCCAGGCACTCACAATATGACGTCGTGAATCAGGATTGTTCTTAATGCTTTCAATCACCTGCTTTATTTGGTCGATGTGCCCGCCATTATAATCGGGCCACGAGCGCCACTGGTAGCCATAAATTGGTCCTAACTCACCATCTTCTTTGGCCCATTCGTTCCAGATACGCACCCCATTATCCTGCAAGTACTTAACATTGGTACTTCCTTTTAAGAACCACAGCAATTCGTGCATGATGGACTTCAGGTGTAACTTTTTGGTGGTTAATAAGGGGAAGCCTTCGCTTAAATCGAAACGCATCTGGTGCCCGAAAACACTGATTGTTCCAGTTCCTGTTCTGTCTTCCTTTTTAAATCCTTCGTCCAAAACCCGGTCAAGGAGGTCTAAGTATTGCTTCATTGTATCGTTCTATTTGGCGGTGATAAGCACATGGCAATAGAGATGCCAGTGCTTTAATCTGTTCAACAAACAACTGAATCAACAAGCTTGTTCGCTGGCTTAAAATTGAATGTAAAAATAGAGAAATTATTAGATTTGAGCAGGTGACTTTGAGTTAAAATCTCGGCAATCACGTTTAAAGTTTCTATGCCCATTATGTCAGTTCAAGCCGCTATGGCTTTTACTTTTCTCCTACAGGCGAGAAAAGTAAACAAAAGAACCCGCCGACGGGTTTCTCGCTTACCCATCAAGGTATTGTTGATGTGAAATAAAGAACTCGCTTCGCTCAAACAGCTTTATTTCTTTACATCAACTTCAACCGATGGGTTCCCAAGCTGCGAAACCTAAGTCGAAAGCATACAAAAAAACATAGCGTCGTTTTGAATAAAACGTAGTGACGATTTTATAAAAACATGCTGACGTTTTTGGCAAAACTTAGTGATGTTTTTAATCGCCCTTGCTACAAGATGATTTTCAATCGGTTAATCTGCCTTATCAGGCACTAATTCAAGACTGGTAACAATGGGATAATGATCCGACAAATCCACGTTGAGGCGCTTGAAGTTATAAGACTCGAACTGTTTGTCGTGGAAGATAAAATCAATGCGAAAGGATGGCAGTGGCCCGTTATAGGTTCCTCCAAAACCTTGCCCGGATTCAACGAAGGCATCTTTTAACTGGCCCCTCATTTTTCGATAGACATATGACACCGGCGTATCGTTAAAATCGCCACACACAATGGCCGGATACGGTGAGTTATCAATATACTGTCCAACTGTCTCGGCTTGTGAAGCACGATTTTCGAAAGCCGTACTCAACTTTGTTGTGATGGCCTTTATCTTTTCATTACGCTCCTGCTCATTCTGGAAATTAAGACTATCCAAAAAGTTGAGTTGCTGACGGCTAAACTTAATTGATTCCAGGTGATTATTAAATACACGAATACGCTGATCACCAACCTTAACATCGGTGTAAATACTAAAATTGCTGGTCTGCTCAAATTTGAGGCTATGCTTCTCAACAATAGGGTATTTGCTTAAGGTAATCAGGCCAAAATTGCGATTCCCTCTTTTACCAGAGCGATATTCGATGTGCTTATAGCGAAACTGATTCAAACGGCGCAGAATATAGTTTTCGTTATAGGCTTTATTGTTTTTAGCGGTAAAAAACTCCTGCAGACACAGTACATCGGGGTTTTCTTTCCGTATTAAATCAAAAATCTTCTCATTTGTATTGTCTCCAATCCACTTATAGTAATCAAGCATTCGGGCATTAAAACTCATCACTTTAAGCGGCTGGTTAAACCCATTTTTATCAAGCTTTTCGCCCTTCCACTGAAAGGTATGTTGCCATTGCCCCCAGGTAATTAAAATAGCAATAAGCGGAATAAGAGACTGCCAACGACGCTTGACCAACCAAAAGGCAAATAGTACAAAATTGATAACCCAAAGCAGCGGAAAGATATAACCAATAAAAGCCAATACAGATGTATGAGCAGGGCTGATGTATGCTGTTAATACTGAAAACAGCAAGGTTCCTGCAGCAATCAGGCTGATAATGGTGACTATTGATTTAAAAAATCGTCGTAACAAGGTTGTTTATTTACTGGCGTCAAACAATGTTTGCTTCTCGTCCTTACTCAAACTATCGTACCCACTCACTTTTATCTTATCAAGTATTCTATCCACTTCTTTTTGCTTATCAACCTTTCTGGAATTAAACTCCATATCGGTCATTGGTCGGCGATGCGTTACTTTCAGCTTCGATTTGGGTTTGAAAATATTTGCCAAACCATCCATCATCCGGTTAAAACCAAGGGTCATATCTTTACCTGATGACACTTGTCCTCCGTAAAGAAAACCAAATGCAGCCCCACCCAGATGTGTTATATATCCTCCTGTATTCGACAACTGAGGAATACTTATCAAGTCAATAATCAGAGCCACTAAAGCCACATACTTTAAAGGCACAGCACCAAAAAACAAGAGGTAAATCTTATGGTTGGGTGCATAACGCGCTATTGCAAACAAAATAGCTGTCACCGAACCAGATGCGCCCATTAAAATGGCATACGGAACTTGCTGCTGAAACACAGGAATCAAGTTATAACTCACTAAATAGAATACTGTTCCTGATAATCCGCCGAGAATATATACACCTAACAATTGGCGTGGATTTAAAAACTCAAGAAAGATGCGTCCAAACCAATACAAATAGAGCATATTAAACAAGATGTGCAGAAAATCGTAATGCACAAACATGTAGGTAATCAGTGTCCAGGGTTTAAAAAGGAGATGCATTAAATCGGCCGGCACCGACACCCACTCTAATAATGGATAATCACTGGCGCTGCCCGAACCTGACGAAAAACTAAAAAACACTTGCAACAAGCGAATCACCACAAACACCCCAATATTAATGTAAATCAATTTGGTGAGTGCACCTCCCTGGCGGTACGATTGTTTTATTTCATCAAGTATTCCCATAATATTAAGCGGATAACTTCTAGCCTAAGCCATTAGCAATTTATACAAATTATATCGAACGTCCTTAAATCATACATCCTAAATCCCCTTCTTATCCCAATATTTAATTAAGATAAAACCAAAAATCATTCCGCCCAAATGTGCCCAGTGTGCCACGTTATCCATCGAAAAGTTAGCCACACCAAGAAACAGCTCTGCCACACCATAAATCGCTACAAAGTATTTTGCTTTTATCGGGATAGGAGGAAATAGCAACATCAGCTCAGTATTAGGAAACAACATTCCGAATGCCAGCAAGATACCAAACACAGCGCCTGAAGCACCAACCATGGAACCATTCAATACAAAATTGAAATTGGCCATATCAGGATTTGTAAAATTCTTGTACTGACGAAGCGCTGCTGCTCCTTGTTCATAAACAATCGCGATTTGCTCCTCTGTCAATAAGGAGATGGCGTTATTATAATCGATGTATTTGAACAATAACTGAATAACTGCTGCTCCAACACCTGTAATAATGTAGTACAGGAAAAACTTTTTGGGTCCCCAGTAGCTTTCCAGAACACGCCCAAACATAAACAAAGCAAACATGTTAAAGAACAAATGCATAAAGTCGGCATGCATAAACATGTAAGTTCCGAACTGAGCCGGATGGAAATTTTCTGAGGCTGGAAAATATAATCCTAAATAATTACTTAAATCGAACCCCAAAGAGGTACGCAGCACCCAGGTAGCCAGTAAAAACAGGGCATTAATAATCAGTAAATTCTTGGTCACAGGTGGTAAACCTGCCAGAGGTGATGGACGGTAGTTCATCTTTTATATTTTTTAAAAATTTGGACATTGACTAACAACATCAATGCCAATTCAATTTTCTCAATAAAATAACACAAAAGCAGACATGTTTGTTAAGTCTGTGTTATACAATTCTGTCAACATGACATTATTAACCAAATCGCTTCTGCGTTTCTTCCATATCCATAATGGAAATAATGGTTTTGCCTGAAGGTGAAAAGTTAGGCACCTGGCAGGCAAACAATTGGTCGAACAACTCACTCATTTCCAATGAAGATAATGCCTTTCCATAAGGAACGGCGGCACGTTGTGCCATTGATGTGGCAATTTGCTCGGTGACTTCCTTTTGTAAATCCACTTCCCCATCTCTGAAGTCGGTCAGTATGCCATCAATTAATTGAGCGGCTGATACATTTTCTAATCCGGCCGGCGTTGACAACACTTTGAAAGTTTCTTCATCGGCCTGCTCCAACTCCAATCCCAAAGTCATTAAATCGGGTATTAACTCTGTAATCATCGCCATCTCTTCAGGGCCAAAACACAACTCTTCCGGAAACAAGCTTTTTTGTGATAACGAGGCACCACTTTGCAATGTGCGGATAAAGCCTTCGAAAACGATACGCTCGTGCGCCCTCTTCTGGTCGATCAGCATCAACCCCGACTTAACCGACGTGAGTATATAGCGGTTTTTCAACTGAAAGAAGCGGCTATTGCCTACGGCCTCTTCATTACCACCCGATGACAATATCGTTTGTTGAACCGGTTCCTGCTGCGTTTCTTCAAAAGGCATCTCCTGCTTTTCCATCTCACTGGTAGCTAGCGCCGAGAAATCGGGTAACTCATCACCTTTATTATCGCCATACAAGTTTTCCCAGCCATTGGCGGAAGCCTTAGATTGAAATGTTTGCGTATTTCCGCTGCCACCTCCGCTATAGCTTCCTGAGCTTTGCTTTTTCTCCTCTTCAAACGGATTATAAAACGGATTCACCTCAACCGTTGGCGCTACCAAATCTCCTTCATTACTGGCTACCGGAATATGTACCTGGTCAGTGGTATCAAAATCAATGGAAGGCATCATATTAAACTTGCCTAAACTTTCACGAATGGCTGCATTTAATATTTGCCAGATGGCACGCTCATCTTCAAACTTAATTTCGGTTTTGGTCGGATGAATATTGACATCTACAATTTGCGGGTCTACCTCTAAAAAGATAAAATAAGCCGGAATGGTCTCGGGTTGCAATATATTATCGTAGGCATCCATTACTGCACGGTGCAAGTAGGGATGACGCATGTAACGATTGTTAACAAAGAAAAACTGGTCGCCCATGGTCTTTTTGGCCGACTCGGGCTTACCAATAAAACCCGAAATTTTCACCATCACCGTATCTGTATCAATCGGAATCAGGTTGTTGCCCATCTGCTTGCCATTCATATTCACCACACGCTGCTTAATGTTGCCATTGGGCAAACTAAACATTGGCACATCGTTATGAACCAATGACAACGCAACCTGTGGATTAGCCAGAGCAACCCGTTGAAACTCATTAATTATATGCCGTAACTCGGTTGAAGTTTTCTTTAAAAATCGACGACGAGCTGGCACGTTATAAAAGAGGTTTTTAATACAAAACTGACTTCCAACCGGACATTGAACGGGCTCTTGAGATTCAACCTGTGAAGCTGCAATATTAATCTGAACTCCCAAATCATCTTCAGCCCGACGGGTTTTCAGCTCAACCTGGGCAATAGCTGCAATGGAAGCCAGTGCCTCGCCACGAAAGCCCATTGTGCGCAATGCAAATAAATCGCCTGCCTCGCGTATTTTGGATGTAGCGTGCCGTTCAAAAGCCATGCGGGCATCCGTCTCGGCCATTCCACAGCCGTTATCAATCACCTGAATGAGCGCCTTACCGGCATCTTTGGTTATGACTTGGATATTGGTTGCTCCTGCATCAATGGCGTTCTCCATCAACTCTTTAATAACAGATGCAGGTCGTTGAATTACCTCTCCGGCAGCAATTTGGTTGGCTACCGAGTCGGGTAACAACTGTATTACATTCGACATGTTATAAACTTCTCCTTTACTTCTTCAATTAATAAAAACAGGTAGTTGGGATCATTTACTCAACAAAAAATGATTCCATCCAGGCCATCCCTTCCTGTACGAGGTAAAAACCCAGAATCATTAATGCGATTAAAATAATGACCAAACGAAGGTTCGACTTCTTTTTCTCACTTCTCGACACTTCGTAGTGCGATTTCATACGACGACGCATTCCTCCACGAATACGATCGGCATACCCTTCTTCCTTCTCCTCATCGGTTAACAAACCAAGCTCCTCTTTTATTCGATGCTCCCTTGCTTCCCGTTTCTCCTTTTGCTCATCGTAGTAAATAGGATCGTGCTGAAATACACGATGACGCGCTACTTTTGAAAATGTAAACTTCATCTTATAATTTTTTAGAATCAAGATATAAGTATCAAGACATACGACTTAATTACTCACTCATCTTGACTTTGTGCAACAAACGATTTACATCCGCACCTATGCAAAGATAACAAGTAATAGCTAATTATATAAAAACAGATGGTAGCACTGGGTAAATATTGCTTTTAATTGCCTAAAAACAAGTTCGAAACGATTTACCAACAGCTAATGTGAAATATTTATTAATAACTTTTCTACTCTAATGACTCACCGCAATATTTACAGTAAGCTGCTTCATTATCATGACCTTCTTCGAGGCACGATGGACAAACCCTGGTGTTAACAGGTTTGCGACTTTCCTTAACCAACTCGCTGGTCACAATACCCGTGGGCACCGCCAAAATTGCGTAACCCGTTATCATGATAAATCCCGCAATGAATTTCCCGAGGACAGTTACCGGAGCAATATCGCCATAGCCTACTGTTGTTAGTGTTACAATGGCCCAGTATAAACTTCGCGGAATACTTCTGAAACCTTCGTTATAGGGATTTTCAACTATATACATTACCGTACCTAAAATGGTCACCAAAATAAGCACCACAAACAGAAATACACCTATTTTATTACGCGATGTAACCAATGCTGTCCATAAATCACTGGCTTCTTTAACGTAGCGGGTTAACTTAAGTACTCTAAATATCCGCACCAAACGCAAAGCACGCACTACAATCAGCATTTGCGTGCCGCCAACCAACAAACCAAGATAAGTAGGCAAAATAGCTAACAAGTCGATAATGCCGAAGAAGGAAAAAATATATTTGCGCGGTTTTTCAACAATCCAAATGCGTAAAAAATATTCGAAAGTAAAAATGATGGTCACCATCCACTCTGCCATTACCAACCAACCGGTATGATTAGGCAAAATAGTATCATCACTTTCAACCATTACAATAACGATGCTTAGCAGAATAAGAAGAATCAGAAATATATCGAAGCGCTTGCCTGCTTTAGTGTCAGCTTCAAAAATAATTTCGTAAAGTTGTCGTTTTAAAGGATTCATAAATTATAAATTGAACGTAACTCAAAGATAACAAGCCTCGATGCTAAAAAAAATTTTAAGTTTAGAAAAGCCATTGTACTTTTACACCTTTAAATCAGAAGCATGACACGAGAAGATATTATACAGGAATTTAATGCTGCCCAGGAGGTATTAAACCGTTTTATAAGTGACGATGCCAATTGGGATAAAATTATGGCATCCGGCGATTTAATGGTGAAGGCAATAAAGAACGGAGGCAAAATACTTTCGTGCGGTAACGGAGGCTCGATGAGCGATGCCATGCATTTTGCCGAAGAGTTAACCGGGCGTTTTCGGAACAATCGTCCGGGATTACCAGCCATCGCCATTGCCGATCCTACTCATATTACTTGCGTGGGCAACGATTATGGTTTCGACTTTATTTTTTCTCGTTATGTAGAGGCGGTGGGACTCGAAGGAGATGTATTACTGGCCATTAGTACCAGCGGTAATTCGCCCAATGTGCTTAATGCAGCAAAGTCGGCTAAAGAAAAAGGCATGAAAGTAGTAGCACTTACCGGCAAGTCAGGTGGTGAGCTGGCAGAGGTAGCCGATATCGAATTAAGAGCTCCGCACAATGGCTATTCCGACAGAATTCAGGAGATTCATATTAAAATCATCCATGTGATGATTCAGTATATTGAGTCGAAAGCACTATAGAAAAACATCAATTTGGTAAGTAAAAAGGAGGACCTGCGTCCTCCTTTTCTATTATTAATCTTCTTTTTCTTCTTCTTCAAATGCTTTCATGAGGTCAACCTGAATTTCAGGTGGCACTTTATCATACTTAGAAAATTCCATCGTATAGAAAGCACGACCTCCGGTAATACTACTCAATGAAGTCGAATACTTATTCATTTCCTTCAACGGTACTTTAGCCTTAATAACCTCAAAGCCCTTCTCACTCGACATGCCTTCAATCATAGCGCGACGACCTTGCAAGTCACTCATCACATCACCCATTCGATCACTTGGCACTTTTACTTCAACATCATAAACAGGCTCTAAAATCTTAGGACCAGCATTTTTAAAAGCATCACTAAAGGCATGACGACCAGCTAATTTAAACGAAATTTCATTGGAGTCAACCTGGTGCATTTTACCATCGTAAACCCAAACACGGATATCGCGGGCATAAGAACCTGTCAACGGCCCTTCTTCCATTTTCTCCATAATTCCTTTCAGGATGGCTGGCATAAAACGGGCATCGATAGCACCACCAACAATACAGTTGTTATAAACCAATTTACCTCCCCAAGGTAATTTATGCTCTTCGGACCCTTTAACGTTCAATTTTATTTCCTGACCGTCAATTTTCATTGAACCCGGCGTTGGCATATCTTCATAAAATGGTTCAATTATCATATGTACTTCACCAAACTGACCTGAACCACCCGATTGTTTTTTATGACGATAGTCGGCACGAGCAACCTTAGTAATTGTTTCACGGTAAGGAATACGAGGTGCTAAGAATTCGATTTCAATCTTATCATTGTGTTCAATACGCCACTTCATTGTATTCAAATGAAACTCGCCCATACCAAATACAATAATCTGCTTTAATTCTTTTGAATACTCAACACTTAAAGTAGGATCTTCTTCATGAATACGCTGAAGCACTTCTCCTAATTTCTCATCATCACTTTCGTTAACAGCTTTTATGGCTGTACGATATTTTGGATTAGGATAACTAATGGCATCAAACAACCATTCTGTTCCTTTAGTATTAAGCGTATGGTTAGTATGTGTTTCTTTAAGCTTTACGGTTGCCCCAATATCACCGGCAACTAGTTTTTCTACTTTATGTCGGTTACTACCTGCCACACAATATAGCTGGGCAATTCGCTCTTTGGCATTACGATTAACATTAATCAAATCCATACCTTCTTCAACCGCACCCGACATTACTTTAAAGTAGGATACTTCACCCAGGTGAGGCTCAATACTTGTTTTGAAAACGAATAATGAGGTCGGCCCATTTACATCGTATGGCACTTCTGTACCATCGTTAGTTGTTGATACCGGCATTTCCGATACGTTAGGCACCACATTACCCAGAAATTCCATTAATCGGCGTCCACCCATATCTTTTTTTGCCGACACACAGAAAACAGGAAACATATCGCGTGCAATTAATCCCTGACGGATTCCCTGACGCATTTGGTCTTCATTAAGCGTACCTTCTTCGAAGTACAACTCCATTAATGACTCATCATTTTCAGCAGCTGCCTCTACCAATACATTGTGAAGCTCATCTGCCTTTTCCTTTTGATCAGCAGGAATATCGAGAATTTGTGGCTCACCACCATCAGCACCCCATTGATACATTTTCATTTTAAGCACGTCGACAACGGCATTAAAATCAGGACCAACATTAACCGGATACTGAACAACGACAACTTTGTTACCAAAATGCTCTTTTGAGCTGTCAATCGTTTGATCGTAATTGGCTTTTTCATGATCCAATTGGTTCACCACAAAAATGACAGGCTTCTTATGTTCCTCGGTATACCTGAACAAGTTTTCAGTACCCACTTCTACACCTTGAGTTGCATTCAACAACATTAAAGCCGTATCAGTAACATTTAGTGAAGTAATGGCACCACCAATAAAATCATCAGAGCCCGGACAGTCAATAATATTAAACTTGCGTCCTAAATACTCGGTAAATAACACCGACGAAAAAACCGAGTAACCATATTCATGCTCCACTCGGTTATAATCAGAAACTGTATTATTACTTTCAACGTCTCCACGACGCTTAATGACCCCGCCTTCGAATAACATTGCTTCAGCGAGGGTGGTTTTACCAGAGCCGCTACCACCGAGTAGCGCCAGATTTTTTATTTGATCAGCTTGGTATAATTTCATAAAGCTTAATTTAAGAGTTTGTAATTATTTTAGGTAAATTTATGGGTACCTGTAAAATTAGTAATATTTAGATAACATACAAGTTAATTAAAGCCAAACTACAGGCTCTCAAACATTTTTTATCGGCTCGCCAAATAATTCCTTTTCAGATGTTTTTATCCTGTATTAATACTGCCTATTTTACCACTGACTATTTACTAAGTTGAATTTGATGGTTAATATCCGTAATTTGACTTTTCATTTGTAACTCCTGCATAATGGTATTAAAAGGCGAAGCTCAAAAACTAATAATGATCATCGGAGAAGATGACAGGGTTTATCAACGACCTTTATACGAAGCCATTGTATTTGCAGCCAAAAAATATAAAATGGCTGGTATAACCGTTATGAAAGGAACAGTTTCCTATGGAGCAGATAGCATTTTAAACAATTCCAAAGTTTTTTCGTTATCGACTGAGATACCCATTATTATTGAACTCATCGATAGAGCAGAACGCATCAACAGTTTTGCCGAAATAGCTGTTAAACTGCTTGAGAAAGCAAATTGCGGAGGCATCATCTACGCCGAAGAAGTACATGTATTTTTATATAAAGGCAGTAAAAAAATAACCACCAACTAATGTCAAATTTATATTTTGATAACTATATTTGGTCAACATAAACCTAAAACTATGACAAAAAAAATCACTCTTTTCCTTATGGCATTTTTATGTGCCATACAAATTACTTTTTCGCAAAAAGTACCTTCACAACGACCAAAACTGGTTGTATTTATATTAATTGACCAATTGAGTACTGACCAGATTGTGGCCTTCAGAGGGCAATTCTCAGACAACGGCTTCAATCGACTGATCAATGGAGGTGCCTTCTACAGAAATGCCTCGTACCCGGCAGGTTCGGCATACTATGGAACTAACCTGGCCACCATTGCTACAGGCTGCTATCCTTCAACCCACGGAATTGTTTCTGATTGGTGGTACGACAGAATCAGGGGTAAAGAGGTAAATGCCCTCTACGGCGACATTTTTCTGAATAGTAATGAAAATCAACGGTACCCAACAGCTGACAGGATATTATGCTCAACCATCACTGACGAGCTTAAGTGGATGAACAATGGCACTTCAAGGGTTACCGGGATTGCGCTAGGCGGCAACCATATTGTATGGTGCGGAGGTCATTCTCCTAACAACTTATACCAGATTGATGATAATACAGGTGAATTTGTTCTTATCCGCCAAAGTGATGCGATTAAGCCTCTTCCCGAGTGGGCCAAAAAGTTCAACAAAAAACACTTCCTTAATACTTATAGCAAAAGAGACTGGGGGCCGTTAAAAGATTTGAATCAATACCATCAGATGAAATTTTTTAGAGAGCAACGTGCCAAATCAAGCGATTTTATGTATGCACTTGATAAGCAAAAAGGCAATGGTGCATACATACCAGTCATTCATTCTCCCTATGGCAATAAGATAGTTAGAGATTTTGCCATGGCTCAGATTATCAATGATGAATATGGAAAAGATGAGATACCTGATGTACTAACCATTGGTTTTACCGCCAGAGCCGTTCATGGTGATGTTCATGGTGCTTTTGATGCTGAGACCGAAGATATGATACTCCGTCTTGATCTGGAGATAGCCGATTTATTAAAAACAATTGATAAGGAGGTGGGCCTTGAAAACACATTAATAGCCCTAACATCAGTCACCGCTCCGTACCGCCCTATCGCAGAAAATTCAAAACATGGCATTCCAACAGGTGTGTTCAGCGGACAAAAAGCATCATCGCTGGTGAATTTGTTTTTAATGGCAAAATATGGTCAGGGCAAATGGGTAATGGCATATCACGATGGACAAATGTACCTCAACCATGAGCTAATCAAAGAAAAAGGAGTTGACCTGGTGGAAGCCAAAGAAGAAGCCGCACGTTTCTTAAGTGATATGAAAGGTGTAGCTTTTGCCATGCCTATTTCGGAGCTTAAAATCTCCTCATCCGACTTAGCTTCATTACGTAGTTTAAAACTTAATTACCATCCGCAACGCTCGGGCGATATCGTTGTTAAAATTCGACCAGGATGGTCAGAAGAACTGGACAATGGAAGAAAAGTAAACCGCAATTGGAATTCGACACATTTACCATTAATTTTTTACGGTTGGAAAGTCAATGCCAAGACTGTTTACCGCAATGTTTCGATGATTCAATTCGCTCCTACTATCTCTTCATTCCTCGAAATTCCGTTTCCGAATGGATGTGAAGGCGAGCCATTACAAGGCATTACGCATTAATTGATTTAACAGCATTGTAAAAGTCGGCCAATAAAGATATATCCTGTTCAAGCACATTGCCCACAACAATTATATCAGCGCCGGCTTTACAGGCTCTTTTTACAGCGTCTACGCTTCGAATTCCACCACCAATCATCAATGGAATATCCAACGCTGACTTTACCGCTTTAATCATCTCTCCCGAAACAGAATTTTCAGCGCCACTTCCGGCATCCATATAAATTAATTTCATGCCCAGGTATTGTCCTGCCAAAGCTGTTGCTACTGCTATATCGTTTTTATCCGAAGGAATTGGAATAGTCTGACTAATATATTGCACAGAAGTATTTGAACCTCCATCCACTAGCATATAGCCCGTTGAGATGGCTTCAATATTATTAGCTTTAATCTGGGGGGCCGCCGCCACATGATGACTAATCAAAAATTCAGGGTTACGCCCCGAAATCAAAGACAAAAACAAAACAGCATCAATATCTTTGCAAACTTGCACCGACGAACCTGGATACAGCACTACAGGCATATCAATGACAGCTTTTAATTCTTTCACAAAAGCAGATGTATCAACACTTATCAGACTACCGCCTATGAGCAATAAATCGGGAGTCGTTTGTTTTAATACAACTTTTAATTGCTCAATATTATTCCAATCAAACTTATCCGGGTCGATTAAATAGGCTAATTGCTTTTCCTTATTCTGAAAACGTGAAAGAATCTGATTATATATCATGCTTGTTTAGTTTTAGCAATAAACCAATGTAAAATCATCATTGATTAAAAAGTTTAATGTCAATTCATGCTTGACTTCTTCGTGCAAAAACTCACATTGTAACGCACCTGTAGGTTTAAGCTCAAACGGTTTCACCACGAATTGGTCTTTAAAGATGACTCCAAACACATCGTAATGCTTATATAAAGCCTCTTTTGCGCACCATAAAATGGTATAATATTGGGGTTTTTCTGCTTCATTTATATACGCCCACTCCGAATCGTGCACAAAGCGATTGGCCACTTTTTCAACGCGACTTGAGCATATTTCGATATCCAATGCCGTTGGTTGATTCGAAATACTGACAGCAGCATAATTCGCTGTGTGACTGATGCTAATATAGCGCTCATATCCAGCCAAACGAGGTTTACCATTGTCTCCGTATACAATTTCAGGATATTGCCCCAACAAATTCTGCAACAGTAAGCGCGCTGCCAACCATTCCTTTTTACGACGTTCGAGCTTAAAACCATCCAATCGCTGTTTATCTGACTTTGAGATATCAAGCGCTATTAAGAATTCATCAAGAGTCTCATCAATCTTCCAAATGGCAACCGTTTGGTGCTCAGAAATGGTTAATATCTTATGAAGCGGCATAGTTAATTATTCCAACGAATTGTTTCCATTAAACGAATGACATCCTGATGCACAAAATTGATGACTGGTGCCAAACTATCCTGATTAGGAATCGCATTGAAATACAATGAACCACGAATAAAATGATTTAAGCTATCCGTAGCAAAAAACTGCATTGGTGAGGCCGCATTTCCCTTAATTTCATATAATACACCAGTCACCTGATTGGTTTCATCATAAAACATTCGCTCATTAATAGCGTCGGCTTTTATGGTGTGTTTATAAGCCAGCTTCCGGCTATCTTCCATCAATTGATTAAAGTTATTATCAATGGATTTATAGCTGATATGTATTTGTCCGTTTAAATCTTTAAATCTGACGTTTAGCCAATACTTCTCTGCATTTTCACTTGTATCAGCAACAATGCTAGCATATTTAGGATATTCAAACTGATATGGATAGGTGCCATTAAATATAGCATATTCTTTCTCGGGAAAATTAATTCGAAAATACCCTCGTGGTTTTGGCGTATGATGCTGCTTGCATGCCCCAAATCCCATCACTATTATAACCAACACACTTAGAACCATTAATCGCATATCCTACTTTTTAAATTCGAACTTCACCTTTTTAATTCGCCTGTTGTCGGCTGCTACAATCGTAAATAAACAACTGCCATATTCGACCACATCATTCTTTTGTGGAATCTGACCTTCAAGCTCCAAAATCAAACCCGCCAGGGTTTCTGCCTCCCCTCTCACATCATTGAACAATTCTTCGTCTGTATTGGTAATTTTATGAAAATCATTCAGTAAAACCTTGGCCTCAAACACGATCGTTCCATCTGGCATTTTGGAGTAAAACTCTTCATCATCATCCAGCTCGTCGCTAATATCACCAACAATTTCTTCCAATACATCTTCCAATGTAACAATGCCCATCGTTCCTCCATATTCATCAACAACAATAGCCATGTGAATTTTTTCCGATTGAAACTCTTCCAGCAAGTCATTAATCATTTTTGTTTCAGGCACATAATAAGCCTTGCGGATTAAAGATTGCCACTCAAATGCAGCTTCTTCATCTAAATGCGCCAGCAAATCTTTGACATACAAAATACCTTTTACATTGTCGGGGGTTTCTTCAAATACCGGAATACGAGAAAAACCAGAATCGATGATAACCTGCAATACCTTGTTATAATTACTTTTTATCTCAACATCGATGACATCCACGCGGGCTGTCATAATTTCTGACACATCAATATTTCCAAACTTCACAATACCTTCCAGAATATCTTTTTCTTCAGAGATATCATTAACTGTCAGTTCCAAAGCATGTGAGATATCATCCATCGATAGGTTCCTTACTTTTTTAGCAATTCGACGGTTGACAACATTAGTTGATTTCGTCAGAATTAAACTCAGCGGCTTAAGTACTTTTGTAAAGACTAATAACGGATATGCCATGAAACCGGCAAATTTCCGAGGCGATTGAGAAGCATACACCTTTGGCAAAATCTCGCCAAAAAACAGGATGATACCCGTGATGAAAATGATTTCGAAAATGAACTTCACAGTCGCATTCTCACCAAAATCAACAATAGCAGCAGCAATAAAAGACGTTAGAATAACAATGGCTACATTCACAAAGTTATTACTAATCAGAATTGTTGCCAGCAATGTTTCTTTATCTTCAAGGTGCCTTAAAACCAGCTTATTTCGCTTGGTTTCATTATCTTTCAAGTATTGCATATCCTGCGGCTCAAAAGAAAAATAAGCCACTTCGGAACCTGAAATTAGCGCCGACAACATCAGCAGGCACACATTTATGACGATGGCAATTAAAGTCCCAAGTGTAAAAGGTAGAAAATCCAGCCCATGCGAGCCGGAGGAAAATAAAAAGCTAATACTATCGGTTTCCAAGTACGTACGTTTAGTTTAAACATTAAAACGGCAGGTCGTCCGTTTCATCATTACCTAAGAATGTATCTTCTTGAGCAGGATTGGACGTTGGTGTATTTTGGGCAGGTTGCTGTTGAGGTGTGGTCATTCCTGCAGGCGAATCGCCCGATGCAGGGTTATCCGACTTGCGTCCCAACAATTGTATATTATCTGCAAAAACCTCTGTCATATAACGCTTAATCCCATCTTTATCATCGTATGAACGTGTACGAATTTTTCCTTCTATAAAAATCTGTGTTCCCTTTTTAATATAGCTTTCGGCAATTTTAGCCAAGCCACGCCAGGCTACGATATTATGCCACTCGGTACGCTCAGGTATTTCTTGTCCATTTCGCGCCGTATAGCCACGCTCCGTTGTTGCTAAGGGAAAATTAGCAACTGCTACATCATTATCCAGGTATCTGACTTCAGGATCCTTACCAACATTACCAACTAATATTACTTTGTTCACCGACATGGCTTTATTGTTTAGGTTTAACGAACTTAAAAATACAAAACTTTAAAATTAAAACAAAAGTAGCTTAATCCTGCTTAACCCTCAGCTTTTCCATAAGAAAATTAGCCACCAATTGAGGAAAAGGATATTTATCAAGCTGACCGACTTCTGCCAGAATGTATTCTTGTTTGAAGTCACTCAATATTGTTTTATCAGCTAAATAAAAGGATGCATTGATGATTTGATGACTCAGGATATGCTTTTGCTGATTAATTAGCCTGAACTTATCTTTATTTTGCTCAATGAAACCCTTTGTAAGCTTAGCCTTGTCTGTTTCCATAAGCGGTAGCTGATAAAGATTTTTCCAGATATCGTTATCTGCACGTTTTTCCAGCACTATACCACTACCGTCCTGAATCAGAAAGTAATGAAAATAACGATGTCGCTGTTTAATCTTTTTAGCTTTAACAGGAAGCAACCCTATCGTATCATTTAAATAAGCGCTACACTCGTTTTTAAAGACGCAATCTCCACAAAATGGAGAAGAGGGTTTACAGATCAAGGCACCATATTCCATCATGGCCTGATTATGATCGCCAGGCTTATTGCCATTAAGTAACTCATCGGCCAGTAAAGCAAACTCTTTTTTCCCTTCTGTTGAATCAATGGGTGTACGTATTCCTTTTAAGCGCGATAAAAAGCGATACACATTTCCATCAACAACTGCTTTTCTTTCATTAAAACATATCGAACTGATGGCAGCAGCAGTATATGGTCCAACACCCTTTAACTTTAATATCTCATTATAATTACATGGAAACACACCCCTATATTCAGATACAATTGTTTTTGCTGCTGCATGTAAATTTCTGGCGCGCGAATAATAGCCTAATCCTTGCCAAAGCTTGAGAACTTGTTGCTCTGATGCTTCCGCCAATTCATGAACCGTCGGAAAGCTTTCCACAAACTTCAAATAATAGCTTTCACCCTGTACCACTTGAGTTTGCTGCATAATAATCTCCGACAACCAGACTTTATAAGGGTCGTTTGTAGCCCTCCATGGAAGCATGCGTTTATTCATATTATACCATTGCAGTAATTTGATAGCGAAATCCGTCATTATTAAAATTTTATGCAAAAATAAACCATTTGTTTTTTTTTATTGAGATTTCATTTATCTTTGCAATCTGATTTTTAGAAAACGACTGTAAATAATTGATAATTAAATAATTTTAAGAAAAAATGACAAAGGCTGATATCGTAAACGAGATTTCAAAAAATACTGGAATTGAAAAAGTTACAGTTCAGAAGACTGTTGAAGCTTTTATGGATACTATCAAAGGTTCTTTGGTTAAAGGTAAGAATGTGTATTTGAGAGGTTTTGGTTCTTTCGTTGTAAAAGAACGTGCTGAGAAAACAGCTCGTAACATCTCAAAAAATACAACAATCATCATTCCTGCTCACTTCATTCCATCGTTCAAGCCTTCTAAGAGCTTCGTAACAAAAGTGAAAAATAACGTAAAGTAATTATAACCATTTAAAACGTTGAGCCATGCCAAGTGGAAAAAAGAGAAAAAGACATAAGATGGCTACGCACAAGCGTAAGAAAAGATTAAGAAAAAATCGTCATAAGAAGAAGAAGTAATCTTCTTTAAGTCTTAAAAAAAAATTGCAAACAGAAAGTACTATACTTTCTGTTTGTTGTTTGTATTTATATACAACGTTCTTTGAAATAAAATTGCGATCATATAGTGAATGCAGAACTATTTGTAGATGTCACTCCTGATCTTCTTTCATTAGCATTAATGGAAGATAAGCGATTAGTTGAACTCCGAAAGGAGACCAGTAATGTTCAGTTTGCTGTTGGCGATATTTACCTCGGAAGAGTTAAAAAAATAATGCCAGGATTAAATGCAGCATTTATTGATGTAGGGTACGAGAAAGATGCTTTTTTACATTATCTAGATCTTGGACCACAGTTTCGTTCCTTACAAAAATTTCTGAATATTGCGCAAGCTAAGAAAGGAGTTGTGTCATTGCACAAGCTTAAACCGGAACCCGATATTAATAAAAACGGGACCATTCCGGAAGTTCTTACAGCAGGTCAACATGTATTGGTTCAGGTAGCTAAAGAACCAATTTCAACAAAAGGCCCTCGATTAACATCAGAACTTTCAATAGCAGGACGTAACATTGTTCTACTACCATTCTCCGATAAAGTATCGGTCAGTCAAAAACTTTCTTCATCGGAAGAAAGAGCCAGGCTTAAACGACTTTTGACGAGTATCAAACCAAAAAACTACGGCGTTATCATTAGAACCGTAGCCGAAGGCAAACAAGCAGCCGAACTAGATAAAGAATTACGCATGCTTGTTAAGCGCTGGGAAGAGCATACTTCACGCATCAAAGATGTAAAAGCTCCAGGTTTGGTAATGGGTGAAATAGGACGAACGACTGCTTTATTAAGAGACATACTAAATCCATCATTCAACTCTATTTATGTTAATGATGAAGAAGTATGTAAGGAGATTAAAGAGTATGTGGGATTAATAGCCCCCGACCGACAAAAGATTGTAAAACACTACAAAGGTGCAGCCGGTATTTTTGACCAGTTTTTGGTAAACCGTCAAATTAAAGCTCTATTTGGTAAAACCGTATCATTTAAAAGCGGTGCTTACCTAATCATCGAGCATACCGAAGCCCTTCATGTTATTGATGTTAACAGCGGTAATCGTTCTAAATCAGCTTCTAATCAAGAAAACAACGCATTAGAAGTAAACCTGGCAGCTGCCGACGAAATAGCCAGACAATTACGATTACGCGACATGGGAGGAATCATTGTTGTTGATTTTATTGATATGCAAAACAACGAAAACCGTCAAAAGGTATTCGAAAAAATGAAGCAGGCCATGGCTTCGGATCGCACTAAGCACAACATTTTACCTTTGAGTAAATTTGGCTTAATGCAGATTACGCGCCAACGTGTAAGACCTGAATTGCATATTAAAACAACAGAAAAATGTCCAACCTGCAACGGAACAGGCACGATTGTTCCATCTTTATTTTGGCCAGAAAAACTTGAGGCCGCTGTAAAAAAGGCTGTGCAAGACCTGAAAATGAAAAAATTGACCCTGAATGTACATCCAATGGTACATGCGTATCTAAAGAAAGGATTCCCTTCACAAGTATTGAAATGGAAATTCAAATTTACGCAAGGACTAAAAGTTGTACCTTCCGACTCACTAGGAATACTAGAATTCAAGATATTAGATAATGATAAACAAGAGGTTGACCTATCTTAGGTCAACCTTTTTTTGTTTGTAGTGACGTAAGTCATACTAAAAGCACCACCTGCCATGTCACCCATATTAATCATTAGGGTGTCTTTATCATACAAAAACAAACTTTAGCCGCTTTCGCTTGGTAACGATTAAGCGAAGTGCGCAAAATCATGTAATCAGAAGTCACATTAACGTTGTGATAACAGGTTTTGATGACTTTTGAACAAACTAAATGTTGTAACTTTGTACACATATACAGACTTAGATATGTTATTAACTAAGCCTTTATAGGTTGGCACAAAAAATGCATCATGAAAGCACAACATAAAAGGTTAGAGTTTAAGTAATGACAAATTAAACGAGCATTGTTAAGCATTATCCATGCATACAGTGGGAGTTAAGACGGCAACTGAAAACAAATTAAAACGTATGAAAAGGACATTAGCAGCATTGGTACTTATGTTAGCAGTATTTGCAGGCACTTTTGCCCAAATAGAGCAGCATATTACCTGGAAATTTTCAACAAAGAACATAGATAACGGCAAAGTTGAAATCATTTGTGAAGCAACAGTTGATGAAGGATGGCACGTATATTCCTCTGATTTACCAGAAAATACAGCAGTTCCAACCAGCATTGAAATTGAAGAAAATGAAGCCTACACTATTTTAGAGGGCATTACCGAAGAGCCGAAAGCAACAGTTCACTTTGAGGAAGCTTTTAATGCAGAACTTAAATGGTTCGAAAACAAAGTCACATTCAAAAAAGTAATTCAACTAAAGCAGGAAGGCAATGTGGTTATTAAAGGCTATATTGAATCAATGCTTTGTAACGACGAGGGCTGCTTACCTCCCGAAATGGTTGATTTCGAATTAAAAGTCAACACAACAGCTCCTGTTGCAGCAGAAGTTTCAGAAGCCAGCACAGAAGATGCCGAAGAAGAATCATACTGGGGAATTTTCTTATTAGCCTTTGGCGGTGGACTAGCTGCCTTACTTACACCTTGTGTATTCCCAATGATTCCCATGACTGTAAGTTTCTTCACCAAAACAAGCGCAACCAAAGCAGCAGGTATTCGCAACGGTATTCAATATGGTATCTCCATCATTGTTATTTACTTGATTCTTGGAGTAGCTGTTTCTGCCATTTTCGGTGCCAGTGCTTTAAACGAGCTATCAACCAACGTTTGGTTCAACTTATTTTTCTTCCTTCTATTAGTTGTGTTTGCAGCTTCATTCTTTGGCGCATTCGAAATTGTGATGCCAAGCTCATGGGTGAATTTTGCCACTAAAGGAGAGGAAAAAGGCGGATTCATAGGTACCTTTTTTATGGCCTTTACTTTGGCATTAGTTTCATTTAGTTGTACTGGTCCAATTGTAGGAGCTTTATTAGTAAAAGCAGCTACAGGTGGTTACATGGGACCAATCATTGGTATGCTTGGGTTCTCATCGGCATTGGCCTTACCATTTGCTTTCTTTGCAGCTTTCCCCGGCTACTTAAACTCATTACCAAAATCAGGTGGTTGGTTAAACTCAGTAAAAGTAGTACTAGGATTTCTGGAGTTAGCCTTTGCCTTTAAGTTTTTATCAATTGCAGATATGACAATGGGATGGCATATCCTGGAAAGAGAGGTATTTATCGCCATTTGGATAGCTATCTTCGGTGCTATGGGCTTCTATTTCTTAGGAAAAATCCGTTTACCACACGATTCTCCTATGGAATATATACCAGTATCACGTTTCTTGATGGGACTGTTGGTATTAAGTTTCACTATTTATATGATTCCCGGTTTATGGGGTGCGCCAGTTAACTTAATCAGTGGTTTCCCACCACCAAAGAATTACGCTGAATCACCATTTGGTGTTGGTGACCAAACACCTGTTCAAGGCATTGTATCCAGTAGCGGCGACCATGGTGGCATGCCAGAAGGGATGCATTATGGCCCACAGGGAATACCGGCATTTAAAGATTACGATTTAGCATTAGCTTATTCGAAAGAAGTAAACAAGCCACTATTACTTGATTTCACAGGCCTTGGATGTACTAACTGTCGTAAAATGGAAGACAAAGTTTGGTCAAATGAATCAATCAAAGGCATGCTGGCCAAAGATTACATTCTTGTTTCATTATATGTAGATGACAGAAAAAAATTAGACGAACCATATGTATCTGAAATAACAGGTAAAAAAATCAGGACTGTTGGGCAGAAATGGGCAGAGTTCCAAATGGAACGCTACCAACAACAAGGACAGCCTTATTATGTCATTATCGACGAGAATGAGACGACACTTAACACTCCGGTAGCTTATGACCCAGATGTTAAGAAATATAAAAACTGGTTATTAGACGGTTTGGAGCAATACAAAAGCAGATAATATAATACCACATAATTAGTTTAAAAGCCTTTCTCAACTGAGAAGGGCTTTTCTTTTAGCAGCCTTTATCATACGTTAGTGGATGAAATTATAAGATTAATAAAAATCTTATTCATATCCCTTTCTACAAACACCTAAATAGCTTAGATTTAATTGTTTATTGCTAATTAGATGAATACGTATGAATCGGCTCACTATAATATTTACATTTCTTCTTCTCACTTCAGGATGGGCTTTTGCGCAATCCGATGCTGGTCAACTTTCTGAAGAACAAATTTATCGCAGAGGTAATAAGTACAATACCTGGTCTGTAACAATAGGCGGCGGTCCTGTCATTTATTATGTCGATGTTATTGATTACACTACATTTCCGAGCGAAAATTGGAAGTTTGCACCAACCATCATGATAAGCAAGCAGTTTAACCGACCATGGGGACTTGATTTGCAGTGGCTGATGGCCGACATGTATGGTCAAAAAAATGGCCGCTACTTCAAAGGAGATTTATACGACATAACCTTAAACGGAACGCTCAATGTCAACCAATTGGCTATTTTTGGCCCAATTAGCGACCGTTGGAACATTTATGCCAAATTAGGTATTGGCTTAACCTATTTCAGAAGTCGCCAGTTTGATCTTGAAACCAACCAAGTGATTCAAGTTCAGGATGTTTACGAATCCATCGATGGTTATCCATCTCCTCATGGATGGCTGCCTACTGATTACCTGGTAATGGGCTACGAACGACGCTTTGCCGACGGTGAACCTTACCAGGAAATTGAAACCTCACGAAGAAGCGAAGTCGTTATTCCATTTGGACTTGGTGTGAAGTACCGCATAAGCAAAAGCTTTGACATGGGCTTGGAAGTTTTAATGCGACATATGAATGCTGACAATTTAGATGTGAATCTTTCCGGAGCAGATAACGATGGCTACATGTTTACATCATTAAATCTGACCTACAAAATAGGTAAAAAGAATAAGCGTCATGCAGCCTGGACCTACAAGGATTTCAACATCAACTACAAACGCCAACGCGAAGATGATCCGATGGCACACAAGCTGGATTCGCTAAAGCAACAGATTGAATACATGGCTATGCTGGATTCTATGCAGGTCGATACAACCACCATCGTAACAGAATCGGTGGAATATAAAGAATCGATGTCTGCATCTGTTTTCTTCGATTTCGACAAATCTGAAATAACACAAGAAGCACACATGACTTTGGCTAAGGCAGCATATGTTATGTCGAAAGACAAATCACTCAGAGTGAAAATTGTAGGCTACTGCGATGAGCGAGGCTCCTACGATTATAATGTCAAACTCAGCCAACGGCGATGCAATGCAGTGCTTAAAGTATTGGTTGAACAATACGACATTGACAGGAATCGCTTCGAAGTAGATTTTAAAGGTGAAGCAGAACTATTGTCCGATACACAAAAATTGGCGCCACATGGTCTTCACCTCGTTAATCGGCGCGTTGACTTATTTGTAATTGTTGAATAGCATAACATTAACCACAACCTGATTATAATTGAACCGTGTATGGATAAGCATCCTTTTAAAGCCATATTATTTCTAGCATTGATGTGTTGCACAACAATTATGCAGGCTCAATTTACAACGGATCATCGCCAGTTGGAAGAACATCAACGTTATTCAAAAGAGAAGAAATTTAATACTTGGTCAATTGCTTTTGGCTACGGCCCTATGATAATGCAAAACGACTTAACTTCATATGCTGTTTTACCCGACAAACATTGGAAATTGGGTCCAATGATTAAAGTTGATAAACAAATTCATCCTGCCTGGGCACTCGATTTTATGGTGATGTCCAGCGATTTTCATGTTGGCAACGAAACATATTACAATACTGGAAATATCATTGACTACTCTGTCGGTATCATCACCTACATCAACCAATGGTTTGCTTATCCTGGCCCCATGAATGACAAGTGGAACCTGTACTTAAAACTTGGCGTTGGAATGGCATCTTTCCGCACGCGTGTTCACTACACTGAAACAGGCGAAGTAGCTACCAACAGAGCAGGAACAAGTTATCTCGTTCTGGGCTACTCTCAAGACGATCCATATAAAGAAACCGCTCGTGCCAATGAAATTGTGACACCCTTATCGCTTGGCTTACAACGGCGAATCAATCGCAGCTTCGACATTGCCTTTGAAACATCGATGCGTTGGTCTATTGAGGACAAACTGGACTATATATTACTTGGAGCTAACAATGATAAATACTGGTATACCAATATCCACCTGGTCTACAAAATAGGTAAGAAAAATAAGCGCCACTCTCGCTGGACGCATCGTGGCTATGGCTTTAATGTATTTGATAAGCCTAAAAAAGATCCTTTAGCAGATGAAGTGGCTGAACTACAGGAGCAGCTTCGACAGTATGAATCGAAGCGGGTTATTAAAATCGACTCTGTAAAAGTGAAACACCATGCCAGTCGCATTTATGGCAGTAACAACATGGTTTCCATTTACTTTGACTCATACGAGAGCGAACTCGACACAAAAGACCAGGTAGATTTAGCGACAATTGGTTTATACATGACGAAGAACCCTCGCTCTACAGTTGACATATACGGATACAACGACAGTAGAGATAGTTCAGAAGAAAATCTTGAAATCAGTAAGAATAGATGCGAAGCGGTATTGTCTTATTTTGTTGATGATTTAGGTATTGATAAAAATCGCTTTACACTGATTCCGAAAGGTGAAGACGATCTGCTCTTACCCAAAAACAAGGAGAAAAGCTCAGCCATCAGAATGATAAACCGTCGCGCCGATGTGGTTATTTTTAAACCATAAATGAACCTAATTTTAAAAGCGCTGTTTTTCTTATAGCCGCATATTATTTTCTCGATTACACCTCTTTTAATAAGAACGTAATACTGACTTAACTTGCATGAGTGATTTAAGCGGTAAATTACAAGTATTGTATAACCTCCTTAAACAATGAGCTATGAATAAGCAAATACAACAATGTTGTCAAAAAGTTAGCGATAAAGACTTTATATTCGACCTATTTTCAAACACAGGCTTTGTAGCCAATGCCAGCTCCTATTTACAAAATGATCAAAATAACAATTGTTGCGATGACTGCGAAGAAAGTGAACCAAGAAATACAACGGAGCCCAAATTGCGAAGTATTTAAAATGGAAACTGATAAATACATAACAAAACCGATTGTATATTACGATGGACAATGTGGATTTTGCACCTCTTTTGTCAGGTTTCTCATACAAACTTCGAAGGCAGAACAAAGACTCAGCTTTATCCCCTACCAAGTAGTTACAGCTTCTGTTCCGGCTGAATTAATGGTTGTTTCGTCTAATACCTTTTCTGAAGCTGGAAAAGCAGCAATTAAAGTCTTAAATGATACGGGTGGTATTTTCAAAATACCAGCATTCATATTAAAACTATTCCCAGGCAAACTGCTGGATAAACTTTACTACTCTTTTGCCAGAAACAGGTATAGGTGGTTTGGTCAATCAAGCTGCGTCATCAATTAAAGGTCGAGCTTACCTTCCAGCTCTTCTTTATATTTTTTCGCTAAAGCTCCCAGCAACCTACTAAATAATTTAATGGCATCATTGGTCTGAGCTGACACCTCCTGGTTCTTCAGTTTCATTAAAAACGAACTATAGATTGCGGTCAGGCAAATTTCAATATCATTCTCAAGCACATTACCTGATTTGTTATCAAACTCCTGAATAGTAGCGGCCATACTATTATACAAATGCTGATAAGCGACTTCGTTAGGTGTTTTCAACAATTGATTATGCAAGCGGTTAACATCATTAACAGTGTTGATATTAATCTGAAGATGGCCTTTTTCCTTCTTATTCTCCAATCGCATCATCTCTGCTAAATTAGCCCACCAGTCACGTATCTCCAGCAATACATCATCACTTTGCTGATAGCCGGGAATAATATGTTTATCGATTAAAGCCATATCCAACTGGTTAGCGCGGATTAAGTCTTCGACCTGCCACATATACAGTACATATTCAATGATATTCTCCTTCTTCTTTTGTTGTGCTATAATCATAGTTTATGCTTTAAAAATCCCAATCCCCTTCTTGCAATTTCTCTAAATCACGCCTGTCCTTCTTTGTCGGGCGCCCCATTCCCCGATCGCGATTGGCACTACTAGCTAATCGTGCCAACTCTAACATCTCAAGTTGATCTGGTGGTGTAATATCTTTTACAAAATCCGGTGTTAGCTTGGCTCCCATTCGTTTCTCAGCAACATCTAACACTTTAAAACGACGAGTAATTGGTGGGATACGAATATCTATTTCATCTCCTGCTTTAATAACACGCGATGATTTAACGGTCATTCCATTCATCGACACTTTGCCTTTTTTACAAGCTTCGGCTGCAATACTACGCGTTTTAAATAAGCGAACTGCCCATAAATATTTATCTATTCTGACACTTGAATCCGCCATGTCGCATTTATTTGTTGTTATACTGACTCATCGTTCTTCCGGCGCCAATCGTCGCAAAGGCGTTTACTATCTCTTCAGCCACTTTGGTTCGTTCCATCAGTTCCAGCCACTCTTCATCGGTCCATTTCCCCAGAACAAAATCAACCTGCTTACCACGCGAAAATTCGTTTCCAATACCAAATCGCAAACGCGAATAAGAGGCTGTTCCCAATGAGCTTTGGATGCTTTTTAATCCATTGTGCCCAGCATCACCTCCCTTTGTTTTAAGACGCAATGTACCAAAAGGCAAAGCCAAATCATCAACGACGACCAAAAGGTTATTCAAAGGAATTTTCTCCTTCTGCATCCAGTAATTAATCGCTCGCCCACTTAAGTTCACATACGTATTGGGCTTCAGCATAATAAAACTTCTCGATTTGAATTTGTATCGGGCAACAGCACCATAGCGCTCCTCTTCAAATTTAATCTCATTCCGTTTGGCGATCGCATCTAACACTTCAAATCCAACATTATGACGTGTTTGATCATATTCTTCACCAATATTTCCTAAACCTACAATCAGATATTTCATCTCAGGTGGGGTATTATCTTTTTCCTTTTTAGAGAATATTTTAAATAACCTCAGCATGGATAAGTAATGTTTCAAAAACAATGAATGACTAAAATACAAAAAACCTCCACACAAGCGTATGGAGGTTTCTTATATAGAGTGTAATTATTACTCTGCAGCTTGCTGGGCAGCAGCACGGGCAGCACGTGTTAAACGTACAGCAACTACTACAGCATTCTTAGCATTCAATAACTCAAGGTTATCGAATGATAACTGACCAACCTGAATAGTTTTACCTAGTCCAAGGCTGTCAATGTTGATATTTAATGTATCAGGTAAATCTTTAGCTAAAGCTCTTACCTTCAATTTACGCTTCTCTAACTGAAGCTTACCACCGGCACGAACACCTTCGGCAAAACCTTCCAATTTAACTGGAATTTCAATTACAACTGGCTTATCCTCTTTTACCAAAAGGAAATCAGCGTGAAGTAATTGTTCTTTTACAGAATGAAATTGTGAATCCTGAAGAATAGTAGGATAAACAGTTCCGTCAACGTTCACATTGATAATGTATACGTTTGGTGTGTAAATAATTTTACGGAACTCAGCCTCAGGAGCTGTAAAGTGAACGTTTCCTTCTCCTCCGTAAATAACACAAGGTACCTGACCTGCTGCGCGTAAAGCTTTAGTTGATTTTTTACCAACTTCGGTACGTACAGTACCTTTAATTTCAATTGTTTGCATAATTCTTTTTTTAAGTGCTACTCAAAATTATAACCATGTGAGGCTTAATTTCCCATCACACGCTTGCCTTAAAGCGGCTGCAAAGATAATACTTTATAATATGAATTGGTTACTTATTGACTGATAATTATATACTTTTTCGATTGTATCAGCAAAAAGTTGAGCTGCCGACAATACTTTTATCTTATCGCTCTGCTGTTTTAAAGGAATAGAATCCGTTACATACAACTCAGACAAACCAGAATTCTCAATACGCTCATAAGCAGGCCCCGACAACACAGCATGAGTACAGAAAGCTCTTACACTTTTTGCACCAGCTTCCAACATCATATCCGCGGCTTTGGTTAATGTTCCGGCTGTGTCAACCATGTCATCAACCATGATAACATTTTTACCTTTTACATCACCAATCACACGCAACTCATCAACAACGTTAGCTTTTGAACGGTGCTTATGACCAATTACCATAGGCGTTTCCAGAAATTTGGCGTATGTATGCGCACGTTTTGTTCCACCTACATCAGGCGAAGCAATCACCAAATCTTCCAGGTTCATGTGTTTGATGTGCGGCACAAAAATAGACGATGCATACAGGTGATCAACAGGAATATTGAAGAATCCCTGAATCTGGTCGGCGTGCAAATCCATCGTAATAACGCGGTCAACACCCGCAGCTTGTAACATATCGGCTACCAGCTTAGCACCAATAGCTACACGTGGCTGATCTTTACGATCCTGACGTGCAAAACCAAAATAAGGCATTACAGCTACAATTTTGTACGCTGATGCGCGTTTGGCTGCATCAATCATCATCAATAACTCCATCAGGTTATCTGAAGGAGGAAAAGTTGACTGACATAAGAATAAATGAGAGCCTCGAATGGTTTCTTCGTAGGCGGTTGTAAATTCACCATCACTGAATCGCAAGCAGTTAACACTTCCTAGTTCTCGGCCCGAGCAAAGACTAATTTTTTCAGCTAGATATTTGGTACTTGTACCCGCAAATATCTTAATTGGAGCTTTCGGTGGCATTTAAATTGATGTTTATCAGATTATTTCAATGTTGCTTTGTGGGTGCAAAGGTAAACAATTCATACTTTCTTAACATGCACAAATCTCATAAAAAAGTATAATTGTTAAAACCCAAACGTAAGCACCTCTAATAATGCACCTTACCACTTTGAGTTTAAATCCTCGATAAAATCCAGCACGGCTTCACTGCCATCACCACTTTTTGCAGATGTATAAAACACCGGTGGTAATTCTTCCCAATATTCCAGTAATTTCTCTTCGTATGCCTTCATATTGGTGGCATATTGCGTTTTATTCAGTTTATCTGTTTTTGTAAACACAATAGCGATGGGTACGCCATTTTCAACCATGGAATTCATAAACACCAAATCGATTTCCTGCATGGGTATGCGCGAATCGATTAAAACGAATAAGCACATCAGGTTCTTACGGTTCGAAATATAATCGGTGATAAGCGCTCCAAATGTAGATCGGATAGTTTTAGAAACTTTTGCATAACCAAAACCGGGCAAATCTACCAGGTACCACTTTCCATCAATGTCAAAATGATTGATTAGTTGTGTTTTACCTGGCGTCGATGATATCTTGGCTAAGGCCTTACGTTTGCATAACTTATTAATCAACGATGATTTTCCAACATTTGAGCGCCCAATAAAGGCATATTCAGGCCTGTCCTCTTTTGGACATTGACTGGCTTTGGCACTACTTTTATGAAACTGAGCTGAAAGAATTTCCATGGAGTTCTCTTATTTTCAGCAAAGGTAGCCGCATTTTGGCGAAAGTAAAAACACACAGATTGTTTAAAATTTTAAATAATACACAAATATCATGAAAATAATATTTGTTGTTATTTTTTTAACTTTTTGTTATTTTTAGTTGTTTTTCTTGCTGGCGCACCTAATTTGTTAATAATCAAAATCCATAGCATCATATTTCTATTAAATACTTAGACAATGTGCCTATAAATCTTATAATTTTGCCAATAAGTTATTGTGAATAATCATTATTGAGATTTGAAATGAGAGTACTAAAATTTGGTGGAACATCGGTTGGCTCAGCTCAACGCATGAAAGAAGTAGCCGAAATTATTGATAACGGTCATCAGAAAATCGTTGTATTATCGGCTATGTCGGGCACTACCAACAGCCTGGTTGAAATTGCCAATTACTTATATAAGAAGAACCACGACGGCGCCAATGAAATTATCAACAACCTCGAACAGAAATATGAGCAAGAGGTTGAGCAATTATACAAAAGTGAAGAGTTCATTAATAAAGGTAAAGAGCTAATCAAATCGCACTTTAACTTTATTCGCTCATTTACTATCGACATGTTCACTGTTTTTGAAGAAAAGGCGATTTTGGCACAAGGCGAACTTATTTCAACGGCCTTATTCCATTATTTTCTTCAGGAGAACGGAAAAGACTCGGCTCTTTTACCAGCTTTAGATTATATGCGCATTGACAAAAACAATGAGCCGGATATTAACTACATCAAAGAAAACATCCAGAACCTTATCACAGAAGAAGGTGGTCATACAATATACATCACACAAGGTTACATATGCAGAAATGCCTTTGGTGAGATTGACAATTTACAACGCGGAGGCAGTGATTATTCCGCATCTTTGATTGGCGCAGCTATTCAGGCAGATGAAATACAGATTTGGACTGATATTGATGGCATGCACAACAACGATCCACGCTACGTTGAGAATACCCAGAGTATCAAAGAACTGTCATTTGACGAAGCCGCGGAGCTGGCTTATTTCGGAGCAAAAATCCTTCACCCAACAAGCGTACTACCGGCTAAACTGGCTAATATTCCGGTTCGTTTATTAAATACCATGGCTCCTAAAGCCGAAGGAACCCTTATTTCTTCGAAACAGAATAAAGAGCGCATGGCTGCTGTAGCAGCAAAGGATGGCATTACAGCTATCAAAATTAAATCTGGCCGCATGTTACTGGCCTACGGTTTCTTGCGAAAGGTGTTTGAGATATTTGAAAGCTACAAAACCCCCATTGACATGATTACAACATCGGAGGTTGGCGTTTCGGTTACCATTGATGACGACAAGCACCTAAACGAAATAGTTAACGACCTGAAGAAGTATGGAACTGTTGAAGTTGACCACGACCAGGTAATTGTGTGTGTTGTTGGAGATTTGATTGCTGAAAACAGAGGGTATGCCAATACAATATTTGATGCCATAAAAAATATATCAATTCGTATGATATCATACGGGGGAAGCAATTTTAATTTATCTTTGCTGATCAATGCGCAGGACAAAAAGCAAGCTTTAAACCTATTGAGTGATAAACTTTTTAATTAGCAAACGAATGAATTTTAATTTTCCGGTTGATGCCTTAAATCAACTTCAAACACCATTTTATTTTTACGATATTGATTTGCTAAATGCAACACTGAACTCTGTCAAAAAAGAAGCTAACATTTATGGTTTCAAAGTTCATTATGCAGTAAAAGCCAATGCTAACGATCGCATTCTTACTACGATTAAAGATGCGGGTTTTGGAGCAGATTGTGTGAGTGGTTATGAAGTACAAAAGGCTTTAGAAGTAGGCTTTGATGCCGATGGAGTTGTTTTTGCAGGTGTTGGTAAAGCCGATTGGGAAATCAATCTTGGTTTAGACAACAACATTGCCTGCTTTAATGTTGAATCGATTCCTGAGTTGGAAATCATTAACGAATTAGCTGAAAAAAAAGGTAAAGTAGCTAAAGTAGCGCTGCGCATCAACCCTAACGTTAATGCCAATACGCACCATTATATCACTACCGGGTTAGAAGAGAATAAGTTTGGCATTAATCAATGGGATTTAGAAAATGTCATTGCTGTACTTAAACAACTTAACAATATTGAGTTGGAAGGCATTCATTTTCATATTGGGTCACAAATTACGGACTTAATGTCATTTAAAGACCTTTGCATTCGGGTGAATGAATTACAGAAATGGTTTATCAGTCACCAGATTCTTCCTAAAGTGGTTAACGTTGGTGGAGGTTTAGGCATTAACTACGAAGAGCCAGATGAAGAGTCCATTCCGGATTTTAAGAGTTTCTTCAAATTATTTGACGAATTTCTGGAGTTAAAACCAGGGCAGGAACTGCACTTTGAACTAGGACGTTCGATTGTGGCTCAATGTGGCTCACTTCTAACAAAAGTGCTTTACGTTAAAAATGGTGTGAACACCAAGTTTGCCATTGTAGATGCCGGCATGAGTGACCTTATTCGCCCAGCTTTATACCAGGCCTATCATAAGATTGAAAACCTGAGTTCAGATAAAGCGGTTGAAAAATACGATGTTGTTGGCCCCATCTGCGAATCAAGCGATTGCTTTGGCAAGGCTGTTGAGCTACCTGAAACCAACCGAGGTGATTTAATTACCATTCGCTCGGCGGGTGCTTATGGTGAGATAATGGCCAACCGTTATAATTTGCGTTCACTACCTTTGGCCTACTATTCTGATGAAATATAGATTTTAGACATAAGACAATTGATAAAAGACATAAGATTCATCAATATCCAGAATCTTATGTCTATTATCTTTAGTCTTATTTAAAAATTGCCACGCCTTCATCCCCTGATGAATTGGCCCAACCCCGAAACATACCGCTTGAATTCATCTCCAAGGTGATGTTACCTTTTTTATCAACAGCAATTATTCCTCCATTTCCGGCTTCGTTACTTAGTTTCCCATTTACAACTGTTTGAGAAGCTTCCTGCAAGTTCAAACCTTTGTATTCCATTAATGCAGAAATATCGTGTGCAACCGTGTAGCGTATATAATACTCACCGTGCCCTGTTGCTGAAACAGCGCAGGTATTGTTATTGGCATAGGTTCCCGCACCGATAATTGGCACATCGCCTACCCTGCCATAACGTTTGTTATTCATTCCACCTGTTGATGTGGCTGCAGCCAGATTGCCATTTTTATCCAGAGCTACACAGCCCACGGTTCCATTTTTGCCGGCTCTTTGCAAAGCACGTTGCAACAGCTGCCAACGTTTCTCGGTATAGAAATAGGAACTATCCACCGTTTCTATTCCATTTTGGGAAGCATACAACGAGGCACCTTTTCCGATTAATAATACATGTGGCGATTTTTCCATGACCAATCGTGCTGCGCTAATCGGATTACGAATATCACCAACACCCGCCACAGCACCAGCATTTAAGTTGCTACCATCCATTATGGCGGCATCCAGCTCGTTGCGTCCATCATTGGTAAACACCGAACCTTTACCTGCATTAAATAAGGGATTATCTTCCAGTTGGCGAACCACCAACTCCACAACATCTAATGATGACTGACCTTCTGCCAGTGCTTGTTTCCCAATATCAAGAGCTTCCTGCAGGGCATCTTCATAATGCTTAATATCGGCCTCAGAAAATTTGGCTTTATCCATATTGCCGGCTCCACCATGTAATGCAATGGCCCATTCTTTCACGGGCTTTTCAGGATTTTGACAAGCGGCTACTAATACCAACAACAGCAATAAAAAGGATTTTATCAATTTCATGTATTCTAGTTTTTTTAGCAAAGAATTATATTACATATTATTAACTTCATTCACATACTCAAGTATATCACCTGGCTGACATTTTAGCACTTCACAGATGGCTTCCAATGTAGAAAAACGAATAGCCTTTGCCTTGCCTGTCTTTAAAATTGACAAATTAGCGGTAGTAATACCCACCAAAGCAGCTAACTCTGCACTTTTCATTTTTCGCTTTTGCAAAATCTTATCCAAATTAATAATAATTGGCATATCAGATTGTTAAATTATTTTCCGATTCTATATAAGCTCCTTTTTTAAACAAGGCACTTACTCCCCATAAAGATAAACCAACTAAAAACAATGTGAAATCGAAAACGATACGAGGTCTGACATTTATATCAAGTGCCACAATATTAGGTATCCCATCAGTGATTGACTCAAAAAAGATGTTTGTTGAGAATATAGCCAACACCACCGATATCAAAAAACGGATTAAAACATATATAAGCAATAACAAACCTGTCCGATTAACAGTTTTATAAGTGGCAATTGTAAACGATAGGTTCGTCCTCAAACTATAGAAAAATTCAGAAAGGCAATAAAAAACCAATACAAGAAAAATTAATCCCAGATAGGCATTCAAAATTATTAACGTTTTCAAACTCCATTTTGAAGTATTCGCAATTAAAAAACCATCTAAATTTCCGAATGAATAATATTCCCAATTAGCTACATCATTGTTTTGTCCAATTCGGTACTGTGTCAAATTATTATACGTAGATGATTTGAGTTCACATCCATTCATTACTGCCCTTTGCCTAAGGCTGTCAGCGAATATAGTACTTTGTCTATAGTAAGAATAGGTACCTGCTAACGCATGGTCTATTTGCTCATCTTTGCCATAAACAAAGGTAGAATCCGCATAGTTGAGCAATACTGTTACCGGAATTGAGTAACCCTTAGAATGGTGGTTCCCGATATAAATTGAACCCATTGCACCATCTCTAGTGAAAATTTCTGAGGCAACAGACAACAACAATACCAACAGGCATATCCAAAAACCCCAATTGGTAATTCTTTGCAAAAAGGCAAATACTCCTTTTCTATTTTTATCCATAGCTAATTATCGTTTTTCGATAACAATAATACATACAATTATTGTAAAACGATAATTAACTATGCTTTATTATGCATTTCTTATGTCAGAAAAACAACACTTAACTCATAATTTAAATCAGTTGATACATATTTAAAATTGGTAATTTAAATTTGACTTATCTTTGCTAACAACCTATGATGCTTAAATTATTATGACACTAATTCAGTTTCTCAACCTGGTATTAATCAACCTGGTTGCTTTGATGGCGCTCAGCTACTTTTGGAGCTTTTATACACATAAACTATTTAAACCTTTTAGCTGGCTCGATGCACGTAAGAAGAACGAGCACAATAACGACTTGCTAAAACTAGAGCGAAAGTTTAAAGATAAAATCCGTTTCTACTCACTATGGCTGCAGCTCAAGCGTATCAGCAATAAAAATATAGGTGGAGACATTGCCGAATTGGGTGTCTATAAAGGCGAAACAGCCAAACTAATCCATCATATGTTGCCTGATAGGAATTTTTATTTATTTGATAGTTTTAGCGGGCTTCCCAAGCAGGTTATTAAAGAAGATTGCGATGGTACCGTTAGGCCTCAAACCGTCCAATTTGATAATACATCTCCCGATGACGTGTTAAAATACATCGATGGCGACAACACTAAACTTGTTATTAAAGAAGGTGTATTTCCGGCAACGACAGAAGGCATGAACGAAAATCTTTATTCACTCGTTCATATTGACGCAGACCTTTACCAGTCGACCATTGATGCCTTGGACTATTTTTATCCAAAACTAAACCAGGCCGGAGCTATAGTTATTCATGACTATAACCACAACTGGGATGGCGTTAAAAAAGCCGTTGATGAATTTGAACAGAAAATTCCCGAGATATTTGTCGAATTACCAGATATGTATGGTTCTGTGGTCTTAATCAAAAACAGTCAGTAAATATAAAATGAGCAAGCAATTAATCCTATCCCTCATCTGTCTGATCCTTACGATTAACCAATCTGTTGTTTCGCAGGACAGTAATAAAACACGTCCAAAAATTGGCCTTGTTCTGAGCGGAGGTGGCGCTAAAGGTCTGGCTCATATTGGCGTACTCAAAGTATTGGAAGAAGCCGGTATTCGACCCGATTATATAACCGGAACCAGCATGGGTAGTATTATTGGTGGATTGTATGCTGCAGGTTATTCGGCCTCAGAATTGGATTCTATTGTCAATTCAGTTGACTGGGCAGTCATGCTTAGTGATCAAATCCCATTAAGCGATGTGGTTCCAGAAGAGAAAGCTGATTATAACCGCTTTCAACTAGAGTTTGACATCACAAAACAAGGTTTAAAACTACCGCCCGGCATGGTACATGGACAACGCATTTCTGAGATGCTATCGAACCTCACGTGGCATGTGTCGCACCACTACTATTTCGATGATTTACCAATTCCTTTCCGGTGTGTTGCGGTTGATTTAGTTGAAGGTAAACCTTATGTATTTAAAGAAGGAGACTTATCAGAAGCAATGCGTGCCAGCATGGCTATCCCATCTGTATTTACACCTGTTGAAAAAGACAGTATGTACCTGGTTGACGGTGGCGTATTAGATAACTTTCCCGTATTGCTCTGTAAAAAAATGGGGGCCGATATTATTATAGGTGTCAATGTAGGTACTTCCGACAAACCCAAAATAGATGAACTACGAAGCATAACCGAAATACTAATGACTTCTGCCATGATTGGCAGCAATATTATCCTGGAAGAATCAATTAATGCAACTGATTATCTGATAACGCCAGAAATGCACCCTTTTACATCGGCCAGTTTCTTCGATGGTTTAGAAATCGTTGAACGTGGAGAACAAGCAGCCCGTCAACAATTTGATGATTTAAAAAACCTGGCGGATTCTCTTAACAGCATTGAACCACACAAAAAAACACAACACTCACACACTCCTACTGATATCCTAATATCAGATATCGAGATAAGAAATCGGAAACATGTCTCGAAGAATTACTTCCTTACCAAACTTGGCATTCACAAAGGCGACACCGTCAACCTGGAGGATATCAACAAAGGGGTTCGTCGACTTATTGGAACACGATTTTACAAATACATTACCTACGATATTGCACACGCCGATTCGACCTATAAACTGGTCTTCAACACGGAAGAAACCAACCTGGCACAGGCCAAATTTTCTATTCACTACGATAATGAATTAAAAGCCGGTATCATCACCAACCTCACCTTTCGTAACCTGCTATTTAAAAATACGCGTTTATCCATCACGGCCGACATTTCGGAGAAACCTCGTATTCATGGAGAACTAATCACTTATCTGGGCGAACAACAGAGAACTGGTTTTATAGCAGACGGATACTTTGAACGCACTCCCTTATCTATTTATCAGGAAAATTTAAAAACTGCCGGAACACTCAACTATTATCGCATGCAAGGTGGAGCTGGCTTATTCCTCTCGTATAGTGAACGTAGTCTTATAATGGCGAAGGTAGACTGGGAAGAAGTTCGCGTAAGTCAGGAATCAGGACTATCTGACATTTTCGATCAGGGCGTTGATCGTTTTGGAAATGGCTTTATATATGGTACTTTAATTGCTGATCGAAATACACTAAACAAGCGATTTTTCGCTACTAAAGGTCACCATATTCACTTTGCCGTCAAGCTAAATTACAATGCTTACGATTATTATAACGGCACGCAATCAGCCAAAGCAATCGTGGAGCCTTATATCAATGTGCCTAACGAACACTATCTGGCAGGTTCTGTGCGTTATAATAAGTGCTTTAGTCCGTCTAAAAATGTTCATTTCGAAACTGGCATCTCACTGGCTGCTTTTTCCGATGATGCTCCCTTCTTTGATATGCATTATATAGGAGGTACGGCCTACAACATCAGTACAGGCGATGCAGCCTTTGTTGGTTTAAACTACCGTGAGTTGGTAGCAGAAAATTACGGTTTAGCCAGTTTTAAGATTAATTTTAACCTGTCGAAGACAGTATATGCACACGCTGTCACCAATGGTATTTACGCTCCTAACTTTGGCAATGATGATTTTGTTGGTCAGAACTTCTATCTGGGCCCAAAAGAACATGTTCTTGGATTTGGTGGTGGAATTGCTATAAACAGTATCATTGGACCTATTACCTTAGGTATTGGTACTAATACCGACGACTGGAAAGCGCGGGCATATTTTAGCATCGGGTATCCATTTATGTGATACATATAAATGTTTTATTCGGCTTATCTACAAATAGTTAGCCAACAACACCTGTAACGAATAGTAAACCATAATTTTTATAGCGCGCCCATTTCTTAGGAGATATATTCTCTCTAAAAACAATCCCCACTAGAGTGAATGTTCACCAACTGGTTAACCACCTCACTAAACTACGTTGGTATTACCACGGGCTATTTAAAACCTTTTCCTCTTTTATTTGTAATTAAATGGAAACTTTATGACCATGAATCTACAGATTAAAAACCACACTTTTGTTGTTTGCGGTGCCACTGCCGGTTTTGGCCGTGCCACTGCCATCGCACTAATGAACGATGGCGCCAGGGTTATCGGCATTGCACGACAACAGGAAGGATTAGATAAGTTACAAGCTGAGTATAAACACCACTTTATAGCTGTTAAAGGAGATGTAACAACACCGGATACAATTAATAACATAATTAGTCTGGCACATGAGTACCAGATTGATGGCATTCTGATTAATGCCGGAGGACCACCGGCCAAATTGTTTGAAGAGACTCGCTTGTCCGACTGGGACGATGCCTATCGCAATATTCTGCGCTGGAAAGTCGAACTCACTCAAAAGCTAATTCCTCACTTTAAAAGCAAGCGCTATGGGCGTATTGTCTATATCGAAAGTTCATCGGTCAAACAACCCATCGAAAACCTGGTGCTTAGCACATCATTGCGCCTGGCTGTTGTGGGCATGATGAAAACGGTATCGCAGGAAGTAGCCGGACAAAACATCAATTTCAATATGATTGCGCCGGGTTCGCATAATACAGCTGCCATCAATCGATTAATTGATAAAAAAGCTCAACTAACCGGACAAGATTTTGAAACCGCCAAAGCTGCTTTTATAGATGCCATTCCGGCCAAACAATTTGGACGAGCCGATTACCTGGGCAATCTGGCTGCCTGGCTTTTATCGCCAATGGCTGAATACATTACCGGACAGGTGTATGCAATAGAGGGTGGAGCCGTGAAGTCGACATTGTGATGGATGGATGTGAGATATAGTTTTCGGTTTCCAGTTCCGAATTACGGGCTTCTTAGTCCGTCGATTTAACAGTTCGACTTTCTTTTAAAGCGCCGGACTAAACAAGCGGGCAAAGGACTCCTTTGCTTTTTGCCAGTAAGGGCGTTTGCGCCATTGAACCAGGTCAATTAAGTAAGACTCTTTTAAGTCGTCCATAAAATAGCCTTTTACTTCTTTAGCTTTCTGCTCATCATAGATAAAGGCATTGACTTCGTAGTTTTGCTCAAAGCTTCTGAAATCCATATTTGTAGTTCCAATTGTGCACACCTCATCATCCACCACCATCATTTTACTATGTAAAAAGCCCGGTTGATAAAAGTAGAATTTAACTCCTGCCAGCAGCATTTCTTTAATGTACGACTTAGTGCACAAAGCTGTAAAATAAGCATCACTCTTTTCGGGAATGATAACACGCACATCAACACCTCCCATAGCCGATGCTTTAAGTGCCATCAGTACACTTTCGCCCGGCATGAAATAAGGTGTAGTGATATACACATATTTCCTGGCATTGGATATGGCTTGATAGTACCCCATCATAATACCCGGCCAGTCTGAGTCGGGACCACTGGTAACAATTTGCACCATTTTATCACCAGCTGGCTTTTTATGAGGGAAATATTTAGGGTCGGCTATATCTTTCTGACTCACAAAGTACCAATCAACAAAGAAAACCGATTGCAGCGCATTCACAGCATCACCACTAACACGAAGGTGCATATCGCGCCAGGTGCCATAGGCCGGATTGCCTTTTATATAGCGGTCAGCCACATTGAGCCCTCCCAGAAATCCAACCTCCCCATCAACCACCACAATCTTACGGTGATTACGATAATTAACCTTGGAAGTCAAAGTAGGAAAACGAACAGTCAGAAAACTATAGGCCTCAATACCGAAGCTTTTCATCTCTTTAAAAAAAGGACGTTTTAACTCCCAACTACCCACATCATCTACAATCATTCTTACTTCAACGCCCTCTTTTGCTTTTTGCTTTAAAATATCAAGAATTTGATTGCCAATTTCATCCTGATCAAAAATATAATACTGCAGATGAATGCTATGACGTGCTTTTTTAATGGCATCAATAATGGCATCAAAGGTTTCTGTTCCATTATTCAATACATCAACTTCATTTCCAATGGTTAGTATTGATGATGAATTATTTAGAAATAGTTGAATCAGCTTTTTGTTATTGTCCATCCGTGGCATATCATCCATACTGCCTTCAGACAATTTATGGCTTTGAGAGTGCGCTATTTCCCGTATCAGATCATGATTTTTTAATCCTTTACGCCGGATAATTTTCTCTTTACGCAGATTTTGACCAAAAAACACAAAGAAAACAACGCCTAGTACAGGCACGAAGAGCAAAACCAACATCCAGGGAATGGCTTTTAACGGACTTCGGTTTTCAAGCATCACAATAAACACAATGCCCAGCATGGCGAATACATAGGCAATTTTTACAATATTTACGACTAAAGGAGGAATACTATCAATAAAGTCCATATACTGAGGTCAGATTTCTTACCGTTAATTTAAACATTATTGCGATACACCCGTAATTTACTCGACCCAAAATTCTCTTCTCTGATTAGTCTGCCTGATAACTGAGGCGCTTTTATCCCCTGGCTAAACCTGACGTCACCAGTGTACTGATGCGCCTCGTCCCACAAATTGGCATCAATAAAATATTGCAAAGTAGCTCGACCTCCCTCAATAATCAGGGATTGAATATTGCGCTGCCACAAGTCGTTAAGTAACTGATTTACGAAATCATTTTCTGACAACTTTACATAGTCAATCAAATCTACCTGTTCCGATTTCTCAAGGTTATAAACAACGGTTCGATGCCTATTATCCATCAACTTATAATCACTTGTCAACTGGCATCGTTTATCAATCACGCAGCGCAATGGTTGTTCTCCGCTCCAATCGCGCACAGTTAATGATGGGTTATCTTTAATAGCAGTTTGCGTACCTACTAAAATAGCTTGTTCGCTGGCTCGTTGCTTATGCACTGCTCGTCGCGCCCATTCATTCGTAATCCAGGTTGGTTGCCCGTAGTTATCCTCGTTGCGTTCAATATCAATAAAACCATCCTGTGTTTGAGCCCATTTTAATAGGATATAAGGTCGCTTCGTATTGTGATAAGTAAAAAATCGCCGATTGAGCTCCAGACTTTCTTGCTCCAATACTCCTACTTTTACATGCACTCCAGCCTTTTCCATCATTTCAATGCCCTTGCCAGATACTTCAGAAAAAGAGTCCACACAACCAATTACCACATTGGGGATACTATGGTCAATAATCAATTTGGAGCAAGGCGGAGTTTTACCATAATGTGCACAGGGCTCCAGGTTAACATACAAAGTCGAATCTTTTAAGAGCGACTTATCTTTAACGGAATGTACTGCATTCACCTCAGCATGTGGCTCGCCGGCCTTGCGGTGATAGCCTTCACCAATAATTTTACCTCTATATACAATCACACTGCCCACCATGGGATTGGGATAAGTGTTACCTTCTGCCTGCTGGGCCAGTTGCAAACAGCGCTGCATGTATTTTTCCTCTTGCGATAAATGATTCATCGGAGTTTCGTAATTTTGCCGTTCAAGATACAAAAAATGAGCGGCACTACGATTCAACAGTTTAGTTCAAAGCTACGGTCAGAGCTAAAAGATTATTACCCTGAGTTAGAAATAAGACCCATGGCAAAGTTGCTTTTACAGCATGTGCTTAAGGCTGATAATACACAATTGCTTATGATGAGCAATGAGTTGCTTGATGATACTCAGCTCACACAGTTAGAATCGCATATTGACCAACTGAAACACCACATTCCCATCCAGTATATTATTGGAACAACCGAATTTTACGAATTGGAGTTTATGGTGAATCCATCTGTTTTAATTCCACGACCTGAAACCGAAGAGCTAGTTCACTGGATTATCAACGACAATCATCAAAATAAAAAGTTGCTTGATATCGGAACCGGCAGCGGCTGTATTGCTATCTCCTTAAAAGCTAATCTGCCTGACATAATTGTTTCAGGATGGGATATTTCAGAAGCAGCATTAAAAACAGCTAAAAGCAATGCCAAACAGTTGAAGCAAGATGTCAATTTTCAGCTTATCGATATTCTTAAACATCAGGCTGGGGATGAGATATTTGATATTATCGTGAGTAATCCTCCCTATGTACGTGAATTGGAAAAGAAAATGATGGAGGCCAACGTACTTAAACACGAGCCCAATTCTGCTCTTTTTGTTTCGGATAATGACCCCTTAATTTTTTATCGAACCATTGCTCAACTGGGACAGAAAATGCTCCCCCCCCATGGTCTTCTTTACTTTGAGATTAACGAATACCTGTCCAAAGAAATGACATCAATGTTACATGAGCTAGGTTATAAAAACATTGTATGTCGCAAAGACCTAAATGGTAAGGATAGAATGATGAAAGCACAAAAAGGCTAAAATGTTGAACTGAAGAATTGAGGAACTGAAAAATAGGTAAATTGAAAAACTGCTAAGTAAGATCGAATAAACCCGGAACAGAAAACCCGAAATCGAATGCCTACATCATACATCCTCATATCCAAACATCCTAATCTCTTCTTCCGCCATCAATCTTACATCCTTAAAAAAGGTCATAAATTCCGTATTAAAATCCCGGTAATGCTCTTCCATTTGCTGCATCGCCCAATCTACATGGTCGGGCAAAGATGAATAGTTTGTCATGATTCGCAAACTTCGGTCAATTCCTTCTTTCGTGGCATAGGTTTCCAAGCGTCGGCTCTTTACCATAAAAGGCAGAAAACGCTTGACCTCGGCTGGCAACTTAAAATAATGACGCAATAATATTTTATGCACCCTATTCACATATTTATTAAGTGGCAAATCACTCAGTTCATCCCAGTTAACGCCTAAAAAGTGATCATAAAAAACATCGGTAACAATACCGGAATAACGACCAAATCGTTCACTTAAACGCTTTGAACTTTGTTTAACAATTGGATGCGTATCGGTGAAATGGTCAATTTTGCGATGCAACAAAATGCCGCGCTTAATGCTTGGTTCAAACTTTTCGTAGTTGCGCCCCTTCACATGATCACCAATAAAATTACCTACTTGTATCCCCGGGGTATTGCCCGATAAATATAAATGAGCCAAAAAATTCATAAGGCAAACATATAAAATTACTTTATAACCGTTTTAATGTCAATATTAACATCCTGTTTCTTAACATGTTCATTTAATTAGTCTTTTAGCTTTCCTTCAGGTATTTTTATAGAAACCTCAATTGAGGACCGAACACCTAATATTTACTAACCAAATCAACAGAGTTATGCAAAAAGCCATTATTATCGGTGCGGCCGGTAGAGACTTTCACAATTTCAACACCTTTTTCAGAGACAACCAGGATTATAAAGTAGTCGCCTTTACGGCTGCTCAAATACCTGACATTGATGGAAGAAAGTATCCTGCAGAGTTAGCAGGTTCACTATACCCGGATGGGATTCCGATCTTTGCCGAAGATGACTTAGAAAAGTTAATCATTGAGAAAGAAGCTGATGTTTGTGTATTCTCGTACAGCGACGTACCATATAATCGCGTCATGAACCTATCGGCTCGTGTGAATGCCGCAGGCGCTTCATTTATGTTACTAGGCCCTAACGATACACAAATAAAAAGTAACAAGCCTGTTATTGCTGTTTGTGCTACTCGCACCGGTTGTGGTAAAAGTCAAACATCGCGCCGTGTTATTGAGTTATTGATGGAACAAGGCCTGAAAGTTGTTGCCATTCGTCACCCAATGCCATATGGCGATTTGGTGAAGCAAAAAGTACAACGTTTTGCCAGTGTTGATGATTTAGCCTTCCACAAATGTACCATTGAAGAAATGGAAGAGTACGAGCCTCATGTGGTCCGCGGTAATGTAATTTATGCAGGCGTAGATTACCAGGCCATATTAGATGCAGCTGAAAATGATCCAAATGGTTGTGATGTGATACTTTGGGATGGTGGTAATAACGACTTTTCGTTCTACAAACCTGATTTATTAATCACAGTAGCAGACCCTCACCGCGTTAACCATGAGTTATCTTATTATCCGGGAGAAGTAAACCTTCGTATGGCTGATATTATTGTCATTAACAAAATGGATAGTGCAGCTCCTGAAGATATTAATCAATTGAGAGCTAATATTGCTGCAGCAAATCCTACTGCAACTGTCATTGATGGTGCTTCACCAATAAAAGTGGATGACATCTCAGCCATTAAAGGAAAACGCGTATTAGTTATTGAAGATGGCCCTACACTAACGCATGGCGAAATGAAAATTGGTGCCGGAACCGTAGCTGCCAATAAGTTTGGAGCTGCTGAAATTATTGATCCCCGCGAGTATGCGGTAGGTAAATTGGCCGAGACGTATCGCATCTACCCCAACATTGGAACGCTGTTGCCAGCCATGGGTTACGGCGAAGAACAGGTAAAAGACCTTCAGGCTACTATTGATAATGTGCCTTGTGATTCCGTTATAATCGGAACGCCAATTGACTTAAATCGAGTGGTTGAAATTAACAAGCCTAACACGCGTGTTTATTACGATTTACAAGAAATTGGTCAGCCAACAATGACCGAATCCATTAAAGAGTTTATTAATGTCCATAACTTAAAGCTTAGTAAAGTTTAAAATATACTCAATTGCATATCTGGATTTTTATGGGCGGTCAGGCGTAAGTTTTGATCGCCTTATTTTATTTCAACTTTTGAAAATCCCAACTTTTGCAAAGTATCTTGTATTGCTGTGTTACCATTAGTCAGCTCAAGGGTATACGCCTGAAATTCGCGACGAACAGGATAGGCACCACGCAAATACTCAAAACCACTTATTTCATTCCGTAAATCAGCATCATCTCTTTTCAATGGATAAGTATGTAAAATGGCTTTTGCAATAATGGCTTCATCACTTAATCCCTTACAGTTAATTGTAAAAATAGACTGGTCTGGTTGCGGCATGCCTTTAGCTTGCCAATCATCAATACCTAAACTAAAAAAGCGGCTAATGGCTTGTACACTCATCTGGGTTCCTTTTGCTTTTCCATCTTGCGAATAACCTGCAATATGTGGCGTTCCAATCCATACTTTATCAAGCAGCTCAGCATCAATCGCCGGCTCCTTCTCCCAAACATCCAGCACGGCATCACCTATTTGATTATTCTGCAATACCAGTTTGAGTGCGTTTCCATCAACTACCTCACCCCGCGATGAATTAATAACGATGGCATCTTTCTTCATTTTAGAAAGCAAGAAAGCATCACACAAATGATAGGTTTTATCTTCACCTTCTTTTGTCAGAGGCGTATGAAAGGTGATAATATCAGCTTTGCCTATAATCTTATTCAGCGTATAGAATTCTTTATTTTTCTCTACTCTTGCACGTGGCGGGTCAACTTCGTATACTGTCATTCCCAGGGCTTTCGCCATGGCTGATACTTTACTTCCTACATTACCCACACCCACTACTGCAATGGACTTTCCTTTTAGTTGGCAGCCTTTTTCTTTAGCCAGTAAGGCTAAAACGGCCGCCACATATTGTTTCACCGATCCGGAATTACAGCCAGGGGCGTTGGTCCATCGAATACCATTATGATCACACCATCTGGTATCGATGTGGTCAAAGCCAATGGTGGCAGACGTAATAATTTTAACGGTGCTGCCGCCCAGCGTTTCCTGATTACATTTGGTGCGCGTGCGTGTAATCAGCGCATCAGCATCTTTCAATACATCATTATTTATTTCGGCACCTGGTAAATACTGCACTGAAGCATAAGGTTCTAAGGCTCCTTTTAAAAAGGGTATTTTATTGTCAGCAACTATTTTCAACATACGAACGACACTTCTGTTTGAGCACAAATCTAAGCATTACAAATCATTTAATTCATCGGCTGGATAAACTATTGTACCCGTCGCCAGGCTCCTTAAAGATTAGCAAATCAGGAAAAAACAACAAAAGTCATACACATTAAAATTTTATCAGCTTTAGAAAAAGTGTATTTTTGCCCTCAGTTTGAAGACTGTTCTGCTGTTGTGTATTTACAGGGTAAATTAACAACAATAGAAAACTGTTGAGTAACCCGGATAAAACCGTTTTGCTCAACGTGTTCCATACAGCATGAACTGTATGAAATTTTAAAATTTTAAAAACGTAATGGACAAGAACATTTCAAAGTTGGCAGCCGACAACATTCGGATTTTATCAGCCGCAATGGTTGAAAAAGCAAAATCAGGTCACCCAGGTGGTGCTATGGGTGGAGCAGATTTTATGCATGTATTGTTTTCGGAATACCTGAACTATGACCCTGCAGACCGTACCTGGTTTAACCGCGACCGTTTTTTCCTTGATCCGGGCCACATGTCGCCTATGTTGTATGCTGGTTTAGCATTAACCGGCACCTACAGTATGGATGATTGTGCCAACTTCCGCCAGTGGGGAAGCCCGACGCCTGGTCACCCTGAAGTTGATTTTCCACGAGGTGTGGAAAATACATCTGGTCCGCTTGGACAAGGCCATGTGATGGCTGTTGGTGCTGCTATTGCAGAGCGTTTCTTAGTGGCTCGTTTTGGTGAGTGGATGGCGCACAAAACATATACTTTCATCTCTGATGGTGGTATTCAGGAAGAAATTTCTCAGGGAGCAGGACGTATTGCCGGTCACCTTGGCTTGAGCAACCTGGTAATGTTCTATGATTCAAACGACATTCAGTTATCAACAGTTTGTGACGATGTTACAATTGAAGATACTGCTAAAAAATACGAAGCCTGGGGTTGGGCTACCATAACTATTAATGGTAACGACCACGATCAGATTCGCAAAGCTTTGGATGCAGCTAATGCTGAAACAGAAAAGCCTTTCTTAATTATTGGTAAAACCATTATGGGCAAAGGTGCTGTTACCGATGCCGGCAACTCATTCGAAAAGATGGTGTCAACGCACGGCCAGCCACTGAGTGCTGCCGGTGCTTCATTTGCCGACACCATCAAGAACCTGGGTGGTGATGCTGAAAGTCCATTCCAGATCTTTGCTGAAGTAGCTGAGCTGTATGCTGAAGCACACAAAACCAAAGCTGCTTATGTGGCTGATAAGAAAGCAGAAGAAGCTGAGTGGGCAAAGGCTAATCCTGAATTGGCGGCTAAACTGGCTCAATTCATCACTGGTGAAACCAATGTTGATTATGCTGCTATCGAGCAAAAGGCTGGTGCAGCAACTCGTGCAGCCTCTGCAACTGTGTTAGGCACTTTAGCCGAGCAGGTTGAAAACATGATTGTGATGTCGGCCGATTTGGCCAACTCAGATAAAACGGATGGTTTCTTAAAGAAAACAACCGTATTCAAAAAAGGTGATTTCTCAGGTGCATTCCTTCAGATTGGTGTGGCTGAGTTAACCATGGGAGCAATTGCTAACGGTATGGCATTGCACGGTGGTGTAGTTGCTGCTTGTGGTACTTTCTTCGTGTTCTCTGATTATATGAAGCCAGCAGCGCGTATGGCTGCCTTGATGCAATTGCCAGTGAAGTATGTTTGGACACATGATGCCTTCCGTGTTGGGGAAGATGGTCCTACTCACCAACCAATTGAGCAGGAAGCACAAATTCGTTTGCTTGAGAAGTTGAAAAATCACCGTGGCGATAATGGTATGTTAGTGCTTCGTCCTGCTGATGTAAACGAAGGAACCGTTGCCTGGAAGATGGCCATGGAGAATACCAAAACGCCGACTGCTTTGATTCTATCGCGTCAGAATATTGCTAACCTGCCAGGAAGCTCATACGACATGGCACTTCAGGCTGAAAAAGGTGCTTACATAGTAGAAAAAGATGCCGATACTCCTGATGTTGTTTTATTAGCGTCTGGTTCTGAAGTAGCTACTTTAGTTGATGGTGCGAAGCTATTGCGCGAGCAGAAAGGCTTGAAAGTGAATGTTGTTTCAGTTATTTCTGAAGGCTTATTCCGCAACCAGGACGCAGCTTATCAAGCAATGGTGTTACCAGCCGAAACACCTCGTTTTGGTATGACGGCCGGTTTACCTGTGACCTTAGAAGGTTTAGTGGGCGCCAATGGTAAAGTATGGGGCTTAGACCACTTTGGTTACTCGGCACCTTACACTGTTCTTGATAAAGAATTCGGATTTACTGGTGAGAATGTGTTTAACCAGGTTTCTGAAATGTTAGGAAAATAAGTATATACTTACGATACAATCTAAAAAAGGGTGATGGTTACGTTTAACCAGTCACCCTTTTTTTCAAGCCAATCCCATTCTCTTAAGTTGTAAAAAGCAAAGATGCCCGAAGCATCAATTTTTCAAAAGCTTCATTGACTTGATTTACCAATTTATTAGAAAGCAATGGAAACGGCGTAATGTGTGAGTATTTGTAATTCAAATCCCACTCATCTACGCGTATTCCTTTTAATGTTTGTTTGACTTTATCCACAATCGCCACACTATCGTTCTTAAGAACAACGGCTGAAATGCGGCCTTTAAGCGCACTGTAGTAACCCTCACCTCTTTTCTTCAGGTTTCTGGATGAGAGCATATCAACAAATGATTGCCCGAGTGCGGTATGATTAACCACTTCACTTACTTCCTGATGTGTAAGTTCGTCGCTACTATTGTAATATTCATGTAGGCGTTCAAAAGCCTTGCTGTCCATTATGTATTTCGACACGCCTTGCCAATCTTCAAAAACACTACCTCCGCAAAAAATAAACAGACGGCTATTGGCTAATTCTTTTTCACCATGCGCAAGAAATAGTATTTGCGACAAAAAGGAACCAATTGAATAAGCAAAGAAATCCACCGAGGCATCTTTTTTAATGAAATTATGCGTACCGGCTTTTATTGAAGCAACTAAATCTAATAAATCATTAGCAGCCTGGTAACCTGATAACAAGAACCGCTCCGGGTGATTGGTGAGGCGCTCACTCAATGCGACATTAGCCACACTTAAGCTCTTCACCTGCGGCACATATAATTGACGTTCCTTAACAAAGGAGTTCATTTGACGAGGATCGCACCAAGCCTTTGGCGAACGATTCATATGATAGGCTATCGGAAACAAAATAACGGTTTTACCAGTGTAATTAGCCAACTGATACCCCCAAGGCAAATACTTTTCCCAACTGCGCTCATTTAAGCCATGCAACAAAATAATACAGCCTTCAGTTTTTTTACCTCTTGACGGATGAAAAATGGGATAAGTAAAATTAGTATTAGTAACACTATCGATTAATTCAACATCAAATGGAGAAGTTACACCACCCTTAAAAGTGAGTGAAGATTTGGAATGAAACTCATGCGTATAATAACCAAAAGCACTTTCACCAGGAGAGTGTGTGGCAGCTCCTGATGAAAACTGTGCCTTCAGAGTTTGATATAGAAAAAAATAATTCATGGAGTTTCATAAATAGGCGATGTTCCATTGTTCATTTACATCTTCGAATGCAAACAAAGTCAACAATTGAGTACTGTGCAATTTTATGTGATTTGCTCCTCTGTATTGGGCTTAAAACCTGTATTTAGGGGTGAAAGTCATTATATCGGGGTGAATTTTCATCGGCAATATTTACGTCTTCATTTAAAAACAACCCTATCTTTATAATATATTTGAAGTTTTAAGTGCATCTTTATACAGTTATGGATTTAAGTAAAGTATTGCCATCGTTTCTGCTAAAAAAGAAAAACATTGTCAGCCTGATTCTTTTTACGGCTGCCTTTGCATTGGTATTTATTAATATCTATCACCCTTTTAATGTTAGTAACTGGTTTTCTATTTCTAAAACTGAATTATTTTTTTACTCCAGTCTGGTTATTTTAACCGGGGTACTGGTTGTTGTTATCAGCCGGGTTATCATGTATCATTCTGCCAAAAGAGGTAGAAAAATTACTATCGGCAACTATTTAGTTTGGATTGCTATTGAAATAATTAGTATGTCGCTGTTTTATACGCTATACGAATTATTAATACTACATGACACTCGACCTTTTGATGAAGCATTTAAAATTTCGATACAAAACACCGCCTTGGTATTATTAATTCCTTACACAGTTACCTGGTTATATTTTGCATGGATCGATAACAAGGAACAACTGGAAGCTATCTCAGAGGGAAATGCTGAAAAAACAGAAGCCGGAGGGATGGTTTTTTTTAAAGATGAAAAAGGAACCATGCGTTTCTCGATTAAACTAGACGACTTATTATACCTACAAGGTGCTGACAATTATGTAACTATCCATTACTCCGATCATCAGAAACATGAAAAATTTCTTTTGCGTAATACGCTCAAGCAGCTGGAATCGACATTAAAGCCCCTCGACGTTGTTCGTTGCCACCGCTCGTACATGGTTAATTTTCAGAAAGTAAAGCTAATTGAGCGAACCAAAGAAGGTCTGCGCATTAAACTTAACTCTCAACCATCAATTGAAGTTCCGGTTTCAAAAACCTATACAGAAATCATATTCCAATTATTTGGACAAACACATTAAAGACTTTTTTGTCTTATTTTTACTGCAACAATGTTGCATTATAATGCCCGAACATGTATTTTTGCCACTCTAAAAACAGCATTGAAGCTGTTTTTATTTTAATTTTGATAATACATGAAAAATATACTATTAGCACTTATTACTATTGCACTGATTGCTTCATGCAGAACTGAAAAAAGTAATATTTCGAAACCTATCGTATCTGTAAGTATTGCTCCTCAGGAATACTTTATCAAGCAACTAATAGGCGATTCCATTGAAGTTAATGTGATGATTCCGCAGGGGTCTGATCATGCCAGCTATGCGCCAACAGCAGCGCAAATAAAGAAACTATCGAAATCTGTAGCCTATATTCAGATGGGACATCTGGGTTTCGAAGCCACCTGGAACGAACGCCTTAAGGGCGCAAATACACAAATGAAGTGGTATGATTTATCAAAGGGGATTAGCATGATTCAGGGTGAACATCACCATCACCACGATCATGACCATGTTTGCACCGGAGGTATCGATCCACACACCTGGACATCTCCCAAAGAGGTAAAACAAATTACTCGTAATCTTAAAATATATTTGACAGAACTGTTTCCCCAGTATAAAGGCATGATTGCTGCAAATTATGAGCAATTTATGACGCAATTGGATGACATGGATGAACGGCTAAATACGCTTCAGACAAAGCAACCTGGATTAACCTTTATGATATTCCATCCTGCTTATACTTACTTGGCAAGAGCCTATGATTTTGAACAAATCACTATTGAATTTGAAGGTAAAACACCAACGCCAGCCAAACTAAAGTCAACCATTAACCTGGCCAGGCAGAAGCAAATTAAAACCATTTACATTCAGCAGGAATTTGACCAGACCAATGCCAATGTGATTGCGAATGAAATTGGCGCTACTACTGTGCAAGTCAATCCACTATCGGCTAATTGGCAGAAAGAGATGGAACGTTTTATCAGTCATCTTGAAAAACAATAAAAAGATGCAGCCCCTCATTCAACTCAATAATATTTCAGCAGCTTACGACAACAATGTCGTTTTAAGCCATGTCAACCTTGAGGTAAATCCAAGTGATTTTATAGGAATTATTGGACCCAATGGAGGTGGTAAAACAACGTTATTGAAGATTATTCTGAACCTGATTAAACCAATAAGTGGTGAGCTTTTAAAGGCCAAAAGCTTAAATGTTGGTTATCTGCCACAAGTAAATACCATTGACAAACAATTTCCAATAACCATTAAAGATGTGATTCTTTCGGGCAATTACGCCACCAATCAATGGTGGAAAAAACCGGGTAAAGAGCTACAGCATAAGGTAAGTGAACTGCTTGAGTTTATCGGATTGGAAAATAGCCATAACGAATCGATAGGTGAATTATCGGGAGGGCAGATGCAACGCGTGTTTTTGTGTCGTGCATTAATCAGCAATCCTAATTTATTGATACTCGACGAGCCAAACACGTACGTTGACAAATCGTTTGAAGCTAACTTGTACAAGCTCTTGAGTGAACTGAACGATGACATGGCCATCCTTCTTGTGTCTCACGATGTAGGCACCATCTCATCAATGGTTAAAACCATAGCTTGTGTTAACGGCGGCTTACATTACCACCCTTCGAATAAAATAACCAACGAAGTTCTTCAATCATACAACTGTCCTATTGAACTCATCAGTCACGGTCATGTACCACATAGGGTATTAAAGCATCACGATAATGAATGAACTACTTGAACTATTGTCCTTTGGCTTTTTTAGAAATGCACTTATTGCCGCCGTTTTAACCTCGATAATAGCTGGCATTGTTGGTAGTTACATTGTAGCTCGTCGAACCGTTTTTATCAGTGGCGGTATTACACACGCTTCTTTTGGGGGCATGGGAATCGCTTACTTTTTAGGCTTTCCACCTTTTGCGGGTGCGGCAGTCTTTGCAATTTTATCAGCTATTGGCATTGAATGGAGTAGCAATAAAGTTGGTCTCCGCGAAGACAGCTCCATTGCCATTTTATGGTCGTTAGGTATGGCCATCGGGATTCTTTTTGTGTTTTTAACGCCAGGCTACACACCTAATTTAATGGGCTTTTTGTTTGGCGATATCCTTACAGTCAAAGTTTCTGATTTATTGTGGCTGAGCGCCATAGGCCTCATTTGCATTTTACTTATTAAACTATTTTACCCGGTTATTTTAAGCGTTGCTTTCGATAGTGAGTTTGCTTCGGTATCGAAGATGCCTGTACAGACAATAAAGTACGTGAGTGCTATCATTGTAGCCATCTCAATCGTCCTTTCCATAAAAGTGATGGGTATTATTTTAGTGCTGTCATTATTCACTATTCCCGCATCTGCAGCCAATCTATTTGCCAAAGATCTGAAAAAGATGATGTACTTTTCAGTTCTTATAAGCGTGATTGGCAGTGTTACGGGATTACTTGTAGCATATTACCTCGATCTTCCATCAGGGGCAACCATCATTTTTACATTGACAATTCTTTATATGCTCCTGCGTATTAAAAAGCTATTTTAGGTATTAAGAATGGTTGATTGTCCCCTTGAAGTCTTCCACATATCGTATTCAAGCAAAATATTATAAACATCAAAACGCTTAATATTCTCCGGAAGTTGTTCTAAAAAAACTTCGCTAACACCATATAGTTGCAATATATTTTTAAGCGACTTAAATTCTTTGTTTACTTGTAAGCGAGTTAAACCCATTTCACTATTATACAAGTAATAATCGTAGCTGTTAACATGATTAACTCCTCCCCATCCTTCCATACCGGGTATTTCATAGTAAAAAGGCACTAATCTGGTCATTAATACAACCTCATTGCTATAAAGCACATGGAGAAACTGCTCTCTTTCCCGCTCATTTTTTACAATACTCCTATATTGCACGTCAAGGCTAACAAAATGAAAATCGGCAGCTTTAATAGTAAATCCAAACCCTTTTATATCGCCTGGATAATAACACTTCTTACCCAATTCTTTATTGGCAAACCTTACTGAATAATAAAAATGAGATAAATCTGTCCCTAAAAGCAGAATGGCTCTAGACTCCATATTAACATACGGTACATTTATCCGTCCATTAACATTAGTGCCATCCGTTAAAGTAATATAACCATCCACCCATTTGGCAAAGCTTGTAGCTGTTGTCAATAGTAGAAACAGTGCGATAAGAAATAACCTCATAATCGATATTTGTTTTCTAAAAGTACAATAATCAAGGACAAAAGCAATCAAAAAAACTATAGATATACTTGATCAGCGGAAAATAAATTATTATCATTGTGATACTATTTTAATATCACTATGAAACAAGAACTAATAACTAAACCAAGTAACGGATACTTCATGTTGACAGTATTCTTTGTATTGCTTGCAAGTACAATTGCAACAATTGCGATCCAGGAGCTATATATTTTAATTGTAGCTATCCCTTTCATTTTGGCAATTCTCCCAGGCTTTTTCATTGTTAATCCTAATGGTTCGAAAGTGCTGGTGCTATTTGGCGCCTATAAAGGCACCGTTAAAGAAAATGGCTTTTTCTGGGCCAATCCTTTCTACTCTAAACAAGCTATCTCGCTTCGTGCACGTAACTTCGACAGCGACCGTGTTAAGGTGAATGATAAGATTGGTAACCCTATAATGATTAATGTAATTTTAGTATGGAAGGTACAAAATACCTACAAAGCAGCATTTGAAGTTGACCATTACGAAGAATTTGTGCGTGTACAAACAGATGCCGCTGTGCGTAAATTAGCAGGCTCGTATCCGTATGACAACTTTGACGATGCCCAGGCCGAAGTAACACTGCGATCGGGCATGCATGAAGTTAATGAAGCCCTGGAGGCTGAAATAACCGAACGTCTCGCAATTGCAGGCATTGAAGTAACAGAAGCCCGAATTGGCTACCTGGCTTATGCACCAGAAATTGCCAGTTCAATGTTGAAGCGTCAACAAGCCGTTGCAATTGTGGCGGCCCGTAAGAAAATTGTTGAAGGAGCTGTAGGCATGGTTGAGGATGCATTAACTCAACTATCTGAAGATGACATCATTCAATTTGATGAACATCAAAAAGCTTCGATGGTAAGTAATTTAATGGTAGTTTTGTGCGGCGATAAAGAAGCTACACCCGTTATAAACACCGGCACTTTACACAACTAGTTGTATGAGCAAGAAGAAATCATTTGTATTAAGAATTGACCCCGAAACGTTTAGGCAGATTGAGAAGTGGGCTGATGATGAATTCAGAAGCGTCAATGGTCAGCTTGAATGGATGATTCATAAATGCTTAAAAGATGCCCATCGACTAAAAACCATTAAAAAAACAGACGAATCGGGCGATAAAGCCGAATCACAATAAAAAAAGAAAAGCGTTTGAACTATATGCTCAAACGCTTTTTCGTTATTTAGAAATAACACTGTTACTACCTAACGCTTATTGATGAAAAAAGATACTTGCCGGCACCGTCTGTCGTTTAATACCAGGTCCTTCCCATTCGGTTTTTAATTCAATACCATCCGAACATTGGTAAAATCCGATTTCAAAGTGATGATGACCTTTACTTAGCTCAATGCTGCATTTTTGTGCAAATGGGAATGATTTACGTCCATCGCTTTCAAACTGCTCTTCTCCATTAATCTTTAACATACAACCATCATTGGCCGAAATGTAGAAAGTATAAGTTCCTGATTGCGGAATATATATTAAACCATCGTATGCTACTCCAATCCACTCTTGTCGGTCACAAATATCGAGTGTGGGCACCATTACAACACCGGTTTTTGCAGGCATATCTTGTGCATAATCATAAATTGAACGATATATGCCTTCGTAATATTTGAAACGCAGGCCTCTCTTCAACTTCGAACGGCTGATGTTGAGTGCTTGTTCTTTTGTAATATGTCGTGTTACTACATAACCTTCTTCGCAGCCTTCTTTATAAGAACGCATTTTAATCACTGTACTTTCTTTAATAGTAAATGGAGCCTTAAACACAGAACTTTCTCTGTTTGGTTCACTCCCATCAAGTGTATAATGAATACGTGCCTCATCATCGCAGCGCATGTCGACCACAAATTTATCGACAAACACATCAGATGAATTCGTCAGGTAACAATGCGGTGAAGCCTGGTATGTTTTTGCATTTGACAGATGCTGCTGAAACCATGTTTTATTCGGTTTATCACTCATTTGTATTTTTATCACTCCTCCATTAAGCATATCCTGATGTGTGATAAAGCTTTTGTGATAATCGCTTCCGTTTAACTGTATATTTTGAATGTAAACGTTCTCATGCTTATTGTTATCCGCAGCTATTTCAAATGTTTTAGCATTATCAAGATGAATGATAATTTTGTCGAATATCGGCGAGCCGATAGAATAATAAGGCGAGCCAGGATTATCAGGATACAAGCCCATGGCACTCATTACGTACCAGGCCGACATTTGCCCGCAATCTTCGTTACCACAAAGTCCAGCCGGCGAATCATTATATTGAGTTGCCATAATGTGACGCGCCATAAACTGTGTTTTCCACGGTGCTGCAGCATGGTTATACAAATACGCCATATGATGGCTCGGCTCGTTACCATGGGCATACTGCCCAATTAATCCGGTGACATCGGTTCCTTCTTCCAGCTCATAAGCCATATCGGTTTCAAACAGACGATCGAGCCATTTTTCCAGCTCTTTTTGTCCACCTAACAACTCCGTTAAACCAACCACATCGTGCGGCACAAATAAGCTGTATTGGTAGGAGTTACCTTCGGTATAATTATATCCAACAGCCATTGGGTCAAATTCTTTAACCCAGCTATGATCGGCCATTTTACCACGCATAAAACCAGTTGATGGGTCGTAAATATTACGGTAATTCTTTGATCGATTCATAAAATAGTGGTAGTCCGCCTTCTTTCCCAAGGCCTGGGCAACCTGCGCAACGCACCAGTCATTATAGGCATATTCCAATGTTTTCGATACGCCCTGGCTGCTTTTATTGGATGGGACATATCCTAAAGTTCGGTAATCTTTCATTCCGCGCTTATCGAGCATGGCTGTTCGGCGCATTTCGGCGTAAACTTCTTCCAAATCGTAATCACGGATTCCTTTAGCGTAAGCATCAGTAATCAATGAAACGGCATGGTAACCAATCATACAGCGTGTGTCATTGGATGCTAATTCCCACATAGGCAATTCACCATATTCCTTACTTTTCTGCACGAGGCATTTCACGAAATCATTCGTCAACTCGGGCTCAATAATTGTTAACAGCGGATGTAATGTTCGGAAGGTATCCCACAACGAAAAAACAGTGTAGTTGGTAAAGCCTTCAGCCTTGTGTACTTTCCCATCCATACCCCGGTAGCTTCCATCCACATCCTGCGAGAGATTAGGTGTTAACAATGAATGATAAAGAGCGGTGTAAAAATTTCGTTTCTCTTTCAAAGTACCACCTTCAACTTCAATCTTACCCAATTTTTCTTGCCACTCGGCTTTTGCTAAATCATATGCCTGATCAAAGTTAATATCAGTTGCTTCATGTTGTAGGTTAGCAACAGCTCCTTCGGTGCTCACCATCGACAGGGCTACTTTTACTTCCAATTTTTCATCCGCTTGAACCTGAAAATTAATAACCGATTGCAAAGCTTTGCCTTCCACTGATTTTTCACCTTGGATTCGTTTCTGTTCATTATAGATATCAACGGACAAAAAAGGTTTCGAAAACTCAATGGCAAAATATAAACGCTGATCGCCTGCCCAATATTTAGAGCGCCGTTCGCCGACAATGGTTCTATCACCCGTAACTGATAGGCCGGCATTTATTACCGGATCACGATGAATCAAATCGAGCATCATTTGCACAACACCACCTTCATCAAAGGTGTAACGATGATAACCAACTCGTTTACCAGCTGTTAACTCGGCTTTCACTTGATAATCGTCCAGATAAACAGAATAATAACCAGGTTTAGCCACCTCTGAATCGTGAGAGAATATTGAACGATAACCTGTGTGAGGCGCATCACTAGTGCCTGTTTCCAACTTCAATTCGCCCATGATTGGCATCAACAAAACATCTCCATAGTCAGATACGCCAGTTCCTGATAAATGAGTATGACTAAAACCAATGATAGACGAATCGGAGTAATGATAGCCTCCGCAGCCGTCCCATGATTCATCATTACGTGTATCGGGACTTAATTGCACCATGCCGAAAGGCACTTGTGCCCCCGGATAAGTATGTCCATGTGCTCCGGTGCCAATAAACGGATCGACATATTGTGTAAAATCTTTCTTGTTATTGCACGCACTTAATAATACAGTGAGCAATAGTACAGGCCATAATCTTTTCATGACAAATAATTTAAAAATCCCGGCTCGATACCAAAGATATGCAATACGAGCCGGGATCATATAATCCACCTACATTATAATACCTAATCTCAAATTGTCATTAGACGTCGTCATAATGCCAATTCGATGAAGAATATCTAAACATTCCAGCAAAGCTGAAATGTAAGATTATCTATATCGGGATTCCCTCGATACGGCTTTCGCCTGTTGCCATTATGAAATTTTTAAAATTCCTAATGACAAATCTCGGTTAATCATTTTATTTAATCCGCCGCTTCACCCCACAGTTCCAACTCACCAATAACGATACGGCCTTTCTCTTCTATTTCGGCCTTTAATTCAATTTTATGGAACTTATAATACGCTGTATTTTCAAAGGTAAATTCCTCTTTCTGAGCAAACGCAGTAATCCCGGTATCGGCTACTTTGGTTATTTCGGTCCAGGTCGTTCCATCATCAGAACCTGATAAGGTAAATTCATCAGCTGAGAAAACATATTCGATACCAAAAATATTGTTAGAAGCACTTAAGGCTACCTTGGTTACATTGTATTTCTTAGTTGTTTCAAAAGCCAACCAGGTTTCATTTATCCAATTAAAGAACTGAGTATCCTGGTTACCATCGTAAGCATGCTGAGGCAAGCCCCATTCTGGATAAGCTTCTTCGCCAGCTTCTTTAAATGTAACCGTTGGGCTATCTTTTGTGATGTCTACCAAGTTAGACGCAGGAGCCTCGGCATCGCCTTCAGAACCAAACAACTCCAATTCTCCAATCATAATCCGCTTATTATCTCCTTCTTCAATGTCGGCCGCCAGGGTTATTTTATGAAACTTATAATACGCTGTATTTTCAAAAGCAAATTCTTTCCGTTCTTCAAAATTAACGATGTCTGTGTTTTCTACTGCCGTAATCTCGGTCCAGTTCTCACCATCGTTTGAGCCTAACAATACAAATTCATCGGGTGTAAAAACATAATCAATACCTAATAGGTTGGCTGTTGCCGTAATAGCAACTTTAGTCACTTTATAGCTATTAGCAGTTTCAAAGGTATACCAGGTTGTGTTATTCATGTTGAAAAATGATGTACCCGGATCATTGTCATATGCAGCCTCTGGCAATCCCCAATCAAAGAAATCAAACTCTTCGGCCTGATACGTAACAGTAGGTTTTTGGTTTGTTAAATCAATCAATGATTCAGGCGTTTCATCTTCACCAAAATCAACGTCTTCGCCTGCACGCATACGGCGTAATAACTCATCAATCTCTTCGATTTCTCCAGTGGCCAGATCACTTTGGTATTCATCCCACAATGCCTGAACCGATTGACCTGTGATTTGCTTTGTTGCCGCATTCCACGACCATGGATTAATGGTTTTAGCCGTATGATTAAATTCATTTAAGAAATTTTGATTCTTAGAGTGCAACCAATCGATAAAGAAACCAGAGGTTTTATATCCATCGTTCCAATGACCGCCGGCGTTACGATCGCCAGTTGTTAAGTAACCGCTGACGTAGCGCACATAATCAGCCATTCCTTCGATAAAACCATAAAAATCGTCCCCTTGCTGATAATTTCCGGCTCCTTGCGGCGAAAACTGATAACCGTGTGTTACCTCATGGTACAGTACACCTTTCACTTCATCCAGCAGTTGCTCATTTGTCATGCCTTTATCTTTGCAACTTTGCAAATAGGTCGCACTAAAAAAGATATTGATATGAGGAGCCTGACCACCTTTTGCCGAAATTCCGTCGTTATCTTCAACGGTGTAATCAATGATTTCGAGTACATCCATTTCATCAGGGCATACAAATAACCAGCGAGCTACATCGAAACATGCGGTGTGTATTAATTTCTCAGGATCTGGAACAACTTGACTGTATAGACTTTTGTCAGCCGCTGTATTTTTGAAGTTAATAGCCGGTAGCACCATGTCTTTCCAGCATTCTTCACCAAATACTGTAATAAAACCTTCCTGTACCAAAGCATTTTGCTTGGCACCATCTTTTACCGTTAGCGAAACTTTATATGTTCCAGGCGTAGAATATGTTACCAACGGATTTTCATCAGAACTGGTTGATGGATCACCACCTTCAAAGTTCCATTCTAACTTTGTTGCACCAATAGAAGAACTCGTAAACTGCACTTGTTCACTTATTAAAACACGGCTTTTATCAGCCGAAAATTTTGCCTGAAGTGGTGTTTGCAAATGGTCAATGTTGAACTCTGCTTCTTCCTGACACGATACCAGCAACACAAGGGCTGCTATTATCGAATAAATAATTGATTTTTTCATTTTACTTGTGATTTACGATTTGATTAATTAGTTGATTCATTTATTAGGTAAGTCTGATATTCGTTCCACAAATCCTCTACCGAGGCCGACAAAATATCCTGACAAGCCGCTTCCCACGACCAGGGCACGATGGTTTTGGCGCTCAGATTGAGTTGATAAGCAAAGTCCTTATCTTTGGTACACAACCAGTCGATAAAAAAAGCAGTGGTTTTATAGCCATCGTTCCAATGACCACCTGGTTTGCGGTAATCGTAACTTGAATAACCAGCATTTAAACGCACATAATCGGCTATCCCTTCAATGACACCGAAATAATCAGCTCCTTTTTGGTAGCCACCAGCTCCTTTGGGCGAATATTGATAGCCGTGTGCTAATTCGTGGTACAGCACACCAACAATTTCGGCTACAAGTTCTTCATCGCTTAAAATGCCTTTTTTTTGTTGTAAATAACTGGAACTAAAAAAGATATTAATATGAGGTGCATTACCGCCTTTGGCTGAAATGGTTTCAATGTCCTCAATTGAATAATCCAATATTCTTAACACATCCACTTCATCAACACTGCGGTATAAAATACGACAGACATCAAGACACACTTGATTGATTAGTTCAATTGGCTTTGGCACCAATTCAGTATATAAATCACCATTACCGCCCAGTGTTTTATTAACGAAGTTGATGCGTGGATACTGAAAATATTCCCAACCTCCAATGCGTTTAACTGTGATATAATCTTCAATGCTGATGGTATCTGAATAGCCATTGTTGCTGGCAATCAGCTTAACAGGATACCTGCCAAACGATGTGTATTCCACGATTGGATTTTTCTCGGTACTGGTCGATGGAGTTCCACCTTCGAAATGCCATAAATAATCTTCTCCCTGCTCAGATGAATTTTTAAATTGCACAAGGCCTTCATCAAAAAACGCCACTTTATTAGCTTCAAATTGTGCAATTGGTCGCTCATCTTTAGCATCCCAGTAGCCTTTCAACTCAATCTCCGACAATTGCAAAATCTCATGATCTTCTGTCGACAAAGTCAAACGATACGTTTCGAATTCGGCATCAGTCAATACATCGAACTCACGTGTTTGATTTCTTCCTTCAAACACGATGTTATTTTGAGAATCTAACAAGGTCCATGTATTACCATCTTGACTCCCTTCCAACTTCCAGCTTTGCGGATCACGTTTTGGCTCATCGTTGCCAGAAACCAAGGTGTAGCCCGTCAGTTGTGAACGCTTGATGGGGTGAATGGTAATAGTTACGGAATGATTAAACGTTAAAAATTTCGAATAAATATCACCATCCACCAACTTAGTCGCTTCCTCCCCAACCGGCGAATCTTCACTATTGGATTCTATCGAACACTTATACTTTGTTAGCTTAACCTCCTTCTGTGGTTTGCTCGAACAAGACATAAGCAGGGCTGTACAGACCAATATATGGCCTGTATATTTCAATAATTTCATTGTCTTAATAAATTAGATTTAAGATGTAAGTATCAAGACACAAAGCTGATTTACATCTCGAATAAAATACAATTGCTCTTAGCTTTAATTGTTAGAGTAGGGTTCAGATACGTCACCAACACCCCACTTTTTATTAGGACGACTGCCCATTTTAAAAATCAGTTCACCGCCATTAACAATATCGCTATGCCTGATGTAGTTTTTACCATACGGTTGACCGTTAAGTGTTACCGACTGGATGTATATGTTCTTCTTCGATGCTTTTTTAGCCTTAATCGTAAACTGCTTACCATTTTCAAGCTTAAGAACGGCTTCATTTAGCGATGGTGAACCAATGACATATTCGCCCGAACCCGGGCAAACCGGATAAAAGCCCATGGATGAGAAAATATACCAGGCCGACATCTGACCACAATCATCGTTACCACACAAACCATCTGGTTTATTCAGGTATTTGGTGTTCATGATTTCATGGATGCGCTCTGCCGTTTTCCAGGGCTTACCTGCCCAGTTGTACATGTAAGCAACATGATGACTAGGTTCGTTTCCATGCACATAACCTCCCATTATACCTTCGCGGGTAATGTCTTCGGTATGCTCAAAATATGCATCCGGAATATGCATCGTGAATAAAGAATCAAGGTGCTCAGCAAAACGCTCTTTACCACCCATTTCGTTGATTAATCCACCCACATTCTGAGGCACATACAAAGAGTAGTTCCACGAGTTACCTTCAATAAAACCAGCTCCATGTGTATCTAATGCGTCAAAATTTGGTAAGAAGTCGCCATTCTTATCTTTTGGGCGAACGTAACCAGTCTGGCCGTCAAATAAGTTGCGCCAATACTCCGAACGCTTTAAATACTCTTCTGCCACATCATTTTTACCCATGGCTTTAGCTAATTGAGCAATCGCATAATCGTCGTAAGCATATTCTAAAGTGATGGATGCCCCATAATGGCTGGTTTCGTAGGGCACATAACCATATTGTTTGTATTCGCCAATGCCTTCGTAACGATCGTAGTTGGCGCTTGAGATACACGCTTCTAATGCTTTATCTGCATCAAAGCCTTTAATACCATTTACATAAGCATCGGCAATAACAGGCACCGCATGGTAACCAATCATACACCAGTTCTCGTTTCCATAATGGCTCCATATCGGTAAAATCTTATGCACACTTTGCTCGTAATGCGCCAACATTGAGTTCACCATATCAGACGAACGTTTGGGTTGAATCAAAGTTAACAAAGGGTGCTGTGCCCGATAAGTATCCCACAATGAGAAAATCGTGTAGTTGGTGAAACCTTCTGCCTGATGAATGTTATGATCCAAGCCACGGTATTGACCATCTACATCCATATATTCGCTCGGATGAATAAACGAATGATACATTGAAGTATAGAAAGCGGTTTTCTTTTCGTCCGGCGCATCAATTTTAATCCGGCTCAACTCCTTTTGCCACAATGCTTTGACGTCATTACGTGTACGATCAAAATCAAAATGCGGCACTTCGGCAAGCATATTTTTCAAAGCACCTTCGGTACTCACTGCCGACAGGGCAAACTTCACTTTTATTTGCTCACCTTCTTCGGTATCAAAATCGAAATTAGCCGTTAAGGCTTTACCCGCCATCTCCGGGAAGTTATCCGTCTGATCAAATTTACGCCAGAAACCGTTATACTTTACTTTCTCATCGTTGCTACAACCATAGGTTTTAAATGGCTTTGAAAAGCTCATGGCAAAATACTGATAATTGGTACGTGCCCAGCCTCGGGTAATACGGTAACCGGTGACCAACGTATCATTTTCCACACGTATCGTCGACCACAACACTTTTCCATCGTAGTTGTAAATACCGTGTGTTAAATCCAGGATGATGTGAGACTCATCCGACTTTGGAAAGGTGTACTGATGAAAACCAACGCGCTGCGTTGCCGTTAACTCAGCTTTTATATTGTAATCATCCAGCTCCACTGCGTAATAACCCGGCTCGGCTTTCTCTGTTTTTTTACGAAACATGGAACGATAACCTCTTGACGTATTATCTATTGTACCAGGATTGTGTTGCACTTTACCAACCGTTGGCATCACCAAAAAGTCGCCTAAATCAGAATGCCCGGTACCACTAAAATGTGTGTGGGCAAAACCCACTATTGATTGATCGGTATACTGATAACCTGCGCAGTAGCGATATACTTCTTTATTATACTTGCCTTCGTTAAAAAACTGCACACTATCGGTTTCAGGACTTAGCTGCACAATTCCAAAAGGTGCACAGGCACCAGGAAAAACGTGTCCCATTTCCTGTGTTCCGATAAAAGGGTCGACGTATTGCGTTACATCTTCCTGCTGTGCTTTCAACATTATCACTTGCATTAATAAGAGACCAATTACTAATATTTTCTTCATAATCATTAATTTAAAAACTAAGAGATTCACCAGCAGGACATCCATCCTGCCGATGAAATATCTATCTTAGAACCGGAGTATCTGACATGGATGGAGGATAGCTTTCCTCAGAAGAAGCCCAATTTTTATTCGGCTCACTTCCCAACACAAATTCTATGTTCGCTCCATTTTTAATATCATCGTACGAGAACCAACTCTTCTCCCAATTTACACCATTAATTTTAACTGATTGAATATAAATATTTTCATCAGAAAAATTCTTAGTCAATATATTCAACTCCTTGCCGTTGCTCATGGTCATTTTAACCGATGGAACAGCGGGTGACGTGATAATATACTCGTCGCTACCCGGACAAACCGGATAGAAACCCATAGCGTTGAATATGTACCAGGCACTCATCTGTCCGCAATCGTCGTTACCACACAACGACCCCGGCTCATTGCCATATTGGGTTTCAATAATATGACGCGTTAACTGCTGTGTTTTCCATGGCTGTCCAACCCAGGCATACAAGTGCGTCACATGATGACTTGGCTCATTACCGTGCCAATACTCACCAATACGCCCGTGAATATCGTCCACCCCTTTGTAATCTTTTCCACTGCTATAGGCAAAAACCGAATCCAATTTAGTTGCCATTGCTTCTTTGGTGCCGTACAAGTCGCGTAAGCCTTTTACATCGTGCGGAACGGTCCAGGTATATTGCCAGGTGGTGCCTTCGGTGAAAGCACCTAAATGTTCAAAATGATGGGTATCGAAATCAGCCTTCCATTGCCCTTTGCTATCTTTAGGTCGCATCCAGCCAATTTCCTTATCGAATAGATTCTTATAGGCCAAAGCTCGTTTGGTAAAGCGATTGTAGTCCACCTCTTTACCCAGAGCCTTAGCAAAACGGGCGATGCAATAATCATCGTAAGCGTACTCCAATGTTTTGGAAACTGATTCGTTCTCCAAATCGTAAGGCACATAGCCCAATTGCTCATATTCTGCCGTTGCATCGTACTCAGGATGTGTCGCTGAATTGACACAGGCTTCGTAAGCCAGCACCCAGTCTACTCCCTCTACACCTTTGAAATAAGCATCGACAATAACCGGCACGGCATGATAGCCAATCATACACCAGGTTTCATTATTCCAAAACGACCAAATAGGCAATAACTTGTCAGGACTTTGCTGATAATGTGCCAACATTGAGTTTATCATGTTTGCATTTCTATGAGCCTGTGTTAGACAAAACAAGGGATGCGTGGCACGATAGGTATCCCAGAGTGAAAATACAGTGTAATTATCAAAATCCTTGCACTCGTGAATGTTTTGGTCGAGCCCGCGATAGCTTCTGTCTGTATCAAAATACGTAGTTGGTGACATAAATGCGTGGTAAGCAGCTGTGTAGAAAGTCTCTTTCTGCTGCTGCGCACCTTCCACATCAAATTTGGCCAATTCAGTATTCCAGAGGTTTTTACTCTCCATAACATACTTCTCGAAGCCCCAATCCGGCATCTCCGTCTGCAAATTAGTCATAGCATTATCGGTGCTGATAGGCGAAATACCTACTTTAACTGATATCTGCTCTTTATCAGCAGTTTTGTAATCAGCAACAAATTGAATATCTGGCCCGGCTGCTTCTTTGCTGCTTCGAAAACGATACGTTTTATACGAATCGTACTTCACCTCTTTGCCATTAGAGAAAATGCGCGTTCCATCAAATGGTCGTGAAAACTCCGCCGCAAAATACACATAGCGTTCTTTGGCCCAACCTTTTACCTGGTGCATCCCAACAATGGTATTTTCGTTTAACACACGCACATTGGACCATACCACATCGAAACGCAGCACATGACTCAAATCCAACACCACATGCGCACTGTCCGAAGCCGGAAAAGTATAGCGCATCATACCTGCACGATTCGTAGAGGTCAATTCAGCTTGCACCTGATAATCATCTAACACCACAGAGTAATAGCCCACTTCGGCTCGCTCCTCATCGTGTGAGAACTTTGACAGATAACCAGGTTCAGTAAAATCCTTCTTACCCGAACGAATATGCGTGGTTCCAACAGTGGGCATAAACAGAATATCACCCATATCAGGAATACCAGTCCCATGAAGGTGCGTCATCGAGAAGCCATAGATGGTGCTATCGGAATACTCGTAGCCCGAAGCTGCCCCCCACAACCATTTCTCGGTGTCGGGACTAAGCTGAACCATCCCAAACGGCACTTGAGGTCCGGGATAAGTATTGCCTTCGCCCAATGTTCCAACTAAAGGCTTGACATATTGCGTATAGTCCTTTGATGATGTATGCTCATTTTGCTTTGTAGCAGTGGAGCAAGCCACCAACGAAAAGACCATTACTGCAATGATATATAACTTGTTTTGTCGCATAAAGAAACAATACTATGAATTGTGAAGAAATCCGGCTACACCATACAAATCAGAAAATAGGTGCTAACACACTGGTGCAGCCGGATGTTCATTAAAACAATTCTGGAAAAACTGTTAATTGGATAAGTTAGGGTTATTATCAGTAGCCGTTAATGGATATGGGAATACCTCTTTGCCACTTGTTGGCTCTTTATCCCACCACGCTTCGCCAAATTTGCCAAAGCGAACCAAGTCCTGACGACGGTGTCCTTCAAAAGAAAATTCACGTCCTCTTTCAGCCAGGAATTCATCCAATGTTAATGTTGATTCGGTATAGTTATGATCGGCATTACCAAAGGCACGTTCACGCACTTTGTTTACGATTGGCAAAGCATCTGCTGTTTTTCCAAGTCTCACAAAGGCTTCAGCTTTCATCATCAAAGCATCGGTATAGCGGAAGATGACGTAATCATTATTTAAACCAAAAGCCTCACCAATGACCACTTCGTACTTAACACTTCTCGCACCTTCATCCTCACGCGAATTGGTCATGCTTGTAATATCAACAGTCAGCACTAAAGGCTCATCTTTAGCTTCTTCCTGACCTAACAATGGGTTGCCTTCCTGGTCAAACTGCGGCCCAACCAGGAATTGCTCCAAGCGCGTATCGGCCGCGTCAAACGAGCGGTAGTGATCAGGCTGAACAACGATACCATTCCATGGCTTATACTGTAGATTAAAACCTTGCTGATGACTATAATGCATCATGAAAGCATGATGATAAAAACCACCAATCTTGTTTTCTTCAAAAGGAACCACAAAAATATTTTCGTCACAGTTCTCATTTCTGGCTTTAAAAGGCTCTTTCCAGTCGGCTACCATTGAATGGCCTTTAATTTTATCAACTTCGTTGATACAGTCTTGCCAACGGGCTGTTCCTGTATATACTTCGCTATTAAGATATACTTTGGCCAATAACATGTGCGCAGCCGCCTGATTAAAATGCCCATAAGCAGAAGCATCGCCTCTGACAGGTAAATCATTGATAACCGCAGTTATTTCATCTTCGATAAACTGGATGACTTCTGTTGCAGTCAATGGTGCTGGCGAACGAGGTTCTCCCACCTTCGTTACAACCGGTACATTGCGGAAGTTATCCACCAATAAGTAATAATGGAAGGCACGTAAAGCGCGCATTTCAGCTTTCATCTGTTCAATAGGCACTGGCAGGTTCATGTTCGACACATCAACATCTTCGATGTTGTTTAAGAACTCGTTACAGTAACCAATGGCCTGATACGTATTATTCCATGCCCCTTTAATCTCATGATGTTCAGGTGTCCAGGTGTGATAGTGCAATTGCTGCCACTTACCACCGTCGTATCCATGCTTACCTTTCTGAGGCCAGGCAGCACAGTCGGAGCTTAGCTCACCACAAATCCAGTGCGCTAATGATGATGTAACATACAAACGAGTATATGGCTTCAGATAATTAGCGGTTACCTCTTCGGCCGAGCTATAAAACGTTTTTGTTGTTGTATCTGAAAAAACTTCCTCTTCTAAATTGGTACAACTTGCTATACCAACAAGCAACAACAACACAGCAAAAGAGTTATATATTTTATTCTTTATCATTGTATTAACTTTTAGAATTTAACATTAAGACCAACAGTATATGTTGTTGTTCGAGGATAGAAACCACGCTGGTCAACACCTGCCAAGGCTCCCAATTCCAGTTCAGGATCCAATCCGGAATAGTTTGTGAATGTAGCCACGTTAAGCGCTGAGAAGTATACACGCGTGTAATCCAACCCGAATAACCACTTTTTAGGTAATGTGTAGCCTACTGTGATGTTATCTAATTTTAAGTAATCTCCTTTTTCAAGGTAATAATCTGAATACTGCGGATCGGCATTAACCGGTGAACTACTTGCCGATACCAACATATTACCCGGATACCATAAAGGATTACCGTAATACATCTTGTTCACATTCAGAATATCAAAACCAAATGCTCCTCGGAAGTTCATCGAGAAATCGAAGCCTTTCACATTCACATAAGGACTAAACGACAGGTTATATTTCGGGTTACCGTTTCCTAAGAAAGTGCGGTCGGCATCGGTAATGCCTTCTTCACCATCAAAATCTTCGAAAATCCACTGACCATCTTCAGTCAATCCTTTGTATTTATAACCATAGAATGAACCAATTGGGTGTCCTTCTTCGTAACGGAAGATGGTACCTAACTGACCTGGTGCCGGTAAATCTTCGTAATTCACCGCTTGAAATTGGAAAGTAGCATCCGAAAGACTCACTAACTCATTTTCGTTATATGAGAAAGTGGCATCTAATCCAACATTCCAAACGCCATTATCAATAATCTTGGTGTTTAAGGCTAATTCAACACCCTGGTTGGTAATCTCTCCAATATTTGAAAGCACCTTGTCATGAATCATTGGAGGCACTTGAGCAACAAGCTCCCACAATAAATCATTCGTTTTTCGCTGATAAGCATCAACCGACCCACTCAGGCGATTATTAAAGAAGCCAAAGTCAATACCAATATTAGTTTCCTTTTTGGTCTCCCACTTTAAGTATGGATTAGGATTACTTGTTGAACCATAGGAATTCAAATATTGACCATTCAAGATATACATTCCTCCAGCTCCCATACGTGGAATAGACTGGTAAGGATTGCTCACAATGTTTCCTGTAACACCATAACCAACACGTAGCTTCAACTCATTTAACCAATCTGTATCACTTAAGAAGTCCTCTTCAACAATTCTCCATCCTGCAGAAACAGCCGGGAAAGTAGCCCACTTATTGTTTTCTCCAAATTTAGATGAACCTTCGCGACGCACAGTAGCTGAAAATAAGTATTTGCTTTCGTATGAATACGTAAAACGGCCGAAGAAAGCAATTAGCTTTTCAGTTTGCTTGTAGCTATCCATGCCTGCTTTGCCTTCGGCTAAACCACCACCAGCGCCTAAATCATGGTATTCCTGTGCATTACTGATAAAATCTTTGTTCTCAGCCCAGAATTCTTCATATGACCGATCTTCGTAACTATAACCACCTAACAAGGTGAACACATGATTGTTAAATACTTTTTTATAGTTAGCTGTTCCTTCAAACATTTTCTTGTAACGGTGCCATGTTTTTTGCTTGGCACGACCAAGGTAGCCGCCAAAGCTAGAACTCTGAGAATTTATCTCATCATATTCATGCTCCAATAAATCACGCACATCTAAGGCGCCAAAGCCACTCAAGGTGAAGTTGTCAAACACTTCGAAATCAGCTCTTAAACTCATCTGGCTGTTCTTTTCTTTTCCGCCTCGACGCTCCTGATCTAGTTTTGCAACCGGATTGAACTCACCGTATCCTCCTGGCTGCCAATAGGTACCATCTTCATTTTTGACAGGTTGAGTTGGATTCAGAATAGCTGCCATATCAAATGCTGAATAAGAGGTATAATCTTTATTCATAATGGTTGACGACATGTTTAACTGAACTTTCAAGCGGTCGTTATAGCCTTTATGAGTTAAATTAATACGCCCGTTTAAGTACTCCTGACCTGTGTTTTTTACAATCCCTTCCAGGTTGCGGTAGTTTACCGAGGCACGATAACTCAACTTTTGGTTACCACCTGAAAAAGAAACATTATGAACGTGTGATATATTCTTACGGATAATTTCCTCTGACCAGTTGGTGTTAGCGCCACCATCAACATAGTTAATACCTGTCGCATCACCATAAGCTCGGTATTCATCAGCCGATAACACATCAGGTAAAGCAACGGCATCTTCCGTAGACACATAACCTGAGTACTCCACTTTTAAATCGCCTGTTGAACCCTTTTTAGTGGTGATGATGATGACACCATTTGTACCGCGTGTTCCATAAATGGCAGCCGCAGAACCATCGCGAAGCACATCCATGCTTTCAATATCTTCGGGTGCGACCGAGCTAATATCACCACCAGTAATACCATCGATGATAATTAAAGGATCGCTGGAAGCATTAAGTGATGAAGTACCACGCAGACGTACGCGAGGACTGGCATTAGGATCGGTACCGGCAGTACGCACAATTTGCAAACCTGCCACTTTACCTTCGATTGACTGCAATGCATTGGTTGCAAAACCTTTATTGAAGTTATCGGCTGTTACCTTGGCAATTGAACTGGTTACTTCGGTCTTCTTCTGAATACCATAACCAACGGCTACCACTTCTTTTAAGCCAATTGACTCTTCAACCATGGTAATATTAATGGTTGAACGGCCAGCTACATTAATATCCTGAGATTGGAATCCAATAAAAGAGAAGCTAAGCACAGCATCTTCGGAGCTGACTTCAATCTTGTAATTTCCATCGATGCCAGTGATAACGCCGTTTGTAGAATTAGCTTGTTCAAACACATTAACACCTGGTAAAGGTTCGCCCTTATCATCGGTTACCAAACCTTCTACAAGAATTTGTTGCTGCGCCTGTTCGTCTAATCGATTGTCTGCCTGACCAGCGCTTTTATTTACCGGATAGATTATCACATTATTGTCCACCACGCGGTAATCCAAACCCGTTTGGTTTAAAACAATCTGCAATACTTCAGACACTTCTTTATTGGTCGCCTGAATGGACACCTGGCTGTTATCGTTCACCAAGTCGTTGTTATAAATAAAGTTAAGGTCACTTTGTTCCTTAATCACTTCCAATGCTTCCTTCAGACTAGCTTGCTTAAGGTCAACATTCACCTTCACTGATTGAGCTTCGGTAATAGCCGAAACCTGAAGGCCGAAAAAAATCATCAATACTAAGGTCAATCTCATGACTTTCCAAAATTTACCGTAGGAATTGCCTAAACACAATCCTTCCCGGAACGGTTTTTTTTTCATAAATTTGAATCGTTTACTTGTTAAACAAAAAATTGAAATCTAATTTTTGAGGAGATGTTGGCGCATCTCCTTTTTCTTTTATCAATAAGCTGATTTATTTTGTTATTACTATATATTCTGCTGTTGCTTCAAATGTAAAAGGTCGGGCTGCCGACAAATAGCCAAGCAATTCAAATAGTTGTGCATCACTAAAATCACCCGAAAAACGATAATTCTTCACCTCATCATTCATTATAACCACCTTGACACCAAACTTACGTTCGAGCATAACAGCTACTTCAGATAAGGTATTATTATACAAAGTTATTTGTCCATGTTTCCATTTACCGGTTTGGCCTTCTCTTAAACTATGAACATCCATATGACCACTGTTCTTGTTTAAAATAGCCTCTTGGCCCGGATTTAAAAAAACAGGTTGCAATTGATTAAAATCTCCGTCGAGCCGCACTTTTCCTTCATCCAGAATCGTTTTTATTTCGGCATCCTCAGGGTAGGCTTTAAGGTTAAACTCCGTACCCAAAACACTCAATGTCAGATGTGAAGTTGAAATTTCAAAAGGTTTCTTTTCATCTCTTGTCACATCAAAATAGGCCTCACCTAATAAAACGACCTGGCGCTTATCGCCATCAAATCCTTCCTGAATAACTAACGTAGAGCCAGAATTTAGTTTCACTGTCGTACCATCGGGCAATACAATATCTTTTACCTCACCCAATGCTGTGGCATATTGTACCATTTCAGATGATGCTCCCAACTGACTAATGTTGTAAAATAACGACAGGCCTAAGCTGATAACCAGCACCGCAACTGCGGCATACCAAATATTCATAGACTTGTTCTTAGCCGGCATCTGACTGATTTTCTGCATGGTTCGACTAACAACACGATGCTTATGTTCTTGCTTTTCTTTAGGATGATAGTGTTCCCAGAAAGTCGTTAAATAGCCCGTTGTTTGACTATTGACTTCCTCTCTCGAAGCGTTTTTGGAAGTAGATTCCACATCCGCTTTTTCACCGCTCAATTGACGAGCTAAAAATTTATATTTTTCTTCGATTACATCCATGTATTATCTGCTTTCATACATATGACGCAAAGAAGGAGAAAATCCCCAGTAAGATTTATGATTTTTTTTAAGGAAAAAATTTATTCGTTGATTAAATGCCACTTACGTTGCTAATAAGCCTAGAAACACCTTCAATATTTGTTGTGTATTGGCTTTGTCTTCCTTCTCAATGGCTTCACAGATTTTTTTTATTGCAGAAGCTACATGGTAATCAACGGTTTTCACCTTGATATCTAATATTTCTGCAATCTCTTTGTATTTGAGCCCTTGTACTTTGGCCAAGGAAAAGACCATTCTTGTTTGTGCGGGTAGGTAATCAATGGCCTTCAAAATTTTCTGTAGTTTCTCTTCCTCAAGTTCTGAATCATCAGTTGGGTCAACTGGTTCAAAGTAATAAGTCGTGATGTCTTCGATGGATACAATGTCTCTATTTTTCTTAGAACGCAGATAAGAAATAGCCTGATTACGAACAGAGCTAAACAAGTAACTTTTTAGGTTTGATACCTGTTCAAGCCTTTCATGACTTTCCCAAACTTTCACGAACACATCGCTAACAGCTTCTTCAGCCAGAACTGAATCGTTTAGGATTCCTTTGGCAAATAAAAACAAGTCGTGAGAGTAACCATCCAGTAACCGAGCAAACTCCAGGTGGTTGCCTTGCTGTATCAGCTGAAGATTAATATTTACACTCGATGAACTCAATGCTTTGGATTTTCCCGATTTGGCACCAAAGATAAAAGAATTGTTTATTCAGCAACAAATCAATATTGAAAACATAAAAATGGACAATCCGAAAACATGAATATTTCTTGCAAAGTGCACAAAGAAAAAAAATTGCAAAAACCGCAAAATGCAGAACAATATGATTCTATATTTTACGGTCTTTACGAATTTCTTAGGGAAGGTTCCTTTCTTAAATCAAATACTGAAATAGATCGGGCTTTTCATTCAAATACTCAGCAATAAAACCATTCTCTTCCATCCGCTTCTGTAAACCGTCAAAGTCTTCCGGTTTTTGTATTTCAATGCCAATCACTACAGGCCCCATAGCCCTTGCTGTTTTCTTTTTGTACTCAAAATGGGTGATGTCATCGCCCGGGCCTAATACATCGTTCACAAATGTTTTAAGTGCACCAGATCTCTGTGGAAAACGCACAATAAAATAATGCTTCAAACCTTCATAAAGCAAAGAGCGCTCTTTAATTTCTTCGGTACGAGTAATATCGTTATTGCTTCCGCTAAGAATACAAACCACATTTTTGCCAATAATCTGCTCGGCATAAAAATCAAGCGCAGCAATACTTAAAGCACCAGCTGGCTCCACAACAATGGCCTCGTAGTTATATAGCTCAAGGATTTTAGTGCAGATTTTACCTTCCGGCACTAAAATAATGTCATCTAAAACACGCTGACAAATCGGTAGGTTAATGGCACCAACACGCTGAACCGCTGCTCCATCAACAAACTTATCGATTTCATCCAGCTCTACAACTTCCCCTTTTTCCATGGCTTTTTGCATGGCAGGTGCACCGGCTGGTTCCACACCAATAATCTTCGTCTCAGGTGTAATTTGTTTGATATAAGCACCCAGTCCTGATGCCAGACCACCCCCGCCAATGGGCACAAAAATATAATCAATCGGTTGCTCGGCCTGTTCAATCAGTTCCAACCCAACGGTCGCCTGTCCTTCAATAATCTGAGGATCGTCAAAAGGATGAATAAATGTTCGGCCGGTACGAGCACATTCTTCCATAGCGGCATTATAGGCATCATCGTAGGTATCGCCTTTAAGCACCACCACGACAAAGCCTTGTCCAAACATTTTAACCTGGTTAACCTTCTGTTTGGGTGTAGTGGCCGGCATAAAGATATAGCCGTTGATTCCCAATTCCCGGCACGAATAGGCGACTCCTTGCGCATGATTGCCAGCACTGGCACAAACAATGCCCGAAGCCACCTGCTGCTTGGTTAAACTCTTAATCTTATTGTAAGCACCACGTATCTTATAAGAACGAACTGATTGTAAATCTTCTCGCTTCAGAAACACATTGGAGCAATACTGTTTCGACAGATTATGATTGCGCATGAGTGGTGTGGTTTCCACCACATCAGAGATGGTTTGTTTAGCTTTTTTAACAGCATCAAGAGTTGGATAAAAATCTGAAAATGCTGCTATTCCGTTTTTTGTTGTCATTTTGTTGCGGGGTATTTTATCTGTAGTAATTAGGGAGTAGTCAATGGTAAAAAAAACCTGTCAGGATTCTAAATCCTGACAGGTTTATATTTAATTCTTCTTGATATAATTAGCGAGCCAATCACCTACTTCGGATGTTTTACTGACGTTACCATCTTTAGCAATGTCTTCCGTCACAACACCAGCGTCGAGTGATTGATTAACAGCTTCGCGAACAGCTTTGGCTTCGTCTAATAAGTCTAACGATTCCAATAACATGGCGGCTGATAATACGGTAGCCACCGGATTAGCAATATCTTTGCCCGCTGCCTGCGGATAGGAACCATGGATGGGCTCAAACACAGATGTGTGAATACCAACCGAAGCAGAAGGCAATAATCCTAATGAACCCGTAATCACAGACGCCTCGTCACTGATGATGTCACCAAACATGTTTTCGGTTACCATCACATCAAATTTCTTAGGCCACTGGATAAGTTGCATGGCTGCATTATCAACAAACATATAATCAACTTCAATGTCTTTATAATCAGCTTCCATAGCTTGAGCTGTTTCACGCCACAAGCGAGAAGTGGCCAACACATTGGCTTTATCTACCACGGTTAATCGCTTATCGCGTTTGCCGGCATATGAGAAAGCTAGCTTTAGAATACGCTCAATCTCTTCCGTGGTGTAAGTACAGGTATCAAAGGCTTTCTTTAAATCTTCCGAACGTCCTTTTTCACCAAAATAAATTCCACCTGTCAGCTCACGTACCACTACAAAATCAGCGCCTTCTACGATATCTAAACGTAACGGACTTTTATCCAGTAAAGATGGAAAAGTTGTTACAGGGCGAATGTTAGCATACAAACCTAATTTTTTTCGCATGGCTAACAAACCTTGCTCAGGACGCACTTTAGCCTTTGGGTCATTATCGTATTTAGGATCGCCGATAGCACCAAAAAGCACTGCATCTGATTGCATACAAATTTCGTGTGTCTCATCCGGATACGGATTTCCGACCTGATCGATGGCTGTTGCACCAACAAGTGCATTTGTATAATTCACCTCGTGGTTAAATTTCTCGGCAACTGCATCAATTACTTTTTGTGCCTGTGCCACTATTTCTGGTCCGATGCCGTCACCCGGCAACACTGCAATGTTTAGTTTCATATTTTTTTTAGTATCAAGATAAGAGTATCAAGTATCAAGATGATTTACATGATGTTTAAAATTCATCAGTCTTGTGTCTTGATACTTATGTCTTAAGTCTAATTTATAATTTTCAAATTTCCGTTTTCAATCAAGTTAAGCATTTTAACGGTTGCTTTAATAGCTGCTTCTGTTTGGTCGGCATCCAAACCTCGGGTTTTAAAAAGCTTGCCCTTAAACTCCCAGGAGATAACTGTTTCCACCAAAGCATCTGTCTTTCCCCCTGGCGGAATGGTAACGATGTAATCCTCCAGTACCGGGTGGTTTTTGCCCAGTTTCTCATATATCTTCCAGATGGCGTGCATAAAGGCATCGTACTGCCCATCGCCATTAGCCGTTTCCTGATGCATCTCGCCATCTATCTCAATACTCACATTGGCTAAAGGCATCAATCCTTTGGTTAGTTGTAAGCTATAATTTTTTACTTTGATATGCTCTTTTATCGACGCACTTTTAAGCACATCAGAAATGATGTATGGTAAATCTTCGGTCGTTACGGTTTCCTTTTTATCACCCAGCTCAATAACCCGTTCGGTCACCGTTTTCATCTCTTCTGATGAAAGATCGATACCCAACTCTTCCAAGTTCTTCAGGATATTGGCTTTCCCCGATGTCTTACCTAAGGCATATTTTCGCACGCGCCCAAATCGTTCAGGCATCAGGCGATTGAAATACAGGTTATCTTTATTGTCACCATCGGCATGAATGCCGGCACACTGGGTAAAGACAAATTCACCCGTTAATGGTTTGTTGGTTGGTATTCGTATGGCAGAGAAGCTCTCAACAAGCTGGCTTACCTTGGTGATCTTCGATTCTTCAACATGGGTTTTAACACCCAATTGATCATTGACCAAACCAACAACACTTGCTAATGGCGCATTACCTGCCCGTTCGCCCAAACCGTTGATGGTCGTGTGCACGCCTTTCACACCTGTTTTTATGGCAGCAAATACATTAGCCACTGCCAAATCGTAATCGTTATGCGCGTGAAAGTCGAAATGTAAATCAGGGTAACGTGTAATGATGGAAGAACAAAATTCGGTGACCTGATCGGGGTTAAGAATCCCCAATGTGTCGGGCAGCATAAAACGCTTAATGCTGGAATCCTGCAATTGATCCAACATGAAATACACATAATCTGGCGAATCAATCATACCATTCGACCAGTCTTCCAGGTAAATATTTACATCGATAGCCATTTCTTCAGCAGCCTGTAAAACCTTTTTGATATCCGCTACATGCTCTTCAGGTGTTTTACCCAACTGTCCGGTAACATGCTTCAACGAACCTTTGGTTAGTAAGTTGATGACTCTTCCTCCGGCACTTTGTATCCATTCCAGAGATGTTCTTCCGTCGACAAAACCCAGCACCTCAACTTTATCAAGCAGCCCTTTTTTGGAGGCCCATTCTGTAATCTTCTGCACCGCCCGGTATTCGCCATCGCTGACTCGTGCAGATGCCACTTCTATTCTGTCCACCTTTAACTCTTCGAGCAGCATGGTCGCCATGGCTAGCTTCTCCGATTCGTTAAACGACACTCCGGTAGTCTGCTCGCCGTCGCGTAAGGTGGTATCCATTAGCTCTATAGTCATGTAATCTTTTGGTTTTTGTGGTTATTGTTTTTTGAGACACAAGATTCAAGACATAAGACACAAGATGATTTACATGCTGTAAAAGCTCAAAATAAACTCCTCAACTTTTAAACTATAAACTACTTGTTTCCTTTTTTGATTCTTTCATCATTCCGACCCCGTCCAGCGATGGCTCGCCGAACGGTAGTCGAGATGACTTTCTATCTATTATCAAACTCTGCGTAATTAGTCAGTAGTTAGAAGTCAGTAGGCAGAAGAATCAATCCCACTGTCGAAAGGGAAATAAACTCTTCAACTTTAAACTCCTCAACTAGTTTAAAACTTAACAGCCTTTGCTTCGTATGCTTCGATCTCCTCACTAAGGCTTAATAAATAGTCGATATCGTCGTAGCCATTCAATAAGCAATTCTTTTTGTATGAGTTAATTTCAAAGCTTTCTGATTCGTCTGTTGAAACATTAGTGATGGTTTGATTCTCCAGATCAATCTTCACAGCAGCTTTATTATCGGCATCAACCGCTTTAAACAAACCTGCCAAAAAGGATTCCGACACCTGCACTGGCAACACGCCATTATTCAGTGAGTTACCCCGGAATATATCGGCAAAAAAGCTCGATACCACGGCTTTAAAACCATAACCTGCAATGGCCCACGCTGCATGCTCGCGGCTCGAACCACTTCCAAAGTTTTTACCAGCAACTAAAACGGTACCTGAATAAGCCGGGTTGTTTAACACAAAATCTGCTTTCGGCGAACCATCTTTCTCGTAACGCCAATCGTAAAACAAGTTATCGCCAAACCCTTCTTTAGTCGTCGCTTTCAGGAAGCGGGCCGGAATAATCTGGTCTGTATCCACATTTTCGATTGGCATTGGCACAAACGAAGTCTCAACTGTTACAAATTTATCTATAGGCATAATTCTTCCTCCTGATTAAAAGTTAAAGATGGTTCGTGGATCGGTAACAACACCTGTTACTGCGGCGGCTGCAGCCGTTAACGGACTGGCCAGCATGGTGCGGGAACCAGGTCCCTGGCGTCCTTCGAAGTTACGGTTCGAGGTGGCCACTGCATATTTACCTGCAGGAATTTTATCGTCATTCATCGCCAGACATGCCGAGCAACCCGGTTGACGTAATTCAAAACCAGCGGCTTCCAATTGTTCTTTCAAACCTTCTTCGATGGCTTGCTTCTCAACCTGCTTACTGCCTGGAACAATCCATGCGGTAACGCTTTCTGCTTTTTTCTTTCCTTTAACGGCCTCACAAAAGGCGCGTAAATCTTCGATACGACCGTTGGTACAGCTACCTACAAAAACATAATCAACCGGCTTGCCTGACAGTTGATCGCCAGCTGCAAAACCCATGTATTCCATCGATTTTTGAAAAGAAGCCTTTGAGCTGTCTTCGATGTCATCCATAGATGGAATGTTCTCACAAACCTTAGCGCCCATACCCGGATTGGTTCCGTATGTAATCATTGGCTCAATATCGGCGGCATCAAAAGTCAGTTCTTTATCAAAAACGGCATCGGCATCAGTTACCAATGTTTTCCAATAAGCTAACGCTTTATCCCACTGCTCGCCTTGAGGTGCCTGCTCACGTCCTTTGATGTATTCAAAAGTGGTTTCATCCGGTGCAATCATACCACCACGAGCTCCCATTTCAATACTCATGTTACAAACGGTCATGCGGGCTTCCATCGACAAGCTGCGAATAGCCGAACCGGCAAACTCAACAAAGTAGCCAGTACCGCCACCTGTCGATATTTTAGAAATGATGTAAAGGATTATATCTTTCGACGTTACGCCTTTGTCCAGCTCGCCTTCAATGTTAATGCGCATGCTCTTAGGCTTAGGCTGCATAATACACTGCGTGGCCAGGGCCATTTCCACCTCACTGGTTCCGATGCCAAAAGCAATGCTACCAAAGGCACCGTGAGTTGATGTATGACTGTCGCCACAAACGATAGTCATACCGGGCTGTGTAATGCCCAGCTCAGGGCCAACCACGTGCACAATGCCATTATAGGGGTGATTCAAACCATACATAGTGATGCCATTTTCCTCACAATTTTTCTTCAGCGTTTCCACCTGATGACGCGATAACTCATCCTGGATGGTTAAATGCTGATTAACTGTTGGAATATTGTGGTCGGGGGTAGCAATTACCTGCGAAGGGCGTGCTACTTTTCCACCTCGGGCTTTGATTCCACCAAAGGCTTGCGGACTCGTTACTTCGTGTATAAAGTGACGGTCGATATAAAGGACATTTGGCCCGTCATCAATCGTTTTGACAACATGGCTGTCCCATATTTTATCAAATAATGTTTTTCCCATTTTGTTATAAGTATCAAGTATCAAGATTGAAGTATCAAGACTTTTCCCATCTCCGGTTTGTTTCTTGTGTCTTTTGTCTTGATACTTATGTCTAAAAATTATCCAATTTTTGAAATAGCATCTAAGAAGGCTTCAACTGAGGCGGTTATGATATCGACATTGGCCGAGAAACCATAATAAATCTGGCCTTTGTGTTCAACCTGAACGTGCACTTTACCCAAATCATCGCTGCCTCTGGTGATGGCCTGAATCAGGAACTCTTCCAAATGTACCTTTCTTTTCACCAATGCTTTAACAGCTGTAAAAGCGGCATCTATAGGTCCGTTACCGGAAGCTGTTTCGGTAAATACATCACCATTGAAGCTCACTGCTACCGTTGCTGTTGGTATGGTTGTGCTTCCTGATATAACCTGAAGTGTCTCCAATTTGATTGAACGATCCTGCTTTTCTTTTTCGGTGCCAGCCAACGCTTCCAAATCTTCATCAGCCACATCTTTTTTCTTATCGGCTAAGTCCAGGAATCGGTTGTAAACCTCATCCAGTTCAGGCCCTTCAAAATCATACCCTAACACATGTAAGCGGTGTTTCAAGGCTGCACGACCACTACGAGCCGTTAGTACAATGCTTGATTCTTTAACACCTACATCAGCGGGATCGATGATCTCATAGTTTTCACGGTTTTTTAATACGCCATCTTGGTGAATACCTGATGAGTGAGCAAAGGCATTACGTCCCACAATCGCTTTATTGGCCTGCACCGGCATACGCATCAAGGTAGAAACCAAACGGCTGGTTTTCATGATTTGCTTCGTGTCAATCTCGGTTTGGTAGTCCAAATCGTGGTGCGATTTCATGGCCATCACTACTTCTTCCAAAGAAGTATTACCGGCACGCTCGCCTAATCCATTGATGGTGACTTCAACCTGACGGGCACCATTGGTGACACCCGCTAAGGTATTGGCGGTGGCCATGCCCAAATCGTTATGGCAGTGTGTTGATAAAATAGCTTTATCCACGTTCGGCACATTATTCACCAGGTAGGCAATTTTTTCGCCGTATTCCTTTGGCAAACAGTAGCCTGTTGTATCCGGAATATTGATAACCGTAGCACCTGCTGCAATCACGGCCTCTACCACTCTTGCAAGGTATTCGTTGTCTGAACGACCGGCATCTTCGGCATAGAATTCTACATCTTCGACAAAACGTTTGGCATATTTCACAGCTTCCACTGCACGCTCAATAATCTCATCTTCGTTAGAATTTAATTTGTATTTAATGTGATAAGGCGATGTGCCGATACCAGTGTGGATACGGCCTCGCTTAGCAAACTTCAGGGCGTCAGCCGCTACTTCAATGTCTTTTTTTACCGCACGTGTTAGTGCACAGATGGTAGGATTGGTTACCGCTTTTGAAATTTCGACCACCGAATTAAAATCTCCGGGGCTCGAAATAGGGAAGCCAGCTTCGATAACATCCACGCCGAGCTTTTCGAGCTGACGGGCTACTTCTATCTTTTCAATAGTGTTTAACTGGCATCCCGGCACTTGCTCGCCGTCTCTTAATGTTGTATCAAATATGTAAACTTTATTATCCATGTTTAATGTTTTTAAGTTTTACCGAATTCCTTTCCCCGTAAAACTAGCCGATAGCCAACAGGTGTCAGCTAACAGCTAAATCATCGGATGACCATTGTATCATGGGGTGGTCATCCGATGAGTTTTTAATTATTATTGGTTTTCTGGTCTCAATTTACGAACAGCAGCACCTGCCTGCCACATTTCTGACTCACGTAACTCTTTCAACTCAGCTTCTAACTTAGGACGGTAATCGGCCTGACTGTTAGAATCGATAGAACGCTGAGCCTCATTACCAGCCGCTACTTCTGAATATAATTTTTCAAACACCGGCTTGGTCGCATCGCGGAAAGGCTTCCACCAATCCAAGGCACCACGTTGAGCAGTTGTTGATGTGTTGGCATACATCCAGTCCATTCCATTTTCAGCCACCAATGGCATCAAGCTTTGCGTTAACTCCTCAACTGTTTCGTTGAAGGCCTCTGAAGGAGTGTGACCATTGGCACGCAATACTTCGTACTGAGCAGCAAAAATACCCTGGATACATCCCATCAAAGTACCACGCTCACCTGTTAAGTCAGAGTATACCTCACGTTTAAAGTCTGTTTCGAACAAATAGCCCGAACCAACGCCGATACCCAATGATATCACACGGTCTTTAGCTTTACCAGTAGCATCCTGGAAGATGGCATACGAAGAGTTCAGACCACGTCCTTCCAGGAACATACGACGCAATGAAGTACCTGAACCTTTAGGTGCTACCAGGATGACATCCACATCAGCCGGAGGCACAATGCCAGTGCGCTCTTTGTAAGTAATACCGAATCCGTGTGAGAAATAAAGTGCTTTACCCGGAGTCAGGTATTTTTTAACGGTATCCCACATCTGAATCTGACCAGCATCAGAAAGCAAGTATTGGATAATTGTGGCTTTTTCAAGCGCCTCTTCAATTTCGAAAAGTGTTTCACCAGGAACCCAACCATCAGCGATTGCCTTATCCCATGTTTTTGATTCTTTGCGCTGACCAACAATGACGTTAAAACCGTTGTCTTTTAGGTTGAGGGATTGCCCTGGACCTTGCACACCGTAACCAATTACAGCAATCGTTTCGTCTTTTAAAACTTCACGTGCTTTTTCCAATGGGAATTCTTCCCTCATTACAACGTTTTCTTCAACGCCTCCAAAATTAATTTTTGCCATGATTTAATTTGATTAATGTTTATTTTATGTTTTTTGTATCAAGATGATTTACTTGATGTATTTAGTCTTCTGTCTTGCTACTTAAATTTTGATTCTAGTCTAACAGACTTTTTTCTTTTTCGAGTTTCTTCAAATAATTCGATAATAACTCGTCTTTCAATTTGGTAACGGCGATTCGTCCTGAGCGAACAAATTGCTGAACTCCAAAGTGATCCAGCTTTTCAAAAAGCTCCTGTGTTTCGCGCTTATGACCGGTTTTTTCGATAACGGTGTATTCTTTGGTTACCTCAAGGATACGTGCTCCATACTGGCGAACGAGTCGTTCAATTTCATTGCTGTTCAGCAGCGACTCGGTTTTTACCTTATATAATGCCACTTCCTGATGCACAATCTCATCGGCTGTAAACACAAAGGCTTTAATCACGTCAATACGTTTTTCGATTTGCAGCAATAGTTTATTTACCTGTTCGCGCGATGTAAATACCACAATGGTAAATTTATGAATGCCCGGAATGGCTGATTCTGAAGTAGTCAGGCTTTCAATGTTAATATGGCGACGCGTAAATATTGTTGTCACCTGGTTTAATAAGCCGACGTGATTCTCAGAATATATTGATAATGTGAATTCTTGTTTCATTGTTTTAAAGTATCAAGATTAAAGTATAAAGTATCAAGATGATGACCGTCTCGGGTCTTATGTCTTGCATCTTCTATCTTTTGTCTAATTATTCAAGGCGAATATCTGACACCGAAGCACCTGTAGGTACCATTGGGAACACATTACCTTCTTTTTCTACGACCACCTCTAACAAATAGGCACCTTTATGTTCGGTCATACGCTGAACAGCAGCATCCAGGTCATCACGTTCTGTTACTTTCTCGCCTGCAATGCCATAACCTTTTGCAATTGTCTGGAAATCGGGGTTAACCAACTCGGTTGAAGCATAGCGTCTATCGAAGAATAACTCCTGCCACTGGCGTACCATACCCAGGAAATTGTTGTTTAATAAGATGATTTTCACATCCGCTTGCGTTTGGAAGATGGTTCCCAATTCCTGAATGGTCATCTGGAAGCCGCCATCACCAACGAATAAACAAACCGGACGCTCCGGCATACCTAACTTAGCACCCATGGCAGCCGGCAATCCAAATCCCATGGTTCCCAGTCCACCGGATGTAACCAAACTGCGCGTTTGCTTAAATTTGAAATAGCGCGATGCCATCATCTGGTGCTGACCCACATCGGTGACAACAATGGCATCATCATCGTACTTTTCGGTTACACGACGAATAACTTCGCCCATGGTTAAACCTTCCTTAGCCGGATGCAGCTCAGGCTGAATAATTTTCTGGTCTTCTATTTTATCACAGACTTTAAATTCATTCAACCAGTCCTCATGCTTATTTTTCGACACCATATCGGTAATCATTGGCAATGAATCTTTCACATCGCCCAATACCGGCACGTCGGCATAAATGATTTTATTGATTTCTGCCGGGTCAATCTCCAAATGCACCACTTTTGCATTCGTGGCATATTTCTGAACATTACCTGTTACACGGTCGTCGAAACGCATACCAATCGCAATAATCAAATCGGCTTCATTGGTTTTAACATTAGGCCCGTAGTGCCCGTGCATTCCCAACATCCCAACGTTTTGCTCAAAGTCTGAAGGCATGGCCGATAAACCTAACAAGGTCCAGGCGGCCGGAATACCTGTTTTCTTTAAGAATTCCATCAATTCATTTTCGGCACCACCTAACACCACGCCCTGACCTACTAAGGCTAAAGGTTTCTTTGCCAGATTGATTAACTGAACAGCTTCAGCAACTTTGTCTTTCTTAACGGGTGATTTTGGTTTGTAGCTACGAACTTTATCTACCGTCTTATATTCAAAATCGAATTGGGCAAATTGAGCATCTTTAGTGATATCAATCAATACCGGCCCCGGACGACCAGAACGCGCAATGTAAAATGCTTTCGCGATGGCTTCCGGAATTTCTTCGGCTCGTTTTACCTGGTAGTTCCATTTGGTGATTGGCTGTGTAATGCCCACCACATCTGTTTCCTGGAAAGCATCGGTACCCAATAAAGGCGACGCCACCTGGCCACTAATCACCACCATTGGTGTTGAATCCACCATAGCATCAGCAATACCAGTCACGGCATTGGTTGCACCTGGTCCACTTGTTACAAAGCAAACGCCAACTTTGCCAGTGACTCGTGCATACCCCTGAGCCGCATGAACAGCTCCCTGTTCATGACGTGTTAAGATGTGATTTAACCGATCCTGATAGTGGTAAAGTGCATCATACACCGGCATAATTGCCCCACCCGGATACCCGAATAACAAATCTACTCCTTCATGCAACAATGATTGCATCAATGCTTCGGAGCCACTCATTCGTTTCAATGTCGTTTCTTTGGCTTCCATGGTTGTTGTTTGCGTTTGTGTTTCCATTTTTTTCAAAGCTACTGGCTGCTAGTTTCTAGCAATTGCCATTATGGTTATTGTTTTGCTCATCATGCCATGAGGCTATTGTCTAGCCTCTAGCAGCTTACTAATCAATCAATCTTACAGCGCCCTGGTCAGCTGCACTTACTAAGCTTGCATAAGCTCTAAGCGCTTTTGACACATATCGTTCGCGGTTACCTGGTTTAAAGGCTTTGTCGCCTTTTGCTTCTTCGGCTGCTCTTCTTTGAGCGAGCTCGTCCTCACTAATCTGTAATTCTATTTTTCGGTTAGGGATATCAATCAATATAGGGTCGCCATTTTCAACCAGGGCAATGGTACCTCCACCGGCAGCTTCGGGTGATGCATGCCCAATGGACAGACCCGATGTACCACCTGAGAAACGACCATCGGTTAACAAGGCACATGCTTTACCCAGGTGTTTTGATTTCAGATAAGATGTTGGATACAACATCTCTTGCATGCCCGGTCCGCCTTTAGGACCTTCGTAGCGGATGATGACCACATCGCCGGCTTTTACTTCATCTGATAAAATGCCTTCACAAGCATCGTCTTGCGACTCGTAAACACGGGCAGTTCCGTTGAATGTAAAGATGGATTCATCAACACCAGCTGTTTTAACGATACAACCCTTCTCGGCCAGATTACCAAATAAAACAGCCAATCCGCCATCTTTAAAGTAAGCACCTTCAACACTGCGAATGCAGCCCTTTGTGCGATCTAAATCCAACTCGGCATATTCTGTTTTTTGTGATCCCATGGTTAGATTAAACAGCCCTGCAGGAGCACTGCTATATACTTCTTTAGCTTCTTCAGTAGCCACTGGTGATAGAACATCATACGCTGCCAGAGCCTCTTTCAAACTGGGGAAATCAACACGACTTACATCGGTATGCAATAAACCGCCTCGGTTTAGCTCGGCCAAAATCGCCATGATACCACCGGCGCGGTTTACATCCTCGATGTGATAATGCGAGTTAGGTGCTACCTTGCACAATACTGGTGTTGTGCGCGATAAACGGTCAATGTCATCCATAGTGAAATTGACACCAGCCTCGTGTGCGATCGCTAAAATATGAAGAACCGTATTGGTTGAACCTCCCATGGCGATATCTAAAGTCATGGCATTTTCAAACGCCTTATAGCTGGCAATTGAACGTGGTAAAACTGATTCGTCACCTTCTCCATAATAGCGATTGGTGATGTCAACTATTAAATCGGCAGCTTTTTCGAATAAACGCTTACGATTAACATGTGTGGCTACTATCGTACCGTTGCCGGGTAAAGCCAGTCCAATGGCTTCATTCAGGCAGTTCATAGAGTTTGCGGTGAACATACCCGAACACGAACCACAGGTAGGACAGGCGTTACGCTCCACTTCATCTACTTCAGCATCCGACACGTTATCATCGGCAGCCATTACCATGGCATCTACTAAGTCCAATGCCTTGCCACCAGCTTTACCTGCTTCCATGGGGCCCCCTGATACAAATACGGTTGGAATATTTAAACGCATGGATGCCATCAGCATACCGGGCGTAATTTTGTCGCAATTACTGATGCATACCATGGCATCTACCTTGTGTGCATTGGCCATGTACTCCACACTATCAGCGATTATATCGCGCGATGGCAATGAATACAACATCCCGTCGTGTCCCATGGCGATACCATCATCAATGGCGATGGTGTTAAACTCAGCTGCAAAGCATCCGTTGGCTTCAATGCGCTGTTTCACCATTTGGCCAATGTCGTGTAAATGCACGTGACCCGGCACAAACTGAGTGAACGAGTTAACAACAGCTATCACCGGTTTGCCAAAGTGTTGCTCTTTCATGCCGTTGGCACGCCACAGGCTTCTGGCTCCGGCCATTCGTCGTCCTTGTGTTGATGTTGCGCTTCTTAGTGTTATTTTCATTGTTTTGTTTCCGTTTGTATCAAAAAAAAGAGCTTTTCTCGTATGTGAGAAAAGCTCTTTTGTATCGTATCTTCGTTGATTTATCTACATAGCATTCTCACTCCTCTAGGTTCTAATAATAATGACCACGAGAATAATAATAATGTCGAGAATGAGTGATAAATTAAATTTCATGTGCTTCTGTTTACTTTCAATTGTCACATGGAACTTACAAGAATTTTTAATCTTTACTTCTTTGTAATTTGTAAGATTAAAAATTACATGTTCGTTTCATCTTGCTCTTTGCTTTTGCGGTGTATCACATTTTTTGATTCACCAATTTCTGCTTTTTACGTTAGCAAATGTAGGATTGATTTTTATAACTCCAAAGAAATAGTCAAAAAAATATCAAATAATTTTACAATTTGATATTATAAGCCTTTTGTACCTTACTATTTTTTTACTCTATCTCTATATAAGGTATGGTTCGAAATTCCATGTTTATTTAAAGACATCCTAATCTTATTCTTATCACCTGTATAACTTACACTTACAGCACCTCATCACAAACGGCAACTTTCGCCGCAAATGTAAGTTCAAATGTCGAAGTGATAAATGTCACTATTTAAGTCTTTGGGTGGTATCATTTTTTAAAGCGAGGTATTCTTCAAAAACCAGATTGATGGCCTCCATCATTTTGTAATCAGACAGTTCAGGGTTAATTTTATGTTTTGTTCGTAGGAAGACCATAAACGAATCCAATTCAGCTCCTTCGAACTTGGTGAGATACTGCATATTTTTGCGCGAAGTCATCTCTCTAAATCGTTCATACCGCTTCTCATTGGCTGCAAACGTTTCGTATTTTTTCTCGGCTCGCGTCTTACCGCCACTACCAAAACCTATGCCTACTCCAAACCCATTATTCAGTCCGGCCGCCATTTCCTTCTCTCTAATCGCCTTTTTTATTGCCGCTTGATTCAACACTATCGGCATACTAACTCCTTGAGTCGGCATCATATCCATATTGGCCACCATGTGCCTGAACGAAGCATAAGAACGGAACATCAACACATCAACCGAGCCTAATTCATAAGTCTTCTCTTTAACAACCCAAAGCAAGGTGTCGCTCAACATGTCTTCGTTAACAACAAGCATGGTATCCTGATATCCAAGGCATCGAAAAAAGAGGGTATCATTAGGCGATGTATTTAACTTAAAAACACCATCATCGTGTGTTTCTTTACCAAAACCAGTTTGACTATTTGCCACAAAAGCAAAGGGCACAGCCGTGATGCTATCGGCATGTACAACCTTTCCAATCAGTAAATGCTTCTCAACTTCTTCTTGTGCAAAAGAAGATAACTGATACACAAGTAGTATTAACAAACAATATATATTCTGTGCTTTCAAACTATGATTTGGTTTTATATTCGTTAAACAAATCAATAACCTTATACTTAATACTTAACGATGTTTCATTGTCATTAAGCTTAATATTTGAATTACAATAGATGATGAAGTTCTGAAGTGCTTCTCCTTCAAGACCACTTACTTCCTGCATCATTTCATTGGTCAACAGATTCAGCTGCTTTTCTTTTTGTAACAACTTCATATATTGCCTCTTTCGCTTATCTGTTTTACTGGTGTAATAATCGATAAAACTGAAAGGCTGAATGACTGCTGCAAGAATGGGAGGCGGTCCATTGTAATCGGGTCGAATATTTGCCGGAATATCAGGCTTCTTACCCAACTTTATATCGCTTGGTAACATCAAATCCATTTCCTGCCGCTTTAGCTTTTGTGCTCTTAATAAATCCATATAGTTATTGTAATGCACATTTGAATGAATGTCAACCTGCTCTACCTGATAGCTTATTTGCTTTAGTGGAAATTGATACCTTAAATCAGCATCAACATTCAGGCTATCTAAATGAAAAATGCGTGACTCGAAACCCAAAGCCAACACTTTTATACTGTCGTTGCCATCCAAAATAACTTTAAACTCACCTGTTGAATCGGCCGCAAACACATTCATCTTTTTAAAACTGGCAATTTGCGCCAGCGGAATTATTGCATTATCCGATTCGCGCACAACCTGCCCGTGAAGCCACACTTGCTGCTGAGCGAATGCGCTTGCCCATGGGAGGCACACCAAAATGAACACTGTTATTATAATCCGAATTTTCATACAAACTGGTTAGGATAAGCTAATATAAAACGAATGCTTTTATCAGGCATATAATTTCAACAAACGCTTATTTATTAACAGGCGTTAACAGTTAGAGTTAGATGGAAGTATAAGTTTCCTGTTTATGGTTTCGGGGTTGAGGCGTGCGAAGAAACACGTATGTCATCTTTAGTAAATATCATCTAATTAAAGATGACATCCGTTCCAATACTGGTTTAGCAATTTACTATAATTCCATCAATATCTGTTATTTTTTCAACAAAGGCACCTGATAATGACAGCATTTAACACAGCACAACTAAATAGTTAAAACAAAAGCCCTTAACAATTTTTTATACTGTTATCTGATGAATTAAAATTATTTTTGCAGCTATTAGGTCACTTACCCAATAGGTTGATAGACCATTAGAAAAAATTGATTTATAACAAAACAATAATAAAATAAATAGCAATGAGTGAATTGAAGAATATCATTGAAAAGGCCTGGGACGACCGGTCGATGTTAAGTAAGCCCGAAACAGTTGAAGTAATTAAAACAGTAGTTGAGAAATTGGATAAGGGTGAATTACGCGTTGCTGAACCCAATGGTGACGATTGGATTGTGAACGAATGGGTGAAAAAGGCGGTTATTCTTTACTTCCCTACCCAGCAAATGGAAACCATTGAAGTGGGTCCCTTTGAATTCCATGATAAAATTGCGCTTAAAAAGGATTATGCAGCACAGGGCGTTCGCGTGGTGCCTCATGCCGTTGCTCGTTATGGTGCATTTCTGGAGTCGGGTGTGGTAATGATGCCATCGTATGTGAATATTGGTGCTTATGTTGGGTCGGGAACCATGGTTGACACCTGGGCCACAGTAGGTAGCTGTGCACAGATTGGTAAAAACGTTCACCTAAGCGGTGGCGTGGGTATTGGCGGTGTATTGGAGCCAGTGCAGGCTGCCCCGGTTATTATCGAAGACGATGCTTTTATCGGCTCTCGATGCATTGTAGTTGAAGGTGTGCGCGTGGGTAAAGAAGCCGTATTAGGTGCCAACGTGGTATTAACAGCCTCTACAAAAATTATTGATGTAAGTGGCGACGAGCCTAAGGAATACAAAGGTTATGTACCGCCTCGCTCAGTAGTGATACCGGGTAGCATTACCAAGAAATTCCCGGCCGGCGAATACCAGGTACCTGCTGCTTTAATTATTGGACAACGCAAAGAATCGACTGATAAAAAGACATCGTTAAACGATGCCTTGCGCGATAACAATGTAGCGGTGTAATTGAGCAGAGAGTAGTGAGATATGAGTACAAAGACTATTTACAGCTTGTTTAAATCAACAGCCAACTAGAAGTTAGACTATAGATGATTGGCAGCTTGCTTTGTGGAGTTGAGAAGTTTATAAGTTGAAGAGTTTGACGTATAAAATAAAACCTGTCAGGATTTAGAATCCTGACAGGTTTTTTTATTGTGTAACTGCCTCCGGCAAATAAGGCAATGACGACTGATGTAAAATGATTCGGATTTTATCATCATCGCAAATTTTGAATACAAAGCTTTTGTTTACAAAAATATGGCTGTCGTCGGCTCCAATCAAATGAACATTGCATTGAACCATGGCTACATCACCGTGCAATATGTAGTCTAGCTTATTATACCACACTTTAACCCAAGGCTTTAATTTGAAGCCTTTATCATTGGGGAAATTACTATTACCTCCAATAAAATAGGAAACAGCTCCCTCTTTCGTGGGCCTGAATGTTTGAGGGCCAAAGGCTAATGTTGGCTTAAACAAGACCTTGCCATTGTCGTAGTCATAGTTTTGGCTTAGTACTTTCTCAGCCGCCGATTGGTAATCTCCACCCTCTGCATAAATTTCTCCAATCAACACCACATTGTCACACCAAAGTTGTAAAGTGTCGATTACCATTTGTTCGTTAAAGTGCTTTTGTCCCATTTTGTAAATCTTTTAATCGAATTATTATGTCGATGAACAATGTTGATTTGCAAATTTCGTTTGTCAACAAACAATATTGTCCTATTTATATTGGCGCTTCGCCCAAACCCGACTTACTTTTTTAGCTTGAACTAAAAAACTAAGGAAAAAAGTTCAAGGCTCCACCCGCTCCACTCAAAAAACTACGTTTCATTGACTGAAATTGATTAAACTCGCCTTTTTCCTTTCCTCCAAAAGTCTCAAACAGAAATCAATTTTTAACCATCAATTTAAACTTGTTTTTTGGTTCATCGGCTGAGGCCGACCTGAATCATTATTATTCATAGGTTTAACAAAGTCGTTTAGGCCGCCATTAATCAACAAACCTGTTTCAACTTTAAAACTATAAAATTTGCTTCCGCGGCCAAGCAAGAGCTCTATTCTATTATTATTACCTCATTGGCTTCTATCACCACCACCGACACGTAATCTCTGCTCTTTATAACCATATCGCTTCTAAGCTGTTCAACAGCTCGATTAGACAAGCTATCAGCCACACCTCTTTTCTTCATCTTTTCAATCCAGGGCTTGTCAACACAAGGAGCATGATCAATAGAGCATAGAAGTGCTTTATCTTCGGCCATCTGTGCAACGGTTTCTTTTTTAATGCGCTCTTCGCGCACAATGCCGCGCACCAACAGCTTTCGTTTGTATAAATCTCTGTCGAAGCAAGTGGCGGTGTCGGCGGGCACTATTTTAATATACCGACCTCCTTCCGATTGAAGCTTCATCTTGCGCTTATCAACACCACAAATATGGCGAATCACTCCCTTGGTTTCAACCAATGTGCCTTTGTAAACATCCACATGATGAACCAAGCTATCGGCCTCCACTTTTTGTATTACCGAATTACCGGTTTGATGCTTACAGGCTGCCAACACAATGTAGAGCAGCGCTATTAACAATAAGTGTTTCTTCATTTTGTTATGGTTTAGGTTTTAATAAGATAGTTCCTTCTGCAGTGCTAAGCGAAGTGATAGCGCGTTCCTGTTAACAAAACCCCACGAAAGGTACGATAGCTATCGTACTCGTGCGGTAGCAGGGAACCGGACTGCTAAACGCTATAGCGGTGTGTTGCACCAGTAATTTATTAGTTCAAGTACTTATCAATATTTTTGGGTACTCTACC